>NZ_BNED01000005.1:6957500-8236684 GCF_016755875.1 Streptomyces spororaveus | reverse complement strand
TTCCGGCGACGAAGGCGGGTGGGCACAGAGGTTGCGGTCCTTGTAGAGGCGGGTGAGCTCATCGGCCTCACGTCGGCCGATCAGCTCAAGGTCCTCGTGCGCCGTCTTGATCAGGCTCGTCTCGAACTTCTGCAGGGCGGGGACGTCGTTGGATGCTATTGCGTTGTTCAGCGAATCACGCAGGCTGACGGCGACGCCCTCTCCTTCGTCCGCAAGCAAGCGGATCTTGCCGATGATGTCTGCGGCCACGGCGATCCAGGTCGACATCAACGCGGAGCGGTAAGCGGACGCGCCGTACGCGGCAATCGCCTCGTCCACGTAGCGGCGGGAGGTCAGAGACCTCACCTGGTTCCTTATGTCTTCCAAGGCGCGCACGCAGCGACTCCCCCCATAGATGAGGATCAGAAGGGTAGCGGGGGCGGGGCGAGTCAGGCCGCTCCCTTGTCTCCAACTGTTCCGGTCATGCTGTGGGCCTCAGCGGGGCGGCCTGCGGCAGCGTGATCGCGGCCCCGGCGCAGGGCCGCGGTTTCCGTGGCGGCGAACTCGCGGCGCCGGTGCTGAACCCTGGTGTCGATGGGGGCTGGCTGGCCGGCAGTGTGCTCCTCCGGATCGGGTAAGGCCCGCTGGCTGAGCTCGCGCAGCACGCGGGCCTGCCGTTGGGAGCTCCACACCTCCGTCCGCCCCGCCTTGGAGGCCCTGGTCTCCGGCGCCCGCCTCACCTTCGGGGACCTGGCCGAGCGCTCCGGCCTCACCATGGAACAGGTCGCGGCGCTCGCCACCGAGCTGGTATCCAAGGACGCGGCAGCCGTCTCCCACAGGTAGGACCGCCATGTTCGAGGCCCCCGCCCCGCCACCGTCGACCGGATGCTGGCCGCCCAGCAGCACGCCGCCGACCAGTTCGGCCTGCGCGCCACCGGCCGCCGGGGTGGGGGTACCAGGGCCGCACCCTGTCGGCCGCCGGCCCGCACTGGCTCCGCGTGGTCTGCGCCGAGGCCGGCACCGAAGGCGGCATCCTGTGGAACGGCCCGTCCACCTCCCGCACCCTCCCCGCCTCGGTGCCACGCCCCGAACTGCTCCACGTCCGGGACTGGACCGACCAGGCGTACGCCTACCGGGCCGAGCCATACGCCTTCACCCCGAACCCGATCGTCTCCCCGCGCCCCGTCCTCACTGAGGACCCCAGCCTGCCCGAGACGTGGTGGAAGGAGATGACGGCCGCCCTGGACGCCCTCGCCGACGTGCCCCCGCCGGCGGACCGCGAGGCCGTACGCGAGGAGTACCTGCGCCGCGTCATCCCCGAATTCACCGGCCACCAGGTCGACGACGTCACCTGGACCACCGCCCACGGAGACCTCCACTGGGCGAACATCACCCGCACCCCGCACATCCTGGACTGGGAGGGATGGGGCCGCGCCCCGTACGGCTACGACGCAGCCACCCTCTACGTGTACACACTGCTCACCCCCGAGACGGCAGCGCCAATCCGGACCCGGCTGGCCTGCGTCCTGGACCGGCCCGAGGCCCGCCACCGGCATGCTGGACCGTGTGCGCCCAGGTCCTCCAGGCCCAGGACCGCATCGACTTCTACGCCGAGCTCGCCAGCGCGTGCGACAGCACCTGACCATCCTGTAGCCGGACCGCGATGGGGCAGGCGCGGCCCACCCTGGTTTACAGGTAGCGGTCGAGCGGCTCGGCGACGAAGGAGCCGTCGGCGAGCTGGACATCGGTGAGTAGGAACCGCTCCGGACGGGTCCCGAACTGCTGGATGACGACCGCGCCGACCGGCTGGGCAGTGATGAAGTGAGCCGGGCGGCATCAGCACCGAGAGTGCTGATGGCGGTGTAGGTGCGGGGGGTGCTAGGCATGGTTGTGCTTCCCCTTGGACGGATGAGGCGTCGGACGGCCCTCACCTCTTCGCTCGCTCCCAGGGTTGGAACGACAGGGCTCAGTTGAGAATCAGGTCCCGCGGATCTGCTGCGAGAGCCCAGACGCGTACGAGCCCAAGTAGCTGTGGCGAGGGTGATGAAGGTTCCCACCCCGCTCAAGATCCCCGCCAGGGTGTTGGGGAAGAGGTCATGCATAGTGCAGGCCGACGCGGACCCGTCGCGTCGTCCTCCTCCGGGCATGACAAAACTTGTAGTCGGAGTGCCAGGCAATCGTCCACGGGTCGGACGTTTGGCGGGGGACGTGGCCTGTTCGCGCCGCATTTCCAAGCGGTCACTACATGTAGGTTCTTCCACTGTCCTCAAGCCAGCCGAGTCATTGTGTCAGCCGGATGCCTGCGGGTGGGCGAGATCGAGAGTTTCGTCCGAGGCCGGGCGTTTCATAGGTGGTGGCGACCCCTAGGGAGCCTCTCGGCGGCTGGCAGGAGGGAGGGCGTGCAGGAGTTCCACAGGGGATGGGACCCGCCGGCCCATTCGGCGAGGAGATGGCGGTCGACGAGGTGAAGCCGCTGAGACTTCGCGAACTGCGCGGCGTTGGCGGTGATACGGCCGTTGGTCAACATGACCACGACATCACCGTGGTGGACCTGCCTGCCAGTGCCGTTCAGGACCTGAAGGTCAGGGCTCCCGACGGGCTTGCCCGACCAGCCGTCCTTCCTGTGCTTGCACTGGATGACCCTTCTCTGCACTTCACTCTCACGGGCTATGGGGATCCGTGACTCGTCCAAGAGCCTCCGAAGTGTCATGGGGTGGACAGGTCGGCGACCGCCTACCAGGTCACCGGGGCGCCGGTAAGATCAGCGCTCTCATGGGGAGTGCGATGCGAACATCAGGTCGGAGCGGTGAGGGGCAGGAGTACGCCCTGACCTCGGATGAGGACGACGCTGACTTCTGGGGCTTTGCTCACGAGGCCGAGGGGTTGTTCACGCCGCTGCCGGACGAAGAGGGAACACGCCGAGTGCACCTCACGGGCTGCCTCCCGCAGGGCGGCCTACTGGAGAGCGTTGGCCACGTCGGCAGTCGTCGCGCCTTGGCGGGGAATGCCTGGTTCGAGCTCCTCGACGGTGACGGTGCCACCATGGGGTCCTACTTCGTCAATGAGGTCACCGTCGTCGACGTCAAGCCCTCCGCCTGCGGGGCCGGCCTCGTCGACCTCACGATGACGCTGTGGTGCGAGAACGCCGTGGCCGGAGCGGAACGAGTATGGGACCTGATCCGCACGGGTCATCTGGACCGCACCGGTATGTGGCACGAGTTCGCCCCCGAGGACAGACGAGCATGGCTGTCGGTGACGCTGTGTTCCCAGGAGTACCAACGCCAGGGGAAGGCCGACGCTCCTGCAGGCCAGGTGTTCACCTTGGACGGTCGGCACATCGTTGACCGAGACAGCTTCTACTGCGCGATCGGTGAAGCCATCAACGGCCCCGGCGGATACTTCGGCTGGAACCTCGATGCTCTGAGCGACTGCCTGAGAGGGGGCTGGGGTGCCACTACGCCGTTCACCGTGCACTGGGATTCCTCAGCCCAGGCCAAGGCACGGCTGCAAGACCGTGTGCCCTCCGGAGAACGCGAAGTCGCGTTGTTCGACCTACTCCTGGAGATCTTCGAAGAACAGGGCGTGAGCGTCATCATTCGGTGACAGTTTGATCAGTCCTGGGGCGACGGACGTGGGGCAGGCCGAGGTGGACGGCGGTTCGTTGCTTGATCCTTTCGGCCTCAATGCGCTTGGCCCGGAGGAAGGTCAGGGTCTTGTCGATGCCGTCGATCTCTCCCAGCCATCCTTCGAGTTCGGCCCGCTTGCGCCGCAGGATTAGGTCCTTCTCCAGCTCTTCGAGCCGGGACAACATCTTGGGGTTGACCTGGAGGACCGGGCAACGGATGCCCCGTTGACTGAACGAAGCACGTTGATTGTGCAGTTCAGGGCACAGGTGAGGTTGTCGCCCAGTACGGTCTGCGGTCGTGATGAACGATCGTGTGCCCGAACGGGATCTGTCGAGATTGGCCGTTCCTCGGTGGGGCCGGCTGGTGGAAATCGGCGACCGGTACGAGCCCTACCGGCTCGTCGACGCCGACGGCGCGACCGTGGCACCGGTCCCAGTGTTCTTCCAGGAGCTGCTCGCAGCCGGGAAAGCGGCCGCGACCGTCCGCTCCTACGGCATGGACCTACTGCGGTGGTGGCGGTTCCTGCACGCAGTCGAGGTGCCGTGGAATCGAGCGACACGCATGGACGCTCGGGATTTCAGCTGCTGGATCCAGCTGACGGTCAAGCCGCGAGCGACGGCGGCCAAGCGGCAGCCGGCCCGCACCGTCGGCGCCCCGAGCCCGGTGACCGGGAAAACGAGCCCTGGGCTCGGCTATGCCCCGTCGACCGTCGCCCACAGCGAGACGGTGCTGCGCCGGTTCTACGACCTGCACCGTGACGCCGGATCCGGGCCGTTGCTCAACCCGTTTCCGCTGGACCTGGCTCGTCGTTCCGGCCGCGCGCACGCGCACCACAACCCGATGGAAACCTGGGCGCCGGAGCGGACCGGCCGTTATCGGCCCACGATTCCGCGCCGGATTCCGCGCTCGATCCCGGACGAGTGGTTCAACACGCTGTTCGCGGCGCTGCCGTCGAACCGGGACCGGGCCATGATCGCGTTTTGGATCTCCAGCGGGGTCCGGGCATCGGAGTTGATCGGCGTCCGTCAGTGCGACGTCGATCCGGGACAGCAGCTGATCAGCGTTGTCCGGAAGGGCTCCCGGGCACGGCAGCAGGTGCCGGCCTCAGCGGATGCGTTCGTGTGGCTGCGGCTCTACCAGCAGGAGCTGCACGGGCTGGTGCCGCGGGGCCTGACGCGGCCAGTGTGGTGGACGCTGCGGCGTCCGTTTCAGCCGTTGACCTACCACGGCGCCCACCGGATGTTCGAGCGGCTCAACGCCAGCTTCGGCGCGGACTGGACCCTTCACGACCTTCGTCACAGCGCCGCCGTCCGCATGGTGCGCAACCCGGCGCTGACGCTGACCGACGTGCAGTGGGTCCTCGGGCACGCGCATCTGACCACGACCGAGATCTACCTCAACCCGCGCCAGGACGAGGTCGTCGCCCAGGTGCTGGCCCACCACGCGCGGCGGGCGGACCAGCGCACCGAGCCGGTGCCCCCGCCTCCGGCCCCGGGTTACGACCCCGAGACCCTGGACGTCCTGTTCGGGCGGTCATCATGACTATCACCAAGAAGCACTCGACTCGCCCACCGCTGCAAGCCGCGAACGCGACCGCTGAGCAGGCACGAGCGCGGAACAGCGTGCTTCGGGAACGATTCCCGCCGCGAGCCGCCGAAGTCCGCTGGCCGGCGACCAGCCGATCAGTCGAGGAGGTTGTGCGGCGGCTGACCGCGCCACCGTTCCTGCAAGCGGCCAAGGCGACCAGAGCAGGCCGTCGGCGCGGGGTTGCGAAGATGTTGGACTGGCTCTCAAGCCTCCCTAGAGATACCTGGCAAGAGAGGTGGGCACGCAGCGGCGTCGAGGATCTTCCCGGCGCGGACTGGACAGAGCTCCCTCTGCGTTTCCTGAGCCAGCAGGCAGGGTCGCCGTCGTCGTACGTCCGCGCTGACCTGTCCACCGGGTTGCTGCTGCTGATCGCCGGTGATGTGATCCGTCCCAGCCTGCCCTGGATGCTCACCCGCACCCACCGATACCTGGCCACCATCATGGCCGAGGTCCGTGACCCGGACGGGTTCGAGCACTTGGTGCAGATGGCCGCCGCGCAATCGCACTCCAGTAAAGACGCCCAGATCGCAGCGACCCGGATCGCCGTCCTCCTGGCCTGCAAAGGCGGGCTCATCCAGGACATCACGGTTGGGGACTGCGTGGAGCTGTTCGACACCCAACGCCGGGTCCATGTCCGCGGCGGACAGCACAAGGTCGACTTCTACCTGCGGCTTCGGACCATGGGCGTCTTCCCTGACGATGCCCCGGCAACGATCCGGGCGTTCGGCCAGGCTCTCGGCCAGCTGAGCATCGAGGAGCTTGTGGACCGCTACCCGATCCGGTGCCGCCCGATCCGGGATCTGCTCGTGGACTACCTTCGCGAACGGCAGCCGTCATTGGACTTCGCCAGCTTGGACGCGATCTCACGATCGTTGGCGGGGCTGTTCTGGACGCGGATCGAAGCGCTGTCACCGGGCATCGACACTCTTTTGCTGCCGCCGGTGCTGGCGCGGACCTGGAAGGAAGACCTGAGCACCAAGCGGCGTACCATCACCGGCCCCGACGGGGCGACGGTCGAGATCGCCAGCCCCGGCTCAACGCCAAGGACGAGCTGATGCGGGTCCGAGCCTTCTATCTAGACCTCGCCCACTGGGCAACGGAGGAACCGGCCCGCTGGGGACCGTGGGTCGTACGCTGCCCGATCAGCGATGACGAGATCCGCAAGGCCAAGGAGCGCAAGCACCGCAAGGCACGGATGGATCAGCGCACCCGCGAGCGCCTTCCCGTGCTCCCCGTGCTGGTCAGCACCGCCAACCGCCGCAGGCTCGCGGCCTTCGAGTTGCTCCGGACTGCGCAGGCCACCGAGCCAGGGACGGTGATCCCCGGCACCGAGGGATCGCTTCGCCGAGCCGTCACGTCCAAGGCCGCGGGACACCTCACCTGGGCCGAGGAGACTGCCACCGGCCGACGCCGGAACCTCTCCTTCGAGGAGGAGGAAGCGTTCTGGGCGTTCGCCGCCGTCGAGGTCCTCCGCCTGACGGGCATCCGCAACGAAGAGCTCTTGGAGTTGACCCACCACAGCGTCACCCAGTACCGGCTCCCGACCACCGGCGAGATCGTTCCGTTGCTCCAGATCGCCCCGTCCAAGACCGACACCGAGCGCCTCCTGCTGGTCAGCCCGGAATTGGCGGACGTCCTGTCAGCCATCGTCCGCCGACTACGCGGTCCAGCTGGAGCGATCCCGCTGGCGCCGTTCTACGACGTCCGTGAGAAGGTCTGGAACCCGCCGATGCCGCTGCTGTTCCAGCGGCAGATCGGAACCGAGCAACGGGCCTTCACTCCCACGTTCCTGCGCACGCTGCTGATTGGCGCGATCGCGGCCACCGGGCTCATCGACTCCGCTGGCGCACCGCTCACGATCTCCCCGCACGACTTCAGGAGGATCTTCGTCACTGACGCCATCATGAACGGCCTCCCACCACACATCGCCCAAGTGATCTGCGGGCACAAGAACATCGATACAAGGATGGGCTACAAGGCCGTCTACCCGGCCGAGACGATCGAGGCGCACAGGGCGTTCATCGCCCGCCGCCGGTCCACCCGGCCCAGCGAGGAATACCGAACTCCCACCGAGGAGGAGTGGGATGCCTTCCTCGCGCACTTCGAGAAGCGCAAGGTGTCCATCGGCACCTGCGGCCGTGCATTTTCCACCCCGTGTGTTCATGAGCACGCTTGTGTCAGATGTGCACTCCTCAGGCCGGACCCGGACCAACGCTCCCGCATCGAGGAGATCCGCGACAATCTCATCGCCCGCACCGCCGAAGCCGAACGCGAAGGCTGGCTCGGCGAGGTCGAAGGACTCAAGGTCAGCCTTGCCGGCGCCGAGGAAAAGCTCGCCCAGGTCGACGCACTCGTCAAGAGACAGTCGATCGCTGTCGAACTCGGTATGCCGGGCGTCCGCCAGCCGGCAGGCACCACAGAGGCCACAAGAGCAACGCCGTGATCGAAGCAAGTGGCGACCGGAGATCAAAACGGAACAGACAACCCGGCTTCGCGCAGCCGGGCCAGGGCGGCGGACATGCACTGCTGCACGGTGCTCCCATCAGTGCGCATGTCGTGCTCCAGGGGACCTCCGCTGGCGGCGAACGTCCACGCTGGCGCGTTATCAGCCACCCCCTCCGCGTCCACCCTGATCATGGCATTCACGCCCTGCTCGCCCAGCCATTCCAGGATGAGCAGCGTCACGTCCTCGATGCCACCATCCTGGTCGATCTTTGGCCAGCGGCCCTGGTTTCGTGTCATTGCCCAGAGTCTACCGAGGGGTCCGAAGCAGTCGGCGTCCAGCGGTCAGGCCGGGAAGATCAGCGCCTGGTTTCCATTCTGGCGAAGAGTTCAGCGCACTCGCTGGCGAAGGAACAGAGCCGGTCCACGACCTGCCGGTACTCCTGCGGATCCCGCACCATGTTCGACGTGGCATCGGTCCACTGCTGCCACAGGCCACCGGCGGCAAGGTATCGGGATGCTCGCTCGGTCCCGAGGACGGCATCGAGGTGAAGCAGTGTGCTGAGAGCAAAGGTCTGGTCCCAGACGAGGTCGGGTTGAGGCAAGTAGCGATCAAGGTAACTGCAGACCAGATCGGCGTCCGCGCTGGTGCCGAAAGTGGCAAGAGTGATGCAGTATGACCCGCCGTAGGGGCCTCCGCTGGCCAGCAGGAGTTCGCCGATGCGGCTGCGGAACTCGGTCCTGCCAGCCACGGCAACCAGCCAGGAGGCAGTCCTGCGCTCTCGCCACCCGCCCTCGAAAAGGATGCCGAGTTCAGCGGGAGTGATCTCCCCAGCAGCCTGGACCAGCTCCCTCACGAACAACTCGCGCTCAGGCCCGCTCAACCGCAACAAGCTTCCACCCAGCCGCAGGTACCGCCGGCCGGGCGTGACGAATCGTCGGACCAGGTCCATCAGCTCGGGGTCGGTGTTGGCATAGCGCATGGCTGCATCTTTGCCCGGCGAGGTCCCAGCTGCCAGCAATTTACACAGAGCCTCGAGTAGCGATCGCTAGTTCAGAGAAGCAGGCGTGCTCGTGTTGGCATGGGGTGCCGTAAGGGCGAGCGCAGTTACCCAGCTCGACCTTGCGTTTCTCGAAGTGCTCCTCGAACTCAGCCCACTCCTGCTTGGTGACCTCGCCGTATTCGATGGCCGGCCGCAGGGACCGGCGGTTGTTCAGGAAGTGCTGGTAGTGAGCGACGACGTCCTCGTTGAAGACCGCGACGTATCCCTGAGTGGTCTGGAGATTGAGATGGCCGAGCAACGCAGCACCGATGTGGATGGGCAGTCCGCCGTTGACGATCTCGGTGGCGAAGAGCCGTCGGAAGTCGTGCGGGGTGAAGGTCAGTCCGGCGAAGGCTTTGTTCGTCTCGCCGATCTCTTGGCAGGTCCGGCGGAGCATGTTGAGCATGGTGCCGGTCGCCAGGACGCTGCGGATGGTGCCGACCTGTCGCTGGAAGAGGAAGGGCATGCGGTCTGACCAGCTCTTCTCGTGCCCGTCATAGCGGCTGACCAGCGGGATCGTCCGGCCGTCGCGGGTGTGGCGGCGGATGATCTGGGCCACGACGTGGAAGAGGTCGGCTGACATGGGGATGACTCGTTCGCGGTCGTTCTTCGACGGGGCGATCACTAGCAAGGCGATGATCTCGCCATTGGGTCGCTCGTATTGGCGAATGCTGAGGTGGGTGAGTTCTGACAGCTCTTCGATTCGGATGCCGCTGTGCCGCAGGACCTCAACCGCGGCCCACTCCCAGAACGCCGAGTCCTCAGCGAGGGTGATGTTGATCAGCTCACTGGTTTCTGCGTCATGGACGCGGACGGGGGGTTCGGCCTCGACCTTGACCAGCCCCTGGTCCTTCTTCGAGTTGCTGCGGCGGTAACGACGGCCGTCGTACTCGAAGGGCTCGCCCAGACTGACCTGCCGCCCGGCTTCGAGCAGCCCCAGGAGTCGTTCGTGGCGTTCTTCAACGTATTTCACCAGGTCAGGCAGCAACGGCTGCCGTTGCCGGGTGCGGTCGGCCATGCGCCGGTTAATCTCGCGACGACGCTTGGAGAACCCCTTCAGATCCTGGGGAGGGTGAGGTCGGCCTGTCCGGGGCAGATCTTCTCGATCTTCGACCAGAAGGTCCCTGCTAGCAGACGGGCCAGGCCGTCCCGGGTGATGTAGTCGGTATCAGCCTGCCGGCGGACGAGGTAGTCGGTAATCACCTGCCGGACGGCCTGGCTGCGGAGCGGGTAGCGGTCGACCATCTGCTCGGGGGTGAGCTGCCCGGTGTAGATGAACTTCCGCAGCGTGGAGGGGGTGCCGGGCGGAAAGTGTCCGATCGAATGCAGGATCTCCCAGGCGCCCAGAGCCGCGAAGCGCGACTGATCACCCCTGGCCCCGTGTGTGACACCCAGACGTCGGCACTCCAGCGAGTAGTGCAGCAGGGCCTCTGGAGTGAGGTGCTCCAAGGCGATGCCCTGGGTGGTGAGCGCGCAAGCGACGTCGAACTTGATACGGATGCGGTAACTCAACCCCAGGTCAGGGCGGGCGTCGACGGCTGCATAAAACACGTCCAGGGCAGGATCGTGGCTGGCCGGCCCGAACCACTCGGGATAGTCGCTGAAGGCGTTCGCGCGGAATCCACCGACCGAGGGCTGGATCACCCGCGCGCAGAACGCCAACTTTGCCGCCGGGGTCACGTCATGTCGGTCCTGGGCCCGGTCGGAGATGACGAAGGTCTTGACCGGCAGGGCCTTGTCACCGTCAAACGGGCTGGCCTCCCACTTCGCCTGCCAGTCAGCTCCGGGCAGGGTTTCCAGATGAGTGAACAGCAGCCGCAGGCCGCGGCGGCGCTTCTCGTAGGTGGAGTGGGTGCGACCCGGCACGATCTGCTCGACCAGCGAGCACAGATGCTGGATCGAGGCCTGGGTCAGATCGCCGAAGGGTGCTGGCGGGCTGTCCGGCCGAGGGGCCGGTGCGGCCTTAACCGCGGCATCCGGGAAGCGGGTGGCGACCGGCTCGTCGAAGTCCATGCCCCGAAACAGAGTCCGGCGATTGCGGGCGGTGTAGGTCGAGGCAAGGGTGCCCTGGACGTTAGCCACCGAACACCGCCCGGACGTCAGCGGGGTCGTAGCCCGGAGCGAAGGACCGCTCGACGCGCGGCCGGTTGTAGTGCTCTTGGAGCTTGTCGAAGAGATCCTCGACGCGGGTCGTTAGGTAGATGCCTGTCGTGGCCAAGGCGGTGTGTCGCATGATCGCGCGTACTTCCGAGAGAGTCAGGTGGGGGTCGTTGGCCATCCGCTGAGCAGCGGTGTGCCGGAGGTCGTGGAGGGTCCAGTTGGTACCGAGCTGGGCGTTCGCCCTCTGGAGGGTGCGACGCATCGCCCAGTAGGTCAGGGGCCTCTCGGCGCCGTGACGAGTCCGCCACACCGGCTCATCGGCGGCGGGAACGCCAGCCTCGTCGAGGTAGGCGGCCAGCAGCAGGAAGCCCTGTGGGCTGGCGGGGACCGGCTCGCGAAGATTGGTGCCCTTGGTGATGACGTGCAGTTGCTGGCCGGACCAGTCGATGTCGCCCATGGTGATTCCGAGCAGTTCGCTGGCGCGGGCTCCGCTGGAGACGTAGAGCTGGAGCAGGGCTCGGTCACGGTCGTGGTTCATGGCCGCGAACAGCTCGTCCCACATCGTGTCGGGGATCGCCCGCGGCTGCTTCTGTGAGGTCCGCTGCCGCAGTCGGCCCCGGCGGTGCAACGGCGTCGGTTCGTCCGGGCTTCGATGGGCCAGGGCCCGTCGGCGCTGCACCGATTCCGGAACCGGGTTGGCCACCGGGCCGCGGCCGTAGTGCCGGTGGAAGGCGTAGAAGCCTTGATCGTGCTCGGGGCGTATCCAGCCTTCAGGTACTGCTTGCCGGTGCGGGTGTTCACCGACCCGGGCGGTGGGGCGGACGGATTGCTGCGGTGACGCTGCGGGTTCTTCGCCGTCCGGAGCCAGCCGACCATGGCGGCGGCGTCCGCCTCGGTGGCCTCCTCCCAGTCGACGTCCAGCAGCCACAGCAGCCGGAACCAACGCAGCAGATCGTAGGCGTAGCTGCGGCAGGTGGCCGGGCTGTTGTCACCGAGGGCGAGATCCTTGAGGTACGACTCGGCTGGGGCGACCAGGACGCCGGCAGCATCGACCACGGCGTACGGCGGGAACTTGCGAAGCAGGTGGACCACCAAACCGATACGGGGCACGTCGTGACGTCCCTCGATCAGTTCGCGTCGCAGGTCCTTGGGCAATGGGGCTCCTTGGCGGGTTTGTCGTTGTCCCGCTCAACGACCCAACCGAGTGCAGTTAACAGACCAACGCCGGCCATAGGGGTCGGTGGCTTTGACGTCGGCGCCGTTGTCACCGCGGCCACCGACCTGTCGCGCATCCGTGCAGCCGTCGCGACGCATCAGGTCCCGCACCGCAAACTCGAAATGGCAGTGGGGGGATCCGGGCGTGCAGGGCGGATCGGCGCCAGTTCTGGTGGGCATAGGAGTCGCTTCGCCTGGGTCCGCTCTCCTCGCCCCGGGCTGGCGGCGTGACGGCAAGTCCGGGGGCCAGGGGCGGTGAGCCGCAGCCACCCCTTCCGGGTGCCCGAGGCACCACCAGAACACCCCAGTGATCTTGTGTCGGCCACTCACCGCACCGGTCGTACGTCTCCCATCACTCACTCGTATGCGGATGTGGACACGCCCACGATCAATTCTTTTCTCGACCGCGCATCCGACGCGTCCGTGTGACCGGGCCACCCCCGAGCAGCCCGGCCCCTGGCCTGCGGATGGGAATCGGGAGCGCGTAGCCCCCGTGCAGAAGCCCGCAGCCTCTTCGGCCTGATCAGATACGCCGCCGACCCAAGCCAGATCGCCCTCGACGACCACACCGAACTCATCGCCGACATCCAGATGCTGTACGCCGAAGCATGCCCAGCCGCCCCTCGCGCGCTCAGCGACATCGCACCGAGCGAGACTCCCCGCGGACGCAGGCGGGTCGTCCTCGAGTAGCGACCGATCCCCCGGGACGGCGGCTGCAAGTCGGCCCAGACGGCACACTTGGAGGAGGCCCGGCTCTCGGTCGACCAGATCCACGTCGCGCCACTCAGACTCAGGGACCAGAGCCACGGGTTTCTGGTCAGGAAGGTGCGGCCCTCGTGCTCCGGCCGACCAGCTGCGTGAGCAGCTCGATAGCCGGTGCGGGGCGGGACAGCCCGGTGGTACTGCCCCCAGAGCGCTCTGGGCACCGGGCCTGACCCGTACACCCATGCCGGCACGAGCTGCCCCGACCCTATCCGCAGCGGCCCCACCAGAAGCGGGTTCTCCCAAACAGGAGATTAAGAGCCTCGCCGAAGTCAGTGTCGTTTGCACAGTCGGCGGAACAGCGCCTCGCACCACGGAGGGGAACGGGCGTGGCGGGCTGAAAGGGCGACGCCCGACCTCGGAAGCCCTCACGTTGATGACGGCCGGGTCCGGGGTCAGCAGGCCGTTGGGAACGACGACGTCGGTCCTCTCGATACCGCGGCGCCGGAGCCAACCTCTGCTGCGGTCTGCTCCAGCAGGTTGTGCAGACGGTGCGACGCGTTGAACCCCCCGACCGTAGGGTCCGCAGGGCACGCATGACCGCACGACGGCCGCAGCGGTGGCGGCCGCGATGCCCTGGCCCTACCGCGCCCCCGGGGCCCGTGCCCTCTACTCCGATGGCGGCGGGTCCGGCACCCTGCTGCCGGGGCGAGCTGGAGGGGGCAGGCCGTGGCGATCCGTGCGGTGCACGAGCAGTGGGGCGCGCGGCGTCAGATGACCGGGGGTCGGCCCAGCCTGGTCATCCGCCCCACGGTCCGCCACCGCATGGGCTGCCTTGGCGGGCACGGCACCCGTACGCCTTCGAAGAAGCCGGCCCACCAGGCTGCCAGACCGGACAGCGGGGGTCGCTGCGCGATCGTGTAGGCGGCCCAGGTTGAGAGGTAGACCGGGACCAGGACGGCGGGCAGGTGCCGCTTGGCCAGCCAGACCCGGTTCCGGCCGGTGTTGCGGTAGTAGACCGCGTGCCGGGACGCCTCGGTGCGGGGGTGCTGGAGCACCATGTCCGCCCGGTAGTCGATCTCCCAGCCGGCGTCTAGAGCGTGTCTCTTTGATGGGTTGGTCAGTTGATCGGATGTGTCTGTCCGATTAGTGATCACTGATGCGATGTGGGGCCGGATCGAGCCGCTGATGCCGGCCGATCCGGTCCGCGGCCGGCGGTGGGCCGACCACCGCCGCACCCTTGAGGCCATCGCTTGGAAGTACCGCACGAGCTCGCCCTGGCGGGACCTGCCCGACGAGCTCGGGTCGTTCCAGACCGCTCACAAACGACTGCTCAGATGGGCCGTCGACGGCACCTGGGAGAAAATCCTCGCCTCCGTCCTGGCAGCGGCGGACGCCGACGACGACATCGACTGGACCGTGTCAGTGGACTCCACGGTCGTCCGGGCCCACCAGCACGCGGCCGGCGCACGCAAAAGGGGGCGGCCCGCTCCGGCGAGCCCTCCGATCACGCGCTCGGACGCTCACGCGGCGGGCTGAGCACCAAGGTTCACCTGGCCGCGGACGGTGGGGCACGGCCGCTGGCATTCACCGTCACCGCAGGCCAGGCCGGTGACGCACCCGCCTTCGAGACGGTGATGGCCCGCATCCGGGTGCCCCGCCGAGGCACGGGCAGGCCGCGGACCCGCCCCTTCGTCGTTCTGGCCGACCGGGCCTACTCCTCCCGAGCCATCCGCAGCCACCTGCGACGCCGGGGCATCCGCGCGGTCATCCCGCAGCCGTCCGACCAGATCGGCCACCGCCTGCGGCGAGGCCACCGAGGCGGCCGCCCGCCTGGCTTTGACCGAGAGGTCTACAAGCAGCGGAACACGGTCGAACGCTGCATCAACCGGCTCAAGCAGTGGCGCGGCCTGGCCACACGAACCGACAAGCTCGCCATCGCCTACCAGGCCGCACTCCACCTCGCCGGCATCCTCATCTGGACCCGACGCTGACCAAAGAGACAGAACCTAGCCGTTGGCTTTGGCCCTGGCCTGAACAGTGGCGACGTAGCGCACGGTGAACAGCATGGGGACGACGAACCCGGCGGCCTGGACGAGTGTCGCCGCCGTGGAGTGGCCCTGGCCGGCGTGGGCGAGGGCCGCGAGGGCGGCCGCCGTGACGGTGAAGGCGGCCGTCCACACGGTGGTGATGACCACGTTGACCCGGACGAAGGGCTTGAGGCTCCAGACCTCGGGTGGGGTGGTGCGCTTGGCGATGCCCAGCGTGAACGGCTTGCCCGCGAGCAGCGAGGCCCCGGAGATGAGGGCCAGGGTGACCGAGGAGAGCGCAGCCGAGTAGGCGTGTACGGCCGAATGGGAGTCTGCGAAGGAGACGACCGCCAGCACCGCGAAGAAGACGGCCGAGCCGGCTTCCATGATCAGAGCGTCGAAGCCGACTCCCGTACACCGCTGTTGGGCGACCACCCCCACCGCCACCAGCAGTCCGGCGAGCGCCCCCCACTGCCACTGGGCGGACGGGACCACCGCGAAGACGATCCAGGGAAGGAAGGTGCGTAAGTACGACATCGAAGACCCCCGAGCTGCCGACATTCCTGTTCTGACATGTAGAAACTAGAATCTCCACTCTCGACATGTCAATAGTGGAAGGTAAGGTGGTGGCATGAGCCTTCGACACGCCCTCCTCGGACTCCTGTCAGAGCGCCCCGCCAGCGGCTACGACCTGCTGAAGCGCTTCGAGACCTCTTTGGCCAACGTCTGGCCCGCCACGCAGAGCCAGATGTACACGGAGCTGTCCAAGCTCGCCGACAGCGGGCTGATCGGCGTCTCGGCCCAGGGCCCGCGCGGCCGCAAGGAGTACACCCTCACCGACGAGGGTCTGGCGGAGCTGCGCCACTGGCTGACGGAGACCAAGCCCCAACGCAACACCCGGAGCGACATCTTGCTGCGGGTGTTCTTCCTGAACGTGATCACGCCGGACCAGGCGCGGAGTTACCTCGCCGAACTCATGGAGTTGTCGGAGCAGGAGCACGAGGCCTTGCGCCGGCTGGCCGACTCCATCGACTGGGGCGACGACCCGCTCTCGGTGAACGGCAGGATCGCCCTGGAGTACGGCCTCCGCTTCAACGCGATGCGCCGCGAGTGGGCCGCGTGGGCGGCGGACCAGATCCGCTAGGAGTTGTCGCCAAGGTGTCACGCCCGCATCAGGAGCGATGCGGGGGTGACGGTTCGGGCCCGCATTCGCAGCCGGTTGCACGCCCTTCCAAGACTCGAACCGAGGCGTCCGGTCCGATGATCCGAGGGGAGCGGCCGAGGCGGCCGGCGGCGGCCCGCAAAGTGCCGGACTCGCCGGTGAAGGTTCGAAGTTTGCAGAAGGTTAAGCGGCAAACTGTCGCGCGCGGTCAGCGCGCAGCTCTCGTTCCAGTGCGGCGGATCGCTGTCTTTGCGTTCCCGGGGCGCTGGCGCCCGCGACGAGAGGGACTTCTATGCGACGAACCGCGAAACGGCTGCGAGCCATGGCCGCCCTGGCGGGACTTGCACTCCTGCCGGCGTTCGTGCCGGCTCAGGCACAGGCCGCGGGCACCCGCCCGTTCTCGGTCACCATCACCCATGTCGGGTGCGTCGATCCGTGCTCCGCCGAGGGGCTCGAGGCCGCGTTGGAGGGCCACCCCGACTTCTATGCAAAGGTGTTCATCAACGGTGTCGAGCACCGGACGCCCACCATCGACAACGTCTTCGGCGTCGACCCGTACTGGGTGGTCTCCACCGAACTGCCCGACACCATCCAGAACGTTCCCGTCACGATCCAGATCTGGGACACGGACGACACCTCGGGTGACGACCTGGGCGACGACACCCCGCACGATGACGACAACAACCTCGACTTCACCGTGTCGTACTTCGACGGCAAGTGGCGCGACACCGCAACCAACAAGACCGACAATGTGAACTGGCCGCAGTCCTGTTCGTCCGGCGACGGCGACGCCGGGTCCGACGAGGACGAGCCCGCCGTCAAGGTGTGCTGGGACGTCAGCACGACATCGACGAGCGGTGACGCCGACGGCGACGGCCTGCTCGACGGCTGGGAGCGCAACGGGTACAACGAAGACGGTGACGGCACCATCGATGTGGACCTGCCGGCGATGGGAGCCAAGGCCGACCACAAGGACGTCTTCCTCGAGCTGGACTGGACGACGGGGCGCGCACCGACCCGCGCGGGCATCCAGGCCATGAAGAAGGCGTTCGCCGCCGCGCCACCCAACGTCGGCTCCACCGCGTCGAGCAGGCGGGCGCCCAACGGCGGTTTCGGCGTGAACGCCCCGCCGAACCCCGACGGCACGAACGGAATCAATCTGCATGTGGACACCGGCGGGCTTCTCGACCCGGGGGGCCGTGAAGGCGGGCCGGTCGGTACGTGTTCCGACGGCGTCGACAACGGAGCGGACGGGCTGGTCGACGGCAACGACCCGACGTGCAACGGGGCGCGGACCGACTACCTCGACGCGAGCGTCGAGAACCCGCAGCCGACGAACTGTACGGACGGGGTCAACAACGACGGCGATGCCTTCACCGACTCCCAGGACCCCGACTGCCTCGTCGGCGACAACCTCGGCCGCGGCGGCGTCATCGCCGACCCCGGTGCGTGCGGCCTCGACAACGCGACCTTCTACCCCTCGAGGAGACTGAACTTCGACAGCGGCCGACGACTGATCTTCCACTACGGGCAGATCGTCCCCCAGCCCGGTGTGGCCACATGCCCGCGGCAGAGCGGTGGTCAGGGCGAGGTCGGCGGCAACGACTTCGTCGCCTTCAACGTCGACGCCGGCACGATCATGCACGAGCTCGGTCACAATCTGAACCTGCGCCACGGAGGCCACGAGCCCCTGCCCAACTGCAAGCCGAACTACGTCAGCGTGATGAACTACGACCTGCAGGACGGCATCCCGCGCGTCGGCGACGGGACCATCCTCGACTACTCGCCTCCCAGGACGATCATCGGCAGCACGTCACGCGGGCGCGCCCCCTTGCCCGATCTCAAGGAGGACGCCCTGACCGAACCGGTCATCCTCGACGCCAGCGACGCGGTCAACCGGTTCGTGTTCGTCGACAGCACGGGCCAGAAGGTCCCGAACAACCTCAACACCAGCCCGGACTGGAACCGAGACGGCGATCCGCCCTTCGAGTCGATGGTGCCGGCCACGAACATCGACGACGCCGGCCCCGGCCCCGTGCGCACGCCCGCCGCGTGCATCAACACCTCTACCAATGAGCTCCTGAAGGGCTCCGACGACTGGTCCTCCGTGTCACTGACGTTCCGCCAGTTCGGTGACTCCGCGGACGCCGCGATCAACCCGGAGGACGACGACGTCCCGACCACCAGCGAGCTGCAGGCGATGCACGAGGAGCGGAACACCACCGACGTCGGGGTCACCGTCACCGACAACCCCGACCCGGTCGCGGCCGGAACGGACGTCGTCTACACCGCCGTCGTCACCAACCACGGCTTCAGGCCTGCCGCTTCGGTGACCCTGGTCGACACCCTGCCGTCGCAGGTCTCCTACGTCAGCGACAACGCGGCATGCCACTCGTCCGCTGGGACCGTGACCTGCGGCGTCGGCGACCTCCTCGCCGGAGCCTCCCGTACCGTCACGATCACCGCCCATGTGCCGGCGGACCTCGTGTACAACGCCGGCGGTCCGGTCACCCTCACCAACCGGGCGGTGGTGGACAACCTCGCGGGTCCCGACCCTCTGGCGAACAACGACAGCGCGTCCACCGACACCAGGGTGGTCGCCGTCGCCGACCTCGCCGTCACGTCCTTCGCCCCCACCGCACCGCCCACGCAGGTACTCATCGGGCAGAACCTGGATGTCACACTGCAGGGCACGGTGGCGAACAACGGGCCGTCCAGCCCGATGGACGCCGTGGTCGTCACCGCCGCCACGGCCGACCCGGGGGCCACGGTGACGCCTTCCTCGTCGACCCGGAATGTCAGCGCACTCGCGGTCGGGAGTCCGCAGTCGCTCGACAGCACCTTCACCGTCGGCTGCACGCAGCCGGGATCGCACACCTACCGGTTCACCGCGTCCGTCACGCCCGCCCGGCCGGACGACACCGACCCCGTCGCAGCCAACAACCACCGGCCGGCCGAGTTCACCCTCGACTGCGTCGTGCCCGTCGCGATCAACATCAAGCCGGGCGCCAACCCCAACTCCATCAACATCCCCGCCGACACCGTCCCCATCGGCGTCCTGACGACCAGGGCCGGCGAATACGCGCTGCCGCTGGACTTCAACGCCACCACCATCCAGCCGCTCACCGTCCGCTTCGGACCGCGCAGTGCCGTCTACGGCGGTACGGGCGGGAGCGCGGAAGTGCACGACAGGGGCCACATCGAGGACGTCGTCGAACGAACCACGACTCCGGTCGAGCGCGTGAGGGACGGCGACCGTGACATGGTGCTCCACTTCGCCTCGGCGACTTCCGGTCTCCGGCGGGGAGACACCGAAGCCTGCGCGAAGGGCTCGTTCATCGACGGCGCCACCGGACGGACCTACCGGTTCTTCGGCTGCGACATGGTGAGGATCGTCCAGCCATAGGTTCTGTCGTCGAAGTGGCGCCGGTCAGGCCCGCGGAGTCCGGTGCCGCACCTCGCCGCATTGTCGGGGCGCCCGAGTACCTCCCGTACTCGGGCGCCCCTCGCCTTGCGATGCACGACACCGGACGGCCGCGTCGAGCACACCTTCGCACGGATGAAGCCACGGGCACGGAAAAGGGCTTAACGAGCGAACGGCACGCGTGGTTTCACCCTGTGTATAGAAAGTCCTCGTATTCTGTAACACTGAGTGAGGATCTGTTTCGGGGGTTCGTGCACGTCGTGAGGGAGCCGCATCGTCATGCCCATGTTGCTGATCAAGGGTTCGTACCACCTCGTCAATAGCCGGGCGGACGGGGACACCATCCCCTTCAAGCCGGACAAGAAGGAGGAGTGGGACCTCGTCCCCGGCCCTCACAAGGTCGAGCACAACATGTCAGGCAAGGCGAAACTGCGGCTGGACGCCATCGACACGCTGGAGACCCACTACACGCGCAACGGCAACCCCGAGGTCCACCAGCCGTGGCTCCACGGCCGTGCCGCCCGGGATGCGCTGACGGACTGGCTCGGCTTCACCACCGTCGACCGCCTGCCGGATGAGACCGTCACCGCGGCAACTCCCCTGACCCGGCCGGGCTGGATCCTCACCCGCGGCGCGGGCCGCGACAAGCGCTGCATCGCCCTGGCCGGAAAGGGCACGCCGCCGGGCACCAGCGGCACGCAGATCAACGTCGACGAGGCGCTGCTGCGCACGACGTTCAACCACCACGTCCTCAAGGAAGGCTTGGCCTACCCGACCTACTACACCAACCTCTTCCCCGACCTGCGCGCCGAGCTGACAGCCGCGGTGCGCCAGGCACAGGCGGGCGGCAAGGGCCTGTGGAAGGACGACGACACGCTCGCCGGCGCGAGCGTCACGGGCATCGACTCCCTCCAGGACGACGCCGTCATCCTGCCCAAGCTGTTCCGACGGCTGGTGGACTACCTGTATCTCGGCGACCCCCACAACCCGGACCTGAGCGGCTTCCCGGCCTTCCTCGACCAGGCCGCGGACGAGTTCTGGATCATCTCCGCCGGCCATTCCACCACCGGCCTGGACACCATCGTGGAGGTCATCGACAGCAAGGTGCGGATGACCCACCCGGCCGAGGACCTCGTCTTCGTCGAGAACTGAACGAGGAGCGCCAGGACCCCCGCCGCGGGTTTCCGCGCCCTGGAGACCTTCGCCGGAGCCACGTAGGCCCTGCTGCGGCAGACCTGTCGTGACCGGCTTCCTGGAGGACTGCGTCGGCGCCGGTCAGCCGCAGTCGTCCCTCGGCCGGGTCAACGGACTGCAGCACATGCTCTTCCGGCCCGACCAGTGGGGCGTGCGGCAGCACGGCCGGCCCGAGGTCGCCGATCTCGCCGCAATGTGCCCACCGTCCTCACGGCGGCCCTGGACGACGGCGCCAAGCTGGGGCCGGGGGGAGCGCCGAGCACGGCGCGCTGGGGCGCACCCGGCCGGTCAGCCCGCCTTGCGGGCGCCCAGGGCCCGTCGCTCGTCCTCGGTCAGTCCGCCCCACACCCCGTACGGCTCCTGCACGCGCAGGGCGTGACTCAGGCACTGCGCCCGCACCGGGCAGAACGCGCAGACCTCCTTCGCTTCCTCCTCCCGTGCGGCACGGTCCTCGCCGCGCTCCCCCGCCGGGTGGAAGAAGCGGTCGGTACCGAGCTCCCGGCACGCCGCTTCCTCCTGCCACTCCCACAGGTGCTCCGCACGGCCCGGCAGGCGCGCCACCTTGGACATGTGTCGACTCCTCTCGCTCTCTGTTCCGGATGTCCTTGTGCTCCTCCCTCACGCGTCTGACCCGGGTGCGTGTTTCGAAACGCGGTCCTCGTACTCGGGTGGGGCGGCGGCCGCGGACGTGGAGACCCGCGGCAGGGCATAGGGGTGCTTCTCCGCCAGCCAGCAGACCAGTTGCTCGCGCACGGCGCAGCGTGCGGTCCACAGGTCGTCGGGGTCCTTCGCGGTGACGATGGCCCGCACCACGATGGTGGTGGCGGTCGTATCGGTGACCGCCAGGTCCCAGCCGCGGCCGTCCCATGCCTCGCAGCCGTCCAGGATGTCCTTGAGCTTCTCGCGCATCAGCGCGACGGGGGCGGTGTGGTCGCAGTGGAGGAACACCGTGCCGGTCATCTGGATCCCGCCGCGCGACCAGTTCTCGAAGGGCCGCCCGGTGAAGTACGAGACGGGCATGGTGATCCGGCGTTCGTCCCAGGTGCGCACGGCCAGGAAGGTGAGCGTGACCTCCTCGACCACTCCCCACTCGCCGGCGACCACGACCGTGTCGCCGATGCGGACCATGTCGCCGAAGGCGATCTGGAATCCGGCGAAGAGGTTGCCCAGGGTGGACTGCGCGGCCACGCCGGCGACGATGCCGATGATGCCGGCCGAGGCCAGCAGCGAGGTGCCGACGGCGCGCAGGTCGGGGAAGGCGAGCAGCATCGCCGCGGCGGCCACGACGGCCACGACGGCCGTGACGATCCGCATGATGAGCGTCACCTGGGTGCGGACCCGGCGCAGCCGTGAGGGGTCCCGGGTTCCGTGCGCGTAGCGGGCGTAAGAGGACTCGACCACGGCCGAGGTGACCAGGACGACGCACCACGCGCTCGCGCCGATCAGCACGAGCGTGAGGATCCGGCCGACGGCCGCCTCGTGGTCCTGCAGCGGCCGCCACTCGATCTGCCGGTACACGCCACGCAGGACCACGGCGAACAGCAGCACCCGGACCGCCGTACGGCAGCGGCGCAGCATGTTCCAGAGCGGTGTCTCGGGATGGCGGGCGTCCGCCCGCCGCAGCAGCAGGTCGGTGAGCCGACCCGCGATGAAGGTGAGCACGATCGAGCCGCCGATGACGGCCACCAGTCGCAGAAGGCTGTCCATGACTCCTCTGAGGTGGATCTCGGGATCGGATCAGGGCAAAGGGTGCGGAGGCGTCCCGCGCGCCAGGGTGGGTAGACGCGCATCACCGGATGGCGGGACACAGAGTCGAGAACGAGGTGAGAGCGCAGTGCAGACCATCGGACCGGACATCGGCGAGCGCACGCCGGGCGCGCGGGAGCCGGCCCTTCGCCAGCGTCGCCGGCTCAGCCTGGGCGGCGCCCGGATGCAGGTGGCGCGGGCGCGGGCGTTCGCCCGCGGGGCGCTGGAGGACTGGGGGTGGGACGGCCGGGACACCGCCGAGGACGCGCTGCTGGTGGTGTCCGAGCTCGTCACCAATGCCAAGCTGCACGCCGGCGGCTGCCGGGAACTCGTGGTCAGCGCGGCCGGGGACGTGTTCCGCGTCGAGGTGTACGACGGCGTGCAGGTGCCGGTGAGCGCGTTCCGTACCGGCGGGCCGGCCGTCCCGGGCGCCCCGGGCGGGTACGGCCTGCGGCTCGTGCGCCGGCTCGCCGACCGCTGGGGCGCCGAGGCCGTGGGCCACGGCAAAGCGGTCTGGGCCGAGTTCGACGCCGAGCGCCTGGTCGCGGGCCGCACCGCGCCGCCGGAGCGGCCCGACCGGGACTGAGGACCGAGGACCGAGGACCGACGGGGGTCCTGCTCCGGCGCTCCCGCAGCGGCTCGTCAGTCCTGCAGCAGCTCCGCGCGCAGCGTGTCCAGCGTGCGGTTGAGCACGCGCGAGACCTGCATCTGCGAGAGGCCGATCTCCTCGCCGATCTCGGCCTGGGTCATCTCCTGGCCGAAACGCAGCTCAAGGATGTGGGCGCTGCGCTCGTCCAGGTCCGCGAGCAGCGGCGCCAGGGCGTGCCGGTCCTCGATCGCCTCCAGGGCGGGATCGACCTCCCCCAGGGTCTCGCCGAGGGTGCGCGATCCCCGTACGGCCCCGGGCCCCGTGGTGGCGCCGGTGGCGGTCTCCTGAGGAACGTCGAGGGACTGGGTGGAGTAGCCGTTGGCGGCGATCAGGCCCTGGCGGACCTCGTCCTCGCTCAGGCCCAGCCGCTCGGCGAGTTCCGCGGGGCTCGGCGCGCGGTCCGTCTCGGAGGTCAGCTCCTCCGTGGCCTTCGCCAGCTCCAGGCGCAGCTCCTGCAGGCGGCGCGGCACCCGGACGGCCCAGGTGGTGTCGCGGAAGTGCCGCTTGATCTCGCCCGTGATGTACGGCATGGCGAGCGTGGTGAGCTGCGTGTTCCGCTCGGGGTCGTAGCGGTCGATGGCCTTGATCAGGCCGATGATGCCGACCTGGACGATGTCCTCGTTCTCGGGGCCGCCGGGGCGGTCGCGGAACGCGCGGGCGGCGAACTGCACCAGTGAGATGTTCATCTCGATGAGCGTGTTGCGTACGTACTGGTACTCCGGGGTGCCCTCTTCGAGGCTGCGCAGCCGTTCGAAGAAGACACGGGTCAGCTCCCGGGCGTCGCGGGTGGACAGCTCACGTGGGCAGGGCACGTCCGGCAGTCCGCCCGGTCCGGGGGCGTCCGCGGTGCCACCGGTCGGGGTGGCCGTCGTCGGGGTCGTCGTCGGGGTCGTGGCCTCGGCCGTGGCCGTAAGGGTCATCGTCGTCGCTCCTTGGGCACGTGTGCTTGCGGTGCGTTGCTCGGTGGCTCGCGTCGTGCGGAAGTTCGGTTCCGCTTCCCCTGCACCCTGTCGGGGTCAGAGACAGACGTCAAGTAATACCGGAAAACCTGTTCTGGAATTGCATTTCGTGAGACATCCCTCAAGAATGACGGGGTGGAGAGCGAGCACACAGGTTCCCGCCGCGGCGGCTGGACCTTCCTGACGAACCACGCCCGGGTTCTGATCGCGATCGCGCGAGACCCGGGCATCCGCCTGCGTGACATCGCCGTGGACTGCGGCCTCACCGAGCGCACCGTGCAGGCGATCGTCACGGACCTGCAGGCCGACGGGTACCTCACCAGAACCAGGGACGGCCGGCGCAACCGCTACGTGGTCGCGCCGGGCGCACGTTTCCGCCATCCGGCGGAGGCCGGCCACGAGATCGCCGGCCTGCTGGCCTACCTCGCGGGACCCCTTCCCGCACCGCCTGCGCGCGACGGCGAGGTGGCCCGCGGCACACCCGCCGAGGCCGGGGAGCGGCGCGCGACGGTGTAGGCGGTCCAGACGGTGCGGGCGGCCGGTCCGCCGGAGCCGGCGGGCCCCGTCACGCGCGCCCCACGGACCGCGTCCGCGGCGGCCGCCCGAACCGTACGGGGACGCCCGGCGAGTAGAGCACGCTCACCGGCGGGCCGGCCGGGGCGGGCAGGCCCGCCGTGGCGATCAGGTTCTCCTCGCAGCCCAGGAGTTCGGCGCGGTGCAGCGGCCAGCGCGGGTGCGCGTTCGGGAGGTAGAGCGGCCGGCCGAAGAACGCCGTGTGCATGCCCCAGCGGGCGGTCAGGAAGTGTTCCAGCGCGGTCGGCTCCGCCACGCGCTCCCCCACCCGTACCGAGATCCGGCTGTGCGCGCCGCGCGGTCCGGGCCAGCGGCGCGTGCCGGCGTACGTGACCGTGTCACCGTCGCGACGGACCGTCATCCGCGACCAGACGTAAGGGAGTCGGAAAGCGGCCCGCCCCACGGCCACGGGGATCAGCCGGGAGGCGTCGAGCGAGCGGAAGACCACCGCGCGGCGGCCGTGGGCGTCGACCGAGTACAGGCGGACGTTGGTCTCCGGGAAGGAGCCCAGGTAGGGGATGCCGGGAAGGCGGAACCAGCCGACCTTGTGCATGCGGAAGGCCACCAACCCGACGTAGGTGACCCCGTCCAGGGTGTCCGGCACGGTGCCCGCCGGCAGCAGCGGGGCCACGTCGGCGGGATCGACCGCCCAGTGCAGGAAGGCCAGGTCGAGCCAGGACTGGGTGAGCAGCGGGCGGTCCGCCGAGTGCGGCGGTTCGGCCGTGATCGGCTCCGGGGCGACGGCGGGCGGCGGCGTCTGGCGCATGCGGTCAGTATCCCCCGCGGCCCCGCGCCGAAGCCGGCGGGCCGCCGCGACCGCGGGCCCGGGCCGCGTACAGGCGTCCACGCATGCGCACGCGGGCCGGACGCGCCCGCCCCCAACAGCCCGTCCGGCGAACCGTGTTCCTCGGTGGTGCATCATCTCCGAGGGGCTCCGACGGCGGGGCACCGCGTGAGGGAGGCGCCGCATGGTCGAGTGGAAACGGATCAGTTCAGGCATTCGCCCGGTACCCAGCCCCGCGGCGACACCCTCCGTCTGGGCGGCCGCGGCCGCCGCGGCCGTCACCCTGGTCGCCGTCCTCAACCTCCTGGACGGCCCCGGCGACCCCGCCGTCGACCTCGTGGTGCTCTCCGCCGCCGTGGCCGTGGTGAGCGCCGGAGCCCGTCTGACGGCCGCCCCGGGAACCGCACTGCTCTGCTGGCTGGTGCTCAACGCCTTCGCCACGGCGCCCGTCGGCGAACTCACCTGGGAAACGCCCTACGACCTCCTGCGCCTCGCCTGCCTGCTCGCCGCGGCTGGCACGGGAACCGTCGCCGCACGCCTCACCAGCGCCCGCGCCGCGCACCGGCGGCTCACACCCTGACCGGCGGGACACCTCTCAGGCTCCGGAGGTCTCCCGCAGGACGCCTATCTTGTCGATGCGGTGCTCGGGGTTTCCCTGGGCGTCGCGCCAGAAGTTGCCCTCCGCGTGGTCCTCGGGGGTCGCGCAGGTCGAGATCGTGATCATGGCCTGGGTGGGGGCCGCTCCGGGCGTGCCGGGCACCGCGGCACGCTGCTCGCTCAGGGAGCGCTCCGACCGGAAGGACGTCCTGCGGGTCGCGACGATCTCGTAGGTGTACGTCACCCCGCCCACGGCCACCCGGACGGTGTCGCCCTGTTTGACGCCGGGCAGGTCTCCCAACGGGCCACCGGCCGACAGACGGTGCGCGGTGACGAGGAAGTTCCCCACCTGGCCGGGCCCGACCCCGCCCCGCGCGCCGTACGGGCTGGCCGCCACACCGAGGTCCTGGAGGCGGGTCCCCGCCACGTCGTCGGTGGTGCCCTCGTACGGGACCACGCGCAGCCCGGAGACGCCGGCGGAGGGGATGGACAGCTCCGATGCCACGGGCGCGGCGGGAGGCGCGGAGGCCGGGGCGGGGGCCGGGGCGACGCGGGAGGCGGCGGGCGCGTCCGGCGCCGTGCGCGGCACGGCGGCCGAGGGCGCGCACGCCGCCGCCAGGGCGGCCACGGCACCGGCGAGGACGACAGGCAGGGCTCGGGAGGGGAACGGCAGGGGCATGGGCGTTGTCCGTGTCTGTCGGTCGGCCGGGGCCCGCGGCAGGTGGGCACCCCGGTTCGCCCGGCCAGAGTGACATACGGAGCAAGAGACCTATAAGGGTCCGCCACTGTGACGTGCGTCCGGGGCCGGCCGGAAGAACCGCCCGGATGAAATCGAGAAGGGCGGGAACTTTCCGGCGCGTCCGTGCGACCACCTGGGCGCGAGGGCGTCGTCCTGGCTCCCGAGCGGCGGTGGGCGGCTGCCGGGCCGCCGCGGGGGCGGCTCCTCGTGCGTCTGGAACCGAGCACAAGAATCCGGAGTGACGATGACGGACCGGCTTGAGTACCCGACCCCGGCGATCCCGGCGATCACCGCCCTGCGGCGGTGGGCGCCGCCGCCCGCTCTCGTGGGCTTCCTGGCGCTGCTCGCGGTGATGTTCGCCGCGGCGTACGGGGTGGGCGCGAGCGCCGGACCGGTGGCTCCCGGTATGCACTCCACCGACGTCGGCGACCCGGTGTTCGAACAGGACTTCGGACGGCCGCACGGACACACCGGCGGCGCGGGTGGTGCCCGGTGACCGCGGAGCGGACGGAACAGCCGGAGCGGACGGAGGGGACGGAGCGGACGGAGCGGACGGAGCGGACGGCGGAGCTAACGGAGCCGGCGCTGACCACCGATCTGATCGTCGGCGGCATGACCTGCGCGGCCTGCGTGAGCCGCGTCGAGAAGCGGCTCGCCAGGATCGAGGGCGTGAGCGCCACGGTCAACCTGGCCACCGGACGGGCCCGGGTGAGCCATCCGCCGGAGGTGACGGCCGAGCACCTCGTCGCAGCGGTCCTGCGGGCCGGCTACAGCGCGGAACTCCCCGCGCCGCCCGTGCCCGCCCCCGCGCGGGACCGGTCCGCGCCGGCGGGCACGGCGCGGCCGGCGGACTCTCCCGGCCGTGAGGAGACACACCGGCTGCTGATCACCGCCCTGCTGTCCGTTCCGGTCCTGTTCCTGTCGATGGTGCCCGCCCTCCAGTTCCGCAACTGGCAGTGGCTGTGCTTCGTCCTGGCCGCCCCGGTGGCCGTCTGGGGCTCGTGGCCCTTCCACACCCGCGCGGTACGCGGGCTGCGGCACTCGGCCGCCACCATGGACACCCTGGTGTCCCTGGGCGTGGCCGCCTCCTTCTCCTGGTCGGCGTACGCGCTGTTCCTCGGCGGGGCGGGCGATCCCGGCATGCGGATGCCGTTCTCCCTGCTGCCCTCGGCCGGCGGGGACGTGGCGCACGTCTACCTGGAGGCCGCGGTCGGTGTGCCGCTGTTCGTCCTGACCGGCCGATTTCTCGAATCCAGGGCCCGCCGCGGCACGGGCGAGGCGCTGCGCTCGCTCGCGGGGCTGGCCGTCAAGGACGTGACCGTACGGGAGGACGGCGACGAGCGGCTCGTCCCGATCGGGCAGTTGCGCGTGGGGCAGGAGTTCGTCGTCCGGCCGGGCGAGCGGGTCGCGACGGACGGGGTGGTGGCCTCCGGTGGTTCGGCCGTCGACCTGTCCCTGGTCACCGGCGAGAGCGATCCCGTCGAGGTGGGCCCCGGCGGGCCGGTGGTCGGGGGCGCCGTCAACGCGGGCGGCCTGCTGGTCGTCCGGGCCACCGCGGTCGGCGCGGACACCCGGCTCGCCCGCATCACCCGTATGGTCACCGAGGCGCAGGCGGGCAAGGCGCGGGCCCAGCGCCTGGCGGACACGGTGGCGGGTGTCTTCGTCCCGGTGGTGCTGGCCCTGGCCGTCACGGTGCTCGGTTTCTGGCTCGGCGCCGGGGCCGATCCGCAGGCGGCCGTCACGGCCTGCGTGGCCGTCCTGGTCGTGGCCTGCCCGTGCGCGCTGGGGCTGGCCACACCCACCGCCCTGATGGCGGCCACGGGCCGGGGCGCGCAGTTGGGCCTGCTGGTCAGCGGCCCCCGGGCGCTGGAGACCTTGCGCCACGTCGACACCGTGGTCCTGGACAAGACCGGCACGCTGACGACTGGCAGGATGACCGTCGCGCGCGTGACGCCCGTACCCGACGGGATCGGCCGGGACCGGGCGCTGTGGCTGGCCGCGGCGGTCGAGCAGGGTTCGGAGCACCCGCTGGGCCGCGCTGTCGTCGCGTACGCCCGGCAGGACCTGCGCCGGCGTCCGCACGCCGAGGTGACGGAGTTCCGGGCCACCACGGGCCTCGGGGTGAGCGGGATGGTGGAGGGCCACCGCGTGGAGGTGTGCGCCGCGGGCGTGGACCTGCATCCGGCGCTGGACAGGGCGCTGGCCGAGGCGGAGGCGGCCGCGCACACACCGGTCCTGGTCCGGGTGGACGGCGCCGACCAGGCGCTGATCTCCCTCGGGGACGTGCTGCGCCCCGGCAGCTACCGGGCCGTCGACCGGCTGCGGCGCCTGGGGGTGGAGCCGGTCCTGGCCACCGGCGACCGCGATTCCACCGCGGTCCGCGTCGGCGCGGCGCTCGGCATCAAGGAGGTGTACGCGCACTGCTCGCCCGAGGACAAGGCGGAACTGGTACGGGGGCTGCGCGGTCGGGGGCTCCGGGTCGCGGTGATCGGTGACGGGGTGAACGACGCCGGCGCCCTGGCCGGCGCCGACCTCGGCATCGCCATGGGCAGCGGGACGGACGTCGCCATCGGCGCGGCGGACGTCACGCTGGTGCGCGGGGACATCGAGGCGGTCGCCGACGCGGTCCTGCTGGCGAGGCGGACCCTCGGGACGATCCGGGCCAACCTCGTCTGGGCCTTCGGCTACAACGCCGTCACCGTTCCGCTCGCCGCGGTGGGGTGGCTCAACCCGATGGTCGCCGCCGCGGCGATGTCGGTGAGCTCCCTGATGGTGGTGGGCAACAGTCTCCGGTTGCGTACCTGGCAGCCCGAGCGACGGTCCCTCCGGGCGGATACGGGCGGGCGGACGGAAGGTGTCGGACGATGACACGATCACTTGGTGACGGAGCCGGGGCCGGGGCCGCGGACAGCTGGGTGCCGACCCGTGAACGCTTACGTGAGGGCCTGCGCGCCGCGACCGTCCCGGTGGTCGCCTGCTCGCTCGCGCTGGCTTGTCTGACGGTCTGGGCCTCGTCGGGCGCGGCGGGCAGCCCGCCGCAGATCGCGGCCGGGAACGGCCGCGTCCTGCTGCCCCACGGCGGCAGCCGGGACACGGCCGCCTTCTTCGACATCACCAATATCGGCGGCTCGGAGGACCGGTTGACCGAGGTGACCTCACCCGGCGTCGAGGAGACGCTGATCGTCCGGCGCGAGAGTACCGCGCTCGGGGCCGACATCGTCCGGACGACGGGTTCGGTGAAGGTGCCCGCGGGAGGCACCGTCACCATGTCCCCCTCCGGCCTGGGCATCACGACCCGGACGAAGCAGCTCGGCTGGCAGGCGGGCGACCTGGTGCCCTTCGTCCTCCACTTCCGGTACAGCCCATCGGTGCAGGTGTTCGCGGTGGTGGTCCGGCCCGACAGCTGACGCGGCCGCCGGCGCCCGCCATCGACCGGGCCTTCGCCGTCCACCACCTCACCCCCGGCCCCTCCCTCGTCACGCAGAGCGACGGGCGGCCTCGGCATGAGCCGCTTCAACCCGGCGAGAGCGGGTATGGGGCTTGAGGGAAGCCCCCGAGGAGGCCTCATGCCCACCACGCTCCGTATCCAGGACACGCCCGCCCCCCAGCCGCCGCGGCGGCCACGGCCGGACGCCCTGCGCGGCCTTCCCGAGATCCCCGACCCCCAGTCCGTGAGCACGGCGGACGCCCACGACCTGTCGGTGACGCTCTTCCTGCGGCTGAGCGAACTGGAAGAGGGCACCACGGAGTATTCGTACGTACGCAACACCCTGGTCGAGCTGAACCTGAGCCTGGTCAAGTACGCGGCCACGCGCGTACGGCACTGCAGCGCGCCGTGGGAGGACGTCATCCAGGTCGGCACCGTCGGCCTGATCAAGGCGATCAACCGGTTCGACCCGGAGCGCGGATTCGAATTCATGTCGTTCGCGCTGCCCACGATCATGGGCGAGATCAAGCGCTACTTCCGTGACACCACCTGGGCCGTGCGTGTGCCGCGCAGGCTGCAGGAGCTGCGCATCTCCCTGGCGAAGGCCAATGACGCCCTGGAGCAGGAGCTGGGCCACACCCCGGACGCGGAGCAGCTCGCCGAGCGGCTGGACATCACACCCGAGGAGGTGTGCGAGGGCCTGCTCGCGACCAATGGCTTCGCCAGTCTGTCCCTGGACCTCCCGGTCACGGACGAGGGCGACGCGCCCGGCACCCTGGCGCGCAGCCTCGGCGTCGAGGACGCGCGCTTCGAGATGGTCGAGTACCTGGAGTCGCTCAAGCCCCTGCTGGCGGCGCTGACCGAGCGGGACCGGACGATCCTGTCCCTGCGGTACGGGGAGGAGCTCACCCAGGCCGAGGTCGGCGAGCGCCTGGGCATCTCGCAGATGCACGTGTCCCGGCTGCTCACCCGGATCCTGGCCCGGCTGCGCGAGGGGCTGCTTGCGGAGGGGTCCGCGCCGCATGCCGCGTGAGGCGCTCCCTCTGCGGTGGGGAACACTTGGGTATATTGCGGCGGAACCCGGGCAGGTGCAGAGCAGCACGACGGAAGGGTGATGCCGGATGGAGCCGGAGGCGGACAGAGAACGCTTCACCGTCGCGGTGACGACCGTGGACGCGGCCGTGGTCCTCGCACTCGCGGGGGAGCTGGACCACGACACGGCGCAGCCGCTGCGGGATGCGCTCGACTCGGCGCTCGCCCCGGGCCGCCGGATCCTGGTCGACCTGGCCGGCTTGGGATTCTGTGATTCCACCGGCCTGAACGTGCTCCTGAACACCCGGCTCGACGCCCAGCAGGCGGGAGCAGTCCTGGAACTGGTCGGCCTGCGCGGGCCCGTCGCCCGCATGTTCCGGATCACCGGCGCGGACGGTGTGTTCCCCATCCACGCGGATGTGACGGAAGCCCTGAGTGCGGTACGAGACGGAGGGGCCTGAGCGTCATGGATCCGCGGGGTTCGACCGACGGGACCCGGCGCCTGACGCTGGCCGGGACCACGAACGTCGTGTCGCGCAGCCGCGATTTCACCCGCGAGGCGCTGATCGCCTGGTGCTGGCTCCCGGACGGGGAATCGGCCGGGAGTGACCCCGAGGCCGCGGAGGACGTACTGCTGCTGGTCTCGGAGGTGGTGGCCAACGCCTGTCTGCACGGCCGGGGTCCCCGCGCGCTCGTGCTCGACTGTTCGCCGGAGCGCCTGCGCGTCGAGGTCACCGACGGCAACCCGGCCCCGCCCGTGCGCATCCCGGACCGCGGGCCGGACGAGCGCGCACAGCCGGGCGGGCACGGACTGCTGATCCTGGAGCGCCTGGCCCGTGGCTGGGGCTCCGAGTCCGGGGCGGACGGCAAGAGCGTCTGGTTCGAGGTGCCGTGCCCGCCGGGAGTCTGCGCCCCGGCGGGCTGATCCCCGGGATGCCGCCGGAAAGTTCCGGGAAGTCCCCGGGATGTTCAGGGCGGTCCCCCATGTCAGAGTGGTGTGCGGAGGCGTCCATGGATGAAGCGCGGCAACGCCCTGAGCTGGGCGAGGAGGGGCTGAGGCGGCTGCTGGACGGGCTCACGGCCGTCCGGGACGGTGACTTCACGACACGGCTGCCCGCCGATTCCGAGGGCCTGCACGGCGAGATCGCCACGGTCTACAACGGCATGGTCGAGCAGCTGTCCCTGGTCACCTCGGAGGTGACGCGGGTCGCCCGCGAGGTCGGCGGCCAGGGGCTGCTCGGCGGGCACGCCCAGGTCGACCGGGTGAGCGGTATCTGGCAGGAGCTGGCCACCGGCGTCAACACCATGGCCGACAACCTGACCTCCCAGGTCCGCTCGATCGCGCAGGTCGCCACCGCCGTCGCCGGCGGTGACCTCACCCGCAAGATCCGGGTGGAGGCGAGCGGCGAGATCCTGGAGCTGAAGGAGACCATCAACACGATGGTCGACCGGCTCTCCTCCTTCGCGGAGGAGGTCACCCGGGTAGCACGCGAGGTCGGTACGGAGGGCAAGCTGGGCGGTCAGGCCCGGGTGCAGGGGGTCTCGGGCACCTGGAAGGACCTGACCGACAACGTCAACTCCATGGCCGACAACCTGACGAACCAGGTGCGCAACATCGCCCAGGTGACCACGGCTGTCGCCAAGGGCGATCTCACCCGCAAGATCGACGTCTCCGCCCGCGGTGAGATCCTTGAGCTCAAGACCACCATCAACACGATGGTCGACCAGCTCTCGTCCTTCGCCGCCGAGGTCACCCGGGTCGCACGCGAGGTCGGCAGCGAGGGCAAGCTGGGCGGCCAGGCCGAGGTCGAGGGCGTCTCCGGCACCTGGAGACGGCTCACCGAGAACGTCAACGGGCTGGCGGGCAACCTCACCCGCCAGGTGCGTGCCATCGCGGCCGTGACCAGCGCCGTCGCCGAGGGGGACCTCACCCAGTCGATCACGGTCGGGGCCCCGGGCGAGGTGGGGGACCTCAAGGACAACATCAACGCGATGGTCGAGTCCCTGCGGATGAGCACCCGCGCCAACCAGGAACAGGACTGGCTCAAGACGAACCTCGCGCGGGTCTCCGGCCTGATGCAGGGCACCCGTGACCTCACCGACCTCGTTCAGCTGATCATGAACGAGGTGCCCCCGCTGGTGGACGCCCAGTACGGCGCCTTCTTCCTCGCCGAGGAGGACCGGGAGGGCAGGTACCTGATCATGCGGGCGTCCTACGGAAGCCCGGACGACCCCGCCGCACCGCCGCGCCGGTTCCGCTTCGGCCAGTCGCTGGTGGGCCAGGCCGTCGCCGGGCGCCGTGCCCTCACCGTGGACCGGCTCCCCGCCGGGTACGCCACCGTCGCCTCGGGGGCCGGCGCCGCCGATCCGGCCGTCCTCGTCATCCTGCCCATCGTGGTGGAGGACCAGACGCTCGGCGCCGTCGAACTGGCCTCGTTCGCCCCGTTCACCGCCATCCACCGGGACTTCCTCGACCAGTTCGTCGAGGCCATCGGGGTGAGCGTGAGCGCCCTGATCGCCAACGCCCGTACCGACGAACTGCTGGAGGAGTCCCAGAGACTGACGGCCGAGCTGAGCTCCCGGTCGCAGGAACTCCAGTCGCGGCAGGACGAGTTGCAGCGGTCGAACGCCGAACTGGAGGAGAAGGCGGCCCTGCTGGCCGACCGCAACCGGGACATCGAACGCAAGAACCTGGAGATCGAGCAGGCCAGGCGCGAGCTCGAAACACGGGCCCAGCAGCTGTCACGGACCTCCATGTACAAGTCGGAGTTCCTGGCCAACATGAGCCACGAGCTGCGCACCCCCCTCAACAGCCTGCTGATCCTAGCCCAGTTGCTCTCACGCAATCCCGACGGGAACCTCACCGACAAGCAGGTCGACTACGCCGAGGTCATCCACTCCGCCGGCTCCGACCTGCTCCAGCTGATCAACGACATCCTCGACCTCTCCAAGGTCGAGGCGGGCAAGATGGACCTGCACCCGGAGGTCTTCCCGCTCCAGCACCTGCTGTCCTCGCTCGACGCCACCTTCCGGCCCGTCGCGGCCGCCCGCGACCTGGATCTGCGGGTGGTCACCGGGAGGGGGCTCCCCGAGACGATGTTCACCGACCAGGCCCGGCTACGGCAGGTGCTGCGCAACCTGGTCGGCAACGCGGTGAAGTTCACCGAGCAGGGATACATCGAGCTCCGGGTGGACGTGGCGCCCCCGGCCGCGCTGCCGGCGGCGCTGCGCCAGGGCGACGTGCCCGTGGCGGCCTTCCAGGTGTCCGACACCGGCATCGGGATCCCCGAGGAGCGCCTGGAGACGGTCTTCAACGCCTTCCAGCAGGGCGACGGAACGACCAGCCGCCGCTACGGGGGCACCGGACTGGGCCTGTCCATCAGCCGGGAGGTGGCCCACCTGCTGGGCGGCTTCATCGAGGTCCGGTCGACGCCCGGGGAGGGCAGCGTCTTCACCCTCTTCCTGCCGATGCGGACACCGGAAATGGCCGCGCATCTCGCCGCACCGACGGCGAGTACCGCCGCGCCGACCGTGGCGGACGTCCTCACGGGCCACGTGGAGAGCGCGGAGGAGAGTGCCGCACCGGTGCCGCTCCCGGCCGGCGACACGGCGCCGGCCGGCACGGCCGACGTACCCACGGAGCTCCCCACGGGGCCCGGGCCGACCGTCCTCGTCGTCGACGACGACGCCCGCAACATCTTCGCGCTGACCGAGATCCTCCGCCGCGAGGGCATGCGGGTCCTGCGGGCCGAGGACGGCCGATCCGGCCTCGCACTGCTGGCGGAGCACGCCGACGTGGACCTCGTCCTGATGGACGTGATGATGGCGGGCATGGACGGCTACGCCACCACCGCGGCCATCCGCGCCCTGCCGGGCTACACGAACGTCCCGATCGTCGCCGTCACCGCCCAGGCGATGCCGGGGGACCGGGAGAAGGCGCTGGCCGCCGGGGCGGACGACTACGTGACCAAGCCCGTCGACGCCGACGAGCTGGCGGCGCGCATCCACACCTGGCTGACCTGACCGCCCCCTCCCCCGCCCACCCCTGCGGCTACGGCTGCGGCAGCACGCGGAGCAGGACCAGGCTCGTGTCGTCGTCCGTGTCCCCGCGCACCTCCGCCAGCAGCAGATCGGCCATCTCGTCGAGCCCCGGACGCTCGGCTCCCTCCACCGCCCGCCTCAGCCGTTCCACCCCGTGGTCCAGCGACCTGTGGCGTCGTTCGACCAGGCCGTCGGTGTAGAGCACCAGCAGGTCCCCGGGCCGCAGCGGGGTCACCGTCTCGGTGTACTCCACCGCCTTCACGGCCCCCAGCAGGAGGTCCCGGGGCGTCTCCAGCAGCACGGCGCGGCCCTCCCGCAGCAGGATCAGCGGCAGGTGGCCGGCGCTGGACCACCGCAGCACCCCCTCGCGCGGCTCGTAGTGCGCGCAGACCGCCGTCGCGGTGGAGTGCTGGGGATCGGCCGACGCGACGGCGTTGAGCCAGCCCATCAGCTGCCCGGCGGAGGCGCCGGTGAAGGCCAGGCCGCGCAGCGCGTTGCGCACCGCCACCATGGCGGTCGCCGCCCGGAGCCCGTGCCCCGCGATGTCCCCGACCGCCAGCATCACCCGGCCGTCGGGCAGGGGCAGCAGGTCGTACCAGTCGCCGCCCACGCGGTACTCCTGTGCGGCGGGCCGGTAGCGCGCGGTGACGAGCAGCCCGGGCAGCCGCACCGACTCCGGGACCTCGGGCAGGATGGCCTGCTGGAGCTGGAGGACGAACTGGTGGCGCACCGCGGCCTGCGCGTGCGCGGCGGTGAGCTCGTCGTAGGTGGCGCCGAGCGCCAGCTCGGTCCGGTGCTGGGCGGAGACGTCCTGGAAGACGCCGGTCACCGCGACGGTGACCGCGCCCTTGAGCAGGGGTTCGGCGCTGATCCGGACGTGGCGCATCCCGCCGTCGTCCCGAACGATGCGGATCAGGGCGTGCGCGCCTTCCTGGCGTACGGTCAGGGATTCCAGGAGCGCGGCCAGTTGCCCCTTGTCGTCCCGGTGGGTGCGGGACAGCAGGTCGCGCAGCGGGACGCCCGGGGCCCCTCGCTGCATGCCGAAGATCGAGTAGGCCCGCTCGCTCCATTCCGAGACCCCGGTGACCAGGTCGTCCTCGAACAGGGCCAGGTGGTCCAGCCGGCCCAGCACCTGGGGCAGCATCAGGCCGGGGTCGTCGGAGGTGTGCCAGAGCACCACCGCCCGCTCGGGCCCGAGCGGCAGCGCCCGTACGTCGGTCAGCGCGCCGGCGCCCTTGTCCGCGAGCCGGTCCACCCGGCGCGGTGCGGCCGCCGTACGCGCCTCGTCGACCAGGCGCAGCAGGTCCGTGCTGTACACCGGGAGCACCTCGCCCAGGGAGCGGCCGACCGGCTTCGGCAGACCGCCGAGCTGGCGCGCCGCCGCCGGATTGGCGTGGCCGACGACCCACTCACCGGCGGCCGGTCCCCCGGTGCGGGACAGGAGAAGCACGGCGTCGGCGACGCAGTCGAGCAGGACCCGCAGGGTCAACGGGCTGCCGGAGCCGTCCGGGTCGGGAGCCGCGTCCACGATGCGCGCCGCACTGTCCGCGACGGCCTCCACCGCCCTGCGCATGGGCGGGTCGAACGCCACCGGTCCCGGCCAGGCCGCGAGCAGGGCTCCGACGACCGCGCCCTGGTCACGCAGCGGCAGCACGGCCCGCCCGGTGTCGGGTGCGGCGCCGGGCAGCGGCTGACCGGGGGGCGGACCGCCGGGCAGCCAGCCGGGCTCACCGGTGTCCAGTGCGGTGCGCAGGGGGCCGTCCATGTGGGCGGGCAGCCATTGCCAGTGCACGGCCTGCAGGGCGCTCCCACCCGCGTGCGCGACCAGTTCCAGGCAGTCCGTCGCGGTCCGCCGCCACAGCCACACGGCTTGTACGCCCAGGTGGCTCAGCCCGCTCTCCAGGAGCGCGGTGGCCGCCTGCCCCGCGTAGGTGGCCGCCCCCACGGCGGCGTCGGTGCGCCGGAGCCGGCGCGCCGGTGCCCGGCGGCCTTCGGCGACGGTGATTCCGGCGGCCGCGTTCACGATGTCCGCGGCGACGTCGGGCGCGCTCACTCGGGTGCTCGCGGCGAGCCGGCTCAGGTGGCCGGCCGCCGCCGAGGGCGGCGCGGACAGCTGGGCGACCAGGATTCCGGTGGCCAGGTCGAGCAGATGGCGGTCGGCGCGCTCGGCCTGCAGCTCCGCGATCTCGGCGGTCAGGGCACGCACCGCGCGCCGGAGACCGTCCGGATCGCCGGGAGGCTGGGTGGCCGGTCCGTCGGCGGGCTCGTCCATGTCGGCTCCGATGGCCCGGGGGGACGGCGCCGACCCCGCGAGGAATAGGTCCGCATCGAGTGTACTAGGGCAGGCAGAACATTGCGGACATCGTCGCTCCCCTCAGTTCGCTCGGGTCCCGATGCTGTTTCGAGGGTGATTTCGGGGTAAACGCACTACATGACCATAATTGAGCCGCGCAGCCGTTCGGTCGACGTCCCGGGTTTTGGCCCGGAGTACGCCCCCATGGCAGCCCTCGCCATGACCGGCCGACCGGTGGTCTCGACCCTCGGGGTGGAGGAGGAGTTCCTCCTCGTGGACCGGCTGACCCGGGCGCCGGTGGCGCGCGCGGGCCCGGTGATCGACGCGGCGTCGCCCGTGCTCGGCGATCTCGTGCAGGAGGAGTTCTACCGCTGCATGGTCGAGGTCTGCACCCGGCCCGCCACCAGCGCCGCCGACGTACGGGCCCAGCTCCGCTCGCTGCGGGCCGCCGTCGCCGACGCGGCCCGTGCCGCCGACTGCCTGCTCGTCGCCTCCGGCACCGCCGTGGTGCCGCCGGCGGCCCCCGTCCCCGTGACCGACACGCCGCGCTACCGGCGCATGGCGCGGCGTTTCGACGCCCTGGTCGACGGCCGACTGGGCGTCGTGTGCGGCTGCCACATCCACATCGGCACCGCCGACCGCGCGCAGGCCCTGTTCCTGGCCAACCACGTACGCGCCTGGCTCCCGGCCGTCCAGGCCCTCGCCGTGAACTCGCCGTTCGCCGGCGGACTGGACACGGGCTTCGCGAGCTGGCGGGCCCTGGAGTTCGGCCGCTGGCCCACGGTGGCACCCTCCCCGCTGCTGGACCCGGTCTCGTACGAGAGGACCGCGGAGGCCCTGGTGGCCTCGGGCACGCTCATGGACCGCCGGATGATCTACTGGTTCGCGCGCCCGTCCGAGCACCAGCCGACCATCGAGTTCCGGGTCGCGGACACCAACGCCGACCTCGACACGACCCTCCTCGTGGCGCTCGTCCTGCGCGGCCTGTGCGCCACGCTCCTCGCCCACGCCGAAGAGGGCCGGCCGCCGCCGGACATCTCCGTGGCGTGCCTGCGCGAGGCGCACCGGTACGCCGCCCGCTACGGTCCGGCGGGATACGCCCTCGATCCGTTCACCGGGGAGCACGTGCCCGCCCAGGCGCAGATCGCCGCCCTGCTCAGGGCGGCGTCCCCGGGGCTCCGGGCGGCGGGCGACGAGCCGGAGGTCCACCGCCTGCTCGACGCGCTCCGCCGAAAGGGCAGCGGAGCGGCTCGTCAGCGTGCTGCCCTGCGCCGCGCGAACCGTCTGCGGGACGTGGTCGACGACCTGGCCGAGCTCACCACCGGCAGCTGAGGCCTCCGACGACGACCGGCTCCCGCCCCCTAGGAGGCGGGAGCCGGTCGCGGTTCAGGCACCGGGCACGGAACGGACCCTCACCCGCGTGGCGGGCTCCTGGTGCCCGCCACTCGCGATCATGCGCACGTCGTCCTGGTCGCTGATCTCCGCCTGGACGATCCCGGTGTCGTCGGCGTAGATGGGGTGGCCGCCGGGGCCGGTCCGGTCGGTGCGGTGCACGAGAACCGTTTCCTCGGCACCCGGTACCGCGTGGTCAGGGCCGGTGAATACCAACTCGTACGTGCTGTCCCGTCCCATTCCGGCCTCCTCTGCGCCCGATGAATGCGGGCGAATGGGTCCACCAGTGCGCGTATGCCCCCGGGGACCATTATCGGGCAACGGGGCGAAGCCGCCCGCGCTGACGAGGGCGCAGGACCGTCCCGCGCGCTGCCCGGGCGGGGGCCGCCGGGGTGGCGGGTCCAGTAGGGACAACGTCCCGTTCGCACCCGGGATTCCAGCTCGCGATGTGATCTTCTCCCGCCCTTGCATGCCTATGCGGCACGGCCCTCACCTGCGCATACTCCAGGACCCGCCTCGCCCCGAGCCATCGGGGGGCGATGGCCGACCGGATGGAGTTGATCAATCAGATGACGTCGCACGTGGTCTCCGCGGCAGCTTCCGGCACCTGGGTGCTCGGTGACCTCACCGTCAACCGGATGGGCTTCGGCGCCATGCGCCTGACCGGCAGCTCGGCCTTCCACGAGGGCACTCCCAGCGACCGGGGCCGGGCGGTCGCCGTGCTGCGCCGGGCGGTCGAGCTCGGCGTCGACCACATCGACACCGCCGCGTTCTACTTCTCCCGGCTGCGTTCGGCCAATGAGCTGATCAACTCGGCTCTGGCGCCGTATGCGGACGGGCTCGTCGTCACCACCAAGGTCGGCCCCGCCCGGGACGCCTGCGGCGGGTGGGCCGAGTCCGCCCGGCCCGACCAGCTGCGCGGTCAGGTCGAGGAGAACCTGCGCCAACTCGGCCGGGACCACCTCGACGTGGTGAACTTCCGCATCACGGGCCGCCAGGAGTCGATCAGCGAGCACTTCGGGGCCCTCTCCGAGCTGCGCGACGCCGGTCTGATCCGCCACCTCGGCATCTCCAACGCCCGCCACGAGCACCTGGTCCAGGCCGAGGCGATCGCGCCGGTGGTGTGCGTGCAGAACCGCTACGGAATCGACGCGCCCGACCGGGCGGGGATGCTCCGCGCCTGTGCGGAGCGCGGTATCGCCTTCGTGCCCTTCTTCTCGATCGCGGGAGAGGGGTGCGAGGCCGGCGCCGTCCGCGCCGAGCGCGACGGGGTCCTCGCCGTGGCCGGGGCGCACGGCGTGTCACCGGCGCAGGTACGGCTCGCCTGGATCCTGCGGCAGGGCTCCCACGTCCTGGCCATCCCCGGGACCGGAAACCCGGAGCACCTCGTCGACAACGTGGCGGCGGGCGCACTCCGGCTGACGCGGGACGACCTCCTGCTCCTCGATTCGATCGGCGGCCCCGCGTCCTGACGGCGGCGGCGCACGAACACCGGAACCATTCACGCGAACACGTCCGAAGAAACGGTTGGAGCGGCCGTTACAGCGCCCTGAACCCGTTCGGCGCAGAGCGGGGGCGGGTCGTGCGGGCAGCGCGTCCACGCGGGAAGGGCCCGGTCCCCGGGCCCGCCAAGGCCCGTCCGGCACGCTCCCGCCGTTCGCGTCAGCACGGCGTTGACATGTGTCCGATACATGCGAGAGTCACCGATACATCCGCATTTCGCAACACGCCCCGATTGAGTGGCTTTCGCTGGTGTTCGAGGGCCAGAGTGTGGCTCCTCGGCAGGACGCCGGGAACTGTTCCAGGCCCACCCGCCCCGCACGAGGCGGACCGGGCTGCTGTCTGTTGAAGGGGTCGTCTCCATGTCTGCTTCTCTCGCCACCCGTCGGTTCGTCGCCGCGTTCCTGGCCGCGGGCGCCCTCGTCGGCGCCGCCGCCCTGCCGGCCGCCGCCGACGACCACGGGCGCGACCGCGACCACCGGGCTCCGCACTCGTCGGTCGTCATCAGCGACGTCCAGTACGGCACCGGCGGCCGGGACCGCTCCGACCGTGCGCTGAACCGTGAATGGGTCGAGGTGGAGAACACCGGCCGCCACGCCGTCAACCTGCGCGGCTTCACCCTCACCGACCGGCAGGGCAACCGCTACCGCTTCTCCGACTTCCGCCTGGACGGCCGGTCCAGCGTGAAGGTCCACACCGGCCAGGGCCGCGACACCCGCCACGACGTGTACCAGGACCGCCGCCACCAGATCTGGGACGAGCGCGACACCGCCACCCTCCGCGACAACCGCGGCAACGTCGTCGACAGCGACTCCTGGAACGGCCGTCGGCACCACCGCAACGGCTGACCCGGACGGGCCACCGGCCTGACGCGCGCCCGCACTCCCCGCACGGCGGGGGTGCGGGCGCGCCTCGTTATCGGGAGGCGAGTGTCAGAGGGGAGTGGCAGGATCATCGGCGGTGATCCGACCACCTACAGGGGGCAGGGATGGGGAGCACGAGGTTCGAGTGGCCGCGCGGCGCCGGGGCACGGGACACGGAAGCGCTGGAGCTGTGGCTCGCCGTGCACGGCTGGGAGGTCGACCCGACGGTGTTCATGGCCGGCGGGCTGGGGTCGGCCGTCCAGGTGCAGCCGATCGGCGGGGCGTGTCAGGACGGGGAGCCCGGACTGCTGATCCTACCGGGCGAGACCGTGGAGTACGCGCGGAACCGGATACGGATCGCGCCCCGGGCCGCCGTTCCGGCAGCCTGCGTCGCGTCGTAGGACGATCCTTCGCCGATCGCCCGTTCGGCTCCGTGGTGGGGCACGTCGTGGCCGACCTGGCCCCGTGACCCATCTGCCGGACGCGTTCCGGGAGTTGCGGCCGGGCGCTCCGGAGGGCGGCCTGATCCCCGGGTCGCGGTCCCGGGCGGCGGGCGTCACCGCATGCACGCCCACCGCTGCGACGGCCGCTGAGCCCGGGCTCAGTACGTGACGGTGATCCGGCGTGCCGGACCGTCCACCCGGATCCGGCCTCCGACGGGAATCACGAGCTGCGGGTCCGTGTGGCCGAGGTCGACGTCGAACACCACCATGGTGTCGGGAGCGTACTGGCGCAGGGCCCGCAGGACGGCCTCGCGCTGTTGTGAGCGGAAGTGCGCCTTGGCCCCGGCGTCGAGCGGGCTCTCGAAGGACCAGCTCTTCGCCCTGCCCATGAGCAGCGCGGGGAACTGCTGCAGCAGCCCGCGCTCGCCCATGCCGCGAAGGATCCGGTAGACCTCTTCGGCGGGCGGCATTTCCTCGGAGGTCTCCAGGAACAGCACGTTGCCGGCGTAGGAGTCGACCGGCCGCGCCACGCGGTCGGCCATCAGCAGCCAGGAGATGATCTCCAGGTTGCCTCCCCAGCCGATGCCCTCGACGACCCGGTCGGCGTTGTGCCAGGACCAGCCGTCGGCGGGTTCCATCTGCGGCTCGGACGCGAAGGTCCGCGGGTCGTCCCAGGCGCGGTCGACGTCCCCGCAGGCGTTCGCCGCGGTGAGCTCGTACTCGCCCGGGGTGAACAGGGCGGCCCGCAGGGAGGCGGCGGTCGCCGGGTGCATCGCGCCGGGCCGTCCGAACCCGACCATGACCGATCCGCCGTGGTAGCCGACGATGCCCAAGTCCCGTAGGAACAGCAGCAGGTTGGTGTTGTCGCTGTAGCCGAAGAAGGGCTTGGGGTTGGCGCGCAGGAGGTCGCGGTCGAGGTGGGGAAGGACCGTGATCTGGTCGTCGCCGCCGATGCTGGCGATCACCGCCTTGATGTCGGGGTCCGTGAACGCCGCGTGGATGTCGGCGGCACGCGCCTCGGGCGTCGCACCCATCGTCCGGGTCGTCGGGTATTCCACCGCCTTCAGCCCGAAGTCGTCCTGGAGTCTGCTCAGCCCCAACTCGTAGGGCAGCGGGAACAGCCCGGGGAGGCCGGACGAGGGCGACAGTACGGCGACCGGGTCGCCGGGGCGGGGCTTCGCGGGATAGCGGGGAATCTCCATCGGATGATCATAGAAGTCGGCGGATCCGTCCTCGCGTCGATTATCCGGGGCGGGCCGCGCCGGAGCCGCGCAACGGCATGTCGGGCGCACCCATATGGCAATCATTCAGGCTTATCATCTCGAATCGAATGCAAAATCGAGACAAATCAGACTGTGTCCGATGCCGTCCGGCCGATCCCGTCGGAGAAAACTGGTCCGCCGTCAGACCCATGACGTATCCGACCGAGAACAGGACCCCGACCGCTGATCTGACTGTCATCTGCCAACCGACTGCGGAGGTATCACGATGTCCTGCTTCAGGACCGACTTCCGAAAGGCCCCAAAGGGCCTTCTCACCACCTGTTGTTGCCCCAGAGCCCGCGCCGTCCTCTCCCTGCTGCTCCTGACGGCCGCCGTGACGACCGGCCCCGCGGCCCCGGCGCACGCCGAGGCCGCCTATGGCGCCAGAGCCGTCGCGGTGGCCGCCTCCAAACAGGGCTCGCCGTACGCCTACGGCGCCACCGGACCCAAACGCTTCGACTGCTCGGGCCTGACCCTCTACGCCTTCAAGAAGGCGGGCAAACGGCTTCCACGCACAGCCGAGCAGCAGTACGAGCACACCCGCCACATCCCCGAGGCCGATCGCGCGGCCGGGGACCTCGTCTTCTTCCCCAGCGGCGAGACCATGACCCACGTCGGGATCTACGCCGGCGACGACCGGATCTGGCATGCCCCGCGCCCCGGCACCCGGGTGCGCCTGGAGCGGATCTGGAGCTCAGCAGTCCGCTACGGGCGGGCCACCTGATCGGGCGCCCGGCCGGTACGGCCCCGACTGCCCCGATCTCCCGCCGCCACCGCGGCCGGACCCGGGTCCGCGGGCAGCCTGCGTACCGCCCACACGCCCGGGGCGAGCAGCAGCACCAGGCTCGCCACGGTCATCAGTACGGCACTCCAGACCAGGACGGACTCGGTACCGAGCGAGGTCGCCGCGGCGCCCACGACGAGGTAGCCCAGCGGCACGGACATGAGCTCACCGGCCGAGCTGAAGGAGCTGACCCGCCCGAGCACCTCGGACGGAAGCTGTTCCTGCACGGCTGTGTTCCAGCAGACGATCGCGATGTCCAGGCCGATGCCCGCCATGACGGCCGCCCCGGCCAGCACGGCCAGCGGCGCGCCCCAGGCGAGCGCGAGGAAGGGCAGCGCGAGCGGCAGGTTGGCGCACACGCACACGACCATGATCCTGGACGGCTTCCATTTGAGCGAGACGATCCCGCCCAGGAGCAGGCCCGCCGCGAAGGCCCCCTGGACGATTCCCCATGAAGGAGCACCCAGATGACTACTGCCGGCCATCACGGGACCGAGAAGCTGATATCCGCCGAGCCAGAGGGCGACCACCACGGTGCCGGACAGCGTGTAGGCCCATACCCAGGAGAGACGGGAGAACTCTTTCCAGCCGTCTTTGAAGTCGCGGAGGACTGAAGCAGCCGTCTTGACGGGTCCGGACACGTCAAGACGGCTGCAGAGCACCGCCGCTACCGCGAAACTGGCGGCGTCCCAGCCCAGGGTCAGTTCCGGACCGACGAACGCGACGAGGGCGCCGCCGACCGCCGGCGCGATGATGCGGATGACATGGCCGGGCAACCGCATCAGCGCGTTCGCCTGCTGCAGCTCGCCGGGACCGACGAGCTGCGGCAGCAGGCTGTTCAGGGCGGGCTGGGTCAGCGCCGACGCACAGCCCGCCAGCGCCGCGAACAGGGCGATCCGCCCGGTGGTGGCCGTTCCCGACACCACGAGGAGCGCGACGCAGCCCTGGGTGACGGCGGGCACCACATTGCCGATCACGATGACCCGTCGCCGGGAGAACCGGTCCGCGATCACTCCACCGACGAGCAGGAGGACGAACTGCGGTGCGGTGTTGGCGGCGAGGACGATCGCGAGCGATGCCGGGCTGCTGTCGAACCCGAACACCGCGAAGGCCAGGGCCACGGGGGCCATCGCCGTTCCGCTCATCGAGATGAGACGTGCCAGAAGAAATAACCGGAATGGCTTGTGCCGCAGCGTGGAGAGGGATCCCTGTCGAACCATTCGACGGAGACTATCCTGCTCCCTCCGCAGGTGGCGGGGCCGGGAGCAGGTCGGGCGGGACTCCTGCTGGAGCCCTCGCCTCAGAGCGTTTCGCCGGGCCTCAGATACCGGTAGCCGTGGGAAGTCTCCTCGTCGAGCCAGCCGTTGACGCTGCCGAGGCCGCGGTCGTTGATCTGGGCGTCGTGAATGCCGAACGCCCGCCGCGGGCCGACGGCCTTGACGAAATCGATCGCTTCCACCATTTTCAGCCACGACCCCTGCACCGGCACCAGCAGCGTCTCGATCTCCTGCTCGGGCACGTGCAGCGAGTCACCCGGATGGTAGACCGCGTCGTCGACGACGTAGCCGAGGTTCGCGCAGTCGGGCTCGCCGCCGTAGATGAAGGCATGGCGGCCGCCGACCGCCCGTACGCGGAAGCCCGCGGCGGTGAACTCCGTACCGGAGGACACCCCGATGACGTCCAGCCGTGGCAGGTCCGCCTCGGCGGGGGCGTAGACCGGCACGCCGAGTCCGGCCAGGCGCAGCACGTCGACGTGGTCGGCGTGCTCGTGGGTCACCAGCACGGCGTCCGCGCCGGCCAGGGCGGACGGTTCGCTCCAGGTACCGGGATCGATGACGAGGACCCGCCCGTCCTGCTCGATCCGGACGCACGCGTGGGTGTACTTCGTGATCCGCATGTCGCTCATTCCCCGGTCGTCCCGTCGATCGCCTCGCGCAGCAGGTCCGCGTGCCCGTTGTGGCGGGCGTACTCCTCGATCATGTGGGCCAGGATGTAGTGCAGGGAGTACGACCGGTCGCCGAAGTGCCCCGTCACGTCAAGGGACTCGGCGGCGTCCACGATCGCGCGCGACCGCTCGCACGTCTCCTCCCAGAGCCGGAACGAGTCGGCCACGTCCGCGTCCTCGACGTGGAACTCCGTCCACTCCCCCGCCTCGTTCTTCGTGAAGTAGCCCCGTACGTCCTCCCCGCCGAGGACGTTGCGGAACCATCCGCGCTCGACCTCCGCGAGGTGGCGCACCAGCCCCAGCAGGCTCAGCCCGGACGGGGCCACCGCCCGCATCCGCAGCTGCTGATCACTCAGCCCCGCGCACTTCATCATCAGGGTGTCCCGCTGCCGCTGCAGGACGCTGGTCAGGGTGGCGCGCTCGTCGCCCACCAGCACGGGCCGGGTTCGCTGTTCATCGATCACCGGGCGATCATCACATCCGGCCGGGCTCCCGCCCACCGTGTTTTTTCACTTGCCGGTTCTGTCAGGGTCGGTCAACTCACTGACACAGCAGGTTCTTTGAGCGTGCCGACACGTTCACCGCCGAAAAAGAATCACGCAAAGAGCCACACAACTCCCCGAACCGCTCACCGCCTTCGCAAAAAAGTACCTGCCGACTGGTTTCTTTTCCGTTTACCCGACTAGATTGACGGCACGCCGCGGCGAACAGCGCTCGGGCAGTGACCAGGAGGACGACCGGAACGTGGCGAGGGCCAGACAGGAGCGGGCCGAGATCACCCGCCAAGCCATACTCGACGGCGCGGCGACCGCCTTCGACCTCAGCGGATTCGAAGGCACCAGCCTCAGCGACGTCGTCAAGAACGCCGGAGTCACCAAGGGCGCCCTCTACTTCCACTTCCCGTCCAAGGAAGCCCTGGCCCGCACTCTGATGGACGAGCAGTTCCAGGTCGCCGAGAACGTCCCCTCCCTCGCGAACCCGGGCCTGCAGACCGTCATCGACCTCACCCACCAGATGGCCCACGGGCTGCGCACCAACGTCCGCATCCGCGCCGGCATCCGCCTGGTCATCGAGTTCGGCTCCTTCACCCACCCCGACCCGGCTCCCTACGACGCCTGGATCGACACCTGCCGCAGCTGCCTGACCCCCGCTCAGCAGCGCGGTGACATACACCCGTCGCTCGATGTCCGGGACCTCTCGACCCTGCTCGTCGGTGCTTTCACCGGCATCCAGGTCACCTCGTACGTCCGAACCCGCCGTGAAGACCTCCACACGCGCGTCGCCGACCTGTGGAACTTCCTCCTCCCCACGATCGTCCCCCCGCAGCGCATCACCCGATTCGATCCCACGGGCACGCCCGAGACGGCCCCGCCCGCCCCCGCCCACTGACGCAGGGCGGCCTCGCACACGCCGTGGCGAACCACGGGGGTGCTCGCCACGGCGTGCCCGAGACCGCCCTGACCCGAACCGAACGAACCGGACGAATCCCTTCCGGGCCTCCTGACCGCCCGCCACCGCCCCTCACCGCCCGCCTGGCAACATCGCGCGCGGGCCGGGCGTCGTGCACGCAGTTCCAGGACTGTTCATCCCCCTGTGGCCCACGCCTTCCCGAATGCACCGGGCGCTGCCGGTCGAATGGCGACCGCGAGAGGTCTGGACCATTGAAGTCGCGCCAATTCGTGGCGCATTGGTCCCGGCGCCACGTTCCCGCAACAGTTGGTCTATACCTTTACCACTAGGATCGGCCGCCTGAAACGGGTACATGCACAGCTGTGGGGGGCTTTATGACCATTCATCATCTTCCGCAACCACCATCCGACGAAGAGCTCTACTGGTACTTCGGTCCGCAGCGCCGCTGGGTCCTCGTCAGTACCTCGCTGGCCTTCGTGTTCACGGCGGCGACCATGTTCGCCTTCGCCCTGCGGACACCGGCCCTGTGGGCGTTCCTCGCCGTCCTCGGGCTCAACGTCGTCGCCCTCGCCCTGTCGTCCGTCAACAGCCTGCGCCAGCGCCGGCTCACCCGGCAGTCGCACGAGGTGCTCGTCCACGCCTGGAAGCCGGCCGCGCTCCCCGGCGTCGACCTGTACCTGCCGACCTGCGGCGAGCCGCTCGACGTGCTCGCCAACGCCTACCGCGCGGTCGCGGCCGTCGAGTGGCCCGGCGCGCTGAACGTCTGGGTCCTGGACGACGCCGGCCGGCCCGAGGTCGCCGCGCTCGCCTCCTCGTACGGCTACGCGTACGTCGTACGACCCGACCGGGGGCATCTGAAGAAGGCCGGCAACCTCAACCACGCGCTCACCCTGAGCGGCGCCGAGTTCATCGCGATCCTGGACGCGGACTTCGCCCCGCGGCCGGACTTCCTGCACCACCTCGTGCCGTACCTGGCCGACCCGGCCGTCGGCATCGTGCAGAGCCCCCAGTGCTTCGACACCGACGCGACCATGGGGTGGGTCCAGCGGGCCGCCGGCTCCGCGCAGGAGTGGTTCTTCCGCTGGATCCAGCCCTCCCGGGACGCGAGTGACGCCGCCATCTGCTGCGGCAGCAACGCCGTGTACCGGCGCAGCGCGATCGACCTGGCCGGCGGCTTCGCCCGGCTCGACCACAGCGAGGACCTGTACACCGGGCTCGCCCTCCACGAGCAGGGGTTCCGCACCCTGTACGTGCCGGTGCTCGTCGCCAAGGGAACCTCGCCCGACCGGGTCACCTCCTTCGTCAACCAGCAGTACCGGTGGGCGATGGGCAACCTCCACCTGCTCGGCACGCCCGTGCTGCGGCGGATGCGCGCCCCCTGGCGGATGCGGCTGTGCTTCTACGAGGGCATCGTCGGCTACCTGACCACCGCGGTGAACACCTTCGCGGCACCGCTCCCGCCGCTGGTCATGATGTTCTGGTTCCCGGACCACATCCGGCCCTGGCACGTACTGCCCCTGCTCGCCCCGCTGTGGCTGTGGCACGTGCTGCTGCCGCGGATCAGCCGCACCCGCTGGCGGGTGGAGGTCATCCGGGCGAACGTCCTGACCAGCGTGGCCGCCGCGACCGCGTTCGTGCACACGCTGCGGGGGCGCGGCGCCGCCTGGGTGCCCACCGGTGCGCGGAGCGCGGGGCCGGCGGGCGGCATGGCCCGCCGGGTCGTCGCCGTCTCCCTGGTCTGGCTCGTCCTCTCCAACGGCGCCGCGGCCACCGGGCTCGCGCTGGCCGTGGCCCGCAACGGCTGGGAGCCCAACTGGGGGCTGCTCCTCTACCTCCTGGTGCAGTGCCAGATCAACGTCCCGCTGATCCGGGACCTGGTGGCCGAACTGCACCCGGCCGCGGGACCGGTACGGGTCCGGGTACGGGCCGCCCTGCGCTCGCGCGGTGGCGTGCTGCCGCGTCGCTGGCCCGAGACGGTCGCCGCCTCCGCGGTCCTCCTGCTGACCGGCCTGCTGGCGTCGGGGTGGGTCGACCCGATGCTTCCCTGGCTGAGTTGAAAGGCACCCTCCGCATGTCCTTCCCCGTCACACCCGGCCGGCGCCGGCCCCGCAGGGGCGCCGCCCCCGGGGCCGTGGACCTGCCGTCCGGATCCCGTTCCGGCACGGAGTCCGGGCCGAGCCCGCACCGGTCCGCCTTCCGGCCCGACATCGCGGGCCTGCGCGCGGTCGCCGTCCTCGCCGTACTCGCCTTCCACGCCGGCATCCCCTGGGCGACCGGCGGCTTCGTCGGCGTGGACGTCTTCTTCGTCATCTCCGGGTACCTCATCACCGGCCTGCTGGTCCGGGAGGCGATCACCACCGGCCGGATCCGACTCGGTGACTTCTTCTCGCGGCGCGCCCGGCGGCTGCTGCCCTCCGCCGCCGTGGTGCTCGTCGGGGTGGCGGCCGCCGGGGCCTGGCTGACCGTACCTCTGCGCCGGACCGACATGGAGTACGACGTCGTCGCGGCCGCCCTCTCCTTCGCCAACTGGCGGTTCGTGTCGCAGCGCACCGACTACCTCGCCGCCGGGCACGACCAGAGCCCGCTGCTGCATTTCTGGTCCCTCGCCGTCGAGGAGCAGTTCTACCTGTTCTGGGCCCCGCTGCTGGCGGTCCTGGTACTGGGCGCGGCGCGTGCGGTCCGGCGCGGCCGGGCCGTGCGCCTCGTCGTGCTGCTGGCCACCGCGCCGCTCACCCTGGGCTCCTTCGCCCTCGCGGTGTACTGGACCGGGCATTCGGTGTCGCTCGCCTACCTCGGAACACCCCCGCGGGTCTGGCAGTTCGGCGTCGGGGCGCTGCTCGCCCTGCTGCCCTGGCACCTGATGCGCGGTCCGCGACCGCTGCGGCTGCTGTGCGGCTGGGCCGGGGCCGCGGCGATCGCCTGGTGCGTCGTGTCGTACGACGCCGGGACCCCGTACCCCGGTCACGCGGCGCTCGTACCGACCCTGGCCACCGCCGCCGTGATCCTCGCCGCGATCCCCGGCCGGGGCGAGCGGCACACCCAGGGCAGGTGGGACGTGGGGCGGCTGCTGTCGGGGCGGGCGCCCCGGGCCGTCGGGCGGCTGTCCTACAACCTGTACCTGTGGCACTGGCCGCTGCTCGTCCTCGCCGAGGCCCGGCTCGGTACGCTCGGCTGGCCCGCGCGGACCGCGCTGACGCTGGCGGCCGCACTGCCCGCCCTCGCCACCACGCGCTGGGTCGAGCAGCCGCTGCGCCGCAGCCGTACGGTCTCCGAACTGCCCCGCCGCGGACTGTCGGTGGGCGTCTCGGCGATCGTGCTGCCGGTGGCCCTCGCGCTGGTGGTGGGTACGACGACACTGCGCCTGCTGGGCCCGGCCGGCCCGGTCGACACGCAGGGACTGCCCCCGGGTGCGGTGTCGGGACCCACGCTGCTCGCCCGCACGGCCGGTACGCCTCTCGTCGACGGCCCGGTGGTGCCGACTCCCGCGCAGGCGCGCGGTGACTTCCCGCCGGACGGGGCGTGCGAGGTCGCGCCGGCCGGGACCCGGAGCCCGGACTGCCTGTTCGGCGCGGTGGACAGTCCGGACCGGATCGTGCTGCTGGGCGACTCGCACGCCGGGCAGTGGTTCTCCCCGGTGCTGGCCACGGCCGCCCGGCGGGGCTGGGCACTGGAGGAGCTGGTCAAGCAGGGCTGCCCGCTGCCGGAGCTGACGGTGGACAGCCCGCAGCTCGGGCGCGCCTACCGGGAGTGCGACACCTGGCGGGCCGACTCCCTGGAGCGGCTGCGGCAGCGGCCGAAGCCGCGCCTCATCGTGATCGCCTCGCTGAACCGGTACACCGACGACGCGAAGCTGCTCTCCGAGGCCTGGGAGAAGACGCTGACGCCGCTGCGCGCCCTGGGAGCGCCGATCGTCTACATCGAGGACACGCCCGTACCCGGGAGAGACGTCCCGGCGTGCGTCTCCGGCAGTCCCGGGTCCCCCGCCGACTGCGCGTTCGGCCGCGCGGACGCCTGGCTGCCGGATCCGCTGGCGCGGCGGATCGCGTCCGGCGCGCTGCCCGGCGTACGGAGCGTCGGGGTCAACCGGGTGCTGTGCCCGGGCGACGGGCCGACGTGCCCGGCCGTGCTCGACCGGATCCTGCTCTACCGGGACGACGCGCACCTGACCAATACGGCGGCCGTGGTCCTGACCGACCGGTTGGAGCGGCTGCTCGACGAGGCCGGGCTGCTGCCCGCCGCGGACGCGGCGGCGGCGGACGTGGCCGCACCGGGCGCGGACGGGTGGACGCGGCTGATGCGCGACGACTTCGACGGCCCGGCGGGTGCGCCTGCGTCCGCCGCCGACTGGATCCACGACGTCGGCACCTGCTACCCGGGCTGCCCCGCGCCGCGGTGGGGCACCGGTGAGATCGAGACGATGACCGACTCGACCGACAACGTCCGCCTGGACGGGAAGGGCGCGTTGGAGATCGTGCCCACGCGGAAGGACGGGCAGTGGAGTTCGGGGCGGATCGAGACACGGCGCTCCGACTTCGCGCCGCCACCCGGCGGGGTGCTGCGGATCGAGGCGTCGATCGCCCTGCCGGACGTGACCGGGGAGAAGGCGGCGGGGTACTGGCCGGCGTTCTGGACCCTGGGCGCTCCGCTGCGCGACGGGTACACGGGGTGGCCGGGCGTCGGGGAGCTCGACGTCATGGAGTCCGTCAACGGACGGGACACGGTCTTCGCCACGATGCACTGCGGTGTCGTGGACGGCGGGCCCTGCCGGGAGCCCGCGGGGCTGACGTCCGGTCCGCAGCCGTGCGGCGGCTGCCGTACGGCGTTCCACTCGTACGCCGTCGAAGTCGACCTCGCGCCGGGCGCGGAGGAGGTGCGCTGGTATCTGGACGGGCGGATGTACCACCGGGTGACCGCCGGCCTGATGGACCCCGGAACGTGGAAGGCGGCCGTGGAGCACGGTCTGTTCCTGATCCTGAACGTGGCGGTCGGCGGCGGTCTGCCGCTCGCCGACGGCGCGGGCGCGGGTCCGGCGACCGAGCCCGGTCATGCGATGCGGGTGGACCACGTCACCGTATCGGCCCGAGCGGGGAGGGTGTAGGCGTACGGGGACGGTGCCCCGCTTCCGGACCGGGAACGGTCCGGAAGCGGGGCACCGCGTGTGCCGGGGCGTCCGGCGGAGGATCGGCGACGCGGACTCAGAACGAGAAGACGGCGTTCCCGTTCAGGGTCGCGGACATGGTGCAGGAGTTGGAGAAGGTGTGCTTCCACGCGACGCGGCTGCCCTTCCACACGCCGTCGGCGGTCACGGTGACCGGGGCGTAGTGCATCGGACAGGCACGGTCCGGGTTCGGCGAGGCCAGCAGGCGGTCCAGTGCTCCGCCGGTCGAGTTGAGGGCGGCGCAAGCGGCCTGGGGGTCCGGGTGGGTACCCAGCGCGGTCGGGGCGCAGCTGAGGGTGGAGGCCCGGAGGACGGTGGACGTGGCGGCGTCGTCGCCCTGCGCGACCGTGAGCACCAGAGCGGACGGGGCGTAGAGGCTGGAGGGCTGAGCGGCTGCCACGCCGGTGGTGCCGACCAGAGAGACGAGGGCGGCGGCGGAGGCAACTGCGATGCGGTGACGCACGACGAAACTCGCTTTCGATTCAAAGGTTGAACGCGATATTTGGTTTCAATATCGCGTCGTTGCAGCACCAGACTGTCCGACCTGAAGGCGAGTTGCATATCGACGACCGATTTACGGACACTGCGTTCGCATACCGACGACCGAATGGTCGTTCGGGCAGCTCACGAGGGGCGCGGCGCCCCCCGGAATCGACGTCCCGGGACGGCCGCGCCGACCGCGACGTGCACGCGCACCCCCGCTGACCTGCCGCCGTCCGCGCGCGGTTCACCGGCCGGCCACCCAGCTTGACCGGATATGCGCGTTCGAACCCGGGAAACACCGCTCCGAGGCGACCCGGCCCCGCGATCACCCCAGAGTTATTAGGCAAGGCTTGCCTAACTAGATCTAGGATGCGGGCATGAAGAAGATCATCCGCGTGCTGGCCGCGGTGGCGACCGGTCTGGTCCTCACCTCGCCCGGCACGCTCGCCGCCCCGGCCGTGGCCGCGCCCGCTCCGGCCGCCCTCTCCGGACTCGAACTCCCACGACCCACCGGCGACTTCGCCGTGGGCCGCGACACCCTCCACCTCGTGGACCGGGAGCGCAAGGATCCCTGGGTGCCCACGGCCGACCGGGAATTACTCCTGTCGCTGTACTACCCGGCCCTCGCGCACACCGGAACTCCCGCCCCCTACCTGGCCGCTTCCGAGGCCAAGGCGCTGCTGACCGACCGCGGGCAGCTCGGCGAGTACGTCACCCCCGAGCGCCTCGCGGCCACCCGGACCAACGCGCGCACGGGCGCGCTGCCCCGGCCCGCCGCGCACCACTACCCGCTGATCGTGCTCTCCCCCGGCTTCACCATGCCGCGCGCCTCGCTGACCACCCTGGCGGAGGACCTCGCCAGCCGCGGGTACGTCGTGGCGGCGGTCGACCACGCCTACGAGTCGGACGGCACCGTCTTCCCCGGCGGGCGGCTGCTCGGGTGCAAGGCGTGCGAGCAGGTGTTCCCCGACGGGTCGCTGCACCGGGTCTCGGACGGCCGGGCCCGTGACATCCCGTTCGTCCTGGACCGGCTGACCGGCCCGCGCCCGGCGTGGCGGTACTCCTGGCTGATCGACGCCCGGCACATCGGCATGGCCGGGCATTCGATCGGCGGTGCGGCCGCGTCGGCCACCATGGCCGTGGACCCGCGCGTGGACGCCGGGGTCAACATGGACGGCACCTTCTTCACGCCCGTACCCCAGTCCGGTCTCGGCGGGCGGCCCTTCCTGATGCTGGCCGGTGACCCCGCCCTGCTGCCGCCCGACTTCCCCGACACCTCCTGGGAGGACAACTGGCCCCGGCTGGACGGCTGGAAGCGCTGGCTGACCGTCACGGGGGCGGGGCATCCCGGATTCACCGACTGGCCCGTGCTGGGCGACCAGGCCGGGTACCCGCACCCGGAGACACCGCTGTCGGGCACCCGCTCGCAGCAGATCACGCGGGCGTACGTCGGCGACTTCTTCGACCTGCACCTGCGCGGAAGGCCGGCGCCCCGCCTGGACGGTCCGGCGGCGGCCGACCCGGAAGTCGTGTTCCACCGCCGCTGACGCCGCGCACGGGCTCAGGCCGGGTCCTCGTAGCGGGCGGCGAGCGCGGCGGCGCGGTCGCGCAGGGAGATGCGCAGCGCGTGCGGGGTCAGGGCTTCCGCGTCCGTGCCGAGCTGCCACAGCGCCCATTCGGCGTGCCGCGCGTCCTGGAAGGTCAGCTCCAGCCGGAGTTGGCCGTCCGGTTCGGGTTCCTCCGCGCGGACGGACACCGCGGTGTCGAGCAGCTCCTCCCGCCGTGCCGGGTCCACCCGTACCAGCACGGTGATGTGGTCGCCGCCGAGGAACCGCGCGGAGCGTTCCCGCCAGATCCGGTCGAGATCGACGCGGTCCGGCCGCTGCGCCGCTTCGGGGAGTTCCTCGGCCGCCAGGACCCGTGACAGCCGGTAGGTACGGTCCTCGCCGGATCTCGTGGCCAGCAGGTAGACCCGGTCGCGTACGGTCACGAGTCCGATCGGGTCCACCGTGCGCCACTGCGGCGGCCGGCCCGTGGCCGCGTAGTGGATGCGCAGTCTGCGTCCGGCGAGCACCGCACGGCGGACCTCGATCATCGCGCTGCCGGGCACGTCGTCGGTGACCGGGCGCCGCGAGAGCAGGTCGGTCTCCGGTTCGACGAGAAAGCGCCGTGCCGCGTCGCTCGCGGTGGCCCGGTGACCTTCGGGCAGGGCGTCGAGCACCTTCCGCAGGGCCGAGGCGAGCGCCTGGCCGAGGCCGAACACGTGCTCGCCGCGCCCCGATCCGGCAGCCAGCAGGGCAAGGGCCTCGTCGTGGTTGAGTCCGGTGAACTCCGTCCGGAAGCCGGGCAGCAACGCGAATCCGCCGTGCCGGCCGCGTTCCGCGTAGACCGGGACACCGGCGGCCGACAGTGCCTCGATGTCGCGCAGCACGGTGCGGGTGGACACCTGGAGCTCGCGGGCCAGCGCGTCCGCGGTCAGCCGATCGTGCCGGCGCAGCAGCAGCACCAGCGAGATCAGTCGGTCGGCGCGCATGCGGGAACCCTAACGAAATACATGACCGGGGGTGTCGTGATTTGTTGGGAGGCTCCTCGGCATGACGTCGAACCGGCGGCCGTCGGGCCGCCGGACGTACGTACTCCCGATGAACCGAATGGAGCTGACGTGGCGATGGAACGCACAGCGGTCAACCCGGTGCCGTGGTCCGTGGAAATGGGGTTCAACCAGGGTGAGGTCGTCTCCGGCCACACCCGGACCCTGTACATCTCGGGGCAGACGGCGATGAGCGCCGAGGGCAGGCCCCGGCATGACGGGGACATGGCGGCGCAGTTGACACTGAGCATCGACAACCTGGAGGCCGTGCTCGGCAAGGCCGGCATGACTCTGGCGAATCTCGTGCGGCTCAACGTCTACACGACCGATGTGGACCTGCTCTTCCAGCACTACGGCGGGCTGGCGGCGCGGCTGGGCGCCGCCGGGGTGGCACCGGCCACCACGATGCTCGGGGTGACGCGACTGGCGATCCCCGGCCAGCTCGTGGAGCTCGACGGGACCGCCGTCGCCTGACGCGGCGTCGCCCGCTCGCCCGAGCGGGCGGCCGCCGGGGCCGTCCGGCAGCACTCAGTCTGACGCCGCGACCGGGGACCACACGCCGAACCACTGGTCGGCGCCGTACTCCTCGAACCTCGCCACCTCGGTGAACCCCAGTCTCGCCGCGAGGCGCATCGAGCGTCCGTTGGCGGTCTGGGTGCAGAGGACCACCCGCTCGCCCGGAAGCGCGCCGGCGAACCAGTCGAGTGCCGCCGCGCACGCCTCGGCGGCGTACCCGTGTCCCCATGCCCGGGGCAGGAACATGTAGCCCAGCTCGGCCTCTTCGCCCTCCGGCCGGACGTGACCCGGACGCTGCGCGTCGCGCCGATCGAGCGTGACCATGCCGATCATCGCTCCGTCGGCTTCGATCACGAAGAAGCCGGGGCGCCGCCCGGGCACCTCGGGCGCGTTTTCGAGCTCGGCGCGCGGCCGGGGGCCACCGACGTAGGTACCCACCTCCGGCGACGCGAACAGCTCGATGAACGCCGCACGGTCCCGGGCCTCGGACCGGCGGAGCACGAGCCGTTCGGTGCGTATCGGGGCGGGCGGCCAGGGGACGGGTCCGAGTTCGATCATGACGGGCAACCTATCGCATGCCTGTGAGAGCGGCTCGGTGGTGAGGTCCCGCGTGGACTCGGCCGACGAGTCCTGTCAATCGTTCAACTACCTTGCGGAGCCTGCGGGTTGGGTAGAATGGGCACACTCCGGGAATCCCTCGACTGTGGTCGCATATCCCCCCTTGCACCCCCACTATTAGGTTAGGCTTACCTAAGAGTGGGGGTGTGGGGATGCAGGACGACGCGCGAGACCAAGCGCAGCAGGACGAGTGGGCCGACGAGGTACTGGCCTGGATCAGCTCCCAGGAGGAGATGGACCGGGTACTGCGCGACGCACTGCGCCGCACGCCCAGTCAGCGCGAGGAAACGATCGCCCGGATGGCGGACGCCCTCCGCGGGGCGGCCCAGGGACTGACCATCCCCGGATGCGCGGCCGCGGCCGGCGTTCCCGAGCGCATTCTGCGCGAGTGGCTGGAGATCGACGCCAGCTTCGACACGGCGCTCCGCGCCGCCCACGCGCTGGCCGAGGCGCACGGACTGAGACCCGGGGCCGCGCCCACCCCTGCCGCGCTGCAGCTGATGCTGAACGCGATCCGCAAAGGGGCCGCCTGGCCGGCCGCGGCGACCCTCGTCGGCATCTCCGTGCGCGGGTTCAACCGTCTGCGCGCCGAGGCTCCGCCGGTCGGGGCGCTGATCGCGGCGGCGCAGCGGGCGCGCTCGGCGAACGCCGGTGCGGGCCGTCGGCGCAGACCGCCGAAGACGGCGAGCCGCCGGGTCGGGTACCGGATCGTGCAGCTCGACGACCCCCTCCTGTCCCCGGAAAGCCAACCGGAGGATCCCGCAGGCGGGTTGGGCGACCGCGCCGGACGCCGGGACTGAGCGCCCGATCGCGGTCTCCGGACCCGGCGCCGGACCGGGAGTGCCTCCCCCGCCGAGCCGGGGAGGGTCGACCTGCCGCGCCCCTCCCCCACCACCACACCCCGGAGCGGTCAACGCCCCGGGGCCTTCGTTTCCGAACCGACCGTCCCGGTCATCACCCAAGGAGACACACCATGGCCACCAACCCCTTCGAGGACGACGACGCCCGCTACTTCGTGCTCGTGAACGCCGAGAACCAGCACTCGCTGTGGCCCGCTTTCGCGGAGGTTCCCGCGGGCTGGACCGTCGTGCACGGCGAGGACAGCCGGCAGGGCTGCGCCGCGTACACGGAGACGCACTGGACCGACATGCGGCCCGCCAGCCTCGTCGCGAGGAGCTGACGCGATCCCGGGGCCGGGCGGGAGCGCTCGCTCCGGCCCGGCCCCCGAACGCGTACGGAGGGTACGCAGGAGGGCGTACGGATGCACGGCCGCCGGGGGCTCAGGGCTGCTCCAGGTAGCAGGCGAGGGCGGCGCGGCTGTTCAACAGGCCCTCGATGCGCGCGTCCATGGCGGCCAGTTCCCCGTCGAGGACGGTTCGGATCTCCTCGCACCAGGCGAAGCGCACCCCCTCGCCCCGGACGCACGGCAGCACCGAGCGGATCATCTCGGTGGACAGGCCCGCCGCGAGCAGGGCGCGGACCTTCCGTACGGCGGCCACGGAGTCCGCGGTGTAGTCGCGGTAGCCGTTCGGGCCGCGCTCCGCGTCGAGCAGCCCCTGCGCCTCGTAGTAGCGCAGCAGCCGGGAGCTGACTCCGGTGCGCCGGGACAGTTCGCCGATCAGCATGTGCCGTACCTCGGAATCCGGTTGACCTTCACATTGATGTCAACGTCTAACGTCGCCCCTACGAGCGGCATTCCGCCGGCTCGACCGCGCCGGACCGCTGGAGTGATCCTCATGACCGACCGCTCGTTCCTCTTCGTCCTCGGCAGCTCCCGGTCCGACGGGAACACCGAGATCCTCGCGAGGACGGCCGCGGAGCAGTTGGCGTCCGGGGTCCGGCAGCGGTGGGTGGACCTGGCCGGGCTGGCCCTGCCCGACTTCCAGGACGGGCGGCACGAGGCCGGGGACTGGGCGGGCGGGGAGAGCGAGGAGACCCTGCGGCGGGCCACGCTGGAGGCGACCGACGTCGTCATAGCCTCGCCCCTGTACTGGTACGCGCTGTCCGCGCACACCAAGCGCTACCTGGACTACTGGTCGGGCTGGCTCACGGCGCCCGGTTCGGACTTCAAGAAGCGGATGGCGGGCCGGACCCTGTGGGGTGTGACCGCCATGGCGGACCCCGACGAGGCCCGCGCCCAGGGGCTGGTGACCAGTGTTCACCACACCGCGGCCTACATGCGGATGCGCTTCGGCGGGGTGCTGCTGGGCAACGGTTCCCGGCCGGGCCAGGTACGCGACGACGAGCGGGCGATGGTCCGCGCCAAGACCTTCTTCGCGCAGGACGCCCCGCTCGCCGTGTTCCCCGGCGGGGAGACGGCAGGCTGATCGGGTGCGCCTGTCCGATCGACCGCCGTGTCCGCCCGCGTCATGAATGCCGGCAGCGGCCTCCGGGGGAGCCGGCGGGCGGGGTGCACTGGTACCCGTAGTCTCCCTGGTCGTCACTGAGGTAGCGGCCGATGCACTCGACGGCGGTGGTCCGGCCCTTGTCCGCGCAGAAGGTGACGGCTGCCCGGCCGTCGGCGAACGGACCGGGGGCGTAGATCACCCAGTAGCCGGGCCTGAGCGAGGCGTAGTCCCGGCTGCGCAGCACCCGGGCCTCGGGGACCGTGGCGCGGATCGTCGCCAACCGCCGGTCGCGGGTGCTGATGCCGGTGCTCTCCGGCTCGGAGTAGAGCTGGGCGATCCAGCCCGCGCCGGGTGCCGGATCGTCTCCGCCGGGCACGACGGCCGCCGGGGTGCCCGGCTGCGGAGCGGCGGAGGTGGGCGTCACGCCCGGCGCGTCGGGGGTGCGGGCGGCGCCCGGCGTGGGAGTCGCCGGGGGCGGACCCAGGGGTGTGGGGACCGCCGAGACCGTGGGTGAGGCAGTGCCCTTACCGTCGTCGCGCCCGTCCGCTCCCGGCCCGAACAGGGCGGACCTGCCGATGCCGAGCACGGCCAGGGCCGTCACCGCGGCCGCTGCGGCGAGCACGGTGGCCTTGCGTCGGCGGTCCGGTCCGCTCGGCTGCGCACCGCCGCCGTTCAGGGGGCCGATGGTGGGCAGGGCGTCCCGGGGCGTGGGTGCGGGCAGGGGTGCGGGCCGGTCCGGCCGCGGAGCCGGGGCAGGCACCGGCGGGGGCGGGGGCGGGGGCGGCGGGCCGAACCGGCCGGCGGACGGCGGCCGGTCGGGCACGGGGGCGGGAGCCGGCGGGGAGGCGGGCGCCCGGTCCAGGCGGGTGGGCTCCGGCACCGCGGCGCCGTCGGCGTCCCGGGCCACGGCGGCCAGCAGCCCGTCCAGCCTCGCAGCGGAGGGCCTCGCGGCCGGGTCGCGGACCAGCAGTTCGGCCAGTACGGCGGTCAGCGGTCCGGCCCGGCGCGGTGGCGGCACCGGCTCGTCGAGGACCGCGGCCAGCGTTTCGAGCGTGGTGGAACGGCGCATCGGGCTGACCCCTTCCACGCACACGTAGAGCACCATGCCCAGCGACCACAGGTCGGACTCGGGCAGGTCGGCGCCGCGGAGCCGCTCGGGCGCCAGGTATTCGGGGGTCCCGATGACCTCCCCCGTCATGGTGAGAGAGGCGGCGTCCTGGAGGGCGGCGATACCGAAGTCGGTGAGCACGGCGCAACCATCGGCCCGTGCCAGCACGTTGGCGGGTTTCACGTCCCGGTGGCGGATACCGGCCGCGTGCGCGGCCCGCAGTCCGGCGAGCACCTCGCGGCCGGTCCGCGCCGCCTCTGCGGGCGTCAGCGGTCCCTGCTCCAGTCGCTCACCGAGGGAGTGGCCGGGCAGCAGTTCCATCACCAGCCAGGGGTGCTCGCCCTCGTCGACGATGTGATGGATGGTGACCACGTTCGGATGACTGATCCGGGCCTGGGCGCGGGCCTCGCGCAGCACCCGCTCGCGCAGCACCCGCCGGAATTCCGGGTCGTCCTGCCCGGCCGCCGCCCGCACTTCCTTGAGGGCCACTTCACGGTGGAGTATGCGGTCCAGGGCCCGCCAGACCGTGCCCATCCCCCCGCTTCCGATCCGGCCGATCAGCTCGAACCGTCCGTCGATCACGTCCCCTGGCGCACTCATGGCGCAAGGCTAGGGCAGTGGTGGACGCGGCGCCCCGCGCTCCGCGGTATACCCGTCCGTCGGCTCCTCCCCCGTTCGGAGGGGACGGTCCAGGCGGAACGGTCCTACGACTGGTCGGCGGTGGACGTCCTCGGCGCCTCGGGCAACGGCACGGCCCAGCATGGATCTGCCCTGGTCTGTGCCAGTCTGTCGTCGTGACGGCTGAGGTCACGGCTGCGGCCTGGGCCGGGCAGCAGGTCGCCGCGGTCCGCGACGACCCCGCCGGGCGGATGTCCTTGATGGAGCGTTGCTACCACGGTCCGTTCGGCGAGGCGCCCCGGCACCTGCCGTTCCGCCGGGCGGCGATGTCGTTCATGCGCTGGCAGGTGCGGCGGGGCGTGCTGCAGCCGCCGTTCGCCGACCGGCCCGGCAGTCCGTGGTGGCGGGCGGTGAACGAGCGGATCCTGCGTGACGGGTGCGAGGCGGTGGGCCTGAGCGGCGGACTCCCCGGGCCCTCCTCCGCACGCACGGTCGACCACTGGCTGGCCTTCGCCGACCGCCCCACCGCCCGCGCCTGGTACCGGGCCCACAACGGGAGCGTGGTCGCGGCCTACCTGGAGAACCGCGGCCTCGCGGAGGCGGAGCACGAGACCGAGCGGTTCTTCATGAACGTCGTCCTCTGCCGCGTGCTCTACGCCCACGCCCTCGTCGCGGCACCTCGCCTCGCCCTCGGCCGGCTGCGCCCGCTCGCCCCGTTCCTCGGCGATCCGAGGGTGGAGATGACCGGGATCTTCCTGCAGCTGTCGCGCGTGCTCCCCGACGAGTATCCGCTCCACGACACGGTGCGGTCCCACCTCGACCGGGAGATCGGCTTCGGCCGCCTCCTCGATTTCGGTGTGATCGCGCCGGGACTGCGGCAGCTCTACACGTGGTCGGCCCGCGAACTCGAAGCCCCCGGCCTGCTCGACTGCGTCCGCGACGGATCACCCGTCTACGCGTGGTCGTTCGACGACCGGCACGTCTGGCGGCCGCCGGACTCGTTCGCCATCCGCGCCGTCCACCGAGCGCTCCCGCCGGTCGCTCGGGGACGGTGAGGCGGCCCCGGCGGCGGCCGGACCGCGCGGGCCTCAGGCGACGGCCGGGCGCTGAGCCGCGAGGCGGGAGAGCTGGGCCTCCCGCAGGTCTTCCCAGGGCGTGCAGTCCTCGGCCGACGGCAGGCCGTTGGCGGCGATGTCCTCCAGGACGGCGGCGAACCGGTCCGCGTCGGCCCGGGTGCGGGCGGCGTACGCGCGCACGGCGTCCGCGGCCGCGGGCTCCAGCTGCTGCCGGGCGGGGTGGGCCGGCTGTTCGCTCATGGGGATCTCCAGGAAGCCGAACTGGCGGTGACTTCACCACGGTATCGCCCGGTCCGGTGGTCCGAGCCCGGTACGTACAAACCGTTCGCCGGCCCGCGGGCCCGATCCGGGCGCGCCAGCCCGTCCAGTGCCGCCCGCGCGGCGGCCTCGCCCTCCTCGTAGGCGCTGGCCCGGGCCTCGCGGACGGCTTCGCGGAGGTGTCGTACGGCCTCGCCGGTACGCCCGACGGCGGCCAGTGCCTCGGCGTGCAGGGTACGCAGGACCACTCGCCGCGGTGCGGCCAGCGGAGGCGCGGCGAGAGCCAGTCCGCGGGCCGCGTGTTCGGCGGCATCGTCGGCCGCGCCGACCGACAGCAGGTGCTGGGCGAGATGCTGGTGCGCCAGGGTGGCGGTCTCGGTGAGGCCCTCCCGCTCGGCCAGGGCGAGGGCCTCGGCCAACAGGCCGCCGGGCCGCTCGCGGTCGCCGTGCCGTGCGAGCGCGACGGCCAGGTTGATCCGGGCGACCGCCTCCCCGGCGAGGTCCCCCGCCAGGACGGCGAGACCGGGGGCTCGTTCCAGCCGCGCCAGGGCCTCCTCGGGCCTGCCCTCCTCGGACAGCACCCAGCCGAGCAGCGCCGACGCCCGGGACTGGGCCGCCGGATCGCCGTCCAGTTCCGCGGAGGCCAGGCCCTGTTCGAGCAGCGGCACCCAGCCGTCGCGCACCTGCCACACGATGAGCGGCCACTGGAGCAGGACGAGCCGCCAGGCCCGGTCGTGGAGGCCCGCCGCGACGGCGGCCTCGAACGCCCCGCGCAGGGTGCCGCGTTCGGCGGAGTACCAGGCGAGCGCGCCGGCCCGGTCGCCGAACCGGCGGATCTCGGCCGAGCGCCGGGCCCCGGGGGCCGGGCCGCAGCACGGCTCGCCGCCGGGCTCCGCGGCCGCGCATGCCGCGAGCAGGGTCTGCACCCAGTGGTCGAGCAGCCGCAGCAGCCCGGCGGGTTCGTGATCGGGTGCCAGGCTGCGGGCGTAGAGGCGGACCAGGTCGTGCAGCACGTACGCCCGTGGGCCCGTCTCGACGACCAGTTGGGCCGCGGCCAGCTGATCGAGCGCCTGGGCGGCCCGGGACGGGGTGCAGTCGGCGAGCGCGGCCGCGGTGCCGGTGTCGAGCGCGGCACCGGTGAGCGGGCCGAGGTGGTGGAACAACCGCCGTGCCGGTTCGGGCAGTTGCCGCAGACTGAGGCCGAGCGCGGCGGCGACGCCGGTGTCCTCCGCCTTGAGCAGGTCCAGCCGGTGCTGCTCGTCGGCGAGTTCACCGGCGAAGGAGGCCAGACCCCGGTGCGGGCGGGTGGCGAGTCGGGCGGCCGCGACGCGCAGGGCGAGCGGCAGTCCGTCGCACAGCCCGGCCAGTCGCGCCGCTGCCTCCGGCTCGGCGGCCACCGCTTCCGGGCCCAGCACGGCGGCCAGCAGTGCCGTCGAGTCGGCGGCGGGCAGCGCGCCGACCGCCACCGGGCGGGCGGCGTCGGTGGCCACCAGGCCGTCGAGCCGGTCACGGCTGGTGACGAGGGTGACGCACTCGTCCCCGCCGGGCAGTAACGGGCGGATCTGCTCGGAGTCGGCGGCGTTGTCCAGGAGGACCAGCAGCCGCCGTCCGGCGGTCAGTTCACGGTAGCGGGCCCCGAGGGCGGCGGGCGAGCCCGGCATCCGCTCGACCGGGACGCCGAGCGCGAGCAGGAACTCGCGGAGCACGGCACAGGGGTCGCGGGCCGGGGTGGGGCTGAAGCCGCACAGGTCGGCGAAGAGCGTGCCGCCGGGGAAGTCGGCGCGGCGCCGGTGCGCCCAGTGCACGGCGAGCGCGGTCTTTCCGACGCCGGCGCTGCCGGTGAGGGTGACGACAGGCCCCGCTGCCGCGGCCGTGACGCGGTCGAGGGTGGCGAGTTCGTCCTGGCGGGCGATGAAGCCGCGCGGCCGGCGGGGCAGCAGTTGGGGCGCGTCGGCGGGCCCTGCGACGGCCGGCTGCCGGGCGCCCGCCGGGCGGACCGTTCCGGCGGCGGCCCGGGCGTCGGCATGGGCGTGGGCGTGGGTGTCGGCGTCCGTGCGCAGGAGGGTCCGGTACGCGTCGGTGAGCACCGCTGCGGGGCCCACGCCCATCTCGTCCGCGAGCAGCTTCCGCGTGCGGTGGTACCGGTCCAGTGCGTCCGCCTGGCGTCCCGCCCGGGCCAGGGCCAGCATGAGCTGGGCCACGAGCTGCTCCCGCAAGGGGTGTGCGGCGGCCTCGGCGTGCAGTACGGACGCGGCCGCGCCGTGGTCCCCCAGGTGCCCGTACGCGCGCGCCAGTGTCTCCACGGCTGCCAGCCGCAGCTCCTCCAGCGCGTGCGCGGGGGCTTCCAGCGGTGCGCCGTGCACGGTCCCGGCGAACGCCGGCCCCTTCCAGAGCCCCAGTGCCGCACGGAGCACGGCCACGGTCTGCGCCGGGTCCGAGCCCTGCCGGACGAGCCGGAGGGATTCCTCGAAACGGTGTGCGTCCACGAGTTCCCCGGGCAGGCACAACCGGTACGCCGCTCCCTGGGTGAGGAGTTCCACGCCGTGTGCCGCCGCGCCGTGCTGCGCGAAGACCGCCCGGAGCCGGGAGACATGGCCCTGCAGCACGGTGCGCGCGTGTTTCGGCGGCTCCTCGTCCCACAGCGCCTCGGTGAGTCGCTCGACCCCGACGGGCGTGTTCGGATGGGCCAGCAGCATGGCCAGCAGGCTCCGGCGTTTGGCGGGGCCGAGCGGGAGCGGGACTCCGCCCGCCGTCGTCACGCAGACCGGCCCCAGCACGCGGAACTGCACGAACCCCACCCTCGTCGATCCATACCGCTTCGTACCGTTCTGCTCACTTGGTGACAGCCCCCGCCCGAGGATAAGTCGGATTGTTCCGGCGGTACGAGTGCGCCCTCGGCCAATCGTGGACGGGCGCGGCGTTAGCGGGCCGTTAGAGCATCGTTGGCGGCCGCTGGAAGGGTTCGGAGCGTCAAGCCGTTCCGTCGTTCCGTCGTTCCGATTGGGGAGTATCCACATGACCTCGGCCATGCTTCGCCGGTCCGCCCTCGCGGTCACCACCCTCGCGCTCTCCGGGGCCGCCCTCGTAGGTGTCACCGCCGCCCCGGCGCAGGCGGCGGCGCCCGCCGCCGCCGGCTTCTGCCACGTGTCCGGCCTCGGCGGTGACTACATCTGCGAGTACGGCGAGGCCTGGATGACGTACCCGGCCGGAAACCGGCAGGTCTTCATCGTCGGCACCGACTTCGCGGTGTGGACCCGCTGGCAGTACGCCGGGGGCTCCTGGAGCGAGTGGACCTCCATGGGCGGGACCGTGCGCAGCGGGGTCCGCATCGAGGGCAACAACACCTGGAACCCGACCATCTCGATCGTCGGCATGGACGGTGAGCGCTGGTCCCGGCACCGCCTGAACAGCGGCAGCTGGACCCCCTGGCAGAACTGACCCACGCGCCATACGGGCCGCCGTCCGCCGATCCGGGGAGAGAACGGTACGCCCGCGACGGGGGTGTCCCTGGCACGGCGGCCGGCGCCCCCACCCCCACGTCCGACCGCCGCGCCCGTCGTGCCGCCGTGCCGTCGTGCCGTCGTGCCGTCGTGCCGTCGCGTCAGAACGCGTAGAGGGCGTTGCCGTTCAGGGTCGCGGACATCACGCACGCATTGCGGAAGGTGTGCTTCCACTCGATGCGGTCGCCCTGCCACACGCCGTCCGCGGTGATGGTGACGGGGTCGGAGCGCCTCGGGCACGCCCGGCCCGCATCCGGGGCGGCCAGCAGTCGGTCGAGCTCGCCGCCGGTGGCGTTGAGGGCGTCGCACGCGGCCCTGGGGGCGGGGTGCGTGCCCTCGGCTGTGTAGGCGCAGCTGAGGACGACCGCCCGCAGGGCCGTGCCCGTGGCGGCGTCGCCCCCGTGGGCGATGGTGAGGACCATGGCGGAGGGCCCGGACAGGCCGGCTCCGGGGCTCGCCTGCGCCAGGCCCGCGGTGCCGACGAAACAGAGGAGAGCGGCGGCGGACACGGTGGCTAAGCGGTGACGCATGGAAGGACTCGCTTTCGATTCGAAGGCCTTTGGGCGCACCAGAACTTGCATGTGGCGCTCAACTGGGCCAGAGCCTGCCAGGCATGAAGGTCCGTCGCACATGGGCGGTCGATTTACGGACAGCCCGTTCGCATGCCGGTCGCCCGGGGGGAGTTCGCGCGACTCCCGCCGCCCTCCCGCAGGCCCGCGGCACGCGGGAGGGCCGCACTCCGTCCCGCGTGACGCGACGTGCCGTACCTGCTGCCCAGGTGGCGGACACGCCTGGTGCGCCGAACGGCCCGTCAGGGTGACCGGATCGCTGCGGTGCCTTGCCCGCCTCCCGGATCGGACCGGTCCGCCGGTCTCAGCCGGCCTTCAGCCGGTCTTCAGCCGACGGCCGATCTCCTCGGTCATCCGGCGCTGGAGTTCGGCCAGCTGCTCGTTCGTGTAGCCGGTGAGATCGCCGGGATCCCCCGGGGGCTTCGCGTCCGCCTGCTGCCGTTTCTGCTGCTCCCGGCGCGCCAGTTCCTGTTCCTCCGGCGATCCCGGCACCACGTACGCGCACCGGATGAGCGCTCCGTCGGCGGCCTTCAGGCAGGTCGCCTCACGGCCGCCCACCTGGCCCTTCCCCTCCACCCGGTAGCGGACGTTCTGCTCGCTGCCGACGGTCGCGGTCCACGTTCCGCCCCCGGTGGGCACGACCTCGAACACCTGGTCGTCGTTGTAGCAGCAGACGTCCCGGTACTCCGCCTTGATCAGGGCGACGAGCGCCTTCGGGGACGACCACGCCGGGTCGAGGCGGTGGACGGTCATCGGGGCCAGCCCGCCGCCCTGGTGACGGGTGGGCACCGTCGACACGGCCACGACCGAACTGGCCTCCCCCTGCGGCGTGAGCGGGGTGACGTACGCGCTGCGCCCGGGCTCCTCGCCGTACCGCAGGGTGAACTCGGACTCGTTGCCCTCGTTGGCGCCGTCCTCGGAGGCGTCCCATCCGCTGCGCTCGAACCACCAGTCGCTGAAGCCGCCCACCGCGGCGGTTCCTTCCCGCTGGCGGGCGGCCAGGCTGATCGGATAGGACGGGCCGGGGACGGCGGCGGTATCGGTGGTGACGGTGAGCTTTCCGGTCCGGCCGTCGTAGAGCGCGACCCCGGCCGGCCGCTCGGTCACCACGAGGATTCCGGTCTGCCGCTTGAGCGGGACGACCACGACCGGTGTGCCGTTCGAGCAGGTCACGTAGGCGTCGTCGGCCTCGAACCGCACCCAGCGCCTCTCGGCCGAGATCTTCCTGCCGAGATTGTGGGTGAACCAGCCGCTGATCCGCGCGTCCGCCCGTGACACGTCGAAGGGGCAGCGCTCCTGGCTGCGGCTCTCACCGCCGAGGGGGACGTCCTGCACGAGGCCGACCTCGTACCCGGCCAGCCAGCCGCGCCGTTCCACCAGCGTGGCGAACCGGTCCGAGTCGGGCAGGTACGTGATGTCCGAGATCTCGCCGGTCACATCGCCCAGATGCGGGGCCGCCTGTGCCTTGCCCGCCACATACGGCACCCGGGCCGCCAGAGCGGGTACGGGCTCGGTCACGACCTGCGCGGTGGCCATGTACGCGCGGTCCTGCAGGTACGAGCCGTACACCAGCCAGCCGACGGTGAGGCCCAGCCCGACGACGGCGCCCAGGCATCCGAGGACGACGGCGGTGTCGCCGCCGCCCGTGCCGTGCCCCGCCCGCCGCCGCAGCCATCCCACCAGCAGCCGGCCCACCAGGACCGCCGCCGCGGCCAGCAGGGGCAGGGCGAACCAGGCGAAGAGCTTGCGCAACTCCCAGACCGCGATCGTCGTGTAGTACGAGGCGTACCAGAGTACGAACCCCACCGGCAGAACCACGATCCCCACGCGCAGTGCCCGACCCATCAGCGCCCCCCGCCCCTCGGCCCTACGTCACTGCGTCCGATTCTCCACGCCCGACGGGAACGTGTCACCGGATTGCGCGGACGGCGGCGACGTGCGGGACCGGCGGACGGGATGGCCGTCGTGACCTCCGGTGAGCCAGGAGCCGTCGCCCAGGGGGGTCCCCTCGTACGGGTTGGTCACACCGAGGGTGATCTCGCCGCCGGGTGCGCCCGTGCGCCCGTCGACCAGGTGGTGGCGGAACCACTCCTCCTCGGCCTCGTCGCCCGCGCGCGGCCGGAACACCGCTCCACCGCCCCGAGGGTGTGAGGGTCCAGCACGTAGGCGTGGATCACCCCGTCGCGGTGGCGGGTGACGACCTTCGGCGGCTGTTCCTCCGGAAGCCGGGCAGGAGTCATCTGCCGAGGCTGACGCCCAGCTCAGGCCGGACGGCGGCCGGGGCCGGTGCGCTCCGGGGGTCGGCCGGGCGGGGTACGAAGACCGGGGAGTCCGACTGGTAGAAGAGGTCGATGTCGGCCTCCTCCCCGCCGACGATCAGGGTGTCCCAGGCGCCGCTCTCCCGCAGGGTGCGCAGGGTGGCGGGGGCGATGGAGGAGAGGTGGGAGCGGAGTTCCGCGTCCGTGGGCAGGCCTGGCAGCCGGGACTCCAGCCGGTCTCGGATACCGGCCATCCGCTCCAGCAGCGCGTCCAGGTCACTCCCGTCCGCGCCGGCGCCGGTACCACCGCCGCCGTCGGCACCGGCACCGGCACCGGCCTCCGTGCTGCGCGCGATGACGTCCTTGATGGCGCGGGTGACGCCCTGGTCGTCGGTGGTCACCATGGCGTTCCAGGCCCGGCTCTTGTGCCGGTACTGGAGCATGGACATGGCGGCCTCGTGGCGGATGAAGTCGGCATCCCGCAGCGGCCTGCCCTGCCAGGCGCGGCTGAGCGAGCGGGCGAGCGAACTGGCCGAGGCGAGGCCGCTGTTGAGGCCGCGGCCGGGCCAGAAGTGGATGGCGTTGGCCGCGTCGCCCAGCAGGAAGCCGAAGGTACCGGGGCTGGTCGCGGTCGGCCGGTACAGCTGCGCGGTGAACCGCGGGCGCTGCACCATGTCCAGCCGGAACGAGGTGATCGCCGACAGGTCCTCCTCGGCCACGCCGAAGAGGCCGAGGCCCTGCCGGATCTCCTTCCACAGCGGGGAACCGCGCAGCAGGGCGGGCAGGAAGAGGGTGCCGTGGGTGGGGCAGCGGAACTCGCCGTCCTCCTGCTGCCGGCTCATCAGGCAGGGGCGGGCGGCGATGCACTCCTCGAAGACGTGACGCACCGGGTCGATGCCGATGACGTTCCTGGCCTCCTCCCGGGTGAGCCGCATGTTCAGGAAGCCCTCGCCGCGCAGCGAGTTGAGCAGGAAGCGGTTCTGCGACACCGTGAGCAGCACGCTCATCGGGTCCGGCAGCCTCGACTTGACCCGCAGTCCCAGCACGACGTCCTGAAGGTGTTCGCCGTCGAGGGAGTAGATCGAGGCGTCCGCCGCGCCGAAGCGGTCGGCGTAGTGCTCGCGGGTGCGGGAGCGGCCGCCCTCGCAGACCACGAGGACGTGTTCCCGGGTGAGCCGGTTCTGCTGCTCCGTCACGTCGAAGCGCTCGGGGACGAGACGGATCGCCGGCCGCCGGCCGGCCAGTTCCAGGAGCCGGTCCTCGATGTGGGCGATCCGGATGTTGCGGGGCGGGTGGCCGTCGACCGAGTCCGGGCCGACGGGCCACATCTCGGAGTAGGCGCCGTCGTCGCCGAACAGGGCGCCGAGGACCTCCTCGGAGAGGGCGAGGTACTGCCGGCTCTGGACGGTCACCACCTGCTGGCGGCGGAAGTTGCCCTGGGTCTCGTCCTTCCAGACGACCGCGGAGCCCTTTCTGGTCCAGCGCCCGTCGTAGAGGGTGATGGCCGTCCGGCCGGGCAGCATCTCGTCGAGCGCCAGGGCGAAGGCGAGGCCGACCGGGCCGCCGCCGGTGACGGTGACCCGCAGCACGCCGGGGTCCGCGGTGGCGACCCGGGGGACGTCCAGGAGGGAGAGGTCCATGACCGTCTCCATGGAGTCCTGCGCCTCATAAAGGAACGTTTCATCGCCGATCCGGATGCAGTCGTTCGGGCGCAGCACATGCCGGGTGACGCGCTGGCCGTTGACGTACGTGCCGTTGCGGCTGTCCCGGTCGTAGAGGACGAACCCGGGGTCCTCCGTGAGGATCTCGGCGTGCAGCCGGGAGGCGCTGGGACTCACGATCACGACGCCGTTGTCGCTCTTGCGCCCGAAACTGAGGGGCTCGCCGCCCAGGACCACGCTCTGCCCGGTGAACGGACCCGTGCGCCCCACGATGACCGATGGCACTCCACACCCCTTGAAAACGATGCCGCTGATTTCCCGTACGCCAGCAACACGCCATCGAGAACGTGTTCGGTTCAACCATTTCTGAGAATCTTTTGAGTCCCCCTGAACCGGGTGTCGGGGCCGTACGTGATGTTCGCGTCGGCTGGCCATCAGAGGGAGAACCGCCCCCATGTACAACGAAGATCCCGAGACCGTGACGGAGACCGCGTTCACGGCCACCACCGCAGGCGCGGCCGCGGGCACCACCACGAACCCGGTCACCGCCGTGGCCGCGCCGGGTACGGCAGGCGCGGAACGGCTGATCGCGGGCCGCTACCGGCTGCTGTCCCGGCTCGGCGAAGGCGGCATGGGCACCGTGTGGCGGGCCCGCGACGAGACCCTGCACCGGGAGGTCGCCGTCAAGGAGGTACGACCACCGGCCGGGCTGGGGGCCGGTGACATCACGCGGATGTACGGCCGGCTGGAGCGGGAGGCGTGGGCCGCGGCCCGGATACCCGACCGCAACGTGGTCACGGTCCACGACGTGGTCATGCAGGACGACCGGCCCTGGATCGTGATGGAGCTGATCCGCGGCCGATCGCTGGCCGAACGCTTGCGGGCCGAGGGGCCGCTGACCCCACGCCAGGCCGCACACGTCGGCGCGGAGGTGCTGAGCGCGCTGCGCGCGGCCCACGCCGTCGGGGTGGAGCACCGGGACGTGAAACCGGCGAACGTGCTGCTCGCCGAGGACGGGCGGGTGGTCCTCGGCGACTTCGGCATCGCGATGGTCGAGGGCAGCACCGCCCTCACCATGACGGGCGAGCTGGTCGGCTCCCCCGAGTACCTGGCGCCGGAGCGGGCGCTGGGCCGCCTCTCGGGCCCCGAGTCCGACCTGTGGTCCCTCGGCGTGCTGCTGTACGCGGCCGTGGAGGGGCTCTCGCCGTTCCGGCAGGACACCGCGCTCAGCACCCTTCGGGCCGTCGTGGACGAGGAACCGCCGGTACCGACCCGCGCCGGCCCGCTCGCCCCGGTGATCGCCGGGCTGCTCCGCAAGGAGCCCGCGGAGCGGACCCCCGCCGCCGAAGTCAGCGCGTCCCTGCGGGACATCGCCCACGATCCGGGTGCCACCACGAGCGCGGCCGGCGTCCTGGCGGCCCCCGGGGAGCCCGCCGCGGTCGCCGCCCCGCGCCGCAAGCGCCGTACGGCGGCCTTCGTCGCGGCCGGCACGGCCGCGTGCGTACTGATCGGCGGCGGGCTCGCCTACGCGTTCGCCGGTGACGGCGACGGTGACGGCACCGCCCGTGGCGCGGGCGTACAGGTGTCGGTGGTGGGCGCCAACACGGCCTACACCGGCGGCTGTCCGATCCCCGAAGGCCGGGCCCCGGCCTTCACCGCGACCTTCACCGCGTCCGAGCCGACGCTGATCTCCTACCGGTGGGTGTCCGGCGACGGCTCGGTGGTGGATCCGCACTGGCGGACCCTGACGGTCGGGGACAGGGACAACCCCGAGAGGCACGACACCGTGCGCCTGTCGGCATACGCGAAGACGGGCACCCTGACGACCGGGATGGCCGTGGAACTCCAGAGCCCCGTCCGCTCCACCTCCAACCCGGTCCCCTTCTCGATCACCTGCACCGGCTGACCCCGCAGCGGCCCGGCGCGCGGTGGGCGGACCCCGGCGGTGGGCCGTTCCGGTGGTCCCGTACGCGGGTTCGCGTCCGGAGCGCGAGGGGTACGGCGGCCTTCCCGGGTCCGGAGACCATCCTGAGGGTGCCGTGCGGCCCCGCCGCTCCCGCCACCCCCCGATCCCGGCCCGCCGGGAAGCTACGGAGACCGATGTCCCCGACCGCCGCCCCCGAAGCCACCGCCGCGGCCCTGGTACGCCGCCCCCAGCTGTGGCTGGTCCCCACGATCCTGACGGGGCTGCTCGCCCTGCTGCTGTCGCTGCTCTACATGGGCGGCATCGTGAACCCCAACGCGGAACTGCGCGACCTGCCCATCGCCCTGGTCAACGAGGACACGGGCAAGCCGCCGCCGGGACAGCAGCGGAACCTGGGTACGCAGATCACCGCCGCGATCGCCGCCGACCCCGCGGGCGGCAAGGCGGACTGGCGCGAGCTGACCCTCGCCCAGGCCCGTGACCAGCTCGATTCCGGCAAGGTCTACGGCGCGCTGGTGGTCCCGGCCGGCTTCACCGACTCCGTCGCGGCGCTCCCCACCTCCGGCGCCACGAAGCGGCCCGCCATCACCGTGCTCACCAACCCCGGCAAGGGCAGCCTCGGATCCTCGCTGGCGAGCCAGATCACGACGCAGGCCGCCCACCGGGCGTCCCGCACCGTCGGCGAACAGCTCACCGCGGCCGCCGGCGCCCAGGCGAGCCCGACCGCGAAGCTGCTCCTGGCCGACCCCGTCGAGGTCGTCACCCAGGTCGGCCACCCGATCGGCGCGCACAGCGGACTCGGTCTGACGGCCTTCTACTACACCCTGCTGCTGGTGCTGGCCGGATTCATGGGCGGCAACGTCATCAGCAACGGCGTCGACACCGCCCTCGGCTACGCCGACAACGAGATCGGACCCTGGCACACCCGCCGCCCGACGGTGCCGATCAGCCGTACCCAGACGCTGCTCCTCAAGATGCTGATGACCGCGGGCATCACGCTCGTCAGCGTCTCCCTGGTGATGCTGGCCTGCGTCGGCATCCTCGGGATGGACGCGTCTCACCTGCCCCTCCTGTGGGTCTACTCCTACTGCGCGGCCCTCGCCGTCGGCCTGGGGGTGCAGGCCATCAACGCCGCGTTCGGCGGCATCGGCCAGCTCGTGTCGATGTTCGTGTTCATCGTGCTGGGTCTGCCGTCGTCGGGTGCGACCGTCCCGCTGCAGGCGGTCCCCGGCTTCTACCGCTTCCTCTCCCACTTCGAACCGATGCGCCAGCTCAGCGACGGAGTCCGCGCGATCCTCTACTTCGACGCCCGCGGCGACGCGGGTCTCACCCGCTCCTGGATCATGATCGCGGTCGGTACGGTCCTGGCCCTGCTGTTCGGCTTCGCCATGACCACCTACTACGACCGCAAGGGCCTCAAGCGGCTCACGCCGCAGCCCGCCTGAGCACCCGCGGGGCCGCGCGCACATGTCCGTCCCGCCTCCGGGTACATGAGCCGGTGAGAACCCCAAGGAGGCGTCATGTCCGCGTTGTTGACCCGAATCAAGCAGTTCGCGCGCGGCCCGCAGGGCCGGCGGGCGGTCGCATCGGTCCGGCGGGCCGCCGCCGACCCCCGCAAGCGCGCGCAGGCCGGCCGGCTGCTGAACCGCCTGCGCGGGCGGCGGCACTGAGGCGTCCGGCCGGCCGGCAGAGCTCAGGCGGGCCTGCCGTCGACGTACGTGGCGACGACCTCGACGGCTCCGATCCGCGAGGGGTCGACCCGCCTCGGGTCGTCGCCGAGGACCGCCAGGTCCGCGCGCCGGCCCGGGGCCAGGGTGCCCGCCTCGTCGTCCCAGTGGCAGGCCCAGGCACCCGCCACGGTGTAGGCGTGCAGGGCCTCTTCCACCGTGATGCCTTCGCCCGGCCCGATGAGGCGGCCGGAGGCGGAGGCCCGTTCCACCATGAACTGGACGGCCCGCAGCGGTGACCCGTCGGTGACGGGGCGGTCGGAGCTGCCCACCAGGGTGACGCCGTGGTCCAGGAATCCCCGCCCCCGGTACATCCAGGGGGCCCGCTCCGGACCCATCACGGCCGCGTAGTCGTCGCCGAAGGAACGCAGGAAGTTCGGCTGGACCACCGCGCTCACGCCGAGCCGGGCGAAGCGCGCCAGCTGGTCGGGGCGGATCAGACCGGCGTGTTCGATCCGGTGGCGGGCGGTGGGCCGGGGGCGCAGCCGCTGGGCGCGCTCCAGGGCGTCCAGAGCCAGGTCGGCGGCGCGGTCCCCGATGGCGTGCACGGCGAGCTGCCAGCCGGCGAGGTGCCCGTCGACGATGACGCCGGTGATCCGCTCCGGGCTGTCCTGGAACTCCCCCGCCTGGTCCGTTCCTTCGTAGGGGCGGGTGAGTGCGGCGGTACGGGCCATCATGCCGCCGTCGGTGTAGACCTTGAGCGCGCCGAGGGAGAGCCAGTCGTCGCCGAAGCCGCTGCGCAGGCCGAGGTCCAGGGCGCGGGGGATCCCGTCGGAGGCGTGCGCGGCCACGGGCCGCAGGGTGTCGGCGGACGCCATGAGCTGGACCCGCAGCGGCAGCCTCCCCTGGTCGCGCAGGAGTTGGTAGGCGCCGAGCTCGACCGGGCTGTGGCCGAGCAGGCCGCCGCCGATGCCCGCCTCGGCGCAGGCGGTGACGCCTTCCGCGAGGCAGGCGCGTCCGGCGTGCTCGACTGCGTCGGCGATCTCCTCCTGGGCGTAGGGCAGCCGCAGCCTGCGGGCGGCGGTCATGGCACTCTCGGCGAGGAAGCCCTCGCCGTGGGCGAGTTCGCCGGGGAGCAGGTCGAGGACGGTGGTGTTGACGACGCAGCCGTGTCCCGAGTCGTGCAGCATGAACACCTTGCGGCCGTCGGCGACCTTGTCCAGTTCGGCGGCGGTGAGGTGGCGGCCGAGGGACCGCTGGTCGTAGCCCCCGATGTCCACCCACGCGCCCCGCGGCTTCCGGGCGGCCGCCTCCGCGACGACGGCGAGCACGTCCTCGACGCGTTCGCAGGGTGCCACGCTGGGGGTGGTCCCCTTGAGTCCGGCCCAGGCCAGGTGCACGTGGGAGTCGATGAATCCGGGCAGCACGGTGGCGCCCTGGAGGTCGACAACCTCGCGGGCGGGCAGTGCGGTCACGGCCTCGTCCAGGCCGACGATGCGGCCGTGCCAGATGCCCAGGTCGTGGGCGACCGGGTGCCCGGGGTCCATGGTGAGGAAGGTGGCGTTCGTCAGCCTGGTGCAGAGCATGGATGCGGGTCCTCAGGGGGTGGGCGCCGGGCGGGAGGCCGGTACCGGTACCCGGCCGTGCGCGACGATGGACTGGAGGATCTCGCCGACCCGGACGGCGGTGTTGGACAGCAGGGAGGACGTGATGCCGTGCGTGTGTTCCGTTCCTCCCTGGAGGTAGATGCCGCAGCGCAGTCCGGGATCGCTGACGACACGGTAGTCGCGTGCCACGCGGACGCGGCCGAGGCCGTCGCGCCGGCAGTACTTCTCCACGTCCCCGAGCAGTCCGAGGCCGTCCGCCGAGCGGTATCCGGTCGCGTAGACGAGCGCGTCGGCCGCCAGGGCCTCCTTCTCCCCCGTGACCAGCGATTCGACGGTGACGCGTACGTGGTCGGGGGTCTCGGTGACGTCCGCGAGCCGTGACACCTTGAGGAAGCGCAGCCGTTCGGTCCCGAGGACCTTCTCCTGGTACTCCTGCCGGTAGAGGTCGTCGATCAGGTCGATGTCCACCACGGAGTAGTTGGTGTTGGCGTGGTACTCGATCAGCTTGCGCTTGACCTCCTCGGGGGCGGTGAAGTACTCGTCGACCGCCGAGGGGTCGAAGATCCGGTTGGCGAAGCCGCTGTCGTCGGCGGGGCTGTAGCCGTAGCGGGAGAAGACGGCGCACACCTCGGCCCGGGGGAAGGTGCGGTGCAGGAAGGCCACGTTCTCGGCGGCGCTCTGACCGGCCCCGACGACGATGAACCGGGAGGGGTCCGCGCCGCCCAGCGCGGCGACCCGCGTGAGGAGTTCCGAGGTGTGCCAGATCCGCTCGGTACGGTCCACGCCCTCCGGCATCTGCGGCCGCAGGCCGGTGCCGATCACCAGGTTGCGCGCCCGGTGGACCACGAGCTCGGAGCCGGAGCGGGCGGTCACGTCGACGTACTCGACCGCTCCGTCGCGCAGGACGGGGCGTACGGCGACGACCTCGGAGCCGTAGGAGACCATGTCGTCGACCTTGGCCGCGGCCCACTCGAAGTAGTCGTGGAACTCGACCCGGAGCGGGAACAGGTTCTTGTGGTTGACGAAGTCGATCAGGCGGCCCCTGCTCTGGAGGTAGCAGAGGAAGCTGTACTCGCTCGCCGGATTGCGCAGTGTCACCAGGTCCTTGAGGAAGGACACCTGCATCGTGGCGTCGTCGATGAGCATGCCGCGGTGCCAGCCGAAGCGGGGCTGCTGCTCGAAGAAGTGGGCGGTGACCGCCTCCTGCGGTCCGACGCCGGCGTTGTGCTCGCTGAGCGCGATCGCCATCGCCACGTTCGAGGGGCCGAAGCCGATGCCGATGAGGTCGTGGATCAGTGGCGCATCATCGGGCAGATCCTGTGACATGTCACTCCCAAGCGTGCGGGGGCAGCCGATTGTCATGCATGGGGGGAACCGGGGGCAGGGCACGCCGAAGGAGCGGAACCCGAGGAGAACTTAGGCAAGGCTAACCTGACATGATGGGCCTGTCGATGGGCACATCAGATCGAGCCTTCCACGATTTCGAGCCGAACCGTCTTCAAAAAAGGGGCCGTTGCGCACTTAGGTAAGGCTTGCTTTACTCATTTTGAAATCTGTCGCCGCTCCAAGGAGGAACCCCATGCGGGTCGTCATGTTCGGCTATCAGACGTGGGGGCACCGCACCCTGCAGGCGCTGCTGGAGTCCGAACACGATGTCGTTCTGGTCGTGACGCACCCGAAGAGCGAGCACGCGTACGAGAAGATCTGGAGCGACTCGGTCGCCGACCTCGCCGACGATCACGGGGTCCCGGTGCTCATCCGCAACCGCCCGGACGACGAGGAGCTGTTCACTCGGCTCAAGGAGGCGGAACCGGACATCATCGTCGCGAACAACTGGCGCACGTGGATCCCGCCGCGCATCTTCAACCTGCCCCGGCACGGCACCCTCAACGTGCACGACTCGCTGCTGCCGAAGTACGCCGGCTTCTCCCCTCTGATCTGGGCCCTGATCAACGACGAGCCCGAAGTGGGCGTCACCGCTCACCTGATGAACGACGAGCTCGACGCGGGTGACATCGTGGTCCAGCGCGCCGTGCCGGTCGGCCCGGCCGACACCGCCACCGACCTGTTCCACAAGACCGTCGACCTGATCGCCCCGGTCACCGTGGGCGCCCTCGGCCGGATCGCGGCCGGCGAGACCGACTTCACCCGCCAGGACCGGTCGCAGGCCAGCTTCTTCCACAAGCGGTCGGCCGAGGACATCCGCATCGACTGGAACTGGCCCGCCGAGGATCTCCAGCGACTCGTCCGCGCCCAGTCGGCCCCCTACCCGGCCGCCTTCACCTTCCACCGCGGCAAGCGTCTGGAGGTACTGGCCGCCGTCGTCTCCGAGGGCCGGTACGGGGGCACGCCCGGCCGCGTCTTCTACCGCGAAGGCGAAGGCGTCGTGATCGTGGCCGGAGCCGATGCCCGCACCGGGCGCAACCACGGCCTCGCCATCACCCGGGTACGCACCGAGGACGGCGCGGAGATGCCCGCCACCGACTACTTCACCACCATGGGCGGATACCTGACCAGCCGCTGAGCCACGGCCTCGCACCGCCTGCCGGGGCCTACGTTTGGCCCCCGGCGCGCCGGGCATCCGCGTGGCAGGGGCCGATGGGGCCCGGATGGAGGCGAGCCATGTCGAACAGCATGCTCATCACCGTGATCGTCATCGCCGCGGTCGTGGTCGTCGCACTCTGCGTCGGGCTGTGGATGATGTCCCGCCGACGCCGCTTGCAGCAGAGGTTCGGACCCGAGTACGACCGCACCGTGGACGCCGCAGGAGGCCGCATGTCGGCGGAGCGCGAGCTGCGCCGCCGCGAGGAGCGGCACGCCGACTTCGAACTCAAGGAACTCCCGACGGAGCGGCGTCACCAGTACGCGCAGGAGTGGAGCGGCGTCCAGGAGCGATTCGTGGACCGGCCGGAGGGCTCCGTCGGCGATGCCGACGAGCTGATCACGCGACTGATGCGCGAGCGCGGGTATCCCGCGGAGGGATTCGACCGTCAGGTGCGAGATCTCTCGGTCGAACACGGACGGACCCTGGAGCACTACCGCGCCGCGCACGACGTCAAGGTGCGCAGCGGTACGGGCCAGACGACGACGGAGGAACTCCGCGGAGCGATGGTGCACTACCGCGCGCTCTTCGAGGAGTTGCTCGACGACCAGAGGAGCAGGTGACCATGCAGAACCGAACGGACAGGGAAGAGGACCGGACCGCCGGTGTCGAGCTGACGACGGAGGACATCGCGAACCCGGGGACGGCGGCGCCCGCGCCGGACACCCGGCTCGACGCGGAACGGCAGGTACCCACGTACCCGGGTGAGGCGACGGCTGACATCCGGGGCGGCGACGGCAGCGCCACGGAGGAGGAGACCCGGGGACACGAGGGCACGCAGCCCCCGGCAGCGGACGAACCGCTGCTCGGCGGCGAGGAGGCGGAGGGCTACCGCAGGTCGTGGAGCGAGATCCAGGGCCGGTTCGTGGATGATCCGCAGGAGGCGGTCAAGTCGGCGGACGCGCTGGTGGCCGAGGTGATGCAGGCGCTCGCCCAGACCTTCTCGACCCGCAAGCAGGGCCTGGAAGGCCAGTGGGACCAGGGCGAACAGGTCGCCACGGAAGAGCTGCGGCTGGCGCTCCAGCAGTACCGCTCCTTCTTCGACCGCCTGCTCAAGACCTGAGGCCGCACCGCCCTGAGGATCCGCCGCTGTGCGGATCCTCAGGGCGGTGCGGCCCGGGGCCGGAAGTGATGCAGAAACGCTGCATGTTGCCCCTGGGGCAGCGTCGCGGGAAGGGTGGGCGCCCTCACCGCGGCGTGTCCGTTTGCTTTCCGGTGCGGTCCGTGGCCCCTCTTGGGCATCGGGCCCACGGGACCTCGGGCCGTCCTCCGTATCTGCTTCAGGAGCATCATGCGCACCTCGCCACGATCCGCCCGGTGGCTGGTGCCCGCGCTCCTCCTGGCGGTCTGGCTCGGCATCGGAGGGAGCCTCGGCCCTTACGCGGGCAAGCTCGGCGAGGTCTCCACCAACGACCAGGCCGCCTTTCTCCCCCGCAGCGCCGAATCCACCAGGGTCGCCCAGGCCCAGGGCTCCTTCCGGCAGGAGGAGTCGCTGCCGGCGGTGGTGGTCTGGACCACGGACGGGGCCACGCGGGTGACCCCGGCCGAGACGGCCTCCGCGCAGGCCGCACTGGCCGGGCTGGCGGGCCGGCCCTGGATCGCGGGTTCGCCCTCCCCCGTCGTCGCGTCGCGCGACGGCAGGGCGATGCAGGCGGTGGTCCCGCTGAACCCCGCGCTGGGCGACGAACTGCCCTCGGCGGTCGCCGAGATCCGGGAGGCCGGCTCCCGGGTCGCGGCCACCATGTTCCACGTGACGGGACCGGCGGCCACCCGGGCCGACCTGTCGGAGGCCTTCGCCGGTATCGACGGGCTGCTGCTGGGCGTGGCGCTGGCGGCCGTCCTCGTGATCCTGCTGCTGGTCTACCGCAGCGTCCTCCTGCCGCTGTTGATCATCATGGGGGCGGTGTTCGCCCTCTCCCTGGCATGCGCGATCGTCTACGCCCTGGCGAGCGCGGACCTGGTCAGAGTGGACGGGCAGGTCCAGGGCATCCTCTCGATCCTCGTCATCGGCGCGGCCACCGACTACGCCCTGCTGCTGACCGCCCGCTTCCGTGAGGAACTGGGCCACGTCGACGACCGGTACGCGGCCATGCGGGCGGCTCTGCGGCAGTCCTGCGGTCCGGTCGTGGCCAGCGCCGGCACCGTGGCCCTGGGCCTGCTCGCCCTGTTCCTCAGCGACCTGACCAACAACCGGGCGCTCGGGCCCGTCGGGGCGATCGGGATCGTCTGCGCGGTGGCGAGCGCGCTGACCTTCCTGCCGGCGGCGCTGGTCCTGCTGGGGCGCAGGGCCTACTGGCCGGCGCACGTCACCACCTCCGGCAGCAGCGCCGCAGGGGTCTGGAGCCGGATCGCCACCCTGGTCAGCGGGGCTCCCAGGCGGGTATGGGCCATGGCTCTGGCGGGTCTCCTCGCCTGCGCCGCGTTCGCGCCCGCGCTGCACTCGGGCGGTGTTCCGCTGGACGAGATCTTCGTGAACGAGGCCCCGTCGGTCACGGGGCAGAAGGAACTCGGGCGGCACTTCCCGGGAGGGGCCGGCAATCCGGCCGTCGTGATCGCCGCCGCCGACCGGCAGACTCAGGTACGCGAGCGCGCCGCAGGAACTCAGGGCGTGGACTCGGCCGTCGTGCGGGGCGAGAAGGACGGCCTGGTACGGATCGACGTGGTGCTGAAGGACCCGGTGGACAGCGCGGCGGCCAAGCGGACGGTGGTCAGGCTCCGCGGGGCGGTCCATCCGGTGCCGGGCGCGGGGGCCCTCGTGGGCGGCTACACCGCACAGGCCCATGACACCCAGAAGACGGCCGAGCGCGACCGCGAGGTCATCGTCCCGGTGGTGCTGGCCATCATCCTCGTCATCCTGGTGGCCCTGCTGCGCTCGCTGGTGATGCCGCTGCTGCTGGTGTCGACGGTGGCCCTGAACTTCTTCGCCACCCTGGGCGTGTCCGCCCTCGTGTTCCGCCACGCGTTCGGGTTCAGCGGGACGGACTCGTCCGTGCCGCTGTACGGGTTCGTCTTCCTCGTCGCGCTGGGAGTGGACTACAACATCTTCCTCATGTCACGGGTCCGCGAGGAGTCGCTGCGGCACGGCGTCCGCGAGGGGGTGGTCCGGGGGCTGACGGCCACCGGCGGAGTGATCACGTCCGCGGGCGTGGTGCTGGCCGCCACGTTCGCCGCGCTGGGCGTCATCCCGTTGGCGTTCCTCGTGCAGATCGCCTTCATCGTGGCCTTCGGTGTCCTCCTGGACACCCTGGTCGTGCGCTCGCTCCTGGTTCCCGCCCTGGTCCTGGACATCGGCCCCGCGGCCTGGTGGCCCGGCCGGCTGAGCCGCCGCCCGAGCTGAGGTCCGGGCAGGGGTGACGGCGATGGCGCGGTCACCCCGTCCAGTGCACGCGCCCGAGATGGATCAGGCGGAGCTGGGCGCGGGCGGTGCGGGTGGCGGCCGACCAGTCCTCCCCGCGGAGCGAGGCGGCCAGGAACGCCGACGCCGTCATGAACATGTGGTCCACCAGCAGCCGGGACAGCATCGTCACGTCGTCGGCGTCCCAGCCCGCGCTCACCGGATCGGCCGCGAGCGCGCCGCCGATCTCGTGGGCGAGGAAGTCGAGTTGCCCGGCGATGGCCTCGCGCACCGCCGCAACCCCGCCGTGGCGTTCGCGGACCAGGAAGCGCACGTGCGCGGGCCGGCCGCGCACCAGGTCGGCGACGAGCCGCACCACGGCGTCGCCGCGCCGGTCGGCGTCGCCGGTCGCGGCGAGGATGCCCCGGACCGTCTCGTCCAGGCTGGCCAGCGCCTCCTCGACCAGGGTGGTCCCCAGCTCGTCCATGTCCCGGAAATGCCGGTAGAAGGCGGTGGGGGCAACTCCGGCGGCCCGGGTCACCTCCCTGAGGCCGAGGCTGCCGAGGCTGCGCTCCTCCATTTCGGACAAGGCCGCGTCGAGGAGGGCGCGCCGGGTACGGCGGCGCTGGTTCTCACGAATGCCGGTGTGCGGACTCATGACGCGAAGTCAACCGCGTCACAGTTGTGCGCCGCCAGCATGAGGGCAACTGAACTGGGTAGTCAGTGAACAACTGTTACCTGAATGGAAGGACGTCTCATGCTCTTCCTCGTAGGTGCGTTGCTGGTGCTCGGCGTCGTCCTGGGCGCCGTCGCGCACGTACCCGGGCCCGTCAGCGTGGTCGCCGCTCTCGCCATCGCCCTCTGGCTCGCCCTCTTCGCCACACGCGAGCGACTCGCGGGCCACCGCCGGGGAGGTCTGCGATGAGCCGGCGGACCGAATCCGGTACCCGGGCCCGTACCGGAGGCGGGACGACCCCGCCCCGCACGCGTACCCGTACGCCCCGCACCCGCACCCGTGACGCCGACGCGATGGCCGTCACCGCCTTCGTGCTGGGTCTTGTGGGCCTGCTCGTGATGAACCTGATCCTCGGTCCGACCGCCGTCGTACTCGGCGCCCTCGCCCTGCACCGGCACACCACCCGGCCCGGCCGGGCCCGCCTGGGCATCGCTCTCGGCCTGGCCGACCTCGCGATCCTCGCGTGCCTCGTCACCGCCGACGGGACATGGTCGTGGAGCCTCACCTGAGAGTCCCGCCACCGGGCGCGGCCGTGGCCCGTACGCCCGCAGAAAGCGCGACGGATCCCCCGGCACGAACCATGATCGCTACCGGTAGGGTGATGTGGAAAGTCCCTTATGCCTGCCGTAGTTCATCCCACACCGAAGCGACGCGCACCTGTGAACGAGACAGACCGAGCACCCATCGAGGACACCCTCTTCGGTGCGATCACCGTCCGCCAGGACGGGCAGATCCGCCTTGAGGTCGACGGCGAGGCGATCCCCGGCGTGACCCTGGAGCGCGACCCGGCCACGGAGGCGGACCCCCAGATCGCCATCGGCACCCGCGACCCGGCGCACCTCACGATGCGGGTCGGCGGCGCGACGGCCCGGCTGCTGCCGGCGAAGGGCCGGCTGAGCAGGCACTCCTACCGGGTGGAGGTCAAGTACGACGGGGCGGACTACCGCCTGGTCCCGGACTCCGTACCCAGCAGCCGCCTGACCCGCGACGGCGTGCACCTGGGCGACTTCTCCTCGGACGGTGACGAGACGGTCATCGCCGAATGGCGGGAGGACCGCGAGATCAGGCCGGCGGACGCGGCGATCGGGTACGCGCTGGCCTCGGCGTTCGGCACGGGCGCCCAGCCCATGTGGATGATGATCGTCGACGGCGTGACCGGCGCACTCCCTTAGGCCGTTTCCGGCGGATCATCCGATCGCCCCCTGTGTGCGCCCCGGATCCACCCGGGCCGTCAAAGCTCTTCCGCGGGCGCTTCAGGGTGAAGGTGAGGGCGAGGACGCGTGCGGTGCCAGGCTAGGCCGTGCTCTGGGTGAGGCGTCGCGTGTGCGTGGTGGTGGGCGTGGGCCGGTCCGGCTCGGGGGCGGTTTCTCGAGCCAGGCCGTGGAAGGTGGCGAAGACCAGACGGTCGGTCTGGCCTTCGACGCCTGCCCTGTCGTCGATGTGCACGAGCCCGTCGATGAGCAGGACGGCCAGGCCGTGGATGGCGGCCCAGACGACGAATTCGGCGCCCGGGCGGGCTCCCGGAGGCAGGTGCCCCGACTCGGTCAAGCGGTCGAGTTCCCTCGTGAGCACGTCGTGCGGGTGGGGTGAGATGGCGGACTGCGCCGTTGTGGCGCCGCCGCGGAAGACGAGCCGCGCGACGGCCGGGTCCTCGACGGCCCAGGTGACATAGGCGCGCCCGCATGCGGCGAGACGTTCGGGACCCTGCTCCTGCGCCGCCTCCACGGCGTCGCGCAGGCGATGCCCCAGCCGGGCCAGCACGATCTCGGACAGGGCGGATACGAGTGCGTCACGCGACCCGAAGTGGTGGTAGGCCGCGCTGGGGCTGACACCGACCCGCGCCGATGCCTCACGCAGCGACCAGCCATCGGCCCCCCGCTCCCGTACCAGGGTCTCTGCCGCGTCGAGCAACGCGCCGCGCAGGTCCCCGTGGTGATATCGCTCCTTCGTCATGACTTCATCTTAACTCTGCTCAGATCGGGTGTTACAGTCGCGGCCAAGATCTCAACATTGCTCAGATTCGGAGTTGTGTCATGTGCGCCACCGACCCCGCGCCCCTCACTTCCGACGGCGCGCCGGATGTCCTGCGCAGCCCCCCGCCCGTCGTGACGGGACCTCCCGTCGAAGTGTCCGAGGGCGTTTTCGTCATCCCGGACCAGCGCGTCGAGTTGGTCCCCAACGTCGGCATCGTCCTCGGGGAGAAGGCCGCGCTGGTCATCGACACCGGCCTCGGCCCCCGCAACGGTGCACTGGTGCTGGAGCAGGCCCGGCGCCTGGCCGGCGGCCGCCACCTGTACTTGACCCTCACCCACTTCCATCCTGAGCACGGCTTCGGCGCGCAGGCGTTCAAGGGCGCCGCCACGATCGTCTACAACCGCGGTCAGCGCGCCGAACTTCGGCGCAAGGGGGCCGGCTACCTCGACATGTTCAAGGGCCTGAGCCCCGCAGTCGCCGCCGAACTCGAAGGAGCCGAACTGGTCGACCCCGATCTGGTCTACGAGGGCGAGGCAGAGATCGACCTCGGCGGCCGTACCGTGCTGCTGCGCGAGGTCGGTCCCGCGCACACTCGGTCCGACCAGATCGTCCTGGTGGACGGCCGGGTGCTGTTCGCCGGCGATCTGCTGGAGACCCGTATCTTCCCGATCGCCCCGTACTTCCCGCCCCACGACACCGATGTGGACGGCGAAGGCTGGATCGGCGTGCTCGACCGGCTCGCCGCACTCGCCCCGCAGACCGTCGTTCCCGGCCACGGCGAGGTCACCGACGCCTCGCTCATCCACGACGTCCGCGACTACCTCGTCTACGTCCGCGACGAGGCCCTGCGGCTGCGCAAGCGCGGCGCCACCGCCGACGAGACGGCCGCCACCGTCGACGAGAACGCCCGTACCCGCTGGCCGTCCTGGGAACGCCCCGAATGGATCGGCCTCGCCGCCCGCGCCTTCTACGACACCGGCGCACCGGTCTGAGGCTTCGGAGCGGCGGGCGCGCGGGAATCGCACGGTGAGACCCCGCAGCGACCGCTTGCGATCCCCCCTGGTCCCGCAACCCCGCCGATGATGCGCGGCGCGCTCGGCCGTGCCGCGCGGGCAGGAAACCAATCCGCCTCCACGAGAGGACGTCACTTGATGTCCGGCCTTCCCCATGTTCTGAGAACCTCCTGGTTACGGCCCTTCCCCCTGGGCGGCAACCGTCGTCCCAGCGGTCTGATCGCCGCCGGTCTCACGATCGTCCTGGTCGTGTGCGGCCTGCTGGCCGCGCCTTCGCAGGCGAGCGCGGCCGAACCCGACCCGCCGCGGGCACTGCCACAGAACGCCACCGCCAACGATGCGAAATGGCAGCCTGCCCTGGATTACGACACGGACGGTTGCTACAGCGTTCCGGCGATCGGGCCCGACGGGACCATCGCTCAGGGCCTCGACCACAACGGCACGACCGCTTCGGCGCATTGCCGTGACCAGTCCGACCTGGACAACAGCAACGCCTATGCACGTCAGCGGTGCAATTCCGGCTGGTGTGTCTACCTCTACGACTACTACTTCGAGAAAGACGTGGCGACCGAGCTCTGGCAGGACGCCGGCGGCCACGTCCACGACTGGGAGCACATCGCCGTCTGGGTCCAGAACGACCAGGCGAAATGGGTCTCCGCGTCCCAGCACGGCAACTACGAGATCAAAGCGGCTGGCGACGTCCTGTGGGACGGTACCCACCCCAAGCTCGTCTATCACAAGGACGGCGCCTCCACGCACAACTTCCGCTTCGCGTCATCAGGCGACGAGCCGCCGGAGAACCACTACCACCGGTGGATACGCTCGCCTCTGGTGTCGTACAACGGTTTCCCGCGCGGGCTGCGCGACAAGCTCTTCGCCCACGATTTCGACCACGCCACGATCGCCATCAAGGACTCGAGCCACCCGGGCGATCTCAAAGGCGCCATGCCCTTCTACGTGACGACCGAATGCAAGTCCAACTCGCAAGGCGGCACGACCTGTAGCGAGATCAAGAACCCGATGTTCCCGTTCGACTACAGCCGCGACGAGAACGCACCGGGCGACCCCAACCCGCCCGTCGAGCCACCGGAACCGCCGCGGCCCACCGATCCGCTCAAGGTGATGGTGGTGGGCGATTCGATGACGCAGGGCCATGAGGGCGACTGGACCTGGCGATACCGGCTGTGGCAGTGGTTCAGGGACCAGGACGTATCGGTGGACTTCGTGGGGCCGTACACGGGAACCATGCCGCCCGAGGCCGCGTCGGCACCGCAGCCTCCCCCGCTCCAGGGCAAGCAGCAACCGGTCACGGGACCGCCACGGACGTCCGGCGGGTACGCCAAGGGCGCGGAGGAGTTCGACAGTGACCATTTCGCCGTGTGGGGAAGGCAGGCGGCCCAGGACAAGACCCTGATCCGTGAGCAGGTCAAGAAGTTCAAGCCGGACCTGCTGCTGGTCGGGCTCGGGTTCAACGACATGGGCTGGTTCGTCAGCGATGCGAACGGCACGCTGGCGAGCATGAAGGCGCTGGTCGACGAGGCCCGCGCCGCCGATCCCGACCTGAAGTTCGCGCTGGCCAACGTCCCGCAGCGCACCAGGATCGGCGGACGGGACGACCTGATCGCCAACACCGACACCTACAACCTGCTGCTGAGCGACGCGATCTCGCAGTGGAAAACCGGCCGGTCCCCGGTCGAGCTGGTCGACTGGCGCGGGGAGTACTCCTGCGAGCCGGACGGATGCCCCGCCGGTTACGACGGCCTGCACCCGAACGCGCTGGGCGAATACCAGATCGCCCGCGCCTTCGAGAAGACCCTGCACGACCGCTACCACCTGGGCACCTCCGTACCGGCCGTCCCAGCGGACATGCCCGCCCGGGCGACACCCGTGCCGGGCAACGTCGTCGCCTCTTCCGAGGACAGCGGCATCAAGGTGACCTGGGACGCGGTCTACGGGGCCATCGGATACCAAGTCCGCTACCGGCTGGTCGGCGTGACCGCTTGGACCGACTTCCCTGTCTCGGTGAACCGCTTCGACACCACCTGGACCGAGGACGGAATGGAGTGGGAGTACCAGGTCCGCACCGACAACGGCGGCAGGGTGAAGTCGGACTGGTCGCCGACCGTCAGGGCCACCGCACATCCCAAAACCGCTCCACCGCCCGTGGGCATCGTCACCACGGCCACGGCGACCGGCGTCGATGTCGTGTGGGGCGCACCCACCGGCCCGTACACCGACACCATCGACCGCTACCAGGTGATCACCTTCGACAAGGACACCCCGGGGGCCTTCATCGACAGCACCTCGGTCACCGGCAAGTCCGTCCACATCGACGGCCTCACACCCGGCCACCACTACGCCGTTTCCGTCGTGACGTGGAATGCCGCGGGCGGCGGCCTGCCGGGCGCAGGGCGTGCCGTCACCATCGGGGCGGGAAGCCCGCCTGCGCCTGGCGGCCTCCAGGTGACCTCAACCGACGCCACCACGGTGCAACTCACCTGGTCGGGTTCCCCGCAGGCGGCCGGATACCGCGTCTGGGTCCGCAACATCAACAACGGAAGCCAGTCCTCCGCCGACGAGTTCATCGTCGACACCACGCACCGTGACATCGCGTACCTCTTCCCCGGCACCTGGAACTACGAGTTCTGCGTCACCGCCGTCAACGGGACCCTGGAGTCCGCGAAGTCCAACTGCGTCGTCGCCCCCCATCCCGCGAGCGGCTAGGGCGTGTCCGCAATGGCCGGCAACGGCCGTCGGCCGGGGCCCCCTTTGACGGGCCCCGGCAGCGTGCTGATGTGCTCGCACGATCGTGGAATCGACCGCGACGACCCAGTCCAGGCCGTCTTCGGCGTCGGCCTGGGCGAGCAGAGCCGTGAACACCCTTCGCCCAGGTGCCGTCGGCGGCCCAGCCCGAAGCCGGTTGTGGACGCCCTTCCATGACCCGAAGTGCCCGGGCAGGTCCATCCACGGCGTCCCGGTGCGGTACTTGATCGCGATCGCGTCAAGCACCTGACGGTGATCCCGCCACCGCCCACCCCGCTTCGGCGTCCGATCCTGCAGTAACGGCTCGATGCGGGCCCACTGGGCGTCGGTCAACGACACACGTCAACCAACGATCGGATGATCCTCAGGAATCGGACTGGGCCGTGTCCGCACAGTAGCGCCGGCCGCCCGAAGGGCGGGCCACGCGGCGTCTGGCGCCGTGCATCGCAAGGCGGAGGGCCGTCCGTGTACTGGACGTACTCGGACGTGCCCGACAACGCAGCGAGGTGCGGTGCCAGGCGTCGCGGGGCAGGCGGGACTTTGCGGACACGGCCTAAGGTGTGTCGAGCAGCGGCAGGGCGGGGAAGGTGTGGTCCTGCCAGATCCGGCGGGAGGCCTCCTCCGGGTAGGCGGTGAGGGTCGTGCGGGTGCCGAAGAGCTGTACGAGGCGCTGCCCGGTGTCGTAGGCGGGCCAGCCGGGGTCGCCGTGGGCGGCGAACTCCGTCCACGCGCCCCGCATGCGTGCGGACAGCTCCTCCGCCTCCGGGAACGGGCTCTCGCCGATGAGCACGGCGGGTTGACCGCGATCCAGGTTGCCGAAGACCAGCGGCACGTCGAGGCCGTGGCAGGCACCGAGGACTCCGCCCATGCCCGGGGCGGGCCAGGTCAGCTCGTAGGCGTGGGCACGGCCGCCCCCGGCGGTCTGGGCCTCGGCGAGGTGGAGGGACGGCATGCGGAACAGCCAGTCGGAGCCGACGAGTTCGTAGAGCTCGTCGGGGCCCGCGGTCGGATAGGCCTCGTGGTAGCGGTGTGCGGCGTCCTGACCCGGTCCGAAGACGTGCAGGGCGGTCTCGGCCCGCGCCGGGGTGACCTGGCCGAGCAGTCCGTCGAGCGCGGTGAGCAGCCGCGTCTCGTCGCGGGTGTGGCCGACGAGGAGTTCGACGGCCCGGGCGGCGCCGTCGGCCAGGGCCTCCCACGGCGTGACGGGCAGGGTCTCGCCGTCGACGACCGGCGAGAACGGGATCGCCCGGTGCGCGGCCGCGCCCCAGCGATCGGCCCACTGGACCATCTTGGTGGCGACCGCGTCCCCTGCGGCGGACAGCCGGGCGGGATCCACTGCGGAGAGGTCGGCCACGGTGGGCCGCAGACCCAGTTCGGCGGCGCAGGCGGCGGCGATGTCGGCGGCGAGATCCGGCGTGAAGAAGGTGCCCGGCACGCTCTGCGCCACGGCCCGGCCGAAGAGGCCGGCCGCCCGCGGCATCGCCAGCAGGGCGGCGACCGATCCGGCTCCCGCCGACTGGCCGAAGACGGTGACGCGGCCCGGGTCACCGCCGAAGGCCCGGATGTTGTCGCGCACCCACTCCAGGGCGGCGACCTGGTCCAGCAGGCCCCGGTTGGCGGGCGCGCCCTCGATCTGCCCGAACCCTTCCAGGCCGACGCGGTAGTTGAACGTCACCACGACGACGCCGCCGTCACGCGCCAGGCGGCCTCCGTCGTACTCGGACAGGCCCGACATGCCGATCGTGTAGGCGCCGCCCTGGATCCACACCATCACCGGCAGCCCCGCGCGCGGGTCCGGCTCGGGCGCCCAGACGTTGGCCGTGAGCCAGTCGTCGCCCGCCGCGTCCCGGGCCAGCGCGTCCATGCCGAAATGGGCGCCCTGTGGGGGCGGCGGGCCGTACGACACCGCCGGCCGCACCCCGTCCCATCCCCGTACGGGCCTCGGCGGGGCGAAACGCAGCGGGCCTACGGGCGGCTCGGCGAAGGGGATGCCGCGGAAGACCGCCACGCCCTCCTCCCGGGCGCCGCGCAGCACCCCGCCCGCCACTCGGACCTCCGGCCGCGAGCCGGGGACCCCGGATGCGTCAACGCTCATGACAGCTCCCCCACTGGGCGTCCTGGACGACCCGAATCATTGCGCTGCCGCCCGGCGCGCGCCAACGATTTAGGGAGGCACGGGGCGGGGCCGGGGCCCGGCACGAAAGAGACGGCCTAGGTCCAACTGTGTATGGCGGGGCCGGGGGCCGGTTGCGAGACTGCCGGGATGGAAGAGTTTTCGGCGTCACGGGTTGACGCGTACCTGCGGCGGATCGGGGCGGAGCGGCCCGGGTCGGCGAGTCTGGCGGCCCTGCGCGACCTGCACCTGCGGCACCTGCGGACCGTCCCCTTCGAGAGCCTGTCCATCCACCTGGGCCAGGAGATCGTGCTGGACGGGGAGGCGCTCCTCGACAAGCTGCTGCTCGGTGGCCGCGGCGGGTTCTGTTACGAGCTGAACGGCGCGTTCGCGCTGCTGTTGCGCTCCCTCGGCTACCGGGTGGAGCTCCTGCAGGCCCGGGTGCACTCGCCGGACGGCGGGCAGGGCGTTCCCTACGATCACCTGGCGCTGCGCGTGGAGTGCGAGGATGGCCGCCCCTGGCTGGTGGACGTGGGCTTCGGCGACCACAGCCACTTCCCGCTGGACTTCGACGAGCCGGGCGAGCAGTCCGACCCGGGCGGGGTGTTCCGGATCGGGCCGGCCGGTGGCCCGGAGGGGGACCTCGACGTCCTTAAGGACGGCGTGCCCCGGTACCGGCTGGAGACCCGCCCCCGGGTGCTGTCCGACTTCGTGACCGGCGCGTGGTGGCACAGCACCTCGCCCGCGTCCGGTTTCACCCGCAAGCCGGTGTGCTCGCTGCTGACGGAGACGGGCCGGATCACCCTCAGCGACCGGGTGCTGACGGTGACGGCCGACGGGGAACGGACCGCGCGGACCCTGGCCGACGACGCCGCGGTCCTGGCGGCGTACCGCACCCACTTCGGCATCGACCTGCCCCGCGTCCCGGTTCCCCTCCACCCCCGCCCATGACGGCAGGGCACGGGCAGTGCACGGGGCTGACGGTGCGTACGGGACGCGGGCGGCGTCAGCCGCGTTCGAAGGCGTGCGAGTGGCCGATGACGGCGAAGCCCCGGCGCTCGTACCAGTGGCGCGGCCAGTCCGCGGCATCGGCCGTCAGGAAGCGGAAGTCGCTGCCGTGGGCGGCGGCCAGGTGCAGGGCGCCCGCCAGGACGGCGTCGGCGTAGCCGCGTCCGAGGTGGGCCTCCGAGGTGATCAGGTCCTCGATCTGGGCCGTGCCGGTCGCCGGGTCGACGTAGAGGTCGGCCCATGAGGCGACTTCGCCCGTCCCGGCGCGGGCGCCGACGAACCGTACGATGTCCGCCCCGCGCCGACGGGCCTCGCGCCGGTCGACGAGCTGGCGCACGACCTCGTCGTCGGCGTCCGGGAGGAAGCCCCGCCAGCGCCGGGCCAGCGGCCCGCGCAGCGCGTCGAGGTCCACCTCCTGCGCGGGTCCGGCGTCCGGCACCGGTCCGGTGTGCAGCATGACCAGGTAGGTGGAGTGGGTGTACCCGGCCCGGATCAGCGGCTCCGCGCACGCCTTGCCGGTGTCGTCGTCGAGTACGGAGATCAGCCGGTGCGGCAGATGCCCCAGGGCCTCCTCCGCGAGGGCGGGCAGCGCCTCGGGGTCGACGGCCGCGTCGATGAGGACCTGGTTGTTCGCCCGGGACTGCGCGAACGCGTCGTCGTACACGGCGAACCCGCCCGGAACGGCCGCGGTGTGCGCGGCCTGGCGGCGGGCGAAGTCCGACAGGAAGGCGTTGACGCGCTGAATCGGGGGCTCGTCCGGTCGCGCCGTCGGTGTGCCCGGTGATGTGGCTCGCATGTTCGAGATGGTGCGCTGACATGCCGCCGAGGTAAAGCTGTTTTCGGTTGGCTTCGGCACTGTCCTCGGGCGTGTGTCGGAAGTGACTTGAGGGGCTGTCGGTTGGTCAGTCCCGCGGCAGGGCGGCGAGCCAGCGGTCGTCCTGGAACTCGGCAGGGACTTCGTCCTCCGACGGATCGATCCCACGGCGTTCGAGCTCGTCGAACCATCGGTCCCGCTGTGAGTCGGGGAGGTGCCGTCCGCACCAGGGGCAGAACCCGACGGTGATGCTCGACGTGCCGCCGTCGTGGACGATCAGCCCGTACTCCTGGAACCTGGCACTGAAGTCGATCAGCGCGTCCGGACAGGCGAAGGGATCGTCGTGCTGGTCACAGCGCACGTTCACGCGGCGGCTCATCACCTCGCAGCAGTGGTTGGTCATGACCTCGGCTTCTCGTTCATCGGCACCCTGCCCAGAAGTAGATCACGGACTGTGATGACCACCGGGTGGCAGGGCCCGGGCCGACGCCACACGCACTAGTCGCCGCGCTCGGACTCCTCGTAGAGCCGTTGGGCGAAGGCGCCGAGGGCCGTTCCGTAGCTCGCCTCGTCGTCGCTGATGACGTTCACCGCGACGACGCTGCCCTCGGCAGGGTCACCCGAGAGGTACGGGCCGCCGCTCGACCCCCTCCCCATGACGCAGGGAACGCGCAACAGGGTGTTCCTCTCCGTCCAGGTGGTGACGCCCGAGCAGTACAGGACCCGGTTCGTGTACGGGTAGCCGAAGAAGTTCGCCTCCGTGCCCGGTTTCGCGGTGAAGGAGATCGGCTGGACACCGGTGAACTCGGAGATGTTCCGCCCGTCGGGGCCGGGGTTCATCTCCAGCATGGCGACGTCCCGTCCGTACCTCTCCCAGTCCTCGGCCATCCGCACCCGGCGCACCGTGAAACCACCGGCGGGCCCTGCTCCGTTCTCGTACCCCGGAAGGAAGTAGAGGCCCTGGTCCCAGGTGGCCTTGCTCGCGGGAGCACCTTCGACCGATGTCCTGACGCAGTGCGCGGCGGTGATCACGGTGCGGCGGCCGACGACCGTTGCCGTGCAGGCACCGGAGCCGCCGTCCGCGCCCGACGCGTAGACCCGGCCGACCGTACGGGCTATCGAGCCGCCGCCCTGCCACGCGGGCTGGACCAGGTCGTCCTTGGCGTCCAAGCGGGCCACGGCCGCGATGCCGCCACCGGTCCAGTGGTCCTCGGCCGCGCGGCGGTCCTCCACGCGGCCGGCCTCGTCGTGGACGACGATGCCCGTGTCGGCGGGTGCGGGACCGTCACGTCCTTCCGTCAGCAACGGGCCGCAGCCCGTGCTCCCCGCCAGAGTGAGGACGGCCGCGGCAGCCGCTCCCCATGTACGCGTGTTCCCCATGCCCCTGATATCCCTTGTTCCGGTTCCCCGTGCACCGCCGCCCAGCCCATGGAAGTACGGGAAGCGGCCTGCTCCGGTCGCTGCCCGACTGCTGCGCACGGGCGCGGTCGATCACCGCGCAGAGCCTACGAGAGCCCGGCAGGGCCCACACGACCGGGTGGCCGGGTTCCGCGCTTGCCGGGCGCGCCCCCCGTGGTCGAGGCGTCGGCGGGACGCATGACGGAGCCGGGCCGGGTAACACGCCGTCCATGAGCAACGCACGCACTCCCGGTGTAAGAGCCGGCAGCCTCCTCCTTTTGCTGCCTTTGCAGGCGGCCTCGGTCGCGGGTCTGGGACTGCTGGTGACCGGTCCGCTCGCCGGCCGGTGGCCGCTCTCGGCGGAGGACGACGTCAACCGGGCCCTGGCGGACCGGCGAGGGGACCTCGCCACCGCGCTCTCGGACGCGGTGTCCCTGCTGGCCGGCACCGAGAGCGTCATCGCGCTGGCGCTCGTCGCCGTGCTGGCCCTGCTGCTGGTCCCCCGGGTCCGCCGGTGGCGGGATGCCGTGTTCCTGGCCGGGGCCGTGGCTGCCCAGTCCGCCGTTTTCCTGTTCGTCACCACGGTGGTGGGCCGTGCCCGGCCCGACGTACCGCACCTGGACGCGGCGCCGCCGACCTCCAGCTTCCCCTCCGGGCACGTCGGGGCTGCCACGGCGCTCTTCGGCGGGCTGGCCGTACTCGCGGCCGGGCGGTTGCGCGGGGCCCGGCGCGGCCTGGTGGTGGGCCTGCTCCTGCTGGTCCCGCCGGCGGTGGCGGTCTCCCGGGTGTACCGGGGCATGCACCACCCCTCGGACGTGCTGGTGGGGCTGCTGAACGGGGGGTGCACCCTGCTGGTGATGGCGTACGCGCTGCTCCTGTCCGCCCCCGGTACGGGCACCCGGGCGGGCTTTCCCGCGCCCCGGAACCGCCCGGACGACGCCGACGGCTCCACCCGGCCGTCAGCTGCCGCTCTCGATCCCTCCGCCCCCTGCGGTGAACGGGCCGTGCCGCGCCGGGTCGTGGTGGTCCGTCACCCGCACGGCTGCGGTGACGGCGCGGCCGCCCGGGTGCGGGCCCTGCTGCACCTCCACGGCTACACCGGCCAGGTGTGGACCGCGACCACCGCCGACGAGCCGGCGGGGGCACTCGCCGCCCACCTGGCCGAGGCGGAGACCGCCCTGGTGGTGGTCTGCGGAGGCGACGGCACGGTACGGGCCTGCGCCGACGTGCTGTCAGGCGGCGCGATCCCGCTGGCGATCGTCCCCTGCGGCACCGGCAATCTCCTCGCCCGCAACCTGGGGCTGCCCTCCGATCCCGACACGGCCCTGCGGGAGGCCCTGGCCGGGACGGCCGTCGGTCTCGACGTGGGCCGCGTGCACGGTGACGGACTCGCGCCGACCCGGTTCACGGTCATGGCCGGAGCCGGGTTCGACGCCGCGATGGTCCGGGACGCCTCCGCCCGGCTCAAGAAGCGCCTGGGCTGGGCCGCGTACGTGCTCTCGGCCCTGCGCCACCTCGGCGATCCGCGGATGCGTCTGTCGGTCCGGCTCGACGGAGGTGCTCCGCTGGAGCGGCGGGCCCGCATGGTCGTCCTCGGCAACGTCGGCTCCCTGCAGGGCGGGCTGCCCCTCCTGCCGGACGCCCGCCCCGACAGTGGCCGGCTGGAGGTGGTGCTCCTCGATCCGCGGGGCGTCGCGGGATGGCTCGCGGCGGCCAGGCACCTGCTGACCCCTTCGGCGGCGCAGACTCCCGGGCCGCGCCGGTCCCCCGGCCAGGACCGCCGGGCGGTGCACGGGGCGTTGGAGTACTTCAGCGCCGAGCGGATCGACCTGCGCTTCGCCCGGCCCCAGCCGCGCGAGCTCGACGGCGACGCCATCGCCGCCGGAACCCGGCTGACCGCCGAGGTCGAGCCGGGCGCGCTGCGCGTCTGCCTGCCGGGACCCGGGCCGGTCGGCGCACCGGGCGCGGCCGGGGTGACCGGGACGGCCGGCGCGGCCGGGGATCCCGACGGGGCGCGGCGCGCGGCCCGCCCACCCGCGCGGACCGGCCGACCGGACGGGGCGCACTGACATGGGCACCGCCACACGGGTACCGCAGCGCAGCGAAGTGGAGGCGGCGGAGGCCGAACAGCGGATACGGGGCGAGGAGCTCTCGGCCGAGGAGGCGTGGGCCGCGCTGCGCCGCTACGGCGGCTGGAACCTCGTACGGGACTCCTTCGTACGGTTCCGGTACGCCGACGGGTTCAGCCACTCCCGGGCCCTCGCCCTCCAGACGGTCCTCGCGATCCTGCCGCTCGCCATCGCGCTCATCGGCCTGTCCGGCGTACTGCACACCGAGGACATCGGGCGGATCGGGGAGCTGACGATCCGCCGGCTCGTCAGCGGACCCAGCCAGGACGTCGTGGACGACGCCCTGCGGGAGAGCCGCCGCCAGGCCGGGGACGGCGGCGAGGTGGCCCTCTGGCTGGGTCTGCTGTTCTCGATCGCCAACGTGACCACCGGTATGTGCCAGGTCGAGCGCGGCGCCAACCGGATCTACGGCGTGGAGCGCGACCGCCCCTTCCTGCACAAGTACACCCGCGGCCTGGTGATGGCGCTGTCGGCGGGGCTGCCCCTCGGACTCGCCTTCTCGGTCACCGTGCTCGGCTCCGACCTGAGTCTCGCGATGACGGAGGTGTACCACCTGGGACCGACGGCTCACCGGACGTGGGACGTGCTGCGCTGGCCGGTGGGCATCCTGCTGGCCGTGGTGGCCACCAGCGCCGTCTTCCGCCGCTCCCCGCGCCGTACCCAGCCGGGCTACACCTGGCTCGCCTTCGGCTCCGCGGTCTACCTGGTGCTGTGGCTCGGCGCGACGTGGGCGCTGAGTCTGTACGTCGGGGCCAACAGCTCCTTCACCACCGTGTACGGGCCGCTCAGCGCGTTCATGGCGCTGATGCTGTGGTCCTACCTCACCTCACTCGCCCTCTTCCTGGGCCTGTCCTTCGCGGCCCAGCTGGAAGCCCTGCGGGCGGGTGTGGCCGAGCCGGTCACAGCGGACCCCGGTGTCTGAGGCACGTCTGGGGCACCGCCCCAGGGGCCTGCCGGCCTCCGCCCCACCGCACGAGGAAAGGAACCCCACCGACCATGACGGAGCGATCCGAGCGATCCGACCGGCCCGGGCTCCGGCCCCGAGCCCGGCGACTGCTCGCGCGGCCGGTGTCCGGGCGGACCGGGCCCGACGCCCGGTTCGGTACGCGCCTGCTGGCGACGTCGGCCGCGACCGCGCTGGCGGCTGTGCCCTTCTCCCTCGCGCTGGTCCTGGTGGAGTCGCGGTGGCCGCCGCTGCGCCGACTCGACCAGGGCGCAGCCGAGTGGCTGCACCGCACCGCACTCGACCACCCGGCGTGGGTACGGATGCTCGAGTTCCTCACGCACGTCGCCTGGGGGCCGCTGACCATGCGGCTCCTGGTGGCCGCGGTGGTGGTGTGGCTGCTGTGGCAACGGGCGATACGGCTGGCCGCCTGGGCGTCCGTGACCGCCGTCGCGGGGGGTCTGGTGGGCCTGCTGGCGAAGAACGCGGTCGAGCGCGCCCGGCCGCACCTGCCCGACCCGGTCTCCCAGGCGCCCGGCTTCTCCTTCCCCTCCGGGCACGCCATGACGGCCACCACTTCCTGCGCTGTACTGCTGCTGGTCCTGCTCCCGCTGGTGCCGCGCGGGTGGCGCCCGGCGGCCTGGGCGCTCGCGGTGAGCGCGGTGCTCGGCGTCGGCGGCACACGGGTGGCGCTCGGCGTGCACTGGGTGAGCGACGTGGTCGGAGGCTGGCTGCTCGGCCTCGCCGTGGTCACCGCCACCACCCTGGCCTTCGAGGCATGGCGCGGTGACGTCGGCCGCCCCCTCACCACGCCCGCCCAGGGCCTGGAACCGGAGCTGGTGACGGCCCACCCGGAACCGCCCGCCGGAGGCAGGGACGTCGGCCGGCCCCGATCCTGATCCCGATGGCTCGGGTGGGGTCCCGGTGTCGGAAACGTGCTCCGCGCGCCGGCGACGTTCATCCCGCTGGTGATCAGGGGCGGCGGCGGTCACAGGCGGAGGATGACCAGCGCCGTGTCGTCGGTGATGCCGCCCGCGGGGATGAGCTCGGCCAGCAGGGCGTCGGCGAGGACTTCGGGGCCGGCCGTGCGGTGGCGTACGAGGGCGTCGGCGAGCCTGCCCAGGCCGACGTCGATGTCCTCGCGGCGGCGTTCGATGAGCCCGTCGGTGTAGAGGACGAGGGTGGAGCCCGCGGCGAAGGCGAGCTGCTCCTCGGGGCGGCGGGTGTGTTCGGGCCGGGCGCCGAGCGGGGGGTCGGTGGCCTGGTCGAGGAAGGTGACCGTGCCGTCGGGGTGGCAGAGCAGGGGCGGGGGGTGGCCGGCGCTGCTGTACGTGAGGGTGCCGCTGGTCCAGTCGATGAAGACGGACACGGCGGTGGTCGATTCGGCGCCGTCGATGTCACGGGCGTACAGGCCGAGGACCTCCAGGGCCTGGGCCGGGCCCTCCGCGACGCGCGAGGCGGCCGACAGGGCGCTGCGGAGCTGCCCCATGACGCCGGCCGCGCGCAGTCCGCTGCCGACGACGTCCCCGACGGCGACAGCGGTACGCCCGGGCTGGTCGACGAGGTCGTACCAGTCTCCGCACACGTTCAGGGCCACGATGGCGGGCCGGTAGCGCACGGCGGCCTGGTGGTGTCCGAGCGGGTGGGGCGCGGGCAGCAGCGACTCCTGGAGGTGGACGGCCACCTCCCGCTCACGGGCGTGGGTGCGCCGCAGGCGTTCGTTGACCGCCTGGAGCTCGCGGGCCCGGGTGTAGAGCTCGGCCTCCAGCACCTGGGCGGCACGGTCCCGGCCGCTGGGGCCGCCGCGGGCCCGGATCAGCTCCGTGACCTCCTCCACGCGGTGCAGCAGCAGGGCCACCGAGCCGTCGGCGGCGAGGACGGGGACGTTGACGGGGCTCCAGTAGCGCTCCTGCCACAGCCCGGACCCGTCGGGGTCCTCCACGTCGTAGCGCTGCACCGCCATGGTGTCGGGCTCGGCGGTGGCCGCGACCCGTTCCAGGGAGGCGCGCAGGTTGCGCATGCCGGTCGCGGCCGGATCGGCGGGGTTGTCGGGGAAGACGTCGAACAGGTAGCGGCCGATGATCTGCCCGCGGGTACGGCCGGACGCCTCCAGGAAGGACTCGTTGACGTCCAGGTACACCAGGTCAGGGGTCAGCAGGGCGACCGCGCCCGGAAGGGCGTGGAACACCGCCTCGTAGTCGATCCCTGATCCGTCCACGTCCACCTGTTCGCGCGCCACCGCCGGGTCATGAGCTCGCTTCCACGATAGGTGCGAGCGCCGGAGGCGGGCCCGTCGTCGGCCCCGGCATTGAGCCGTTCGGATCAATGCCGGGGCGGCGCGGGCGACGCGGGCGGCGCGGCGCCGGACGGCACGGCGCGGGCGGCTCAGGGGGCGATGGGCAGCTGTCGCTTGTGTTCGGTGAGCCGGTAGCGGGCGACGATCGCCGCGAAGGCGGTCCCCTCGACGGGCTTGCCCTCCAGCAGGTCGTCGATGTCGTCGTAGCTGACGCCCAGCGCGTCCTCGTCGGGCTTGCCCGGGTCGAGCGTCTCCAGGTCCGCGGTGGGGGTCTTGTGCACCAGCTGGGCGGGCGCGCCCAGCTCCTCCGCGAGGGCGCGTACCCGCCGCTTGGTGAGGCCGGTGAGCGGGACGACGTCGGCCGCGCCGTCGCCGAACTTGGTGAAGAAGCCGGAGACCGCCTCGGCGGCGTGGTCCGTGCCGACCACCAGGCCCTCGTGCGCCCCCGCCACCGTGTACTGGGCGATCATGCGCTGCCGGGCCTTGATGTTCCCGTGCACGAAGTCCTGGTGGTGCGCGTCGCGGAAGACCGTGCCGCCGGCCAGGGCCGCTTCCAGGGCGGCGTCGCTCGCGGACTTCACGTCCACGGTCAGGACCCGGTCGGCCCGGATGAAGTCCAGCGCCAGCTGCGCGTCCTTCTCGTCGGCCTGGGTCCCGTAGGGCAGTCGCATCGCGAAGAACGTCGCTTCGTGTCCGGCGGCGCGCGCCCGCTCGACGGCGAGCTGGCACAGCCGGCCGGCGGTCGTGGAGTCCACACCGCCGCTGATGCCCAGGACCAGGGCGCGCAGGCCCGTGGAGGTCAGTCGCCCGGCGAGGAAGGCCACTCGGCGCTCGATCTCCTGCCGTGCGTCGAAGGACGCGGTCACCTGGAGGTCGCGGGCGATCTCCTGCTGCAGGGATATGGGCGCCAGGTCGGTCACGGTTGCTCCTCGCTCGGGCCCGTGCGCGGGTCGGCACGCGCCGCCCGGCCGGGGTCACAGTCACGTGTACGGGACGGAAGCACTCTAGAGGAAGGGCGGGAGGCCGTGGGCCGGAGCCCTTGGCACGGGCTCTTCGCCCGGGGCACCGGACCGGACGGGTGGTGTCGGTGGCCCGTGCGACGATGCGAAGCATGATCGTCTCGCTCGATGCCCTGCTGCCCGGCTCCGGCCCGCACACCTCCACCACGTACGCCGACTGGGTCACCGCCCACGACCCGGGTGCGGCCGGGCTCGCGCGGGACCTGGTCGCGGACGTGCTCGGCGAGCTCGCCCGGTCCCGGGAGAAGCCCGGCCGGTTCGTCGACTCGATGACGGCGCGGGCGCGGCGGCTGCCGCCGGCGCATCTGCCGTGGTTCTGGGACACGGTGGGCCATCGCCTGATCGGCTACGGGAGCCGGCCGGGCGGGCGGGCCTACGCGGCGGCGCGCGCGGCCGAGGCCGAGCACGGGCTGCCGGTGGATCCCGGATACCGCCGGGCCAACGCCCTGCTGTTCGCGGCGGGCGGGGCCATGCCGGCCAAGGAGTTCGGGGCGCATCAGCGCTTCCTCGCCGAGACCCTCGATCCGGCGGCGGCGCACACGGCCCTGGAGGAGTTCCTGACCGCCTGGGCGGGCTCGCGGGCGGACCTGCCGGCGGATCTCGTGCGCCGGGTACGGGCGTCGGCCAGGGCGGCCGGGTACGGGGACGGCGAGGCCGCACGGATGGTGGGCGCGATCCTGTCGGTCACCCGCGGGAAGTCGGTGCCCGAGGCGCTGCTGACCGCCGCGGGGGCCGTCCTGACGGCCCATCCGCAGACGGACGCCGTCCTGGCCGGACTGGTCGAGGTCTTTCCGGCCGGGGTCACCGACGGCGGCGCCTGGCTGCGGATGCTGATGGGCTGCGGCGCGACGGAGGCGATGGCGGCCGGCCGGGTGGTGCCGGAGGGCGGGCTGGCGCACTGGGTCGGACAGTTCGTCCGTATGTACCAGTACGCGCTGCAGTCCGGCGGCGGCGTCGCCCGGCAGCCGCTGCCGGCGGAATTCCTCGACCTGGTCGGCCGGTTGGGACCGCGGCTGCGGACGGCGGGCGGTCCGGTCGCGGTGCACACCACCCGCTACCACTACCAGGGCTTCGACGCGGACGTGCTGGACGCCTGCCTGGCGGCCGGGGTCGCGGTGGTCGACCCCGGCGAGGAGGTCCGGATGCGCTTCTGGGGGGAGCGGTCCCGGCGGGACCTCGTCGCGCTGGCCGCGGACCCGGTGTTCGGCCCGCGGCTGGAGGGGACGGTCCATGCCGATCTGCTCCCGGACCACTGGACCGCGCGCGGGCGTCGCACCGGGTCCGCGGCGACGCTGCTGCCGGGCAACGAGGGCATCGCCCACGAGGTGGCCGCCCGGGTCGGCAGGCTCGTCGGCACGGTCGGGGGCGGCGGCGTCGCGGGGGCCGAGGAAGCCGTGGCCGAGCTGGAGACCCTCCTGGACCGGCCGACGGTGACGGCCCTCGGCGGGATCGTGGACGCCTTCGCCGAGGCCGGCGCGGCGGGCACGCTGCGGCGCTCGCTGGCGGCCGGTCTCCCGGAGGAGCTGGCCTGGCCCGCCCTGGAGTCGGTGTACGCGCAGTTCGCGGAGTCCGCCCGGGCCGCCGGGCCCGCCGGGCCGGCTCCGGCCACCGAGCCCGCGGCGGACGCGGCTCTGCCGGGCGTGGCCGGCGTGACCTGTACCTGGCCGGTGCTGACGGTGTTCGGGCGCGACCGGGCGGTCGCCGTCGCCCCGGACGGGGAGCGGGGCTCCTGCCGGTTCACGGTTCCCGCGGACGCGACGATGTTCGCCGTGCACTACGTGGGCGGTTCCTTCCTGGTGAGCTGGACCCTCAAGCCGAACCCCTACTACTGCGACACCGCCGTCTGGGCCGAGCGTCCCGAGGAGCCGTTCGAGCCGGCGGAGGTGGGCGGCCTGGTGCCGTTCGGCGGCAGTCTGGACGGGGCGTACGGCTTCCAGTTCGAGACCGCCGACGGGGGCGGGCGCCACGGCGGCCTGGGCGTGCTGCGCCCGGGCAGCCGGGCGGGCATCGACCGCGAGGAACTGCTGCTCGGCGACGGCTCCCGGATCTGGACCAACGCCGTCTTCGGGAGGCAGCCCTGGGAGGTGGTGGATCCGGTCACCGGCGAGCGGCGCGGAGCCGTGGCGCTGCCGGACTTCCCCGGCCGTGCTCCGAGCGCCGATCCGGGTACGGAGCCGTCGGAGGCGGGGATGAGCCTGGCCTCGGAGGCGCTGCAGCTGGCGCCGCTGCCCGCCGGGCTGTCGGGCTCCCCGCTGGGCAGCCGCGACGGGCTGGTCGGGACGCGCGTGCTGTTCCGTACCCTGCACCGCGACCACGCGCCCGACCACTACCTGGTGGAGAGCGTGGACGGGCGTACCGCGCGCTTCGACATCGACCGGCCGGGGCAGGAGCCGTGGGGGCTGTGGGCCGCTCCGGAGGGCGCGGTCGAGGACGTGGTCCTGGCCGAGGCGCAGACCCGTACAGGCGTGCGCGCGTACACCGCGGACGGCGTCCTGCTGTGGGAGCTGGACGGGCACCACTCGCCCAGTCATCCGCGGGTGAGGCCGGCCCGGCGGGTTACCGTGTCGCGGGGCGTGGCCCTGCCGCCCGCCTTCTGGTACCTGCTGCGCACGCGGGACCCGGCCGGGTCGCGTGCGCTGCGGAGCGTGGCAGGGCGGACCGCGGAGACGTTGCTGACGGCCGCCCTCACGGGCGAGGAGGCGCTGCGCGCCGCCGTGGCCCGGGAGCTGCCGGAGGTCACCGATCCGGTACTGGTCGACGGGGTCGTGACGGTGGCCGCGCGGGCGGCCCGGGTGGAGGAGCGGCGCCGGGCCCTGCACCGGCGCGTGTCCCTGCTCGCCGGGGCGCCGCCGGTCGTGCCGCGCCGGTCCGCGCGGGACACCGAGCTGCTGCCCGCGCTGTACGGGCTGGTCTCGGCCGAGGAGGACGACGCACGCCGGCGTACCCGGGACGTGGCCCTGCCGGCGACGCTGAGCGCGCTCGCTTCCGACGGTGCCTGCCTGGCCGGAACGATCGTGGAGGAGGTGCGGCGGCTGTCTCCGCCCGCGCCGCCGCGCGACTGGTCGCAGCTGCTGGGTTCGATCGACGCCGCGGCGTGGCGGGCGGCCGTGGCGCCGACCGCGGACGGGGACCGGGCCGCTCTGCTCGCGCTGCTCGACACCTGGGCCGACCAGCCGTTCGCCCGTTCGGGCAGCCGTTGGTGGGTGGGCCGGACGAGCGACCCGGCGGCCCTGGACGGGCTGCGGGCGGGCGGGACCCCGGTGGCTTCCGCCGCGCTGCGGGCCGGTGGGTCGACGTGCTGGTTCGTGGCGGCCGCGGCCGGGGATCCGGAGGGCGACGCGGTACCGGCGGCGGTCGGGCAGGCCCGCCCGGTCCGGGTGCGGCGGGACGATGCCGTCCGGCTCCGGGCTCTGGTGGAGGCGGTCGGGACGCACGGGCCGGTTCCGGTGCCCGAGTCGGCGGCCGCGCGCTTCGCGGAACTGACCGGTGTCCGGCGGGCCGTGGCCCGGCTCGTGGTGGCCGGTCTGGTCGGCCGGGCCGACCGGGACGAGGACCGCGCCCTGGTGGGCAAGGCCCCGTACCGGGCGAGCGCGATGACGGCCGATGCGTACGAGGAGCTGCGCGCGCGGCTCGGCGGCGCGGGGCGGCGGGCCGTCCTGGCCGCGGCCCTGCCCGACGACCCGGCCGAGCTGTGGCGGCCGGGCGGGGTCGAGTCGGCCGTGGAGCGGATGGCCGCGGTGTGGCGGGAGTTGCTCGGAGCCTCGGCCGCCGTGCACGACGAGGCGGCGGACGCCCTGGAGGCCGGCCTGGGGCTCGGCGAGGTGTGGGCCCGGCGGCTGGCGGGCGGCTACGGGGCCGTCGCGGACACGGACGTGGCCGCGTCCGGCTGGGAGTTGGCGGCCACCCGGTACGGCATCGGGGTGGAGGTCCGCGCGGTGCCCCCGGCCGGGCTCGAAGTGCCGCGGCGCACCCCGGTGGGCCTCGACCTCCGCGCGATGGCGAGCGCGCTGGTGTGGGCGTGGACGGACCGGCCCGTCGGGGATCCCGCGGTGGCCGGCGCGATGGACGTGTACGCGCGGCTGCGGGCCGAACTGGAGCGTCCGGAGCTGCTGCTGGCGCTGCCCGGCGGCCGGGTCCAGGACACCTCGGCGCGGATCGCGGAGCGGTTCGGGCCCGCACTGCTGCCGGTGGCGATGGACGACCGCAAGGAGGAGGGTCCGGTTCCGGTGACGGCGTACGGCTCCGGGCTGCTGGTGGTCTGCGCGCCCGGCGGTGCCTCGTTCCTGCGGCCCGCGGCGGTCGCCGACCCCGAGGCGTGGCGGCGGGTCCGTGAGGTCACCGACGTCGCGGAGGAGTTGGACCGGGTGGCGCCGCTGCTGGCGGGTGGCGGGCTGGAACGGATGATGCTGCGGGCCCGCTCCGGAAGCGTGCCGGCCGGTGCGTACGAGGCCGACCCGCGGCAGTCGTGCCCGGAGCTGGTGGCCGCGGTGGCGGCCGGGCTCGGCGTGGGCGCGGACGCTGCGGCGCTCTACCTCCAGGTGGCGGCTCTGGCCACGCCCACCGACAGGAACGTGCGCCGGTGGAACGGCTGGTCCGCGAAGCGGCACAAGGAGGTCCGCGCGGAACTCCTCGCCACCGGCGCGGTCGTGGAGGCCAAGCGGGCGCGGGCGGGCCGGACCGTGTTCCTGCCCGGGGAGTGGACCGAGCTCAAGGCCCCGAACCTGCCGCTGGAGACGGTGAAGCTGGCGAGCCACCGGGTGCGTCCGCTGTGGAGCGGGGCGGTCCACGCCCCCTTCGGCCGGGTGCTGCCGACGGCGCCCCTGCACGAGATGTTCGCGCAGGCCTGGGAGCGGAGGTCCGCCGGTCGCTGAAGGACAGCCGGTACTCGGAGGGAATTGAGGTGCGCGCGGGCCGCGACCTTGGCAGGCTTCCCCGGTGAATCATGAACAGATCTCCGGGATCGCACACGCCGACCACCCCATAAAGGCCCCGCTCGCCGACGATTCGGTACGCCGACTGCTCGAACACGGCGCACCGCGCGACGGAGGGCGGGCGCTCGATCTGGGGTGCGGTACCGCGGAATGGCTGCTGCGCGCCCTGTCCCTGCATCCCCGCCTGTACGCCGAGGGCGTGGACACCTCCGAGGTGTCCGTGGAGCACGCCCGCCGGTCGGCGGGCCTGCACGGCGTCGCGGAACGCCTGGTCCTGCACCAGCAGGCGGCCGCGGACTTCGTCTCCGAGCAGCCCTTCGACCTGGTGCTCAGCGTCGGGGCCACCCACGCCTTCGGCGGCCTGCTGCCGACCCTCGCGGCGGCCCGCAAGCACCTGGCTCCGGGCGGCCGGGTGCTGCTCGGTGAGAGCTTCTGGGACGGTGAGCCCTCGCCGGAGGCCGTCGAGATCTTCGGCGAGCTCCACGACCTGGCGACCACCGTGGACCTGATCGTCGCCGACGGGTGGGCACCCGTCCACGCCCACGTCAGCACACGCGGGGAGCTGGACGCGTACGAGTGGTCCTGCCTGGGCTCGCTGGCCTCATGGGCTCTCGACCACCCTGACGACCCGAACGCCGCCGAGGTACTGGCGACCGCCCACGCACGGCGTGCGGAATGGCTGAAGGGGTACCGGGACAGCTTCGGCTTCCTCTCCCTGGTCCTGCGTCCGACCCCGTAGCCCGGACGCGTCCCGGTGTGACGACGAGGGAGTGCGGGCGGCGGCGGCCGCCCGCACTCCGGCGCCGGGGACCCGGGACCGACACCGAAACGGCGCGGTCCGACGGGCGACGCGGGCGCCCGCGCGAGTCCCCTACGCGAGGCCGTCGGCGACCAGGCCGGCGAGGACCGCCTGCCCCAGGGCCTGCACGGCGGACTGGGGGCGGACCATCACGGTGAACTCCTTGATGCGGCCCGACTCGTCGAAGTGGAGCAGGTCGATCCCGTGGATCTCCCGGCCGTCCACCGCGGCGCGGAAGAGCAGCACCTCCGCCGGGGCCTCCCGGCCGTCGGAGCTGGTCTCGGCCGCGCCCTCGAAGTCGCCGACGTAGCGGAATTCCTCGAACACACGCAGCAGGACCCCGAAGAGGCCCAGCACCATGGGCCGGCCCTCGAAGGGGGTGAACTTCACCGGGCTGTAGAGCCGGACGTCCTCGGTGAACAGGTCCTCCAGCGCGGCGAGATCCCGCTTCTCCACGGCGGCGCGGAAGCGTTCGGCAGTCTCCATGACCCCTCCTCCTGCTCATACTCATGAATCTGACTAGTCACTTTCATGAGTATGATGCAGGGGTTGGCGAGGAAGGGGAAGGGGCGACCGCGATGGCCTTGCGACATGCCGTACTGGCGGCACTGCTGGACGGCGAGTTCAGCGGCTACGAACTGGCGAAGTCCTTCGACATCGGCGTCGCGAACTTCTGGCACGCCCTGCCCCAGCAGCTGTACGCCGAGCTGGCCAAGCTGGAGAAGGAAGGGCTCGTCGAAGGCCGCGAGGTGGTCCAGGAGACCCGGCCCAACAAACGCCTCTTCCAGGTCACCGAGGCCGGCCGCACCGAACTGGAGGAGTTCGCCGCGGCCCCGCTGAAGTCCTCCGTCATCCGTGACGACCTCCTCGTCAAGGTCCAGACCGCCGACCGGATCGGCATCGAACCGGTGATCGCGCAGCTCGAAGCGCGCGCGGCCGCCGCCGACGCCAAGATCGAGCTGCTCGGCAGGGTGCTGCGCAAGATGCGCGGCGACATGGACGAGGAGGAGTTCCTGCTCCACGGCGAGCGGATCGGCGGGTACCTGACGGGCCTGCGCGGCCTCGCCTTCGAACAGGGACACCGCGACTGGTGCCGCCGCAGCGCGGCGATCCTGAAGGAGAGGCCGACCCGTGCCGAACGGTGAATACCTGCGCTACGTCGCCCTGGGCGACAGTCAGACCGAAGGCCTCGGCGACGGGGACGACACCGTGGGCCTGCGCGGCTTCGCCGACCGGTTCGCCGAACACCTCACCGCCGTCAACCCCGGCCTCCGGTACGCCAACCTGGCCGTCCGGGGACGTCTCGCCGGGCAGGTCCGCGCCGAGCAGCTGGGCCCCGCCCTGGAGCTGCGCCCCGACCTGGCCACCGTCGTCGCCGGGGTCAACGACATCCTGCGGCCCCGGTTCGACGCCGCGGAGGTCGCCGGCCACCTGGAGGAGATGTTCGCCGCGCTCACGGCCGCCGGGGCCCACGTGGCGACCGTGACCTTCCCCGACCTCGGGAAGATCGTGCCCCTCGCCCGGCCCGTCGCGCCGCGCATCGCCGATCTCAACGACCGGATCCGCGCGGCGGCCGCCCGCCACGGGGTCACCGTCGCCGAGACCGCCCGGCCGGCCGCCGTGAGCGACCCGCGGATGTGGACCGACGACCGGCTGCACGCCAGCCCCGTCGGCCACGAACGGATCGCCGCGGCCCTCGCCCACGCCGTGGGCCTGCCCGGCAGCGACGACAGCTGGACGCACCCGCTGCCACCGGCGCCGAACGCTCCGGGTGGTTCGACCATGGCGGCCGAACTGCGCTGGGCGGCCGCGTTCCTCGGCCCCTGGCTGGGCCGCCGCCTCCGCGGCCGCTCCTCCGGCGACGGCCGCACCGCGAAGCGCCCGGCACTGCAGCCGCTGGGTACCGCCTAGGAAGGTGTCCGACGGCCCTTCCGGCGTTCGAGCCAGGACCGCTCCAGCGCCGACAGCGGGGGCACCGGTACCGGACCGGTCGCGCTGTAGACGGCGATGGGGTCCTCCGGATCGGACCACGAGGCGACCTTGACCAGCAGGTACACGTACTCGCCGCCCCCGGGCAGCGGGACCGGGACGCTCTCGGGCGCGGGTGGACCCGGCACGCATCGGCCGACGTCCTCACCGTAGGGCCCAGCGCCGAAGAGCGCGTGCATCCAGCCGCGCGGCGGCCTGCCGGTCAGATCGAAGACGTCCTCCATACCCTCCCCCTCGGTTGCGGAGATCGTACGGCCGCGGAGGCCGTGACGGCGCTCCCGGCCCGTACGCGGTCACCGCTTGCGCGGCCACCATCCCGCACGCCTTCGCGAGCCGCGCGGACCGCGCTCGGGCAGCAGGGGCGGTGCCAGGGCGAAGACCACGGTGATGTGCGCACCTCCGCGCGGGCCGTGCCCGATGCGCATCGAGCCCCCGGTGACGTCCGCGGCCCTGCGGGCGATGTCGAGGCCGAGCCCCGAGGATCCCGTACTGCTCCCGCGCGAGAGGGCCCGGTCCGGTTCCGGGATGCCCGGTCCGGAGTCCTCCACGACCAGTTCCACGGCCTGGGCGGTACGGGCGACCCGCACCCCGAACGCGGTGCCGGGCGGGGTGTGGCTGAAGACGTTGCCGATGAGCGCGTCCACCACCGCGGCGATGTCGTCGTCGCTGAGGCTGACCGCCGTGGGCTCCTGGGTGAGGTCGAGGGAGCAGGAGCGGTCCTGCTGCTCCGCCAGGACCGCCCAGAAGGCGGTCCGGCGCCGCACGACATCCGCGGCCTCGCAGCGGGGCCCCTCGGACGGACCGCCCCTGCCGGTCGTCTGCCGGGTCGTACTCGTTTCCGCGCTGCGCATGCCGTGGCCCATGGGGCCCACGGCGAGCGGTGTCCGCGCCGCCGCGATGATGGCCTGGAGTTCGGACTCCAGTGCGTGCACCGCGGCCTCGACCCTGGCCGACTCCGGCGTGCCGGCCATACGCTCCGATGCCAGGTGCAGGGCGGTCAGCGGGGTACGCAGCCGGTGGGACAGGTCGGCGACCAGTTCGCGCTCGATGGCGAGCAGTTCGGTCATCCGGTGGGCCATGGCGTTGAAGGCGACGCCGGCGTCGCGCAGTTCCTTGGGGCCGGCGGGCTCCACCCGGGTGTCCAGGTTGCCCTGACCGAGGGTGTGCGAGGCCTGGGCGAGCTGCTTGGAGGACCGGACGACCTTGGCTCCGAGCCGGTCGGCGACCAGCACCGAGCCACCGACCAGGCCGACCGCGAGCAGGAGCATGACCGCCCAGGAGGCCTTGACCCCGCGGGTCAGTTCCTCGTCGGGGACGAAGTTCTCGATGACGGCGACCCGGTCGCCGGGGAGCACCACCGGCTGCAGGCAGATCCATCCGCCGGGAATCTTCTGGGAGATGGACTCGCGTCCCTGCTGGGCCCGTTCGAGCAGTTTCACGGGGGCCTGGGAGTCGCCGAGGCTCTGGGCGTCGGGCAGGTGGACGACCAGGTGCTCGGCCGAGTCGAGTCCGGCGGCGGATTCCCGCAGTGCGGACGGATCCGTGGTGAGGGTGAGGACGGGTGCGAGGGCCGCGGCGCGCTGCTCGGCCGCGGTGACGCTCTGCTCCTTGACCAGCGACATCACGAGTGCGCCCAGGGGTATGAGGAAGGAGAGGGCGACCATGGACGTCACCGCGAGCGCGACTCCCGCCAGTGAGCGTCTCACCGCGGGGCCACCAGCTTGATGCCGACGCCGCGGACCGTCAGCAGGTAGCGCGGAGCCGCCGCGCGTTCGCCGAGCTTGCGGCGCAGCGACGACAGGTGCACGTCGACGGTCTGGTCGTCGACGTAAGGCTCGCGCCAGACCTCGGTCAGCAGCCGGCGTTTGGAGACGACCTGGCCGGTGTGGTGGGCCAGGAAGGCGAGGAGGTCGAACTCCCGCCGGGTGAGGTGGAGCTCCCGTCCGGCCAGGTACGCGGTGCGCGCGCCGGGATCCACCGCCAGTTCGCCCACGGTGGTGGCGCCCATCGGGTCGGCGGCCGGCGCCGGCCGGGCCCCCTGCCCGGTGTGGGCGACGCCTGTGGGGGCCACGTGGCTGGTGCGCCGCAGGACGGCGGAGAGGCGGGCGATGAGCTGTCCTCCGGAGAAGGGCTTGACCAGGTAGTCGTCGGCGCCCGCGTTGAGGAGCTTGATGATTTCGGTCTCGTCGTCGCGAGCGGTGGCCACCAGGACGGGGACGGAGGATATGCCCCGGATCATGCGCAGTGCGTCTCCCCCGTCCAGATCGGGCAGCCCGAGGTCGAGGACCACCGCGTCGACGGGCGTCTGGGTGACCTCGCGCAGAGCGCCGAATCCGTCGCCCACGCTGCGTACGGCATACCCGTGCTCCGCCAGGACCTCGATGAGTGACTGGCGGATGCTGGGGTCGTCTTCCACGACCAGGACGCTGGGCATGGGCACACCTTAGGGGTTCGGTCCGGACACCCTTCTAGTGGGCGGCGAACGCCGGGCCGTCGTCGGTGAGACGCAGGTGTACGGGGTGGTCGGCGACCGGAATCGTGCAGCCCTCCTTCGTGCTGCAGCTCGCGTATCCGAGCAGCACCGTCGCGTCCCCGTTGCCGTCGGCCCGGATGGGCAGGGTGGTGGTGACGGGGCCGTCGGGATAGACGGGCATGGGGGCGTCCACGCCGGGCACGTTGACGGACCGCACGTCGGCGGCGGCCGTCAGCTTCCCGTCGGCCTTGAGCACTCCGGTGACGCCGACCGCGGTCGGCCGGCCCACGCCTTCCACGCCGGTGGGCGGAAGTTCGGTGCTGTACAGGTGGAAGCCCTTCTTCTCGGGGGTGAAGACGGCGGTCAGCGTGCCCTTCGGGGCGTGCCAGTCGGTCACCGAGAGAGTGACGGTGACCCCGTTCTCGGTGAAGCTGGTCGCGGGCGGCGGCGCTGCGGCAGCGGCCGCCGTGCCCTTGACGTCCTTGCCGTCCTTGGCCTCGTCGGCCGACTGGTCGCCGCAGGCCGTGAGTGCGGCCAGGGAGAGGAGGGCGACCACGGTCGGGGCCGTCCGGGTGTGCCTGATGCGCGGGAAAACGTTCATCTGTGTCTCTGTGCCTCTTGTGTCAGGGGATCGGGAAGTCCGGAAAAGCGAGCGGTCTCGGCCGGTCACACGGCGGTGGTGAAGTCCGCGCTCCACAGCTGGAGCCGGTACACCAGGTCGTTCCACACCCCCGTGGCCAGCAGCACGCCGACGAGCACGAGCATCCCGCCGCCGATCCGCAGGACCCACGGGTAGTGGCGTTTGACCAGGCCGAAGGCGCCCAGGGCCCGTCGGAAGGCGAGCGCGGCCAGGACGAACGGCAGCCCCAGGCCGAGACAGTACGCCGCCATCAGCAGCGCCCCGCGGGCGGCGCTGGCCTCGCTCCAGGCCAGCGCCTGTACGGCGCCGAGCGTCGGGCCGATGCAGGGGGTCCAGCCGACCGCGAACACCGCGCCCAGCGCGGGCGCGCCGGCCAGCCCGAGCGCGGGACGGCGGTGGCTGCGGAACTCCCGTTGGGTGAATCCCGGCAGGAACCCCATGAAGGACAGGCCCATCAGCACGGTGAAGACACCGAGCACCTGGGTGATCACCTCCTGGTGGGCCAGCAGGGTGCGGCCGAAGTAGCCGAAGAGAGCGCCCCCGGAGACGAGAACCGCCGTGAAGCCGAGGACGAACAGCAGCGCTCCGGCCGCCATCCGGCTGCGGCGCCCGCCGCGGGCCTGCGCCAGATCGGAGACCGAAAGGCTGGTCACGTAGCTGAGGTAGCCCGGTACGAGCGGCAGCACGCACGGCGAGAGGAAGGAGACGAGTCCCGCGAGGAACGCCACCGGAGCGGCGACGGCCAGGGTCCCCTGGAGGAGCGAGGGGGTGTCCGCGGCGGCGAGCGCCAGGCCCGTCGTCATGACGCCTCCTCCGTCACGCGGGCGAGCAGCGGGTTCAGTTCGTCCTCGGTGATCGCGCCGCCGATGCTGACGGCGATGCGTCCGCGGCGGTCGATCACGAGGGTCGAGGGGATCGCCTGCGGGTTGAGGAGGGCGGGGGGAAAGCGGAGCAGGAGCTCGCCGGTGGGGTCGTGGAGGCTGGGGAAGCCGAGGCCGTGCGCCCGTACGAAGGAGCGGGCCGCCGCGCGGTCCGGGTCGCGGGTGTTGATCCCGAGGAAACGGACGCCTTGGTCCCGGTGCTGCCGGGCGATCCGTTGCAGGTCGTCGGCCTCCGCCCGGCAGGGGCCGCACCAGGACCCCCAGACGTTGAGGACGACGACGTGCCCCCGGAAGCCGTCGAGGCGGACCGGCTTCCCGTCGAGATCGCCGCCCGCCAGCGCGGGCGCGGCGGGCCGGTCGGCGGGGTCGATGACCACGGCCTCGGCCGCGGTCCTGACCGCCGCCCGGGCCTCGGTCGCCGGTCCGGTCGCCGGTCCGGCCGCCGCCTCCGCGCGGCTGCCGTCGGCGGCGACCGTGCCGAGGGCGGCGACCGTGCCGAGGGCGGCGAAGACACAGCCGGCCACCGCCGCCACGAGAGCGGCTCCGGCCAGGGCCGCCGTACGCATCCGGGCCCGGCCCGGGCCCGCCGGTCTCACGAGGCCCACTTGCGCAGGAAGGCGTTGATCCCCTCCGCCGTGAGGGACGGGTTGCCCGTCGTGTGGGTGTCGGTGCGCACCTTGCCGGACGAGTTGACGACGATCAGCACGGGCATCGTGTAGGTGCCGCCCGAGGGGCTGTACTTGCGCAGGAGCGCGGAGTTGGCGGAGCTGTTGCCGCCGATGTCGATCTTGACCAGGTGGTACGAGGCTCCGAGGATCGCGGTCGTCTGCGGCTGGGCGAACACCTTGTCGGCGGCCTTGCAGTTGCCGCACCAGTTGGCGCCGAAGTCGAGCAGCACCATCCTGCCGTCGGCCTTGGCCGCGGCCAGTGCGGCGTCGATCTGCTTCTGCCCGTCGGCCGAACTGTCGTAGCCGGGGCCGGGAACCCGGGCCGGGGCCGACGCGGTGGACGTACGGGCGGGCTTGGGGGCGGCCGAAGTGCTCCGGGTCCGGGAGGGGGTCGGCGAGGAGGAGGCCTGTGCGGTGGCCGACGCCGAAGGCGAGGCCGACGCGCTCGGGGAGGCTTCGGTGGACGCGGAGGCCGACGGCGCGAGGGCGGCGAGGGCCTCGGCGGACTGGCCGGCCGTGGTCGGCGAGGCGGAGCCGACGGTCTCGGTGGAGGGCCCGCAGGCGGCGCACAGCCCCGCCGCGACCACGGCCGCGGCGACGAGGGGCAGCCGAACGCCCCGGGGCGCGGCGGAGCGGGGCTGCGCGGCGTGGCCGGCACGGACGGGTCGGAGTATGCGAGAAGTCATGGCGAAGACACCCCAAGGCGCGCTGAGAACTACGGGACGGGCGAGCAGCCCCCCGACTCGGTGAAGCCGACGGTCCTGCGGCCGGCCGGGGCGATGTGCCCGGGCGCCGAAGGCCGATCGGCTGACGTGAGCATAGGACCGCGACGGGCCCTGCGAACCTCCTGAGCGCGATCTTGAGGTTCCCCTAAGGAAGAGCTCACCTTCCGCTTCGCCGGGAGCCGTCCGATGCGGGCACAAGGGGCACAAGGGGAGCTGAAATCCCGCGAAAGGGGTCAGGAGCGACTCGGCGGTGCGGACCGGCCGAAGCGGTCACGCCGCACCGGTCCGGCCGGTGCGGCGTCGGGCCACGGTCCGGCCGGCCCGCCGTCAGAACGACGTCTCGCGGACGCTGGCCTTGGCCGTCGGGTCGATCGTCGCGGTGACGACCGACCGGTGGTCCGAGCTGCTGAAGGTGACCGTCAGGGTGTCGTCGTCGCTCTGTGACGTGGTCGCCTTGAAGCCGCGGCTCGGGACCGCGGAGATCAGGCACACGCCGCGGCTCCCGTACCGCACCGTCACCTTGCCGCCCTGCGAGGGGACGGTGTGCAGGCCCGGTCCGCCGTTCACGCAGTCGACGACGGGCTTCGGTGCGCTCGTCCGGGCGGCCGGCGAGGCCTTCGCGGACGGGGAGGCCGGAGCCGACGGGGTCGGGGCCTCGGTCGCGGTGGGCGAGGGGCTCGGGGACGCGGAGACGGTCGGGGACGGCGGTCCCGGCGACGGGCTCTGCGCCGCCAGCCACGCGGGCGGCGAGTCGAAGACCATGGGGGCCGACCGGGCCACCGGGGGCGTATGGCTGGTGGAGCCGACCACGAACTGGACCGTGGCGAGCACGGCCGTCACGCTGGTGGCCGTGCACGACAGCCATATGAACAGGTAGCGCGGAAATCGAGGCACGGCCCCATAGTGGCCGACGGACCGGGCGGCGCGTCACCGCCTCCCCCTGCTCGGCGCGACGGAGCGCCCGCCGCCGCGGTGTCACGGGCGCGAACACGTACGTCCTCCTGACCCGCGTACGGGTCGGAGGACGTGTGCGGCTCGACAGCCGGGGGGCGCCGGGGGTGCCCCCAGAGGGAGGGTTCCTACTTCCCCGTTCCGAAGTCCTGCGTCCACCACGGGCCGCCGTCGCCCTTGTGCACGCCTATGCCGATCTCCCGGAAGGCGCAGTTGAGGATGTTGGCCCGGTGTCCGGAGCTGTTCATCCACGCCTTCATGACCGCGTCGGCGTCCGACTGGCCGCGCGCTATGTTCTCGCCGAGGCGGGACCACGCGTAACCGGCGGCCTCCACTCGCGTGGTCATGGTGGAGCCGTCGGGGCCGGTGTGGGACATGACGCCGCTGCGGGCCATGGTGTCGCTGTACGCGCGTGCCGCGGCGCTCAGCTTGCCGTTCACGCTCAGGGGGCCGCAGCCGGCCGTGGCCCGCTCCTTGTTGACCAGGGCGAGCACCGCGGATTCGGAGTCGCCTGAGGAGCTGCCGGAACCGCCCGACGAGCCTCCGGAGGAACCGCCGGACGATCCCCCGGACCCGCCGGACCCGCCCGAGGTGCCGGAACCGCCGCCGCTGCTCCCGCCCGACGTACGCGGGGGCTTGCCGGCCGGGGTGGATCTGGCCGGGCTGCTCTCCTCGGCCGGGGCCTTCGCCGGAGCCGCGGACTCCGTGCCTTCGGCGGCCGGCGTCCCGGGCGGCAGCGAGCCCGTGGCCGCCGCGGCATCGGCGGTGACCTCCGGGAGCGGCGCGGTGGGGCTCGCCGTCCCGGCCGTGTCCGCGGGGGTCGGCGTCCCGGACTTCCCGCCGGTGGCGCCGTCGGCCCGCTGGTCCGCCTGCGTACCGCCACCGGAATCGGCCACGGCGACGCCGACCGCCACCGCCGCGGCGGCCGCGGTGAGGGACAGGACGATGCGCGTGCGCATCGCCTTCTTCCGCCGCGCCTCGACGCGGGACGGGGTAGCGGGAGTTCGGCTGCTCATGCCTGTAGCACCTCACAGAGGGAGAGGGGGTGGGTGCGACCGAGCCTAGGGTTGTGATCAGTGAAAACCGCGCGCTGGAGGGGTACTTCACGTTCCCTTAAGGAAGCCCGCAGGGTCGGTTCAGGGGACGACCCGGGCCATCCCCTGACCATTCGGTCGATACGGACGCGGCGAGTCCGGCGTCCCTGGCGGGACGGGCGCGCTCCGGCGGCGTGTGATCATGTCCGTCGACAGATCCGCACCTCATGGGGGGACCATGCGCACCCGCACCACCACCGCCACGACCGGTCTCGTGACCGCGCTCGCGGCGCTGCTCGTCCTCACCGGCTGTACCGGGTCGGGAAGCGGCCGGCCCGCGACGTCGAGTTCCGTGGCCACCGTGCCCGCGCAGAGCGGCGGCGGGTCCGGCTTCGAGGGGCCCCGGCCGCAGGACCAGAACCTGTTGGCGTGGACCGGGGACCCCAATGACGCGGGACATGTCACCGCCCAGTCGTCGGCCGGGGTCGGCGGCCGGGTCACCCTGGTACGGATCGTCCTGCGCGAGCAGATCACCTGGTCGAACGTGTGGCTGGGCCTGGCCGGCATCGACCCGAACGCCCAGCTCGCCAACTGCTACCTCGGTGTGTACGACGCCACGGGCACCCTCGTCGCGACCACCCCGGACATCTCCCCCCAGTTGATGACCGACGCGATCGCCAAGCCGTTCGCCCTCGGCAAGCCGTTCACCGCCGCCCCCGGGACCTACTTCATCGCCCTGCTGCTCAACGGCACCTGGGCGACCAACGGCCTCACCCTGAAGTCCACGGGCGCCGGCATCTCCGTCAACGCGGGCCTGGCGCCGCCGAACCTGCGGTACAGCACCCTGCTGACGGGTCAGACCTCGCTGCCGCCCCGCGTGAACCTCGCCGAGCAGTCCGTGAGCACCATCAACACCGGCTGGGCCAGCCAGTGGTACGCGGTTTCCTGACCCGCGGCCCCTCCCCGCTCACACCCGGGTGACGGCGGCCGCCGGTACCCCGGCGCAGCGGGCGGTACCGGCCGATTCGTGCTCGTACCAGGCGGAGTCGACGACCCTGCCGTCGGGGAGCGTGTGCAGGGCCGGGCCCTCGCACTCGACGAAACCGGCGGCCTCCAGAGCTCCCCGGCAGCGGTGGTTGGAGGTCTCGGTGCCGGCCGACACCGACTCCAGGCCCAGGTGTTCGTGGCCCAACCGGGCGGTCGCCTCGACGAGTTCGGTGCCCAGGCCCCGGCCGCGGAAGTCCGGGGCGAGCTGGATCCCGATGGCCCCGCCGTTGCCCGGGGTGAGCGAACTCATCCCCGCCACCAGGCCCGTGGCCGCGTGGACGGCGAGCAGTCGGTGCGCCGCGCGCGGGTCCGGATCCGGGAGCACCACCGGCCGTACCAACTCCCGCCGTACGGCTCGGGGGAAGGCCCGCAGCCGCTCGGCGCGGTTTCCGTCGTGGATGCCGAGGAGGTGCGCGGCGGTCTCGGGGGTGACGAGCGTGTCGGGGTTCCATCCGAACCAGCGCTGTGCGTCGCTGTCGGAACCGGCCGCGACGCCTATCTCCGCGTCCAGGTGGTCGCGGGGGGTGTAGAGGACCAGTCGTGCGGTCCGTATCGCGTGGCGGCCTCCGCCGCAGCGGACGGGCACGGGCTGCGGGCGGCGCGGTCCCAGGCCCCGGATCATCGGTGTGTCCTCACGCGGGAACTGTATGCGGCCCCCGCGTGCCCGGTGCCGACGGGTCAGTCCCGGATGGAGACGATCTTGCGGGTGGCCAGGTCGGCCTGGACGTACACCTTCGTCGTACCGCTGGCCCAGGTCAGCGTGACGGTGGCGTCGGTGCGGCCCGTTCCGCTTCCGGTGGAGGCGACCTTCCATCCGAGCGGCACGTTCTGCGCGCGGAGCACGCCGTCCGCGTGGTTCGCCTCCTCCCACTTCTTCAACTCCGCCTGGAGCCGGTCCGAGAGATAGAAGGAGCGCAGGCGCTCGGCGGTCGGCCCGTCCCCGTCGTAGACCGCGTCGATGTAGGCGCCGTAGAAGTCGGCGATCCGGGTGAAGGCGCTCTCGGGGCTGCCCGAGACGGACGGGGCCGGGGCCGCGGCCCGGGCTGCGACCAGGGCCGGCGTCCCCGCCGCCGGTCCGTTCGCGGAGGCGCTGGTGACGAGGGCGAGGGTGAGCGCGGCGGCGGCCGCGAGGGTGAGGGTGGCGGTCCGCCTGGCCGGGAGCTTGGACATCTGCTGAGCCTTTCCTCGTGCTGAGTGGCTGTACCGACCGACGCGGTCCCGGCCCGGCCCGGTTCGCGGAATGCGAGAAATGGCCGAAAAATCACACCTCTGGCCGTATCGGGCCTGACAGGGCCCCGCCCGCATACCGGCCGGCCCCTCGTACGGCGGCGCGATCGCATCGCTCGACCGGGGGACGCCCGCTCCGGGGCGGAATGCCCCGCCCGGGAAGGGGGTTGGTGCGAACGCGACACTGATCCCGGATGCACTGGAGAGCTCATGAAGATCGGCATCATCGGCGCGGGCAACATCGGCGGCAACCTCACCCGCCGCCTCACGGCCCTCGGGCACGAGGTCTCGGTGGCGAACTCGCGCGGTCCCGAGACCCTGGCCGCGCTGGCCGAGGAGACCGGCGCCACCCCCGTCACCGTGGCCCAGGCAGCGCGCGGCGCCGAGATCGTCGTGGTCACGATCCCCTTCAAGAAGGTGCCGGACCTGCCGGCGGGCCTCTTCGCGGAGGCGGCCGAGGGCTTCGCGGTCATCGACACCGGCAACTACTACCCGCGCCAGCGCGACGGCCGGATCGCCGGTGTCGAGGACGAGGGTCTCACCGAGAGCCGCTGGACCGAGCGGCACCTCGGGCACCCCGTCATCAAGGCCTTCAACGGCACCTACGCCCAGGACATCCTCGACCGGCACCGGCCCGCGGGCGCCGCGGACCGGATGGCCCTTCCCGTCGCGGGCGACGACGCCGCGGCGAAGAAGACCGTCCGCGCCCTGATCGACGAACTCGGCTTCGACACGGTCGACGCGGGCGGCCTCGACGAATCCTGGCGCCAGCAGCCCGACACCCCCGTCTACGGACTGCGGGAGGGCGTCGACGCGGTCACCAAGGCCCTCGCCGAGGCCTCCCCGACCCGCCCGGCGGACTTCCGCGGCTGACCGGTACCACGGGGCGCGCCCCGGCGGCCCGGCGCGCGCCCCACCCGGCGGCATATGCCGGTGAGTGGCCTACCATGCGGACATGAGTGATCGTGCGATGCAGGAACCGACCCTCCTCCTCCTGACCGCGCTCGCGGACGAGCCCCGGCACGGGTACGCGATCGCGCGCGAGGTGGAGCTGATCTCCGGCGGGCGCGTCAAGATGCGGACCGGCACCCTGTACGGGGCTCTGGAGCGGCTGTTGGGTCAGGGGCTGATCGAGGTGCGCGAGGAGCAGATCGTCGACAGTCGACTGCGCCGCACCTACGGCCTCACCGCCGAGGGCCGGCAGAGCCTGGCCGCCGAGGCGCGGCGGATCGCCGCCACCGCGCGCGAGGCGGCACGCCGCCTGGGCCTCTCCGGAGAGACGGCCACGGCGTGAACCCGCGTCTGCTGCGCCTGTACCCGGCCGGTTTCCGACGCGCCTTCGGCGACGAGCTGGCCGAGGCCTACCGGGAGGCGACCGAGGGCGCCGGCCCGGTCACCCGGCTGCGGGAGGCCGGGGACGTCGTGGCGCACGCGCTGCGGCTGCGCCTGCGGGTGGGTTCCGCGCACCGCGGCGGGCGCCTCTTCGCGGCGGCCGCTCCCTTCGCGCTGGCCGCGACGGGCGCGCACGCGGCGTTCCGCCTCGCCTCGGCCCTCAACCGGGCGTACGTCACCGGTCGCCCCGACTTCGAGACCCCGCTCGGGTACGCGATCAACGGCTTCTGCGCACTGGCCCTCTTCGGCACGGTGGTGGCGCTGGGCGGGCGCTTCGCCGTGGGCGCGCGGACCGCGTTCGCCGGGGTCGCGGGAACCGCGGTGTGCTTCGTGGTCGCCGCGCTGCCGGGCGCCCTGGAGATGCCGCTGGAACACGTGGCCTACCTGGCCCCGCCGCTGGCGATCGCCGCACTCCCGCTGCTGTGTCCCCCGGACCTGCGCCCGCCCGGCCGGATCCGGACCACGTCGGGGCTGGTGGCGCTGCTGCTCTGGGCCCCGCTGTCCGTGGCGCTGCTGGGTCTGCTCGACGCGGGCGGTGTCGCCATGATCCCGCTGTGGCGGTTCGCCGTGACCGTAACCGCCGCCCTGGCGCTGGCGGGCCGCCCCGCCCTCTCCGGGATCCGCACTTCCGGCGAGTTCGCCCTGGCCGCGGCGCCGTTCCTCGTCGTGGGCCACTTCGCGGGGGTGGTCAGCGAGGACACGGCGCTGCCGTGCCTGACCGTGCTCGCGTCCACGGGCCTGGCCGTGCGCCTGTGGCGCCGCAGGCGATCGGACCGGGCCGGCCGCGCCTGAGCCGGCGGCTCAGACCTCGGCTTCGGCGTCGGATCCGGCGACGCTGACGCGGATCTTGGACTGGCCGTGGCCGAGCGCCTCCCAGTCGTCCATGAAGCGCGCGGACAGCCCGTGTCCCGCGGCGAGGTCGACGAGGGTCTGGGTGCGGTAGTAGAAGTCCTCGCGCAGCACCTGGTGTTCGGTGCCGGTGGTGCGGTCGAAGGTGAAGTCGAAGTGGCCCCCGGGTGCCAGGACGCGTCCCACGTGGGCGAAGCACTCGTCGATGACGTCGATCGGCGAGTGCGAGAAGACGCTGTGGGCGTGGACGACGTCGAAGTAGCCGTCGGGCAGGAAATCCAGCGTCAGGTTCCTGGTCAGGGTCAGGTGCGGGACCTTGGCCTGCAGTCCCCGCTCGGTCAGGGTCCGCTTCGCGGCGATGAGGATGTCGGGCGAGATGTCGATGCCGTAGTAGTGGCCGGCGTCGAGGTAGTCGATGAACCGCCAGCCGGCGCGGAGGTTGCCGCAGCCGATGTCCAGCATGCGCGCACCGGGCGCGAGGCCGTGTCCGAGGAGGTAGTCGAACTGCATCTGCCCGAGGGCGAGCCAGCGTTCGTGGGTCTGGCTGCCGACCGCCGCCTCGGGGTTGCGGCGGGTGTCCGATGCCATCACGGCCCGGTAGTAGCTGACGTGGTCGGGGTGCTTGAAGGCCAGCCACCGGTCGCGGGCGGCCCGCTTCAGGTAGGGGGCGATGCGGTGCGGGCGGCTGGCGGCGTAGCGGACCTTGTGGACGAGGGATTCCCGGTTCGCGGTGAGGTTCTTCCTGGTGGCCATGGGCACTCCGTCTCCGTCGCAACGTGAATCCCCGACGGCAGGCAGGAGCGACTGCCACCGGGAAGGATCTTCAGGCCCCACCATACGTCGGTGACCGACATATATAAACCACTGGACTATCCAGGGAAGCGAACGGCGCGGCACGGCGTACGCGCGCGCAGTTCAGAAGAATGGGCGTTTAGGGCGATATCGCCTCAGACTGCCACGTGCTGCGCCAGGGGTCCACGCAACGCGCCCAGGGCCGGACGCCCCGTCAGCCAGGCGTCCGGCGGCATGACGAGACGGCGGCCCCACGTCGGGTCACACGGCAGGAGCGGGCCGTTCCCCGAGCAGCCGGGTGCGGAACAGGTCGAGGACGGTGTCGAGCGCCTGCCGGGTGGGCTGTCCCGGTTCGTCGATGAGGTGTTCCGTCAGGACGGAGTGCGGGGCGAGGGCGCTGGCCGGATTCGCCGCGCCGGCATCCAGCTCGACGGCCACGAACGCGTCGCCTAGTTCGCGCCGGAGGTGCGCGAACCGGTCGCCGGGGACGAGCCGGTCGCCCCGGAAGCGCAGCCCCAGCACCTGGAGCCCCTCGCGCTCGCAGCGCCCGCGTACGACCGCGAGGTCCTCGGGGCTGATGTCGATGGCACCCGCGCGGCTCGCGGTGCAGGCCAGCGGGAGCGAGGGCTGGGACAGCACCGGGGCGACGAGACGCTCGTCCGTGGCCATGGCCAGGGCGAATCCGCCGGTCAGGCACATCCCGACGGCGCCGACCCCGGGTCCGCCGCAGCGCTCGTGCTCGGCCGCGGCCAGGGCGCGCAGCCACCGCACGACGCGCGAGCTGCGTCCCGTGGCCAGCAGGGTGAACTCGCGGCTCACGCAGACCTGCCACAGCGACGAGGCCATGTAGCGGCCGGCACTCGGCCAGCCGACCGCACCGGGATCCGCGTCGCGGCCGGGTTCACCGAAGAGCACCGGGAGCACGGCCGTGCAGCCGGACGCCGCGACGTGCTCGGCGAACTCGATGACCTTCGGGGTGATGCCCGGTATCTCCGCCATGACGATCACCGCGGGGCCCGTGCCCCGGCGCAGGATCCGGCGGGTGGTGCCGTCATGGGTGAAGGTGCTCTTCTCGAACCCGCTCAGGTCGTGGTCAGCCATGCGCCCCGCTCCTTCCGACCGCTCTCGCCTGGACGACATCAAGCTACCGAGAAGCAGAGCGTCGCGGTCAAGCCGTCGCGCCGTGTTCTGCCGTGGCCGCGGCAGGCGGGACGAGCGGCGCGGTGGCCCGCCGCGGGGTCCGGCACCGGACCGGCCTCTATGCTGCGGGAATGATCAAGCCGATTGAACTCGTGATATTCGACTGCGACGGCGTCCTCGTGGACACCGAGCCCCTCGCGGTACCCATCCAGGTCGCGCTGGGCGCGGAGCTGGGCTGGCCGCTCACCGAGGACGAGGTCATGCACCGCTTCATCGGGCGCTCCAGCGCCTCCATAGGCGAGGACATCGCCCTGCGAGTCGGCGACGAGACGGCCGGCCTCTGGCAGGAGCTGTTCGAACAGCGTCACCGCGAGGCGGTGGACGCGGGGTTGTCCGCCGTCGAGGGACTGCCCGAGGCACTCGGCGCGATCACCCTGCCGACCTGCGTCGCCTCCAGCGGCTCGCACGAGAAGATGCGCCACACCCTCGGCCGCACCGGCCTCTACGAGCACTTCGAGGGCCGCATCTTCAGCGCCACCGAGGTCAGCCGCGGCAAGCCGGCCCCGGACCTGTTCCTGTACGCGGCCCGGCGGATGGGTGTCGACCCGGCCGCGTGCGTGGTGGTCGAGGACAGCCGTCCGGGTGTCGAGGCCGCCCGCGCCGCCGGTATGCGGGCCTTCGGCTACGCGGGGGGACTGACTCCGGCCGAACGGCTCGAAGGCACCGGCACCGTCGTCTTCCACGACATGGGCGAACTGCCCGGCCTCATCGCCGCCGGGTGACCCGCGAGGGGCCGGGTCCGGGGCCGGGGGTCAGAACTGCGCGTCGCGGGCGAGGGCCTTCATGACAGCCTGGGTCTTCATCTCGCCGAACGGCGGCGGGGTGATGTCGCGTTCCCGCAGCGCCTGTTCGAGCCGCGTCTGGACCTCGGCGGCGTCGCCGACGTCCGACCGCGCCGAGACCTCCAGGAAGCGCAGGCCGTTGCCGGTGCGCCATTCCTCGATCGCCACGGTGCCCGGCACCTCGTCCCAGTCCTGCTTCCACTTGACCGCGCGCACGGGGCCGAGCGCCGTCAGGCCGGCGAGATCGGCCCCGGTCAGCCCGGCCGCCTCCAGGAGTTCCCGCTGCCGCTCGACGAGCAGCAGCCCGGTGGGACCGCTCTCGGCCTCCAGCGAGGCGGACAGCACCGGTGTGAACGCGGGCCCGGTCCGGTCCTCCTCGACCCTGAACTCCCAGTCCTCGCCCTCCCGGTCCTCCCTCCAGGACGCCGGCAGCACCGGACAGGGACGCAGTTTGACGGTCAGGTCGGCGTCCTGCTCGGACGCGTGCCCCTCGTCGTCCCGGCGCAGGCGCAGGATGACCCCCCGTTCGAGCAGGGGCAGGGTCACCTCGCCGCCCGCCGCCCGCTGCGGGCTGTCCCAGAAATGGATCGCGCGGCGGCGCCCGTCGTCCCGGTCGAGCTCCAGGGCGTCGAAGGCGGCCTTCGCGTCCGTCCCGCCGAAGCTGATCTTGATTTCCGCGGCCGTGGCCGTCGGGAACTCTGCCATGGTGCCGTTATCGCACGCGGCGCGGCGGCCCGCATCTCGCGCGGGCGCACCCGGAAGACCGGACGGGCCCGCCGCACCCTGGGTGCGGCGGGCCCGTCCTTCACGGTGCTAGGCGGTCGGCGACAGCATGGTGTCCTCCGGGCGGTGTGCCGGGTCGCGGTTGCTGCCGGCGACGATCAGGGCGAGCAGGACCGCGGCCGCCTCGCTCTGCAGGATCCGGGCGGCCTGCTTCAGCCGGCCGGGGTCCGGAACCGGGATGGACAGGGCCACGCATTCCGCGTTCGGCCCCGCGGTGATCGGGACCGCCGCGCACACCGTGCCGATCGCGTACTCCTGCAGGTCCAGGAGCGGAGCGTTCGGCGGGCGGTGGTCGAGCTGGTGGAAGAGGTCCTGCTGGCTGGTGAGGGTGTGGGGGGTGAAGCGGGTGAGCCGGTGCCGGGCCAGGTGGTCCTTCCTGTCGTCGTAGTCGAGCTGGGTCAGCAGCGCCTTGCCCACCGCCGAGGCATGGGCGGCGACCCGGAAGTCGACCCATTCCTCGACCACGGGTGCGGCCGGACCGTCGGCGTACTGGGTGATGGAGACCTCGCCGTCGGTGTAGCGGGCGACGTAGACGGCGGCGCCTACGGCGTCCCGCAGCCAGGAAAGGGTCTCCCACAGGTGCCCGCGGCCCTCGCCGTTCGCCGCTTCGGCCGGCAGGAGGGTGCTGCCGGCGACGTACGCGTCCGGTCCGATCGGGGTGGCGAGGTTCGCCCGGAGGAGCTGTTCCATGGCCCGGGCGAGGACCAGTTGCGGCAGTGCCGTCTCCCGGGCGATCTGGGTCAGGTTCACGCCTCCCGAGTAGCGGTTGACGACTTCCAGGACGCGCAGTGCCTGGTGGACGGATTCCAGTGGGGCGGGGGCCGGCCTGCCTTCGGGGGTCTTCCGGGCGGCATGGACCAGCTGCGGCTGTTTCAGGGCGTCGAGGGCCCAGGCGCTCGCCTGGGCCGTCAGGTGGAGGGGGTTGAGCCGGGCGTTCTGCGCGACGGCGACCGCCACCTGCGGGCCGGGGGTGACGATCTCCCCCAGGTCGGGGTGTTCCTTGCGGGGGCGGGCCAGCAGCGCCTGGCGCAGTCGTACGGGAAGTCGGCACGGGGGCCGGCCGGCCCGGCCGGCTCCGGTGGTCAGGGCGGTGAGGTCCTGGGTGGTGATGGGCGGGGTGGTCCAGATGACGGAGGCGCCGAGGGCCCCTTCGAGGTGGTCCGGGAGCTGCGGCAGGGGCGGCAGGTGTTCTTCCGGGGACAGGGTCGTGGCCTGGCGCTTCCAGTGGCGGGCGGTCGCGACCTCGGCTCGGGCGAGGTGGAGCAGGTAGAGGCAGTGGGCGGCGGTCTGCGAGCCCGCCCCGGCCGCGTACTGGAACCAGAACTGCGCGCCCTCCATCCGGTCGGCCAGGTGGAGCAGGCAGCCGAACAGCAGGGCCGAGTCCACGCCGTGGGGCCAGGAGTCGGCGTCGAGGGCGAGTTCGGCGAAGGCGCGGCTCTCCACGAGGCACCAGGTGAGGTCGTCCAGACCCCGGGCGGCGCGCACGTGACAGGCGGCGTCCAGGACGAGTTCGTCGGCTGCTGCTGCGGAAGAGGACGCGGATACGGATACGGCGTACCCCCGCGGCGGCGGGGGCGCGGTGCACGGGGGGCCGGTCATGCCGGTCATGCCGGTCGCCGAGCGGGCACGGTCGGCGACGATCCGGCGGGCGATCCGACGGCGGGCCGCGCCCTCGTCGTATCCGGCGTATTCCTCCGCGAGTACCGTCGCGTCCGCGAGGGCCGCGTCCAGTTCGCACAGCGGCATGTCGCGGTGGCGTGGCATGTCGCTCACTAGTCCTTCTCCTCTCCGGGGATCCAGTCCACCCCGAGCTTGCGGGACAGGGTTCGGCGTGCGCCGCGGATGTGCGAGCGGACCGTCGCGGGGGTGATCCCCATCATCCGGGCGACCGTGTCGGAGTCGTTGCCCAGGAGGAACGCCAGCAGCACCACGTCGTACTGCCGCTCGGACAGGCCGGCGATCGCGGCGTACAGCCCGAGCTTCGACTCCAGCAGTTCCAGCCGCTCTCTGGAGGAGCGGCGGAGCGCTGCGAACCAGGCCGTCTCCACCATCGCCACCTGCCGGCCCAGAGCCGCCAGCCGCCGTTCGACGTGCTCGCGCAGCACGGCCCACGCGAAGCCGTGGAGGCTCGCCTCCTTCAGGGCCTGGCGCCACACCTTCAGCAGGAAGGTGAACACGTCGTCGACGACTTCCTCGGCGTCCTTGGGATTTCCCAGCTGCAGGTGGGCGTAGCGCAGATAGGCGCGGTGCTGCTGCGAGTGGAAAGCGGTGAAGTCCACCGGCAGTACGCCGGCCAGTTCGCTGGAGACCGCCTGGTCCCCCGATGGATCGAATTCGCCTTCGCTCATACGCTCCCCCACAGCTGTTCGTCGCCGCGCACCGGGGTGGCGGGGACCTCATGGTGGCGGGCGCGGGGAGCGGCACGGCGACGGCCGGTGGTTGGTCCGCCTGTTCCTGTCCGTACCCCCGCGCCCGGCAGGCGCATCGGCGCCCTGAACACATCGATGACGCGATAACGGGCGGTGGTGACTAACAGCGCGAGGGCGGCCGTCTCGGCAACATTCACTTCGGCGCGGAACCTTTCGAGTGGATCATGAGCGATCGGCGTGCCTGCCCCCGAACCGGCAGCCGTGGAGCACCAGGCGCTCCCATTCACCACCCCATCGGAAAGCGAGCCCGATCGTGCAAGCCGGTCCGTGGAAATCTTCCGAAGTGAGCGCATCCGCTTCCTTGCGCGCCCCGGTCCGCCCGCGCGCGCCCCGGCGTGCCTGCCGAGCGCCGCCCCCGCCGGCACGCGCCCGAGCGGGTCCGCTCCGCTTCCCGTCACACGATCGGATGTCGTTGCGGCCCCATACCGGTGGGATACGTCCCGACTCCCCCCTCCTCGGTGCCCGATGCCTGCATGGTGGGTCCAGATCCCGGCGCCCCGGCCCCTCCGCCCCGCGCGCCCGTCGCGTAGGAAGGGGCCGTACAGATGGCGTTCGCGAGGACCGTGCTGCCCGCCGTGCTCTGTCTGGCGCTGAGCGGTGTGCCCGCCGCGCACCCGCACACCGCGGCCGCCGTGCCCTACGACGGCCAGGCCGCGCATGAGAGCGCGCTGTTCGGCGTGAAGGCCACGGACCACGCGGCGGCCCAGGAGTTCACGGTGGACGGCTCCCGGCTCTCCCGGGTGAGTGTCTGGCTGGGCAGCGGGGCCGCGACGGGCACCGTGACGGCGCAGGTCCGCCGGGACCGCGCGGACGCGGAGTCGGTGATCGCCTCGTCGACCCTGGACCTCGCGGCACTCGGCGGCGCCGGCGCCGGCTGGGTCGAGTTCCCGCTGAGCGCCGCCGTCACCCCCGGCACCCCGTACCACCTGTTCCTCCAGGCGAGCACCACGGAGAGCGGCCCGATCGCCTGGTACGGCACCACGCGGCCGGTGCCCGGCTCGCTGACCAGCTGGAACTACGACAGGCCGTACTGGGGTGGCTGGCACGCCTACGGTTCCCGGCTCGCCTTCCACGTCAATCCCGCCGGCGGCGAGCGCTGCGGGGAGACCGAGCCCTGCTACGTACCGGCCTCGGCGCTCGCCGCCCGTACCTCGGGCCTGCTGGGCAACCGGGTCGCCACCGAGGCCGTCCTGCCCTCCTTCGCCGTGGGCGCCTCCTACCTCGAGGGCGGCAACGTGCTGCGCCTGCCCTCCGGCCGGTGGCGGTACCTGCCCGACGGGGCCTCGGCGTCGGTGGTGGTCGAGGCGGACGACCCGGACGCCCTGGCACAGGTCGAGGAGAGCCGCGCGTGGCTGGCGGCGGGCACGGTGCCCGGTGCCACCGCCGCGCAGCGGGCCGCGTCGCAGCGCGCCCTGCTGTCGATGCGGGCGCTGCTGAAACCCAACGGGGCCTTCGCGGCGGCCTGGGCGCCGCCGTGGGAGTACTCCTGGCCCCGCGACGGGGCGTTCGCGGCGGTCGCCTTCGCCGCCACCGGGCACGACGAGGAGGCGTACCGGATCCTCGGCTACGACGCGCTCACCCAGCGGGCCGACGGGACCTGGGAGGCCCGTACCGAGCTGGACGGCAGCGGGCCGCCGGACGCACGGAAGTGGCAGCTGGACGGCAACGGCTGGGTGCCCTGGGCCACGTGGCAGTGGTACCGGGCGGCGCCGCCCGGCGGGCGGGACGAACGGCTGCGCGCGCTCTACCCGATGGTGCGCAAGGCGGCCGACTACGCCGCCCGCTCCCTGGGGCCGGACGGGCTGCCTCCGGCGTCCCCGGACTACTGGGAGCTGGACACGGCGACGGCCAACATCGGTACCGCCGCTCCCCTGCTGGCCGGGCTGAACGCCGCGGCCGACCTGGCCGCACGGCTGGGCACGGTCGCGGACGCGGAGCGCTGGGGGGAGGCGGCCCGGCGGCTGTCCGCCGCGATCGCCACCTCCTTCGCCCCGCTCGGGTACCAGCGGACCGTCGACGGCAGGCACGGCCGGGACAGCGCGGTGGCGTTCATGGCGCCCCCGTTCAACGACGCCCCGGCCGGTCTCGGCGAGGCGCTGGACTCCACCTACCGGGCGCTGCTGCTGCCGAACGGCGGGGTCTCGCCCGGCAACGACCCGTCCTTCAGCTGGGGTTCGTACGCGTGGACGGCCAGCACCTCCTTCTTCGCCCTCGCCTGGGCCGGTACGGGTGAGCCGGCGAAGGCCGGCGCGGTGCTGGACTGGGTGCTGTCCAAGCGGAACGGGCTCGGCGAGCTCCCCGAGACGGTGAACGGGGCCGGGCTGCCGTCCGCGGTGGCGCCTCTGGGCTGGACGGACTCGCTGGTCGTGCTGACGGCGTCGGCCCTCGGGGGTTCCGGGCGGCCCACGCCGCCGATGGCGCGGTCTTCCGCGGAGTGACGGGCCCTGCGAGGGTCACGGCAGTGGTGTGCATCGACAGGAGGCGGTTATGCGCGGCGGAACGATCGCGGTGGTCGGCGGGAGCATCGCGGGCTGTGCCGTCGCCACGGCGGCGGCGCGGGCGGGCGCGGGTGAGGTGGTGGTACTGGAGCGCACGCGCGGGCGGCTGCAGGACCGTGGCGTCGGCCTGTGCATCCACGACGATCGGGCCGCCGAGCTCGGCGCGAGCGGCACGCTGCCCCGGGGGATCGCGGCGCACCCGCTGGAGCGGCGCCGCTGGGTGGTGCGCGACGATGCGCACGGGGCGGGCGGCCGGGTGATCTGGGAGCAGCCGTTCCCCTTCCACTCCTACCACTGGGGCCTGCTCTGGCAGGGCCTTCGGGAGTCCGTGCCGGACGGGGTGGTCTACCGGCAGGGGGAGGCGGTGACGGGGGTCGAGGAGACCGGGGACGCGGGCGCCGACGTGCGGCTCGCGGGAGGCTCCGTCGAACGGTACAACCTGGTGGTCGGTGCCGACGGGTACCGGTCGGTGGTGCGCGCGGCACTCTGCCCGGACTCCCGGCCGCAGTACGCCGGATACGTGTGCTGGCGCGGCAACTTCGACGCGGAGCTGCTCGCGGGCCTGGGCAGCGTCGCGGACTCGGCGCCGGAGGCGGGGACCACGGTCTGCTTCCCGGGCGGTTCCTGCGTCGTCTACCGCATTCCCGGGCCGAAGGGGCCGCGGGTGAACTGGGTGCTCTACGCCGCTCCGCCGCGGGACGGGCAGCTGCGCCTCGACGATCCGACGAGCTTTCCGCCCGGCGGTCTCACGCCCGGGCTGGCCGGGCATCTGGCGGAGTTGCTCGACCGGGAGTTCCCGCCGTACTGGGGGCGGGCGCTCGCGCTGACGGACCCGGCGGACACCTTCGTACAGCCGATCTACGACATGGAGACGGCACGCACCGCCGCCGGCCGGCTGCTGCTCGCGGGGGACGCGGCGAGCGTCGTGCGCCCGCACAACACGAGCGGTGCCGCCAAGGCGCTGCAGGACGCCACCGCCCTCGCCGACGGCTGGCGGCGCTGCGGGTCCTTCGAAGAGCTGCTGCGCGGCTACGAGGAGACCCGCGGCGCCGCCGGACGGGAACTGGTCGCACTGGCCCGGCGGCTGGGCCGCGCCCAGGTCGAGCGGACCCCGGCCTGGGCGGCCATGGACGGCGGGGAGATGGCGGCCTGGTGGCGGGGCCAGCTCGGCGGGGCCCCCGGTATCGGGGGCCGGGCCATGACCCCGTGACTACCGGTTCCTGGTGGTGTTGCTGGTGATCGTGCCGTCCGTACCGGAGACGGTGACCGCGTGCCGGACCCCGTCGGAGCCGATGACCACGGCCAGCCAGGCGCTGCCGCCGCCCTCCTGGGCGACCGCGCGCAGACCCGCCACCTTCCCGCCCGGTACGGCCGCGGCGGCCTTCTCGGCCGCCTCGCCGATGGCCAGGGAGGGAATGGGTGCGGGCGCCGGAGCTTCCTTGGCGAAGCCTCCGTGCCCTTCGGCGCCTCCCGGGCGGCCGGGCTCGCCGGGGGCCTTGGGGCCCGCGGGGCGGCCGGGCCCGGCCTGCCCCCGTTCCTGCCCCGGTCCGGCGGCGTGCGGGCCGCCCCGGAGGCCGCCCTCGGGCCCCGGTCCGGCCCACGCCATGTGCGGACCCCGCTCGACGCGCATGTGGTGGTCGTGGTGTCCGGCCACAGCCACCGCCGCCGCTCCTCCGACGACCACCACGGCGACCGCGCCCGCCGCCGCCACCCAGCGGGTGCGCTTGCCGCGGGGGACGAGGCGGCCCAGGGCCGCGGACTTCCGGGCCTCGGCCTCGGGGGCGGCCACCGGGGCGGACAGGGGGGCGGTCTCGGCCTGCTCGGACGGCGGGACAGAATCAGACATACAGGCACTCCTCAGGACAACCGGGCGCGGTGCGCGGCTCGTTCCAGAGCATGCTGAGCGGAACCTGAAGCCCCGCTGAAGCCACCTGAAGACCTCTTCAGCCAACGCCGGGGCGGTCCTGAGATCCTGTCCGGCATGCGCGTACTGGTGGTGGAGGACGAACGGCGGCTCGCCGTGGCCCTGCAGCGAGGGCTGCAGTCGGAGGGGTTCTCGGTGGATGTGGCCACCGACGGGACCCAGGGTCTGTGGATGGCCACGGAGCACGACTACGACCTCATCGTGCTGGACATCATGCTGCCCGGGCTGAACGGGTACCGGGTGTGCGCGAAGCTGCGCGCGGCGGGCAACGAGTCGGGGATCCTGATGCTCACGGCGAAGGACGGCGAGTACGACGAAGCCGAGGCGCTCGACACCGGCGCCGACGACTTCCTGTCGAAGCCGTTCTCCTACCTCGTCCTGGTCGCCCGGCTGCGGGCGCTCGGCCGGCGTACGGGCCGTCGGCGGCCCCAGGTGATGCGCTTCGGGGACCTGCTGCTCGACCCCGCCCGGCACTCCTGCTCCCGGGGCGGCACGGAGATCCGGCTGACGGCGCGGGAGTTCGCGGTCCTGGAGTACCTGGCCCGGCGGTGCGGCGAGGTGGTGCCCAAGCGGGACATCCTGGAGCAGGTGTGGGACAGCGCCTTCGACGGCGATCCCAATGTGGTCGAGGTCCACGTCAGCGCCGTCCGGCGCAAGATCGACGCGCCGTTCGGCCGCACCGCGGTGGAGACCGTGCGGGGAGCGGGCTACCGGCTGGCGGCCGACGGTGGCTGAGGCGGTGCGTCCGGTCCCGCGCGAGCGCGTGCGCGCCGCCCTGCGCGCGGTTCCGGGCGCGGTCCTGCGCCGGTGGCCGGTGCTGCGGCGGCTGTGGCCCACGACCGTGCGGGCGCGGGCCACCGTGGGCGCGAGCGTGGTGGTGGCCGCGGCGCTGGCACTCGCCTCGTTCGCCCTGCTCGGGCTGCTGGAGGCGAACCTGCTCCGCAACGCGGAGAACGACGCCCGGCGGCAGGCCGAGACGGTCGCGCAGCTCGCCGCCACCGGGAAGCTGGGGCGCGTACGCCCGCCGGCCCGCGGCATCGACTTCGTCCAGGTGGTGGGCGCCGACGGACGCGTCCTGTTCGCCAGCCCGAACCTGGCCGGTGCGCCCGCCTTCCCGGCGCCCGGTCCCGGCGCTCCGGGAACCCGGCTCCACACGTGGCGGGTCCGCCCGCTGGACGGCGAGTACCGGCAGCGAGTCGTCCAGGTCGTCACGCAGACCCCGGACGGCATGGCCACGGTCTATGCCGGCGCCTCCCTGCGGGACGCGGACGCGGCTGACGACACGACCACCGCCGCCCTCGTCATCGGCATGCCCCTGCTGCTGGCCACGGTCGCGCTCGTCACCTGGCGGGTCACCGGCCACGCGCTGCGGCCGGTGGAGGAGATCCGGGCCGAGGTCGCCGAGATCTCGGCCCGTGGTCTGCACCGCCGGGTGCCGGTGCCGGCGACCGACGACGAGGTCGCCCGGCTGGCCGAGACCATGAACGCGACCCTGGACCGGCTGGAGGCCTCCGGGATCCGCCAGCAGCAGTTCATCGCCGACGCCTCGCACGAACTGCGCAGCCCGATCACCGTCCTGCGCACCCAGCTCGAGGTGGCCCTGGCCGTCCAGGACCCGGAGCTGTGGCCCGAGCTGATCTCCGGGGCCCTGGAGGACATCGAACGGCTCCAGCACCTGACGGCCGACCTGCTGCTGCTCGCCCGCATCGACGCGGCCCAGCCGGTGGCCGCCGCCCCGCTGGACCTGACGGCACTGGTGCGCGAGGTGGTGGAGGGCCGGCTCGGCGACCGCGTTCCCGTAGGGCTGCGGCTGGAACCCGGTGTCGAGGTCAGCGCCGGCGCGATGTGGCTCGGGCGTATCGTCACCAACCTCGTCGACAACGCGCAGCGCTACGCCGACGGGCGCGTGGACGTCACCCTGCGCACCACGAACGGTGCGCGGCCGGGCACCGCGGTGCTGGAGGTGACCGACGACGGGCCCGGCATCCCGGCGGCCGACCGGGAGCGGGTCTTCGAGCGCTTCACGCGCCTCGACGACTCGCGCAGCCGCGACCACGGCGGGGCCGGACTGGGTCTCGCCATCGCCCGCGACCTGAGCACCCGCCACGGCGGGACGCTCACGGCCGAGGGCCGCCCCGGCGGTGGCTCCGGTGGCGCGCGGCTGGTGCTGCGGCTGCCGACGACGGGCCGGTGCTGACGGGGCGGGTGAAGCGGAGCGGCCGTCCGCCTGCCCCACTGCGGCGGAAGGCGCCGGGAAAACCCGGTGCCCCGGCATGACGCGATCACTAGACTCGTCGTGCGCGCCGCCGACAGGGCGCCGCGCGCCTCATGCCGAGTGAAGAGAAGGGGAGCCGCGCCATGTGCACGTACCGCACCGCCGCGTTCGCTCCCCCGTCCCGGTACGACGTGATCCCGGTGTCTCGCGGCGCCCGGTGCCGGCTGCGCGGCCGTCACCGTATGCCCGTGACCCGCTTCTAGGGTTCCGGCGCCTTCCTTCCCCCTGCGGCCGTAGGTCCGCGAGCCCGTACGACCGCCTGCCCGGGCTTCCGCGGCCGCGGCCGCCGGGCGGGGGTGACGGGTGCCGGATTGCGGGAATCGCGCCGCCCTCTTCCTCCGCACATCCGAAAGGCCTTGGGCCATGCGCGCCGACAGGCAGCCCCTCACCACCTCTTCCCCCACCGCCGTCCGCAACCTGGGCATCCTCGCCCACGTCGACGCCGGCAAGACCACCGTCACCGAACGCATCCTCTTCGCGACCGGTGCCATCCACAAGCGCGGCGAGGTCCATCACGGCACCACCGTGACCGACTTCGACGCCCAGGAACGCGATCGCGGCATCACCATCTTCGCCGCGGCCGTGAGCTGCGCCTGGAGCGGTCATCGCGTCAACCTGATCGACACCCCGGGCCACGTGGACTTCTCCGACGAGGTCGAGCGTTCCCTGCGGGTGCTGGACGGGGCCGTCGCGGTGTTCGACGCCGTCGCCGGCGTCGAGCCGCAGAGCGAGACGGTGTGGCGGCAGGCCGACCGGCACGGTGTACCGCGGATCGCGTTCGTCAACAAGCTGGACCGGGCGGGCGCCGACCTCGACACGGCGGTCGCGTCGATCCGCGAGCGCCTGGGGGTCGTTCCGCTGGTGGTACAGCTGCCCATCGGGGCGGAGGACTCGTTCTCCGGCGTCGTCGACCTGCTGGGGATGCGCTCCGTGCACTGGCGGACGGGCTCCGACGGCTACCAGGTGGGCCCGGTCCCCGAGCCGCTGCGCGAGGAGGCGGCCCGCCGCCGCCGGCTCCTGGAGGAGACGGTCGCGGAGCTGCACGCCGACGCCCTGGAGGAGTTCTGCTCGGCCTCGGCCCTGACGGAGCGCACCCTGGCGCGCGCCCTGCGGGAGCTGACGCTGCGCGGGGACGGTGTCGTGGTGCTGTGCGGATCCGCGTACCGCAACCGCGGGATCGAGCCGCTGCTGGACGCGGTCCTCGCGTACCTGCCGTCGCCCGCCGACATGCCTCCGGTACGGGGGCTCGTGACGGACGGCGTGGAGCAGGAACGCGCCCCCGACCCGGCGCAGCCGTTCACCGCGCTCGCCTTCAAGGTGACGGCCACGGCGACCGGGCGGCTCACGTACCTGCGGGTCTACGCGGGCACCCTGCGCAAGGGCGCGACGGTACTGGACGCGGCCACGGGCCGCACGGAGCGGGTCGGCCGGATCCTGCGGGTCCAGGCGGACCGGCACGAGGAACGGGAGGAGGCCGTGGCCGGTGACATCGTCGCGGTGATCGGGCTGAAGGCCGCCCGGGCGGGCACGACCCTGTGCGCGCCGGGCGCGCCGCTGGTCCTCGAACCGCCTTCGGTGGCCGAGCCGGTGGTGTCGGTCGCGGTCGAGGCCCGCCGCAACAGCGACACGGGCCGGCTCTCGGCGGCGCTCGCGCGGCTCGCCGAGGAGGACCCGTCGCTGGTGGTGCGGTCCGACGCGGAAAGCGGTCAGACCGTGCTGTCGGGGATGGGCGAGCTGCACCTGGAGGTCGCGGTGGAGAAGATCCGCAGCGGCCACGGGGTGGAGGTCGTCGTCGGCCGCCCGCAGATCTCCTACCGGGAGACAGTCGTGCGCGGGGTCGGCGGGCTCGTCCACCGGCATGTCAAACAGGACGGTGGTGCGGGCCAGTTCGCGCACGTCGTCCTCGATGTCGAGCCGCTGGAGGAGCCGTGCTTCGAGTTCCGGTCGACGGTCGTCGGCGGACGCGTACCGCAGGAGTACGCGCGCGCCGTGGAGGCGGGCTGCCGGGACGCGCTCTCCGAGGGGCCGCTCGGCGGGTTCCCGGTGACGGGGCTGCGCGTCACCCTCACCGACGGGGCGACCCACTCGAAGGACTCCTCGGAGATGGCGTTCCGGGCGGCGGGCCGGTTCGGGCTGCGCGAGGCCCTGCGCCTGAGCACGATGGAGCTCCTGGAACCGCTCGTCGAGGTCACGGTGACGCTTCCGGAGGAGGGTGTCGGGGGCGTGCTGGGTGATCTCGCGGCCCGCCGCGGCCGGGTCTCCGCCTCCACGGCCGAGGCCGGGACCGCGGTGATCACGGCGGCCGTGCCACTGGCCGAGCTGTTCGGCTACGCGTCCCGGCTGCGCGGCCGGACGCAGGGCCGGGGCACCTTCACCACCCGGCCGGCCGGTCTCGCACCGGTGCCGGCCTCGGTCGCGGCGGCCCTGCCGGCCCGGTGACCGCCGGGTGAACGCCCGCTGCCCGCCCGCCCCGTCCCCGCCGTGCCGGGGGCGGGGCGGGCGCGCCCCCGATCGGCAGGACATCCCCTAGGCTGCGGGATTCGGCGGTACTCGCGGAGAGACGAACGGGCAGACAAGGTGAACATGTTCGAGCCGGTGCAGGAAAATCCCTACCCCGACAGCCACGTCCTCGGCGAGGGCCCTGATCCGCACCCGCAGCTGCGGCCCGTACTGCACCTGCTGGGGCGCTGGCACGGCCGGGGGCAGGGCCAGTACCCGACCCTGGAGCAGGACTTCCGCTACGAGCAGGAGATCACCTTCAGCCACGACGGCCGCCCTTTCCTGCGCTACGAGGCACGCGCGTGGCTGATCGACGGGTCCGGGGCACCTGTGCGGCCGGCGGGGCGCGAGACCGGGTGGTGGCGGGTGACTCCCGACGCCGCGCTGGAGGTCGTGCTCGCCCACCCCACGGGCATCGTGGAGACGTACGTCGGGCGGGTGTCCGGTACGGAGATCGAGATCGAGACCAAGGACGTGGCGCTGACCCCGCTGGCGAAGGAGGTCACCGGCACGCGGCGGCACTACACGGTCGAGAACGGCGAGATGACGGTCGTCCACGACATGGCCGCCGTGGGACAGCCCCTGCAGCACCACCTCACGACGCGCCTGCGGCAGCGCCCGTCCTGAGAGCGGCCCCCGGGAAATCACCCGGGTGCCCGGCACGGGCTGCGGGCGGCCGGGCCCGCACCGCCGGATAGTCGGTGGCAGGCCGTACCGGAGGCTGTGGGCGTGAGGAGTGGAGTGACCGTGGTCGATGTGGAACGACGCTCGGCCCTGGCGGGTCTGGCGTGGGCCGGGTGCACCGGATTCGCGGGGCTCGCCGGGTTCACGTCCTCCTCGGCCGCCGCGGCGGCGGCCGGGCCCGGGCGCACGGCCCGGGCCGCCGCCGGTCCCCGTCCGCCGGCCTCGCTGCTGGGCGACGAGATCCGCCGGCTGCCGACCTCCCGCAAGGTCCTGGCCCTCACCTTCAACGCCGCCTGGGACGTCGACGGGATCGACGCGGTGCTGGCCGAACTGCGCCGGCGAAGGCTGCCCGCCACCTTCTTCCCGACCGGCGAGTTCGCCGAGGCCCGGCCGGCTGCGGTGCGCTCCATCGCCGACGCGGGGCACGGCCTCGGCAACCACTCGTACAGCCACCCCTCCTTCGACGACCTCGGCACCGCCGAGCGGACGCGGGAGGTGCGCGCCGCCGACGAGGCCATCCGGGCGGCGTCCGGGGTCGAGCCCCTGCCGTTCTTCCGTTTCCCCTACAGCTCCACCAGCCCGGAGACCGTCGCCGACGTCAACGAACTGGGCTACGCGGCGATCGAGTTCAGCGCCGACACCAACGGCTACCTGGGGCCGAAGGGCGGCATGACCGTGGGGAAGGCCGTCGAACGGGCCGTGGACGCCTTCGCTCCGGGCGCGATCATCCAGATGCACGTCGGCAGCAACGGCGCCGGCGTCGTCCTCGACGCCGAGGCCCTTCCCCTGATCGCCGACGCCGCGCTGGCCGACGGCTACGAGGTCATCGACCTGCGCCAGTTCCTCGTCCCCGCGGCGGAGGCCCGCTGAGGCGCTCCGTCTGACCTCCGGTCCACCCGACGCGCCCACCGCCCGACCCCGTATCGTCTCCCTGTCGATCACGGGGAGAGGACATTCATGCAGGTCGGAACGAGACGCGGTTTCCTGGTCGCGGCGGCGGCCATCACCGCCTCGGCGTCGGTCGCCGGCTGCCGCAGCAGGGGCGACGCGAGTCACGGGAGCGACGACCCGCTCGACGTCCCGTCGAGCGCGAACCTGCCCGCGGCCCGGGAATCCCTGGCCGCCGACGGCACCACCATCGTGCTCGGTGACCCGGGCGCTCCTCTCGCCGTCCGGCTGTACGAGGACATGAGCTGCCCGGCCTGCGCGGAGTTCGAGACGGAGGGCACCGCCCCGTACCTGAAGCGCGCGGCCCGCAGCGGGGCGCTGCAGCTGCAGTTCACGCTGGGGTCCTTCCTCGGCCCGGGGTCGAAGTTCGCGGCGAACGCCCTGCGCGCCGCCGTGGACCGGAACCGGTTCGCCGACTACCACGATCTGCTGTACCGCGAGCAGAGCCGGGTGCGGAAGGCGGGGGGCTTCACCCGGGACCGGCTGCTCGGGCTGGCCATCATGATTCCGGGCCTGCGCGGCCCGGAGTTCGACGCTGCCGTGCTGGAGACGAAGCACCGGGAGTTCGTCGAGGCCGCCGACGAGGTGCTCCGCAAGTCGCCCGTTGCGGGAACTCCGGCCATGGCGATCGACGGAGTACTCGTCCCGCCGGAGAGGCGCGAGCTCTTCAGCGAACGCAGCCGCCTCTACCGGCATCTGAAGAAGGCGGCCCGGGCCAAGGAGTAGGGCCTGTGAGGTGATCCGGCTCACACCGTGTCACAACCCGCAGGGCTGCGGTGTCTTGATGTCGAACCGAACGAGAAGGAGAGACACCATGACTCAGCACACCGACGTGGTCGTGATCGGCGGCGGCTACGCAGGCGTTATGACGGCCAACCGCCTGACGCGGCGGGACGGCGTGACGGTGACCCTGATCAACCCGCGCGCGACGTTCGTCGAGCGGATCCGCCTGCACCAGCTGGCGGCCGGGACCGACGACGCGGTCGTCGAGTACCGGGAGGTCCTGGCCGAGGGCGTCCGGCTGGTCGTGGACACCGTGACGCGGATCAACGCCCCGGAGCGCACGGTGACCTTGGGGGCCGGCGCCCCGATCGGCTACGACTACCTGGTCTACGCGGTGGGCAGCGGCAGCGCCGACCTGCGCGTGCCGGGGGCCGCCGAGTTCGCCTACCCGATCACCACCCTGGAGGAGGCGCAGCGGCTGCGGCCGGTGCTCGACGCCGCCCCGCGCACGGCGGCGGTGACCGTGGTCGGGGCCGGTCCGACCGGCATCGAGGCCGCCGCCGAGCTCGCGGAGCGGGGTCGGCGCGTGACCCTGGTCTGCGGTGGCGTGCTCGGCCCCTACCTCCACGCGCGCGGCCGCCGCTCGGTCGCCGGGCGGCTGGCCCGGCTCGGGGTGACCGTGCTCGACGGCCCCGGAACGAGGGTGACGGCGGTGACCCGCGACGCGGTGGAGCTCGGCGACGGCCGCACGGTGCCGAGCGAGGTGACCGTCTGGACCGCCGGCTTCGGCGTGCCGGACCTGGCCGTGCGCAGCGGGCTGACCACGGACGCCCTGGGCCGCCTGCTCACGGACGAGACGCTCACCAGCGTGGACGACGAACGCGTCGTCGCGGCGGGCGACTCGGCGGCCCCGTCGGACGTGCCGCTGCGGATGAGCTGCCAGGCCGCGATGCCCCTGGGCGCGCGGGCGGCCGACACGGTGCTCAGCCGGATCGACGGGGAGCGGCCCTCGACGCTCAACCAGGTGTTCGCCGGTCAGTGCATCAGCCTGGGCCGACGCGCCGGGATCTTCCAGTTCGCCCACAGGAACGACGTGGCGCTGTGGTTCCACATCGCGGGCCGCCCCGGGGCGAAGCTCAAGGAACTCGTGTGCAAGGGCACCGTCAAGCACCTGGCCGACGAGGCGCGCGAGCCCGGTTCGTACGGCCTGCACCGCGTCTCGGGAGGGGACCAGCGCGGACAGCGGCTGCGCGCCGAGCGCGACGGGGCGGCGGCCACCGTCGGCCGGACGGCCTGATGAACGACCGGGCGGCGGATACGTCCGCCGCCAGGAACGGCGCCGGCCTCCCCGGCACCGTGGTCAACGGCGATCCGGCACTCGCCCTGCACCTGGACGGCGAGTTGGACGGCGTCACGGCGATCCGCCTGGAGGACCCCCGCATGACGGGCATCTCCCGCGTCCGCAACCCGCGGAAGCCGGTCCGGGTCGCATCGGAGACTTCCCCGACCCTGCGATGAGGCCGCGGCGCGGCGCCCGCCGCACGAGCCACCTCACAGGTCGTGACCGAGGGAATTCAGCAGGTAGTAATTAGGTGAATTCCTGACTGAATTCCCGTCAACAAGCCTCCGGTTCATATCTCGATTTGATAACAACCCGTCCGGGAAGGACTGGACCATTAGGGTGCGACGCGCGTAACTCGCTTGTTTTTGGCGCAAGTTGATTGTTCGTCAAATCAAGCCGACAGGTAACGGAATGATTTCTCGGGGCGCGCCCCCGTTTGTCCGAATTCTCCTCCGCATTCGTCTGGCAGGCTTCCGCGCACCCAGTCTTCCGACAACGATTTGAGGTGCCCATGACAGGACGTCGCAGACGGCCTGCCGCCGCCGACCACCGCCGCAAACCCCGGCGGTTGATACTCGTCACCGCCGCCACCGCAGCGGCGGGGCTGATAGCCGCAGGCATCGCCTACTCCGGAATCGGCGACGGCGCCCAGGCGGCGGCGCCCGTGGTGGAGGCCGCCGCCGAGGCGCCGGCCGCCGCACCGGCCCGTGACCAGGAACCGGAGCCGATCGCCGCCGCGCCCGCGAACGAGACCGCGAGCGGCATGATCTACGACGGCCTCCAGGCCGCGCCGAAGGGCGACCGGTGCGTGGGTGTCTACCGCACCGACACCGGGCTGTGCACCCACGGCCCCGACGCCCCGCCCAAGGGCGTCGACATCACGAAGGACATCGCGCCCGCCGTCAAGGAGACGGCGCCGGCGGCCGATCCGGCCCGCCCCGCAGCCGATGACCCGGCCAGCAAGGAAGGCGGCGGGCGTCCTCAGGACGCGCCCGCGGCCGACGCGTCGACGGCCACCAAGGCCTCCGCACCCGAACCCGCGGCCGCGGCCGGCAGCCAGAACGTCGCCGCCGGCCCCGCCGGCCAGACCGTCCAGTGCGACGGCGACGGCAGCACCGGCAACCGCGTGCAGGTCGTCTACGTCCACGCACCGGGCAAGGACCGCTACTCCGAGTACGTCGCCTCGTTCCGCAAGTGGGCGGCCGACGCCGACCTGATCTACTCGACGAGCGCCAAGGAGACCGGCGGGATCCGTCACATCCGCTATGTGACGGCCGCCGACTGCACCCCCACCGTGCTCAACATCGAGCTCCCGGCCTCGGCTCTGGCCGAGTTCAGCGCGACCAACAACGCGCTCGCCGGCAAGGGCCTCGACCGTCGCGACCGCAAGTACATGATCTTCGCCGACACCCAGGTCTACTGCGGCATCGGCACCTTCGCGGGCGACGAGCGGCCCGGCCAGGCCAACCAGAGCAACTTCGGGCCCTCCTACGGACGTACCGACTCCGGCTGCTGGGGCGGTCACACCGCCGCGCACGAACTCGGCCACAACCTGGGCGCGGTCAACAACAGCGCCCCGAACACCAGCCGTGGCGCGCACTGCACGGACGAGTACGACGTGATGTGCTACTCGGACACCCCGTACTACCCGCAGATGCGCAACATCTGCACCAACCAGGCGGCCGAGAACATCCTGGACTGCAACCACGACGACTACTTCCACACCAGTCCCAAGGCCGGAAGCTACCTGGCCACGCACTGGAACATCGCCGACAACCAGTTCCTGATGAAGAACCAGGGCGGCGGCGGCACGGACCCGGGTCCGAACCCGAACCCGACGCCCACCAAGAAGCCCACGCCGACGCCGACCAAGAAGCCCACCGGCGGCCCGACCGTGACGGCGGCGCAGATCCAGTCCAACTCGGTCGTGGTGAGCTGGCCCAAGGTCGACGGTGCCTCCTGGTACGCGGTGCAGCTGAACGGCAAGCACCTGACGTGGGTCCAGTCCCAGGTACTGCGCATCTACAACCTGCAGCCCGACACCGCCTACAAGGTCACCGTCTCGGTCCGCGACAGCGCCGGCCGTGACAGCGGCCCCGGCAAGGCCGCGTCCTTCCGTACGACCGGTGGCGGCGGCGGTGCCACCACCCCGGGCACCAAGTACGTGCTCGGCAACGGCAGCAGCGGCATGGCCGCCGAGCTGTGGGGCGGCCGCACGGCCGACGGCACCGTCCTCGTGGGCGGCCGCACCAACGGGTACGCCCAGCAGCAGTGGTACTTCGACGACGCGGGCAACGGCCAGGTGCGCATCAAGTCCGCGGCCTCCGGCAAGTGCCTCCAGCCGGGCGGCACCCCCGCCGCGGGCATGTGGGTCGCTCAGCAGCCCTGTGCCAACGGCGACAAGGCGCAGGCCTGGAAGCTGACCTCGCGCGGTGGCGCGGTGACCGTGACGGACGCGAGCGGCGGCTTCGCCCTCACCGTCAGCAACCGCCCCTACTACGGGTACTGGCTGCTCGACCTCCAGCGTGCGGACGGCCGCGCGACGCAGGCCTGGACCCTGCAGAAGTCCGGCTGATCACTGCCACGGCGCAGCATTTCCTGACGCCCTGACGGCGTGAATCCACCCCGGCGGACGGCCGCACCGAGCGGCCGTCCGCCGGCACCCCTCATCTTGACCGGAGCACCCCGACGATGCGCATACGAATCGTTTTCTCGGCCGCCCTGGCCGCACTCGGCCTCATGTTCCTGCTCCCCGTCGCGGCCCACGCCCACGGTGACACCGTGAAGGTGGTGGTGACCGGGCAACGGGAGGGTCATGTCACCGCCGACGTCACCTGGGAGAACGACGGGGACGCCATCGAGGAGGCCGTCGCCGCGACCGTGAACGCGGTCAGCGTCGACGGCTCCCGCACCATGGGGCCCTGGCGCCTGGTGCGCGATTCCGCCGCGGCACCCGCGGGCTGGACGACGGCCGAGGCGCTGCCGCCGGGTTCGTGGAAGGTCAGCGTCGACGTGGGCTTCCCGTCCCTGGGGCACGGCGAACTCGAAGTGGGCGTGCCCGTGGTGGACCCGGCTCCGGTCGCCCCGACCCCGGTCGCCTCCGCGGCGGCCCCCGTCCCGTCGGCCGCCGCTCCGGTGTCCTCGGCGGCCTCCGCCGCCTCGGCCCCGGCCGCTTCCTCGCCGCAGGCGGCGGAACCGGCCGCCGACGCCCAGGGGTACGCCGTCTGGTGGACCACGGCGGGTGTGGCGGTGACGGCCGTGGCCGGCGCGGCCGTGGGTCTCCTGCTCCGCCGCCGCCGGCGCGTGCGTCTCGACCGCCTCGGCTAGGGGGTCGTGCCAGGGGATGTCGTGCCGGGCGGTGTGGTGCCGGGGATTTCGTGACGGGCGCCCGGCCCTGATCCGCCGGACACCCCCTGGCGGCCCGCGGTCACCGCGGCCGTGACCGCCTCGGCGAAGCGCTCCAGCCCCTGCGGGTTGATGCGCAGGAACAGGTTCGGCTCGATGAGCTCCAGTTCCATGACCACGGGTTCCCTGGCCCCGTTCAACGTCAGGTCCACCCGGGCGAACAGCAGATCGCCCGGGGCGGGAACCGCTGCCAGCGCCGCCCGGGCCGTACGGAGCTCCGCCTCGGACGGCCGGTAGGGGGCGGCGCCGGGGTGCGGCACCCTGAAGTTGTCGATCAGCCCGGCCTCCGTCAGCAGCGCCTCCTTGCGGATCGCGTGGCTGAAGGTGCCGCCGAAGAAGATCAGCGCCCGCTCCCCCTCCTCCACCAGAGGCAGATACGGCTGGACGATCGCCGTGCGGCCCTGGTCCAGCAGCATCCGCACGTGCCGCTCGGCGTCCGCCGGGCGGCCGGGCTCGTAGCGCGCGGTGTCGCGTGCGCCCGAGGAGACGGCCGGCTTGACCACCACCCCGTGCGGCCCGTCGAAGTCCGCCGCCTCGAAGGTCCCGCCCGGTTCGACGGCCCGGGTCGGTACGACGGGGACCCCGCGCCCGGCGAGCTCCAGCAGATAGCGCTTGTCGCTGTTCCAGCGCACCAGCGGCGCCGGGTTCAACAGCCGCGTGACCTCGGCCGTCGCGTCCGCCCATGCCAGGAACTCGGCCAGTCGGTCCGCGTAGTCCCAGGTCGACCGGATGACCACGAGGTCGTAGCCGTCCCACCGCACGGTGTCCGCGTCCCAGGCCACCGCCTGCACGGACAGGCCCGCGGCGCGCAAGGCCGACAGGATCAGCGGGAGATCCGCGTCCTGGTCGGCGCCGCCCTCGCTCGTCACGACCGCGATCCTCGCCGTGCCCATACGGGTCTCCCGTCCTCGCTCCTCGGACCGCCGGGTGCGGTCGCCCCCGACGATCACTCTTCCACACGGGCCGTGGCGGGAACCCGGCCGCCTGATCATGCGTCGTACCCGGAGTGGAAGACGGTCCGAGGCAGACGGGTGGGGCTCCGGTGGCGGTGGACGCGGCGGGGAGCCGGGCGCGGCACACCGCCCGGTGGTGCCGGGGTACCGACGCCCAGGGCCGTACGCCCTGGACGCGCGGGCGCGTCCTCGCGGCGCTCGCCGTACTGAGCGCCGCCCTGCTGGTGTTCCACTCCGCGGTCCCCAACGCGGTGGGCCGGCTGGGCAGTGCGCTGGAGGCGTTCCTGCCCTGGCTGGGCCTCGCGGTCCCGGTCCTGCTCGCTTCGGCGCTCGTACGCCGCTCGCTGACCGCGCTGGTGGCCGTACTGCTGCCGGCGGCCGCCTGGGCGGCCCTCTTCGGCGGGCTGCTGCTGCCCGCGGACGGCGGCGCGCACGACATCACGGCCGTCCAGCACAATGTGAGTGACGAGAATCCGGACCCCACGGGCACCGCGCGCGCCCTGGCCCGGTCCGCGCCGGATCTCATCGCCCTGGAGGAGCTGACGCCCTCCGCTCTCGCGTCCTACGAAGCGGCGCTGGCCGCTGAGTACCCGTACCACGCGGTCGAGGGCACCGTCGGACTGTGGTCGAGGCATCCGCTCACCGGGGTCCGCCGGGTGGATATCAGGCCGGCGGGCATCGGGGAAGGCTGGGACCGTGGCCTGCGCTGCGGAGTGCGCACGCCCCGGGGCGAGATCGCGGTGTACGTGGCGCACCTGCCCTCGGTCCGCTTCCGGGCGACCGGTTTCGGCTCCGGCCCGCGGGACGAGAGCGCCCGGCTGCTGGGTGCGGCCCTCGCCGCCGAGGAACTGGAGCGGGTGATCCTGCTGGGTGACCTCAACAGCACGGTGGACGACCGGGGTCTCGCCCCGGTCACCTCCCGGATGCGCGCGCCGCGGCGGGGGCTCGCCCTCAGCTGGCCCGCGGCCCTCCCGGTGGCCCGGATCGACCAGATCCTGACCCGCTCGGCGACGGCTGCCGAGATCCGGACGCTGCCCGCCACCGGCAGCGACCACCTGCCGGTCGCCGCCCGCATCAGGCTGGACGCCTCATAGCCGGATGGCGACCTTGCCGCGTACGTGGCCGTCCCTCAGATAGCCGATGGCGTCGGGCACCTCGGCGAGCGGGTAGGTCCGGTCGAGGGCGGGGGTCACCGAGCCGGCCTCGATGAGCTCCGTGAGGGCTTCGAGGTCGCGGTGGCGCACCAGAGTGCTGTGGGCGCGCAGCCGGTGGCCGACGAAAGGTGACAGCAGCATGGCGCCGAGCTGCCGCTGGTTGCCGCCGATCCAGTTGCCGCCGCCCTCCCCGCCGACGATGACGAGCGTCCCGCGAGGGGTGAGGGCGCGGCGCAGCCGGGTGAGGGGCCGGTTGCCCGCGATGTCGAGGATGACGTCGTAGCGGCGGCTGCCGTCGACGGGGTCCTGCCGTGTGTAGTCGAGGACCTCGTCGGCGCCCAGGGAGCGGACCAGGTCGGTCTTGGCGGTGCTGCACACCCCGGTGACGTGGGCGCCGAAGGCCTTGGCCACCTGTACGGCGAAGCTGCCCACGCCGCCCGAGGCGCCGAGAATGAGGACGCGCTGACCGGCCTCGACCCGTCCGCTGTCGCGTACGGCATTGAGGGCGGTGCACGCGGAGACGGGCACGACCGCGGCCTGTTCGAAGCTGAGGCGGGGCGGCTTGGGCGCGAGGGTGCGCTCCTTCGCGCGGGCGTACTCGGCGAACGACCCGTGGCAGTTGCCGTAGACCTCGTCGCCCGGCCGGAAGCGGGTGACGTCCGGGCCGACGGCCTCGACCACCCCCGCGACGTCCATCCCGCGGACGCGGGACCTGGGTCTCCTCAGGCCCGACACGGCGCGGACCGCGTAGGGCATGCCCGCCATGAGGTGCCAGACGCCCTGGTCGACGCCGGCCGCGTGGACCCGTACGAGGACCTCGCCCCGGCCCGGCTCCGGCCGGTCCGTCTCTTCGATGCGCAGGACCCCGGGCGGTCCGTAGACGTCCTGGACTATGGCCTTCATGCGTCTTCTCCCTCGGTGGAGGTGTACTGGAACACGGTGTCGAGCGGTACCGCGAACACGCGGGCGATCTCGAATGCCTTCTCCAGGGAAGGCGAGTAGCGGCCCTGTTCGATGGCGATGACGGTCTGACGGGTCACGCCGATCCTGCGGGCGAGCTCGGCCTGGGTCATCTCGCCGTTGGCGAAGCGCAGGGCCCGGATGGTGTTGGTGACCCGGGTGGGCCTCACCACGGGTGGAAGCCCATCCGGTACGAGGCGATCTTCGCGGTCGACGCGAGCAGCGCCGACAGGACGAATCCCAGGTAGATCGCGTTGGCGATCCAGAACTGGTCCGCCTCGGCCATCGCCAGGATCATCCCGGTCACGGCGCCGATCGCGACGAACGACTGGCCGATGTGCTCACCGAACTGGTGGATCTCCCGGTCGCGCTGGTCCTTGACCCTGCCCTCCTCGGGCGAGAGCAGCGCCACGGTGATGTGGAGCGCGATCGAGGCGACGATCGCCGCGCCGACCGTCCACAGCAGCGCGGCCGCGTACGGCTGCTCGGCCAGGGGCCCCTTCCCGGAACCTCCGAGGATGACGGCCAGATACGCCCCGTACGACACGACCGTGACCACGATCATGATCCACGCCCGTTTCTCCTCGACTGCCACTGCCACTCCTGATGTAAAGAAAACCAGACACTGTGAGTGTCAAGGAATCAGGACACCATGTCAATATTTCTTTACTTCGCCGGGCGGCGGTCAGCACATCGCGGCCAGGGACGGTCCGGTTCGGTTCGAGAGGTGCTCCTCAGCGCCCCGGGGCGGGAGGCGCTTCCAGGAGCTCGGGCCCGTTGTTGCGCACGTTGTTGACCGCGGTCGACACGGCGCGGACGTCGAGCCTGCCGCCCGCGGGGGCGGCGAGCAGGGCGCGCAGTGCGTCCGGATCCTGAGGGGACGGGTCGAGCCAGGCCTCGTAGTCCGCCGGGGCGAGGGCCAGCGGCATCCGGGGGTGGACCCGGCCGGCGGCGTCGGTGGCCTCGGTGGTGATGATCGTGCAGGTGGCCCACCACGCCGCCGGATCGTCGTCGGCGGCGACCGCCGGGTCGCGCCAGAACTCGTAGAGCCCGGCCATCGCCATCACGTCGCCGTCCTCGGGGCGGATGAAGTACGGCTGCTTGTAGGCCTTCACGGAGCCGGCGGCGGGTACGGGCTCCCACTCGTAGAACCCGTCGGCGGGGAGCAGGCACCGGCGCTTGGCGAACGCGCGCCGGTAGGCCGGCTTCTCGTGCACCGTCTCCACCCGCGCGTTGATCATCTTCGCGCCGCCGGACGGGCTCTTCGACCACGAGGGCACCAGCCCCCACCGCAAGGGCCGCAGCTGCCGCTCCAGCACCCCGCTCTCCCGGTCTGCCCGCTCCAGCACCGCCCACACGGCATCGGTGGGGGCGACGTTCCAGCTCGGCTCCAGCACGTGCCCCGGATCCGGGGGCGTGGCCCGGAAGAGGCCGGACAGGTCCTCGGGACTGCGGGTGGAAGCGTATCGGCCGCACATACCGTCCACCCTGCCAGCTGAACCGGGCCCGCGCAGGCTACGGCGCGAAGCCGCCCTGGCCGGGGCCGTCGTGGCGGTTCACCCGGTGGATGCGCAGCGCCAGTTGGAGCTCCAGCGCCCGCTCCGGCCGCTGCCAGTCCCGGCCGAGCAGGCTGCCTATGCGGTCCAGGCGCTGCACCACGGTGTTGACGTGCACGTGGAGGGCCTCGGCGGCCCGGGTCCGGCTCGCGCCCTCGTCGAAGTAGGCCCTGAGGGTGTGGGTGAGGTCGGTGCCGCGCTTCGCGTCGTACGCGAGCACGGGACCCAGGGTCTGCCGTACGTACCCGCCCAGATCCGTCTGGTCCCCGAGCAGCACCCCGAGGAAGCCCAGGTCGTGGAGGGCGGCCCCGGTTCCTTCGCGGCCGAGCGCGCGCAGGGCGGTCCGGCAGCGCCGGGCCTCGGCGTAGGCGTGCGTGAACTCCGCGGGTCCGGTGACCGGACCGGCCGCTCCGACGGTGACGGGACCCGCGAGGGCCTGGCTCAACTCGCTCGCGAGGCTCGCGGCGGCGGGCCCGGGGCCGGGGGCATCGGCGGGGCAGACCAGGACGACGTCCTCGTGGTGCGGGCCGGCCAGCCCCTTGCGGGCCTGGGCGACCCGGGCGGCTGCGGCCAGCAGCCGGGGCCGGGGCACGGAGCCGGCGTGCAGGACGAACACCGCGTGCGGACGGCCGAGGTCCACGCCGAGCCGGCGGGCCCGGGCCGACAGCCCGGCCGGGTCGGCGGCCCGGGTGAGGAGGTCGCCCAGCAGTTCGCCCCGTATCCGGTCCTCGGTCTCGGCGACCGAGCGGCGCAGGAGCAGCAGCAGGGCGGTGACCAGGCTGGCGCGCTCGAAGAGGCGTCGGTCGGCGTCGTCGAGGTCGGCGCGGCCGGTCAGGGCGATGCTGCCGAGCAGTTCGTGTCCGGCGAGGACGGCGCACACCCACGTCCCGTCGGCGAAGACCGCGCGTCCGCCGGCCCGCGAGGCGGCGACGGCCTGGGCGGACGGGGGCCGGGGGCCGGTGCCCGCCCGGGCCAGCTCCGCCCCCTCGGCGTCGTGGACGAGGGTGCCGCCCTGCAGCACGGCGCCGATGGCGGTGGCCACGTCGGTGACGTCGCCGCCGCGCAGCACCAGGTCGGTCAGCCGGTCGTGGGCGTCCTCGGCCCGGCGCATGGCCTCGCTGTGCGCCTCGATGGTGCGCGAGGCCGCGTTGAGGTCGACCAGTGCGGTGCGCGTCTCGTCCAGCAGGCGGGCGCCGTCGATGGCGATGGCGGCGTGGTCGGCCAGGGAGGACAGCAGGGCGACCTCGTCGGGAGTGAAGGTACGGGCGGTGCGGTCCGCCGCGTAGAGGACGCCGATCACCCGGGTGCCCAGGCGCAGCGGCACGCCCAGGATGGCCCGTAGGCCCTCCTCCGTGACGGCGCTGTCGATGGTCGTGGTGTGCCGGAAGCGCCGGTCTTCGCGGTAGTCACCGGTGGAGTACGGGCGGGCCGTCTCGGCGACCAGTCCGCCGAGGCCCTCCCCCATGCCCAGGCGCACGCGCTGGAACGCGGCGGAGACCGAACCGTCCGTCACCCGCATGTACGTGTCGCCCGCCGCCTCGTCGTTGAGGGACAGGTACGTCACGTCCGTGCCCAGCAGCAGCTTGGCCCGGTGGACGATCGCCGCCAGCACGGCGTCCGGCTCCCTGAGCCGGGCGAGGTCACCGGCGGTGTCGAAGAGGGCGGCGAGTTCGGCCTCGCGGCGGCGGTGCTGACTGAGGGTACGGCGGATGCGGAGCGCCGTGCGGGTCGCGTCCGCGATCACGGCCGCCTCCGCCGCCGAAGCCGCGTCCGAGGCGGAGGGTTCACCGTCCTGGAAGGCCTCGGCGGGGGCACCCCGGTCCAGCAGGTCGAGGAGCTCGCGCAGCCGCAGCAGCGCGCCGGTGCCGGTGCTCCCGCTGTCTTCGGTGGTGGGCATCGGGGGCTCTCCGTGATGCTCGGCGTGGACGGGGGCGGCACCGTTCGAACCGGTCCCGTTCGAACCGGTACCGCCCGCACTCGGCAGGCCCGGAAGCCTCCTGGCCCGGCGCTCAGTTGTCGGCCGGTACCGGATCCTGCCCGGCCCGGCGGGCGGCCGGGACCGGGGCGCGTCCCGGGGTGTGCGCCCGGGCCAGGCTACGCCCGCGGGTCTCCTTGGCCACCAGGACGGTCAGTGTGGTGATGACGGCCGCCGTGGCGAGATAGACCGACACGGGCAGGGACGAGTCGTAGTCGCGCAGCAGGGCCACCGCGATGATCGGGGCGAGCGCGCCGCCGATGATGGAGGCCAGCTGGGAACCCATCGAGGCGCCGGAGTAGCGGACCCCGGTGTCGAACATCTCGGAGATGAAGGCCGCCTGCGGTCCGTACATCGCGCCGTGCAGGAGCAGTCCGACGGTCACGGCCGCGGCGATCACCGGGAAGGACCGGGAGTCCAGCAGTGCGAAGAACGCGAAGGCCCAGCCGATCATGCCCACCGAGCCGATGAGGGTGACGGTGCGGCGCCCGACGCGGTCGGACAGCGCTCCCCAGGCCGGGATGGTCACGAAGTGGACGGCGGAGCCGATGAGTACGGCGTTCAGGCCGTCGCTCTTGGGCAGCCCGAGGTGGCTGGTGACGTAGACGAGGAGGAAGGCGGTGATGACGTAGTACGAGATGTTCTCGCCGAGGCGGGTGCCGATCGCGGTGAGGACCCCGCGCCAGTTCGTACGGAACACCTCCGCCACGGGCGGCCTCGCCCTGACCCCGGCGGCGGCCTGCTCCTCGGCCCTCGCCCGCGCCTCCAGGAAGACCGCGGACTCCGAGACCGACACCCGGATCCACAGGCCGATCATCACCAGCACGCCGGAGAGCAGGAACGGTATCCGCCACCCCCAGGCGAGGAAGGCCTCGTCGGACTGGACGGCGGCCAGCACGGCGAGTACCCCGGTGGCCAGCAGATTGCCTCCGGGTGCGCCGGCCTGGGGCCAGGAGGCCCAGAAGCCGCGGCTCCGGTCGTCCCCGTGCTCGGAGACCAGCAGCACCGCGCCGCCCCACTCCCCGCCGAGCGCGAACCCCTGGATCAGGCGCAGGAGGGTGAGGAGGACCGGGGCACCGACGCCGATGCTCGCGTGGGTGGGAAGCAGACCCATGGCGAAGGTGGCCCCGCCCATGAGGAGCAGGCTGAGGACGAGGAGCCGCTTGCGGCCGATCTTGTCGCCGTAGTGCCCGAAGACCAGCCCGCCCAGCGGGCGGGCCGCGAAGCCGATCGCGTAGGTCAGGAAGGCCAGGAGCGTGCCGACCAGGGGCTCGCTGCCGGGGAAGAACAGCTCGTTGAAGACGAGTGCGGCGGCCGAGCCGTAGAGGAAGAAGTCGTACCACTCGATGGTGGTCCCGATGAGGCTGGCGGCGACGATTCTACGGATTCCGGTTGACGATGGTGCGGCTGTTGCGGGGGAGGTCATGTGCACCACTTCCGGGGTCTGCGGGGACGTTTGGTGTGGCCACACCGTAGAAGCCCGCAGGTCGGCAGCGTATGTGGCGGGACATCACATTCAGGCACCACCTTGTATGCCCAACCACCACATCGCCGCCTTCGAAACCTTGAAGGCTTCCGGAACGTCCCGCCGACACCTGCCGCAAACGCGTGGATCAGCCTGTTTTGCACCCCTCATACTGACTCCCGTGCTGGTTCGGGCGATGCGGCCGGCCAGGGCGGGCCCGGCTGCATCACGTTCACGCGAGCGGGCGTCAGGCCGCTGGGACCACGGCCTCGAACTCGAGCGGAAGGCTCAGCTCGGTCTCGCGCGTGAAGACCGAATCCATCAAGGCCCTCAGACGCCCCGGGGCGTCCGGCGTCGACGACGAGCACGACCCCGAGGGAAGCAGCACCGCCTTCGAGCGGGCCCACGTGGCCACCCTGTTGGCGCGGGCGCGCGAACACCTGGAAGAACTGGACCGGGCGCTGGAACGGCTCGAACAGGGCCGGTACGGACAGTGCGAAGGCTGCGGCGGGGCGATTCCGCCCGAACGCCTGGAGATCCGTCCCGCCGCGACCACCTGTGTCCGCTGCGCGTCCGATCCGCGGCGGCCGCCGCGTCCCGCCTGACGCTGACCGGTGTTCCGGTGCACTGGCGGATTCGTCGCCGGATCTGGACCGAGGCCAGTCCAACGCGTCGCGCCGTTCTTCAGAGCATCGCGGGCGTGGCGGGTGCGGGCCGGGTGGTCAGCCGGTACGGCGGCTGGTCGGAAGCTCTGCCGAGGCGTCGTGTTCAGGGGCTTTGCGCCAGCGGGCTTCGCAGAACGAGTAGAGGCCGAACAGCAGGAGGCCCACGGCCGCGGCGATCAGCAGCACCGGGCCGGCGGGTGTGGCGGCGAACGACCGCAGTGTCTCGTCCAGGCCTTTCGCCTGGCTGGCGTCGAACTGTACTGCGGCCAGGAGGACGAACAGGCCGGTCACCGCCGCGACCACGCCGCACGCCACACCGCCGACGATGCCCAAACCCGCGACGATGCGCCTCGTCGTCGGGCTCATCTCGGCCGTACGGAGATTCTTCTCGAACTTCCGCATCAAGCTGCGCACCACGATGACCACGCCCACGATGGCCAGGACGGCCCCGAACACGCCGACGAGTACCCGTCCGAGGGGCCAGGTGAGCACCCTCGCGGTGTACTCCTTCGACGACTCATCGCCGGCGCGGGTCCCGCCGGACCCGCCGACCAGCGCGGTCTGCGCCACGCCGACGCAGATCACGGTGTAGAAGACCGCCAGCCCGAACGATCCCAGGCGCCGGGTCCATTTGTCACCGCCTTCCGTCGCCTGCCCGAATACGGCCTCGGAGAGGCGCCACAGCGCCATGGCCGCCAGGCCCAGTACCAGCGCCCACAGCAGCACCCGGCCGTACGGCTGCTCGGCGATGGTTCGCACCGCGCCGGACCGGTCGGCCTCTTTGCCGCCGCTGTCGCCGCCGAAGCCGATCCGCACGGCCAGGAGCCCGACCAGAACGTAAATCACTCCCCGGGCGCAGAGCCCGACCCGGGCGGCGACCTCCATGGCCCGGCTGTCGGCCACACGCTGCCCTTGGGTTTTGGCCTGGGTGGTGTCCTTCTCGTTCGCCATACCTGGTACCTCCCCGCGCCCGCCTTGGAGGTCTGCAAGGTGCGCGCTGCTGAGCCGGGCTCTCGCCCACCCATGCGGACGCGTTCATGGCCGCGGCTCGACGGGTGATCTATCCCGCGCTGCGGGTGCCGGGCGGATCCTGGGGGTCGATACCGGTGGAGGCAGAGGCGTCCTTGGTTCCGCTGGGACGCTGGGATCGGCCTCGGGGGCCGGTGTCGTGCATTCCCTTGTCGCCGGAGCCCTTGCTTTGGTCCTCACCGCGGCTGCCCATGCTCTTGGAGGGGGTGCCGTGAGGGTTGCCCGCCTCTTCCTTGGAGACGGTCCTGCCGGGTCCCTTGGCGGGGGCGTACTTGTCCGGGTGGAAGGACCGGTGGGCGCTGGGGTTGTCCTGCTGTTTGGTCTCGTCGACATCCGGCGACCAGCCGTGCTGCTCGGTGCCCTTGTGCGGGCTCGGCCCTTCGCCGTGCTTGGGCTGGGAAGGCTTCGGCTGCTGCTTGGCCATGACTTGACCTGCTGTCCTGTAGGCGGAAGGCGTAGGCCGCTTGAGCGCGTCGGCCCTGCCGCTGATAGCCCCTATTGTCCCACCGCAGGGCCCAATGCCGCCGCCCCACGGCCTGAGGGGCGGCGGCGGTCGCCCATGCGCCACCGGTCGGTCCCGCGGTTCCCGATACGGATCCGGTGCGGTACTCGCTACCGTTGGGAAGAGGCTTGCCGCGCGAGGCGCGCGGTGCTGCTAAGACGTAAGGCGAGTCCGTAACCGCTGGAGGCTGATGTGGCGCGTGACCGGATCGGACTGGCCGATGTACTGGCCGCGGCGGAGGCCGCCGCGCCGGTTCGCTCTCTCAACGTCGTGGCACACAATCTCCGCGACCGCTTCGACGCCCACTACGTGTCGTTTCTCTTCGTCGACGTCGTCGGCCGACGTCTGCTGAGGGTCAGCGACACAACGGCCACGAAGCTGGAGGATCGCGCCGAACAGGTCCCCCTCGTCGGCAGCGGCGTCTACGACGAGGTCCTGCGCACGCAGAAGCTGGTGCTGGCGCCGGACGGCGGCCACGGGCAGCGGGTGCTCGCCCCGGTCACCAACCGCGGGGACACCATCGGTGTCCTGGAGCTGTTCCTCACCCAGGTCACACCCGATGTACTGGCACAGGTGGAGGAGGCAGGGCACGCCCTGGCGTACATCATCGTGACCGACCGCCGTTTCACCGACCTCTACCACTGGGGCAACCGCACCACCACCGTCAGCCTGGCCGCGGAGATCCAACGCCAGCTCCTGCCGTCCGGGCCGTCCTGCGAGGCAGCCGAGTTCGCCCTCGCCGGCGCCCTGGTCCCGGCCTCCGACATCGCCGGTGACACCTACGACTACACCCTAGACAACGACACCCTGCACCTGTCCATCACCGACGCCATGGGCCACGACGTCAACGCCTCACTCATGGCCACCCTCCTGGTCAACGCCTCCCGCGGCGCCCGCCGCGCCGGATGTGACCTCGCCGAACAGGCCCGCCAGACCCACCAGGCCCTCCTCGACCACGGCCACCACACCTTCGCCACCGGCCAGCTCCTGCGCATCGCCCTCGACGGAACCGGCGCCCAGCTCGTCAACGCCGGCCACCCCCGCCCCCTCCTCCTGCGCGACGGCACGGTCACCGAAGTGCCTCTGGACGTGAACATGCCCTTCGGCATCACCCACCATCAGGGCAGCTACCAGGTCCAGGACCTCGACCTGCGCCCCGGTGACCGCCTTCTGCTCCACACGGACGGCATGCAGGACCGCGAGGCCGAGGCGGTCGACCTGCCCGGTCTTCTACGCAAGACCGCGGCCGAGCATCCGCGCGAGGTGGTGCGCACGCTGGTCGGCGCGGTAACCGGCGCGTACGACGGCCGGCCGCCGAGCGACGACGCCACCGTCCTGTGCCTGGACTGGCGCGGACCCCATGACGGCAGTCGCAACGTGAATACCGGATCGCTGATCGACTACTGGACGGGTTGACGGGACCGCCGGAGCGCCGCAGGGGCCGCCGCGACAGCCGGGCAGGCGCTCGGTCGAGGTGTTGACGTGCTGCGGTTACCCCAGGGCGCGAGCCGACCGAATGCGGGCACCTGGGGACCCGGCCTCGACGGGCCGGGTGGGGCGCAGGCCGGGGTGGGCACTGTGGCGCGGTGTGCACCTGTGCCACAGGGGCGTGCCCTCCGCAGCGTTCCGCCTCCACGCGCGCAGACCTGCGAGGGATCCGGCGAGCCGCCTAAATGTGCGGCCGAGCGGGGGACAGCTGTACCGGGTGGCGTAGCGACCCGATACCCGGACGAGCGCAGCGGGCAGTGATGGCGAAGCCATTCCCCCCCGCAGGTGAGGAGCTGACCGTCCATGTTGGAGCGCACTCGGAGCAAGAAGCGGACCGAGATCACGTTCGTCTTGCCCGCCGGCCATCCGGCCGGTGAGGTCAGCGTGGTCGGTGACTTCAACGACTGGCGGCCCGGCGCCCATCCCTTGGTCGAGCGCCCGGACGGAAGCCGCGCGGTCACGGTCACCTTCCCGGTGGACCAGCACCACGGATTCCGCTACCTCGCCGACGGCGGCCACTGGCTCGACGAAGAAGGGGCGGACGGCCACGACGGCCGTAACTGCCTCCTGCACACCTGACCCCCTCCGTACGACCAAACACTCTGTCCCAGAAGGAGCACACCTGTGACTGACGACATGTGGAGCTACAACCCCGCGTCGCACTACACGCCCGGCACCAGCCTGGTCGGCTTCAAGGTCGAAGCCAGCGACGGGAGTATCGGCAAGGTCGACGAGGACACCGACGAGGTCGGCGCCTCCTACATCGTCGTCGACACCGGCCCGTGGATCTTCGGCAAGGAAGTCCTCATCCCGGCCGGCACCGTCGTCCGCGTCGACATCGAGGAGAAGACGATCAACGTCAACCTCACCAAGGACCAGATCAAGGACTCCCCCGAGTACGACAAGGACAAGCACCGCGGCGATGCCGCCTACCGTGACCAGCTCGGCCAGTACTACGGCCGCGACCGCGGCTGAGCCCGGCCCGCCGGGCTGCGGCTCCCCACCACGCACGGGAGCCGCAGCCCGGCACAGGGCGCCTCAATCGTCGGGGCCGAACTTCCTCCGGCAGCAGAGCCGGTCGGCCCGCACATTCCGAGCGCCGTCCCGCGGTCCGCAGGACGGTGGGGAAGATCAGGCCGGGGTGATGTTCTCGGCCTGGGGGCCCTTCTGGCCCTGGGTGACGTCGAACGTCACGACCTGGCCCTCCTGGAGCTCGCGGAAGCCCGAGGAATTGATCGCGGAGTAGTGGGCGAAGACGTCCGGGCCGCCGCCGTCCTGGGCGATGAAGCCGAAGCCCTTCTCCGCGTTGAACCACTTCACAGTTCCCGTAGCCATGTCTCATGCCTTCCAGTCGATGAACGCCTCCCGCTCCATGCGGAAGGCGGAGGTGATCGTCCTGGTTCCTGCGGCACTGCACAGCAAAACGCCCACACCGAAAGCGTGGGCAAAGGGAAATTCCGAACCACGACAGCTACGCAGACGCTACACGCCGGCACACCCCGTCACCACAGGAGACGACCTGCGTGCGCGTCCCGCCCCGGACAGGTGTGGGCGAGGGCCCGCCGGTACCCGGCAGGCCTTCAGGCTTCCCCGCCTCAGGTCGCGGCCGTCGGATTCGCTGATTCGGCGGCGCGGCGGTACTCGGCGTTGATGCGCTGGGCTTCCTCGAGCTGGTCTTCGAGGATGACGATGCGGCAGGCGGCCTCGATCGGGGTGCCCTGGTCGACGAGTTCCCGAGCGCGGGCGGCGATGCGCAGCTGGTAGCGGGAGTAGCGGCGGTGGCCGCCCGCGGAGCGGAGCGGGGTGATCAGGCGGGCTTCGCCGATGGCGCGGAGGAAGCCCTGGGTGGTTCCGAGCATCTCGGCGGCCCGGCCCATCGTGTAGGCGGGGTAGTCGTCGTCGTCGAGACGGCCGAACGAGTCGTCTGCTGTCATGGAACCTCTCTCGTGGAACGCGTGGAGGGGCCCTGGTGCCGTACGGCACCAGGGCCCCGAAGGAACTGCTACACCATCTGCCGGCCCCGATACTGCACCGGCCTTCTGTGTCCGCAGACCCGACTCATGCGCGGTCGGGGTGCGGGGATCGCGGTTGCTTGACCGGAGACCACCTCACTATCGATGTCCTGCGGTACCCGGACTCAACACGCTGCCCGGGCGATCCTGATGGCGCTTCGCTCCTCCGTTCTTCCCTCTGGGAACAATCACTCATCAAACGGTTACTGCGTACTGCTGGTGATGCGAACTGCTCAGTGGCCTGACCGAGCGCCACTCTCCGGCAGCCAGCCCCGTCGCCCATCGTGCGTCTGCTCTGGCTTAGAACCCCACTGCCGAACTTCCCGGTGCGCGCGCCCGCAGCCGACGCCTTCACCGAGGTACTGCTCACTGACTTCACTGCTGGGTACTGCGAACTGCACTTACCGGTACTGCCACTGCGTCAACCGCGGTACTGCTTGCGGCGGCCCCTGATGACTGCGGGCCGCCCGGTCCGGTCGCCAGTCCCGTCGCCGTCCTGCAACCGCTCTGGCTTCGGAACTCCACCACCGCACCGTCCTGCGAACTGCAACTGCGTGTACTGCTGCCCGGCAGTTCGTCTCTGCCAGGCCCTGCTGTCTCTCTGGGCTACGAGAGAAACCATAACGGCCACACCACCCAATGTCTACTCCGACCGACATAGATTTTCGTGCGCGCGTCCCCGAGGTAGTCGACTGTTGCCGGGGTTGAACGGTTGCGGGCGGGGGCACAACGACCGGGCAGACAGGGCCAGACACGACAACAGAACCGGGAGCGCGCGATGACCACGGTGAGCGCCGAGCGCACAGCCCTTCGCCCTCTGTCCGCCGTCGCCCGGGCGCGCCAGGCCGCCCGGGCGTTCCTCGAAGGCCTCGGGCAGCCGGCCATCGGCCGGGAGGAGGCCGGCACGGTCGTCCTGGTCGTCTCCGAGCTCGTGACGAACGCTCTGCGCCACGGTGGTGGCGCCTTATACCCTCCGCCTCGCCGCCCACCCCGGCGCCATCGAGGTAGCCATAGAGGATCCCAGCCCGAGGCTGCCCCGGGCGCGGACCCCCGACCTCGTCGACGGAACGGGTGGATTCGGCTGGCACATGCTCAACGACCTCGCCCACCACGTCCTCGTCACGCCCGGGCCCGAAGGCGGCAAGACCGTCCGCGCCCTCCTCCCCCGGTAGCGCGCCGGCCCGCACCTGCGGGCCTGGCGAGCCCGGGTAAGCCTGTTGCGCGGTCGCCTCTGTTTACGAAGACTTTCAGCGGCCATACGGGGTCTCGTAAGGCGTTTCCACCCAAGAGGGAGTGATCAGCTGTGTCTGGTGAGCAGAAGGCCGAGGCGAAGGTCGAGCAGGCCAAGGGCAAGCTCAAGGAGACCGCCGGCCGCCTGACGGGCAACGAGCGGCTGACCGCCGAGGGCCGCGCGGAGCAGGCCACCGGCGACGCCCGCCAGGCCAAGGAGAAGGTCAAGGACGTCTTCAAGCACTGATCGACATACGTGGGGGCCGGAACCGCTCTCGCGGTTCCGGCCCCCACGTATGTCCGCGCACTCCGGCCCGGGTCAGGCGGCAGCAGGCTCACGCCGGCGCAGTTCCGCCTGGCCGAAGAGGAGGGCGTAGCCGCCGGGGAGTCGGCGCCCTCCGATACCTCAACGTCAGGGGCAATCGCCTGACCGGTTTCGGGGTCCGGGTTTGACGGCCGCTTGCCGTCGGCGATGACACGTCTTCTTGCCGCTGCCGCTCTTTTGGGGAGTGTCCGCACGGGGTTGGTGGACGTCGATCACAGGCGATGTCGATCTTGGGGGCCCGGTGGCCGTGCTGGTGGCGCGGGTCGTCCCACGCCTTGAGGCCCGTCTCCGGTTGCCTTGACGGTGCCGCCGGTGGCCTTGACCTTGCCAGCGTTGCCGTTCCCGCCCAGGCCGGCGGTCAGCTCGATTCTCACGCCCGTTGCCCCCGATATCCACTCCCTAGCCGCAGGTGGTACAGGACGGGCCGGAAATGCCCCCACTCGAAGGCGAGGGCAGCGCCGACGGGACGGACACGGACAGGAACGTGCAACTGCTCTGTCGTCCGTGCCACCGACTCAAGACGCGTGCGAGGACTCTGGGGGCCGCTGGTGCCCCGTTCCGAGGCTGCCGGGCTACCTCGGTGCAACGCCGATAATTGGGGTCAACACGCCGCCAACGGCGGGGAGGTCGTCCACCACATAGCAGACGTTATCGCCAACCCTCCCGGCGATCGGGAGGCCATGGAGGGTCTTGCAGATGTCTCGACCCACGGGGGCTAGTGCGGTTTGATCCAACAACCCGGTTGGTGCGGCGCTGGCGGGTGCAGCCAGGACCCCGAGGAGAGCGGCGGTCCCGAGGCAGAGGGCGGTAAGTGCCCGGCTGGTGTTGTTCATGGCCCGCTAACGATCTTCATCCCGTCGGAGTCACGCTGACGCCCGACAACCGCCTGTTTCATAGGTGGGCGCTCGCCGAACACGAGAAGCAGGAGGCGTACCCCGAAGCCGTCGCCCAGGCGCACGCAGACTTCGCCGACCTCCAGGACACCGACGACATCCGCCACCCCCGCCGAGTCCGCATCCGGCGGCCGGACGACCCGCTCACCCGTCGGCTCCAGCGCCACTGTCGCGTGCAGAGAGCATGTTTGCGAGAAGCCGATGGGTTGAGCCGGACGGATCCGGGTCGGCTGGGTGCCTTGCGCGACAACGAGAGGAGTCCCATGGTCATCGATGAGACGGTCCAGGCCCAGGACGGCGCGCCGGAAGGACCTGCGGCCTTCGTCGCGAGCCCCGAAGTCGCGGCGCGGGCGGCGCGGGCACTGAAGGACCTCGAGGCGCTGGGCATCACGGTTGAACCCAGGGCGCACTGGTGGGGGTTCGAGCTCAGGCTCAACCAGGAGGCGGTGGACAAGTACCTGGAACTCAAGGACCACCTCGCGGATGCTCTCGGGGAAGTCCTCAAAGAGCCCCTGTCCTCCCTCGTCGCCGTGGCGGCCTTGGCCCAGAAAGTCTGGGTCCAGTCGGTCTCTCGGGGCTACGGCTGCAAGTTGGTTTCACCGTGGTTCTCACCGTTGATGCTCATCCCGGTCGGCTTGGGTCCCGAAGAGGACCTGAACCTCTGGTGGTCGGTCTTCAAGCCCGCCTAGGGCTGGAGCGCGGACGAGCGGTTCCCCGGGCACGAGTCGGGGTCGAACCCGGCCCTGGCCGAGTTCAGCGGGAAGCTCATCTGTGTGCACCGCGGCGGTAGCGACAACCAGCTGTGGTACACCGCTTACGATCCCGACAAGGGCTGGACCCAGGACACCAAGGTCGGCGCGCACGAGACGGCGAACGGACCGGCGCTGGCGGTCTTCGGCGGGAAACTCCACTGCGTCCACCGGGGCAGCAGCGACACCAGTCTGTGGCACACAACGTACGACGGCACTCGGTGGGCCCCCGACGTCAGGCTTCCCGCCCATGAATCGTCCACCGGCCGGCGCTGGCGGTCTTCGGTGGCAAGCTGCACCTCGTGCACAAGGGAGGCCGTGACAATCGGCTGTGGCACGCCACCTACAACGGCTCCTCGTGGACCGGTGACAGCGCGCTGCCCGGTCATGAGACGGTGTCGAACCCGGCATTGGCGGTGTACGACAACAAGCTCCACCTCCTTCACCGAGGTGGCAACGACACCCAGCTGTGGCACGCCGCCTACGATGGCTCCTCGTGGTCGGCGGACCGCAGGCTTGGCGCACACGAGAGCCTGGAGGGACCGGCGCTGGCCGTCTACGCCGGAGAGCTGTACGCGATTCACCGGGGCTACGGTTCCAGCGACCAGAGCCTGTGGTGGACCAAGTACCGTACCGGCGGCCCGTGTACCCCTGACCAGAGGTTCCCCGGCCACGAGAGCGGAGCGGGACCGGCCGCCATCGTCTACCGGGACAAGAACGGCGCCGAGGACCAGTTGCTGGTTGTCCACCCGCGGCTGGAGCAACAATCGGGCGGCCGGCGCCGACACCGCCGAAGACGAAGCACGGATCGCCGCCGTACAAGCGACCGCCACCACGCCCGGGCACGCCGTAGGAGCGAATCGCACCGAGCGGCAACCCGCTCGGTGTTTCGTGATCGTTCGCGCGGGATGATGTCGGTATGCATGGTGAGGATCGGTTGTTCGAGGTCGAGCCGATCGAGAAGAGGCAGCCGCAGGGCCGTCCGGCGCCGGTGGACAAGCGGTTCGGGGCGTTTGACCCGCACGGTGATCTTCGTAAAGTCGTGCGGCGAGCGATCCCGTCCAGGACGCCCTCACCATCGGCGCCATCCCCTCGGGTCACTCCGGGAAGGCCGGGTCCGGGCGCCGTGTTGGCGCCCGGCAGTTGCTGTCAGCTGAACATGGCGGCGGCCGCGAGTCCGAGGTAGACGAGGGCGACGAGGTACCGGGTCCTGCCTCGGCCCGGCGCTGCGCGGCCGCGCAGCCTTCTCGCGAGTGCGCCGGCGGTGGCCGCGTACCCCAGGTCCATGGCCAGCGCGACCGTGAAGGTAATCGCGGCGAGTATCAGCAGTTCCATACGGGCCTGTGCGCCGTCGGCGTCGTGGCTCACCCACTGTGGCAGGAAGGCCAGGAAGAAGAGCATGACCTTCGGGTTGAGGACATTGACGAGGATCCCTTCGCGGTAGACGCGCCAGAGGCTGCTGGGAACGGGCTGGGCCGAGTTGTCGGGCGAGCCGGCTCCGGTGAGGGAACGGATTCCGAGGTAGAGGAGGTAGGCGGCGCCGAGCAGGGTGAGGGCTTTGAGTGCTGCCGGTTCGGCGGAGACGAGTGCGGCGACTCCGAAGGCGGTGGCGAGGGCGTGTATCAGGGTGCCGGTCTCCACCCCGAGTGCCGAGACCATCCCGGCGCGGGTGCCCTGGGCGATGCTGCGCGTGCAGATGTAGACGAGGTTCGGTCCGGGCACGCAGACGAGGGCCGCGGACGCGCCCACGAAGAGCAGCAGCTGATGCGGGTCGGAGAGGACGCTCATCGTCGGCCCGCTCCGAGCAGAGCCGGCAGCAGGGCCAGTGGTGGCGCGCCCAGGTTGAGCAGCGCCGTGTGGAAGCGGGTGTGGGTGAAGCCGGGCCCCCAGTGCCGGCGGGCTTGGTCACGCAGGTCGAGGATCGCGAACTTTCCCCGGGTGTAGTCGCCTGCCTGGGGGTCGAGCAGGCAGCGCGTGGCCTGCTGTGCGGCGAGTGCCGGGGGTGTGTGTGCCTCTGCTTCGAACCGGGCGGCCGCCTGTGGGTGGGTGAGTTCGCCGGTGTGCAGCCCGATGACGCAAGCCAGGCGTGTCAGGCGCAGCAGTGCGTCGCGGGCGACGGCCGCGGTGTGCCGGGGGTCGCCGTCGCCGAAGCCCGCTTCCAGGGCCATCTCCTCGCAGTAGTGCGCCCAGCCTTCGCTGGTCGCGTAGGACTGCAGGCTGCGGCGCACTTCACTCGGGACGTGGCGCAGGATCCGGCGCTGCGCCAGGCAGGTGCCCGCGGATCGCGGCCAACCGTCGCTCCACTTCGGCGGCGCGGCAGCCCTGAGGCAACCGCGGGACGCGTTCGACCGAAATGAGTGACTCCCAAACCCATCGACATTGATCGTGGTGGCGGCACCCGAAGCCACGCCCGAAGTCGTCAACAAACGACTCGCGTTCTCGTGTCTACAGCCACTGCCCCAGTCCGGCGGGTGGGGCGGCGTCGCCGGGCTGGGTCAGGAGTGCCGGCCGAAGAGGCGGCGCGGCCTACCCTGGTCATGTTCCGGCTCTGGCGGCGCGGCGGCCTGGAGGCGTGCGGCTTCCTCGCGGGCGACGTCGTCGGCGTGGCAGCTCCCGCCCAGGGACCGCTCCCCGGCTGTCCAGGCGCCGCCGCGCGCGGCGGGCAGCTCATGCCGGATCCGGATCTCACCGTTCTCGAAACGGACCCCGATCTTTGGGTCGATGAGCGCCACGAGCTTCCCCCAGTCACCAGCAAGGGATTGCTCTGCCACACGGCGCGCTCGCACTACGAACGACTCAAGGCACTGCCTGTACTTCTGCTCGATCTCCGCCTGATCGCGTGCCACGCGCACCCCTCACGTAGATCAGCATGACGGGGTGCTCGCCGCACAGACCACCCAATTCTTCAGGGGCAGTTCATGATCATCAGCTAGTCAGGTGCCGTCGCCGGACCAGTTCCAGCAACGCTGATCACCCGGGCGCGGGTCGTACAGGGCGCCGCCGACCCGGGCCGCGCAGAGGCCTCCAAGGGGATCGCCACGGCCAGGACCCGGGGTCGGCATGCTCAGCGGGCCGTTCACCGAGGGACACCGTGACCGCCCTGAGAGCCACCGACGCAGTGATCAGCCGACGAGTCATCAGCTGATCACTGTTCAGGTGAAGCGGCGACAACGCGCGACACGCCACGAACGGGTGAAGCACGACGTTCCGCCGCCGGCGGGCCGGGCAATTCCCCCAACCGTTCCATCGGCCGGAGTCCCGCGCACGCTCTGGAGCCGGTGAGGCGGCACTGCGGGCGCTGGAACACTGACGGCACACGAAGCACTGGTAACCGAGGGTGATCGGCGCGGTCATCCACCGGCGCCCGGGCTTCTTCGTGTTCCTGACGCGCCGGTCAAGACCGTGCGGTCTCGACCGGCACCGGGACCTTGCAGCTCCCCTACGAGAGGACCCCTGTGGCCATCGGATTCCGGCTGCCACGCGGCTTAGCCGCCGCGAGCACCGCCCTGCTCACCCTCGCCGCCGTCCCGCTGACGGCGTCCAGCGCCTCGGCCGCGACCCCCATCTGCCTGAGCGGCAAACTCCAGTACGACTACCAGTCCGCCGAAGCCGGCCGGGGCAAGCCCACCCTGACCAAGCCGGTCCGCAACGCGAACATCCAGCTGTGGGGCAAGGAGAAGTCCACCGACGCCCCACGCCAGCTCACCGCCGACTACCAGTACACCGCCGTCGCCGACGGCGGCTTCAACCTCTGCCACACCCCCACCACCACGACCACGATGAGCAGCATGTGGGTACGGTTCACAGCTGAGAGCACCCGGTTGTGGAAGGTCAGCGACACCACTGGCACCGCCTACACCTACGACTCGCCTGTCCAGAACAACGTCGCTGCCAGCGCCACCCTGGGCACCCTCAAGCCGTCGAACGCACGGGCCTGGCACGCCTTCGACACCCTCAACCTCCTGTGGTGGGCCCGCAGCAACCCCGTCAGCTACTGCTGGTCCTCCCATGAGGCGAACAACGCCTGCACGGAACTCAACGTCCAGTGGACAGCCAACTCGGCCGACGGCCCCTCCTACGACCTGGCCAACACCGTCCACCTCGCCGCCACCGACCCCGACTCCGAGCACACCGTGCTCCACGAAGCCAGCCACTTCTTCCAGCACCGCCTGTACAACGGCAAGTTCCCGCAGGTCACCGGCTGCAGCCCGCACTTCGTCGAGCAGGCGAGCTCCCCCAGCTGCTCCTGGACCGAGGCGTTCGCCGACGCCACGGCCGCCTACCTCCTGAAGGACTACCGCTACGTGTGGCCCGACGGTGCCAGCCAGAGCTTCACCTACACCACCGGCTGGCACACCGGGGACCAGGTCCAGGGCAACGTGGACGGCGCGCTGCTGGACCTGTGGAACAACGTCGACGGCGGCTGGGACCGGACCATCAGCGTGATGACGGCACGTCAGCCTGGCACCTTTGCCGACTACTTCAAGACCGGGCGGCCCACCGCCAACCCCGCGCTCGCCACCACCGGAAGCGCACTCACCTACCTGGCCGCCCACGCCATCAACTACGGCCCCACCATCGTGGGCGACGGCCGGACCCACGCCCTCACCAACGGCGGCGGCCTGGCCCTGGAACGCTCCGACCAGTGCGGCGCCTCCGGCAGCTCCCCCGCCGTCCTCGCCACCTTCGACGCCGCGCGCGCCAAGCAGCGGTGGACGCTGCGGGCGGAGGCGAACGGCACCGCCAAGCTCATCGACGGCTGCCCGGACGCGCTCGTGCTGACCGCACCCAGCACCGCCGGCGGCCAGGCCACCCTACGGGCCGTCAACTCCTCCAATCCGTGGCAGGACTGGAAGGTCACCCAGAACAGCAGCGGCACCTACACGATCACCAACCCGGCGACCGGCTACTCCCTCGACAGCGCCCCCGTCACCCCCGGCGCTGCTGTCACCGCCAACCCGGTCGGCAACGCCAACACCCAGAACTGGGCCGCCCTCAACTGACCACCTGACGACGGGCGCAAGGACCCCGCGGCAGAACGCGGCGGGGACCTCGATCATCGGGAAGGAATCCGTCGCCGGGCAGCGTCACAGGGGGAGTCGGCGCGTCCCTGAACCCGACGCCCCGAACGACCACGGCCGTCCCAGAGACGCCGCTGCAGGCCAGGGAAGCGGCCCTCTCGCCTGCGCCTTAGTCAGATGCGCGGACAGGCAGCGGTACATCGGCCGTGTGTGCGGCAGGACGCCCTTGGAGACGAGCCAAGTAACAGCCGGTCACCTGGGCACGGCTCCAGCCCGAACGGCAAAAGCGGCTGACCGCGCTGGGCGTCGAACCCGACCAGGTGCCCTCACCCGCCCCCGCGGCGGGTCGTACGGCGAAGCGCCCGCACAAGGCGCAGCAGGCGTTTCAGCGGGGCCTGGTGGCGCTCGCGCAGTGGGTGGAGCGCGAAGGCACGGACCGGCCGGTGCCCCGCGCCCACGGCGAGGAGATCGCGGTCGACGGCGAGGCGGAGACGGTGGTCGTGAAGCTGGGCGTATGGGTCTCCGACGCCAAGAGCCGGCGCGACAAGCTCACCGCCGATCGGCTCGCCTCGCTCGTGAAGCTGGGCGTGGACTGGGCGTGACACGCCACCTCGCTCATCGTTGAGCTGGGAGGTCAAGCGAAGAACGCAGAGAGGCCCTGGGCGTCATTGCCCAGGGCCTCTTGCTGTCGATCGGGGAAAGCAGCGAGCTCGCTGTTCAGATCTGTCCATTCGCCCCACAGGCGTTGGGAGGGTTTCCCCATGAACATCGTTGAGAACGTCGCATCCGGGCTCCTCGTCGCGCTGGCTGTCTGGGGTGCCCGGTGGGCCCGGCTCGAATGGCGTCGGCGTCGCATCGCTCGCACTGGACGACGTAACCCCGCTGCCAGCTGACACGACGAATCCGCACGAGAGAAGGGCAAGGGCCACATGGGACGCCTCGGAGCTATCGGACGGCCGGATCTGCCACCTGGTGCTTGCCGAGACCTCAACCAGGAGCTTCACCTGTTGCATCGCCGGGCCGGGCTGCCCAGTGTCCGGGAGCTGGCCGAGGCGATCGGCAAGAGCCCCAGTGGGGTCCACAACGCGTTCCGGCTGGCCAAGGTGCCCGATCAGCGTCTGACGATGGCGATCGTCGACCGGCTGTCGTTGTGGGTCCGCGACTGGGGCGTGGGCATCAGCCGGGAGACCGGTATCGAGAACTCCATCTGTAAATTCGAACGGCTGTGGCGCCAGGCCAAGCGTGAAGAGGAGGCGCTTGCCGCTCAGGGGGAACCGCCTCGCATGTCCGCCGCGGATCGGAGGCTGCTGTTCGCGCTCAGCCCGGAGTGCTCCATGTCCCACCCGACCCGGCAGCTCCCCCAGCCCCACGGCATCGTCGCCCTGGAGAACTCCGCCGCGAGGAGTACCCCGGCGTTCCTACGCAAGACCGGCCTGAGGCCGGAGGCCCCCGACCCGTGGCATCTGATCCACCTGTGCCGCGGCTGCCAGCGCCGCCGCGAGGCCGGTGAACTCACCGAAGCAAAACTTCGTGCGGCCCGCCTCGCTCTGGACCGCTACCCGGGCGCGACCCGGCACTACGCCGCCTACGTCGGCCAGTTGCTTCTCGGTGCCGAGGAGGCCATCGACATGAACGTCGTGGGGCGGGCCCAAGTGATCATCATGGCCGATCCGCAGGTGGCAGCGCTCCCGTACACCCTCAACCACGGGGAGCTTTTGGTCGACCGCGCCCACGGGCTCCTGGACTCGGGAACTCACCGGTGTGAAGACGAGCACTAGCACCGGCACTGTGCGGGTGTCCGGGGGGATGCGCTGACCACGACGGAGATCTCGAACTCCAACGGCTCATGCCCGACCCGTCCGGCGCACACGGTCAGACGCGTGCCAGGACTCGCTGCAGATATCTCGGTTGAACGCGTGGCCGGAGGCGAGGAGAGTTCGGGCGTAGGCGTCCGGAGCAGAGATGAGCTCTTCCGAGAACCCCACTGCTGCGGGGAGGTCCCAGGCATTGGCAAGCGCCTTGTCGAGATCGCTGGGGGGCCACCGGCGGCCGGTGGGTGTAGATCTCCCACAGCAGGACGTCGTTCAACCTGCCTCGCTCGGAGCGTGGGACTTTGCGCTTTCCCGCTCGCTCCAGAGCCCGCAGCACCGCCAGTTCCGATGCGGCAGTCATGTCCAGTGCCATCGCCATCGCAGTCCGGCCCATCCACTCAGATGCAGTGACAGCGGCCCTCCCGTCGGGCGCCTCTGTCCTGGTCGATACCGGCACGACGCTAAGCGCCGAGCAAGAGGAGCCGAACAGGATGTGCAGCATTTCAACTCAAACGAGTGGACACGCAGGCCTGAACCGGGCCTTCGCGGACGATCCGAACCGGGCGGGCGACGTTGCGCCGCAGATGTTCGACGAGCTTCCTGATCGACCAACGCGTGAAGGGCTTGCCACGTCGGCGCCCGCCCGGCCCAGCCCGATCGCGGTGGCCTTGCCGATGCCGGAGTTCGCCCCGGTCACCAGCGCCTTCTGGCCCCGGAGAATCGCCGGCACCGGCCGTCGCTCCTCGTCCACAGCTGAGCTCACCGATCTCGCCCGTCGTCGGCCGTAAGCAGGCACCGGGGGACAACACTCCCCGGCGTCGACCTGCGCGAGGGCGGGCGGCTCGCCCGGGTCGGCCATGCGGGGCAGCGGTGTCCCTCGAACGACGCAACGAGGCCGACTGGTTCACTCGGACGGCGGCGGGGGCGGCTGGACCGCGACCCACTGTGTGCGGCCCGGCCTCTCTGCGACCGCGACTGCAGGACCCGTTTTACCGGAAGCCGTCGCGGTCGTGGAGGCCGGCGCCCTCGCTTCCCGGTCGGCCACGGCCTCGGGCGACCGGGAGGGAGCACGCGCCGTCCCGGACCGCGGTGAGACCCGGATCAGCGCCGGTCCCGGCGGTCCTCCCGGCGGTCCTCACGGTCGTCCCGGCGGTCCTCGCGCCGGTCACTGCGGCGACCGATCCCGTGGGCGACGACCGCTGCCGTGCCCACGACGGCCGCTGTGCGAGCGACGGGGGCGCCGATGACCCCACGTCGTCCTCTGCGCATGGGTCCGAGGGGCATCTCATTCTCCTTCTTGGTCGGCTTCGATCGAGGCCAGGATGGCCTGGATCGGAATACGTCCGTTGGCGATCAGCTGGCCTCCCGAGCGGCGTGCGGCGGAGGCGAAGGGCCCTGCCCACACGTTCTCCCAGACCAGCACCCCGGCTGTCGTGCCGGGCTCCATGGCGGCGGCCAGGTTGACGACGTCCTCTTCGGCGAGCAGGCCGGCCAGCTGCGCCTCTGCGGCGCGCAGTTCGCCGGCGTTCTCGAGGCCATCGACCTCGAGAACGTCGATCTCGCCGTCTGCCCCCTTGGTCAGGATGATCAGGTCCAGGACCCGGATGATCCCCGAGGTGACCAGCTTGTCGAGCTCGGCGGCCATCTCCCCGGTGAAGTGCGAGGTGGCCGGCGGGAACTCGACGACGAGGTAGTCGACCGGCCCCAGTTCGTCGGTGTCAGGCGATGTCATATCTGCCCTTCCGTTCTCTCGATGAGCACCCGTTCGATGTCGAGTGCCTCTTCGGTGGCTGTGATTCCGAGACCTCACGTTCGGACATGCCGGCCTGTTCACCCGGTCCAGCGCAGAGCGCCGACATGATGACGATGTTGACGGCGCGTTGACGGCGATGGAGATGGTGGCCCCGAACGTTGGAAGGGCGGCCAGAGGAAGCCGACGTTCGTGGCCGGCCCCGCGAGCGTGATTCCGAGCCACTGATACGACGCGCCACCGGCGAGGGCGATGAGGATGCGCTGAGTGCCCGTCCGCCTGCCAGCCTCGCACGGTGGCTGACGGCCCGCATCCTGGCCGAAGTCCCTGCATGAAGGTGACAGATGCCGTCTGCTTCGACCGTGAGATGCCGCCCGGACCTGCACACTTTCCCGATGGCCGAGGGCCAGGTCGTCGGGCACCGGGACCCGCCCCCCTCCGGCCCGAAGTCGCCCCCGCCGGTCGGCCAGGTGTCGAAGGGCCCGCCGGACCGGTCAGCAACGCCTGGCGGCTCGGCGAGTGTGCAACCCAGGTTGCGTGCGGCCAGACGTGCAAGAACGGGGGTCTCGCCACTTCGCTGGTGTGGACGAGGGCCGGCTCGGGCCGAAGCAGGTTCGCGCTTCCCTCTCGGCCGAGGGCCGGCAGCTCAGCCGTGGACCGCGGCGGAGGCAATCCGTAGATCCAGTCGGCGGGCCGCCCGCCGGAGCACCCCGGCCAGCAACGGGTTGGCGGCTCTCCACAGCGGCCGAACCGGCTGCCGCACATCCAGCGCGATGGTCCAGTGCAGCGTCGTGCCGCCGTACGGCGAGGGGGCCAGCCGCCACTCCTCCATCATCGCCCGCACGCCGGGCACCCCGGCCTCCTCCACGCGATAGGCGAAGCACCGCGCCGGGTCCCAGACCAATACCGTCTCCAGGGCCCGCATGCCGCCGACCAGCCGGAGCCGGCGGGCCGTGCCCACGCCGTACGGAGGGCCCCCACGTACGCCGCGGAGGCGAACCCCGGGAACCAGCGGGGCCAGCCGTCGGGCCTCGTTGCGAGCTCCCTGAAGACCGCGTCCGGTGGCGCCTCCAGCTGTGCGGCGAAGGACAACCGTAGCGGCGCACGGCCCAGGAACTCCAGCGCCTCGGATCGCAGATGCCAAACCGTCTCGCTGCCTTCCGTTCCGCGGACGGCGGCCTGCGAGCCACCTCGGACCACTGGTTCCACGGTATTCCACGAATGAGGGAACACGCGGGGGCGGTGCGGCCCCCACCAACGGGGCTGAGGCCACGCCCACAATCCCTTGTGCGCGGCCGGCGTGCCGGGGTGAACCGCTCGGCGGGGTTTGGGCCGGCCGAGTGACCGTCACGCCGACGCCGAACGGCAGCGGGGCGCACGCCAGGTGCGCAGCGATGCCACGTGGTATCACGTCGGGCAGACGCCGGTGAATCACCACGTTCCCGACGGACATCGATGCCGAGGAATTGATTCGCAATGTCGGCCGATAGTCCCGTCGGAGCACCGGGGACGCCATCGACTGATCCCTTCGCCCTGGTCAGGACCCGCGGCTACATCAGGCTCCTGGTCATGGCGGCGGTGCTCGGAGTGCCGATCTCCGTAGGCGCGTACGGCTTCCTCGCGCTGGTCGATGCGCTCCAGCCCTGGACCTACACCGACCTGCCCAAGGCGCTGGAGTTTCGGAAGACCCCACCCTGGTGGCCCCTTCCACTGCTCGCCATAGCAGGCCTGCTGGTCGGGGCGACCATCTGCTACCTTCCCGGGATCGGCGGCCACAAGCCGGCCGAAGGGCTGTCGGTGGCGGGCCCGCCGAAACCGCGTGAGCTTCCCGGCATCCTCATCGCGGCCGTGGCCACGCTGGGCCTCGGCGCGGTCCTCGGACCCGAGGCTCCGCTCATCATGCTCGGCAGCGGCGTCGCCCTCTGGCTGGTACGTCTACTGAAGCCGGACATGCCCCCGCAGGCCGGGGCCGTGGTCGGTGCCACCGGGAGCTTCGCAGCGGTCAGCACCCTGCTCGGTTCCCCCATCACCGGGGCCTTCCTCCTCATGGAGGTGTCGGGGATCGGCGGGCCGATGCTCGGGGTCGTGCTGGTGCCGGGCCTGCTCGCCGCCGACATCGGCTCGCTCGTCTTCATCGGCCTGGACAACTGGACCGGTCTCGGCACCTTCTAGCTGGCCATTCCGGACATACCACACGCCAACTCGCCCACCGTCGCCGAATTCGGCTGGGCACTCGTCATCGGACTCGCAATGGCCCTCGTCGGCACGGGCATCCGACGGCTCGCGCTGTGGCTGCAGCCGCGCGTCGAACGGCGCCTGCTTCCCGCCACCGTATTGATGGGCCTGGTGATCGGCGGGCTCGCCATCGCCTACTCCCAGGGCACCGGTAAGGCCGCGACCGAGGTGATGTACTCGGGGCAGGCCGCTCTGGGCCCGCTGCTCGCGAACAGCGCCGATTACACCCTCGGCACGTTGACGCTTCTCGTGGCCTGCAAGGGGCTCGCGTACTGCGTCTCGCTGAGCGCCTTCCGGGGTGGCCCGATCTTCCCGGCGATGTTCTTGGGGGCGGCGGGCGGCATCGCCATGTCACACCTTCCAGGGCTGCAGCTCACCCCGGCGTTCGCCATGGGCATCGGGGCCATGTCGGTCACCATGCTCAGGCTCCCGTTGACGTCGGTGCTCCTGGGCACCCTGCTGCTGGGATCGCAGGGTCTCACCGTCATGCCGCTGGTCATCGTCGCGGTGGTGGTCGCCTACGTCGTGATGCTCAGGCTCAGCCCGGCACCGACCGGCAGATCCGAGGCCGACGCTCGGACGGGCCCTGCCCCGGCATGACGCGCCGCAGGAGTTGCCGGCCGGCGTCGCCGTAGAGGACGTGCAGGCTGCCCTGCGGACACGAACGGTCCGGACGTCCTCGTCCCCGCTCCACCACCGAGCGCTCGCGCAACCACGAGGGGCCATCGGTGCCGTGGTGCCCCTTTAGGTGGGTGATCACTGCGGGTTCGGGGTACTACCCAGCATGATCACTGTTGGGGTCGAAGAGGAGTACTTGCTGGTCGCCCCGGAGACACTCCTTCCCACACCGCTCGTACAGGAGGTGCGTGCCACGGCCCGCCTGGCACCCATCGCGGAAGAGCGAGAGGTCCAGGACGAGCTGCTTCAGGCTCAGATCGAAGTCGCCACCCCCGTGTGCACGGCTCTCGAGGAGGTTGGAGGGCATCTTCTGCGGTTGCGCCACGCAGTCGCCTCCGCCGCGCAGGCGAACGGCTGCCGCATCGCCATCTCTGCCACCTCGCCGGTCAGGAATGCCGTACCCGTACCCATCACCAGCACGGCAAGGTACCTGAGGATGCAGCAAGAGGCCCGGTTGCTGGTCGACGAGCAGCTGATCTGCGGTATGCACGTCCATGTGGGGATGCCCGACCGCGAGACCGGGGTGGCTGTCCTGAACCGGCTGCGCGGCTGGCTCCCTACGCTGCTGGCGATGTCCGCTAACGGCCCCCTGTGGGATGGTCGGGACACCGGCTTCGCCAGCTGGCGCACGATCATCTTCGGCCGCTGGCCGGTCAGCGGCCCACCGCCGCACTTCGCGGGGCTCGCGGACTACGAGGCGCGGGCCGATGCGCTGGTGGAACCAGGGGTGATCCCGGACCGGGGGCAGCTGTACTGGCAGGCCCGGCTCTCCGAGCGCTACCCGACCATCGAGGTGCGCTGCTGTGACGTGCAACTGGAGGCGGACGACGCGGTCATGCTCGCCGGTGTCGTCCGCGGGCTCGCCGCCACCGCGATCACCGAGGAAAAGGCGGGAGTCGCTCACACGCCGTGCCGACCGGAACTCCTGCAAGCGGCGACGTGGCATGCGGCCCGGCACGGGATCAGCAGCACGCTGGTGGACCAGAAAGGGCGGCTGCGGAGCAGCGGAGACGTGCTGTGCGCGCTCCTGCGGTACATCGGCCCCGCTCTTGAGGACAACGGCGACCACCGCGAGGTGACCTCGCTCGTCCATCGGCTGCTCCAGCGGGGAACGTCGGCCGACCGCCAGCGCCGCGCCCTGGCGGAAGCCGGCCTCCCGGCGGTCGGTGCCCTGATCACCTCAGGAGCCACCACAGCCTGAGTCGCCGGCCAGCTGTGACCGGGATGCCGACGGAACCGGGGCGTTGCAGGCTCCACCGGGGTCCTCCCGGCCGAGCCGTCCGGATGACGTGCCTGCATCGACGGACGCCCCTGGCGGCCCGCGCCGTCTAAGAGTTCCGCGGGTGCAGGGCGGTGACCGGCATTGCGCGGCGCACGTGGGCCGCTCGAACCTTGCCCCGCGCGCAGGACCGGGAGGGGTTCTAAAGTTGAAGCAAGGCATGCGGGTGATCCGCGGGCACGCACTGTCACATGTCGTTCGCCTGCCCCTGACCCGCCCACATGACCGGCCCGCACGGCAGATCCGGTTGCCGAGCGGTTGCAGGATGTGCTGATCTCCGTCGCCCCCGTCGTGGGCACCGCCCGCAGTATGACGGCCGCCGGCAACACCATCGCGGCACTCGGCACCACCGATGCCGTCGCCGATGCCCAAGGACAGCTCTCGCAGAGCGAGGAGCCGAGCCGTTCCCGTCCTGAGGGCAGCAGAGCAGGCAGGAGTGCACTGATGTCCCAGAGTGCGACCACCGCGATGCGCGCGGTACCCCACAGCACACCCCAGGAACGCGCGGACCACGGCAAGGGGGCCCGGCGCCGCTCGCCGCGGTCCGGGCACGCCGAGTACCGGCCGTCTCCGGACAGGCGGGACCCACTGGCGATACTGGAGGAGCAGTCTGCGGCCCGGGTACCCGAGCTGGTCCCCATCCGCTACAGCAGGATGACGGAGTCCCCCTTCCGGTTCTACCGGGGAGCCGCCGCGATCATGGCCTCCGACCTGGCCGGCAGCCCGGACTCGGGGATCACGGCCCAACTGTGCGGGGACGCGCACCTGCTGAACTTCCGGCTGCTGGCCTCTCCGGAGCGCCAGCTGATGTTTGACATCAACGACTTCGACGAGACCCTGCCCGGTCCCTGGGAGTGGGACGTCAAACGGCTGTCGGCGAGTCTCGTCATCGCCGGCCGGGCGAACGGATTCGACGAGGCCGAGCGCGCGGGCATCGTGAGCTCTGCCGTGCGCTCGTACCGCGAGGCGATGCGCGGCTTCGCCGGCATGGGCAACCTCGACGTCTGGTACGCGAAGATCGACGCGGACAGCCTCGAGGCCCTGACCACCGGTCGGCTCGGCAAGAGCGGGCGGAAGAAACTGACCGGTGCCCTGGCGAAGGCTCGCACGCATGACACCCTGCAGGTCTTCGAGAAACTCACGGAACTGGTCGACGGCCGGCCGAAGATCGCGGCGGACCCCCCGCTGCTGGTACCGCTCGCGGACCTGCTGCCGGACGCCGAGCGCAGCACATTCGAGCGCCGGCTCCGCCGGCTGGTCGAACGCTACGGCCTCACGATGCCAACCGACCGGCGGGCGCTCCTGGAGGACTACCGGCTCGTCGACGTGGCCCGCAAGGTGGTCGGCGTCGGCAGCGTCGGAACCCGCTGCTGGATCCTGCTGCTGCTCGGCCGTGACGGCCAGGATCCTCTCTTCCTGCAGGCCAAGGAAGCCGACACCTCCGTGCTCGCCGCCCACATCGGCGCGAGCAGATACCGCAACCAAGGCGAGCGCGTGGTCTCCGGGCAGCGGCTGATGCAGGCGGCGAGCGACATCTTCCTCGGCTGGGAGCGGGTGGACGGGATCGACGGCAAGCAGCGCGACTTCTACATCCGCCAGTTGCGCGACTGGAAGGGCATCGCGATGCCGGAGACGATGTCGCCCGCACAGTTGGAGACGTTCGGTGAGGTGTGCGGCATCACCCTCGCCCGTGCGCACGCCCGGTCGGGAGACCGCATCGCGATCGCCGCGTACCTGGGCCGCAGCGAATCCTTCGACCGGGCGGTCGCCGCATTCGCCGAGGCGTACGCCGATCAGAACGAACGCGACCATCAAGCTCTGGTCGACGCGGTCCAAGCAGGCCGGCTGCCCGCACAGGAACTCCCCGCAGCCTGACCACCGCTGGGCACAGTCGGCGCCGGGCCACACCGGGGCCCGCCGGTGCTCGCGTCGCACTCGCTCCGGCCCGCCCCCTCCACCGGCGATCGCGGTCCGGACCATGAGGCCACGCTGTCAGGTCGGGTGCACGCGGTGCCGGACGCCGTCTCCAAGGCCGTCCTTGAGGTGGCGCAGGGTGGTGCTGAGTTCCTGCACCGGAAATCGGCGAAGGTGCGTCCCCCCGCGTCGCGATCCGGTCGAAGTCGTGGGCCTCGAAGTCCGGCCACGCGGCGGTCGTCGGTCGCGCGTCGGTTTCGGAGCGGACAGCTCGGCTGGTTCCACCGCCCCGAGCTCGCAGCGGCGGCCGTCCGATCCGCGCTACATGGCGATGTGCGGCGAAGGAGGCGAAAATGAGGTTGGCCGGACAAGAGCCACCCGCTCCGCGCACACGGCGCCGCCCGCGACACAGGGAAAGCGGCGCTCCACTCTCAGCGCACTCACAGCAGAGCACGGCAGCAGCGGGCTGCGGCAGCGAGGTGACCGGCGACCGGCGAACCTCTTTGCAGACTTCGGGAGCCGGGAGCCGGGGGCCGAGCGGGCCACGCAGGTACTCCCGCGGTTCAGTGAGAAATACAGGTGATCGCGCATGTGCCGATGGCTGGCTTACTCGGGAACACCCCTGCTGCTTGACACGATCCTCTACAAACCCACCCACTCGCTGATCGATCAGAGCCTGCACTCCAAACTGGGTGTCGAAACGACGAATGGTGACGGGTTCGGCGTCGGGTGGTATCCGCAGGGCAGTGACGGCACCCCGGCGCTCATGCGAGACGTCGGCCCCGCCTGGAACAACCGGAACCTGCGGGAGCTCGCGGACCACGTCACCTCGCCGTTGTTCTTCGCCCACATCCGGGCGTCGACGGGTACGGCGGTGCAGCAGACGAACTGCCATCCGTTCCGGCACGGCCGCTGGATGTGGATGCACAACGGCTCCATCGCCGGCTTCCACGCGATGCGGCGGGACCTCACCATGCTCGTCGATCCCGCGCTGTACTCGGGTATCGAGGGGACGACGGACTCCGAGACGATGTTCTACCTGGCGCTCACCTTCGGGCTGGAGGAGGACCCGCCGGGCGCCGTCGCCAGGATGGTCGGGCTGGTGGAACGCATCGGCCGCGAGCACGGCGTGGAGTACCCGATACAGATGACGGTCGCCGTCAGTGACGGGACGACCGTGTGGGCCTTCCGCTACTCCAGCCAGGGCGCCTCACGGTCGCTCTTCTACAGCACCCGCGTGGACGCACTGCGCAAACTGCACCCCGACATGGCGTTCCTTCAAGAAGTATCCGACGAGACCCGCCTGGTGGTGTCCGAACCCCTCGGCGATCTGCCGGGCGCCTGGCACGAGGTTCCCGAGAGCAGCTACGGCGTCGTACACGCCGGGGCCGACGAGTTGTGTGCCTTCACCCCAGAACCGGTATGACGCGGGGCCGCATTGTCACAGCCCCCGTCACAACCGACAGGAGACCTCCCATGAAGGACTCGATGAACCTGGCAGTGGACTACCCGCTGCTGAACATGTTCTGGACCATGATGATGGTCTTCCTCTGGGTACTCTGGTTCTTCCTGCTCTTCCGCGTCATCGGCGACATCTTCCGGGACGACGAGCTGAGCGGCTGGGGCAAGGCGGGATGGACCATCTTCGTGATCCTGCTGCCCTTCCTGGGTGTGTTCGTCTACCTGATCGCCCGCGGGCGCGGAATGGGCGAACGCGAATTGAAGCAGGCCCAGCGGAACGAGGAGCAGTTCCGCTCCTACGTGCACCAGAGCGCCGGGTCCGGCAGCCAAGCGGAGGAACTGTCCCGGCTAGCCGAGCTCAAGAACCGCGGCGAGATCACGGAAGCCGAGTTCCAGCAGGCCAAGCACAAAGTCCTCATGGCCTGATCGGGTCGCGGCGACCCGGACTGCGGAGACCGGTGGGTGGTACCCGCAAAAGCACCCGCGCCCGTATCTGCCAATCCTCGACTGCTGGCCTGTCGAGAGCTCCGGACGCCGAACTGTGGTCCACGGCGACTGCCCTCGTTGCCCCGTCGGATGCCTCCTGAAAAGCCCGGCAACCTCCCCTTGCAGATCACGGCCTTCGTGCTGGTCGTGTCCGCGTCCTGTGAGGTGTTAAGAGGCTGGCGTTCGTCCTCGCCTGGCTCGCCTGCCTCGTGACCGTAACCGCCCACAGACGCCGCCGGAGCCGCCGTACCACTGCCTCGTGCTCGGACTGAGGCTCATCGGCAGAGGCCTCCACCAACTCACAGGCTGAAGCCCACATCATGAAGGGAGGAGATGGCCGTGCGTCCGACCGTTCTCTTCCCCGTCAGGGGCAGGCGCTGGCCGGCTCATCGTGGACGAGGGCGCAGACCATCTGTGCGCCGCGGCGGTGATCCGGGTACTTCGCGATCAGCTCGGCTTTGAAGTCGTTCCACTGGCGCGTGATCTCGGCGGTGGCGCCGGCCGTCGCGTGGTGGAAGTTGTCACCCGTCCTGGAGCGGGTCGACGCGGCGGTGTCCTTGTTCAGGGCACGGTTGTGGGTGACGCGCCCGTCGCAGTCGGCGGGCTTGAGCCCGGTGGAATCGATGTCGGTGTAGCAGCCGGTGGCGAGGTCCGCAGGGATACGCTCACGCGCGTCGCGGGTCCAGTCGGCGTCCTTCATGGCGCTGTAGCGGCGGATGTCGAGGAACGGTGCGACGTCCGTACGTTCCAGGCGGGGCGGGTTGTCGAGGCCGACCGGGCCGGGCGCGGGCCGGTCGCTCCAGTTGGAGTGCGCATAGAAGTCCTCGATCTGGTGCCAGCCGCGGCCGAGCTGTTCGAGGACGGCGCACTTGGCCCGCCCGGGTTTCCCGTTCCATGTGCAGTGCGAGGACAGGTCGCTCTGGTCGGCCCGCACCGTGCCGTCGGCGTCCACGAGGCCGTCGGCCGCCTCGACCGCGTTGCGGAAGCGGGTGACGGAGGTACGGACGCACGCGAGGAGCTCGGTGGTCGCCTCATCCCGGGTGCGGGGGTAGTCGGAGGCGTGGCGGGGCGCCAGATAGTCGGCGTTGTCGCAGTGCAGGGGGCCGACGTCGAAGTACGGGGGGCGGTCGTTGCCGTTGATCGCCCCGACGTGGGCGTCGGCCATCTCGGTCAGTGTGATGGACTCCCAGGGCAGTGCGGCCCGGGTGATGTCCTCGTGATTGTCACCGGTGAAGCTGTGGGCGGGGCCGATCGGCACGATGGCCAGAGCGGCCGTCAGGAGGGCCGCGAGAGCCGTGCAGGACGTTCGGGGCAGGCCGGGTGGCACCGGGCGTCGGCGGATCCCGGAGCTCTCCTGGCCGGCACCCGTACGGGAGCCGCTCGACGGGGATCCCGGTCCGACGCTGGACGCGGAGGCCTTCGAACGCCTCTCCGGCCGCGAGAGCACAACCATGCCTCCATGCTGCGCGTCCGCACGCGGCTCCGCATTCGTTGTCTCTTTCATGGCCCTGAAATGCGGCTCCTGGCCTCCGGCTCCGGCCTGGCACATCAGCGATCCTGAAGGCGCGTCCGCGGTGCCTGACGGCCATCGGGCACCGGCGCCCGCGTACGGGCGCCCGGACATACCTCGTCAGGCGGTGTCCCCCGGGATGCCCGACCGCCCCGCCGTTCCACCACTGCGCATCGGCCGGCTGTCCGCCCCCGGGGGGGGAGGGGAGACGCTGCTGCGGATCACGGAGCTCTCCCCACAGTGCGTGATCACGACACTACGATCTGGTCCATGTCCCACCGAATGCCCTCGTCGTGGTCGACGCCGAATCCGAAGCGACGCGATATGCCGAGTCGTTCCTCGTCTGGTCGGCCCGCAGCAAGCTCGCCGTCCCCGCCCCAGATCGTCGGCCAGCCGAGCAGTCGGGAGCCGGCACCCGCATCTGACCCAACAGGCGTTCCCGCGCCGCACGGGTCACTGAGCGCCCGTCACTTCGAGGCTCAGCCGACCCCGACCGGCGGCTTCAACTCCGTGCTTTGTTGACTGTCCACAACGCTGCGCACGGACTTCCGCGACACACCGGCCGCAGGCCGCGGCCTCGACCGAGAGCCCACCTGGAGCTGCCCGCGACCGCCGAAGAGCCCTGGACCAGGCCCCTCGGCATGACGTTCCTCTGCCAGGAGGCGCGCCCAGACTCCCCCCTCGACATCTAACTACTCGTCAGTAAAGTCAGCAAAGGGTCAGCATTCGCCCGACTGGACCTGACCACAGCCTGCTTCACTTGAGACTCGACCTCAAGATCGGGAAGCGCTCCCAGAGGCCTCGTCGGCGCCCGACGGACCTCCGGCAGCGGAGGGACGGCGCGGCCACTACACCGGGCCCCACCTTCAGGTCATACGCGCAGTTCAGCGCACTCTTCCCCTAGTCTTCAGGCGAGTTGGGGGGGAGTTCCGGAGCCAGAATCGGAGCGCCGTCGTAGCCCTTCACCTCGCCGTAGCGGGTGCCATTCATCCAGTCTTCGCGGAAGCCTGCGATATCCTCTTGGGACCGTCCGATCCAGTTCCAGAACATGGCGATCCTCGAAAGATCCGCCACCTACAGGCCCACCTCCAACGGCGCCGACAGGGGAAGCTCGGTGATCCACAGCCATTCGATGCAGGCCTGGCCCGGGATGAGCAAGACCGCCCATTCGAAGTCCGGATCGTACGGTAGGCGAGTCGTGGCGCTCACCGCGACGGCTGGGTAGGCGGCGCTCGCCCCGGGCAGGTGACCCGTTGATCCAGTGCGAACGGTCTTGAACCGCCCTCCGACTCCAGCGGCGGTGGTGACACACCTGATGACACAAGATATAACTTCGCGTGACGGCCGTCAGTCGCGGAAGCCTCACCTCCGATGCAGCGGCGTACGGGGTCCGGCGACCACAACCAGCACTCGCCGTTCCGGTGCTGGTTCGGTGCTGACTGCCCTCACTCAAAAGAACGGAAAGCACAGGTCATAGCGCCGGTCGGATGAGTTGTCGTACCACTCGATGGTGGTCCCGATGAGGCTGGCGGCGACGATTCTACGGATTCCGGTTGCCGATGGTGCGGCTGTTGCGGGGGCGGTCATGTGCACCACTTCCGGGGTCTGCGGGGACGTTTGGTGTGGCCACACCGTAGAAGCCCACAGGTCGGCGGCGTATGTGGCGGGACATCACATTCAGGCACCACCTTGTGTACCCCACCACCACACCGCCGCCTTGGACACCTGGAAGGCTTCCGGAACCCCCGGCCGACGCCTGCCGCAAACGCGTGGATCAGCCCGTCTTGCACCCTCCGTGGTGGCTCCCGTGCAGGTTCGGTGCTGACCACGCAGCGTTGAACCCGGTCGTTCACGGGCGGATCGGATTGGCGCCTCGCGTCCGGCGATACGGCCGGACGGTCGAGACCGGTCGCATCGCGATCGCGCCACCGGGCGTCAGGCCGCTTGGACCACGGCCTCGAACTCGAGCGGCAGGCTCAGCTCGGTCTCGCGCGTGAAGACCGAATCCATCAAGGCCCTCAGACGCCCCGGGGCGTCCGACATCACGTGCGCGTACGTCTCGTGGGTGATGCGTGGATTCCGGTGCCCCAGCCACTCGGCCATCTCCGTTACCGGTGCACCCTTGGACAGACCCGCCGAGGCGAAGAAGCGGCGCAGCCAGTGCGGGGTGATCTTCCTTGTGATGCCCGCGCTCTGCTTGGCTGTCCGCCACAGACGGTCGACGAGCGCGTACATGCGGATGTTTGTGCCACCGACGTTCGAGAAGAGGTAGTCGCCCGGGAGCCGGTTCACCGCGTCCCTGGCGCGAAACGTTCCATACCGCTGGAGGTGCTCCTGCACCCTGGCAGCGATGCTCGGCGGCAGCGGGACCGCTCGGCCCTGCCCCGCTTCCATGTGGACCAAGTGCAGCGGGACCTCGCGCAGTACGGCCTCGCACGCGGCCCAGGCGGCCGCTGCGAAACCTTCCCGGGATCCGTCCAGACCCACGGTGACCTGAGCCGTCATGGCGTGCCTCCGCGATGCGACGACGGGGCATGGGCCGGATGAGTTCAGCCCGGTGGGGCCTTCAGCTTCGCGCTCCGGCTGCGGATTCGTGAGGGGCCAACAGGGTCAGACAGCTGCCCGAAGGGCCCACGCCCACGGCCGACGGATCGCCCACAGTGGCAGCAACCGACCGGAACCGGAGGTACCGCCATGACCGACACTGCACCGGAAGGGACTGGTAAGCGGCTGCCCGGAGAGGCCCACCGGCTCGACGTCACCCACGTCGAAGGCGACGTCTACGTGGTCGACGTGCGCGGGCACCGCCTCCGTGTCGACCAGCCCACGGACGCGGGCGGGGCGGACACCGCGCCCACGCCGACCGAGCTGTTCGCAGCGTCCCTGGCTACGTGTGTCGCCTTCTACGCGGGGCGCTACCTGCTCCGCCACGGCATGCCGTGCGACGGGCTGGGCGTGCGGGCGGAATTCGACATGGCCACCGACCGCCCTGCCCGGGTGGCCGCGGTGCGCATGATGATCGTGCCGCCGCCGCAGCTGCCCGCAGAGCGGCGCGCGGGCCTTCTCGCCGTCGCCTCGCACTGCACCGTCCACAACACGCTCCAGCGATCGCCGGACATCGGCATCGAGCTCGCACCGTAGCCGCCCCGCTCACAAGGCGGGCGGACAGGCATCCTCGGCCGGGGCCTCGCCGCCGGCGGTTCCGTCGCCAGGTAGGAGTGAGGCGATGGTGCGGCTACTTCGCGCGCCGGCCCACATGGGTTTCGAGCAGCCACAGGGTGCCGTGTTCGATCGTGAACTCGACGTCGCACACATCGCGATAGTGCTCTTCCAGCTGCTCCATGCATCCGCACAAGCGATCGAACGAGGCCGGGTCCAGCGTAGCCAGCTCCTGGAGCGGCAAGCTGTTGCGGACGCCCGAGTCGACATCCTCGCCCTGCGCGTTCGGCAGGTACTTGCCGTACAGCCCTGAACGCCCGGCGGTCGGATCCCGGCTGAACACGACGCCGCTGCCGGAGTCGGCTCCGAGATTGCCGAAGACCATGCTCTGGACGGTGACCGCCGTTCCGGACCGGCACGCGGTGAGGACCGCCTGCCACAGCTGCTCGGCCGGGTCCTGCGGAAACGCCCGGCCGGTGCGTTCGAGAATGAGGTCCTTGAACGTTTCGACAACCCGTATGAGGTCGCAGGTGTCCAGCCTTGAGTCGTCCGCGACCTGGTGCTGCAGCTCAATACGCCGGAGCACGTCTTCGAACAGTGAACTTTCGACACCCATGGCCGTACTGCCGAACATCTGCACAAGACGTCGGTAGGAATCCCAGCCGAACCTGTCCCGGTCGGGCACCCTGGCCAGTCCCAGCACGGACAGGTCATTCAGGCCGATGTCCAGGATGGTCTCCGTCGTGCCCGGCATGAAGTGCCCGGCACCCGACCTGACCGACAGTAGAAGCGGGTTGTCCACCTGCCCCAGCCTCTTGCCGGCAGCCTGCTCCACCGCCGCCAAGTGCTCGCTGACCTCGCCTTCCAAGCCCTCCGGCGGCTCACCGGTGGCCAGGAAGGCACGGCAGGCATCGACGGTGATGGTGAAGCCCGGCGGAACCGGCAATCCCAGGCACGTCATCTCCGCGAGATTCGCGCCCTTACTTCCGAGGAGCGCGGCCATGCCCCGGCCGCCCTCGTTGAAGTCGTACACGTACGAACCCATCCCTGCCACCAACCCCTTCGTCGACCCCCCTCCTCTCGGGGCGCTGATCGTGTCCGCGCGGACACCCGTCGTGCCGCGCGAACGCAACCGCTGGTTCCATGGCATGCGCTGCCTTCTCTGTTCTCAGTCTGTCTGGCGGGTCGGCCTCCAGGAGGGGCCGGTTGGCCCTTCCTGTGGCCAGTGGGCCCTCAAGCCACTCCCCGCCTACAGACTCGATATCGCGACCCTTCATCTGCGGCCTGCCTCCGCCCGCGCTCCGTATGGAGGATCACGAACCGCACGCCGCCTGTCGCGGCCTGTACCGTCCCCGAGGGAGGGGTTCAGGTCTCTCCCGGTCCCGGCCGGCCGTGCCCTGGCCCGTGCGCGCGCAGTGCGGTCAGACGTTGTTCGTACTCTTCTTCGTCGATCTCGCCTCGGGCGAACCGTTCGGCGAGCACCTGCTTGGCGGAAGGCGCGGCCGGGGGCTGCACCGGGCCCGAGGGGAAGCGGTCGGCACTGCGGAGGAGCAGTGCGACTCCCGCGACGGCCAGAGCCACGAGGAGGACCATGCTGAACGTCATGGCGACCCAGCCCCATCCGCCCATTCCGTGGTCGTACCAGAACATGGCTCACGCTCCTGTTGCGATGGTCTGGGACACGGCCCGCAGGGCATGTCCCCCATGTCCTCACTGTCCGTCGGCCCGTGTCGTCCGGGCATGGGCTGGTCGGGGTCGCAACCAGGGCCGTTAGTCCTATGCTCAGGGCCGTGCCCGCCTCGAGACGGGAGGACCCGAACGAAGGCCGCAATGGGCACACCTTCCCGCCCCGGGCGCCACCGCAAGAGTCGGCTCTTCACCACAGAAGTTGTGCCGGAAGCCGAGTGCCGACAGCAATGACGGCCGTGGAACGGCGGGTGGGCGCGGTGACGACATGGTGTCCCTCCAGGGTGGCCTGGCGGGCCGATTGAGGCGAGGCCGACCTGGTGAGGAGGGCGTGAGTATGTCGGAGCGGGAGCAGGGGCTGGGCGACGTTCAGCGTGCGCACTGGCAGCAGATCTACGGCTGGCATCCCGGCATGTACGGGGAGGAGCCATCCGATCCGGCGATCCACGCCGCTGCCGTCTTCGGGGCCGCCGGGGCCCGGAAGGTGCTGGAGCTGGGTGCCGGCCATGGCCGTGACGCGCTGTACTTCGCCCGCCAGGGGTTCTCCGTGTTGGCCACCGACTTCAGCCCGGTGGGTCTGGAACAGTTGCGTGAAGCCGCCGCGGCCCAAGACGTCACGGAGCGGGTCACTACAGCGGTCCATGACGTCCGCGAGCCTCTGCCGCTCGCGGACGCCGCGGTGGATGCCGTGTTCGCCCACATGCTGCTCTGCATGGCGCTGTCCACCCAGGAGATCCACGCCTTGGCCGCCGAGGTGCGACGGGTACTGCGGCCGGGCGGAGTGTTCGTCTACACCGTCCGCCACACCGGGGACGCCCACTACCAGGCCGGTGCCGGGCACGGAGACGACATCTGGGAACACGGCGGCTTCGCCGTCCACTTCTTCTCCCGCGACCTGGTCGACGCCCTCGCCGGAAGCTGGACTCTGGTCGAGGTCGCCGCCTTCGAGGAAGGCGGCCTCCCCCGGCGGCTGTGGCGCGTCACGCAGACCGTCCCTCGGTGAGCACCGCCTGAAGGCTCAGCGCTGTCCGCTCTCGGGTTCCGGTTCGGCTTCCGTCGTACCGCCACGATGCTCGGTGCACCCGATGGCGGGCGTCGTCACGCAGTCCTCAACGCACGGGGACCGTGATCACCGGGCAGTGCGCCCGGTGCAGCAGCCCGTGGACGACCGATCCGAGTCGCATGCCCGTGTAACCTCCCTTGCCTCGACGGCCCACGACCACGGCGAGGGCGTGCTCGGCGGCACCGGCGAGCTCCTCCACCGGGTGCCCGGACAGCACCTCGTGCGTCAACACGACGTCCGGGTACTCCTGCGACCAGCCTGCCGTCGTCTCGGACAGCATGCGTCGTTGCCCTTGGAGCGCGGCCTCCTCGTCGTGGTGCAGGAAGAGCGGGGGCTCCCACACCGACACGGCACGCAGCCTGGCCCCCCTGAGGTCGGCCTCTTCGAAGGCCAGCGCGAGGGCCGCCTTCGAGGAATCGCTCCCGTCAATGCCCACCACCAGGTAGGGCGGCTGTTGCGTGACGTGCTCGGCGTCGCCCACGACGATGACCGGACACTGCGCCTGGGCGCTGACGGGAACAACCAGGGAACCGGCGCTGAGGAACTCCGAAGTCCGGCTCAGGTGACGGGAGCCGAGCACGATCATGCGGGCCCGCCTCGACAGACGACCGATCTCCGGGGCGGGGAACCCCTCGACGAGATCCACGACCGATTCGACCTCCGGGTGTCGCTCCCTGCTCCAGGCGGCAGCCTCGCCGAGGGTGTCCGCGGCCACCTGGTGCAAGGCGATGCTACGCGGTGTGTCGTCGACGTGTTGCGTGTCGTGCTGAGGAGGTACGGCTACCACGAGTCGCAGCCGTAGCCGGCGTCGCCCGGCCTCGTCCACCGCCCAGGCCAGGGGAAGACGCCAGTCCCTGGCCGGGTCGATGGCGACGACGATCTCCTCGTGTGCGCCCGCGTCGCTCACGATTCGCTCCCGTTCTCGTCCGTGTGGCGCGGAATGAGCTCTACGGGGCAGTGGGCATGATGGACGAGGCTGTGCGTGACCCGTCCGAGGGTGGGCCCGAGGTAGCTGGGTGCCCTTCGGCCGCCCATCACCAGCAGGTCCGCCCGGCGCGAAGCCTCGACCAGGACAGAAGCCACTGACGTGCTCTTCTCCGCGTCACCCTGCACGGCCAGGTCCGGAAACTCCTGGCGCACCCGGTCCGCCACCGCGTTCAGGTGATGGACCTGCTCGTTGGCGATTTCCTCCACGTCGTCGAGCAGGGTCACGACCTCGCCGACGGACTGCAGGATGTTCCACACGTGCAGCAGCCGCAGTGAGCCCTCGCGGATCTGTGCCTCGCGTGCGGCGTACCGTGCGCAATCGAGGTCGTGCTCGTCACGGACGGCGGCGAGCACCGCGCCCGTCCCAGCGCCGTTCTCGGTGCCCCTGACGATGATGACGGGCGTCTTCGCCCCCGCTGCGACCCTGAGGCCGACCGATCCGAGCATGAGGGAGCTGAAACCGCCCAGCCCCCGGCTGCCGACCACGATGGTGCCGTCGGGGCCCGCGGCCTGATGGAGGCTCGGGACCGGTGCCCTGCGGCTGAACTCGGCGTTGACTTGCAGGCCGGGAAACCGCTCCGTGACTGCGGCCACCGTGGCATCCAGTAGTTCCCGGCCCGCCTGGCGGACATGCTCGATGCTCTTCGCCGAGACGTAGAGGACCCGGCCGTCCGTGTCGGACCCGTGCACGATGCGCAGCGGGCACTCGCGGCGCGCGGCCTCCGCCGCCGCCCAGAACGCTGCCCACCGGGCCGGTTCGGAGCCGTCGACACCGACGACGACGGCGCCGAGTTCCGAGCTGCTCGTGGTGCCTTCCATGGTTCCTCCTCAGGGAGCCGCCAGGGGTCGGGCTCTCCGGTCGGCTCTTCTGACTTCTCGGTCAGGACGGCCCTTCAGTACCTGGCAGGGACCGGTGGTCCTGGTTCATGCAATCCCGCGCCGCAGGTGCGGCACAGGTCCGATCGGGCCCGGCTCCGGACCATTCGGCCCTCCTCGTCTCTTGGCACGGGGCGGATCGTGGTTATCGGCGTCCTCCGGCGTTCCCGTCCGGGTGGATCGCCGTGACGGCAGGAGGTGCCTCATGAAGCACATCAAGGTCGGAGACCTGATGACCGACGAGGTCGTCTCGGTCGTGACGTCCACCCCTTTCAAGGATGTCGCGAAGCTGCTCGCTCAGCACGACATCAGCGGACTGCCGGTCCTCGACGACGAGGACCGGGTGCTCGGCATCGTCTCCGAGAGCGACCTGATCGGCCTCGCAGCCGCCGATCACGCACCGGTGGGCGAGGAGCCCGATACCGGCCGGGGCGGGGCCCCATTCCCGTCCGAGGTGACCTTCACCGCTGGTGAGGCCATGTCCGCACCGGCGGTGACGGTTCACGCGGACGAGACCGCGGCAGGAGCCGCCCGGCTGATGGCCCGCCGCGGCGTCGAGCGACTGCCGGTCGTGGACGACGAGGACCGACTCGTCGGCATCGTCACCCGCCGTGACCTGCTCTGGCTCTTCCTGCGACCGGACTCGGAGATACGTCACCGCGTAGTCGCGGACATACTCGTGGACACGATGGGGCTGAGCGCCGATGCGGTCACCGTCCACGTGGTCGACGGCATCGTGACACTGGAGGGCCGGCTGGAGAAACAGAGCCAGATTCCGGTCCTGATCCGCCTCACCAGCCAGCTGGACGGTGTGGTCGCAGTCGCCTCCCGCCTGGCGGCTACCCACGATGGCTCCCTGCCCACCCCACCGCACCGCACCGCCTACGGGATGTCCCTGTAACGGCGACGTCCCGTGTCGCCCATCTGGGGGAATCTCCGACGCCCGCTCGCTGCGTTTACGGCCGTCACCCGACGTGACGCTGTCTCCTTGATGGTTCCAAGGCAAGGAGAAGGACCCGGCCATGGATTACTCGATCATCCGCAAGCAGCCCGGCCCCGGTGTCGTCTTCATGCTCCAGGACTACGAGCGGGCCCGCGCGGACTTCAACTGGGAAACGGCCAGGTCCTTGCTGTCCGGGCTGCCTGGAGGCGGGCTGAACATCGGCTACGAGGCCGTCGACCGGCACCTGGCGGCAGGCCGGGGCGGGCGGGAAGCACTCCGCTGCATCGCACCCGACGACACCGTCACCCGCCTCACCTACGGCGAGCTCGGAGGCCTCACCGGCCGCTTCGCCAACGTCCTCACCTCCCTGGGCGTGGACCGACAAGAGAGGGTTTTCACCCTCTTGGGCCGCTGCCCCGAGCTGTACACGACCGTCTTGGGCACGCTGCGCAGCGCACGCGTGCTGTGCCCGCTCTTCTCGGCCTTCGGCCCCGAGCCCGTGCGCCAGCGGCTGGAGCTGGGCGATGCCCGGGTCCTTGTCACCACCGAGGCGCTGTACCGGCGCAAGGTCGAGGAGAACAGGCACCGCTTGCCTCATCTGGACCATGTCCTGCTCGTGGGTCCGGTGACCGATCCGCCGCCTGGCACGCTCTCCTTCGCCGCACTCATGGACGAGGCTCCGGAGGAGTACACGGTGCCGGCCACCGATCCGGAGGACATGGCGCTGCTGCACTTCACCAGCGGTACGACCGGTACCCCGAAGGGCGCGGTCCACGTGCACGAAGCGGTTGTGGCCCACCACGCGACGGCGGCCTTCGCGCTCGATCTGCGCCGGGAGGACGTGTACTGGTGTACGGCGGACCCGGGATGGGTGACCGGTACCTCGTACGGGATCATCGCCCCGCTCACGCACGGCGCGACCGTCATGGTCGACGAAGGGGACTTCGACGTCCACCGCTGGTACCGCATCCTCGACAACCATCGGGTCACCGTCTGGTACACGGCACCGACCGCCATCCGCATGCTCATGCGTGCAACCCCCAGGGACGGCACCCGGGATCTGCCCGGGCCGTACGACCTGTCGGCTCTGCGCTTCATCGCAAGCGTGGGTGAACCGCTCAACCCGGAAGCCGTCCTGTGGGGGCAGGAGGTACTCGGCCTGCCGATCCACGACAACTGGTGGCAGACGGAGACCGGGGCGATCATGATCGCCAACTTCGCGGCCAGCGACATCCGGCCCGGCTCCATGGGACGGCCTCTGCCCGGTGTGGAGGCCGCGTTGCTCGAACGCGGCGAGGACGGACGCGCCGAGGTCGCGGGAGGCCGCGTTCGGGTCATCACCGAGGCTGACGTCGAGGGAGAGCTGGCGCTGCGTCCGGGCTGGCCCTCCATGTTCCGGGGCTATCTGAACGAGGAGGCCCGTTACCGGGCCTGCTTCGCAGACGGCTGGTACCTCACCGGCGACCTTGCGAAACGCGACGAGGACGGGTGGTTCTGGTTCGTCGGCCGCGCCGACGACGTCATCAAGTCGGCAGGACACCTGATCGGACCGTTCGAGGTGGAGAGCGCGCTGATGGAGCATCCCGCTGTCGCGGAGGCCGGTGTGATCGGCCGCCCGGACCCGGTCGTGGGAGCCGTCGTCAAGGCATACGTCTCCCTCCGTCCCGGGCTCTCCCCCGACGCGTCCCTCAAGCGAGAACTTCTGGCGTTCGCACGCAGGCGGCTGGGCCCCGCGGTGGCGCCCAGAGAGATCGAGTTCGAGCAGAACCTCCCCAAGACGCGCAGCGGCAAGGTGATGCGCCGCCTGCTGCGCGCCCGGGAACTGGGATTGCCCGAAGGTGATCTGTCCACGCTGGAGAACCCCGGATGACCCGCTCGTGAGAGAAGGCGGAACCATGAGCAGCACCACCCCGCAGCCCGAAGGAAAGGCCCGGAGCGCAGCACGCAGGAGCGGGCACAAGAAGGGACCCGCCACCACCGCCCGCGGCGCTCCCGACGGGCATCCCGCACCCGGGCACCACCTGTCCCTGCTCCGCCGGATGCTTGCCATCAGACGGTTCGAGGAAAGGTGCGTGGAGCTCTACAGCGGCGCGAAGATCCGTGGGTTCGTCCACCTCTACATCGGTGAGGAAGCCGTCGCCGTGGGCGTCAACCAGGCACTGCGCGAGGAGGACGCGGTGGTCTCCACCTACCGCGAACACGGGCATGCCCTGGCTCGCGGAGTCTCCGCCGACGCCGTGATGGCCGAGATGTACGGCAGGGCCACCGGCTGCAGCCGCGGACGCGGCGGCTCCATGCACCTGTTCGACGCCACGCACCGCTTCTACGGGGGCAACGCGATCGTGGCCGGCGGCCTGCCCCTGGCCGCCGGACTCGCACTCGCCGACCGGATGCGCGGCAGCACCCGCGTCACCTGCTGTTTCTTCGGGGACGGAGCTTTCGCCGAAGGCGAGTTCCACGAGACGGCCAACCTCGCGGCCCTGTGGCGGCTGCCCCTGCTGCTGGTCTGCGAGAACAACTTGTACGCCATGGGCACGAGCCTGGCCCGGGAGCACGCCCAGACCAACCTCGCCATGCGTGCCGCCTCCTACGGAATGCCCGCGTGGACGGTCGACGGCATGGACGTCCTCGCCGTCGAAGCGGCCGCACTCAGGGCGGCGGAGTCCGTGCGCGCAGGCAACGGACCGCACTTCCTCGAGGCACAGACCTACCGGTTCCGCGCCCACTCCATGTACGACCCTGACCGGTACCGGGCCAAGTCCGAGATCGAGGAATGGAAGGGACGCGACCCCCTCAAAGGACTGGCCGAACTGATGCGTTCCGAAGGGCAGCTCGACGACCGGGTGATGGAAGAACTCGACAAGGAAGTACTCGCCGAGATCGACCAGTCCGTACAGCGGGCCGAGAAGGCCCCGCTCGAACCGGTCTCGGACCTGCTCCGCTTCGTCACGAGCGAAACCGGGGGCGCGGCATGAGCACACGGAAGGCACCGACCGGGACTTCCCGGCCGACCACCTATCGGGAGGCGCTCCGTGAGGGGCTGCGCGAAGCCCTGCTGCAGGACGAACGGGTCTTCCTCATGGGCGAGGACGTGGGCCGGTACGGCGGATGCTTCGGCGTCAGCCTGGGCCTGCTCGAAGAGTTCGGACCTGACCGTATCCGCGACACGCCTTTGTCCGAATCCGGATTCGTCGGCGCGGGCATCGGCGCCGCACTCGGCGGGATGCGGCCCGTGGTCGAGATCATGACCGTCAATTTCAGTCTCCTGGCCCTGGACCAGATCCTCAACAACGCGGCCACACTGCTCCACATGTCGGGCGGGCAGCTGAGCGTCCCCGTCGTGATCCGCATGACCACCGGGGCAGGCCGACAGCTCGGCGCCCAGCACTCCCACAGCCTCGAAGGCTGGTACGCCCACATCCCCGGCATCAGGGTGCTGGCACCCGCGACGGTCGACGACGCGCGCCACATGCTCGCAGCCGCCCTCGCGGACCCCGATCCGGTGCTGCTCTTCGAACACGGCAGTCTCTACAACGCGGAGGGCTCGCTGGACGCCACCGTTGATGCCGTCGATCTCGACACGGCGGCCGTACGCCGGTCGGGTACGGACGTCTCGGTGATCACGTACGGCGGCTCTCTGCCGAAGGCCATGGCCGCAGCGGAAACCCTTGCCGGGGAGGGCATCAGCGCGGAGGTCGTGGACCTACGCACCCTGCGCCCCCTCGACGACGCCACCGTCATGGCGTCCGTCGGCCGAACCCACCGGGCCGTGATCGTCGACGAGGCATGGCGCAGCGGCAGCCTGGCCGCGGAAATCTCGTCCCGCATCACCGAGCAGGCGTTCTACGAGCTCGATGCCCCCGTTCAGCGCGTATGCAGCGCGGAGGTCCCCATTCCCTATGCACGGCAGCTCGAAGAAGCGGCGCTTCCCCAGCCCGCGACCATCGTGGACGCCGTGCGCCGGACGGTGACCTGACATGGCCGACTTCACCATGCCCTCCCTCGGCGCGGACATGGACGAGGGCACCCTCGTGGAGTGGCTGGTAGGCCCCGGTGACACCGTCACGAAGGGCGATGTCGTCGCCGTCGTGGAAACCGCGAAGTCGACGATCGAGGTCGAGTGCTTCGACTCGGGAACGGTCGGTGCACTCCTCGTCGACCCGGGTACCACCGTGCCGGTCGGTACACGGATGGCCGTCATCAACACGGGAACTGAGCCTCCGGCCGCCGTCCCTGCCCCTGCCCCTGCCCCTGCGAAGCAGCCGACGGCCCCGGCCTCCGAACTGCGAGCCGCCACGGGCAGCACCACCACCGCGGCCGGGGACACCGTGTCCTCTCCCCTGGTGCGGCACTTGGCCGAGCAGAAGGGCATCGACCTGTCATCCGTGCACGGCTCCGGCAAGGGCGGTCGCATCACCCGTTCCGACGTGGAGCACGCACCGACCGAAGGGCCGCATCGGGTGAAGGCCTCGCCTCTCGCCCGTCGGCTGGCCCGGTCGGCGGGCGTCGACCTGGGTGCGCTCCGGGGAACCGGACAGGGCGGCACGATCCGGGCCGACGACGTACGTGCTGCCACGGCGGGCCCTCCGGCACATGCGGTCCAAAGCGAACCAGCGCGCCCGTCTTCGGCGACGGCCGAGCCCGCAGCTCCGGCGCGTGCGGCGATCTCGGCTCTGATGAGCCGCGCCAACCGCGAGATCCCGCACTACTACCTGTCGACGAAGATCGATCTGGCCGTCGCGATGGCATGGATGCGCGACCGGAATGCGAGCAGGCCCGTGGCGGAACGGTTCGTGCCGGCGGCCCTGCTGCTCAAATCGGTTGCCCTGGCTGCACGCCAAGTACCGGAACTGAACGGCTACTGGAAGGACGGAGCGTTCGTCCCCTCGCACACCCTGCGACTCGGTGTCGCGGTGTCCCTGCGCGGTGGAGGCCTCGTCGCGCCGGCGCTGACGGACGCCGACACGATGCCGCTGCCGGAGCTCATGGCGACGCTGAAGGGACTGGTCTCACGGGCGCGCGGCGGCCGACTGCGGGCTTCGGAGACGGCCGACCCAACACTGACGGTGACCAACCTCGGCGATCAGGGGGTGGAGGCGGTCTTCGGGGTGATCTACCCGCCGCAGGTCGCGCTCGTCGGTCTGGGGCGTGTCATCGAGCAGCCGGTAGCCGTGAACGGGATGCTCACGGTGCACCCGACCGTCACGGCCACGCTCTGCGCAGATCACCGTGCGAGCGACGGTGCCACGGGGGCGCGTTTCCTGACGTCCATCGACCGCCTGCTCCAACGACCGGAGGAACTGTGAACCGTGACGAGGCCCTCGTACTGATCAAGGACGTCCTGACAGATGCGGTTCCCGGCGCCGACGCGGCCGCTCTCCCTCAGGACGAGAACTTCCGGGACAGCCTGGAGATGGACTCGCTCGACTTCCTCAACTTCATCGAGGCGCTGAGCGGGCGCACCGGTCTCGCCCTGCCCGAGACCGACTATCCGGCGTTGAACACGTTGGACGGCTGCGCGGACTACGTCGCCTCACACACGTCCGTGAAGTAGCGGGGGCTGATCGGTCCCACATGGGGCCAGTCGGCCCCTCCTCGGTCGCCGCGCCGCAGGTGACGCTGGAAGAGGGCCACGGTCCTGCGGCACCCAAGGAGGTCTCGCCATGAAGCACCATGTGACCGTCGGCGTCGACGGCTCTCCCGAGAGCCGGGCCGCGGCCCGTTGGGGCGCCCGGGAAGCGGTCCTGCGGGAAGTGCCGCTGAGGCTCGTCCACGCTGTCGACTGGCTGATCAGCCCCTCGGTACCGGCGCCGGGCCGCGAAGCGGCCGACCGTTGGGCCGACGAGGTGCTCACCGAAGCGGAGGAGGACGTGCGACGCCGGCATCCCGGGCTGGAGGTCTCGACCAGATGCCTTTCCGGCAGGCCGGCGGCAGCCCTGGCCGCGGAGGCGGCCGACGCCGGGCTGCTCGTACTCGGCTCCCGCGGGGTGGGATGCCTGGTGGGATTCCTCATCGGCTCGGTGAGTTTGTCGACACTCGTGGCCACCGAGACGCCGGTGGTGCTCGTCCGCGAGTCGGACGCGCCCGAGGCGGCCCAGCCCACCCGCTACGGGCAGATCGTCCTGGGCGTCGACATCCACGAGGCAGCGGACAAGGTACTGGCCTTCGCCTTCGAGGAGGCCGACCGTCGCGGCTGCGCCCTGCGTGCGATCCACGGCTGGAAGATGCCGTCCATGTACCAGTACGCGCCCTTCTTCGACCCGGAGAACGAGCGGGAGATCGGCCGGACCATCACCGTGATGCTCGACGAGATGCTGATGCCGTGGCGGCACAAGTTCCCGTCCGTTTGCGTCACCCACGAGGCGTTCGAGGGGCCCGCACCCGAGCAGCTCGTCCGGGCCGCGGCAAGCGCGGACCTGATCGTCGTGGGTCGCCGCCTGCGCCGCTCGCCTCTGGGCGTGCATCTGGGGTCCGTGGCTCATGCGGTCCTGCACCACGCCGCTGCGCCCGTCGCGGTCATCGCTCACGGCTGACGGCTGACGGCGGACGGCGGACGGCGGACGGCCCCATTCACAAGGAGATCGGACCATGTCTCATCGCACTGTCGCAGACGTCATGACCCGGAACGTGGCCACGGCGAGCCCCGAAGCCTCACTCAAAACGGTCGCCCGGAGCCTCAACGACAACGGGGTCTCGGCCCTGCCCGTCGTGGACACCCGTCGCCACCCGATCGGCATCGTCTCGGAAGCCGACCTGCTCCGCAGGCAGGCCGGACTGCCCGACACCGAAGGACGCGACCCCATGCACACCGCGACGCCCGGGGACCGTGCCTCCATGGGCGCCCGGACCGCCGGCGATCTGATGTCCACTCCCGTCCTGACCGCCCGGCCGGAGTGGGGCATCGTCGAGACGGCCCGCTTCCTGCACGAGCGAGGCGTCAAGCGCCTGCCGGTGGTCGACGAGACCGGAACCCTGGTGGGCATCGTCAGCCGCACCGACCTGCTGCGCCCCATGCTCCGCAACGATGACGCCATCCGCGACGAGATCGTCGACGACGTCCTGGGCCGGACCCTCAGGATGACCCCGGGAGGCGTTGCGGTGGCCGTGAGCGAAGGGGTCGTCTCGTTGAGCGGCCGGGTCGAGGAGCGGTCGGCCATTCCGGTCGTCGAACGGCTGTGCCGGTCGGTCGACGGGGTCGTCAGCGTGGACCAATCCCTTGGTTACGCGGTCGATGACCTGTCTCCTGTTGCCGACCCTCACGATGCCCGGCATTGAATCCTCGCGACATGGGCGGAAAGAGCCCGTCCGCTTCTCGCGGATCCCGATCGTGCGGTGCGCGGCCACCAGCCGCTTCTCCGCATCCTCTCAGGGACTCTTTCCGCCAATTTCACAAAAGCACGCCCGACACCTGGACAACAGGGCCGATCAGCCCGAAATGATCCCCTGACGGCCCTACCGCCAGGCGGGCACAGGTGTCCACGATCGGACGTATCGGGACGCCGTTCTGGAGGCATCATGAAGCACCTTCGCACCGTCGAGGACGTGATGACCCATGCCGTCATCTCCGTCGACCGCAGAACACCGTTCAAGGACGTCGTTGAGGCCATGCGGCAGTGGCGGATCAGCGCCCTGCCCGTCCTGTCGGAGGAAGGACGGGTCGCCGGCGTGGTGTCCGAAGCGGATCTGCTGCTCAAGGCCCAGGGTGCGGACGAGTCGCGTGCGGTCACCGCCGGGCAGCTGATGACCGTACCGGCGGTCACCGTGACCAAGGACGCCACCATCCCCGGCGCCGCCCGCCTGATGGCCCGCGGCCACCTCAAGCGGCTCCCCGTCGTCGACGGCGACGGCCGCCTGATCGGCGTCGTCAGCCGGGGCGACCTCCTCAAGATCTATCTCCGCCCCGACGCCGACATCGCCGAGGAGCTGCGCGAACTGATCATGGCCAAGCTCATCCCCGCCGGATCCGCCATGGTGCAGGTCCACGTGGCCGACGGCATCGTGCACCTGGACGGCTCCCTTCCCGACCCGGCCCTGAAGGACGTGCTGGTGCGTGTCGCACGCACCGTACCGGGCGTCGTAGACGTCACGGCCGTGCGCCTCGACACCGAAGTCCGCACGTGAAGGAGACCGACGATGAGGCACCGCAGCGTCGCCGACCTGATGACCCCGACAGCCGTCAGCGTCCAGCGGGGCACCCTGTTCAAGGAAATCGCCAGGCTGCTCAAAGAGTTCGACATCTCCGCCGTGCCCGTGGTGGACGAGGACGACCGTCCCGTGGGCGTCGTCTCCGAAGCCGACCTGCTCCGCAAGCGCAGCTCCGGCAGCGGCACGAACACGGCCGCCGATCTCATGACAAGCCCCGCCGTCACCGCCCAGACCGAATGGAGCGTCGTCCGCGCGGCGCGAGTCATGCGGGGGCGGCAGGTCAAGAGGCTGCCCGTGGTGGACGCCGCCGGCCGACTGATCGGCATCCTGAGCCGTAGCGACCTGCTTCAGCTCTTCCTGCGCAGGGACCACGCGATCCAGGAGGAAATCCTCGAAGACGTGGTGACCCACACCCTCGGGCTCAGCCCGTCGTCGTTGACCGTCGAGGTCACCGACGGGCTGGTGACCCTCAGCGGCACCGTAAGCCGGCGCAGCCTGGTCCCCATCGTGCTGCGCCTGTGCCAGAGCGTCGACGGCGTCGTCGACGTGGTCAACCGGCTCGACTACACGCAGGACGACGTGTCGGTCGGCGCCCGAACGCCCACCGCGCGGTAGGAGAAGAGCATGAAGCATCGGGAAGTCCGCGAGCTGATGACCCGCGAGGTCGTCACCGTCCCCAGCAACGCTCCGTTCAAGGAGATCGCCCGCACCCTGACGGAGCACAAGGTGTCAGCCGTTCCGGTCGTCGACTCTGCCGGCCGACCGCTCGGCGTGATCTCGGAACGTGACCTGCTGCCGAAATCCGCCGGCCAAAGCGACTACTTCCGGTCACTTCCCGAACGGGAGGCCTGGCAGGAGGACAAGGCCGCGGGTACGCGCGCCGAGGAGCTGATGTCCTCGCCCCCCGTGTGTGCCCGGCCGGACTGGACCGTCGCCGAAGCCGCCAGGTTGATGGAAGCACAAGGAGTCAAGCGGCTCCTGGTCGTGGACGACTCGGACGTACTGATCGGAATCGTCAGCCGTCGGGACCTGCTGCGGATCTTCCTCCGGGCGGACGAGGACATCCGTCACGAGATCATGGGTGACGTCCTCGAACTCGGCGTACGTCAGAGCCCCTCGGCCATCACCGTGGCCGTCACCGACGGCCGGGTCGAACTGCACGGAACCGTCGACTTCAGGAGCCTCATCCCGCTCATCGAGCGCCTCTGCCGGACCGTCGACGGCGTCGTCTCCGTAACCCAGCATCTCGGATACGCCATCGACGACACGAACTCAGTCTGAAGAAACCGCCGTGCGGCCTCGGCACGTGCGACGACCAACTCCCCGACCCATGCGGGACCCTGCCGGGAGAAGCCATCATGAACGATCGAATCGTCGCCGGTCTCGACGGATCCACGGAAAGCCTCGCGGCCGCCCGCTGGGCGGCGCGAGAGGGCCTTCTGCGCGGCCTGCCACTCCACCTCGTCCACGCCGAGGAATGGTCATCTCCCCGCGACCTCCCGATGCCGACCAGCGATGTGCGCCGTCACTGGGCCCAGGCGCTGCTGAACGAGACCGCCGACGAACTGCGCGCCAGCCACCCCGGACTGGAGGTCGGCATCCGATCGATCGACGGCAGACCGGCCGCCGAGCTCGCCAGCGTCGCAGTCGGCGCGAACATGATCGTCCTGGGCTCTCGGGGACTGGGCACCGTCACGGGCTTCGTCCTCGGTTCCGTCGGCATGGCGGTCATCCAGGCGACTGTACGGCCCGTGGTCATGGTGCGGGCGAGCGAGGACGCGGTGCCACACCCCGACGGCCGGCACACGGCCCGTGAGCTGTTGGCGGGCGTTGACATCAGCCGACCGTGTGATGCCCTGCTCGCCTTCGCCTTCGAGGAGGCGGCGCGGCGGGCATGCGCCCTCCACGTCTTGCACAGCTGGTCGCTGCCTCCCCTGGTGGGGTATGGCGCGGCGTACGATCCGAGAGTCCACGCCCAGCTCGAAATGAGCGCGGAGGCCTCTCTGCACGATGTCCTGGCGCCTTGGCGGGACAAGTACCCGGATGTCGGCGTCATCTCTCGCGCGAGCCTCGGACACGCCGCCACGGAACTCATCAGGATGGGCGCCGAGGCGGGTCTCATCGTCGTGGGCCGCCGCATCCGGCGGAGCTCGATCGGCGCGCACATCGGACCGGTCACCCATGCGGTTCTCCACCACGCCAAGGCGCCCGTCGCCGTCATCGCGCACGAATAGCGACGCCCCCATGCATGGTGGTGCGGCTCACCGCTCCGCGCAGATCGTCTCGACGAAATGACCCACTTGCTCCTCGGACAGGTGCCTGGCGAGATCGGCCTCACTGATCATGCCGACAAGACGGTGGTCGGCGATCACCGGGACACGCCGGATCCGGTGATCCTGCATCGTCTGCAGCACCTGGCTCGTGTCAGCCTCCGCGTCGACCGTGATCGGCTTACCCTGCGCCAATTGTCCGGCTGTCATATGGTGTGGGTCCTTGCCCTTGGCCAGACACTTCAGCACGATGTCACGGTCAGTGATGATGCCGTGCAAACGGTCGTCGGGCCCGCAGATCGGCAGTGCGCCGACGTCCAGTTCGCTCATCCGCCGGGCCGCGTCCATGAGCGTCTCGGTCTCCTGTACGCAGGTGGCACCGCTGTGCATGATGTCCCGCGCGGTGGTCATGGCTGCCTCCTCACATGCGTATCCGTACCCGTCTCCAGTCTGGGCTCGGGCCCAGCGCCCCGCTCGTCGACGCGAGATCATGGGGACATGCTTCTCTGCGGCATGGACGGGAGCACAAGGCCTTCCGGGCTCTCGCCTGATGCCAGGCCGACCGGCAGACCTCCTGACGTGACCCGGCCCTGGTTGATCAGGCCCCAGACCTCTTGCCACCGCACCGGGGGCGGGCCGGTCGGCCCCCCGGGGGGCCGACCGGCCCCTCAACAGGAGGCCGTCGGGCAGTCAGTCTGGAGTGAGCGGGAAGACTCCGATCCGCGAAGAGGGAGATGGAGACCATGGCGAACCGAGTGACCGTCGGCCTCGACGGGTCCCCGGAAAGTACGGCGGCTGCCCGCTGGGCAGCCCATGAGGCCGAGCTTCGCGGTGCCTCCCTGGACCTGGTCCACGCCGAGGAATGGCTGGAGAATCCTCCCCTTCCCGTCACGACCACCGAGGAACGTCGGAGGTGGGCCGAGGCCGTCCTCCGCGACACCGCCGATGAGACGCACCGCGCACATCCGTCGCTGAAGGTCGACACCCGCCGAGTGGGCGGGCTGCCTTCCCTGGCCCTCGCCCGCGCCGCCGAGGACTCTGACATGCTCGTACTCGGCTCGCGCGCGCTCGGCAGCATCGCGGGGTTCCTCGTCGGGTCCACCGGCGCTTCCACCGTCATCGAGGCCGTGCGCCCCGTCGTGCTGGTCCGGTCCGTGGACCGCGCGGGCAATCCGCCGGACGGTACCCGCGACCGAGGGCCCATCGTGGTCGGCGTGGACATCCACCAGCCCTGTGACAAGTTGCTCGCCTTCGCCTTCGAGGAGGCGTCCCACCGCCGCTGCCCGCTCGTGGTCATCCACGGCTGGTCGCCACCGCCCATCCTCAGCTACGCACCGGCGCTCGACCCCGGGGTCCAGCAGGAAATGGCCCACGGCATCACCACCACACTGGACGAGATGATCAGCCCCTGGCACGAGAAGTACCCTTCGCTGCAGGTCGACTCCCGGGCCACCATCGGACAGCCGGCGATTCAGATCCTCGACGCGGCCTCCACCGCCGCCCTCGTCGTCGTCGGCCGCCGAATCCGCCACTCCGCCTTCGGCGCTCACATCGGCCCCATCACACACGCCGTGATGCACCACGCGGTCGCACCGGTCGCCGTCATCGCCCACGAGTGAAGCCCACATCACAGGCAGGTAAGTCTCATGAACGCATCGTTTCCGGACGCGGCAGCGATTGTTCCGCTCATCGAGGACGCTGCCATGGCTCCTTCCATGCACAATGCCCAGCCTTGGAAGTTCCTCTACCGACCGGCCTCCGGGCTCATCGAGCTTTACGGCGACCCGGGCCGTGCCATGCCCCATGCCGACCCGGACCACCGCGCCCTCCATATGGGCTGCGCCGCCGCTCTGTTCAACCTACGGGTGTCCGCAGCCTCGGCAGGCTGGGGCGCTGATGTACGGCTGCTGCCCGACCCGGACGATCCGTGGCTGCTGGCCGCTGCCAGCCTCCGGGACCCGGGGCCCACGGACAGCGATCTCGGAACCCTCCACCCAGCCGTCCGGCGACGTCATTCCAGCCGATTTCCTTTCGCGGAAGAGGAGGTCACTCCGGCACTGTTGGACGGACTGCGAGCCGCCGCTCTTCTCGAAGGATGTCGCCTGGCCGTACCGGACGCCTGGCACACCGACACCGTGCTGGGTCTGGTACACGACTCCGAGCATCGCGAGGAGATGGATCCCTCCCTGACGGCAGAGACGATGGCGTGGACACATTCCGGCACACCGGACGAGCAGACCCGTCCCGACGGGATTCCTGTGAACGCCTTCGGTCCGAAGCACTCGGGTCGGGGTGGAGTCGTGCGCGACTTCGGTCGCTCCCGGCCCGTTCCCGGGCGCGGGTGGGCTACCTTCGAACAGAGGCCGCACATCGTGCTGCTGGGCACTTCGGGTGACGGGCCCGAGGACTGGCTACGAGCAGGCCAGGCCCTGCAGCGGGTTCTCCTTCAAGCCACCGCCGACGGGCTGGTCACGTCCATGACCTCGCAGCCGCTCGAATGGCCCGCGCTCCGCTGGACGGTGCGCGATCCGGGCTCGGCGATGACCCACGTCCAGATGGTGATCCGGCTCGGATACGGGCCGCAGGGTCCGGCAACGCCCCGGCGCCCGGCAGCCGAAGTGCTGGACATCCGATGAGATCGGACATCGAGCTGCCGCCAGGACCTTTGTTGCCGTGTTGCCGTGAGCACGCCGCTGCACGCGGCGTCGCCACTCGCCTCAGTCCGGTTCCATGTAGGGGCGGCGGAAGACCGGGGCCTGGCCGGAGCCGTACGGGCGCACGGCCCCCATCGCCTGGATGACCGCGGCCTCCAGAAGGCCGCCGGTGTCGATGGGGACGGCCTCCTCCCACGTCGGCTCCGCGGCTGCCATGGCCGTGGCCACCTCAGGGGTGGCGTCGGACGCCCCCGGGGCGCGGGTGGTCAGGCGTGCGGCCGACACGTCGCCCGGAGCCTGGCAGTGCAGGGCCACCAGGTCGGCGCTGGTGCGTTCGGCCATGCGCAGGGCGGCTTCACGCTGTCCGGCATCGGACCAGGTGGCGTCGAGGACGACGGACTCGCCCCGGGACAGGAGGGCGGACGCCCGGTCGAGCAGCGCCGCGTACGTCCTCGCGGTCCATTCGGGCGTGTACAGCCCTTCGCCGTAGCCCGCGGCCGCGGATTCCTCCGCCGGCATGCCTGCCAGCTCCTTGCGCAGGCGGTCGCTGCTGAGCAGCGTGACACCGAGGCGATCGGCCAGTGCGCCGGAGAGCGTGGACTTCCCGCTGCCCGGGAGACCGCCGACGAGGGTCAGGCTGACAGCGGAGGTGCGCAGGTGGCGCAGCGTCGTGGTGACCAGTCGCCGCGCTGCCGTCTCCGCGCCGCGAGCGCCTTGGGCTGCCTGGATCAGGGACACCTTGGCGCGGACGAACGCGCGGTAGGCGACGTAGTGGTGCCACAGGGACGGCGGTGCGGGGTCGCCGGAATACTCGCCGTACTGGGCGAGGAAGAACGCCGCGGCCTCCGGGGCACCCGTCTGCTCCAGGTCCATGGCGAGGAACGCCGCGTCGTCGAGACCGTCGACGGAGCGAAGGCGGTCGTCGAACTCCAGGCAGTCCAGGACGCGGGGGCCGTCGTCGAGACAGAAGATGTCCTGGGCGAGCAGGTCACCGTGGCCGTCGACCACCCGCCCCTGCTCGATACGCGCGTCGAACAGCTTCTCGCGGCCGGCGAGGTAGCGCCGCACCAAGCGCTCGATCTCCTCCACCCCTTCGAGCAGCTGGACGTCGTCGGTCAGTTCCCTGACCTGCGTGAAGCTCGCTTCCCAGCGTGCGGACAGCGCGTCCCGCCTGCCTTGCTCGTCGATGTCCGGGCCGCGGGGCGCGTCCGCGTGACGGGAGGCGAGGAGACGTGCAACGGTCCTCAGCGCGTCGTCGACATCGGCGCCTTGGCTCACGAGCAGGGACAGGCGGCGTTCCGCCGGCATGCGGCGCATCACCACGAGCGGTTCGGGCGTGTCCGCGTCCGGGCAGCGGAATTCTCCCAGCCCCAGGTAGACGTCGGGGGCGAAGCGGCGGTTGAGAGCGACTTCCTGTTCGCACGCGGTCCGCCGGGCGGCCGTGGTCGTGTAGTCGAGGAACCCCAGGTCGACCGGCTTCTTGATCTTGTATGCGCGGTCACCGACGAAGAACAGCACGGCCGTGTGCGTCTCGCACACCTCTGCCCGCGGGAGTAGTGGAACGTCGAGGCCGGCGCCGCTCCGGAGCGCGGACGCGTCGGCCCGGTGCGCCGAGCCCATCGACTCCTCGGGGTGACCCGGCTCAGTCATGGGGAATGACGGCGACGGGGCAGCGTGCGTGATGGATTGCGGCAGTGGCCACTGCACCCAATGGGGGAGCCAGGGCGGGGCGGTGCCTGCGTCGGCCGACAACCAGTAGTCCGGCACCCTCTGCGGTTCGGACCACGACCTTGGTAGGGCTTTCAAGACCGATACCGGGAGTTACCTCCACGCTCGGGAACTTCTCGCGCCAGGGGCGGAGAGCGTCATTCAGGAGCTTCTGCGCATCCTGCCTGATCTTCTCGGTCACGTCGTGGTCCATGCCCCAGGGAGCGTGAGCGTGGAGGGGCATGCTTCGGCCGTGGACGGCTTGCAGGGGAACACCCCGTGCCGCGGCGGCGGCGAAGGAGAATGCGAGCAGTTCGTCGCACGGACCGTGCAGTTTCAGCGCCACCACTACGCCGCCCGAGGCGCCTGGAGCGGACGATGTCCCCGCTTCGCGCGTCCCGGCGCGTACCAGGACCACCGGCCGCTCGGCCCGTGCCACGACGGGCATGCTGATGTCGCCCAGGAAATAGCTCTCGACGGGCTCCATCCCCCGCGAGCCGAGCACCGTCATATCGGACTCCGCTGCCGCCTTCAGCAGCGCCTCCTGGGCATCTTCGGCGACCAGGTTGCCGACGATGGAAAGGCCCGGGTGGCGCGCCTGGAGCTCGGCCTTCGCGTTGTGCACGATCCGCTTCGCCCAGTAGTTCTGATCCATCTCGGCGGGAACATGGGTCGGTTCCGGCGCCAGGAGGGGCCACGCGTGCAGCAACCGCAGCGTGAGCTTGCGGCGGGCGGCTTCGTCAGCGGCCCAACGGGCGGCGGCAAGGCTCTCGGGTGAACCGTCGAGGCCCACGGTGACGACTGGCTCCATGCCGACTGCTCCGTCTGGTAGATGACTGGAATGACGGTGAGGTATCCGTCCGGCCTGCCCGGAGCCCTGTCGTCTCCGCGCTCGCGCCGGTAGCCGTGCAGCGACCGTAGGCGGTACTCGCCGAAGCAACTGCGCCAACGCGCCGAGCACACGGTCGCATGTCACCCGAGCAGCAGCTGGGCGGGATCAGTGGATGCGCTCGATGTCCAGTTCCAGGAAGTGGGCCGAACACGAGATGCACGGGTCGTGGTTGCGGACGGCCCGCTCGCACAGCCGGGTGAGCTCGGCCTCGGAGCCCTCACCCCGATCGAGCCCGGCTTGGACCAGCCGGCGCAGGTCCTCCTCGATGGCGCCCTGGTTCTGGGCGGTCGGCGGAACGATGCATGCGTCGGTGACACGGCCCCCGCCGTCGAACGTGTAGCGGTGGTAGAGCAGGCCGCGTGGCGCCTCCGTGGCACCGTGCCCGGTGCCGGCCCGGGCCGGCACCTCTGCGTACGGGCGGGCGGGACGCTCGTACTCCGCGATGATCCGGAGGGCCTCTTCCACCGCGTACAGGACCTCCACCGCCCGGACGAGGATACTGCGGTACGGGTTCCTGCAGACCTCTCCTCCCCGCCCTGCACCTGCGTGCGACGGCGGGTCACCGAGCCCGGCCTCCCGTGCCGCTTGCAGGGCCAGCGGGGACAGCAGGCGGCCGCTGACCGCCCAGCGGGCGAGGGAGCCGGTGAGATGTCTTCGGCCGTCCAGCCGGGAGTGGAGGGCCGTGGAGTGGGCGACCTGCTCCTCGGCCACGTGGTCGGTGAAGTCCCGCAGGGGGAAGCTGTACGGCGGGGACGTCGCGCTGTACGGGAGCACGGTGGGGACGCCGGACTCGATGGCGTAGGTGCCGGTCTCGGCGAGGGCGAGCAGGTCGGCGTCGCACTCGGCGTCCGGGAATTCGAAGCCGGCGACCCAGCGCACGGTGTCCCAGGCGTCGTCGAGGGCGGTGCGCAGCCGTTCTTCCAGGGGGCGGAGTTCGGCGCGGGTCGGGGCTCGGTGGAAACCTCCGAGCCGGACGTTGACGGGGTGGATGGCCCGGCCCCCGAGCAGTTCGACCACGGCGTTGCCGGCTTGCTTCAAACGAAGTCCGCGCCGGACGTGCTCCAGATGCAAGCGGGACAGACCGATCACGTCGTCTTCGCCGAGGAAGTCCGGTGCGTGCAGCATGTGAATGTGCAGCGTCTGGCTCTCGATCCATTCACCGCAGTACAGCAGGCGGCGCAGGGCGGCCAGTTGTCCGTCGACGACAACGCCGCACGCGTCCTCGATGGCACGGCAGGCACTCATCTGGTAGGCGACGGGACAGATCCCGCAGATGCGGGAGGTGAGATCGGGTGGCTCTGTGTGCGCCCTGCCCCGGAGGAAGGCTTCGAAGAACCGCGGCGGCTCGTAGATCTTGAGCCGCGCCTCGATGACGGTGCCGTCGTGGATCCTCAGGTGCAGCGCGGTCTCACCCTCGACACGGGCGAGTGAAGGGATGCGCAGCTCCTGGGACCGGGGCGTGGAATCGCTCATCCGAGACCTTCCCCGTCGGTCGTACCGGGCAGCTCTTGCTCCTCCACGGCGGTGAAGGCGGTCACGTTGAAGGTGTGCAGGTACCTGCCGACGTCCTCCTCGCTCATCCCGTCCCGCTGCATGAGCGGGACCAGCGCGGGAAGGTTCGTGGTTCCGGCCGGCCCGAAGCAGCCGTAGCAGCCGCGCCCGTAGGTCGGACACAGGGCTCCGCAGCCCGCGTGGGTGACGGGGCCGAGGCAGGGCGTGCCGTGAGCGACGGTGACACACACGTTGCCGCGCCGCTTGCAGGAGAAGCAGACGCTGTGGTTGGGGATGGCGGGCTTGCGCCCGGCGAGGAAGGCGGTGATGACCTCGACGAGCTGACCGCGGTCGATGGGACAGCCGCGCAGTTCGAAGTCGACGGGTACGTGGGCGGAGATCGGCGTGGAGGTCGCGAGGGTCTCGATGTACTCGGGGCGGGCGTAGACGGTCGCCAGGTACCCGTCGACATCGGCGTAGTTCCGCAGTGCCTGCACGCCGCCGGCCGTGGCGCAGGCGCCGATGGTCACGAGGTGGCGGGCATCGGCGCGGATGCGCCGGATGCGCTCCACGTGCTCAGGTGTGCTGACCGACCCTTCGACGAGGACGAGGTCGTACGGGCCGGGCGCGGGCTCGCTGGACGCTTCCAGGAAGTGGGCGATCTCCAGTTCGGCGGCGATGCCGAGCAGTTCGTCCTCGCAGTCGAGGAGGGTGAGCTGGCAGCCGTCGCAGGAGGCGAACTTGAACACGCCGAGGCGTGGGCGGGCAGGAGGCTGGGGTGGGACGGGGGTGCTCATCTCATAGTTCCCGGATGGTGAGCAGGGGCTCGGCCTGGTCGTAGCCGACGACCGGTCCGTCGCGGCAGAGAAGGAGGGGCCCGAGCTGGCAGTGTCCGCAGTGGCCGGTGGCGCAGCGCATGGTGCGTTCGAGGGAGACCTGGATGCGGTCGGGACGTACTCCTTGGTGGGTCAGTGCCCGGGCGGTCGCGCGCATCATCACCTCGGGACCGCAGACGAAGGCGACCGTGTCCGATGGTGTGAAGCGGGCCTCGCGGAGCAGCGTGGTGACGACTCCGACCCGGCCGGTCCAGCCGTTGGAGGGCCGGTCGACCGTGACGGCGCCGAACGGCTCCTGCCAGGCGGGGAGCTCGTCTCCGTAGAGCAGATCGGCGGGGGTCCGGGCACCCGCGAGGACGTTCAGCCGCCCGAACGCGTGGGGCTCGGCCATGACGGTGTCGACGAGGGGACGCAGCGGGGCGAGCCCGATGCCGCCTGCGATGACGAGCAGGTCGTTGCCGTGAGCGGCAGCCGTGTCCCAGGCGGTACCGAAGGGGCCGCGCACGCCGACCCACCCGCCGGTCCGCAGGCCGCACAGTGCGCGGGAGACGGCCCCCACGGCGCGAATGGTGTGCGTCAGCCGGTGCCCGTCTCCGAGCCGGGACACGGACACCGGAATCTCACCGACACCGAATGCGTAGAGCATCGCGAACTGGCCGGGTACGAAGGGGTCCAAGGCGTCCCCGCCAGGCTCCAGCACGAGAGTGACCGTGTCGTGCGTCTCGTCGCGGCGGTCCACCACGCGATAGGAAAGCGGTGCTGGTGTCATGGTGCTGCTCCGCTCCCCTGCGGTCCCGGCGGTCCGTAGAGGTCGAGCAACCGGGTGCGGGTGGCTCGCAGCCGGTCGCCGATGGTCTCGGCGACGGCGGTGACCAGTGACAGGCCCAGCGCCGTGTCCTCGGCGCACAGGTCAAGGACGGCGGCGGCATCGAATTCCCAGGCGTGGACGGGGTCCCGCGTCTCGGCCGCGAGGTGCCACTGCCGGGGCGGGCACAGCCATGACCAGCCGAGCAGGCTGCCCGCACCGATGGTCTCGACGACCTGTCTCCCCCGACCGGGCATGTGGATGTCGAGCGCGACCGTGCCCGAGCGGATGATCCAGAAGCGGTCGGCTTTCTCCCCTTCTTCGAAGATCCGCGTGCCGCCCGGAAGGGCGACTTCCCGGGCGAGGGCCATCAGCCTCCCACGGTGTTCAGTCGCCAGAGCCGCGAGCACACCCTCGCCGGGAGCCCCACCGGGATGCGGGGTCACGGCGTGTTCTCCCGCTGCGTGGCCTCCTGGTGCAGGGCGTGGGCTTCCTCGGTGAGGTCGATGCCCGTGGGACACCACACGATGCACCGGCCGCATCCGACACAGCCGGAGCTGTCGAACTGGTCGTGCCAGGTGCCCAGCTTGTGGGTGAGCCACTGACGGTATCGGCTGCGCGGGGTGGACCGGACCGGACCGCCGTGGAGGAGCGAGAAGTCCAGGTCGTAGCAGGAGTCCCAGAGTCGCCAGCGCTCGGCGTGATCGCCGGTCAGGTCGGTGACGTCCTCCGTGGTGGTGCAGAAGCAGGTGGGGCAGACCATGGTGCAGTTGCCGCAGCTGAGGCACCGGGCGGTGACGTCGTCCCAGCGCTCCGCTTCCAGGTTGTCCCGCATCAGCGTGCGCAGGTCCACCGGCGGCATGGAGCGGCCCATGCGTTCGGCGGCGGCGCTCACGGCCTGGGTCGCAGCCGCTCGGGTGGAGCCATCGGGGCTCCGCCCCGGCAGTTCCGCGAGGACCGCGGCTCCCTCCTCGCTCCCGCTCCGGCACAGGAAGCGGTGGCCGGCATCGTCCACGACCTCGGTGAGGGCGAGGTCGTACCCGGCGTCGGCGGCCGGCCCGCTCCCCATCGAGACGCAGAAGCAGGTGGCACCCGGCTCGGTGCACTCGGCCGCGATCAGGAAGGCGCCCGTGCGCCGGGAGAGGTAGGTGGGATCCCGGTACCTGCCTCCGCTCATCACCCGGTCCAGGATCTGAATGGCACGCAGATCGCAGGGCCGCACACCGAGGAACGCGTACGAAATGCTCTCCTGCTCCTCCTCCCGGACGACCGCAGAACCGTCCGGGCCGCGGTCCGCGGACCACTGACGGACGCGCTCCGGATGGAGGAACGACTTCCACGACTGGGGTCCCGCGCTGTGCGCGAAGGCCGCCCCGTCCTCGCGGCGGCGGAGCCGGTACCGCCCCGCCTCCAGTTCGACCCCCCACCCGTAGGGGAGCGCGTCCGCGGAGTCCAGCTCGGCGAGGACGATCGCGCCGTCGCGCACGGTCGGGCCGATCACCGTGCGGCCGCGCCGCTTCAGGACACGCACGAGCGCGTCCAGACCGTCGCGGTCGAGAACCGCCTCGTCCTGGTGGTCGGGGACGGCTCCGGCGTCCGCAGCGTCGGTCATGGTGCACCTCTCGGTCTCCACGTGCCTGGATCCGGCAGCATGTCAGACCTGCGGGCTCCTGGGTTCGAACCCGGTCCGGCGAGTCCCCTCGCCGCATCGAGGCGGACGTCCGCCTCGATGCGCAGGGCCAGAAACGGCAGGGCGGCCGCCACCGCGGGTGTGAGCCCCGCGCCCAGCGAGCGGTCCGCGCCCTCGACCGCGTACACGATGAGACGGCCGGGGCCGCGCCCGACGCGGTCGGCGAGGCACACGGCCTCGGCGAGCCCCAGCCCGTGGGTGCTCTGCCTGCCTGCGGCAGCCGGGTGCAGCATCTCACCGGGGGCCACACGCCACCGGTGTGTCCGCCCGGGCTGCGCCGCAGGTGGGAAGCAGGCGTCGACGACGAGCGTGAGGGCCTTGCCTTCCCAGATGCTGATCAACCGGCCGGGGTCTCCGTCGCACAGTGCGAGCTCAGTGCCGGACGGGAGAGGTCGCTGCGCTTTCCGTGCGCGCAACAAGGCGATGGTGGCCCACCCAAGGCCGTCATCGCGCCGGAACTCGTTTCCGATCCCGATGACCGCAGCACCGGCGAGCGGCTTCACAGGTACCCACTTCCTCTTCGGGCGTCTCCAGTCAGAGCCTGCCCTGCTCGCGGAACGAGGTCCTGTGCCACGGGGCAAACGGCGTATGGCGCGGTACCGATTGCGGGACGCCGCACCAAGGCGCTGAGGCCGATCATGGGACTGACAGCCGTGGAAGGCGACCGTTCGCCACTGGCCTTCCGATCAGCCGGGCACCGGATCGTGGAAAGCGGTTGGGCTGGGTTGTACGTTGGCCCCAGTGTTCCGCACGAACCACTCGACACTCGCGCTGTTCGTCGACGCCCGGGGATGGTTCGCGCCTGGGGATAGTCGTCGATGTCATGCGATACGTGCGGCAGCGCGAACAGCAGAGCCAGCCCGACCGCACCGAGGATCACCGTTGGCCAGTGCACCTGGGGTGCCTACCGGAAGAACGAGCAGCTGCGGGAAGAACTCCGAGGCCGTGGTGGAGAAGCCGGTCAGGCGGGGCACCTGGTCCACGATCATGATCAGGGCAACACCTGCCAGATAGCCGGCCAGCACGGGGGCCGGGACAGCAGATCCGCGAGGAAGCCCAGCCGCAACGCCCAGGCCGCCAGGCACAGCACACCCACCACGACGGCGAGCTCCGCTGAGAGGACCGCGTACCGGCCAGGGTCCCCGGCGGCCAGTGGACCGACCGCGACGGCGGTCATCAGCGCCGTGGTCGACTCCGGGCCGATGGAGAGCAGACGGGAGCTGCCGGACCATGCGTACAAGACCGTGGCCGGAACTACGGCCCACAGCCCGGCGACGGGCGGCAGACCCGCAAGGCCTGCGTACGCAATGACCTGGGGCACGAGGTACGCGGCGACCGTGACACCTGCGAGCGCGTCCCCTCGCAGCCAGCCACGCCGGTAGCCGGTAAGAAAGGGCGGCTTCCAGACGCACTCCCGTGGCGGCACGACCCCTCCTCCGTCGACAACGACAGGCTTGCGCACGAACGACGCCTTCCAGGCAACGCGGTGTCGACGCCGCGGCGTCGGATGGGCGGACGGACGAGGTCGTCCACGCCGGAGACTCACGGCAGGGCGCGATCACCCGTGCCCGCCTGCCGTCCGTGGTCGCGCGCGAACGCGTCGAGAGCCTGCCTGGGCGGGCCCTGGGTGTGCAGGAAGCGCTCGTCCAGGATGCCCGCGAGGTCTTCCAGGGCGGAACGCAACACCGTGGCGGCGAGCCGGACATCCCGGTGCCCGGCCTCCGAAGCCTCATCGGCGATGTCGAGGGCGTAGCCGATCTGGAGGGCCAGGGAGGTCCGGTCGTCGCCGTCGTGGAAGTAGTAGGACTCCGCGTACTGGAGGAAGTCGACCGCTGCCACGGACAGTGCTGTGGCCAGGCCGTCCAGCATGGCCGCCCCGGCCGGGGAGTCGATTTGTTCCTTCGAGGGGTGGGTACGGGAGAGGTGGGAGAGCCGCAACGCAAGAGCCCTGCGGCGGGCCAGAGCCGGATAGATGCCGAGGATCCAGGAGACCGTCGCGGTCAGCAAGGCGAACCCGACCAGCGCCTCCAGGGGTGCGAGGAGGCGCAGCCAGCCCTCGGCAGGTGCGACGTCGCCGAGACCGAGCGTGGACAGCGTGACCAGCGAGACGTACGTCGCGTCCAGCAGGCCCGCATGGTCGTCGGGCTGCAACCCGCCCGCGTACACGAACGCGTCGGGCATGTGAGGCCAGTAGATCAGTGCCCACCCCGCCGCCACGGTGAGGGCCCACAGGGCGACGACAGACACCATGGCAAGCGGACCCGCCAGGCCGGCCGCCGTACGACGGGTGCCCAGGGCGAAGGACAGCCGCCACAGTGTGGTCATGACCAGCCGGCTCAGCCCGCCGTGACGCGTCGGGTGCCACAGCGTGTGGAACACGTCCCGGAGGATCAGCAGTACCAGGGCGGCGCCCGTGGCCGTCACCAGCCAATCCATCCGGAACCCCTTTTCCGCTGCGTTTCGCCCAGGTTCGCGCACCTCCGTGGTCGCTGATCGCAGCCCACGCCGTCCCCCGGTGTCAGAAGCGGGGCCGGACCTCACCGGCGGCCGGAATCGGCCGAGGTTCCGGCCACAGGCGGAACCCGGTGACGAGTTCGGACCGGATCCGCAGGATGCGGGGCATCGCCTCGTTCCTCCACGGATCGAGCAGCGCCGCGAGCCGTTCGGCTTCGTCGCGGTTCACGACGAGCTCGGCGTAGCCGACCACCACGACGCTCCAGCCGAGATGCGTGTCGGGGTCGATGGCGTCGGCTTCGTAGGCGAGGACGATGCCGGGCTCGCCCGGCGTCGCCACCAGCGCCGCGTGTGAAGCGCCTCCGTCGAGTTGCACGAGCACGTCCTCCCCGTGGACGATGTGGCTCATCGGCCGGATGACTGGCAGCGCTTGGTGGGTGAAGACGATGCGGCCGAGCGAGACGGTACCCAGGAGCCGCAACGCTTCGGAGCGGTCCAGCTGCTCCGTGGACCGCGCGGGGTCCGGGGCAGGGCGGTGGTCCGGTCTCCTGGCGGTTTCGTGATCCATCACGCGGCCCTCCGCTCCGGCCCTGTCTTGTCGGCCTCGGCTTCACTCAGCGTCTTTTCCGTCTCGCACGCCGTGCCAGGGCCGAATGGTCCCCTGTCCTGCGGAATCGGGGGCCGGTCGGCCCATCCCCGGCACCTGCAGTGCCGCTCAGACTTGAATCGGAGTCGGCCGGAGGCTGCCATGAGGACCACTCCCCCTACGGGGGTGGCCGAGCGGACTGGATCGTCCGAACGGGCATCGTCGCCCTGGGCACGGCAGTGGTAGCTATCCCTGGCGGCCGGTGTCGGCCACCCGAACCGCCAGCAGTGAGGAGTCCGTCATGCCCGCGTCCCGGTACACCGTCAGCGACGTCATGACCCATACGGCTGTGGCCATCGGCCGCGAGGCTTCCTACAAGGAGATCGTCGAGCTGATGGACCAGTGGAAAGTCAGTGCTGTTCCCGTCCTGGAGGGCGAGGGGCGCGTCGTCGGAGTGGTCTCCGAGGCGGACCTGCTGCCGAAGGAGGAGTTCCGGCGGGACGACCCCGTGCTTCCTGATCAGCTGGAAGAGGCTTCCAAGGCAGGGGGTGTGCTGGCCGAGGAACTGATGTCGAGCCCAGCCGTGACTGTGCACCCCGACGCCACACTCGCCGAGGCTGCCCGGATCATGGCGCGAAAGCACGTGAAACGCCTCCCCGTGGTGAACGGTGTGGGGATGCTGGAGGGAGTCGTCAGCCGGAGCGACCTGCTCAAGGTGTTTCTGCGACCGGACGAGGAGATCGGCGAGGAGATCCGCGACTCGGTTCTCGCCGGGCTCGCTCCTCCCGTACATCTGCAGGCGTCGGTGAAGGAGGGCGTCGTCACCTTGCGCGGATCGCTCCGTGATCGCGCACTGGTGCCGCTGATGGCCCGTGCGGTCCGTGCCGTGGAAGGCGTGGTGGACGTGCGGATGGAACTGGAAGGGCAGCCCACCGGGGCCTCCTGAGGCCTCTTACCGCCCCGGAACCCGGGGGCGCCGCCCAGGTGCGTCCGCCTGATCCCCTGAGACAATTCGTATGAAACATACAATGCGGATCGATCACAGGGGCGTACATGTCCGACGTACCGGCAGCCTCCTACGAGGGAACCGTCCGGGTCTTCCTCTTGGACGACCACGAGGTCGTACGCCGCGGCCTGTACGACCTGCTGGACGCGGAGCCGGACATCGAGGTCGTCGGCGAGGCCGCCACCGCCGAGCAGGCGCTGGCCCGCGGACCGGCGCTGCGCCCGGACGTCGCCGTACTCGACGTCCGGCTGCCCGACGGCGACGGGATCACCGTGTGCCGCGAGCTGCGCTCGCGCATGCCGGAACTCGCCTGCTTGATGCTGACCTCGTTCGATGACGAGGACGCGCTGCTCGACGCGATCATGGCTGGTGCGGCCGGCTACGTCCTCAAGCAGATCAAGGGGTCCGACCTCGTCTCGGCCGTACGGACGGTGGCGACCGGGCAGTCGATGCTGGACCCGGCGACGACCGCCCGCCTCATGCACTCCCTGCGGGACCCGGAGGCCGTCAAGGCTCCGGATGACGATCGGCTGGCCGCTCTCTCCGAGCGGGAGCGTTCCGTACTCGAACTGATCGGCGAGGGCCTCACCAACGCGCAGATCGCCAAGCGGCTGTACCTGTCCGAGAAGACGGTCAAGAACCACATCTCAAGGCTGCTGGGCAAGCTGGGGGTGGAGCGCCGGGTGCAGGCCGCTGTCATCGCCACGCAGGTCCATGAACACGAGCCGGAGCGCGGCAAGGGCCGGAGCTGAGTGACTACGGGGCGTGCTCACCTGGAGGGTGGGCAGTGGCCTCCACCGCCCAGTGGGACCCGCCATTCCAGCTTTGTGCCCTGCCCGGTCGGCCCGCGCGCCGAAACGGAGAGTTCACCACCCAGGCGTTCGGCCCGTTCACTGAGATTACGCAGCCCGCTGCGACGACCTCCCTCCGCCATTCCCACTCCGTCGTCGATGACCAGTACGGTCAGTACGCCCTCGACGGCTGCGATGGACACTTCCGCTTGGCTTGCCCTCGCGTGCCGGGCGACGTTGGTGAGCGCCTCCCCGACCACGGCGAGTGCCTCGTCCGCGGTCTCGGCGGGTACGTCGGTGTCGATCAGGCCCTCCATCCGCAGGGCCGGGGCGAAACCGAGTACCTGGGCGGCCTCCTCAATGGCCTGAACGGCACGGAGCCGCAGCTTCGGCGGCACTCCGGATACTTCGTGTTCACGGAGCCCGAAGATCGTCGACCGAATGATCTTGATGGTGGCATCCAGGTCGTCGATCGCCCGGGCGAGTCGTTCCGAAGCCTCGGGATGCTCGACGAAGGGTTGCGCGCTCTGCAGGGTCATACCTGCGGCGAAGAGGCGCTGGATGGCGAGATCGTGCAGGTCACGGGCAATGCGGTCGTGATCCTCCAGCATGCTCATCTGCTCGGCGTCCCGGCGCCGGTCGGCGAGCTCCAGGGCCACGGCGGCCTGGCCGGCGAAGCCGGGCAGGGCTGCGATCTCGGCGCGGGCGAACGCCGGGCGGCCGCGCCTGCGGGCCAGGATGAGGACGCCGCTCAGCTTCTCCTTGGTGCCGAACGTGACGGCGACGGCGGGGCCGAAACCCTTCCACCGTTCCGGCTGCACGGTGACCCGGTCGTCGGCCCCGACGTCGGCCACGGTGATCAGTCCGTCCTCCTCGCCGAGGGCAGCGGCGGCCATGGTGCCTTCGCTGCTGGGCAGCACGATGCCGCGATGTGCCTCGGCGCCCTCCCCCAGGGCCAGCGAGCCGCGCAGCTCCCCGCTCTGGCCCACGAGGTAGAACACACCGATGTCGGCGCCCGTGATGTCGCGGGCTCGCTCCAGCATCCCCTCCAGCACCTCCGTCTCGGCCGAGCCGGAGAGCAGAGCACTGGTGAAGTCGGAGCTGGCGGCCAGCCAGCGCTCCCGGAGGCGTACCTCTTCGAAGAGGCGGGCGTTCTCGATGGCGATGCCGGCCGCCACCGCCAGCGTGGACAGGACCGCCTCGTCCTCCTCGTCGAAGTCGATACCACCCCGCTTCTCGGTCATGTAGAGGTTGCCGAAGACGTCCTCGCGGACCCGAATGGGGACACCGAGGAAGGAGTGCATCGGGGGGTGGTGGGGAGGGAAGCCGTAGGAGGCGGGGTGATCGGACAGTTCGGAGAGCCGGAGCGTCTCGGGGTGCCGGATGAGCTGCCCGAGGATGCCGTGGCCGGAGGGCAGGTCTCCGATCTCGGCTCGGAGCTCGTCGCTGATGCCGACGGGAAGGAACTGGGCGAGCTTCTGGTCGTCACCGATGACACCCAGAGCTCCGTACTCCGCGTCCACCAGGACGACAGCCGCTTCGACGATGCCCCTCAGAACCTGTGGCAGATCGAGCTCCCGACCGACGGACATCACAGCCTCGAGGAGCCCGTTCAGCCGGTCCCGGGTGCCGCGCACCTCGTCGATACGGACCTGGAGCTCCTCGAGCAGTTCGTCCAGCCGGAGCCGCGGAAGCCCAGGACGCACGGGACCCAGCTCGTCCCCGCCCATGCGTACCTCCAGCGGCGCCCCGGGGGAGTTCGGCCTGCCTCTTCACCGTATCCCTGCCCCCACCTTCCCGCTCAGGCTGAAGGCATCATCCGGAGTCGTCCGCGCCGAGATGCCGAATGTGTGCGTCCGGTCCCGGGAAGAAGAGGGTGGTCCTGCCGGTGTCCGACCAGCGGACGTCGTAGGGCGGAGTGCCGTCGTCGTGGTGCAGACCGACGACTTCGCCGTCGCGACCCGCTTTGCCCACCGTCGGCCCGCCCACCACAATCTCGTCACCGACGCGAGCGTGGGGTCCGTGCTCGGACGTGCGCGTCTCCATAACCATCATCTCCTTCGGAATGCGTGCCGTGCGAGTTGGGCCGCCGCGAAGCCACTGGTGAGGGCGGCTGACGCCAGGGCAACGCCCGGCCCTCCCAGTGGTTCGGTCTCCAGAACCGACTGGAGCGGCGGAAGGTCGAAGCGCTGCCGCCCTGGGCCAGCACCCTCGCCGGCCAGGGCGTCGCCGGGGCGGTCTCATTGCGGCCGTGCTCGGCCAGTCGGCGTTCCGCCTCGATGTCGGTGAGCCCGCCAGGCGCGCGTACCGGTACCTCTGCGGTGGCCGGGGTCATGGCCATGGTGGTCCTATTCGGCCGGAACCGTGATCACCGGGCAGAACGCCCGGTGCAGCAGTCCGTGGACCACGGAACCAAGGCGCATGCCGGAGTAGCCTCCTCGTCCGCGGCGGCCCACCACCACGGCCAGCGCGTGCTCGGCAGCCTCCGCGAGCTCTTCCACCGGGTGCCCGATCGGGACCTCGTGGGAAAGCACCACGTCCGGGTACTTCTGCGACCAGCCGGCCGTGGTCTCGGCCAGCATCCGCCGCTGAGCCTGCAGTGCGACCTCCTCATCGTGGAGCAGGAAGACCGGCGGCTGCCACACCGCGATGGCACGCAGCGCGGCGCCTCGCAGGTCGGCTTCCTCGAAGGCGAGCGCCAGCGCCGCCTTCGAGGACTCACTGCCGTCGATGCCGACGACCAGGTAGGGCGACTCCTGGGTGATGTGCTCGGGGTTTCCCACCACGGCGACGGGGCAGTGCGCCTGTGCCACGACCGGGACCACCGTGGAACCGGCGCTGAAGAGTTCCGCGGTCCGGCTCAGGTGACGGGATCCGAGCACGAGCATGCGGGCCTGGTGAGACAGGCGTCCGATGGCGGGAACGGGGAATCCTTCGATCAGATCGGTGGCCGCGTCGAGCCCCAGGTGTCGTTCCCGCGCCCAGTCGTAACCTGCCGCGAGGGCTTCAGAGCCCGCCTGGCGCAGAGCCGTCATGCGGGGTGTGTCATCAACCTGCCGCGTACGCTGCGGCGGAGGCACGGCCACGACGAGTCGGAGCCCGATCCCACGACGGTGGGCCTCGTCCGACGCCCAGGCAAGGGGCAAGTGCCAGTCCCTGGCCGGGTCGATGCCTACGACGATCTCGCGGCGTTCGGCGGTGGCCATCACGATCCACTCCCATGCTCGTCCGGGTGGCGCGGGATGAGCAGCACAGGGCAGTGCGAGTGGTGTACGAGGCTGTGGGTGTGCCGCCCGAGGGTGGGTCCCAGGTATGCGGACGCCCGGCGACCGCCCATGACCAGCAGGTCGGCGTGTCGGGAAGCCTCGACGAGAACACCGGCGACGGACGCGCTCTTCTCGGCGTCCGCCCGCACGCTGAGGTCTGGGAATTCCCGGCGGATTCGCTCCGTCAGCGCGGTCAGCTGCCGGACGTACTCGTCGGCGATCTCCTTGATGTCGTCCATCATGGTCATCACGTCGCCGACGGACTGGAGCACGTTCCACACCTGGAGCAGCCGCAGCTCGGCCTTGCGCAGCTCGGCCTCGCGCGCCGCGTAACGCACGCAGTCCAGATCTCGCTCGTCACGGACCCCGGCGAGTACCGTCCCGCTCTCGGCGCCGCTTTCGGTTCCCCTGACGATGATGACGGGCGTCTTCGCACCGGCCGCCACCTTCAGGCCCACGGATCCGAGCAAGAGGGAGTTGAATCCGCCCAGCCCCCGGTTACCGACCACTATGGTGCCGCGACGACCAGCTGCCCGGTGCAGGCTGGCCACGGGGTCGCCACGACCGAATTCCGTGGTGGCGACCAGGCCGGGGTGCTGCTTCTTGACCGCAGCAGCGATTTCGTCGAGCAGTCCGCGGCCGGCAACACGGACGCGCTCGATGGTCTCGACAGATGCGTAGAGTGCCCGGCCGTCCGTGTCGGCGCCGTACACGATGTGCAGCGGACGCCCTCGGCGTTCGGCCTCTCCCGCTGCCCAGAGCGCGGCCTGACGGGCGGGCTCGGAGCCGTCGACGCCGACGACGACGGAGCCGAGTTCGGAACCGCTGACGGTGTGCTTCATGATTCCTCCTCGCCCAGGGCCAGTGAGGGTCTGACCTCACAGTGACACCGCAGGCCCCCGTGGGAAGAGGGCCGCTCAGGACCTTCATGGGGGCCAAAGGTCCCGGTCGGGCCTCCTTCGTGGTCACGCTGTGGTGTCCAGCCACCCGCTGTACGGCTTGAGGGACTCCTGCAGGGACGGCGCTCCGGCGGCCTGCATGTCGCCGTAGGCGGCTCGTTTCATCTGCAGGGCGAGATCCTCCATGGCGCGAGCGACGGCGAGTTCGTCGCCGATCTCCGGAACGTCGTTGTCCTGGGGTGCGCAGCGGGCGGTGCCGTGGCCCGTGAGCCGGTTCGTGCCCGTGTCGAGTTCCAGGCGTGCCTTCGTCGTGTGGTCCTCCTCGAAGAGGTAGAGACGGACCTTCCATTCGGCTGTGTGTGGCATGGGAGCCTCCGGACGGGTTCAGGCATTCGTGCTTCGGCGAGTACGCCGGGCCCAGCGCCGGAGTTCGTCGGTGCCCCACACGAGAACGGGGAAGGTGGCGATGAGCGCGACGACGTCGAGGGACAGGGCTGCAGTGCCGAACAGGTCTTGCAGCGGCGGCGCGTAGACGAGTGCCGCGGTGAAAACCAGCTCGAAGGCGATGCCGGCGAGAAGCAGGTGGTTGGAGAACAGGCCGATTTCGCGCAGAGCGGCGTGGTCGGTGCGTGCGGCCATCGCCGTGCCGACCTGGCAGGTGACGATGCCGGCGAACGTGGCGGTGGTCGCGGTGACGTACGCGTGGTGGAGGGGCGTGCCGGGGCCGGTGGGGTCGCCGGGGTGCCAGCCCGCCCGCCACAGCACGTAGAAGAACGCGGTCATGACCAGGGCGGCGGACACCGTGCCGAGCCATCCCCAGCTCCGGATGAGCATGTCGCGGGAGATGACTCCCTGCGAGCTCGGTCGCGGCGGACGGCTCATGACGCCCGGCTCGGCCCGTTCCCGGCCGAGGGCGAGGGCGGGGAGGGTCTCGGTGCCGAGGTCGATGGCGAGGATCTGCAGGACGGTCAGCGGCAGGGGGACGGTACCGGCCGAAAGTGCGAACACCAGGAAGGGAACGACCTCGGGGGTGGCGTGGGCGAAGATGTAGACGATGAACTTGCGGACGTTGTCGTAGACGCGGCGCCCGGATTCGATGGCGGCGACGATGGTGGCGAAGTTGTCGTCGGTCAGCACCATCGTGGACGCTTCGCGTGCCACGTCCGTGCCGGACCTGCCCATCGCGACCCCGATGTGCGCACGGTGAAGTGCCGGGGCGTCGTTGACGCCGTCGCCGGTCATGGCCACGATCTGCCCGTGGGCGCGCAGGGTGTCGGCCACGTGCAGCTTGGTCTCCGGTGAGGAGCGGGCGAAAACGACCTCGGTGTCGCCGTGTGCCAGGAGCTGGTCGAGCTCTTGGTCGCCCACCGTCTCGGACTGGGCCACCACCGTGAGGCGTGGTACTCCGATCCCGACCTCCCGCGCGACAGCGGCCGCGGTGGCGCCGTTGTCACCGGTGACGATATGGACCCGGACGCCCGCGTCGTGGCAGCGGCGGACGGCTTCGGCGACCTCGGGCCGCGGGGGGTCGTACAGGCCGACGAGCCCCAGAAGGCGCAGACCGCTCTCCGCGTCGTGGCGCCGCGCCGGCGTCGCGGCCCCCTTCGGCAGGTCGCGCATGGCGACGGCCAGGACTCGCATACCGTCGTGGGCGAGCCGGTCCGCGGCGGCGAGCGCGGCAGTGGGGTCACCGCCGTCAAGGGCGCTCACCACCGCCTCCGGCGCGCCCTTGACGATGACGTGGGCGCCGTCCGGTTCCTCCTGAACGACCGACATCAGGCGCAGCCGCGGGTCGAAACGGAAGACGGCCCGGCGGTCGGCGTCCCTGCGGACCAGGTCGACGGGGGCGCCGTGGGCGCCGGCTCCTTCGACCAGGGCGATCTCGGTCGGGTCGCCGTGCAGCTGGCCTTCGGCGTCCCGCGTGACCGTGGTGCACAGCGCGCCTGTCCGGGCGAGTTCGTCTGTCCAGGGGCCGGTGCTCGTGCCGTGTTCAGGTGTCCATACGGTCTGGAGCCGCATGCGGTTCCGGGTGAGGGTGCCGGTCTTGTCGGTGCAGATCACGTTGGTGGACCCGAGAGTTTCCACGGCGCTGAGCCGCTTGACCACAGCCCCTTGGCGGGCGAGGGCCCGTACCCCGACGGCGAGGGCGAGGGTGATGATCGGCAGCAGGCCCTCGGGGACGTTGGCGACCAGCAGGCCGATGGCGAAGATCAGTGAGTCGGTCAGCGGGAGTCCTACGGCCACGCCTGCCACGAGGAACACCGCGCCCATGGCGACCGCGACGGCGGCGATCAGCCAGGCGACCTTCTTGACCTGCCGCTCCAAGGGGCTGGGGTCGCGCTGGGTGCGCTGGCTGAGTGCCGCGATCCGTCCGAGTTCGGTGTGGTCGCCCGTGGCGAACACGATCGCCTGGGCCTGGCCCTCGGTGCAGGTGGTACCGCTGAAGACGAGGTTCGGCTCCTGGAGCAGCGGAGCCCCTGCGAGACCGGGGCCGGCAACGCGTTCGGCCGGAGCGGACTCCCCTGTCAGCATCGACAGGTCGACCTCGATGCCGCCGTCGGTCAGGCGTGCGTCGGCGGGGACCTTGGCGCCCTCTTCGAGGACGATGAGGTCGCCCGGCACGAGCTCGCGCGACTCGACGGCCGACGGTTGGCCGTCGCGGATCACCCATGCGTGCTCGGGCAGATATCGGGCCAGGGTCTCCACGGCCTGCTCCGCCTGGCGCTCCTGCAGGAGCGCGAAGGCGGCGTTGACCATGACCACGGCGACGATGGCCCAGCCGAGGACTGCTATGTCCGCCACGAAGGCCAGTGCGGCAGCCGCCCAGAGCAGCACGGCCAGCGGGTGGACGAGCTGGCGGACGAGTTCGCGGCCCAGGGAAGTACGGGTCTTGCGGCGGACCTCGTTGGGGCCGTAGACGGCGAGGCGGCGGGCCGCCTCGCGTGCGGAGAGTCCGCTCGGCCCGGTGCCGAGTTCGCGCCTCAGGAGCGGCAACGGTTCGAGGGGGTCAGGGCTCGGGGGCAGCCCCTTGGCCGGAGAGGGGGGCCGGGTGGCTGCCTCAGTCATCGCCGGACTCCTGTTCGCGCTTAAGCCTGCCGGACCATCGTGGCTCCACGGCCTCCCACTCGTCCTCCCACTGGGCCCGGCTGCGGGCCTCGACGCGGAGCAGACGAAGGCGGACCACTGCCCCCGTGGCAAGTGCGAGCAGGGTGAATGATCCGGCTCCCGCGGCTGCGGCCGCGAGGGCGCGTTGGGCTTCGGACGACGGCTTCTGCGCTTCCCTGCCCGTGTCGTCTACCCAGATCGTGACCGTCCGGCCGGCTGGTGTGCCGAACGGGACGGAGATCGTGGCGGAGTGCTGGTGAGCGGCGGGGTACTCCCAGACGGCCGGAGCAACCGTCCGGGAGGTGCCGCCGGAACGGTTGGAGACCGCGCGCTCCACGGCGCCGACCGTCGTTGCCTCGATCCGGTGCCGGTGGCGGGCCGCTTCCCGGGCAGTGCGGCTTTCGGCGTCCCAGACGGCCGTCGTGACGACGACGCCGAAGGACAGGGCGATCAGGAAGGAGAGCACGAAGGCGATGTTCCAGCGGCGCCGGGTCCGGTCGGCTGGACGACGCAGCTCGTTCGGACGTCCGCCGAAGAGCCGACGCACGCTGCCGACCGTCGCCGGGCGCGATCGCGTAGGCCCGTCGCCGGGCGTGCCAGCCTCGGACATCGTGCACCTCCGCGCTCTGGTACTGCCCGGCCGCTCAGTGGGGGGCGGCAAGTTCGGCGCTGATGTGGTGGGCCCACGTCCGGATCCGCTCGGGGTTGCGGAAGTCTCCTCCCTTGCCCGCGCGGACCATGGCCCGGGCGATGAAGCCGGGCGTACTGGCGGTGATGCTGCCGCCGAAGGTGATGTGCTCGCGTGCGCCGAGGCGCTCCATCTCGCGGGTCACCGCAGGCACCGGCGCGATGTCGTGCTGCGCGGCGGAACTGTCTACGGGGCCGCTGCTGAACAGGTAGACCGGGCGGTGCTGGAGGTAGTGCTCGTTGCGTTCGGCGCAGCGCTTGGCCTTGCCGCTCCAGTGCCCGGCGTACAGGGCGCCGCCGAGCACCACTGCGTCGTACCCGCGTACGTCGTCCACGTCGTCGGCGGGGACCACGACGGCGTCGAGGCCGTCCTCACGCAGGGTCCTGCCGATCTCGGACGCGATTCCGGCGGTCGCACCGTGCTTGGTGCCGTAGGCGACCAGGACGCGGTTGGACGTCATGACGAGTCTCCCTTGCCGTCCGCCGTGGTGCGCTTGACGGGGATGCTGCGCTTGGACTCCTCGGGCGAGGCCGGCATGGGCACGCGCACGGTGAGGATGCCGTCCTCGTACGCTGCCTCGACTTCGTCGGAGGGGATCGGCCCGGGCAGGCGCACAACTCTCTGGAAGGAGCCGTAGCGGAACTCCGAGTGATCCTTCTCCTCCTTGCTCTCGGTGTGCTCGGCGCTGACGGTGAGGGTGTCCCCCTCAACCGTGATCTGGATGTCCTTGTCCGGGTCCATCCCGGGAAGTTCGGCGCGCAGCGTGTACTGCCCCTCCTTGTTGGTCACCTCGATCGGGATCGGGAAGGTGTCGAACGACGACCGCCACAGCGGGAACCGTGGGAATTCGGTGCCGAACCAGTCCCTGAAGTCGGGGAACGGGCTGCGCCTGCGCTCCAGGTGCGTTCCTGACATGGTGTGCTCCGTTCCGGCGCCCGGTCAGCGCCTTCATGCGTTGCCTTCCTCCACTTTCACGAGACGGACGGCTGCTCCGCTTGGGACCATCGGGTCCCTGATGGGGCCGTTCGGCCCTCCCCGTACCGGATCGATTCGGCGGCGGCCACGTGCTGCTTGACCGCGGCGAAACTGTCCGGGGCGACGGAGATGGCGTCAATCCCGGCCTTGACCAGGAACTCCGTGAAGACGGGGTCGTCGCTGGGGCGCTGGCCGCAGAGACCGACGGGGCGGCCCGCTGCCTGGGCGCGGGGGACGAGGATCTCGATGCTCCGGGTGACCGCGGGGTTGGTCTCGTCGAAGACGTGGGCGAGGGCTTCGGAGTCGCGGTCGACACCCAGGGTGAGCTGGGTGAGGTCGTTGCTGCCGATGGAGAAGCCGTCGAAGCGTTCGGCGAAGTCCTGGGCCAGGATGACGTTGGCGGGGATCTCCGCCATGACGTAGACCTTCAGCCCGTTCTCCCCACGGCGGAGGCCTTCCTCGGCCATGACACCAAGCACCCGGTCGGCCTCTTCGAGGCTGCGGCAGAACGGGATCATGACGATGACGTTGGTCAGGCCCATCTCGTCGCGGACCTGGCGCAGGGCCCGGCATTCGAGGGCGAAGCCCTCGCGGTATCCGTCGCTGTAGTAGCGGCTCGCGCCCCGCCATCCGATCATCGGGTTGGCCTCGACCGGCTCGAACGGCCGACCGCCGACAAGGCGCGCGTACTCGTTGGTCTTGAAGTCGCTGGTCCGTACGACGACGGGGGCGGGCCACCGGGAGGCGGCGATCCGGGCGATGCCGTACGCCAGGCGATCGGTGAAGTAGCGAGTGCGGTCGAGGTATCCCTCGGTGAGCTGGTCGACGGCGCAGCGGTCGGCAGGTTCCAGGCGTTCGGGGTGCAGCAGGGCCATGGGGTGGACCTTGACCTGGTGGGCCACTATGAACTCCAGCCGGGCCAGGCCGACGCCATCGGCCGGCAGGCGCCACCACCGGAAGGCGGCGGACGGGTCGGCCAGGTTGAGCATGACGTGTGTCCGGGTGGCGGGGATGTCCGCGAGGTCGGTCTCCGTCTCCTCATAGGCGAGCAGCCCGTCGTAGACCTTGCCGCGTCCGCCTTCGGCACAGGAGACGGTCACCTTCTGTCCCTCGTGGAGGGCCTGAGTCGCACGGCTGGTGCCGACGATGGCGGGGACGCCGAGTTCGCGGCTGACGATCGCAGCGTGGGACGTGCGGCCGCCGTGATCGGTGACGATGGCGGAGGCCCGCTTCATGATCGGTTCCCAGTCCGGGTCGGTGATGCCGGTGACGAGCACCCCGCCGGACGGGAAGCGGTCGAGGTCGACGGGCGAGTCCAGGACGACGACGGGCCCGCTGCCGATGGCCTCGCCGACAGCGATGCCGTCCACGAGAGGCGTACCTGGCACGGCCGTCAGGCGGCAGCGGCGCAGGGTGGAGGCGGCGCGGCGGGACTGAACGGTCTCGGGCCGGGCCTGCACGATCCACAGGTCGCCGGTGAGGCCGTCTTTGGCCCATTCCAGGTCCATGGGGCAGCCGTAGTGCCCTTCGACGGTCAGCGCCCAGTCGGCGAGGAGCCTCACTTCGGTGTCGTTCAGGACCCTCTGCAAGCGCTCCTCGTCGGTGGTGTCGACGGTCCGCGTCAGTCCAGGTTCCGCATAGACCGCCTTCCGCCGCTTCGCTCCGACACGTACGTCGATCAGCGGGTCCAGATCCGGGTCCTTCAGGCTCGGCTTGAAGACGGTGTACTCGTCGGGGTCGACCTGCCCGCTGACGACCGTCTCGCCCAGTCCGCACGCCGCGCTGATGACGATGACCTCGGGGAATCCGCTCTCCGGGTCGAGGGTGAAGATCACCCCGGCACCGGCCAGGTCCGACCGGACCATGATTTGAACACCGACCGAGAGAGCGACCTGGAGGTGGTCGAAGGCCATCCGCTCCCGGTAGTCGATGGCTCGGTCGGTGTAGAGGGACGCGTAGCAGCGATGCACCGACTCCAGCAATTGGGCGGTCCCGCGCACGTTCAGGTAGGTCTCCTGCTGGCCTGCGAAGCTCGCCTCCGGCAGGTCCTCGGCGGTGGCGCTGCTGCGTACGGCGACCTCGGGGTCCGCGCGGCCTTCGTCGCGCCCCAGCTGCTCGTACGCCGAGACGATCTCGGCCCGCAGCCCTGGGGGCAGCGGCTCGGCGAGGGTCATCGACCGTACCGCGGCCCCGACCTCATCGAGCGCGGCGCCCTCGTGCAGGCGCGCGATCTGTTCCTCGATCCGCCCCCGGAGTCCGTGTCCGTCCAGCAGCTCTCCGTACGCGGCGGCCGTCGTTGCGAACCCCGGAGGGACGCGCACGCCGGCATCGGCCAGGTGGGCGGTCATCTCGCCCAGTGAGGCGTTCTTGCCCCCGACACTGCCGACTTCCTTACGGCCGAGTTCCGCGAACGGTATGACGCGCCGCGTGCTTGCCATGACGACCTCCGGGCTCAATAGGGGAGCGGGCGGCCGGACGGGGTTCGCAGGTCCAGCGGCGCGAGCTTGTGTTGCTGCTTCTGGCGGGACTGGATCCGGATGCGCTGCATGGTGCCCACCTCCTGAGGAAACGGAGCCCGTATCGGCATCCGGATTCCACGATCACACCGGGAGGTGGCTGCACCCCAGTGCCGAGAGGTACAGCGGCAAGGGGCCGACCGGGCCGTGCCGGGGAGGGGCCGACCGGCCCATGGCAGACCGAGCAAGGGATCAAAAGGCTCATGCCCGACAGGCCGAAGACCGTGCGGCTTGGGGCATGTCCGAGACGACGACCACCCACGTCTACCAGGTGACGCTGGCGATGTCTCACCTGCGAGAGGGGATGCGCGCCCCGGTCACCTTCAGCCTGTTCGTCCAGGATCTGCCGCCCGGCCGGGGATTCCTCGTCTCCGCCGGGCTGGAGCCGTCCCTGGACTACCTGTCCCACTTCCGGATGAGCACGGATGACGTCCACGATTCCGCCGTCGCGCTCCACAGACCACCCGAGGAAGTGTCCGGCCTGCTCGGCCTGCGCTTTGACGGGGAAGTCCGCGCGATTCCGGAGGGCCACCTCGTTTTCGCCGGGGAGCCCCTGCTGGAGGTCACCGCCCCTGCGCGGATGTGATCGGTCTGTCCGACGAGCAACCGCCCGACGGTACGGTGCCCCTGCTCCGTACGGTGATGCGGGACGGCCGCGGGACCGGCCTTCCCGACACCCTCGCCTCGGCCAGAGCCCGCTTCGAGGCTGACCTCGTGGACCTGCGACATCGGTCGGCCTCGGAGACAGGAGCCGCTGAACGGGATCCGCTGGTCAGCCGACTTCCATGCGGAACCACCGCTGCCGACCGGGGGCCACGGACGCGGCACGTCCACCGGGCAGGTACAGCGGAAGGGGAGGGGCCGTTGGGGACAAGGGAACAGTGATACCCAGCCTGCCGGGGACGGACCGGATGCGAATGCCACGGTGACGGGGGGCGATGCCCAGTCCTTCCGGGCCGACCTCGAGCCCCACGATGCCCCGTTCGATGAGGTCGAAAGCGCCGGCCATGGCTCCGAGGCGGATGTCTTCCGTGTACCGCCTTCGGTAGGCATCCTGGTCCAGCTCGGCCAGATCTCCGTAGCCCTCGAACTGACTGAGGAAATGCCGTGCCGCGGCAGGACGTAGAGATGGCGGGAGACGTCCTCCCAGGAGTTCAGCGCCTCCGCATCGAGGCCGAGTTGCTGCTCAAGCTGACGCGTGCGCGTCCGCGGCGGCTCTGCTGCCGACTCGAGTCTACGGGCCAGCATCCATGCGGCGGTCACGTTCGTGTAGGCATTGTCGTCGACCCCGGGTGTGGCCGCCCCGGGGCAGGCATCGTGGTACTCGTCCGAGCCCATGATCCCGCGGATCCGGTAGGGCTGCCGGTCCGCGTCGTGCTCGGCGGCCACTCACCAATAGCGGACAATACTCAGGAGCAGTTCGGCGCCGGGGCCGTACCGGAACCCTGCGTCACCGGTGCTCTGCGCATATCGCCACCCCCGACCTGTCAGTGGCCCTCCGTGCGCCTGCCTCCGATTTGGAGCGGCCGCATCATCTCGTTGTCCTCGTGCTCGACGATGTGGCAGTGCCAGACGAAGCGACCAGGGTGATCGAACCGTGCCTTCACCCTGGTGATTTCTCCTGGGTAGGCGATCACGGTGTCCTTGAAGCCGCGCTCCCAACTCTCCGGCGGAGTGGGGGACCCGGTGAACGGCTGCCGGTTCACCACCTCGAACGCCACCTCGTGGATGTGGATCGGGTGGGCGTCCACAGTGAAGTTGTACAGCTCCCATGTTTCGGTCGCGTTCAGCCTCGGGTTCTCCGTGACCGGGTCGTCCCACTCGAGCAACACCGGATTGCCGGCGGAGTCAACCGTCCCGAGCAGGTTCTGGACCGGCGTTCCCGGTGGCACCAGGGGATTGGTGGAGTTCGCCTCGTTGAGGGAGAGCCGACGGGTGACGCTCGACGAGCCGAGTGGCCTGATCATGGGCAGCCTGAGCCGGTCCGGCGGCACGCTGGTGTCCTTGCTCGCCAACGGTCCGACCACGAATTTCATCACTTGACCGGTGGTGGCCGGATCCGCCACGGGGAAGGCCACGCCCGGTTCGCCCCGGCCGAAGGGTTCGTCCGAGCCCTCGTTGATGAGGTACAGCTCGGTGCCTTCCGGGATCCCGGTGAAGTCGACGATGACGTCGGCCCGCTCCGCATTGGCCAGCAGCAGCCGCTCCAGCCGCACGGGTGCGGGCAGGAACCCGCCTTCGTTGCCGATCTGCCAGAACGGCACGGCCGACCGGGCCGGCCGGACGGTCGGGCTGTCTGCGATCTTCAGGATGAGGAACCGGGCATTGCATCCGTTGAGGAAGCGCAGCCTGTAGCGACGCGGTTCGACCTCGAGCTTCGGCCATGTCCGGCCGTTGACCACCATGGTGTTGGCGAAGAATTCGGGGTTCCAGATCGGAGGCACATCGGTGGTGGGAATGTACGGCCCCGCGAAACCGTCGAAGAACTCCCGGCTCGTGGGGTAGAACAGCGAGCCGTCCGAGTTGAACGAGCGGTCCTGGATGGCCAGGGGGATCTCGTGGTACCGGGTGCCCGGCCGGTCTCCGAAGGCGGGCGCCGGGCCGGGCAGCGCCCCCTTGGGCAGGTCACCGTCACCGCCGCGCAGCAGATAGAAGCCGGCGGGCCCGGCGTAGACGTTGAGCCTGGTCAGACCAAGGGTGTGATCGTGGAACCAGAGGGTCGACGCCCGCTGGTCGTTCGCGTACTGGAAGGTCGCGGTACCCGGGTCCCACTTGAGGCCGTGTCCATCGGCGAACTTCTCCCGGAACTCGTCGTAGAACGAGCCGACGGTGGCGAATCCAGCAGGAATATTGTTCGCGCGTGGCAGGTACCACGCTTCGGTGTAGCCGTCGCTCTCCTCGGTGGAATGCCCACCGTGCAGGTGGGTGACGATCGGTACGGGGCCCGTGTACGGACCCGGCGTCGAGGTGAACGTCGGCCGGGAATCACGCCCGCTCGTTCCGCCCGGAGGGTTCGCCCAGTGCAGGGTCGGGTCGACCGCCAGCAAGTGCGGGAGGAAACGACCCTGGCTGTCGACGAGATCGTTCACCCAGGTCACCCGGACAGGCCGGTCGGTCTTGGCCTCGATGGTGAACGACGGGTAGTTGAACGTGCTGCTGTCCCCGAGCGAGCCGTATCCCCACACGGTGGTGGACGGCAGAGTGGGAGGCAATACCTGCTGGCTGAATTGCCGGACGCCGATGACGTACGTATCGATGCCGTGCCGCTCCGAGTGGCGGGCCTTCGGCATCACCGGCGGGATCACCAGGTCGGTGACATATTTCGGGATGGTCGTGGGGTCCAGAGTGGAGACCTGGAAATTCCCGACAGACCTGGCCCCCGGGACCACCGTGGTCTCATTCGGGAGTGCCACCGCCTCATTAGGGGCCGGAAGGACCAGGGCCGCTCCACCAACGGCCCCGGCTACGAGCAGGTCTCTTCGCGCGATCATTTCTCTCGCCTTCTGCAGCCCGAGGGCGTCGACCGTTTGTTCACTCAACGTTACTCAATATGCACAGTGAGTAATCAAACCGTGTCCGGCGTGTCGTCGGGCTGTCGGGGCAGGCAGCGCGCGTGAGCTGCGACCGGCACAGCCATGGCCAATATCCGTGTCGGCACATGGCCTGCTCCCAGCCTGTGTTTTCTCGTGGCCCGTCGGCCTCCTGGAACCGCAGGGTGCGGCCGGGCGGCGTCGTTGTGAGGTCTGCGCGGGGAGATTGCCGGACGCCGTCAGGTTCGTGACTGGGGCGATCAGGCGGTCCTGGGAGGCAAGGCCATAGAGCTCGGCCCCCAGAGTGCCACTACGTGCCAGTCAGGGCGGGCGGTATGCAGCAGTCACGAAGGGACCCGCCACACCACCGCCCGAAAGCCCCACGTAGGAACGTTCTCGCAGGCCGGACGCACGTTCGGGGTCCGAGTGCCGGGTGATTGCATCCGCGCCGCGAGCCCGGAGGTTCGCTGCGGCAGACGTGCCGCCGGTCCGGTCGAGGCCGATCACCGGGCCGAAGTGCCCGCGTCGGCCTGCCTCCACCCCGGCCAGGGAGTCTTCGACCATGGCCGCGTCGACGGGGTCCACGCGCAGCCGGCGTACCGCTTCGAGGAACAGGGCGGGGTCCGGCTTGCCCACCAGGTTCATCCGGTGGGCATCCGTCCCGTCCACGAGCACGTCGACGAGGGGGCGATTGCGGCCGACTGCAGCAAATGGGCGGCCATGTCTGGATGCCGAGGCGGCGGCACATCGCATCCCCTGGGCACGCAGCGCTTCGAGTGCGGGCCCGGACCATCGAGACGGGGTCTCCCGTCCGGCATCTCCCGATACTGCCGCTCGGCGTCGAAAGGCAGCTGCGCCGGGCGGCCGGTGCCCGCCGCCCAGCCGTCGAGGCAGCCGTCGAAAGCGGACTTCCACGCAACGGCATGCAGCGCGGCGGAGTCGAGCAGGACCCCCTCTGTATCCAGGACGACGGCTCGAAGCCGGCTCACTGCCGGATCACCCTGCGTCCGGTGATCCGGATCGCGGTGACCTTCATCCAATGGGTCCGCGGGCCGCCGGCCCAGGGCAGGGAGTACGCGACTGCGTCAAGCCGACCGAGCTCCTCCGCGTCAGTGACGCCTCCCGCCTCGCCTACGACCATAACGCTCCAGCCCAGGCGCGTGGCGTCGTCGATATGGTCGACCTCGAAGGCCACCTCGGTGCCGGCGGCCCGTGCAAGCACCGCGTCACCCGAGGTCCGGAATGCGATGTCGCGGCCCGCCACCACGTAGTTGACCGGGAATATCGCCGGACCCTCCGGGGTGAAGACGGCGACCCTGCCCACGCCGTGCGTGGACAGCAGCCGTCGGCACTCGGCTTCGGACAACTCGACCAGCTTGGCATCCAGCATGGCCGTTCCTCTCCCTGGCGGGTACTCCGTCGTCGCGCCGGAGAGTTCCGCGACGGTCGTCCCGAGCGCGTCGGCGAGTCGCAGAAGGGAGCCGATCGCCGGCGCTGCCGCGTGTTCCTCCAGGTAGGTGATGTACGCGCCGTCAGCGCCGCAGCGCTCACCCAGTTCGTCCCGGGTGAGGCCGAGTTCCTCACGGTGCATGGCGATCCGCCGCCCGAGGTCAGTACGTCCGGCCGGCGCCTCTGTGGCGCCCGGCTCGTGCTGGGTTCTCCTCATCGTCTTCACGTCCTCTCGGTGTCGGGGCTGGGTGGCCGGAACCGTGACAATGTGTGCCGGGGCTGTGGAGACCGGCGTTCGCGATGGGTGCCAGGCCGATACGTCCCGTGCCGAGGATCCTGACCGAATTCACCTCGGGCACGTCGCCTTCGGCGATGCGCTCGTCGATGCCGCGGACGGTGACGGCGTCGGCGTCGGCCGATCGCGCCGACTGCGTCTGTCCAGGCCCTGGAAGGCGAGTGTCTTCACGACGCTCCCCTCTTCCCTTGCATACGTTAAGGAGGTTGCACCGCCAGGCTGGACCGGGCTCGACCGCCCGCGCATGGGCCGGTCGGTCCCCTGCGTGGGCCTGTCGGCCCCCTGTCGGCCCTTACACACGGTGCAATGGTGAGAACCGGATCCCCTTACCGAAGGGAGGGCGGGTCATGTCCGAGACAGCCCCGCGCCCCGCTACCGCCTCGCCCAGACCCGCACTCCTGCGCTTGCTCGGTGCAGTACGCACGGTCACCGGCAGCAAGTTCCTCGTCGAGAGCGACCACGCCCGCATCCTGGTCGACTGCGGGCTCTTCCAGGGTTTCGCGGACTTGCGCCGTCGCAACTGGGACAAGCCCGGCTTCGACGCCTCCGATCTCCGCGCCGTGGTCGTGACCCATGCTCACCTGGACCACTGTGGCTATCTGCCGCGACTGGTCCGGCACGGCTTCCGTGGTCCGATCCTCTGCACCCCCGGAACGGCCCGCCTCGCCGAGATCGTGCTCCGCGACAGTGCCCGCCTCCAGATGGAGGCCGCCGAGCACGCCAACCGTCACGGCTGGTCCAAGCACCGCCCCGCCAAGCCTCTCTACGACGACTCGGACGTCGAGAACACGTTGAAGTTCTTCGACCCGGTCGAGGTCGGCAGCGAGATCGAGATCATGGCCGGAACGAAGCTGAAGCTGCACCACGGCGGACACATCCTCGGCTCAGCCTGGGCCCACCTCACGCTGGAGGACGGCCACACCCTGGCCGTCAGTGGCGACCTCGGTCGTCCCGGGCACCCCCTGCTGCTGCCCCCGGAGCCGTTCACCGGCGCCGACGTGCTGCTGATGGAGTCCACCTACGGCGACCGCCGCCACGACCACGAGACGGCACGGCGCGAGTTCGCTGCCGTGATCACCCGAACGCTGTCGCGAGGAGGAACCGTCGTCATCCCGGCGTTCGCGATCGACCGGACCGAGGTCGTCCTGCACGAGCTGGCCGAGCTGCGCGGCGACGGCACGCTGCCCCGCCACGTGCCCGTCTACGTGGACAGCCCCATGGCCCTGGCCGCCTTGGACGTGTACCGCGACGCCCTGCGGTCCCGCGCTCCCGAACTGCGGCCCGAGATCCTGGCCCAGGGCGAGGCGGTGTTCAGCCCAGAGCCCTTCCTGGCCGCCCGTACCGTCCAGGAGTCCATCGACATCAACAGCACCACAGGCCCCGCGGTCATCGTCTCCTCCGCCGGCATGGCCACCGGCGGCCGGGTCCTGCACCACCTGCACCGGCTGCTGCCCGACCCCCGCAACGCTGTCGTGGTCGTCGGCTTCGCCGCGGCCGGCACCCGGGCGCGTGACCTCGTCGACGGAGTCCGCACCCTCAAGATGTTCGGCGAGTACGTTCCCGTACGCGCCGAGGTGGCCGACGTACCCCACTTCTCCGCCCACGCGGACGCCGACCAGATCATCGACTGGCTGCGCGACGCCCCGCCCCCACACACCACCTACCTCGTCCATGGCGAGGAGACCGCCGCCGAGACCCTACGGGACCGCATCGACCACGAGCTGGGATGGACGGCCGTCGTACCCAAATCCGGCGAGGCCGTCCTGGTCCGCTGACCCGGGCCGTATGGGCCCTGCGGTATGCACCGCGAGGCCCTCCCGCACCCCAAGAGACCGGCACGACCCTGAAGGGGAACGGCTGGAGGCACACCATGACCACTCTCCTCGACGAGATGGAACCCGAAGCACGCCAGGCTCTGCTCGCCCACGCCCACCGCGTGGACATCCCCGCCGGAACCCGCATCTTCAAGGAACGGCAGCGGGCCGACCGCTTCTGGATCATCGAGAACGGCACCGTCGACCTCGACCTGCACGTCCCCGGCCACAAGGCCGCCGTCGTCGACACCCTCGGTTCAGGAGAGCTCCTCGGCTGGTCATGGATGGTCCCGCCCTACTCCTGGCACCTCGGCGCCGTCACCACTCACCCCGTTCGGGCACTCGAATTCGACGCCGAGGCCGTACGGAAGCTCTGCGACGAGAACGCCGCCGTGGGCCGTTGCATATCGACCGCTGTCGCCGCAGTCATCGCCCGTCGCCTCGACTCGGCCCGTACCCGGATCCTCGACCTGTTCGCGCCCCACCACAGCGACATGCCGCTCGCCTACGCCCGCTGAGGACCAGCCATGACCTCCACCCCGTACACCGTCAACGACGTCATGACGAAGACCGTCGTCACCGTCACCGCCGCCGCCGAATTCAAGGAGATCGCCACCGCCATGGAGCGCTGGAAGGTCACCGCGGTCCCGGTCATCGAAGGCGAAGGCCATGTCGTCGGCGTCGTCTCCGAAGCCGACCTCCTCACCAAGGAGGAGTTCCACGAACACGGACCGAGCCTCATCGAGCAGATGCGCCGCCTCGGCGACACCGCGAAGGCCGGATCGGTCCGCGCCGAGCAGTTGATGACCACACCCGCCGTCACGATCCGCCCCGACGCCACGCTCCCCCAGGCCGCCCGCCTGATGGCCGACCGCCACATCAAACGGCTTCCCGTCGTCGACGCCGACGGCACCCTCCTCGGCATCGTCAGCCGCGCCGACCTCCTGAAGGTCTTCCTCCGCGCCGACGACGACCTGGCCGCCGAGGTCCGCCGCGAGGTCGTCGACCGTCTCTTCCCCCTCTCGCACCGTGACATCACGGTCGACGTCACGCACGGGATCGTCACCCTGTCGGGAAGGACCCGCGACCCGCACCTCATCCCCGTGGCCACGCGCCTCGCCCGGGCCGTCGAAGGTGTGGTCGGCGTGCACTGCCGGCTCGAAGGCCCTGCCTCGGCGTAAGCGCCATGTCGGCCTTACGGGGCCAGGTCCCGCTTCATCAGCAACGCGTGGCCGAGAACGAGCCCCACGACTCCGACCCCGACCAGAACTACCAGCTGCGGCCACAGCACATGTCCCTGTGCCAGCGCGTCACCCGGTGTGTAGTAGTGGAAGGGGCTGATGAAACGCAGGGGCGCCGCCTTCGACCAGGCCAGCGCGATGAAGTTCACCGCGAAGCCGACCGCCCCGATGGCGATCGTCGCACCGATCACCTGCGCGCGTCGGCTCCCCCAGGCCGAAACGGCCAGGGCCGGTCCGGCCAGGCACAGCGCGAAGCCGCACCCCATCAGCCCCGCCGCGAAGACACCGCTCAACGGCACGTCCCGGTGGATGTCCGGGGACAACCAGACGCCCGCCGCCACCGTCAGCGTCGCTGCGGCGTTGAGGGCGAGGGCGGCGATCACCACGGCAGCGGTCCGCTCGGCAAGCAGCCGGTTGCGGCTCACGGGGCGCACCACGACGAGCTCGATCGTCCCTGATTCCACGTCGGCCGCCACCGCGGCCGCGGCCAGCGCCCGAGGGCCACCAGCATCCGCCGACGCCTGTGCAGTGCCAGCCACAGCAGGGGCCACCGCGTCTTCATGGCGCGCGCCCTTCCGCCTTGCCGTTGCGGTACAGATCGCCCCGACCCATGCCGAGCGTGAAACCCTCCACCCCGACCACCGCCCCGTAGCGCTTGGTCAGTCCCCTGAGCTCGATCGTATCCATGGCACCCACCCCACCAGTCTGTGCCCCGGCCCAGGCCGACGCGCAGCCGCACGGCTCCCTCCCTCCGCCGTCAACAACCTGACGCCTGGTCGCATGCCGGCCCACGCATCGTCGGCCGTCTGCGCGAGGTGAGCGGACGCGCTGCACGACGCCCCCGACGCAGCCGCTTCAGCCGGACCGCAGCCCGCGCACGCGAGCGCCGAACACACGCCACCGCCGCTCGTTGTCGCGCACAAGCGTTGCCGATTCCGCGAGGAGATCCGCCGCCCGATCGAGCAGCTCGGACGCCGCGAAGAGGTAAGCAGGGGCATACCGCTCGGACCCCAGGTCGGCTCGCAGCGCCGCGGGAGAAAACGTGACCCGATCCAACAAGTCGACGGAGCGGCGCAGCAGATGGGCGACCAGCGCCAGCAACCCCGCCGACTGCCCCTCTCGGTGCGGAGCCGACCACAGCGGCGCCCGCCGGCTCCCGGCGTAGCAGCAGCCGTTGCGGCGCCCTCACCAGAAGCGCAGGCTGCTGTACAGGCGGAGACGAACCCTTGATGGAAGGTGAGCGAGGGCATGACACACCCCGCAGACCGCCACACGACCGGCAAAGAGCGCAGCACGGCGGTGCTGGATGTACGAGGGATGGTCTGCGCGACCCAGCAGAGCACGGTCGCGGCTGTACTCGGACGCCGGCCGGGCGTGCTCGGTGTCGAAGTCAACCCCGTGGCACAGTCGGCCACGGTCGTCTTCGACCCGCAGCGGACCTCTCTCGCCGAGTTGCGGAACTGGGTGACCGCATGCGGTTACCACTGCGCCGGTCAGTCGGTGCCCTCGCACATCTGCGATCCGATGCAGGAACCGGACCCACCCGGGTTCACGGCCTCGCCTCCGGAGCGCATCCGCAGCGCACCTGAGGGGGCCGCAGGCCGGCCTCCGCCCGACGAGGCGATGGGTCACGGCGGTCACGGCGGTCACGGCGGGATCTCGATAGCTGCGATGGTCGCGGACATGCGCAACCGCTTCCTGGTCGCGGTGGCGTTCTCCGTCCCGATCGTGGTCTGGTCGCCGATCGGCGAGGAGGTCTTCGGCTGGCATGCGCCCGTGCCGTTCGGCCTGCGCCAGGACGTGTGGGCGCTGCTGCTGAGCCTGCCGGTGATCTTCTATTCGTGCTCGATCTTCTTCAGCGGCGCTGTCGGGGCCCTACGTGCCCGGACCCTGGACATGATGGTGCTCGTGGCGGTCGGTGTCGGTGCCGGCTGGCTGTACTCCCTGATCGTCACCCTCACGGGGGGCGGGGACGTCTTCTACGAGGCGGCCACCGTGCTGGCCTCCTTCGTTCTGCTGGGCCACTGGTTCGAGATGCGGGCCCGCGGCGGAGCGAACGACGCGATCCGCACCCTCCTGGATCTGGCCCCGGCGAAAGCCGTGGTCCTGCGGGACGGCCTGCCTGTGGAGGTCGCCACCGCCGAGGTGGCTGCCGGGGACCTGCTCCTCGTACGCCCGGGGACGAAGATCGCCGCGGACGGGGTCGTCGAGGAGGGTGAGAGCGAGGTCGACGAGTCGACCGTGACTGGCGAGAGCCTGCCCGTGCACAAGGGCCCCGGATCCCCGGTGGTCGGCGCCACGCTCAACGCCAACGGCACACTGCGCGTACGGGCGACCAAGGTCGGCGCGGACACGGCGCTGGCCCAGATCGTCAAGCTCGTCCAAGAGGCCCAGAACTCCAAGGCCCCCGGCCAGCGGCTCGCCGACCGGGCGGCGTTCTGGCTCGTCCTCGTCGCCCTCGTCGGGGGCGCGCTCACTCTCGCCGTGTGGCTGCTCGCCACCGACCGGCCCTTCAGCTCGGCCATGCTCTTCGCCATCACCGTGGTCGTCATCACCTGCCCGGACGCGCTGGGCCTGGCCACCCCCACGGCGATCATGGTTGGTGCGGGTTTGGGCGCTCGGCGGGGTGTGCTGTTCAAGAACGCGATGGCTCTGGAGGCGTCCGCCGGCATCCACACCGTGGTCATGGACAAGACCGGCACCCTCACCCGAGGCGAACCCGAAGTGACGGACGTGATCAGCGTCGGTGGCGACGAGGACGAGGTACTGCGGCTGGTTGCGGCCGTCGAGCGGGAATCCGAGCATCCGCTGGCCGACGCGGTCGTACGATACGCCGCCACGCGCGCCATCGCCGCTGCGCAGGCCCGCCACTTCGAGAACATGCCGGGCCATGGCGCGACGGCCGTGGTGGACGGCCACCGGGTCGCGGTCGGCAACCTTCGCCTGATCGAAGGAGAAGGTGTCGATCTCGCGGCCGTGTCCGCTCGTCGCGAGGAGCTGGCGGCCACCGGCCGCACGGTCGTCATCGCCGCTGTGGACGGCCGGGCGGCGGCTCTGATCGGCATCGCCGACGCGCCCCGGGAAACCTCCGCCGCCGCAGTGGCCGACCTGCAGGGCCTCGGCGTCGAGGTCGTCATGCTCACCGGCGACAACCGGGCCACCGCCGAACGCATCGCGCAGCGCCTGGGCATCGACACCGTCATCGCCGAGGTCCTCCCCCGCGACAAGGCGGCCACCATCGCCGAACTTCAGCGCGGCGGCCGCAAGGTCGCCATGGTCGGCGACGGAGTCAACGACGCCCCCGCCCTCGCCCAGGCGGACCTCGGCATCGCCATCGGCGCCGGCACCGACGTCGCCATCGAGACCGCAGACCTCGTCCTGATGCGCTCCGACCCCCTCGACGTCCCCACCGCCCTGCGCATCGGCCGAGGCACCGTGCGCAAGATGCGCCAGAACCTCGGCTGGGCCATCGGCTACAACGCCATCGCCCTGCCCATCGCCGCCGGCGTCTTCGAACCCTCCACCGGCCTGATCCTCCGCCCCGAGATCGCCGCCCTGGCCATGTCCGGATCCAGCGTCATCGTCGCCGTCAACGCCCTCGCCCTCAAACGCCTCCGCCTGCCCGGCCCGGCCCCTGCGGTCTCTGCTGACGGAGACAATGGCCAGGGCGGGTAACCCCGTGCCCCCAGGCCGTTCTGCGCCGCGTGCGGATGCGTCTTACGGTGGGAAATGTGGCCGGTCACGAGCCCCGCACGCAGCCGCAGTCCCGGCCGGTGCCGCGGCTCGGGCCGTTGCTCGCCCTCGCCCTCCTGATCGGATTGCTTGGGATGCACGGTCTCGGCACCGCCTCTTCGCTGCCGACAACGGGCGTGACGGTGCATGTGTCCCACCACGCGACGGCCGCCGACCCGCTGTATCTCTGCGGCGGCAACGAGCACCAGGTCCCGGTCCGCGACGCCGATCACGCGGACCAGATGTGCGCATCCGCGGCCCTGCCCGGTGCTCCCAGCGTCGCCACGCCGGATACCGCGCCCCTCACCGGCATGCCGAGCGGCCATGTCCGAGCCCAGCCCGCTCCGTCGCTCGCACTCGCCCACGAACCCGCCGGAGGGCGGGCACCGCCCTTGCTCGCCGACCTCCAGGTCCTGCGGACGTAGGGACTCCTCCCGTGGCACACGCCCGAGCGCGTCAGCCACGGAGAGCCAGCCCCTCCCTCATCCGAACCACTGGAGCTCAGCGACATGAACACGAACCGATCCCTGCCGCGCAGGGCTGCCCTGGCGGCCACCGCGGTCGCCGCCGGCCTGGTCCTTGCCGCGTGCGGCAGCGACAACACCACGAACACGGCCGGCGCCGCTCCGGCCACCACGACCGCCCCGGCGCCGCCAGAAGCCGACCGGCACAACCAGGCGGACGTCACCTTCGCGCAGGGGATGATCCCCCACCACCGCCAGGCCGTCCTGATGTCCGACATGGCTGCCGCCCACGGCACATCCCCCGACGTCAAGGCACTCGCAGAAGAAATCAAGAAGGCACAGGCCCCGGAGATCGAGACCATGTCCGGCTGGCTCAATGCGTGGGGCGAGAAGGTCCCCACCGGCGTCAGCATGGACGGCATGGGGCACGGCGACGGCTCCGGCATGCCCGGGATGATGGACGACCAGGACATGGACCGGCTGGGCAACGCCAGGGGCAACGCCTTCGACACGATGTTCCTGACCATGATGATCGAGCACCACGAAGGCGCCATCGCCATGGCCAAGACGGAGAAGCAGCAGGGCTCCTCCGGCCCCGCCAAGGCCCTGGCCGACGACATCATCACCTCCCAAACCGCCGAGATCACCCACATGCGCACCATGCTCAGGACAGGCTGACAGCGGCAGGGCGGCGCCCTCGCCGCCCTGCCCCAACAGAGCTCGGATCCGTCCCGGAAACGCGCCCCTCCAGCGTGGGCCGAATCTTGCTCAAGGCCAGCTGTGCACGATCCCCGACAAGGAGCCTCCGCCAACTTGAAGTCGCAGGTCAAAGGGCTGGTGCGACCGGTCCCTGGAGTGCTCACGCTGGTCGGGGGCAGCTGTCTGAGGAGTAGATCATCTGACGGAGGGCGGTTCGCTGATTCCTACTCGCTGCGGCCGGGTGGCCTTCAACGATCCGGTACATGGATCCCGAGCTGCTGGAACGGACCACCGCGCGGCGGGCGGAGCGGGACGAACTCGAAGAACAGCTGACCGAGCAGCTGGCGGAGGTGCGGGCTGAGCGGGATGAACTCGCCGTCGCCGAACGTGTCCTTGAGCGGATGAGCGAACAGCTCGCCGGCGAACGCGCCTCGGCCGCGCCGACGCCCGGGCGGGTGGGCGGGTGGGCGGGTGGGCGGACGAGCGGTGATGCTGATCCCGCACGCACGCCGAATGTGGAGGAGACCATGCCCCCGCCGGACTACCAGCGCATTCTTGCCGCCGTGCGGCAGGCGGCCGGACCGGTGATGGCCCGGCAGGTCGGCGACGCGCTGGGAATCGACGTCACGCGTTCCAGCATCTGGTCGAACGTCATGGCGGGGCGGCCCGGTTCGGTCGAGGCTGGTCGTACACGGCTGTGGTTGCCTTTCTCTGCGAAGGGTCCGGCCCTGCGGCCGGTGGACGGATGGGATGGAGGGTCAGGTGGGCTGGGGGTGGCCGAAGAGGAGGTCGTAGCCGTGCGGGAGCTGGAGCAGGACCTCGCGGGTCAGCACGTCACCCGCCGCGGCGGCCGCGGTGGACAGGACGGCGCCGATGTCCCACAGGGCCGTCCTCTCTGTGGCGCCCTCGATCCAGGCCGCGGTCGCACGGACGAACCGCTCCGGCGAGAGCGGCTCCGCCGCCTGCAACGGGTTCAGGAGGATCAGGGCGTACGTCTCGGGCAGCCGGGCGGCGAGCTCGGCCCGCACGGTGCCCACCAGGTGTGCGCCGAGCAGGGCCAGGACGACGCGGGCCACACGGTCGGCGTCCTGCAAGGTCTCGTACTCACCTCGTTCCTGGACGTGGGCCAGGAACGCCTCCCTGCGCATCGACATCACATCACCTCCGGAAAGGGGTGAAGGGGGTCTGAAGAGGGGTGCGGAGGGCGGGGTGCCGGAGGGGGAATCGGCTCTCCCCCGCCCTCCGCCGCCGGCTGGTACGGGGGGTCAGCCGGAGATCTGCTTGCGGCCGCTCTCGCCGCCGATGCTGATCTTGCGGGGCTTGGCGCGCTCGGCGATCGGGATCCGCACGGTCAGGACACCCGCGTCGTAGTCGGCCTCGATGCGCTCGGTGTCGAGGGTGTCGGCCAGCATGATCTGGCGGGAGAAGACACCCAGGGGCCGCTCGGAGAGCTCCATCTGCACGGTGTCGCCCTTGGCGGCCGGCCGGCGTTCCGCCTTGACCGTCAGCATGTTCCGCTCGACGTCGATGTCGATCGCCTCGGGGCTCACCCCCGGAAGGTCGAAGGCGATCACGTACACGTCGCCTTCGCGGTAGGCATCCATCGGCATGACCGACGGCTTGGACCAGGTCCCGGACGTACCCGACAGCTGCTGGACAATCCTGTCCATCTCGCGGAACGGGTCGGTGCGCATCAACATCGCGAAACACCTCCAGTTGGTTCAGGCAGAAACTGCCAATGCGCTTCAACGTGCTCCCGTTGTAACATGTCATCGAAACGATGACAAGCACGTGGTCATCTGGAGGATGACGAGACGACGGAGAGTCCCATGAGCGAACCCGCCCCGCAGGCCACACCTGTTCCCTTCCCTGCCGCAGCGGCAGCACTGGAGGCCATCAACCAGTCCGTAAAGGAAGCGCAGCAGCCCTCCGCGCAAACGCCTGCGACCCCAGCGGCACCCGCGGCCGGCTCCGGCCCGCACCCGGCCCTGGCCGCACTGCTGACGCTGCGCGAGGTCCGCGAACAGCTCGCCGGCTGGGAGAGCGCCCTGATCGAAACGGCCCGCACCCAGGGCGCCAGCTGGGCCGAGCTCGCCGGCCCCCTCGGAGTCGCCAGCCGCCAGGCAGCCGAACGCCGCTACCTCCGCCTGCGCCCCGGCACCCCAGGCTCCACCGGCGAAGAACGCGTCCAGGCCACCCGCGACACCCGCGCCGCCGACCGCACCGTCACCGCCTGGGCCCGCGACAACGCAGCCGACCTCCGACGCCTCGCCGCACAGATCACCGCCCTCACCGGCCTCCCCGCCAGCGCCGCAGACGCGATCGGCACCCTGAACCAGGCCCTCGGCCACGACGACGCCGCCCGCCTCGTGCGCCCCCTGACCGACACCCGCAACCACCTACGACCCCAGGACGCCGAACTCGCCGCAAGCATCGATGCCCTGACCCAGCACACCGAACAACTCCGCCAGACCACCCACGGCCAGCGCAACACCTGAGCGACACCCACCCAAAGCACCGCCAGTCGGCGCGAAGCGCGGCCTCCCGAGGTATTCAGACTGCCCTGGATCCTCGGCTGCAACTTCACCCAACGGTGACGCGACCGACCAGGACGACCAGCGGTTTTAGCGGCCACTATGCCCGGCGCCGAGACGGACACGTACGGCGCCGCGGACCTGGCACGCAACCGCGCGGGCCTGAACAAGGTGATCACGCAGTGGTCGGACATGCCCATGGTCGCCGGCTCTGCAGTCACCAACCCGGTCCGGGGCTACGACCTGCTGTGCATGCTCGGGCGCGCAGGAGTCCAACTTCCCTGGGGCGGCGTTCGCGAAGTACGGAAAGATTGCGCAGACCGAGTCTGCCGCAGGTGGTCGCTCCCGCCGTTGATACCTACCGCCGCCAGACGAACCGACATCTCACCGTACAGAAGTACCCTCACTAGCTCGCGAGGGGACGTGCGCCACGGCAAGCGCGGCACTATCCACCAGGCGTACCGCGAAGGAATGGAGGACCAGCTCGGCAAGAGCGGTCTGGTCGGCCGACGCCATCGCGCTCTGGACGACGAAGCACATCGACGCTGCCGTCGCCCAGCTCCAGGCCGAGGACAGGAATCAGGAGCTGTTGTCACGTGGGCACAAGATCCGCCACGGATCCGCGCAGACGCTTCAGCCGCCGTCAAGGTCGCAGGTGGACCACGGCCTCGAACTCGAGCGGCAGGCCCAGCTCGGTTTCGCGCGTGAAGACTCCCTGTAACCACGTTCCTCTACCCTCCACTTCAGCCACGCCTGAAGGTGCTTCGGTCTGACAGCCCCCATAGCGGTGCCGCCAAAGTACGGCTCCACGTGGAGACGCATGCTCGTCTCGTACTGATACCGCGTCGTTTGCAGGATCCCCCGACGCGATGAACTCGCGTTACACGGCCACGAGAGGTGCAACACCGGCGGTGTCGGGTGACCCGGTGCTGCCGGGCAGGCCGAGAACCGTCAGGACCGTTCGACCCTGATCGTTTGCAGCCGGTCCAGGGCCGCCACCGTTGCGGCGGCCCTGGATCGTCCTCCGGCGTCTCAAAGGAGCCAGCGCTTGCCGCGGACGAGGGGCAGGCTCTGCCAGAGTCTGCCCAGGCCCCAGGTGCGGCCCGCTCCGATCGCCGCGAGCGTCACCAGGACCGCCGCGTACAGGACGTGATAGTCCACCAACGGGTTCGTGGACAAGCTGAGGCTGCCGTCCGAGAGGTGCCTGGCAGGGGGCCACTCGGCGGCCCACATGAGCGCCATCATCGTGGTGCCCGCAGCAGCCGCGACGCGTAGGGCGACCCCGCTCGCCAAGGCGATACCGATGCCGAGCAGTCCCAGCATGAAGGTCCCGTCGGCCCAGGCCGCCCCGGCCCAGGAGTGGAACGTCTCCTCCAGCGGCCCGGCAGAGACGTGGCTCAGGAAGCCCTTGGTCGGAGACCCGCCATCGATCCATCCCTTGCCCGCCAGGGTCGCGTATCCCCAGCCGAACGTCTTGTCGCCGAAAGCCCAGAGGAACGTGAACGCGGTCAGCAGCCGGGTCGCTGCCGCGACCCGCGCGACGGTCAGAGACGTGGTGAGTTCGTCAGCCGCGATACCGGACGTCTTGGCCGAGGTGGCCTTGCGCCACCCGGCGAAGCGCATTCCCAGCTGACGGTGCTGGTGCTGGTGCTGGTGGAGAGCCATGTCGTAGGAACCTTTCCTCATGGGCAGGCCCTGTGCGTGCCCATGGCCAATGTCCCCACGCGGAGGGGGCGGGGCCATGGGGGCGAAGGGCCTGCGCCACGCAGCCAATGGTCCCTGAGGGCCGCGTGGTTCACCGCCGATCTCGGAGGCGGGGTCGAAATGCGGGGGCCGGAAGAATCGCTCTGGCCGCTGTGAGGGCCCTGTTGGCCGAGAGAGGGGCCGACAGGCCCCTGGGAGGCCGGTGCACCGTTCGCAACAGTGGGGTCCGCACGGGGCAAGGAGTCTCGTGGACGACGGAAAAGGGAGGTGAGTGCCATGGCCGGTCTCCTTGCCATCGGCGCCATCACGTCGATCGGTCTCGGCGCCATCCTCACGTTCGCTGTGGACTGGCAATGGCGCAGCGCCGACCGGCCGCTCGTCGGACTGATCATGATGGCCGTCGGCCTCATCGCTCTCTCTGCCGCCATGAGCCTGGACCGTCAGGGCAGCGGTACCGGAAGGCCGACTGGCCTGCCCCGGTGAGGACCGGCTGCCGACACGCGACGCATCGCAAGGCGGGCACGTGTACGTCCTCCCGGATACGGGATCTCCAGCAGTACGCAGGGACCAACGGACCTGGCGACCAGGCCCCTCGGCTCCTGTGGGCCGTGCTGGCAGGTGAGTTGACTGGACGGAGTGGCGGGGAGGCACCTCGCCCTTCGAAGGGCTTGGCCATGACGAACGAAACCCATAGCTCCCACGCCTATCTGGTCGGCGGAGGAATCGCCTCGCTGGCCGCGGCGGTCTTCCTTGTACGGGACGCGGGAATGCCCGGCGGGAACATCCGCATCCTCGAGGAACTGCCTCAGGCCGGCGGCGCACTCGACGGCAGTGGCGCACCGGACACCGGCTACGTCGCCCGGGGTGGCCGGATGCTGGAGGACGAAGCCTACGTCTGCCTGTGGAACCTTCTGCAGACGATCCCCACGCTCGGCGACGACAGCGTGTCGGTCCTGCAGGAGACCGAGGAGTTCAACGCCCGCTGGCTCACCCACGCCAACGCCCGACTGATCGACGCGTCCGGCAACATCCTCGAGGCCTCCGAGCTGGGCTTCACCACTGCCGACCGGGTGGAGATGGCCCGGCTCCTCACACTGCCCGAGTCCGTCATCGGGGCACGCCGGATCGAGGACTTCTTCTCCGAGCACTTCTTCAGCACCAACTTCTGGGCGATGTGGCGCACCACCTTCGCCTTCCAGAACTGGCACAGCGCCATCGAGCTCAAGCGCTACTTCCTGCGCTTCCTCCAGGAACTCCCCCGTATCCACACCCTCGCCGGGGTACGGCGCACCCGGCTGAACCAGTACGACTCGATCGTTCGACCGGTACAGGCGTGGCTGGAGCGGCAGGGGGTCCGTATCGAGCGCGGAATCCGGGTCACCGATGTGGAGTTCGCCGTCGGCGGGGCGGGCGAGCGCCGGGCCGAGCGCATCCTCTTCGAGCGGGACGGCACAGCGGGGTCGTACAGACTCGGGCCGCGGGACTACGCGTTCATCACCATCGGCTCCATGACCGCGGACGCCCGCTACGGAGGCGACGACACCGTCCCCGAGCTGGTCCGCGACAAGCGCGACGGCGCCTGGAACCTGTGGGAGACGCTGGCCCGCAAGGCCCCCGACTTCGGTCGGCCCGGAGCCTTCAACGGCAACGTCGACGAAGCCAAGTGGGAGTCGTTCACCTTGACGATGCGCAGCCCGGCGCTGCTCAAGCGGATCGAGGAGTTCTCCGGCAATGCCCCCGGCACCGGGGCGCTGATGACGTTCAAGGACTCCCGGTGGTTGATGTCGGTGGTCGTGCCCCACCAGCCGCACTTCGCCGGCCAGCCCGAGGACGTCTTCACCCTTTGGGGGTACGGACTGTTCGTGGACGAGCCGGGCGAGTTGACCGGCAAGAAGATGTCGGAGGCCACGGGACAGGAGATCCTCATCGAACTGCTCGGGCACCTCGGCTTCGACGACATCGCCGACGAGGTGTGCGCCACCACTGCCGTCACGACGGTGATGATGCCTTACATCACCAGCCAGTTCGAGCGCCGTGACTTCCACGACCGGCCGTTGGTGGTCCCCTCCGGGTCGGCCAACTTCGCCTTCCTCGGCCAGTTCACCGAGATCCCCGAAGACGTCGTCTTCACCGTCGAGTACTCCGTCCGCGGGGCTATGCACGCGGTGTACGAACTGCTGGGCGTCGACCAGGAGGTTCCGGCCGTCTACCACGCGCTGTCCGACCCGTTGACGGCGCTGCGGGCCCTCAAGGCCGTCTTCGCCTGAGCTGTGGCTCGCCTCTCCCGACAGCACGGCTCGCCGTTTCAGCCCGGCGGTCCTTCCGTGTTCCACCCCGTGCCAGCCTCGCCACCCGATCTCGGGGTCCGCCGGTCCCGGGCGATCACCGTCGGGCTCGACGGATCTCGCGAGAGCCTGGCCTCCGTCGCCTGGGCGGCGGGCGAAGCGCGCCGACGCGGTCTCGCCCTTCGCCTCCTGCACGTGTGGAGCCTGGAACCGGACGTCCATTCACCGCTCGTCGGCTCTCGCACCCGGCAGGAGGGGTACGACGATGTTCTGGACCACGCCTTCTCCCGGGCCCACCGGCTCGGTGTACCCCTGCGAGTCGTACACACCCCGCATACCCAGCGCGGGCTCGGCAGCGATGCGGCGCTGACCGCTTCGGCCATGGCGCCCGGAGCTGCAGACGCAAGGACCGCACGAGACCTGACGCAGGTGATCGAGCAGTGGCGGCATGCGTACCCCGGCCTGCGCGTCACCAGGAAGATCCGCCCCGGCCACCCCGCGCGAAGGTTGGTGGAGGCCCCGAAGTCCGTGTCGAAGTGGACTGCTCCGTGGGACAACCCGCGAACCGGCTCGTCGAAGCCTCGGCAGACGCCTCACTGGTCGACGTCGGCCGGCGGATACGCCGCTCCGCCATCGGAACCCGTCTCGGCCCGGTCGTCCACGCTGTCCTGCACCACGCCACAGTCCCGGTCGCGTTCGTGCCGCACCCTTGAAGCGATCACGTGTGCCGGGTTGCCCTGACCGTCCGCGGCTGACCACAGATCTCGGAGCAACCCATGCGCGCCGAGCCCGGCCGGGTGATGGCCACCGGCCGGGCTCGGCGTGTGCCTGCCGCTACTGCGTTCCGCCTGTGCCCCGTTCTTCACGGCGGACGTCCTCCTCGCCCCACCGTTCCGCCTCTGAAGGGCACTGGCCGGTCGTGGCACTTCGGCTCTCGGCGGCAGGGGGCAGATCTTGTTGAGGGGCTGTGGCGAGGACGAGGCGAAGCCCCAGCCCGCGCTGCTCGGCCTCGGCTGCCGCCCGAGCCAAGCTCGCGTACCAGTTCTCCGCCGGGTCGATGCGGACGAGAATCTCGCCGGCTTCGGTGGTGGCCGTCTCGGTGGTCGTCATGACGCCTCGCTCCTGTGCTCGTCGGCGTGCCGCGGGATCAGCTCGACGGGGCAGTGCGCATGGTGCAGCAGGCTGTGCGTCACGCGCCCCAGGGTGCGCCCGAGGTAGCCGGGCGAGCGGCGCCCACCCATGACCAGCAGATCGGCGTGGCGGGAGGCCTCCACCAGCACCCCGGCGACGGACACACTCCTCTCCGCGTCCGCCTGGACCGTCAGCGAGGGGCACTCGGCCCGGATCTGCTCGGCTACGGCCTTCACGCTCTGCCCGTGGTGGCCGGCGACCCCGTTCTGACCATCGGCTGCTCCCGTCGCGGAGACGACGGACTGCAGGACGCCCTGTACGTACAGCAGCCGCAGCGAGGCCTTGCGCAGCTCTGCTTCGCGCGCGGCGTGACGGACGCAATCGAGATCGCGCTCGTCGCGCACGGCGGCCAGCACGACACCGTGCGCGGCCTCGTCCTCGCTCCCCCGCACGACGACCACGGGTGTACGAGCGTCCGCCGCGACCTTGAGGCCGACCGAGCCCAGGGTCAAGGGGCTGAATCCGCCCGGCCCCCGGTTGCCCACGACGAGGGTGCCGCGGTCGCTCGCGGCCCGGCGCAGGCTCATCGCAGGCCCGCTACGGCTGAACTCCGTCGTGACCGAGAGCGCGGGATGCCGGGCCCGGACGGCCTCGGCCGTAACGTCCAGCAGTTCACGCCCTGCGACACGGACCCTCTCCATGTCCTCGTCCGAAAGCTCGAGGACCCGGCCGTCGACATCGGACCCGTACACGATGTGGAGGGGGCGACGGCGCCGCGCAGCCTCGTCCGACGCCCAGAGCGCCGCCCACCGGGCAGGCTCGGACCCATCGACACCGACGATGACCGATCCGAGGTCCGGACCTCTGCTGTTGCTTTCCATAGCTCCTCCTGGCCGACCGCTCTTGGGGACAGCTCCACGCTGACACCCCAGCGCCGGACAGAAGAGGGGCCCTAGGTACCTCGTAGGGGCCGAAGGTCCCCGCCCAGGTTTCTCGGTCAGCCCATTGGGAGGCGGTCTCGGTTGTCCAGGATCGAGGGTCGTCACCGCGCATGCGTTCGGCAACACGGGCGCGGCCTCGATCCCCATGGCACTCCACGTGGCACGGGAGCAAGGCCGCCTCCACCCGGAGAGCACCGTTCTGCACGCCGCTGTCGGCGCCGGAATGTGCTGGGCCGGAACCGTACAACGCTGGTTGTGACGCGTCCCAAGGCGGAACAGGAGCCCGTCCGCGGACAGGCCGACGCTGTCTCGTGTGACGCGCATTCGGCTGGTTCACCGTGCCCGCAAGCCGTGTGACCGGAACTGGTCGCGAACGCGCTCGACCAGTGCGGCGTCCGGAACCGGATTGTCGCGGAGCGGGAAGGGAATGCCGAGCGAGTCGTACTTATGGGTACCGAGTTTGTGGAAAGGCAGGACGTCGACGCGGTCGACGTTGTCCAGTTCCGCGAGGAAGCGGCCCAGACCATCGATGGCAGCCGGATCGTCGGTCCAGCCGGGAACCAGGACGTAGCGGATCCAGGTCGGGACGCCGCGGCGGTTCAGCCGGGTGGCGAAGTTGAGGGTGGGTGCAAGGTGGCCGCCGGTCAGGCGCATGTAGACGCCGGCGTCGAAGGACTTGATGTCGAGCAGGACCAGGTCGGTATCGGCCAGGAGCGCGTCGTCGGCGCGGGTGCCGAGGGCGCCGGAGGTGTCCAGTGCGGTGTGCAGGCCGAGCTCCTTGCAGCGTCGGAACACCTCGGCGGTGAAGGCGGACTGGAGCAGAGGCTCGCCTCCGGTCAGCGTCACGCCTCCACCGGCCAGGGTGGTGAACTGCCTGTACCGCTCAATGCGCCCCACCACTTCGTCCACGGTGACCGGCTGCCCGTCGCGCATGTGCCAGGTGTCGGGGTTGGCGCAGTACAGGCAGCGCAGCTGACAGCCACTGAGGAAGAGAACGAACCGGGTGCCGGGCCCGTCCACGCCGGTGGACAGGTCCCAGGAGTGGATGCGGCCCGTGGTCATCGCGCACCGTGGAAGGTGCGGTTGATGACGTCGAGTTGCTGTTCGCGCGTGAGGCGGACGAAGTTGACGGCGTAGCCGGAGACGCGGATGGTCAGGTCGGGGTAGTTGTCCGGGTGTTCCATGGCGTCCTCGAGGGTGGCTCGGTCGAGGACGTTGACGTTCATGTGGAAACCGCCTGCGGCGGTGTAGGCGTCGAGGATCCCGACGAGGTGTTCCGCACGTTCGGCCGGATCGTGCCCCAGGCCCTCCGGTGTGATGGTGGACGTCAGGGAGATGCCGTCGCGGGCCTGGTCATACGGGATCTTCGCGACCGACAGCGCCGATGCCGCCATCCCGTGTCGGTCACGTCCGTTCATCGGGTTTGCGCCCGGGGCGAAGGGTGTACCCGCACGGCGGCCGTCGGGGGTGTTGCCGGTGTGCTTGCCGTAGACGACGTTGGAGGTGATGGTGAGCACCGACTGCGTGTGCTCGGCACCCCGGTAGGCCGGGTGGCGGCGCACCTTGGCCATGAAGGAGCGGACCAGGTCGACCGCGATGCGGTCGACGCGGTCGTCGTCGTTGCCGTAGGTCGGGTAGTCGCCTGCGACGTGGTAGTCGACGGCGAGCCCGGTGGCATCCCGAATGACTCTGACACGGGCGTGCTTGATGGCCGAGAGGCTGTCGGCCGCCACGGACAGCCCAGCGATGCCACAGGCCATCGTCCGATGCACCGGGTGGTCGTGCAGGGCCATCTCGATGCGCTCGTAGGCGTACTTGTCGTGCATGTAGTGGATCACGTTGAGCGCGTTGACGTAGGTCGCGGCGAGCCAGTCCAGCGTGCGGTCGTACGCGTCGGCCACATCGGCGTAGTCGAGCTGCTCGCCGGTCAGCGGGGCCGTCGCCGGGGCGACCTGCTCGCCGTTCATCTCATCGCGGCCGCCGTTGATGGCGTACAGCAGCGCCTTGGCCAGATTCACACGGGCACCGAAGAATTGCATCTGCTTGCCCACCGCCATCGCGGAGACGCAGCAGGCGATCGCGGTGTCGTCGCCGGTGCGGGGGCGAAGGAGGTCGTCGGACTCGTACTGGATGGAGCTGGTGTCGATGGATGTCCGGGCGCAGAACTGCTTGAAGCCCGCCGGCAGCCGGGGGGACCACAGCACGGTCAGGTTGGGCTCGGGGGCGGGGCCGAGGTTGTACAGGGTCTGGAGAAGGCGGAAGGACGTGCGGGTGACCAGGGAGCGGCCGTCCTCTCCGATGCCGCCGATGGACTCGGTGACCCAGGTGGGGTCGCCGGAGAACAGCGCGTCGTACTCCGGTGTGCGCAGGAACCGCACGATCCGCAGCTTGATCACGAAGTCGTCGATGAGTTCCTGGGCGCGGCTCTCGTCGATTGTCCCTTCGTCGAGGTCACGCTGAAGGTAGACGTCCAGGAAGGTGGAGGTGCGGCCCAGGGACATCGCCGCGCCGTTCTGCTCCTTCACGGCGGCGAGGAAGCCGAAGTAGAGCCATTGGATGGCCTCGTGCGCGGTGGCTGCGGGACGGGACACGTCGCAGCCGTAGGAGACGGCCATCCGTTCCAGCTCGCCCAGTGCCCTGATCTGCTCGGCCAGTTCCTCGCGGTCGCGGATCACGTCGGCCGTGGACGGTGTCTCGTCGAGCCGGGTCCGCTCGGCTCGCTTGGCCTCGATCAGCCGGGCGGTTCCGTACAGCGCGACGCGGCGGTAGTCGCCGATGATGCGGCCTCGCCCGTAGGCGTCTGGCAGGCCGGTGATGATGCCGGCCCTGCGGGCGCCCAGCATTTCGGGGGTGTAGGCGTCGAAGACACCGTCGTTGTGGGTCTTGCGGTACGTGCCGAAGACCTTGGTGACGAACGGATCCGGTTCGAAGCCGTACGCGCGCAGCGCGTTGTCCACCATCCGCAGCCCGCCGTTGGGCATGATCGCCCGCTTCAGCGGAGCATCGGTCTGCAATCCGACGATCAGTTCCAGGTCGCGGTCGATGTAGCCGGGCGCGTGGGAGGTGATGGTGGACGGCATGGCGGTGTCCACGTCGAGCACCCCCTTGCGGCGCTCCTCCGGGAAGAGCGCGGTGACGGTCTTCCACACGGTGCGGGTGCGCTCCGTGGGACCGGCGAGGAATGCCGCATCGCCCTCGTAGGGCGTGTAGTTGGCCTGGATGAAGGAACGGACATCGATGTGTCGCTGCCACTCCTCGCCGGTGAAACCACGCCACGACCGGGTGACGAGGGGGCCGGGGTCGGCAGAGTGCTGGACGGTCACGGTCATGTCGTCATCTCCTGGGCCGGGACGGAGGCGAGGTGGGCGATCGCCCTTTCTCCCTGCTGATGGTTCCCGCCGGCTGTGTCGCCGGCCAGGGTCGAAGAGGCAAGGCGGATCCCGCTGACCGGCCCCGGTGAGCGGGGCGGGAGGGCCTGTGGTCCCGTCGGGGCGAGGGACCATGGGCCCTCCCGCAGAGCGTCACGAGCCCCACCCGGCAGCCGCGGCGGGTACGGGTCCATGACGACGTGGCTCTCCGCGCCCCCGGGCAGCACGGTGCGGGGCTATGCGCTCGCGTCGGTGCCGTTCGATTCCAGGGCTGCCCGGCCGGCCTCAAGGCGGGCGATCGGGACGCGGAAGGGCGAGCAGGAGACGTAGTCCAGGCCGGCCCCGTGGAAGAAGTGGACCGAAGCGGGGTCCCCTCCGTGTTCCCCGCACACGCCGATCTTCAGGTCCGGACGGGCTGCCCGGCCCTCCTCGACCGCGATCCGCACCAGCCGGCCGACGCCTTCACGGTCGATCGTCTCGAACGGGGAGACGGGGAAGACGCCCTTGTCGAGGTACGCGGAGAAGAACGCGGCTTCGACGTCGTCGCGGGAGAATCCCCAGGTGGTCTGTGTCAGGTCGTTCGTGCCGAAGGAGAAGAACGCCGCCTCCTTCGCGATCCGGCCGGCGGTGAGAGCCGCCCTGGGCAGTTCGATCATGGTTCCGACCGGGCAGGTGACGTCGACGCCGGTCTCCAGCGAAACCTCTGCCAGGACCCGGTCCACTTCCTCCCGTACGAGGTGGAGCTCCTCGACCGCGTCCACCAGCGGGACCATGATCTCCGCCCGAGGGTCTCCGCCCGCATGCCTGCGCGCCACGACTGCCTCGGCGAGGGCCCGTACCTGCATGGCCACCAGCCCCGGCACCACCAGCCCCAGGCGCACGCCGCGCAGGCCGAGCATCGGGTTCTCCTCGTGCATGCGCGTGACGGCCGCCAGGAGTTCGCTGTCGTGCGGATCGGCCGGTGTTCCGAGCGCTTCGCCGCGTGCGAGACGGACGGCGAGTTCCGTGCGGTCCGGCAGGAACTCGTGAAGTGGCGGGTCGAGCAACCGGACGGTGACCGGCAGGCCGTCCATCGCTTCGAGGATGCCGGTGAAGTCCTGCCTCTGCAGCGGCAGCAGCGCCGCGAGTGCCGCCTCTCGTTCGGTGTCGCCGTGCGCGAGGATCATTGCCTCGACCAGGGGGCGCCGGTCGCCGAGGAACATGTGCTCGGTACGGCACAGGCCGATCCCCTGGGCACCGAAGCGACGGGCGCGGGCCGCGTCCTCGGGGGTGTCCGCGTTCGCCCGGACCTCCAGGCCCCGCACGGCGTCCGCCTGCCGCATGAGCCGGTGCACATCACGCACCGGCTGCCGGGCCGTGCCGTCGGCCGGCAGCACGCCGCCCTCCTCGAAGTACCGCATGACGTCGGAGTCGACCAGGGGTACGGAGCCGAGGCGCACCACGCCTTCCGACCCGTCGACGGAGACGACCGTGCCTTCGGTGACCGTCACGCCACCGGCGCTGAAGCGCCGCTGCCGGGTGTCCACGACGATGCCCTCCGCCCCGCACACGCACACCTTGCCCATGCCGCGCGCGACGACCGCGGCGTGGCTGGTCTTCCCGCCCCGGCTGGTGAGCACCGCCTGGGCGGCGACCATGCCCGGCAGGTCGTCGGGCGTCGTCTCCTGACGTACGAGAACGACCTTCTCGCCGGCGGCCGCCCTGCGGACCGCTTCCGCGGAGTCGAACACGACGGCGCCCACGGCCGCTCCCGGTGAGGCGGGCACGCCCCGCGCGATGACCTCGCTCGAGTCCGTGGTGGCGAAGCGGGGGAACATCAGCCGTGCGAGCGCCTCGCCGCCGACCCGGCCCAGCGCCTCCCGCTCGCTGATCAGTCCTTCGTCGGCGAGCTGGGAGGCGATGGCGAAGGCGGCCTGGGCCGTGCGCTTGCCGACGCGGGTCTGGAGCATCCACAGTGTGCCGCGCTCGATGGTGAACTCGATGTCGCACAGATCGCGGTAGTGGGCCTCCAACCGGTCCATGTAGCCGCGCAGTCGCGCGAACGACGCGGGGTCGAGACCGGCCAGGTCCTGGAGGGGCACGGTGTTGCGGATGCCGGCGACGACGTCTTCCCCCTGGGCGTTGGGCAGGTAGTCGCCGTAGACGCCCGGTCGGCCGGTTGCCGGATCCCGGGTGAAGGCGACGCCGCTGCCTGAGTCCGGACCGAGATTGCCGAAGACCATGGTCTGGATGTTGACCGCGGTGCCCAGATCGTCCGGGATGTGCTCGCGCCGGCGGTACAGACGTGCGCGCTCACCGTTCCAAGAGGTGAAGACGGCGAGGACCGCCCGCCGGAGTTGCTCGGCCGGATCCTGCGGGAATTCCTCCCCGGTCCGCTCGTGGATCAGGTCCTTGAAGGTTTCGACGATCCGGATGAGGTCGCAGGTGTCCAACTGGGTGTCGTCGCCCCGGCTGTGTTGCTGCTTGACGGCGGCGAGCGCCGCCTCGAAGTGGGAGCCGTCGACGCCCATGACCGTACTGCCGAACATCTGCACGAGGCGCCGGTAGGAGTCCCAGGCGAAGCGTTCGCGCTCGGGGGTCTTGGCCAGGCCCAGGACCGAGAGATCGTTCAGCCCGATGTCGAGGATGGTCTCCATCATGCCCGGCATCGAGAACCTCGCCCCCGAGCGGACGGAGAGCAGGAGCGGGTCGTCCACCTGGCCGAGCCGCTTCCCGGAGGCTCGTTCCAGCGCCGCGAGATGCTCGCCGATCTGCCGGTCGAGGCCGTCCGGAGCCTGCCCCGTGGCGAGGAAGATCCGGCAGGCTTCGGTGGTGACGGTGAAGCCGGGCGGCACGGGCAGGCCCATGCGCGCCATCTCCGCGAGGTTCGCTCCCTTGCCTCCCAGGAGACCGGCCATGTCCCGGCGGCCCTCGGAGAAGTCGTACACATAGGTGGTCATGGCTGCTCGCCTGTCTCTTCGGTGGATGTCGGGTCCCGGGAAGCGGGGCGGCATGCCGCACGGTAGCGGCCGGTTCGGTCGGTCAGTCGTGCGGCACGACCGTGACGGGAGCCAGGGAGTGGTGGATGACGGCGTGGGTGACGGCCCCGATGTGCGTGCCGATCCGCGCACGCCGGTTCCGGCGACCCACCACGACCAGCCGGGCCCCTCGCGAGGCTTCCGCGAGGTCCTGCGCCGGCCGGCCCTGGCGGCATTCACGAACGACGGAAACACCGGGGTATTTCTCCGTCCACGGGGCCAGCGCCTCGTCGAGCGCCCGGCGCGCGTCCTGCGCGACTTCCGCCCACATCAGTTGCAGGGCGGCGCCCATGTCGGCTCCGTAGAGCGACGGAACGGCCCAGGTGTGCAGTACCCGCAGACCGCAGCCGTACCGGTCGGCCGCCGCGAAGCCGAAGGCGAGCACCTCGTCGCCGGGTGCGGACACGTCCAGGCCGACCACGACCTCTCCGGCCGGCCCGTCCTCCCCGGCCGCCGGGCGGTTGTGCGGGCGGACCAGAACGACCGGGCCCCGGGTCCGGGCGAGCACGGCCAGCGAGACGGATCCGGCGAGGAAGCCGGCCAGCCCGCCCAGGCCACGGGAGCCGAGCACCAGCAGCTCCGCCTCGTCCGCGGCGGCACACAGCTCCTCCACCGGGTCACCGCAGACCCACTGCGTCTCGGTCCGCAGACCCGGGTGGCGCCGGCGCAGTCGCCTCCCCGCCGTACCGAGCGCCCGCTCACCCCACCCCTGAGCGGTCGCCGGCGCCACCAGGCGGGTACGCGGATCGTCGTCCTTGCTCCAGACCTGGAGAATCCGGAGCGGCGCCGCGCGGCGCACTGCCTCCCCGGCAGCCCAGTCCACGGCGGCGAGGCTCTCACGGGATCCGTCGAAGCCGACGGTGACGGTGCGGGACATGAACGGCTCCTCGGGAGAACGGGGAAGGGCCTTGCATCTCCACAGTGGCCTGCCCACGACCCACCCGCCGAGGGGCCACAGGTCCCTGCTGCGGGTCCTGTAGGCCCCACACGACCGCACACCGCCGGGCGGTCGGTCGCTCATCCGGTTCTGGCACCACGCCCGCTGCCCCGTAGCTGTCGTGCCGCACGCCTGACGGCCCCGCCCCGCTTCGGGGACGGCCCCGGCCGGCCTCTCCGGCAGACATGCGGAAGCGGCCCGGCCCGACGTCCGAGAAGGACGCCGGGCCGGGCCGCTCAGCCGTTTCGCGGGCGCGTGAACCTGCGCTCGGATCCCGGCACAGCCGTCACACCTTGCCGAGCCGCCCGCTCTGGTCTCCCTGGGCGGCCAGAGCCTGCGTGGCGATGACGGCGGCCTGCACTCGCCGTTCGACGCCCAGTTTGGCGAGCAGCCGGGAGATGTTGTTCTTGACCGTCTTCTCCGCCAGGTAGAGCCGCTGACCGATCTCACGATTGGTCAGCCCTTCCCCGACAAGAGCGAGGATCTCACGCTCGCGCTCCGTCAGGCCGGGCAGACCCTGGGGAAGCTCCTCCTGCTGAGGTCCGCCGCGCAGCCGGGCCATCACCCGCGCCGTAGCGCCGGGGTCCAGCATGGACTGGCCGGAGGCGACCGTCCGCACGGCGTTCACCAGGTCGGTTCCGGTGATCTGCTTGAGCACGTATCCGGACGCGCCGGCCATGATCGCGTCGAGCAGCGCCTCCTCGTCATCGAATGACGTCAGCATCAGGCAGGCGAGGTCGGGCATGCGGGAGCGCAGCTCCCGGCAGACACTCACGCCGTCCCCGTCCGGCAGGCGCACATCCAGGACGGCGACCTGCGGGCGCAGCGCGGGCACACGGACGAGCGCCTGCTCGACCGTGCCCGCCTCCCCTACCACGGTCAGGTCCGGCTCGGCGTCCAGCAGATCGTGCACACCGCGGCGCACGACCTCGTGATCGTCGAGGAGGAAGACCCTGACCGGTTCCTTCCCGGTGAGGCCGCCGCTGCTGTCCGTCATCGCACACTCCGAGTTCGCCGAGTCTTCCGCCCGCCGGCGGATCCACTGCATCGTGCCGTGCGAGCGGGACCTTCGGCCAGGGCCGGATGGCCCTCATACGCGGCCGCGCCCCAGATGGCTGCCCTGGACCCCGGGTCCACACGGTCTCGGCGGCCCGCCCGCAGAGGGGCCGCCGCCCTACGCGCCGTCAGAAGGAGGGAAGGGGCCGCGGCCCGGCATAGTAGGCCGCGCGCATGATGTCCTCCATGTCGTCCAGCATCGGCATGCGCGGGTTGGCCGGGGCGCACTGGTCCTCATAGGCGTTCAGTGCCTGCTGCGGCAGCGCGCCGATGAAGGCGGCCTCGTCAAGTCCCAGGGCGCGGAAGGACGGTTCGATGCCCACGGCGTCCCGCAGGCGTTCCACCGCGGCGGCGTACGAGGCCACGCCCTCGGCGGGGGTGGATGCGGGGAGCCCGAGGGCACGGGCGATGTCCTGGAACCTCTCGGGCGCGCGGTAGCTCTCGTACTTGGGCCATCCCGTCAGCTTGCCGGGAACGGTGCCGTTGTAGCGGATCACGTGCGGCAGGAGGATTGCGTTGGTCCGCCCGTGGGCGATGTGGAAGGTGGCGCCCAGGGTGTGGGACATCGCGTGGACGATGCCGAGGAAGGCGTTGCCGAAGGCCATGCCGGCGATGGTGCCCGCGTTGTGCATCTTCTCCCGTGCCACGCTCCGCCGTGCCGACTCGCCGGTGACCGCCGCCTCGAGGTGGTCGAAGACCAGCCTGATGGCGTGCAGCGCCAGACCGTCGGTGAAGTCGTTGGCATAGACGGAGACGTACGCCTCGGTGGCATGGGTGAGGGCGTCGAAGCCGCTGTCGGCGGCGAGCGACGCCGGCAGGTCGTTGGTCAGGACGGGATCGATGATCGCGACGCTGGGGGTCAGGGCGTAGTCGGCCAGCGGGTACTTCTTGCCGGTCGCCGGGTCGGAGATCACGGCGAAGGGGGTGACCTCGGCGCCGGTTCCCGAGGTGGTGGGAACGCAGACGAGACGGGCCTGCTTGCCGAGCACGGGGAAGCGGAAGGCACGCTTACGGATGTCGGAGAACTTCTGCCGCATGTCGGCGAAGTCGACGTCCGGCTGTTCGTACAGCAGCCACATCACCTTCGCCGCGTCCATGGGGGATCCGCCACCCAGGGCGATGATGGTGTCCGGCCGGAAGTCGCGCATGAGGGCGGCGCCACGCTGTACGGAGTCGATGCTCGGCTCCGGCTCGACGTCGTCGATGACCTGTATGGTCACGGGTTGCTGCCGCTGTTGCAGGACACGGCTGACGCGCTCCACGTAACCGAGCCGGGTCATGGTCGCGTCGGTGACCACGGTGACGCGGTGGACGTCGGGCATCGCCGCGAGGTAGCGGATGGCCTGGGGCTCGAAGTAGATCTTCGGCGGCACCTTGAACCACTGCATGTTGTTCTGCCGGGTGGTGACGCGCTTGATGTTGAGCAGCTGGGCGGCCGAGACGTTGTCCGAGACCGAAGTACTGCCCCAGGAACCGCAGCCCAGGGTCAGGGACGGGACCAGACGGTTGTAGATGCCGCCGATCGCTCCCTGCGAGGACGGCGAGTTGACGATGATCCGTACGGTCTTCATACGACGGCCGTAGCGCTCGGCGAGGGCCGGGTCCCCGGTGTGGATCACCGCGCTGTGTCCTTGCCCGTGGAAGTCGACCATGTCGGCCGCGAGATCGAAGCCCTCCTCGGTGGACGCTGCCCGGAGCACGGTGAGGACGGGGCAGAGCTTCTCCCGCGTCAGCGGCTCGTCGGGCCCGACGTGGCTCGCCTCGGCCAGGATGAGCGAGGTGTCCGCGGGTACGGTGAACCCGGCCTGCTCGGCGATCCGGTCGGGGCTCTGTCCGACGGCTGCCGGGTTGACGCGGCCCTGTCGGCCGGCCGGGTCGGGCGGAAAGAGGTAGGTCTCCAGCTTCCGCTTCTCCTCGGCCGTGGCGACGTACGCGTGCAGGCGCCGGAATTCGGCGAGCGCCTCGTCGTACACGTCGGTGTCCAGGATGACCGCCTGCTCGGACGCGCAGATCATGCCGTTGTCGAAGGACTTGGACAGGACGAGGTCGTTGACCGCCCGGCGCAGGTCCGCGCTGTGGTGCACGTAGGCGGGCACGTTGCCGGCGCCGACGCCGACGGCGGGCTTGCCGGCCGAGTAGGCGGCCTTGACCATGGCGTTGCCGCCGGTCGCCAGGATCAGCGCGACGCCTGGGTGTCGCATGAGGAGGCTCGTGGCCTCGACGGAGGGAGCCTCGATCCACTGCACGCAGTGCGCGGGCGCTCCGGCGGCGACGGCGGCGTCCCGCACGATGCGTGCGGCTTCGGTGCTGCATGCCTGCGCGGAGGGGTGGAAGGCGAATACGACGGGGTTGCGTGTCTTCAGCGCCAGCAACGCCTTGAAGATGGTGGTGGACGTCGGGTTGGTGACGGGCGTGACCGCGCAGAGCACACCTACGGGTTCGGCGATCTCGATGATGCCCTCGATGTCGTCGCGGCCGATGACGCCGACCGTCCTCGCCCGGGACATGCTGTGGGTGACGTGCTCGCAGGCGAACATGTTCTTCGCCGCCTTGTCCTCGAAGACACCCCGCCCGGTCTCCTCCACCGCCGAGCGGGCCAGGGCGGTGTGCTGGTCCAGGGCGGCCACCGACGCCTTGGCGACGATGTGGTCGACCTGCTCCTGCGTGAAGGACTCGAAGTCGGCGAGCGCCTTGGAGGCGTTGTCGACCAGGAGGTTCACGGCGATGAGCGTGTCCGACGGGGTGCCGTCGGTGGTGGTGCGGGGGTCGCTGGTCGCCTGTGTCATGGAAAGCTCCCTGGGTGTGGGTGGCGCTGTGGCCACACGTGGCCGGCCACCGGGGTGGCCACCCGTTCCGTCCTGTCACCTACAGCCTTGCCCGGGACGCGTCCTCGGCTGAGGTCCCGAAGGTCCCTCGACGGGGCCCGATGGTCTCCGGCCGCTGTGGCAGCGCAGAGGCTTGCCCCACCACCGGCCCTTCCGCGCCCCTACGGCGTCCACCGGCTTCGGACGTATCGGCCGGAACTATCTGCGCTGCGTCATGGAACGCGCGGAGACGGGCAACGGCACCCCCATCGAGGTGGTGGCCGTCCGGGCAGGGGTCGAACGGGGGGCACGCCAGGGCTGTTGGGCCCTCTCCCCGGCGGGCCCCGCCCGGCCCGGCCTGTCACGGGCCGAACGGCCCGGCGTGCGGGTCCTGACCGGTTCTGTCCCCCGGCCGTCCTCCGTCCCACTCTGGAAGCAACGGCAAGCACGAGGAGCAGACGAACCCGGGGCTTCCCGGCCCCCGGCGCGCTGAGCACAGCGGTCGGCGGGCAGTCAGAGGCCGGGGCGCCATCGGCGGTATCCGGACACCTGCGAGACGAGTGGAGATGAGCACCGTGGCCGAAGAACGGACGGTGGGCCAAGTCATGACCAGCGAGGTGGTCCAGGCCCGCCCGGACACCTCCTTCGAAGAACTGGCTCGCATGCTCATCGCCCATCGGATCGGCGGGCTGCCGGTGGTGGATGACGACGACAAGGTCATGGGCGTCGTCTCACGGAAAGACCTTGCCAGGCAACAGGGCTGTCTCGGCCGGCACGGCTTCGGGCGGCATCGGATGGCGCACACACCACGGCGACCGGCCGACGCCCACTCCGTCGCGGGACCCGCCATGGCGGCAGGCGAGCTGATGACCAGCCCGGCTGTAACCGTGCATCCCGAACAGCGCGTCGCCGACGCCGCGCGCATCATGGAACGTCGCCACGTCGACCGGTTGCCGGTGGTGGACGAGGAGGACCGTCTGATCGGCATCACCACGCGACGTGATCTGCTGCGCGTCTTCCTGAGGACGGACGAGGAGATCCTCGCGGACGTCGCCGATGCCGTCTCCGGCCGGGCGCCGGCCGCGCACCGCATCGACGGGCTCCGCATCGACGTTCGCGACGGGATGGTCACCATGGCGGGATCATCCGAACCTGCTATCGATACAGCGGCGTTGATCAGGGTCACGTGGCGCGTGGACGGTGTGGTGGGTGTGATGAACCGGCTGACAACCGGCCGCGAGAGCGATCACTGACAACAGGGCGGGACACCACGGGCTCTTCCGTCGGTTGAGCGGCGGCGGCCACCGCGGCCGGTCACCGCGGCCGGTTGCGGCGACCCGGAGCCGCCGACCCGAGCCGTGCTGTCGGTCCGGCACGTCACGCGATAGCAGGCCGGGGCTCGTCGACTTGCCCGTCCCGGGGTCTGTAGGCCGAACGGCCTTGCCCGGCCGACCGGAAGTCCCGGTTTCCCGGGTGGTGTCGGTACCAGTGGCGCCGTGGCGGGGTCCGGACGGCTCTGCCCGGGAGCGGCCGCCGACAGACAGGCTGGAAGGGATCGAGGAGGAGTTCTCATGAGCGGTCTCAAGACCAGCCGGACAGCCGACGTCCAGGTCCGCAACCGAGGGCAGGTGCCCGATGGCGCGGACGTGTACGCCCAGGGAAAGATGCTCGCGGTGATCGGCCACGTGCGCGGACCCGTGCTGACCGTGCGGGTGAAGCTCACGCAAGCCGCCAGCACTTCGGCGAACCGCCCGGCCACGGCTCAGGCCGTGGTGGACGTCAACGGCCGGATGGTTCGCGCCCACGTGGCCGCGAACAGCATGTTCGAAGCGGTCGACCTCCTGCAGGAGCGCCTGGCTGCCCGACTCACCCGGCCACGGCGGTATGCGGCGGGCGGCCCCCACCGCAACGGCACGCCCAGCCGGACATCGCGGGACGGCGCAGGGCACGACCACCGTCCGCACCGGCATCACGTTCCCGCCGGAGAGCGCCGGATCGTGCGGCACAAGTCCTTCAGCCTGGTCCACCAGACGCCTGAGGACGCCGTGATCGACCTGGAGGCCATGGACCACGACTTCTGGCTCTTCACGGACCTGGCCTCCGGGCGCGACAGCATCGTCTACCGCGACGTCCGTACCGGGCGGCATCGCATGGCTTCGCTGGGACCTCTGGGCCAGGAACGGGAGGTCGACGGTCTGCTCGGCGTGAGCACGGTTCCCGTGCCGACGAGCAGTGTGACCGAGGCCGTTTCACGGTTGCACCTCACCGGGCTGCCCTTCGTCTTCTTCAACGACACGGCCACCGGCCGGGGCTGCGTCCTCTACCACCGCTACGACGGCCACTACGGGCTGATCACTCCGTCCCGGTAACACGTTCCGGGCGACGCCGCGCGCCCGGCCGCCGGTCCCCGGACCAGTGCCGCAAACCACCCGAAGACCCCTCGCCCGGAGGAATCATGTCACGTACCGTCATCGCCGCTGTGGACGGCTCGGCCGAGTCGCTGGCCGCCGCGGACTGGGCCGCCCACGAGGCACAGATGCGCCGTCTGCCCCTGCACCTCCTGCACGTCTGGCAGGACTGGTCACGGGCCTTCGCCCACGCCCCGTTCACCGGCCTGGACACCACGCCCTGTGAGGGGGCGGCGACCGCCGCTCAGCACTACGCCGAGCAGGTCACCCACGAAGCGTCCGACCGGCTGCGGGCGGCGCACCCCGGCCTGGAGATCAGCGTCGAGCAGGTGCACGGCCGCCCCGCGGAGGTGTTGCTGTCCGCCGCAGAGAAGGCGGAAGTCCTGGTCGTGGGTTCACGAGGGCTGGGCAGCCTGGCCGGCTTCCTGACCGGATCGGTGTCCCTGCCCGTCATCGCGCACGCCGAGCGTCCGGTCGTCGCCGTACGGGCCGGGGAACGGGCCGAGTGTGCACCGCTCCCCGGGACGGGCGACCACGGGGACCGCAAGGGGCAGTGCCTCGACGTGGTGCTCGGCCTCGACCTCTCCAGGCCGTGCGACGAGCTGCTCGCGTACGCCTTCGAGGCCGCCGCTGCCCGAGCGGCCACCCTGCGGGTCGTGCACGGCTGGAGCGTACCGGTGGTCGAAGGGTACGACCCTGCGGCGGCCGATCCCGGCCACGGCGTCGCGCTGGGACTGCGCGAGGCGAGCGCGCTCACCGACGTACTGCGGTCGTGGCGCGGCAAGTTCCCCCAGGTCGAGGTCAAGGAGCAGTGCCTGGTGGGACGGCCCGCGGGCCACCTCGTGGAAGCGTCGAAGGAAGCCTCGCTGCTGATCGTCGGACGGCGCATACGCCGGGCAGCGGTCGGAGCGCACATCGGCCCGGTCACCCACGCAGTGCTGCACCACGCCACGACGCCCGTGGCGGTCGTCCCTCATCTCTGATCGTCGCGAGCCTCACCGAGGACGGATACGCCCCGGCCGCGGTCTCCCGACGGACGCCGCCGCCCCTTGACACCAGGAGCCCTCGTCGCGCAGCTGCGCGACGAGGGCTCCTGGTGTGCTGCGACCGCAGTGGTCGGTGCGTTGCTTGTCGTACCGGGTGGAAAAGACGGAAGCGACCGCGGCGAGGGGCGCGATGGGGCGGTCGGTCCGGGTGCACAGGCCGGCCGGGAAGGACCGTTGCGGCAGTCCCCGCCCGTCCCCACCACCTCGGCCAAAGCGTCCGTGCAGGCCTTGCCCGCCCGCCTGCGCCGGCGCAACTCTCAGGCCTGCCCACCCCGATGGGTGGCCGCCCGACGCCGCGAGCGTATCCGCATCAGCGGCAGCAGCGAGACGGCGATCCGGTGGGGCGAGCGCCCTGTGCCCTGTTGGCGCCGTCCGGCGGAGCCCACAGGTCCGCCTCGTGCCGGGCACACGACGGTGGCCGGCCGGTCGGTGTCCCGACCAGCCGGCCACGTGCCTGCCCCGTAGCGATTCAGCGCACTGCCGCACCGAGTGCGAGGAATCCGGCGACGGCCACCAGCAGAGCACCCATCAGTGGTGCCATGAAGCGCAGGTACCGGTCGTAGCGGACCTTGGCAAGGGCGAGGCCTCCCATGACGACGGCCGAGGTGGGCGTAACGAGGTTCACCCATCCGGAAGCCGACTGGTACGCGGTCACCACCAGGGCCCGGCTCACTCCGGCGAAGTCGGCCAGGGGGGCGAGGATGGGCATGGCGAGGGCCGCGTGGCCGGACGAGGAGGGGACGAAGAAGGCCAGCGGGAGGTTCACCACGAACATCAGTACGGCGAACACGCCGGAGGACGTGTCGGCCACCGCGCTCCGCAGGACGTCGAGGATGGTGTCGGTGACACTGGCGTTGTTCATGATCACCGTGACTCCCCGGGCCAGCATGACGATCAACGCCGCTCCGATGAAGTCCCCTGCGCCGGCGGTGACGGCGTTCACCGTTCCCTTCTCGCCCAGGCCGCCGACCAGCCCCACGGCGACCGCCGCGACGATGAACAGGGCGGCGAGTTCAGGGAAGTACCAACCGAGGGTGGGCAGGAAGGTGACGTGCAGATCGGACCAGGGGACGACGGCGAAGATCATGAAGAGGAACGTGGTCGCGAAGAGGTACAGGACCGTGCGCTGGCGACTCGTGAGCTTCGCCGCCGCTTCGCCACCCTCGGCCTTCATGCGGAGGTCGTCTTCGGTGAGGGGTGTCAGCGACCGGGAGGGGTCCTCGGTGACGCGGCGGGCGTAGCGCACGACGTACGCGGCTGACAGGGCCGTCAGGCAGGCCCACATCACCAGTCGCAGGACGATGCCGTCTCCCGTACCGATGCCGGCGCTGTCGGAAGCCACTCCGGTGGCAAAGGGATTGACGGTCGAGGCGAGGGTGCCGACCCCGGCTCCCACCATGACGACCGTCGCGGCGACCATGCGGTCGTAGCCCAGGCCCAGCATCAGGGGGATCATCAGCCCGTAGAAGCCGAGGGTTTCCTCGGCCATGCCGTACGTGGTCCCGCCGAGGGAGAACACCGTCAGCAGCACCACGAGCAGCAGGGTCCTGCGGTGGTGCAGACGCTGCGCGAGGCGCGCCACTCCCGTCGTGAGTGCCCCCGTGCGCATCGTGACGGTGATGAACGCGCCCACGGCCAGTATGAAGAGGAACACGCCGGCCGCGCCCGCGAAGGAGCCGGTCCCGCCGGGTGCGGTGAGGCCGGTCCCGGCATCGGTGACGCCGTACAGACCGTTGACCGGGGCGAGGAACAGGTCTTTGAGACGCTCCCAGAATCCGGTGGTCAGTTCTACGGAGTGGTAGGTGCCCGGTACGGGGCTGCCGTCCTTGGTGTCGTAGCGGCCGGCGGGGATGACGAACGTCAGGGCCCAGACTGCGACGGTGACGACGAACAGGACGGTGAAGGCGGACGGGAACCGAAGCCGCCGCCGTGGGGCGCCGGGCGCGCCGGAGTCCGTTCTGGCTCTGGCCGGCTGTGGGGATGCGGGTGCGCTCTGCAGAGTCATGTCAGGTCCTGTGTTCCGTCGTGGCGGGCTTCGCGGTAGCTGCCGCTGGGTGTGACGACGGTGCCGGCGGCTCCGTCGAGGATGGCTCGGGCGTCTTCGAGAGCACCGATGGCCGCCATGCCGCCGGTGACCTCGACGAACCGGCACACGGCGTCGACCTTGGGTCCCATGGATCCGGCGGGGAACTGCTGGGCTCTCAGGGCCGCGGGCGTGGTCCGTCCGACGGGCTCGGCGCCGGGGGTGCCGTAGCCGAGCGAGACGTGGGGAACGTCCGTGAGGAGCAGGAGCGCGTCGGCGTCGAGCGCCTCGGCCAGGAGGGCGGCGGTGAGGTCCTTGTCCACCACGGCTTCGACACCGGTCAGCTGCCCCTGTTCGTCACGGATCACCGGCACGCCACCGCCTCCGGCGCACACGGCCACCGCTCCCGAGTGGAGCAGCAGCCGGATGAGCCGTGTCTCCACGACGCGTTGTGGACGGGGGGACGGTACGACGCGTCGCCAGTGGGCACCGTCCTGCTTGACCGTCCAGCCGCGTTCGGCGGCCAGTCGCTCCGCTTCGGTCCGGTCGTAGACCGGGCCCACGAATTTGGCCGGGTCGGTGAAGGCGGGGTCGGCAGCGGAGACGAGGGTCTGGTTGAGCAGGGCGCAGACCTGCCGTCCGGGCAGGGCGTTCTGCAGGGACTGGAGCAGCCAGTAGCCGATCATGCCCTGGGTCTCCGCGCCGAGGACGTCGAAGGGGTAGGGGCTGCTCAGGGAGCGGTCGGCGGCGCTCTGGAGAGCGAGCACGCCGACCTGAGGTCCGTTGCCGTGGGTGATGACGAGTTCGTGCTCGTGCGCGAGGGGGGCGAGCGCGGACACGGCAGCGCGGATGTTGGCGAGCTGCACGGCGGCGTCCGGCCGCTCCTCGCGGCGGAGCAGGGCGTTGCCGCCCAATGCGACGACTACACGCATGACGTGTTCTCCGGAGGTCGAGGGGATGCCGTTCAGTCGCCGAGGGTGGCGACGAGGACGGCCTTGATGGTGTGGAGCCGGTTCTCGGCCTGGTCGAACACGATGGAGTGCGAGGACTCGAACACCTCCTCGGTGACCTCCAGTGCGGTCATGCCGGTCCGCGCAGCGATCCTGGCGCCGACGGTGGTGTCGCTGTTGTGGAAGGCCGGAAGGCAGTGCATGAACTTGACCGCCGGGTTGCCCGTCGCCTCCAGGGTCTTCGCTGTCACCTGGTACGGCTTGAGCAGGGCTATGCGCTCGTCCCACATCTCCGGCGGCTCTCCCATGGAGAGCCATACGTCGGTGTAGACGAAGTCGACGCCGGCCACGCCTTCGGTCACGTCCTCGGTCAGGGTGATGCGCGCACCGCTGACGGCCGCCGCCCGCCTCGCATGGTCGACGACATCGTTGGAGTTGTGCAGGGATCGCGGGCCGACCATGCGTACGTCCATGCCGAGCATCGCCGCGACGATCAGCAGGGAATTGCCGACGTTGTTCCTGGCGTCGCCCAGGTAGGCGAAGGACACCTGGTTCAGCGGCTTGTCGGTGTGCTCCCACATGGTGAGCACGTCGGCGAGTGACTGGGTGGGGTGCCACTGGTCCGTCAGGCCGTTCCAGACCGGAACGCCGGCGTGCTGAGCCAGCTCCTCCACCAGGCGCTGGTCGCTGCCCCGGTATTCGATCCCGTCGTAGTAACGGCCGAGGACGCGTGCGGTGTCCTTGATGGACTCCTTGTGCCCGAGCTGGGAGCCGGCCGGGTCGAGGTAGGTCACGTGCGCGCCCTGCTGGTGCGCGGCCACTTCGAAGGCGCATCGGGTCCTCGTCGACGTCTTCTCGAAGATGACGGCGATGTTCTTGCCGCGCAGCCGCTGCTCCTCGCGTCCCTCGCGGCGGGCCGTCTTGATGGAGGCGGAGAGTTCCAGCAGGTGGTGGAACTCCTCGGGAGTGAAGTCGAGTTCCTTTACGAACGGGCGCTGGTGCAGGTCGTCGTGCATGGCGGGCTCCTTGATGTGTACGGGGTGTGTGCGGCGGGCGGATGACGGGGACGCGGGGGCGCGGGAGGGGTGGTCAGGCGGCCTCGCGCTCGATGGGACAGGTCATGCACCGCGGGCCGCCACGACCCCGGCCGAGTTCGCTGCCTCGAACGGTGATCACCTCGATGCCGCTCTTGCGCAGGTGGGTGTTGGTGGTCACATTGCGCTCGTAGGCGACGACCACGCCGGGCTCCACGGCCAGCACGTTGCAGCCGTCGTCCCACTGCTCCCGCTCGGCGGACCGCAGGTCCTGGCTCGGGGTGAGGACGTTGATGGACGGCAGACCCAGCGCGTCGGCGATGGCCCGGTCCATGTCCTCGGGGGCGTGGTCGGTGACCCTCAGCCCCTCCCCGCCTGCCCCCGCTTCGATCGTGGAGGAAGGCAGCATGCCGAGGCCGGCGTATCGGGTGAAGGTGTCGCCGCTGACCATCGTCATGACCGTGTCGAGGTGCATGAAGCTGCGGCTCTTCGGCAGGCTGACGGCCACGACCCGCTGGGCGGAACCCGCCGCGAACATGCGCAGGGCGAGATTCTCCACGGCCTGAGGCGTGGTGCGCTCGCTCATGCCGACGAGCACCGCGCCGTTGCCGATGACCAGGACGTCGCCGCCCTCGATGGTGGCGGGATAGGCCGCCTGCCCGTCGGCCCACCGGTGGAACTCCCCCTTCGCGAAGAGGGGGTGGTGCTGGTAGAGGGCTTCGAAGTGAACCGTTTCACGGCGGCGTGCCCGCTTGTTCATCGGGTTGACGCTCACACCGTCGTACACCCAGCACGAGGTGTCGCGAGTGAACAGATGGTTGGGCAGCGGCGCGAGGAGGAAGTCGTCGGGCGCCATGGCGTGCAGTCGTACGCTCGGTATCCGGCCCGTGCGCTCGAGCAGTTCCGCCTTCGTGACTCCGCCGATGAGGCAGGCGGTCAGGGCGGCCGGCTCCAGGGAGTCGAAGTACGTGCGGAGCCGGTCGGTGCCGAGGAGGCCGAACTCGCGTTCGTCGAAGACCCGGTCCAGCACGAGCTGCCGCGCCTCGATGCCGTCCAACGTCTCGGTGAGCAGGTCCGCCAGGAGGTGCACGCGCACTCCGCGGTCCCGCAGGACATCGGCGAACGCGTCGTGCTCGTCGCGGGCGCGCTTGGCCCACAGCACGTCGTCGAAGAGGAGCTCGTCCTTGTTGGTGGGTGTGAGGCGTGTCATTTCGCGGTCGGGGCGGTGCAGGATGACCTGCCGCAGCCGGCCGGTCTCGGAGTCGACGTGAAACGTCATGGGGTCCCCCGGAGGTGAGACGGAAGGTGCGCTCGACGGGCGCCGTCATGGGATGTGCGCCCGGCCGGGCGTCCTCTGGGGGCGCCTCGGGGAGCACTTGAACTCTGTCACTCGCGCCCCCTCGTTCCCGGCGGCAACAGTCCCTGGCGGCGGGCCGGTCGGCACTCTCCGGGGGGAGCCGTTCGGTCGCTTCGCAGGGCCCTTCGGCCCTGCGAAGCGACCGCGGCGCAGCGGGGCGAACCCGCGGTCACGCGTCTGCATGAGGTACGAGGCCGCGGGCGGCTGGCTGTGGTGCCGTGCAGCGTGCGTAACGGCGACCAGGTCACGGGCCGGACGTCCGAGGCCGAACCGTGCGGCCCCCTTGGTGGTCAGAGCCTGCCCCGCCGGAGTCGACTCGGCTTCATGAAAGGGCAGTTCCCCATCGAAAGCACCCACGCCTGCAACTGGTCGACTGCAGGCGCTTCAAGGATTCCGCGGACCTGCGTCGTCGCAACCGGGAGAAGCCCGGCTTCGAGGCCCGATCCTGAACACCGGCCTGCCGAACCGCTCTACGACGGCACAGACATCGAGAACACGCTGAGGGTCTTCGCCCCCGTCGAAGTCGGCAGCGAGATCCGGTCTTCTTGCAGTTGAGTGACCATCCAGCCGCTTCGTCGTTGGGCCATGCGTGCAGGAGCTGGTACACGCTTGATCGTGCCGCCCTTGCCCGCCGCGCCACGGCCCTCGAAGACGAACACCAGCCGGGCGCCCTCCGCACGTACCCACTCCTGGAGTTTGATCAGCTCCGTCTGGAGCCGTAGCAGCTCGTCCTCGTAGACCGCCTTCTTCAGGCCCATGCTGTCTCCTCCCCGTCGTCGTCCGGCGCTTCGGTCACGTCAGTCTCGGCTGGCATCCGCGCGCAACGACGCCCTTCGGGCCTGCGCGTGTCGATACCCTGGCCGTGGATCGGGCAACCGAGCGGCCGTCGGAGGGGAAGCGCGTGGGTGTGAGGGATCCGTTGACGCAGGTACCGCGGATGCGGCTGGACGAGCTGCTGGACGAGCTCCAGGTGCGCATCGACGAAGTGCGCGGTACGCGGGACCGGGTGCACAGCCTCCTGGAGGCCGTGGTGTCGGTGGGGCGGGAGCTTGATCTCGCCCAGGTGCTGCGGCGGATCGTGGAGGCGGCCGCGCTGCTCGTCGACGCCGAATACGGCGCTCTGGGAGTGATCGGCCCCGACGGCCGCACGCTTTCGCAGTTCCTGACCGTGGGGCTCACGGATGAGGAGATCGCCGAGATCGGTCCCCTGCCGGCGGGCCACGGCCTGCTGGGGGAGGTCATCCACCACCCGGAGCCGCTGCGCCTGACGGATCTCGGCGCGCACTCCTCGTCCTACGGCTTTCCGGCCCATCACCCGCCGATGCGTACGTTCCTGGGCGTGCCGATCCGGGTCCGCGAGGAGGTGTTCGGCAATCTCTATCTGACCGACAAGCGTGGCGGGATCGATTTCGACACCGAGGACGAGACGGTGATCTCCACCCTCTCGGTGGCGGCGGGTGTCGCGATCGACAACGCGCGGCTCTACGAGGGCTCGCAGCGCCAGCAGCGATGGCTCAAGGCCAATGCGGAGATCACCGAAAGCCTGCTGTCGGGCAGCTCCCGGCCGGCGGTGCTGGAGCTCATCGCCCGCCGCGCACAAGAGATCACCGCGGCACGCCTCGCGGACATCGCCATGCCCGTGACCGGTATCGACGGCCTGGTCGTGGAGTTCGCGGCCGACGCGGACGGAGCCGAGAGGCAAGGTCTCGTCGTCCCCTTCGCGGGCACGCTCGCAGGAGCGGCGCACCTGGCCGGCAAACCCGTCACAGCGGTGCAGGCCTGGGCCGACGAGCGCTATCCCGCTGAGTCCCAGGTTCAGGAAGGGTTGGGGCCCGCCGTGGCCGTCCCGTTGGGCACCGCGGGCGGCGAAAGCAGAGGTGTCCTGCTGCTTGCGCGCGCGTCGGGAGAACCGGCGTTCGGCGAGGGCGAGCTGGAGCCCCTCGTCGCCTTCGCGGGTCAGGCCGCACTCGCGCTGGAGCTGGCGGAGCGGCGCCGGGACGCCGAGCAGATAGCACTGCTGGAGGAGCGCGACCGGATCGCCCGCGACCTGCACGACCTGGCCATCCAGCGGCTCTTCGCCACCGGCATGACCCTGCAGAGCGCCGCTCGGCTCGTCGAGCACGACGGGGCCGCCGAAAGGGTCGGCCGGGCGGTCGACGACCTGGACGAAACGATCAAGATCATCCGGTCGACGATCTTCGGGCTGCGTACCAAGGACCGCGAGGGCGGCCCTGGTCTGCGGGCACGCGCCGCCCGTGCCGTCGGCGACGCGGCCACCACCCTCGGTCACCCGCCGCGCCTGAGCATGGAAGGCCTGCTCGACACCGACGTACCCCCGCAGATCGCCGACCACGTCATGGCGGTACTGGGCGAACTCCTCAGCAACGCCGCCCGCCACGCACAGGCGACCCGGGTCGGCGTGACCCTCAAGGCCGGCCGGGGCGAGGTCGTGCTGACCGTCTCGGACAACGGGAAGGGCATTCCGGCCCAAGGCCGCAGAAGCGGCCTGCGCAACCTCGACGAGCGGGCGCAGAGCCTGGGCGGCTCCTTCACTCACGAAACTCCGGATGACGGGGGTACAAGGCTCGTCTGGCGGGCTCCCCTCTCCACCGGGGGCTGAGGACCGGGGCAAGGGCGTCAGCCCCGGGCCGCGGGCACGGGCTGCGTCGGGTCCGCTTCCAGCCGGAACCCGGTGACGAGATCCGGACGGATCCGCAGGGTGCTGGTCATCCGGTGCGCCACCCATGGACGCAGCAGGTGCGCGTACCGGTCCACCTCGTCGGCATCTGCCACCACCCTCGCGTAACCGGTGACGACGACGCTCCAACCGAGGTGCGTGACGGAATCGATGACGTCCGCTTCGTAGGCCACCACCACACCGGGAGCGTCGGCGGGTGCCACCAGGGAGGCCAATGCCCCGTCCTCATGTATCCGGACGATGATGGCCTCGTTCTCGACGAGATGGTTCACCGGGCGGACGGCGGGCAGCGCGTGCTGTGTGAAGACGATGCGCCCCAGGGACACCGTCGAGAGCAGCCGCAGGGCCTCGGCCCTGTCCAGCTCCCGCATGGAGCGGCGGGCTGTCATGTCACCGACCTCTCGGGCCCGTAGTGGGTTGCCTTCGTGATCCATGCTGCTTACCTTCGTCCGGCCCCGATGGGCCCTTGCGGCTTCCGCGTCCCAGCCTTCACCGCGATCCACGGGAGAACCAGGGCCGAACGGTCCCCGTCCAGGGGCAGGATTCGGACACCCCCTCGATCACGTCACGGCGAGCGGCAGGCCGCGGTCGACACCGAGCACCTGCATGGACTTGACCAGCCGGGGTGGTACGCCGCAGAGCAGGAGCTGCGTGCTCTTCCTGCTCGACGCGGGAAGGGCCGGGCACACCGTGCGGCGGCGGGCCCGGCCTCAACCGTCGATCGGCGTCAGTCGTGCGGGACGACAGCGACGGGGCAGGCGGCGTGGTGAAGCACGGCATGGGCCACCGAACCGATGCGCGTACCCACCGCCGACTCGCGGACCCGGCGGCCGACGACGACCAGCTGGGCGTCCGAAGCCTCGGACAGCAGCACGTGGCCGGCGCTGCCCCGCTCCACGTGCGCGACGACCTCCACCTCGGGAAACCTCAGCCGCCACGGCTCCAGCGCCTGGTCCAGCGCGGCCTTCTCGAACGGCTCCAGACCGCCGAACTGCTCGGCGATCCACATCGAGCCGGGGCTGTATCCGTACACCGGGGGCAGGTTCCAGGCCCGGACGGCACGGAGCGGGACCTTGCGCGCCGCGGCCGCCTCGAACGCGACGCGCAGTACCTCGGCGGACTCCTCCACACCACCCTGCTGTCCCACGACGACCTCGCCCTCCTCCGGCACGGCCAGCGGCCTGCCGTGGGCGGAGCGGACGGAGACGACGGGGCACTCGGCGGCAGCGATCACCTGCTGACCGTAGGAGCCGAGCAGGAAGCCGAGCAGGGCTCCGTGCCCGCGGGTGCCGAGGATCAGCATCTCGGCTTCCTTGGCGGTGCGCAGCAGGGCCGGCACGGGCGCGTCGCACAGGACTTCCGCGGTGAGCGCGAGCCCCGGGTACCGATGGGTGAGCTCCTGCTCGACCTCCTTCAGGATGTCGTCGGCCCTGCGGGACTCGGTTTCGCGGTCCTGGACGATCGGGACGGCGAGCGGCTGCCACAGCCAGGCGTGCACCACGTGCAGCGGCAGGTCACGCCGTACGGCTTCCCGCGCGGCCCAGTCCGCGGCGGCCCGGCTTTCCGGGGATCCGTCCACTCCGACAACGAGGGTGCGCTTCACAGGTCTGTCCTCCGTACTGATGCGAGAGGCATCGGGATCGGCCGGCGGGAATGGGCGGCGCCGGCCGGGGGAAGGACCGGCGCCACCGGGATTCACCTTGCTCGTGCCGGGCAGGGGCGCAGAAGGGCCAACGGTCCCTCCTCAAGGGCCGGTCCTCCTCTCGCGGCCGCACCACGGCAGGGGCAGGGTGTCGGTATCGGCCCCGTCGACGAACGTCCCGGACCCTCAGACGCAGGAGCGGACATGACCGCGTTGACCGCGCACTCGATCTCGCAGCTGGACGCCCACTGGCGCGCCGCCAACTACCTGGCCGTCGGCCAGATCTACCTGATGGGCAACCCGCTGCTGGCCGAACCGCTGCGGCCGGAGCACATCAAGCCGCGGCTGCTGGGCCACTGGGGCACCTCGCCCGGCCTCAACCTGGTGCACACGCACCTCAACCGCGTGATCAGGGAACGCTCGCTGGAGGCCCTGTGCGTCTGGGGTCCGGGGCACGGAGGTCCGGCCGTCCTGGCCAACTCCTGGCTGGAAGGGACATACGGCGAGACCTATCCGGACGTGAGCCGCGACGCCGACGGCATGGCCAAGCTGTTCCGGCAGTTCTCCTTCCCCGGCGGCGTGCCGAGCCACGTGGCGCCGGAGACCCCCGGTTCCGTCCACGAAGGCGGCGAACTCGGTTACGCCCTCGCCCACGCCTACGGAGCCGCCTTCGACCACCCCGGCCTGCTGGTCGCCTGCGTCATCGGCGACGGCGAGGCCGAGACCGGACCGCTCGCCGCGTCCTGGCATTCGAACAAGTTCCTCGACCCGGTCCACGACGGCGCGGTCCTGCCGATCCTGCACCTGAACGGCTACAAGATCGCCAACCCGACGGTCCTGTCCCGGATCCCCGAGGACGAGCTCGACGCGCTGCTGCGCGGCTACGGCCACGACCCGCTGTACGTGACCGGCAGCGACCCCGCCCAGGTGCACCACGCCATGGCCCGCGCGATGGACCACGCCCTGGACCGCATCGCCCTCATCCAGCAAGAGGCACGGACGGCGGGCACCGACCCCGGCCGGAAGTACGCACGCTGGCCGATGATCGTCCTGCGCACGCCCAAGGGCTGGACCGGGCCGGCGATCGTCGACGGCGATCCCGTCGAGGGCACGTGGCGTGCACACCAGGTCCCGCTCGCCGGGGTGCGCGAGAACCCCGCGCACCTGCGACAGCTGGAGGACTGGCTGCGCTCGTACCGGCCGGAGGAACTCTTCGACGCCGACGGCCGGCCGACGGCCCAGGTCCTGGCCTGCGTGCCGGACGGCGAGCACCGCTTGGGCGCCGTGCCGTACGCGAACGGGGGCCGCCTCCTGCGGCCGCTCCCGCTGCCCGCGCTCGACCAGCACGCCGTCCCCGTCGACAAGCCCGGCCGCACCCTCCACGAACCGACCCGCGTCCTCGGCCGCTTCCTCACACAGATCATGCGGGACACGGCCGGGCGCCGGGACTTCAGGGTCGTCGGTCCGGACGAGACCGCCTCCAACCGGCTGGACGACCTGTACGGGGCCACCGGCAAGGCCTGGCAGGGCATCACGGAGGCCACGGACCGGAACCTGTCCCGCGACGGCCGGGTGATGGAGATCCTCTCCGAACACGTCTGCCAGGGCTGGCTGGAGGGCTACCTCCTCACCGGCCGCCACGGTCTCTTCTCCACCTACGAGGCCTTCGCCCACATCGTCGACTCCATGGTCGGCCAGCACATCAAGTGGTTGAAGACCGCGCGCGAGCTGTCCTGGCGCGCGCCGATCGCCTCCCTCAACTACCTGCTCACCTCCCACGTCTGGCGCCAGGACAACAACGGCTTCTCGCACCAGGACCCCGGATTCGTGGACCACGTCCTCAACAAGAGTCCCGAGGTCGTACGGGTCTACCTGCCGCCGGACGCCAACACCCTGCTCGCGGTGGCCGACCACGCCCTGCGCAGCCGCGACCAGGTGAATGTGATCGTCGCCGGCAAACAGCCCTGCTTCGACTGGCTGCCCATCGACGAGGCCCGCACCCACGTGACGCGCGGCGCCGGCATCTGGGAGTGGGCCGGCACCGACCACGGCTCCCGCGAACCGGACGTCGTCCTCGCCTGTGCCGGCGACGTACCCACCATGGAAGTGCTGGCCGCAGCGGCCCTGCTCCGCGAGCACCTCCCCTCGCTGGCCGTCCGCGTCGTCAACGTCGTCGACATCGCCCGGCTCATGCCCCACGAGGAACACCCCCACGGCCTGACGGACCCCGAGTACGACGCCCTCTTCACCACCGACAAGCCGGTGATCTTCGCCTACCACGGCTACCCGTGGCTCATCCACCGCGTCGCCTACCGCCGGACCGGCCACCCCCAGCTGCACGTCCGCGGCTACAAGGAGTCCGGCACCACGACCACCCCCTTCGACATGGTCGTGCGCAACGACATGGACCGCTACCGGCTCGTCATGGACGTCATCGATCGCGTACCCGGCCTCGCGGGCCGCGCCGAGGGACTGCGCCAGGCCATGGCCGACCAGCGCATCCGCCACCATGCCTGGATCCGCGAGCACGGCACCGACCTGCCAGAGGTCGCGGACTGGTCCTGGCCGTACTGAACACGCGCCGAACGGGGAGCGCCGGACCGACCACGGGGCCGGTCGGTCCCCGCCTTGGCCCACAGGGACCCTGCCGACGCGCACGTCCGAATGCCGACACTGGAAGTGTCGGGACCCTACCGATCGACCACGGCGAAGGAGCCGGTCATGCCCGCCTCTCAGTCCACCGTCAGTGACCTCATGACGCACACCGCCATCGCCATCGGCCGTGAAGCGTCCTACAAGGAGATAGTCGAACTGTTGCACGAATGGAAGGTCAGTGCGGTCCCCGTCCTGGAAGGTGAGGGTCGCGTCGTCGGGGTCGTCTCCGAAGCGGACCTCCTGCCCAAGGAGGAGTTCCGCCGCGAGGAGCCCGTCCTGCCGGACCAGCTCGACGAAGCCTCCAAGGCCGGCGCCGTGCTCGCCGAGGACCTGATGTCGAGCCCCGCGGTCACCGTCCACGCCGACGCCACTGCCGCGGAGGCTGCCCGCATCATGGCCCGCAAGGGCGTCAAGCGCCTTCCGGTGGTGAACGAGGTCGGCATGCTGGAGGGCGTCGTCAGTCGCAGCGACCTCCTGAAGGTGTTCCTGCGTCCCGACGAGGAACTGGAGGAGGAAATCCGCCAGGCCGTGCTGGCCGAGCTCGCACCGGGCGCACGCTTGGACTTCTTCGTACAGGACGGAGTCGTCGCCCTCCGGGGACCGCTGAGGGACCGCGCTCTGGTCCCCCTCCTGGCCCGGGCGATCCGCAGCGTCGAGGGTGTCGTCGACGTCCGGATGGAGTTCGACGGGGCCGTCTCACCCGCCTAGCAGGTGGATATCACCCCACGCTGAGACAATCCGGGTGGAAGCATGCGCAACGTCATCCGGATCAGGCGGCGAACATGTCCGACGTACCGGGCGCCTCCGCGGAGGCCTCCATCAAGGTGTTCCTCCTCGACGATCACGAGGTGGTCCGGCGCGGGTTGCGGGACCTCCTCGATGCCGAGGGGGACATCACCGTGGTGGGCGAGGCGGGCACGGCGGAGCAAGCCCTGGCCCGCGGGCCGGCGCTCCGCCCGGACGTCGCCGTCCTCGACGTACGACTGCCCGACGGTGACGGAATCTCGGTCTGCCGGGAGCTGCGCTCCCGGATGCCGGATCTGGCCTGCCTGATGCTGACGTCGTTCGACGACGAGGACGCCCTGCTGGACGCGATCATGGCCGGGGCCGCCGGGTACGTGTTGAAGCAGATCAAGGGGTCCGACCTGGTCTCCGCCGTTCGTACGGTCGCTACAGGACAGTCCATGCTCGACCCGGCCACGACCGCCCGGCTGATGCACTCACTGCGCGACCCCGAAGCCACCAAGGTGCCCGAGGACACCCGCCTGGCCGCCCTCTCCGAGCGGGAACACGCCGTCCTCGAACTGATCGGCGACGGCCTCACCAACCGCCAGATCGCCAAACGGCTCTACCTGTCGGAGAAGACCGTCAAGAACCACATCTCCCGGCTGCTGGGCAAACTGGGGGTCGAACGGCGGGTCCAGGCAGCCGTCATCGCCGCCCAGGTCCACGACCAAGAGCGTGCAGGTGATGGAACATCCCCGAGTCACCAGCTGGTCGCCGCCCCGAATGGGGTCGTGCCACGGATGCCGTCAAAGCGGATCAGATGGTGACGAAAGAACCCATTCTCACTCATTCACCCTTATATGAGGATGGAACATTCAGAAAATGCGCGCTTTGTTGACGACGTGGGGATCCCGCGGAGATGTCGAACCGCTGGTGGGACTGGCGGTGGCACTGCGACGGCTGGGCGCGGAGACGGTGGTGTGCGCGGCACCGGACGAGGAGTTCGTGACGCTGCTGGCTCGCGCCGGGGTGCCGTTGGTGCCGCTCGGCCCAACGGTGCGCTCGGTGGTCGCCGGCAAGAAGCCGCCGACGTCGGAGGACGCGGTCCGGCTCGCCTCCAAGCGCGCCGAAGGACGCTGCCCGAGTGGCCATCGAGGCGAGCCGCGCACACGGCCGCCGGGTCCTGCTCGCCCGCGGCTGGGCCGGGCTGGCCCCGATCGACGACGCCGACGACTGCTTCCTCGTCGGCGAGGTCAACCAGCAGGCACTGTTCGCCCGGGTCGCCACCGTCGTGCACCACGGTGGCGCGGGCACGACGACGACGGCCACCCGGTCCGGCACGCCCCAGGTTGTGGTCCCCATGATCGGCGACCAACCCTGGTGGGCCACCCGAGTGGCCGAGCTGGGCATCGGCGTGGCACACGAGGGCGCGACGCCGACCGTCGACTCCCTGTCCGCGGCGCTCACCACGGCCCTGTCACCTCGGACCCGGACACGAGCCGCCGCCGTGGCCGACACCATCCGTGTCGACGGGGCGGCGGTGGCCGCGGATCTGCTTCTCGGCGTAGCCAGAGCGGAAGGCCGCCCGTAACCGGGGGAACCCGCACGGAGTCGTCGATCTCAAGTACCCATGGCTCAGGCCGAGCCTTTCGAGTCGTCCGCACGGATCCGGAAGCCGGTGACCACCCCGGGCCTGATCCGGACCGCGCCTGATACCGGCCCTTCGGCCCAGGGCTCCAGGAGTCGGGCGTAGCGGTTCAGCTCGGTCGGGTCGGTGACGGCGCCGGCATAGCCGGTGGCAACGGCACTCCAGCCCAGATGAGTGTGGGGATCGATGGCATCGGCTTCATAGGCGACGACCACCTCCGAACCGTCCTGCGTCGAGAGCAGGGCCGCCAGTGTCGAATCGTCCTGAACGCGGACGACGATGTCACCCCCGTCGAGGAGGTGATTGACGGGGCGTACGGCGGGCAGGGCATTTCTCGTGTAGACGATGCGGCCCAGCCCGACCGTTCCGAAGAGCTCCAGCGCCTCATCGGCGGCGAGGTCCTCCGTCCGCCGCTCCGGCGTGCCGGAGGCAGGCACAGCCATGGCCTTGTTGACCGGATGGTTCTCCATGGCGAGCGCCCTCCGTTCAGCAGGTCAGGAACAGGCCGTCTCCTCCCCCAGGCTCTACGGTTCCGCCGATCCGGACATGGGCCGTTCGGTCCCCTCCGGGGGCCGACAGGACCCATACCAGGGGCATGGCAGCCGGCCCGGACTGAAGCACGTGCCCGGGCGACACGCCGCCGTCATCGAGACTCTCGGGAGCGGCGAGCTGGTCGGCTGGTCGTGGCTGTTCAAGCCGTACGCCTCGCGCCTGGGTGCCGAAGCCATGATGCCGGTCCGCGCCCACGAGTTCGACGCCCTGGGCGCCCGCGTGCTGAGGGAGGCCGACTGCGGGTTCGGCTCGGGGCTCGGCCACCGGGTCGGGCAGGCTTCGCCCATCGGCTGCAAGCCGCTCGGTTCCGCCTGCTCGGTCTGTACGCGTCCTACGGCAGCGGCCGGTACCTGTGGCCTCGGGCCACAGGCCTCGGCCGGCGGTGGCGGTCACACAGGCGGTGCGGCGAGCGGCACCCACCACTCAAGGCGGGTGCCCGACTCGTCGGCCACCCGTGAGCTGACCTCCATGCTGCCGCCGAGCTTGTCGGCGCGTTCCGCGAGATTGCTCAGGCCGCTGCGTCGGCCGCCTTCGCGCAGGCCGATGCCGTTGTCGGCCACGGTGACGGTGAGGACGCCGCCGGCCGCAACGATCGAGACCTCCGCACGGGTGGCCTCGGCGTGGCGGGCCACATTCGTCAGGGCCTCTCCGAGGACGGCGAGGACCTCGTCGGCGACCGCGGACGGTACGTCGGTGTCGATGAGCCCCTCCATGCGCAGGGCCGGGGCGAATCCGAGGGCAGCAGCGGCTTCGTCCACAGCCTGGACCGTGCGGGAGCGCAGCTTGGGGGTCGCACCGGGCGCCTCGTGATCGCGCAGCCCGAAGATGGTCGAACGGATGATCTTGATAGTGGCGTCCAGGTCGTCGATGGCGCGGGCCAGGCGTTCGGATGCCTGGGGGTGGTCGACGAAGCGCCGGGCGCTCTGGAGGGTCATGCCGGTGGCGAAGAGGCGCTGGATGGCCAGGTCGTGGAGGTCGCGGGCGATGCGGTCGTGGTCCTCGAGCAGGCTCATCTGCTCGGCGTCGCGGCGCCGCTCGGCCAGTTCGAGGGCGAGGGCCGCCTGGCTCGCGAATCCGGGTAGGGCGGCGACTTCCGCGGTGGCGAACCCGGCGCGGCCGTGGCGCCGGGCCAGGACCAGGATTCCGCTCAGTTTTTCCTTGGTGCCGACCGTGACGGCGACAGCCGGGCCGAACCCCGTCCACCGCTCAGGCTGAACGGTGACGTGCGGGTCGGTGGCCACGTCCGCGACCGTGATCAGCCCGCCCCTCGCCACGGCGGCCTCGGCCAGGGTCCCTGCGGTGCTCGGCAGGACCATGCCCCGGTGTGCCTCGGCGCCATCACCCAGGGCCAAAGAGCCGCGCAGTTCTCCGGATGGTCCGAGCAGGTAGAAGACGCCCATGTCCGCTCTGGTGATGTCCTTGGCCCGCTCCAGCATGCCTTCGAGGACGTCGTCCTGGGGGGCGCCGGAGAGCAGAGCGCTGGTGATGTCCGAACTGGCGGCCAGCCAGCGCTCGCGCAGGCGGACTTCTTCGAAGAGGCGGGCGTTCTCGATGGCGATGCCGGCGGCGACGGCGAGGGTGGACAGGACCGCCTCGTCCTCCTCGTCGAAGGCGGCGCCGCCGCGCTTTTCGGTGAGGTAGAGGTTGCCGAAGACGGCCTCGCGTACGCGGATGGGGACGCCGAGGAAGGAGTGCATCGGCGGGTGGTGGGCCGGAAAGCCGTAGGAGGCGGGATGCTCGGACAGCTCGGACAGTCGCAGGGCTTCCGGGTGCCGGATCAGCTCGCCGAGGATGCCGTGGCCGGAGGGCAGGTCGCCGATCCGCGCACGGAGGTCGTCCGTGATGCCGACGGGCAGGAACTCCGCCAGCTTGCGGTCGTCGCCGATGACGCCGAGGGCTCCGTACTCGGCGTCGACGAGGACGACGGCGGCCTCGACGATGCCGTGCAGGACCTGGGGAAGGTCCAGCTCGCGGCCGACCGACATGACGGCCTCGAGCAGGCCGTTCACCCGGTCTCGGGTCCCCCGGACCTCGTCCATCCGCGCCTGGAGCTCGTCGAGCAGCTCGTCCAGCCGCAGCCGTGGCACGCCGCCCGCGGCGGGCCGACCGTCTGCGCACATGTCACACCTCCGGCCGGCAGGAACGGTGGGTCGCCACCTCCTTCACCGTAGTCGCGGCAGGAGCGGAGTTCCCTCCCAGCAGGTTCCTACTGCTGCATACGGTGGGACACGTGCGACTCGGGGTGCAGATGCCGGACGTGGGCGTCCGGTCCGGGGAAGAACACGGTGGTGCGGCCCGTGTCCGACCAGCGCACAGCGTAGGGCGGGGTGCCGTCGTCGTGGTGCAGGGCGATGACCTCGCCGTCACGGCCAGGTGACCCGACGGATCCGAGCCGCATGCCGGTATAGCCGCCGCGGCCACGGCGGCCCACAACGACGGCCAGGGCGTGCTCGGCCGCGCGTGCCGGCTCCTCGACAGGGTGGCCGGTCAGGACCTCGTGGGTGACGTGCACGTCCGGGTACTTGTCCGACAGGCCGGCGGTGACCTCGGAGAGCAAGGTGCGCTGAGCCCGCAAAGTGGCCTCCTCTGCCGAGAACGACGAAGCGGGCTTCCTTGGCCACGCTGCCCAGAACGCAGGCCTGTTCGAGCCTGTCGGCTCCCGCCTGCCGCAGAGCTGTCCGGCCCGGTGTGTCGTCGACGTGGTGAGTGTCGTGCTGGGGCGGCACCGCGAGCACCGGGCGCAGGGGGAGCCGGCGACGTTGTGCCTCGTCGGCGGCCCAGGCCAGGGGCAGGTACCAGTCCCTGGCCGGGTCGATTCCGACGACGACGTCATGGCCTCGGTGGCCGGTCATGGCCGGTTCCCGAAGTCGCTGCCGGTCCGGGGGATGAGGAGGACGGGGCAGTGCGCGTGGTGCAGCACGCTGTGTGTCGCCCTCCCGAGGTTGCGAGCGAGTCCGAGGGCGCTGGGGACACGGCGGCCGCCCATGACGAGCAGGTCGGCGTGGCGGGAAGCTTCGACCAGAACACCGGCGACGGAGATGCTCTTCTCGGCGTCGGCCCGCACTTCAAGATCGGGGAACTCGTCGCGGACCGCGTCCGTGACGGCCCGCAGGGCATCGGCGTGCGCACTGGCGATCTCGTCGACGCCGTCGAGCATGCCGACCACCTCGCCGACGGATTCCAGCACGTTCCACACGTGCAGGAGCCTGAGGGATCCCTTGCGCAGTTCGGCCTCGCGCGCGGCGTACCGGGCGTGCAGAAGGTCGTGCTCGTCACGGACGGCGGCGAGCACGGTGCCGGTCTCCTCCGCCCCGTCGATGCCGCGGACGACGATGACCGGGGTCATGGCGGCAGCGGCGACGTCCAGACCGACCGAGCCGAGCAGGAGGGAGTTGAAGCCGCCCAGGCCGCGGTTGCCCACCACGATCGTGCCGTGCAGGGCTCCGGCCTGGTGCAGGCTATGGGCGGCGTCCGCGCCGCTGAACTCCGTGCTCACGCGCAGACCGGCGTACTCGTCCGTCACAGCCTTCGCCGTGTCGTCCAGGAGCTGCCGGCCATTTGCGCGGACTCGTTCGATGGTCTCCGCCGCCAAGTAGAGGGCCCTGCCGTCGGTGTCGGCTCCATAGACGATGTGCAGGGGCCTGTCGCGGCGTACGGCCTCCCCCGCTGCCCACATGGCGGCGGCGCGGGCCGTGTCCGAGCCGTCCACGCCTACGACCACCGTGCTCGTGTCCGGGGTGCGGAATGTGCTTTCCACGGTTCCTCCCAACCGAGAAGCCGATGCGGACACCACTCACGCTGGCACCGTCGGCGCCCGATGCAGAGGGCCCCACGGGACCACGATCGGGACCAAAGGTCCCCATGGCCCCGGCGCCGCCCCGTTCCTCCGGCCCGCATGGCCCTGACGGCCCCCGGACGGGGCCGTTCGGCCCTCGATCTTCTGCCGGCACAGGCGGATGGTGGAGGCAGACCCAACTCAGACACAGGCCTCGCCTGACACGGCGGAGCAGGAGGGCGTCATGAAGCACATCAAGGTGGCGGATCTGATGACGGACGAGGTCGTCTCCGTGGCTCCGGACACCGCCTTCAAGGATGTCGCCAAGCTCCTCGCCCAGTACGGCGTCTCCGGACTGCCCGTCCTGGACGACGAGGACCGGGTCGTGGGTGTCGTTTCGCAGACGGACATCCTGGCCCACGCGGCGCCGGACCCGCACCCCGCCGACGAGACCACCCGGCCGGCAGGGCCGCCGACTGCCGGAGACGTCATGTCCGCACCCGCGGTCACCGTCCACGCCGAAGAGACAGCCGCCGAAGCCGCCCGGCTGATGACCCGCCGGGGTATCGAGCGGCTGCCCGTCGTGGACGAGGAGGACCGGCTGGTCGGCATCGTCACCCGCAGGGACCTGCTGCGCCTGTTCGTCCGCCCCGACTCCGAGATACGCCGGCGCGTCACCGACGAGGTCCTCACGGAGGTGCTCGGCGTGCCGGCCGGCGACATCGACGTCCACGTGGTGGACGGCTGCGTCACCCTGGACGGCCATGTCGAGCGCCGGAGTCAGCTGACTGCGCTCCTCGGCCTCGTCGAACGACTGGATGGGGTCGTCGCCGTGGCATCGCACGTCGGAGCCCGGACCGACGACACACTGGCCGCGCACGCCGGCCACGCACGCGATGCGCAGCCGTGGTGAAGAGGTGTCGACCGGGATGGGAGAGGTTGCAGTCATGAAGCACCACGTGACCGTCGGAGTCGACGGCTCCCCCGAGAGCCGGGCAGCCGCGCGCTGGGCCGCACGGGAAGCCGTTCTGAGGCACGTACCCCTGCGACTCGTCCACGCCGTCGACTGGCCCCTGGACCCGGTGTTTCCGGGTCTGGGCCGCCAGGACGTGGATCGCTGGGCCGACCGGGCGCTGACCGAGGCGGCGGAGGAGCTGCGCCAACGCCATCCCCAGCTGGAGATCACGACTCGCTGCCTCGCGGCCCGGCCTGCGGCGGCCCTCGCGGCCGAAGCCGCCGACGCCGGACTGCTCGTCCTGGGTTCACGGGGCCTGGGCGGGCTGGTGGGGTTCCTCGTCGGCTCGGTCGCGGTGTCCGCCCTGGTGGCCACGGACACCCCGGTCGTCATGGTCCGGGTCGCCGACGACGCGGAGGGCCCTCGGAGCGCTTCCGGCTCCGAGGTCGTCGTCGGGGTCGACATCCACGAGTCCTGCGACCGTGTGCTCGCCTTCGCCTTCGAAGAGGCCGCCGGGCGGGGCTGCGCGCTACGGGCCGTCCACGGCTGGAAAATGCCGCTCGCGTACACGTACGTACCGTTCTTCGACCCGGACGACGAGAAGGACATCGGCAGGAGCGTCACGCGCATGGTGGACGACATGCTGCTGCCCTGGCGGCACAAGTTCCCGGACGTGGAGGTCAGGCACAGCGTCTTCATGGGCTCCGCGGGCGACCATCTGGTCCGGGCTTCCCAAGGCGCCGGACTCGTCGTCGTCGGGCGCCACTCGCGCCGCTCCCCCCTCGGCACGCATCTGGGCTCTGTCGCCCACGCGGTCCTGCACCATGCCGCCGCTCCAGTGGCCGTCGTCGCCCACGCATAGACGGCCGGAGCACCCCTCACACCGTCGAAGCCGCGACGGCATCCCCACGGAGCACAAGGCCATGAAACACCTTCGAACCGTTGATGACGTCATGACCCATGGCGCCGCCTCCATCGATTGCGGGACGGCGTTCAAGGACATCGTGGAGGTGTTGCGGATGTGGAACGTCAGTGCCCTGCCCGTCCTGTCCGACGACGGGCGCGTCATCGGTGTCGTCTCGGAAGCCGACCTGCTGCTCAGGGAACCGGGCACCGACACCGCGGGCGCCACTACCGCAGAGCAGCTGATGACCCGCCCGGCCGTGACCGTGGCCAAGGACGCCGCCATCCCCGCCGCGGCCCGCCTGATGGCCCGCAGCCACCTGAAACGCCTTCCCGTCGTCGACGGCGACAACCGTTTGATTGGCGTCGTCAGCCGTGGTGACCTGCTGAAGGTCTACCTGCGCCCCGATGCGGACATCGCTGCCGAGATCCGCGAGATGATCATGTACCAGCTGATTCCTCGGGGCTCCGCCGAGGTGCGTGTGCACGTCGCCAACGGTGTCGTCTACCTGAACGGATCACTTCCTGAGCCCGCAGTGGAAGACACCGTCGTGCGCGCTGTCGGCACCGTGCCCGGCGTAGTGGAGGTCAGGACCGACTTCACCATCCCCGTATGCGCGTGAGGCGCCGGCGGCACGGGCCACCGCAGGATCGCCGACCTGGATCGAAGGGCCGTTCGGTCCCTGGTAGGGCCGCTCGGGCCCTACCAGGAGCACGGCGAACGGCGGAACCTGGAAGAGCGGATCAGCCACAGGAGGAACGCCATGGCGAACCGGATCACGGTGGGTCTGGACGGATCGGGCGCCGCCGGCGCGGCAGCCGACTGGGCCGCGTGCGAGGCCGAACTGCGCAGCGCTGATCTGGAGCCGGTCCATGCAGAGGACTGGGCGCAGTACGGCCCCTTCGCCGCTCCGCTCCCGGAACCGCGTCATCAGTGGGCGGAGGACCTTCTCGCACTCACCCGGGAGCGGCTACTGCGCGCACACAGCACGCTCGCCGTCAGCACCCGTGGAACCCAGGGCGCGGCCGACACCGCACTCGCATCTGCCGCGGCGGATGCCGACATGCTCGTCCTCGACCCGGGTGTGCAGGGGGAGATCGCCGACGGACTCAGATCCACCCTCCGGGAGCTGCTGAGTCCCTGGAAGGAGAAGTACCCGAGTCTCGCCGTCGACGCGCGCACCGTCATCGGGCAGCACGCCGTTCAGATCCTGGAGGCGGCCGCCGGCGCGGCACTCGTCGTGGTCGGGAGGCACATCCGCCGCTCGGCGCTCGGCACCCGCATCGGCCCCATCACCCACGCGGTGATGCACCACTCCCGCTCACCGGTCGCTGTCGTGGCACACGACTGAGGCCGCACAGACAGGAACAGTCCCGTGACCGCAACCATCCTCGCCACCGGCACCGTCGCCGAGCTCGTCGGCGACGCCGTCACCGCCCCTTCCATGCACAACGCACAACCGTGGAAGTTCGTGTTCAGCCCTCAGGGCAATGTCATCGAGCTGCACGGTGATCCGGACCGCGCCATGACACGCACCGATCCGCACCACCGAGCCCTCCACCTCGGCTGTGCGGCGGCCCTGTTCAACCTGCGCGTGTCCGCGGTCCACCACGGACTCCGGGCCCGCGTGCGGTTGCTGCCCGACGGCTCCCGACCGTGGCTGCTGGCGACGGCAGCCCTCGACGGACCTGCCGACCAGGACCGCGAGCTCGCCGCCCTGCACACCGCTCTCCGGCGCCGCCACACCAGCCGCTTCCCGTTCGGTGACGAGCCGGTCCCGGACGCTCTCATGGACGGGTTGAAGAGCGCCGCCCGCCTTGAGGGTTGCCGGCTGACCGTCCCGGGCGACTGGCACATCGAGACCGTGCTCGGGCTGGTGCGCGACGCGGAGCACCGGGAGGACATCGATCCGCTCGTCCGGGCAGAAACCTCTGCCTGGGCTTCCGATGTACACGCCTCGACCGGAACACACGGAACACGCAGTGACGGCATTCCCACCGCCGCGTTCGGTCCGCGCAGTTCCCGAGGCCCCTCCCCCGTACGCGACTTCGGCCGGGACCGTCCTGTGGCGGATCGCGGCTGGGCCGTGTTCGAGCGGCGGCCGCAGCTGGCCCTGCTGGGCACCCCTGCCGACACGCGAGTCGACTGGATGCGGGCCGGACAGGCACTGGAACGTGTCCTCCTCCAGGCCACCGCCGACGGCCTGGCCACCTCGATGACCTCACAGCCCCTCGAATGGCCCGAACTGCGGTGGACGGTCCGCGACCCGCTGGAGGTCATGGGCCACGTCCAGATGGTCCTGCGCCTCGGCTACGGGCCCACCGGGCCCGAAACCCCCCGCCGCCCTGTCACAGACGTTCTGGAGATCCGCGAGTGAACACCCCTCAGGGCGCAAGATCGCGGCGCTGCAGCACCAGATGAGCGAAAACCAGCCCCAGCACCCCGGCACCGACCAGAATGCCGAGCTGGGGCCAGAGCACCCCGCCTTGGGCCAAGGCGTCTCCCGGCGTGTAGTAGTGGAACGGGCTGAGGAACCTCAGAGGGGCTGCCGGGGACCATGCCAGCGCAATGAAGTTGACGGCGAATCCCACAGCCCCGATCGCGATCGTCGCGCCGATCACCTGGGCCCGCCGTCGTCCGACGGCCGATACGGCCATCACCGGCCCGATCAGACACAGGGCGAATCCCCACCCCATGAGGCCGGCAGCAAACACTCCGCCGATCGGCACTTGCCTGTGGATGTCCGGTGACAGCGCCACCCCCACCGCTACGGCGAGGGTTGCTGCGGCGTTCAGGGCGAGCGCCGCGAGCACCAGTGCTGCGGTCCGCTCGGTCAGCAATCGGGTACGGCTGACGGGACGCACCATCACCAGTTCCACCGTCCCGGACTCCACGTCCGCCGCCACGGCGGCGGCCGCGAGCGAACCGATCGCGGTGAGCTGCATGGCGATCCAGAACGGGTGGGTGAGGCCGGCCCCCAGCAGCCCGGGATGGCTGGCGATGGACACGTCGCCACTCGACCCGCTGAACGCCTGGTAGGCAGAGGGCGGGCCCTTGCCGCCCGCCGTGAAGAGTTGGCCAGGAGGGATCGCGTTGGCGACCACCACGATGAGCGCCTCGAAGACGACCATCCCGACGACCAGGGCGGCCAGCATTCTGCGCCGCCGGTACAACGCGAGCCACAACAGTGGCCATCGCCGCATCACGGCCGATCCTCCGTTTTGCCGGTCCGGTAGAGGTCCAGGAATGCCTCGTCGAGTCCGGCTTCCTCCACCGTCACGTCGGCCACCGGCAGGCCGAGCAGGTCGCGCAGCGCGCCCACCACCTCGCTCGGCGGCACGAGCAGCTCCACCCGGTCACCGTGCCAGCGCGGGGTCCACCGCTCCGCGCCTCCCAGGGACCGGGCCCCCTTCCCGTCCACGAAGGCCAGCCGGATCCTCCGGGCGCGGGCCTCGCGCAGGCCGGCCACGCTCTGGACGGTCACCAGCCGTCCGTCCCGGATGATCGCCACCCGCCCGCACGTGCGCTGCACCTCCGGCAGAATGTGGCTGGAGAGCAGGACGGTGCGCCCGGCGGCGGCCGCTTCCCGGAGCAAGGCGAAGAACGTCTCCTGTACCAAGGGGTCGAGCCCCTCGGTCGGTTCATCGAGTACGACCAGTCGCGGATCGTGCTGCATCGCCTGCACCAGGCCGAGCTTCTGCTTCATGCCGCGCGAGTAACCTCCTACAGGGCGGGTGAGAATCGCGTGCGTCAGCCCCAGCCGGTCGCACAACTCCCGGCGGCGGGGTACGGCGGCGCCTTGCAACGCGGACAGCAGGTCGAGGGTCTCCGCTCCGGAGAGTTCCGGGTAGAAGCGCAGTTCGCCCGGCAGGTACCCGAGATGCGGTGCCACCCGGCGGTGATCGGTCAACGGGTCCAGCCCGAGCACTCTGACACGTCCTTCGCTCGGCCGGAGAAGGCCGATGAGACAGCGCAGTGTGGTGGTCTTCCCCGCGCCGTTCGGCCCGAGGAAGCCGAACACTTCCCCGGATCGCACGGCCAGACTCAACCTGTCGACCCCCGTCACTTGCCCGTACCTCTTGGTCAGGCCGGTCAGCTCGATCGCCGGTCCGTCACTCATGCTTCCAGTTTCGTCTCTTGCCCGGGCGACCGCCTGATCGCTACCCGACCGCATCGTTCATCCAGCCGCTGTAGGGCATGAGCGACACCTCCCGCGGTGCGGCCCCGATCCTGACCATGTCGCCGTAGGCAAAGCGCTTGAGCTGAGCGGCAAGATCCTCCAGTGCGCGGGCTGCCGCGAGTTCGTCGCCGATCTCGGGCACGTCCTCGTCCACGGGGTTGCAGTGGGCGGTGCCATGCCCCGTGAGCCGGGTGGTTCCGGTGTCGAGCTCGACGCGGACCTTGGTGGTGCGGCCCTCCTCGAACAGGTAGACGCGCGTCTTCCATTCGATCGTGTGCGACATGATGCCCTCCGTACGATCAAGGTCGGTGGCGGTGCCGGGCCCAGAAGCGGAACTCGTCCATTCCCCGAACCAGCGGTGGGTCGGGAAAGGCATCTGGTCTGAGCTGCCGACCTGCGGCGATCTCAGTCATCGTCGGCTCCCTGTTCGGGTCGCAGACGACCGGACCACCGGGGCTCGACGCTCTCCCATTCGCTTTCCCATGCTTGTCCGCTGCGTGCGTCGACGATCCGCAGACGTGCGTAGACCATGGCGCCCACTGCGAGCGCGATTCCGGCCGAGGCGCCGGCGCCGAGACTGATGGCGTTCAGAGCGATGTGGGCCGTGCCGGGTGGGGCGGTGGTCGCATTGCCCTGGTCGTCGACCCAGAGGCGGACGGTTTCCCCGTTTCGGGTCGCTGCCGGGACTGGCACGGTTTCCGTGTGGACGCGGTGCGAGGTATCACGCCAGGTTGCGGGAGCCACCGGGACAGGGCGGGTGCTCGGTCCCGACCCAGCTCGGTAGGTGGTTTCGCCGACGGTCACCGCCGTGACGGAATGCCGGTGGCGTGCAGTCTCTGCCGCGGTGCGGCGGGTGTCCGTCCAGGCCCTTTCTCCGACCACGGCACCGCAGATCACGGCCAACAGGCAGGCCAGCATGAAGGTGGCTCGCAGCCGGGCCCGGGTACGGTCGGCACCGCGCTTGAGCGGGTTTTTCTTCTCCACCTCGAGCCTGCGGTGGTACATAGCGCTCCTCCGTGCTGCCTCCGGGCCGGACTCCTGCTCAGGCGGCAAGCTCGGCACTGATGTGGTGGGCCCAGGTCTGGATCCGCTCGGGGTTACGGAAGTCGCCGCCCTTGCCCTGGCGGGTCAGTGCCTTCGCGAGGAACCCGGGGGTCCGGGCCGTGATGCTGCCGCCGAAGGTCATGTGCTCGCGCGCCCCGATGAGCTGCATCTGCCGGGCGACAGCCGCGACCGGAGGGATCTCCTGCTCCTCGGCGGAACGGTCGAGGGGACCGCTGCTGAACAGCCACACCGGCCGGTGCCTGAGGGAGTCGGCGTTGCGTTCCGCGCAGTGCTTGGCCTTGCTGCTCCAGTGCCCGGCGTAGAGGGAACCTCCGAGAACGACGGCGTCGTAGGCGCGGACGTCCCGGACATCGTCTGCGGGCAACACTGTGGCTTCCAGTCCATCCTCGCGGAGGGTCTTGCCGATCTGCTCGGCGATACCTGCAGTGGCACCGTGTTTGGTGCCGTAAGCGACCAGAACGCGCTTGGGACTCATGACGGGTACTCCTCGGCTGCGTGATGAGGGTCTGCTGTCACTGTCACGCAACCTTCGGCGATACCGCATGGGCCGGACGGATCCCGGCTGGGGCCATTCGGTCCACCCCGTAACGCTCTCTTCGGGGCCGGCCGCGTGCTGTTGGCGGCCGAGATGCCGGCCGACTCCCCGGTCACCAACCGCGGGACGATCACGGACACAAGGTGCCGAAGTTCCGGATCCTCTTCGTCAGTCCGGCGGGAAACCTCACGCTCACCCGCACGACGATCAGTGGTGGCCACGCCACGGACCGCCCCGCCCCCCGCGGGGACGGTACCGGGGTGCACCGACTGACGGTCCGCACGCGGAGCGCGAGAGGGAGCTACTCGGCGGGTGCGTCCGGCCGAATGATCGTGACCGGGCAGGGGGCATGGAGTGCCACCTGCTGGCTGACCGAACCGAGCAGGGCCCGGCGGAAGCCGCCGTGGCCGCGGCTGCCCACGACCAGCATGTCGGCACCCTCTGCCTGGTCCACCAGGACCTCGGCGGGGTTGCCCCGTACCAGGCGCTCGTGGACCTGGCCTGCGCCGCCCTCTCCGAGGACCGTGCGGACCTCCTCCACCAGGCGCCGCTCGGCCTCCTCCTCGTCGAAGTCGGTGTCGACCGCAGGAGCCGACCACGTTCCGGCACCGGGCAGGTCCCAGGCCGTCACTGCTTCCACTTTCCCGCCCACCAGGCCTGCGTACCGGACCGCCCAGCGCAGCGCGGCCTGGGAGGAAGCCGATCCGTCGACCCCCACGACGACCCGCGGAATCTCAAGCTGCTCGTCCATCCCGGCTCACCCTTTCCATGCTGTACAACCACAGTGCGCGAGGCGGGTGCACCCCGCCATGCGACACAGCCGTGGCCGCGACCGCTGCCCGATCCGGCGGATGCCGGCGGGCTCTGTCTACTGCTTGGGCAGGCTGAACCACCTCTCCTGACCTGCTGAAACGCTCGCTCGCCTGTTTCCTGGAAGCACGAGGGGCACGGGGCCCAGCGGGGACGGCGGAACCCTGACGCCGATCCGGCCGGGCCGGAAGCTGATGCGGACGTCCCGGTGTCCGAGGTAGCACACCGAGAACGAGGAGGCGGGTACCTCGGAGAGCGGTACCGGGTCGATGTGCAGTCCGTCCGTGGCCGGGTCGAGGCCGACGATGCCGCGCTCGACGAGGTCGAGCGTGCCGCCCATGGCGCCGAGGTGGATGCCCTCGCCGGTGGTGCCTCCCTGGACGTCGGTGATGTCGCTGAGCAGGGCTTCCTGGCAGTAGCGCCACGCGCCCCCGCCCTGCTGCCGGGCGAGGATCCAGCCGTGGACGAGGCTGCTGAGCGTCGAGCCGTGGCAGGTGCGCCGGAGGTAGTAAGCCACCGTCCGCCGCCAGATCTCGTCGTCCAAGCGGTAGCCGAGGCGGGAGAACAGGCGGGCGAGTTCCACGGGCCGGAAGAGGTAGCCGAGCATGAGGGTGTCCGCCTGCTTGGACGCCTGGTAGCGGTTGGGCGTGTCGCCTTCCGCCTCGAGGATCCGGTCAAGGCGGCGAATGTCGTGGTAGCGGGAGCGGTAGGCGTCCCAGTCGAGCTCGGCGAGGTCGCCGTAGCCGTGGAACTGGCTGATCACGTCGCGGTGGAACGGCACGAACAAGCGGCGCGAGACGTCTTCCCAATCGCGGAGGTCGTCGGGGCCGACGGCCAGTCGCGTGCGGAGCTCGGCGCGTCTGGCCGCGGGCAGTGTTCCGTACAGGTCCAGGGCGCGGGCGAGCACCCACGCTGCCGTGACGTTGGTGTACGCGTTGTCGTCGATGCCCGGCGCAGGGGCATCCGGGTAGGCGTCGTGGTATTCGTCGGGGCCGACGACGCCGCGGATGCGGTACCGGCCGAGGCCGGTGTCCCAGCTCGCGGCGCCGGCCCAGAAGCGGGCGATGTGCAAGAGGAGTTCGGCGCCGGGACCGTGCATGAAACCGGTGTCGCCGGTGGCCTCCCCGTACCGCCACACGTTCCAGGCGATGGCGGAGCCCACGTGGTGCTGGAGGTGGGAGTGGTCGGGCAGCCAGCGGCCGGAGTGCGGGTTGAGGTGCAGGCGCTGCGTCTCCTCGGCTCCGGAACTGCCGCTCTGCCACGGGAACATCGCCCCGTGCGCCCCGGCCCGGCGAGCGGCCGCCCGGGCTGCGGGGAGGCGTCGGTGCCGGTACGTCAACAGGGCGCGGGCGGTTTCGGGGAAGTGCAGTGCGAGGTAGGGCAGGACGAAGACTTCGTCCCAGAAGACGTGGCCCCGGTAGGCCTCGCCGTGCAGGCCCCGGGCCGGGGCGCCGGCGTCGAGTTCCACGGTGTGCGGCGAGAGGGTCTGCAGGACGTGGAAGGCGTGGAGGCGCAGGACCCGACCGGTCTCTCCCGGTGCTTCCACCTCTCCCTCGTTCCAGAGTCGTTGCCACGACGCCCGGTGGGAGGCCAACAGGGTGGGGAAGTCCGCGGCGTGTCCCGCGTGCTCGACGCTGTTCCTCACGGGGTCGTCCCAGGGACGGTCGAGCGACGTGCACAGGGCCGCGGTCTTCACGACCACCACGGGCTTCGCGCGCCTGATCGGCAGCACGTACGTCTGCCGGGCCGTGGTGGCCGTACAGGCCCTCCCGGCGGGGGCCGCCGGCCGTGCCCAGGTGCGTACGGCGAGCCCGATCCGCAACCGTGAGGTGGCGGTGGTGCAGGCCAGCCAGGCGGTGCCTTCCGCCTCCACTCCGGCCCGGTGCTCGACGAGGTGCTGCCCCGCCAGCGCGCGGTAGCGGTCCACGCCCGCATTGGCGACGTCCCCGTCGAGCACGGACTCGATCTCGATCCTGCCGTGCCAGCCGTATGCGCTGAAGGCGGTGCGCTGTGCGGCGAGGTACGGATCACCGATGTGGACGAGGCGGGTGTGGGTGACGGCCAGGCGGCGACCTTCGGCATCGTGGAAGAGCATGCGGCGGGTGAGCGTTCCCGCCTGCAGGTCCAACGTGACGCGACAGTGGCGCAGGGTGGGGTGGTCCAGGGTGAGCCAGTCGCCGGGCGGTGCGTCGTCGGGCAGGCAGCGGTAGCGCAGGCCGGTCCAGTCAGGCAGTCGGACCATGTCCTCGTTGGAGATCTTGCGCCCGGCGACGGTGGAGGTGAGCCGGTCATAGCAGCCGGCCAGGTACGTGCCCGGGTAGTGGATGTCGTCGGCGACGCTCTCGGGGGCTGATCCCCGGGTGGCGAAGCGGCCGTTGCCGAGGGTGCACAGGGACTCGACCAGCCGCTCGGTCTTGGGATCGTAGCGGTGGTACTCCCAGCACCACGGGGCGTTCACGGGCGGCCGTCTTCGAGGGCGGCGGGCAGTCCGGTCAGGCCGGGGAGCACGAGGTGGGCACCGTGCGCGAGCAGCGCCTCGTCCGTGTGTGCGTCGTCATCCCGGTCGAGTCCCACGACCAGGTGGAAACGCCCCCGGTGCCCGGCTTCCACGCCGACGAGGGCGTCTTCCACCACGGCGGCCCGCGCCGGATCCGTGCCGAGGCGGGCTGCGGCTTCGAGGAAGAGGGCGGGGTCGGGTTTTCCCGGCAGGGCCAGTGCGGCGGCGTCCTGACCGTCCACCACGGCGTCGAAGAGGCCGTCGAGTCGTGTGACCTCCAGGAGGAGGCGGGCGTGCCGGGAGGCCGAGACGGCCGCACACCTGACGCCCGTCTCCCGTAGCCGCCGGAGCGTGGGGCGGACGTCGTCGAAGACGTCGACACCGCGGGTCCGGAGCGCCTCGGAGAAGATCTGCTCCTTGCGGGCCGCGACCGCGTGGACGGTGGCGCACCCCGGCGGGTCCCGCGGCGTGCCGGGAGGCAGGTCGATGTGGCGTGAGGCGAGGAACGCGCGTACGCCGTCGAGGCGGGACCTGCCGTCGACCAGGTCCCGGTACTCGCGGACGGCGTCGAACGCCCGAGGTGGTTCGCCGGAAGGGGAAGGCCGCCATTGCGTGAGGCAGCCGTCGAAGGCCGTCTTCCACGCGGCCGCGTGGCGGACCGCCGTCGCGAGAAGCACCCCGTCGGTGTCGAAGACGACCGCGTCCACTTCGCTCATGACTCGTGCACCACGCGACGGCCGGTCAGCCGGACGGAGGTGAGCTTCATCCAGTGGGTGCGCGGTCCGCCCGCCCAGGGCTGGGAGCGGGCCGTAGCCGTCAGGTGCTGGATCTCTCCGGCCTCCGTGACGGCTTCCAGTTCGCCCACGGCCAGGACGCTCCAGCCGCCTGCGGTGACGTCGTCGATGTTGTCGATCTCGAAGGCGACCTGTGTGCCCGCCGCTCTGGCCGCGAGGGCGTCCACCGCCGTGCGGAACGCGATGTCGGGGCCCGCGATCAGATAGTTGACCGGGAGGACAGCCGGGCCTTCAGAGGTGAAGACGGCGATGCGCCCCACTCCGTGGGTGCCCAGCAGCATGCGGCACTCGTCCTCCTCCAGCGGGACCAGCGCGGTGTCGCGGCGGGCGGTGGAACGCCCGTGGACTCGGCCGGCGCTCGCACCGGTCAGGTCGTCGACCCTGACACCGAGCACGTCGGCGACGCGGAGGAGCGTGCCGACCTCCGGTGCGGCCGCGTACTCCTCCAGGTAGGTGATGTAGTGGACGTCGGCTCCGCATTTCCGGCCCAGTTCTTCGCGGCTGAGACCGAGGGCGGTGCGGCGCGCTGCGATGCGGCGGCCGAGGTCGGTGCGTCCGGCCGTCTCGCCGGCCGGCTGGGGGCGGGTGCTCGGCGTGCTCTTCACGGCACTCACCGCTCCTGGGGCGGTACGGCGACCGTGTCGTGCTGCGGTCCGCCGAGCACGACTTTGAGGGCGCCGGTTTCGCCGGCGTGGGAGAAGACGTCGTACGCCTCTTCCATCTGGTCGAGCTCGAAGCGGTGGGTGACCATCTCGGCCCCGGGGAGGCGGCCTGCGGCCATCATGCGCAGCAGCATGGGGGTGGAGTGGGTGTCGACGAGGCCGGTGGTGATGGTGACGTCCTTGATCCAGAGGTCTTCGAGGTGCAGGGTGGCGGGCTTTCCGTGGACGCCTATGTTGGCGACGCGTCCGCCGGGGCGGACCATGCGGGTGCACATCTCGAACGCCTCGGGTACGCCGACGGCCTCGATGACCACGTCGGCGCCGAGCCCCTCGGTCAGGTCCTCCACCAGACGCTCGGGCTCCTCCTCCGCGTTCGCGGTCGCGTCGGCACCGAGGTCCCGCGCGGCGCTGAGCCGGGATGCGGCGAGGTCGACGGCGATGATCCGTCCGGGGCTGTAGAGCCCTGCGGTGGCGATGGCGGCCAGGCCGATGGGTCCGGCACCGACGACGACGACCGTGTCGCCGGGGCGCACGTTCCCGTTGAGTACGCCCACCTCGTAGGAGGTCGGGAAGATGTCGGCGAGCAGTACGGCATCGTGGCTGCTCACGGCGCTCGGAAGGGGGTGGACGGAGAGGTCGGCGAACGGAACGCGTACGTATTCGGCCTGGGTCCCGTCGATGGTGTGGCCCAGGACCCAGCCGCCGCCCCCGCGGCACTGGCCGTAGTGGCCCTCTCGGCAGAAGCGGCAGCGGCCGCAGGAGGAGATGCACGAGATCAGCACGCGATCGCCGGGACGCACGTTGCGCACGTCTCCGCCGGTTTCGACGACGGTTCCGACGGCCTCGTGGCCGAGGATCCGGCCGGGTGTCACTTCGGGTACGTCGCCCTTGACGATGTGCAGGTCGGTGCCGCAGATGGTGACGGCGTCGACCCTGACGATCGCGTCGGCAGCGTCCTTGATCGCGGGGTCCGGGGCGTCCTGCCAGGAGGTCTGCCCGGGGCCTTGGAAGACGAGTGCCTTCATGACTGCGGCCTCTCTGTGCTGCGCGGGAAGGGGTCACCGCCAGGCTGTGCCCACAGACCTCGGTCCCGCATGGGCCGGTCGGCCCCTCCCAGGGGACCAGTGGGGTCTCTCTGTCGTGTCGGGGTGGGTGGATGCGCTGGTGACTCCGGCACTCGTCCGCGAAAGGAGGGCCGCTGTCATGTCCCGGTCGACCCCGCCTCCCGCCTCCCGTCCTGCGCTGCTGAGGTTCCTCGGCGGTGTCCGGACGGTCACCGGCAGCAAGTTCCTGATCGAGAGCGACCACACCCGGATCCTCGTCGACTGCGGACTCTTCCAGGGTGTCGCGGACCTGCGACGCCGCAACTGGGACAAGCTGCCCTGCGACGCCTCCGACATCCACGCCGTCGTCGTCACACACGCCCACCTGGACCACTGCGGATACCTGCCCCGCCTGGTGCGACACGGATTCCGCGGACCGATCCTCACCAGCGCCACCACCGCCCGCCTCGCCGAGATCGTCCTCCGCGACAGCGCCCGCCTCCAGATGGAGGCCGCCGAGCACGCCAGCCAGCACGGCTGGTCCAAGCACCGGCCCGCCAAACCGCTCTACGACGATGACGACGTCGACCGCACGATCGAGTACTTCGACCCGGTACCGGTGGGCAGAGAGATCGAGATCATGGCCGGCACGAAGCTGACGCTGCACCACGGCGGTCACATCCTCGGCTCCGCCTGGGCGCACCTGACCCTGGAGGACGGCCACCCCCTCGCCGTCAGCGGCGACCTCTGCCTCCCCGGCCACCCGCTGCTCCTGCCGCCCGAGCCGTTCTCCGGCGCCGACGTCCTGCTGATGGAGTCGACGTACGGCAACCGTCGCCACGACCACGAGAGCGCACGGCACGCATTCGCCTCGGTGATCACCCGCGCACTCTCCCGGGGCGGAACCGTGGTCATCCCCGCCTTCGCGATCGACCGCACCGAGGTCGTCCTGCACGAACTCGCCGCTCTGCGCAGCGACGGCACCCTGCCCCGCCACGTTCCGGTCTACGTCGACAGCCCCATGGCCCTGGCCGCACTGGACGTCTACCGCGACGCCCTGCGCGGTCGCTCCCCCGAGATCCGGCCGGAGATCCTCTCCCACGGAGAGGAATCCATCAGCCCCGAGCCCTTCCTGGCCGCCCGCACCGTGCAGGAATCCATCGACATCAACAACGCCAGCGGGCCGGCGATCATCGTCTCGTCCGCAGGCATGGCCACCGGCGGCCGCGTCCTGCACCACCTCCACCGGATCCTGCCCGACCCGCGCAACGCCGTGGTCATCGTCGGCTTCGCCGCCGAGGGCACCCGCGCCCGCGACCTGGCCGACGGCGCCCGCACGCTCAAGATGTTCGGCGAGTACCACGCCGACGCCGACGCCGACGCCGACCAGATCATCGACTGGCTGCGCGCCGCCCCACCCCCGCACGCCACCTACCTCGTCCACGGCGAGGAGACCGCGGCCGAGGCCCTTCGGGACCGCATCGACCACGAGCTGGGATGGACCGCCGTCGTACCCAAATCCGGCGAGGCCGTCCTGGTCCGCTGACCCGGGCCGTATGGCCCTGCGGCCTGACCCGTGCGGCCCTCGCGGTGCCGTACCCGGCAAGGCAGGGTGGGAACGAAGGAGCCGTGAGCGCCGTCATCTTCCATCGGCTCGGCACCGCCCGTACCCGCCTCCTCGATCTTTTCGCCCCCTTCGGCAGCGGCGCCCCGCTCGCCTCCGCACGCTGAGGACTCGCCATGACCTCCACCCCGTACACCGTCGCCGACGTGATGACCAGCAAAGTCATCGCGGTCACCCCCTCGACCGGCTTCAAGGACATCGCCGCCGCGATGGAGCGGTGGAAGGTCACCGCCCTCCCCGTTGTCGAAGGCGAGGGCCGCGTCGTCGGCGTGGTCTCCGAGGCCGACCTTCTGGCCAAGGAGGAGTTCCACGAGCGCAACCCCGGCCTGATCGAACAGATGCGCCGCCTCGGCGACACCGCCAAGGCCGGCTCCACGCGGGCCGAGGAGCTGATGACGACACCCGCGGTCACGATCCGCCCCGACGCCACCCTGCCCCGGGCCGCCCGCCTGATGGCGCACCGCCACATCAAGCGACTCCCGGTGGTCGACGCCGACGGCACACTCCAGGGCATCGTCAGCCGCACCGACCTCCTCAAGGTCTTCCTCCGCAGCGACGAGGAGCTGGCCGCCGAGATCCGCCACGACGTCGTCGAGCGCCTCTTCCCCCTCTCCCACGAAGCGGTGGGAGTCACCGTCTCCCAGGGCATCGCCGCCCTGACCGGCGAGGTCTGTGACCGCGACGTGATCCCGATGGCCGAACACCTCACCCGGTCGGTCGAAGGAATCGTCGATGTCCGCTGTCGGCTCCAAGCGCCGGCCGCTGCGTAGGTGCGCAGGCACAGCCCTGTTCTCGTCCGCGGTGTCCGCAGGCGTCAGGTCGGCCGCCACGTTCAATGGCATGTCGGTCGGAGCGCCGACCGCCAACGAGCGCTAGGAAATGACCATGAGACATCGAGAAGTACGCGAACTGATGACCCGGAAGGCCATCACCGTCCCCCCGAATGCGGCCTTCAAGGACATCGTCCGAACGCTGACCGAGCGGCAGGTATCAGCAGTCCCGGTCGTCGACGCCGCCGGACGGCCCCTGGGCGTCATCTCGGAGAGGGACCTGCTGGCGAAGTCCGCGGATCAGGGCGAGTACTTCCGGTCGCTTCCCGCGCGCGAGTCCTGGGAGCAGGACGAAGCGGAGGCTTTGCGGGCCGAAGAACTGATGTCGGCTCCTGCCGTGTGTGCGAAGCCCGACTGGACTGTGGCAGAAGCCGCCAGGCTGATGGAAGCACATCGCGGCGGCCCACTGGGCCGCCCGTGAGGCATACCTCCGCAAGGTGCCGTTGCACCTCGTCCACGCCGAGGAGTGGACGACGCCCCACGAGATCCCGAACGCCGTCGCTGACGTGCGGCGCCGTTGGGCGGATGCGCACTGCGGGTGGCCATCATCCGAGGCTCCCGGATCGTGTGGGCGAGACGGAAGACGAGGGCGGAGGAAGGGAGAGACCAGGGTGATCGGTCGACGACCACACCGTTACGCCACGGTCCCCGTCGATGCGGAACGACGGTGCGGCTTTCTGTGTCCCCGGCTGCCGGATCCACCGCTCAGCCGGCCCCGACTTCGGACTGATCGCCCACGCCGTACTGCACCACGCCGCCGCGCGGGCTGCCCGAACGGACCGTTCGTGTTCGTGACGACGGTCGAGAATGACGTCACCTGCCTGATCGGCAAGAACGAACCGGGCAAGACAACGGTCCTGAAGGCTCTGCAGCGCCCGAACCCGGCGAACGGATCGGATCGCTTCGACTTGACGGTCGACTAGAGCCTGTCCGGCGGATCATGTGACTACTAGGCTGCGACGATGGAACGCTTACCCAACCGGCCAGAAGTTCTCGCCCAGCCCGCAGTCCCGGTCCTGGCGAATGACTACGACAGTTTTGCTGAGGCGTACTCGGCAGAGAACGAGAACAGTCTGGTGAACGCGTACTACGAGCGGCCCGCGATGCTGGCCCTCGCCGGAGACGTGGCTGGCCGTCAGGTCCTGGACGCGGGTTGCGGCTCGGGCCCGCTGTCCGCCGCGCTACGCGACCGCGGCGCGGTCGTCACCGGCATCGACGCCAGCGCCGGGATGCTGGCGTTGGCGAGACGGCGGCTGGGCAATGACGTCGCCCTGCGCGCGGTCGACCTGAACGGCCCTCTGCCGTTCGACGATGATGCGTTCGACGACGTGGTTGCGTCGCTGGTGCTGCACTACCTTGAGGACTGGGGGCCGACACTGGCCGAGTTGCGGCGAGTGATCAGGCCCGGCGGCCGACTGATCGCGTCGGTGGACCACCCTTTCGTGGCCTACACGATCAAGGATCCCCGGCCCGACTACTTCGCGACCACCAGCTATACCTTCGACTGGACCTTCAGCGGGCAGTCCGCCCCGATGAGGTTCTGGCGCAAGCCACTGCACGCGATGACCGAGGCCTTCACCACCGCCGGCTTCCGCCTCTCCGTCATCAGCGAGCCGCAACCCGACCCAGCCGCCCGTGAGCTGTTCCCCGATGACTTCCACGCCCTCTCGGCCAAACCCTGCTTCCTCTTCTTCATCCTTGAGGTACCACCCTTGGCTGCGAGCTCGGGCGAGTAGCCATTCGGCGGATCACGGGCGGGGCCAGAGGCGGATCGAGGCGGCGACGACGGTGCCCTGGAATACGTAGACGCGTTTGTCGTAGCGGGTGGCGACGGCCCGGTGGTGTTTGAGCCGGTTGATGGTCCGTTCGACTTCGTTGCGGCGCTTGTAGAGCTCGCTGTCGAAGCCGGTGGGCCGGCCGCCCTTGCTCCCGCGGCGTTTGCGGTTGGCCCGCTGGTCCTTCGGTTCGGGGATCGTGTGCTTGATCTGGCGTCACCGCAGGTAACTGCGGTTGCGGCGTGAGCTGTATGCCTTGTCGCCGCTGACGTGGTCCGGCCTGGTGCGGGGGCGTCCGCCCCCTGGTCGGGCGACAAAGATCCGGGCGAGCACTTCGGTGAACTGGGGTGCATCGCCCCACTGGCCCGGGGGACCAGCAGGGCGAGCGGGCGGCAGCCGCCCTCGCCGGCGAGGTGGATCTTGCAGGTCAGGCCGCCCCGGGACCGGCCGAGTCCCTCGTCGGGGCGGTGGTTTCGAGGCGTCGTTCTTTTTTCGGGACCCTCGGGGTGGTCTTGCGGGCCCCGGCCGCGTGCTGGTGGGCCCGGCACATTGTCGAGTCGACGCCCACCATGCTCCAGTCGAGTCGGCCCGCCAGGTCGGTATCGGCCTGAACCGCCCGGAGAATCCGATCCCAAGTACCGTCGGCTGACCAGCGCCGGTGACGTTCGTAGACGGTCTTCCAGCTGCCGAATCGCTCGGGAAGATCCCGCCACGGGATCCCGGTCCGCACCCGGAAGAGGATCCCGTTGACCATCTGCCTGTGGTCACTCCAGCGTCCGCCGCGCAGTCCGACGGCAGGCAGGTGTGGTTCAAGCCGCACCCACTCCGCATTCGTCAGATCACCCCGCCCCATGACCGACCTAACGACCGGACAAGCCGACAGTCGCAAGATCCGTCGGACAGAACCTAGCCCGCCCGCAGCCTGGCCCGGGGGTCGCAGGCAGGAGAAGCCCGACGACTTCACGCCCATTGAGGTCGTGTTCCTCCTGGAGGACGAGGACAGCGCGGAACTGTCAGCCGAGCTCGCCATACCGATCCCTGCAAGCACCCGGACAGCCGCACGTATGGAGGCGAACTCATACTTGAGGCTCGATGCGACTTCGAAGGTGCGGTTCGGACTGCGGCCGATGATGCCGGCGTCGGCAGCGGACGAGCCCCTCAACCCGTCTCATCCCCTCCGCGCTGCGATCAGTGCGACTCACTGCGCGAGCTCCCGCGGGTCCAGCGGCATTCTCCAGAAGTTGCGGCGGTGCACCGCGTCGAGCTCGGCCTGGAGCGGGGATGGGGGAACCACCAGGACGGGGCAGGCGGCGTGCGCGAAGCAGTGGCGGGCCACGGAGGGCCGGACGAGGCGGCGCAGCGGCGCGCGGGATCCCGTGCCTACCACGAGGAGGTCTTCCGGATCGCGTGCGACGTCCACGAGGGCCGCGCCCGGGGTCCCCCGTACCGTGAAACCCTCTAGGGTGACACCGGGCTTCACGGCACCGAAGGCCGTCTCGAGGACCTCGCGGAGTCTTTCGACGGCTGCGCCACGGCACTGGGCGAGGGCATGGGGCCCGAGGCCGTTGCGGCTTCCGAGTTCGCCGCCCGGTGGCTGCCAGGCCAGGACGGCCCACAGGTCCGCACCACGTACGCGCGCTTCCGCGGCCGCCCGGTGCAACGCGGCCAGATTGCCCGCCGTTCCCGTCACACCGACCACGACTCTCCGCATGGCCTCTTCCCTCTCGTCTCGTCCGACGGTCCCCATGAAAGGGCCTCGTCGGACGATGAGGTGCGATTGCTGACGGGCTCCTAGCGCGGAGATCCCTGACCATGACGGGTTTCTGATGCCGCAACCCTTCGGCGTCAGTGATCCGTCAGGACTTGGCCCGGCCCCGTATGGGTCTCGTTACGGGGTGGCCATGGGTGCGGGGAGGCGGAGATGGCGTCGGACCCGGGCCCCGGACTGCCTCCCCGCACCCGGGGCGACACCTACCACTCGTGGTTCCTCAGGGAGGGTCCCAGGTGTTGTTCCGGTACGACGACGATCCCCAACCGGAAGAACAGATCCCGGCCGGACCTCTGTACGTGCCGGTCCGGCCGGGAGGAGCGGAGGTCGTGGTGCGCCTGCTCCGCACCGGGCTGGAGATCCCCGAAGTCCTCCGTTGTTCGCCACTGCCAGGTTCGACGGCCGGGAGCGGTGCCGGCGAGCCGTCGGGGGTCCGGCCAGTTACGTACCGAAGTCCACGACCGGGCCACCCGCGGCTTCGGTGCCGGGCCACGGACGACCGGCGCGTCCGCCACGATGCCTGGAACCGTGCGCACATCACCGGCACGCCGCGCCCGCGAACCGGCACCGGCCGTGCTGAGCGCACATCTGGCGGCCGCCACCCTCTGTCAACGACGTGGGGTGGGCAACGGCAGGGCAAACCAAACGGCCTTGCCCTCCGCTGTCGGGAGGGTGCCCCAGGAGCTGGCCATGGAGTCCACGAGGAGCAGGCCTCGGCCCGATTCCGCGTCCGGCGCGGCGAAGCGGGCCTGGGGAAGCACCGGGCTCCCGTCGCAGACCTCGACCCCCAGCTCCCGTCCGGCCTGCCGCAGCCGGAGCCGGAGAGGGCCGCGGCCGTGGCGCACCGCGTTGGAGAGGAGTTCGGAGACCAGCAGACAAGCCGTCTCTCGCAGCTGTTCGTCGTCCTTGCCCCACGCGGCCAGCGTGGAGCGCAGGAACCGACGGCCTTCACCCACGCTGCTCGGATCCGCGTCCAGGACCACGGTCCGCGAAGTGGCCGGGATCTCCGGGATGCGCACGAGCAGGAGAGTGACGTCGTCCGGGTTGTCGTCGATGTCCGGCAGGAGCTCGCCCAGCAGCCTGTCGGCTGCGGCTTCCAGGGATCCGGTCGACGCGAGACCCTTCTCGAGCACGGTGGCGAGTTCGTCGACCTGCCCTTCGATGTCGCTTCCCGGTGTCTCCACCAGCCCGTCCGTGTACATCGCGAGCACGGAGCCGGGCGCGACTCTGTGCCGGCTCTCGTGGTGGGGTACCTCGCCGACCCCGAGCGGAACGCTCACGTCCGCCGGGAGCCGGGTCACCTCGCCCCCGGGACCGGCCAACAGGACGGGCAGGTGTCCGGCCGAACAGACGGTGACCTCAGCCGCGTCGGCGTCGACGACGAGGTAGCAGCAGGTGACGAACTGGTCCGGGAGTTCACTCACCACGGCGTCGAGGGCGCGCATCAGCTGCCAGGGCGGCATCCCGGTCTTGGCCAGGGCGTGGGAGGCGGATCGCAGCTGCCCCATGACAGCGGCGGCATCCAGGCCGCGTCCCATCACATCCCCGATCATGACGCCGACGCGACCACCGCCCAGGGGGATCAGGTCGAACCAGTCGCCACCCACCCCGGCACCCTGCCGGGCTGGGAAGTAGCGGCTGGCCGTCGACATCCCCGGCACGTCGGGCGGTGAGCCCATCAGGCTGCGCTGGAGAGTGAGGGCGACATGACGCTGCTGCTCGTAGAGCTGGGCGAGCGTCTCCTCGGCGGCCTTGCGTTCGGTGACGTCGCGAATGGCCGCGGAGACGAGGGTGCCGTCAGGGGTCTCCAGGGGGCTGAGACTGATCTCGACCGGGAACTCGCCCCCGTCCCTGCGCAGCCCGTGCAGTTCCAGGCCCGCACCCATCGGCCGGACCTGCCGGTTGACGAAATAACCCTGCCGGAAGTCGGCGTGGCGGCCGCGAAACCGGGGGGGTACGAGCACCTCGACGGCCCGCCCCAGCAGGTCCTCGCGGGCGTAGCCGAAGAGCGCCTCGGTCTGAGCGTTGACCAGCTGGATGGCGCCCCTCTCGTCGACGATCACCATGGCGTCGGGCGCCGACTCCAGCAGGGCCCGGAAGCGCGCATCGGCGGCCCTGCGCTCGCTGACGTCCCGTACGGCCGCGGAGATCAGCAGGCCTTCGGTTGTCTCCAGCGGGCTCAGGCTGATCTCCACGGGGAACTCGCGCCCGTCCCGGCGCAGCCCGTAGAGCTCCAGGCCCGCTCCCATCGGGCGCACCTGGCGGCTGGCCGCGTAGCCGATCCGATGGCCGGGGTGCTGGCCGCGGAAGCGCTCGGGCACCAGGACGTCGATGGAGTGTCCCAGGAGTTCCTCGCGGGGGTAGCCGAACAGGGCTTCGGTCTGTGCATTCACCAGACGGATCACCCCGGCGTCGTCCACGATGACCATCGCGTCCGGTGCCGCTTCCAGGAGAGCCCTGAAGGGCTCTTCGGTCGTCGCTGCCATGCTGCGCCTCGCACTCGCCGGATCCGGCAGAAGGGGACATCCGACCACGTGGCCGGAAACCGCACCCTGGATTGACCGGGATTCATCCACAATTGACCGGCTGTGAGCGTGCCGGCTTGCACCGGCGGGCCCTGCCCGAAACGCGTCCCACTACCGTTTTTGCTGCGGATGGTACGAGCCAGCACTGACATTCACACGGGCCCCGCCCGCGATGAGTCGCCCGCACGTTCCCTCCCGGGTCTCCGTGAGCGGCGTGGCCCTGGTGCAGGTGGGGCGAAGATCGTCGGGGTAGTCTCCGGGGGCTGTCTCGGGTCCCACGGGCCCGGGCGGAATGCTCGGTACAGGGAAAACGCGGGGGCAGGTCGTGCAGGGGCGGTACGCGGAACGGGAGCGGATCGAGCAGTTGCTCGCGGACGCCCGCCGGGGGATGAGCGGTGTCCTGCTGGTGCACGGTGAGGCCGGGATCGGGAAGACCGCCCTGCTCGACCACGCCGCCGGGCGCGCGCACGGGGTGCGGGTGCTGCGGGTGGAGGGCATCGAGTCGGAGATGGAGATGGCCTTCGGTGGGCTGCACCAGCTTCTTCTCCCGGTGATGGATCTGGCCGGCTTGCTGCCGGAGCCCCAGGCGGCCGCGCTGCGGTCGGCGTTCGGCCTGAGCGGTGACGGCGTACGCGATCGCTTCAGCGTCGGGCTCGCGGTTCTCACGCTCCTGTCGGAGGCCGCGGCCGACGGCCCGCTGCTGTGTCTGGTCGACGATGCGCAATGGCTGGACCAGCCGTCGGTGGACATGCTGACCTTCGCCGCGCGCCGGCTCCGGGCCGAGGGCGTGGTCATGCTCTTCGCGGTCCGCGACGGAGCGCCCGGTGCCGCCGTGAGGGGGCTGCCCCGGATGCTGGTGGAGGGCCTGGACCGGGCGGACGCGGCCGAGTTGGTGCCGGGCCTGCCCCCGTACGTCGTGGACCGCGTCGTCGAGGAGGCCCGTGGCAATCCGCTGGCCCTGATCGAACTGTCGGCCGCGCTCACCCCGGCCCAGCGCGCCGGACGGCTCGGCCCGTCCGCGCTGCCCGACGCGACCGCCGGGCTCCCCAGCCGGCTCCAGGACGGCTTCCTGGAACAGATCCGCCGACTGCCCGAGGCCGCCCAGGTGGTGTTGCTGGTGGCCGCCGCCGACGACACGGGGGACCTGACCGTCGTACTGCGTGCGTCGGGCCGGCTCGGCGCGGCGGTCGAGGACCTGGAGCCGGCCGAGCGCGCCGGATTCGTCCTGCTCTCCGGGGAGGCGCTGCGGTTTCGGCACCCGCTGGTGCGGTACGCCGCGTACCAGGGGGCCCCGCTCGCCCGGCGTATCGCCGCGCACCGGGCGCTGGCCGGGGCGCTGGGTGAGGCCGGCCAGGCACACCGGCGTGCCTGGCACCTGGCCGCCGCGTCGACGGGCCCCGACGAGGAGGTCGCCGAGGAGCTGGAACGAGTCGCCGAGTGGGCCGACAGGCGGCAGGCGATGGCATCCGCGTCGGCCGCGTACGAGCGTGCCGCGCAGCTCACGGCCCATCCGCGGTCGCGGGCGCGGCGGCTGGTGTCGGCGGCGCAGCGGGCCGCCGACGCCGGACAGGACGAGCGGTGCGGCGTGCTCGCCGACCAGGTGCCGCTGCCGCTGGAGGACCCGGGCGTCGCAGCGAACTTCGCGCGCGCCCGGGCCGTGGTCGAGCTGGGCTTCCGCAGGCCGGAGGAGGCGGCTCGGATCCTGGTAGAGAGCGCGGACCTGACGGGTGCCCGGCGGCCGGACATGGTGGCTTCGCTGCTGACCGACGCGGTTCACGCGGCGTTCTCCGCGGGGAACGCCGCGCTGATCGAGGAGATCGCGCTCCGCTCCCCCGCGCTGCCCGTGCTCGCCGTACCGGCCAGGCTGTTCGGCGGTGACGTGCACGGCGGGCTGGAGGCGGTCCGCGCCCTCGTCGACATGCCGGCCGACGGCGTGATGGACCGCCTGATGACCGGGATCTACCTGCAGTTGACCGGCGATCACAGGGCGGCCCGGGAGGCGGCCGCCGGAGTCGTCGCGCACTGCCGCGACCAGGGCGTCAGCGGCTGGCTGCCCACCGCGCTGCACCTCCTGGTCCAGACGGAGCTGTCCCTGGGCCACCACGAGGAGGCGTCGGTACGGGCCGCCGAGGCGCTCCAGCTGGCCGAGTACTACGACCTGGCCCACCGGGCCGCCCACCTGCGTGCCGCCCTGGCGATGCCGGCCGCCGTCCGGGGCGAGGAGGAGCGGGTCCGTGAGCTGACCGGCGCGGCGTCGGAGTACACCCGGCCGCGCGGGGTGGGCCGGGGCACGGCGGACGCCCTGTGGGCGCGCGGCGTGCTCGAACTGGGCCTCGGACGGGCGGATGCGGCTCTGGAGCAGTTGGAGGCGGCGGGTCGGGAGGTGACCCACCCGCTGCTCCGCCTGCCTCTGCTGCCGGATGTGATCGAGGCCGCGGTACGGGCCGGCCGCCCGGAGCGGGCCTCGGAGGCGGCCCGGTCGCTCGGGGAGTGGGCGACCGCCCTGGGACAGGACGCCCTCGCGGCGTCGGCCCGCCGCTGCCTGGCGCTGACCGGGCCGGACGATGAGGCCGAGGAGCACTTCGTCGCGGCGCTGGCCCTGCACGACGGCGGGAGCGAGTACGACCGGGCCCGTACGGCGCTGCTGTACGGGGAGTGGCTGCGGCGCCTGCGCCGCCAGATCGACGCCCGGGACCAGTTGCGTGCCGCCCTGGAGGGTTTCGAACGGCTGGGTGCGCGGCCCTGGGCCGACCGGGCCCGTACGGAACTCGGCGCCGCGGGAGGGGAGACCGGGCTGACCGTTCACGAGGACGGGCCGATCAGTCTGCTGAGCCCGCAGGAGCGCGAAGTGGTTCGGCTGGCGGCGGCCGGCGCCAGCAACCGGGAGATCGGCGCCCAGCTGTTCCTGAGCCCGCGCACGGTCGGGCACCACCTCTACCGCGCCTTCCCGAAGCTGGGCATCAGTTCCCGCACCGAGCTCGCCGGCCTGTTGGCCTCATGAGGCGGGACCCTGCTCCGGCGCCGACCAGATCAGCCGGGTCTGCGCGGTCCGGTAGCCCGCGCGGGCGAACGCCGCGGCCATCGGCGCGTTGTCGGTGTCGGTGGTGGCGGTGATCAGTTCGGCCCCCGCCTCCACCTGAACCCGGGTGATCTCGGCGAGTACGTCGTCCACGTATCCCTGTCCGCGCAGCTCGGGCACGACGCCCAGGTAGCCGACGTTGCGGCTGTACGGCGTGGCGGAGGGCAGGGCCAGCCCGGCGACCTCGCCGTCCGGGGTACGGGCGAGGCGCCACCAGGAGCGCTCGCCGGGGCAGCCGAGGTAGAAGTCCACCTCTTCCTGCGCGGTGGCCTCGGGCCCCATCAGCGCGAGATTGCGGCGGGTCTCGCCGTCCAGGCTGCCCACCGCGATCCGCCGGAAGACGTCCAGGAACTCCTCGTCGGTGCCCTCGGTGAAGGTCAGCCGCCCGCTGGAGGCGGGCAGCCCGGCATCGGGGGTCCATTCCAGACGCAGTCGTTCCACCACGTCGGTGAGCCCGGCCGCCAGCGCGGCGTCCCGCCGCCAGTCGGCGGCCGCGACCGTGGCGGGGTCCTCGCGCCAGCCGTTCGGCAGGGTCAGGTTGTAGAGCGGGAGCTTGGGCGCGCCCTGCTCGGCGAAGGCGCGCAGGCCCGCGCTGATCAGCCTGGCTCCGAGGGCCGAGCGGTCGGCGACCGAGGGGTCGACGTACAGGCAGTCCAGCGCGACCGGGTGCTCGCTGGTGGCCCGGCCCCACCACAGGGCCCGGGCGACCACCCGGCCGTCCTGCTCGGCGATCCAGGTCCACTCCGGGCGGTACATGCCCTCCTTGAGTTCCTCCAGGTACCGGTCGGCGGGGATCCAGCCGACCGGTTCGTCGACCGTCACGGCGGTGACACGGTCGAGGTCGGCTTCGCCGGTGGGGCGGATCAGTACCGGGATGTCGGTCTCCTTGGTGTAGGTGGTGATGGTGGCGCCGGTGTTGAAGACCCGGGAGTCGGTCAGCCTGAAGCTGTCCGGACGGAACGGCGCGTCGAAGAGCGGTGTGCCGGAGCCGATGACGACCGGGTGGCGCTTGATGATCAACTCATCGATCTCCTCCAGCAGTTGCCCGGCCAGGTTCGCCCCGCCGCACAGCCAGATGCCCTCCCCGTCCTGCTTCTTGAGGCCGCGGACGAACGCCACCGGGTCGGTGGCGACGACCTCCACGGCCGGGTCGGGCCGGGCGAGGGTGCGGGAGAAGACGTACTGCTTCAGGTGGGGGTAGGGGCTGGTCACCCCGACCGCGAGACCGGGCTCGTAGGTGGCACGGCCCATCAGCACCGTGTCGAAACGCTTGTTGGGGACCCCGTCGAGGTCCAGCGGCCCCCGACCGTGGGCCGGGACCGTCTCGGGGTACTCCGCCCGCAGTGCGGCGGCGAAATCGCCCTCGAAGGGGAAGAAGTCGAACTGACCGTCGGGGCCCGCGATGAATCCGTCGAGGGTGGTGCCGACGTAGTAGGTGAGCTTGCGCACACGTCCTGCTTTCGTTGCTTGTCGTTGTGCTCGGTGCTTGGCGCTTGGCGCTTGGCGCTTGGCGCTTGGTGACGTCACTGACGCTATGGCTCGGGACCCGCGCAAGGCATCAGTCACTCCGACGTAACGTGACCGGCCGTCGAGGTACGAGGCACGGTCGACGCCGCAGTGTCGTCGTGGACGTGGGGGACCACCCTGGGGGGAATTCCGCGACGGGCTAAAGCCTTCCGGTGGGATCCGGGAAGCCAGGCAGTAGGTCTCGTCACCGGCTGTTGCTCCGAAACTCATGAGGCCGACGATCGCTTTGTCGCTCGTGGCGATGAGGGCGCTTCCCGAATCTCCGTCCTCGAAGTGCACGCCGTCAGGATCTATGCTCATCAGGTCGCGCCAGAGCGCCGCTCTCCCGCCTGACCAAGTTGTCCGGACCGGGCCATTCAGGGCCGAACAGGGCCTGAACGAAGCCACATCAGCGCGGCTGCATGTCGATCAGGAGCTGGTGGATGCCCGCCAGGCCGGTCAGGTGGAGCGCCCTGGAAGCGGAGGACGCGGCGAGCCGGCCGCCTGCTCGCCGCGCAGCAGGCAGCCGCCGCCGTGCTGCAGGGATGTGCTGCCGACCCGTGAAGCCGGGCCACTGGCCGCGTGGTTGGTCCGCCACCCTGGCGTCGAGATCAATCTGCCGGGACTGGGCGGGTGCCTACGCCAAGGGCGGCCCTACTCGGCCACCGTCGAAGTCTGTCGGTCATAGACGTGCCGGCCGCACAGCCGCGGGCAGCTGCAGGCTCCAAGTGCCACGAGCTCCGCCCGCAGGGCCTCCGAGGCGTTGGGGTGATGAACGATGCGTTGGCGAAGAATGAACCACCTCGTGCCAGCCCGCTTCGCCTCCAGATCGGCGAGCCAGCGCAGTGCGGTGTCCGGCAGGTTCGGGTTGATCAACGCATTCCACTGAACCGACGAATCCACGTCCCGTGCGAGACGATCCAACGCATCAGGCGGTGCCAGGGGACTGCGCGCCGTCCACAGCCGCACCGGTCGAATCTCATCGACCGCGAGCGAACGCAGACGCTCAGCGGTCACGTCCGGACTCCTCGCCTCAAGAACGCGGCGGTATCCGCTGAGACGTTCGGCCGGGGTCCGCACAACTCGTCCTCTCACGGGCCTGATGATGCCACGGGCCATCGGCTGCGACTCATGGACATCACCCGACCGAGGTTCCGGGCGCCTCCCAAGCCCGTGAACAACGGCCCGCAGGGCGGACACCGCTGTCCCGGCCTCTGGCCGAGGGACGGCCGGGGGGCCGTTCATTCCGTTGCCGGTGACCAGGCGGCTTCGGCCGCCTGTGCGGTGGGGTGCGTGGGGAAGACGTGGTCGAGGCCGACGACACGGAAGATCCTGGTGACTCTTTCGGGTACCGCGGCCAGGGCGATGGTGGCGTGGGCCGCGAGGGCGTGGTTGCGGGCGGCGATCAGAGCGGTGATTCCGCTGGAGTCGCAGAAGGTGAGTCCCGCCAGGTCGATGACGAGTTGCTGGCCTTCCCCGACAGCCAGTCCGGGCAGAGCTCCGCGGACCTGGACGGCGCTGTGATGGTCGAGGTCTCCGGCGAGTTCGATGACGGGGCCGGCGGGGGTGGTGCGGGTGTTCATGCTCAGCTGGGTCACTGCGGCTCTTCACGGTCGGGGCGGGAGGGCACGCTGACGACCAGGACGGCGGTGTCGTCGTCGACCCCGGTGCCCAGGCCGTCCAGGAGTCCGCGGATCGCGGCGACGGTGTGCTCGGCGGTGGTGGGGGCCAGCTCGCGCCCGAGGGCGAGGAGCGCTTCCTCGCCGTAGCGGTCCTCGTCCGTCGTGGTGGTGTGGGCTTCGGTGAGGCCGTCGGTGTGCAGGAGAAGGGTGTCGCCCGGGTCGAGGTGGAAGGTGGTGGTGGCGACGTGGGCGTCGGGCAGGACGCCGATGAGCTGTCCGCCGGGGGTGGGGAGGTAGTCGGCGGTGCCGTCGGCGCGCATCAGCAGGGCCGGGGGGTGGCCGCCGCTGGCGAGGGTCATGCGGAAGCCGCCCCGTTCCTCGTCGGGGGTGAGCAGCCCGAAGACGACGGTGCAGAACCGCGGGTCGTTGCCGTTGTACTCGTGGTTGAGGACGGTGTTGAGGTTGCCGAGGACCGCGGCCGGGTCGGGGTCGTAGACGGCGGCGGCGCGCAGGGTGTAGCGGGCCAGTGAGGTGACGGCCGCCGCGGCCGCGCCCTTGCCGCAGACGTCGCCCAGGAACAGGCCCCAGGCGCCGGCGGCCAGGGGGAACAGATCGTAGAAGTCGCCGCCGACTTCGTCGATCGAGGCGATGTGGTAGTGGGCGGCCACGTCCAGGCCCGGGACGTTCGCCAGGGCCGGGGGGAGCAGGGTCTGCTGGAGGGTGGAGGTCAGCTGCTGGAGGCGTTCGCGTTCGCGCTCCGATTCCCGCCGGGCCCGGAGCAGCTCCTCCTCGTAGGCGCGCCGGTCGCGGGCGTCGAAGACGGTGGTGCGGATCAGCAGGGGCCGGCCGTCCCCGCCGGTCTTGACGGTCGAGGTCACCAGCACCGGGATCCGGCGGCCGTCGGCCGCCTTCAGCTCCAGCGCGATGCCGCTGGCCTCTCCCCGCATGTGCAGCAGCGGCGCGAAGTGCGTCTCGTGGTACAGGCGGCCGCCGACGGTGAGGAGGTCGGAGAACTTCCTCCTGCCCACCAGGTCCGCCCGCCGGTGGCCCAGCCAGTTCAGCAGGGTGGTGTTGATCTTGGCGATCTGCCCGTCCAGCAGCGTGGACAGGTACCCGCACGGGGCGTTCTCGTACAGGTCCTCGGCGCTGTCCTCCAACAGGGCGGAGAACGCCGGTCCTCGTCCGAACAGCGCTCCGGGTTCGGATGGTCCTGCTCGTCGGTCCGCGACATCAGGACAAGGCCCGTGTGAACGCGGCGATCGCTTCCGCGGTCTCCTCGGGGGCGCTGAGCTGGGGACAGTGCCCGGTCGCGTTCAGGGTGACCAGCCGGCTGCCCTTGATCCGGTCCTGGACGTAGGGACCGACCTCCGGCGGGGCGATGGCGTCGCTGGAGCACTGGGCGACCAGGGTGGGCACCGTCACCCGGTCCAGGTCGGTCCGGCTGTCGGTCAGGAACGTGACGCGGGCGAAGACGCGTTGGATGTCCGGATCGGTGGCGCAGAAGCTCTTCGTCAGCTCCTCGCCCAGCTCGGGACGGTCCGGGTTGCCCATGATGACCGGAGCCATGGCCCCCGACCAGCCGAGGTAGTTCGCGTCCAGGGACTGGAGCAGTTCCTCGATGTCCTCGGCGGTGAACCCGCCCCGGTAGCCTGCGGCCGGGTCGTCGATGAAGCACGGGGAGGGCGCGAGCAGGACCAGCCCGTCGAAGTACCCGGGGTGGCGTCCCGCGGCCAGTACGCCCATCATCGCGCTCACCGAGTGCCCCACGAAGGTCACCGGCCCCAGGTCCAGCTCGCGGCAGATCTCCAGCACGTCCTCGACGTAGCCGTCCAGGCCGGAGTACCGCTCCCTGCTCCACGCCGACAGGTCCGACCGGCCCGCACCCACGTGGTCGAAGAGCACGACCGTGAACTCGCGCTCCAGCGCGGGCAGCACCAGGCGCCACATGTTCTGGTCGCACCCGAACCCGTGCGCGAGCATCACCACGGGGCCGCCCCGCAGGCCGGACACCCGCACATGATTCCTGTTCCGCACGGTCATGCGGCTCATCCTCGCAGAGGATCCAGGAGGTCAGGCGCGTGCCACCGACTCACCGTGGTCGGCGCCGACCTCGGTCACGGCCGCCGCGGGTCCTCGACACCTCTAGGATGACGAGGGTGACGGCGACAGACAGTGACATCGAGAAGGCGGTCGGTGTGCTGCGCGCCGGCGGCCTGGTGGCCCTCCCGACCGAAACTGTCTACGGATTGGGCGCCGACGCGGAGAATCCCGCCGCCGTCGCGCGCATCTTCCGGGTCAAGGGACGTCCGCCCTCCCACCCGCTGATCGTCCACATCGCCGACGCCGCCCAGCTGGACGACTGGGTCCAGGAAGTACCGCCCGCGGCGCGCCTGCTGGCCGAGCGGTTCTGGCCGGGGCCGCTCACCCTGGTGCTGCGGCGCGGTCCGCGTGTGCCCCTCGAAGCGACCGGCGGACTGGAAACGGTGGCGGTGCGCGTGCCCGACCACCCCGTCGCCCTGGCGCTGCTCACGGCATTCGGCGGCGGCGTCACCGCCCCGTCCGCCAACCGCTTCGGCTCGGTGAGCCCCACCACGGCGGACCATGTCCGTACCGAGCTCGGCGAAGGCGTCGATTTCGTGCTGGACGGCGGGCCGTGCGAGGTGGGCGTCGAATCGACGATCGTCGACACCACGGGCGACGTCCCGGCCATCCTGCGCCCCGGCGGCGTGGCGCGCGAGGACCTCGAAGCGGTGTGGGGACGCCCGTTCGCGGCCCCCGGGGCGAGCCCCGTCCGGGTGCCGGGCCAGCATCCGTCCCACTACGCGCCGCGCGCCCGGGTCGTCCTCGTCGAGCCGGACAAGGTCGTCCAGGAGGCGGAGCTCGCGCGGGAGTCGGGCCGGCGGGTGGGCGTCTTCCTTCCCGCCGACTGCGCGGACACCGCGGTGCGGGCGCACGCCGTGGTACGGGTCCCCGGTTCCATGACCGCCTACGCGCGCGGCCTGTACGGGTTCCTGCGCGAGCTCGACCGGCAGGGGTGCGACCTCATCGTCGCCTCGCTGCCCGTGGAGGAGGGTCTGGGTCCGGCGATCGCCAACCGGCTCCGCCGCGCCGCAGGTCCCCGTCCCTAGGGGGTCTCCGGCGGGTGGGCGGCGAGCCAGTGGCGTGCGATCTGCTCGCGGGTGGCGATCCAGGCTCCGCCGCGCCGTGCCACGTGTTCCAGGAACCCGTCGAGCGCGCGGATCCGGCCCGGGCGCCCGATGATCCGGCAGTGCATGCCGACGCTCATCATCCGGGGACGGTCGGCGCCCTCGGCGTGGAGCGTGTCGTAGGTGTCGACGAGATACGTGAGCATGTCGTCCGCGGTCGTGAAGCCGTGGACGATCAGGAACTTGAAGTCGTTGGCGTCGAGGGTGTACGGCACCACGAGGTGCGGTTGCCCCTCGTCCGTCCCGACGTAGAACGGCAGGTCGTCCGAGTAGTCGTCGGAGTCGTAGAGGAATCCGCCCTCCTCGACGACGAGGCGGCGCGTGCGCGGGCTCGTCCGGCCGGTGTACCAGCCGACGGGCCGACGGCCGACGAGCTGCTCGATGGTCGCGATCGAGCGGGCCATGTCGGCGCGTTCGACTTCCTCGGGGACGTGCCGGTAGTCGATCCAGCGCCAGCCGTGGCTCGCCACCTCCCAGCCCGCGGCACCCATCGCCTTCGCCGCCTCCGGGTTGCGGGCGAGGGCCTGCCCGACCGCGTACACGGTGAGGGGCGCGCCGTGCGCCAGGAGCGTGCGGTGGATACGCCAGAAGCCGGCGCGCGAGCCGTAGGCGAACATCGACTCGACGTTCAGCTCGCGCCCGCCGACCACCGGGGGTGCGCCGACGAGTTCGTGGAGGAAGCCCTCGGATGCGGGGTCGCCCTCCAGGACGTTCCGCTCGCCGCCCTCCTCGTAGTTGAGGACGAGGCTGACGGCGACGCGGGCGCCGCCGGGCCATGCGGCACGGGGCGGGGAGGCGCCGTATCCCACGAGATCGCGCTGCTGCTCGGACACGGTCGGCACCCTACCGCCGGGACGGGCGCGGGCCCCGTCACGCCACCGTTCTAGAGTGAGGGTCCCGAACGGAGAGGTGGGCCATGACGAACCGTCACGCGGTGGTGGTCGGAGCCGGAATCGGCGGCCTCACGTCCGCCGTCGCGCTGCACCGCCGGGGCTGGCGCGTCACCGTCTGCGAACGCGCCCCCGAACCTCCCGTCACCGGCGCCGGCATCGGCCTCGCCCCCAACGCCCTGCGCGCGCTCGACGCCGTCGGCGTCGATGTCTCCCGCGCGATCGGCGGCGCCGTACCCGCGTCGATGGGCGTACGCCGCCCCGACGGCCGGTGGCTCACCCGGGCGGGCACCGCGGACATGACCGCCCGCTACGGCAGGGCGCCCCTCGCCGTCCCGCGCCGGGCCCTCACCGCCGCCCTGGCAGCCGCTCTGCCGTCATCGGCCGTTCGTCACGGCACCGAGGTGACCGGTGTCGACGATGCCGGGGGCCGACCGCGCGTCCGTACGGCGGGCGGCCCGGACCTTCGGGCCGATCTGGTCGTCGCCGCGGACGGCATCCACAGTCCGCTGCGCCGCGCGTACTTCCCGGCGCACCCCGGGCTGCACTACCTAGGCGAGACGGCCTGGCGGACCATCGTGGACGCCCCTGATCTGCGGATACCGGCCATGAGCGAGACGTGGGGGCGGGGGAGGCGATTCGGCGTGACCCCGCTCGTGGACGGCCGCTACTACCTCTACGCGACCGCGGTCGTCCCGCCGGACACCCGCTTCGCCGACCCGCGCACCGAGCTGCGGCAGCGTTTCGGCGCCTGGCACGAACCCATTCCGGCCCTGCTGGAGCGCGTCGGACGCCTCGATCCCGCCGACGTCCTGCGGAACGACCTCTACGACCTGGCCGCCCCGCTCCCCCGCCTGCACCACGGCCGGATCGCCTGGCTGGGCGACGCGGCCCATGCCATGGCCCCCAATCTCGGCCAGGGCGGCTGCCAGGCCATCGAGGACGCGGTGGTCCTCGCCCATCTGCTGCCCGCCGGAGAGCGCACGGACGACGTGGACGGCGCGGATCGCGCGGACCATGGGGACGCCGCCGTTCAGGCGGCCCTCGCGGCGTACACCGCCGCCCGCCGCGACCGTACCGACGCCGTGCGCCTGCGGGCCCGCCGCGTGGGTCGTCTGGGCGTGCTGCGCGCTCCGGTCGCGGTGGCCGCCCGCGACCTCGCGGTCCGCGCCACCCCGGCCCGGCTGGCCCTGCGCGGCATGGACGACCTCTTCAACGGTTTCCGGCTGCCCTAGGGGGCCGTGCGCGCCGGGAAGGAGAAGCGGTAGCCCTGCTCGGTGAGCCAGGGCAGGTACTCCTTCAGCGCGGCGACGGTCTCGCTGCGGTCGCCGCCGCCGTCGTGGAAGAGGACCGTCGGCTGCTGGGGGAGCTTGCCCTCCACGGCGGAGAGGATGGCCTTCAGGCCCGGCCTGCTCCAGTCCTGGGGATCGACGCTCCAGCCCAGCGGGCGCATCCCGCTCGCGGCGGCGATCGCGCGGCTGTCGGGGGTGAATGCTCCGCCCGGCGCGCGGTAGTAGGTGACGGGGACCCCGGGGACGGCCTTCTCGATCATGGCCTTGCCCTCAAGGATCTGCTGCCGCTGGTAGGCGACGGGCTTGTGGTCCATCGTGACGTCGTGGTCGACGGAGTGGTCGCACAGCTGGTGCCCGTCGGCGGCGACCGCACGCACCAGCTCCGGGTACTTCTGCGCCTTGGTGCCGATCATGCAGAAGGTGGCCTTGACGTGGTTCTTTCGCAGTGTCGCCAGGACCTGGGGGGTCCAGCGGGGGTCCGGGCCGTCGTCGATGGTGATCGCGACCTGGCGGCCCGCGCCCTCGGCCAGCCGGGAGATTCCCAGGGGGACCCCGGAGGCGCCCCGAGCGGCCTCGTGGGCAGCGCCCTGAGCAGCCTCGTGGGCAGCGCCCTGGGCGGAGCCTGCGGTTCCGGCCGGTGCCGCGTGGCCGGAGGGGGGCACGTCCGGGACGCGGTCCACCGAGCCGTCCGTGGCGGCGTACGCCGGAGAACCGGCCGCCGCCAGGAGCCCGAGAAGGGCGGCCGCAGCGGTGTACCCCGCCCGTCGACGACGAGCGGCACTGGTGGTGATGCGCATGGACGTGCTCTTCCTTTGCCCTCAGCCCCCGGATCTCGCTGGTCGGTCCAGGCTAGGTCATCCGTTCGGAGTACCCGTTGGGCTGAATGGCCCGTTTTGTGTGGCTCAGTGCACACCCGTCCCCCGGCGGGAGGCCGACACCCTCGGAGTGCCAACGGCTCCGGCGTTTCCGTGGTGCCGCGTCGCGTGTGAGCAGTGTCACGGCCGGCGGCGGGGCGGGGGGCCTCGGCCTACGGTGCCGTCGCGGTGCCCCAGTGCTTCCCGATCAGCGCGTACGAGGCGAGGCGGTCACCGAGGTCGTACACGGGCGTGGTCAGCATCAGCTCGTCCGCCCCGGTCCCGGCCGCCAGGTGGGCGAGCCGCTCCACGACGGTCTCGGGCGTGCCGACGGCCTGCTGGGCCCGGAAGGCGGCCAGCGCCTGACGTTCCTGCTCCGTGAAGGGGTGGCCGGCCGCCTGCTCGGGGGTGGGGAAGGGCATCCGGCTCTCGCCTTTCAGGAGGCCGGCCTTGACCACGTTCATCGGCCCCGCGCGCCGGACGGCTTCCTCCTCCGTCTCCGCGCACACCGCCTCCACGCACAGCAGGACGCGGGGCCGCTCGCACCAGCGGGACGGGGTGAAGTCCGACCGGTAACGCTCCAGCACCGCACGGGTGTTGTCCGGCCGGATGTGGTGGGCGACCGCGACCGGCAGGCCGAGTTCCGCGGCGAGCGCGGCGCCCGCGGGGCTGGAGGCCAGCAGCCACGGCTCCGGCAGCGGTCCCAGCGCCACCTCGTCCACCAGGAACGTCAGGATCGCGGCCACGTCGTCCCGGTACTCGGCATCCGTCGCCGGGCCCGCGCCGCGGCGCAGCGCCCGGGCGATGGCGTCGTCGAACGTGCCGGGACCGCGGCCGATGCCCAGGTCGATACGGTCCTCGTGCAGGGCGGCCAGCGTGCCGAACTGCTCCGCCAGCGTGAGGGGGGCGTGGTTGGGTGCCAGCACCCCGCCCGAACCGAGACGGATGGCCGAGGTCGACGCGGCCGCGTGCGCCGTCAGTACGACCGGCGGGAAAGCGCCGATCGCCGGAGAGTGGTGGTGCTCCGCGTACCAGATGCGGTGGTAGCCGAGGCTTTCCACCCCTCGGGCGAAGGCCGTGGTGTCCCGCAGGGTGTCGGCGGCCCGGGTGCCCGTTTGCACCATCGCGACTTCCAGCGCTGAAAGGGGTATGTCGAGCATGGCGTCAGCATAGGGATCGCGGGTGGCGGCGCGGGCCGGCGTGATCGTTTTCGCGCCACGCCGCCGCGCCGCCGCGGTTCCCCTGCCTCCGCCGCTGCCGTCAGTGCCCCTTGAGGAGGGCGCAGACGAAGTTCTCCTGCACGGTGCGCAGTCGGGCGAGCAGCGCGGGCTTGTTGCCCTTGCTGGTCTGGGTGTTGATCGAGAAGGTCAGCGACCGGGTGCCGTCGGGCGTGGCGGCGGCGAGCTGGGTGTAGCCGGGGAAGTTCCCGGTGTGGCCGTAGAGCACGCCGCAGCGGGTCGTGTACTGGAAGATCGCGAGCCCGGCCGCGTTGGTGCCGGGGCCGGCCGGCTCCGAGGAGTCGCCGGGACGGAAGGTCAGCTGCTCCTTGCGGGTCGGTGCCGACAGCAGGGCGGGGCCGGCGTAGGCGCGAATGAAGGCGCCCAGTTCCCTGGGGGTGGAGACGATGCCGCCCGAGGCCCAGACCCCTGATGCGCTCAACGCCTCGCTGATGTCCTCGGGTCGGGCCGGCGGCTCGACGTCGTAGCCGTGCAGGTACGGGCGCGGGAGCCGGTAGCCCAGGGGCAGGCTGGTGCGGCGCAGTCCCAGCGGGCGGTAGACGAGCTCCTTGAGGAGGTCCTCGTAGCGGCGGTCGGTGACGGCCTCGGCCATCAGCGCGACGGCGATGTTGTCCGAGTTGGAGTACTCGTACAGGGAGCCGGGGGCGAAGAGCAGCGGCTCGTCGGCGACGAAGTCGAGGAGGGTGCGGGGGTCGAACTCGTGGCGCGGGTCGGCGGTGAGGATCTCCAGGAACCCGGGGTCGGCCGAGTAGTCCGGCAGGCCGCTCGTGTGCTGGAGGAGCTGGCGCAGCGTCACCGCGTGCCAGGCTTCCGGCTGTTCGGGCAGGATCTTGCCGATGGTGTCGTCGGGGGAGAGCCGGCCCTGGTCGACGAGCCGGAGGGCGACCGCCCCGCTGAACGCCTTGGCGATGCTGGCGATGCGCATGTGGTCGTCGGGGTGCGGGGCCCGACCGGTCTCGATGTCTCCGACTCCGGCCGTGTACACCTCCGTACGGTCGCCCCGGGTGAGCATGGCGATCACGCCGGGAGGGCCGTCCTCCTGGGCGACGAGCCCGTCGAGCTGCCGCTGGAGGCCCTTGTCGTGGCGCGGGCGGCCGTCGCCCGGACCCGGGTCACCGGCCGCCTGCGCGGGCTGCAGCAGCCCGCCGAGCGCGGCGGTGGTCAGGACGGCGGCGGACAGGCCGGTGCGGAGGCGGATACGGCGGGCACGGGCACGGGCACAGGTCGGCATGTACGTGGCTCCTCATGTGCGCGGGGTCGGCCGGGGCGGACGGCGCCCGGCCCGGCCCAGCAGTAGCAGCCCGAGCGGCACGCCGCGTCCACGGCACGCGCCACGACCCCCCGGTTGGCCGCGTAAGTCGCCGCCGCCGGTCACCCGGCCGCCCGGGGCGGGGAGCGTCCCCCGTCCGGGCGGCTGCGGCCTGCGCTACGGCGACTCGAACGGGGAGGGCACCGGGAAGTAGGCCTCCAGGAAGGCGGCGACGATGTTGTGCTGCTGCGTCGCGGTCAGTCCGGCCGGGGCTCCGGCACCCGCTCCGGCCTCGGTGGGTTCGTCCTCGTCGTCGGCGAGGCAGAAGGCGTCGTGGCCGCGCTCGGCGGCCAGGGGCGGCAGCGTCTCGACCACGTCGTGGCGCGCGGTGCTGACGTAGGTGTGCGACAGGTGGCCCTCCACCGCGTGCCCCTCCGCGAGCGCGAGGTGGGAGGCGAGGGTGACGGGGGCCAGGTCCTCGGTGCTGCGGAAGACCGAGCGGGCGGTGACGGCGAGCCGGCCGGGCAGCAGTTCCTCGACGCGGGCGTAGAGGGAGCGGGTGAGCGGGTACGGGGTGTGGGCCAGGATGTGCGGATAGGTGCGTCCGACGGCCTCCTCGACGGCCTGCCGGGTGACCTTCTGCGAGGCGGTGAACACGTCGTCGCCGGTCCGGCTGCCGGGGTCGACGGCACGCCAGTCGTGGAACACCTTGGGCAGTCCCGAGGCCAGGAAGTAGTCCTGCGGGCGCTGCGGACGGCCGAGGAAGATGTCGTCGTTGAAGTAGATGAAGTGCTCGGCCAGGCCGGGGATGCGGTCCAGCCTGCTCTCGATGGCGTGGGAGTTGAACACCTCGGGAGCGTCGGGGTCCGTCAGGAGCTCGCGGTGGTCGACGACGGTGACGCGGGGATGACAGGTGTCGAGCCAGTCGGGGGCCTGGTCGTCCGTGACGAGGAAGACGCGCCGGATCCAGGGTGCGTAAGCGGCGATGGAGCGCAGGCAGTACCGGAGCTCGCCGCGGTCGCGGTACCGGTTGTCGGCGAGGTCGATCCCCGTGCGGCGACCGGTGGCGCCGGCCGCCGCCTCGGCGGCCCGGTCCCTGCGCCGGCGCCAGGCGGGGTCGGCGGCGTCCACCCAGGTGATCACGGCGTCGACGGGGAAGTCGATGTCGTCCGGGAAGCGGCCGGAGAAGCAGTCGACGACGGGGTAGTCCCGGTCGCCGACCCGGCGGGTGGCCGAGGCCGTCAGGGACGGGACCCACCAGCCGTACGGGGTCTCGCGCAGCGTGGCCAGGGCGCCCTCCCCGGAGTCGGGGGCCTCCCAGAACTCCAGGTCGCAGCCGGTCTCGGGGCCGTAGGTCAGGGTCCGGCCGGAGGTGACGACCGGGTGGTGGAGGCGTACGGCCCGGACGTGGGCGGGGTCCGGGGTCTCCCCGCCCTCGCGGTCGCCGTGGGCGGGGACCGCCTCGGCGGCCTCGACCGCCGCCATGAGGTCCTCCGCCAGTACGTCCCCGGCCTCGCCGTCGGCGGTGATGAGGCGGGCGTAGAGCGGGAGCCCCTCGAACGCCGCGGCGCAGGCCTTGAGTGCGGCGGCCCGGTCGCCCGGGGCGATGGCCACGCGGTGGGTGAGCCGGCCGTCGGGGACGAGTCCGTAGGGGACGGAGGCGGCCTCCAGGGCCTCGGCGAGGGACCGGAGGCAGGCGTCGCGGGCATCGGCGGGGAGCAGGTCGTCCCGCACCAGGGCGAGACGTCCGCAGTGGCGGACCAGTCCCGGCACGGTCGCCAGCAGTTCCTCCTCGCGGACCGCGGCCCGGCTGAGCGGCGCGGGAGCCTCGCCCCTGCGCTCCAGCCCGACCGGCTGACGCGGGATCCCGCCGCGGCGACGCACCGTCCGGACGAGTCTGCGGAGCCCGGCCGGAACGGGAAGGCGGCGTATCCCCTGCATGTACGTCCTCGGTGTGCGGCGCTGATGAGCGGCTGCCGGTGTTCTGAGTGCCCTGAGCACGAGCGGCGCGATCAGGAGCGTGGTGGACAACTTGTTCAGCGATACGTTTCCTTTTGTTTACGATCCACGCAAGGGTCCGCAGTCCTGTTTTCCCAAATCACAGCCACTTCTCATGCGAGCCGACAGCTCGTTCGAGGCCACCGGGGCGTATCCGGGCCCGGCGCTCACCCCGCGCCCCGCCACCGCGGTCGTGACGCTGAGCGACCGCCGCCCGCTGCCCGCTGCCCGCTGCCCGCTCGGGAGCCCGGGGGCGTCCGGGCAGCCCGGATCACGCCATGATTTCTTAGCATCAGAGGTCAACAATTCTCTCGGCCACCGTCGGTACGACTACAAAGGAACGCATCGGACCGGACCCCGAACCGATCGGGTGATCAACCCGTCGTCGGAGCATTCGGAATATGGCGAAGGTGGTGATGTGCATGCGTGAGTGCAGCAGATTCCAGGCGGTTTCCGCCAGATCGACGACGCGACGTCCGACTTCCGTGCCCCTCCCTCGATAGGCCGGCCATGCTGATACCGATGCTGTTCTCCCCAGCACTCGCCACGGCCGACGAATACCGCTCCCTGACCTCGACCATTCGTTCGAAGGCGCAGGACGCGCAGGGATTCTTCGGCGGAGCCGGACGCAAAGAGGGCGACATGCCCTACCTTTCCCTCCACGTCCAGCTGCGGGGCCTGTTCGTCGAGCTCTACATCGAGCTCCGCCCACGCAATACGAGCCTGCGGATCGCCGGATTCCGGAACATCTTCGAGAACGGCCAGGCCCCGCCGGAGGCATACCTCCGGCACGTACGGGATTCGGCCGCTCCCCCGGGCCTGCGCCGAACGGAGGCATTGCCGTTCGGCGGCGGCCGCGCCGAGCTGGAGACGGCCGCCGCCGTCCGGCGTTCGGGAATCCTGCTCGGGCGCCGGCCTTTGAGCGACGCGGTGATCAGGCTGCACCAGAACCGCGATCCGCGGAGCACCGCACACGGAATGCTCGTGCTCTCGGAAATGCTCTGCGAAGCCGCCCGATATCCCGCCCTGGCCGATGCGATGTCACGTATATGGATGACCGGAGGGCGGCTGTAGCCCGTGGCAGCCTGCCGGAATTCCGGCCTCCGGCAGGCGCCCTACCGGGCCGGCCGGATGTCGGGCAGGATGACCCGGCGCACCGGAGGGCACCCGCGGCAGTGGCCCCCGCCCGGTCCCGACCGTGATCCGGAGGTCCCAGTGACGTGGCACGACGACCAGGAGCGGCGTGACGAGCTGTACCGGGACCCCTATCCGCTCTACGACCGCGCCCGCCGCGCGGAGGGGCTGACGTTCGTACCCGAGTTCGATGCCTGGCTGGTGGCCCGCGACCGGGACGTACGCGAGGTGCTGCTGCGTGCGGAGGACTTCTCCTCGGCCGGCGCCCTCCTGCCGGACATCTCGCTCTCGGAAGCGGCGCTCGGCGTCCTGCCCCGGGGGTTCGGCCCCCGGCCCACGGTCGTGTCCAGCGACGGCGCGTCCCACCGGCGGCACCGGGCCCCGCTGAACCGGGGGCTGTCCGCCGCCCGGGTGGCAGCCCTGCTGCCGTACGCCCGCGCGTGCGCAGAGGAGTTGACGGACGGCTTCGCGGCGGACGGGTCCGCGGAGTTGGTGGAGGCGTACGCCCGGCGGTTGCCCGGGATGGTGGTCGGTCGGCTGATCGGGCTGGACCCCGCCGACGTGCCCGCGGCCGTGCACGGCGGCTACCGGGCCGAGGAGCTGCTGTTCCGCCCGCTGCCGCCGGAGGGGCAGGTGGCCGCCGCCGAGGACGTGGTCGCGCTGCAGCACCTGCTGGACGGGTACGTCCGCGACCGGCGCGCCCACCCGCGGGACGACATGTGCTCGACCATGGTGGCCGCCCTGGCTCCCGGTGACGCCGAGCTCACCCTGGAGCAGCGCCACGAACTGGTGACGAGCCTGCAGAACCTGCTGATCGCCGGATTCCTCACCACCAGCGCGCTCATCGGCACCATGCTGCTGCACCTGCTCGGCGACCGGCGGCAGTGGCGGATGCTCCGCGACGATCCGTCCCTGGTCCCGGCGGCGGTGGAGGAGGCCGTCCGCCACGACACCGCCATCCAGGCCTTCCGCCGGACGGCCACCCGGCCGGTGACGCTCGCCGGCACGAAACTGCCCGCGGGGGCCACGGTGCTGGTGGCGTACGGCTCGGCCAACCGCGACGAGGAACGGTACGAGCGGGCCCGGGAGTTCGACGTCACCCGGCCCGTGAACCGGCAGCACCTCGCCTTCGGGTACGGGACCCACGGCTGCCCCGGTTCCCAGCTGGCCCGCGATCAGCTCCGCCTGACCCTCGAACTGTTCCTGCGTCGGATGCCGGGGCTGCGACTGGATCCGGACCGTCCGCGGCCGCGGATGCGGCCCACGCTGATCCACCGCTCACCGCAGGCCCTGTACGTCACCTGGTGACGCGGCGACCGGTCACCCCCGCGAGCCGGCCTCCGCGAACCGCCCGGCCGCGCTCCGCCCGGCCGCGCCGGAACAGACACCCGGGCGGAGCAACCCCGCGGCGGCCCACGACGTCCTCCCGTACAGAACGCGCTGCCCGGGAGGCGGCGCGTGTACCGCTGAGAGGACCACGTGATGAGTGAGAAGGCCCGGCGCCTGTTCGACGCCCTCGACCTCGACCAGGACGGCACACTGACCCGTGCCGAGGTCATCGGTGCCCTGCGCTCCAAGGGCCCGACCCTCGCGGCACAGGGAGCGATCCCCTTCTGGGGTGTCGGGGACACCCACGAATCCTCGGCGCTCTTCGACGCCGCCGACCAGAACGGTGACCGCGTGCTGACGTACGAGGAGTTCGCGGCCGTGGTCGACCGCCGCTTCGGCTGGTAGCCGGCGATCCGGCCGGCCGCCAACTCCCGCGGACGGCACGGCGGCACGGCGATCCGGACGCCCGGCTGTCCGGGGCGGGGGACGGTCGGGCATTGGGTACGCTCTCGGTTGACTTCGGGGCGCCGGCAGGTGCTGAATCGCCGCAATCAGAGATGGGTCCCCATGGGCAGTGCACCTTCCGCCGAGTTCTTCCAGCCGCTCGGAGCCGACGACCCGGCCGTCGTGGGCGGCTACCGCCTGGCGGCCGTGCTGGGCGCGGGCGGCATGGGCAAGGTCTACCTCTCCCACACGCCGGGCGGCCGGCCCATCGCCATCAAGGTGATCCGGCCGGAGTTCAGCGAGGACCCCCAGTTCCGGCGGCGCTTCCAGCAGGAGGTGCGGGCCGCCGAGCGGGTCCAGGGGCTCTACACCGCACCGGTCATCGACTCGGACACCGAAGGCGCCCGTCCCTGGCTGGCCACCGCCTACGTACCCGGTCCCTCGCTCGCCCACGCCGTGGCCCAGCACGGCGCGCTGCCGGTGCGCAGCGTGCTGCTGCTGACCGTCGGGGTCGCCGAGGCGCTGCACGTCATCCACGGCGCGGGCATCGTCCACCGGGACCTGAAGCCCGCCAATGTGCTGCTGGCCTCCGACGGCCCGCGCGTCATCGACTTCGGCATCGCCCGGGCCGCCGATTCCACCGCCCTGACCAGTACCGGCGTCAGCGTCGGCACCCCGGCGTTCATGGCGCCCGAACAGGCCTCGGCCGGCACCGTCACCCCGGCCACCGACGTCTTCGCCCTCGGCCAGATCGCGGCCTTCACCGCGATCGGGGCCTCCGTCTACGGCGACGGGCCCTCGCACGCGGTGCTCTACCGCATCGTGCACGAGGACCCCGACCTCAGCGCCCTGCCCGAGGAGCTGCGGCCGGTGGTGACCCGCTGCCTCAGCCGCGACCCGGCCGACCGGCCGACCCTGACCGAGGTCATCGAGCTGTGCAACGCGGCCTCGGAGGCGCCGCTGCGCCAGGGCGAGGACTGGCTGCCGCGGGCCGTCGCCGGTTTCATCACCGAGCGGCTGCGGCTGCCCGCGCCGGCGCCCACCCCGCCGCCGCAGCCTCCGACGGCCACGTCGGCCCCGACCCCGGCTGCGGCTCCGACGCCGACCGAGGTCTCACCGCCGGCCCCGGCGCCGGGTGCGCCTGCGGCACCCGCCGCGCCCGGGTACGCGCCGGCCGGCGCGGCCGCCGCGCCGACGCAGGCGGCTCCGGCTCCGGTACCAGGGGCGCCGGGTGTTCCAAGTGCTCCGGGTGCTCCGGGTGCTCCGGGGGCCGTGCCGCCGGGTTACCGGACGCCGCCCCCGTACGCGCAGTCCTCGTACCCGCAGCCGCAGCACACCCCGCCGCCGTACCACCAGCCCCCGTACACGCAGCCCACGTACGCCCCGGGCCACAGCACGCCGCCGCCGTTCCACCCCCAGGGCTTCGCTCCCGGTCCGCCCGCTGCGCCGCGCCCCCGGCGGACGGCGCTGATCGTCGTCGGGGCCGTGGCGGCGGCGGTCGTCGGGCTCGTGGTCCTCGGGTCGCTGCTCCCGGACGGCTCCGGGAAGGGCGGCGGGGACAAGGCCTCGGGCGGCGGCAGCACCTCTTCGGGCGGCGCGCAGAAGCGGCCCGACCCGCAGCCGGTCTCGTACCAGCACATCGAGGTGCCCCAGAACCACCAGCTGATGTTCGCCGACAACCCGCCGCGCCCGGCCGAGGAGCCGACCGGCGCCGGGGTGCTCTACGGGCACGCGGACCTCTTCTTCTACCGGGACACCCTCTTCGGGGACGAGAAGTTCGGCACCACGAACGGCAAGCTCGTCCTGCTGAACAACTCCGAGAAGGGCTCGCTGGAGACCTGCCGTGCCGTGACCCGCTTCACCGAGAAGGTCGGCCTCGACCAGCTCACGGACGGGTCGCAAGTCTGCGTGCTGAGCAAGGCCGGCCACATCACCCTGGCGACGTTCCGCGGCGCGTCGGGCTCGAAGGACGAGACCAGGTTCATCACCGTCGACCTGACGGTCTGGCGCAATGCCGAGGCCGCGGCCAAGGACTAGGACCGGGAACGGGACCCGGAGCGGGAGCGGGACCGGGAAGCACGTGCGGGCGGCGCAGGAGCTCTGGCCTGCACGGAGCGGATCGTCATTTAAGATTCAGGGCGGCCTCGGGGCTGCGGTGCGTCGCTGTCGGCGACGACCGTGGCACGGTCGGGCCGGTCGAGGACAGCGGCCTGGGGCAGGGCCTCGGTCCGGACGGGGACCACTGACGCCGGTCACGAAGATCCCGGCCATCACGTGACCGCAGGCGTGCGCCCCACCGGTGTGGGGCGCCCGGCTCACCCGCCACGAACAGAAGACCCCCAGGGAGAAGTGAGGTATGCCAGTGATCTGCGTCGGAGGCATGATCGGCATCGGCAAGACGAGCGTGGCCGAGCTGATCGCCAAGGAGCTGGGGAGCGAAGTCTTCTACGAGAGCGTGGACGACAATCCGATCCTCCCGCTCTTCTACACGGCGAGCCCCGAGGAGATCCAGGCCAAGCGCTACCCCTTCCTGCTCCAGCTCTACTTCCTGCAGACGCGGTTCGCCTCGATCAAGGACGCGTACAAGCAGGGCGACAACGTCCTCGACCGGTCCATCTACGAGGACTGGTACTTCGCCAAGGTCAATCACGACCTGGGCCGGATCAGCTCCCTCGAAATGCAGGTGTACGAGGGGCTGCTCGCCGAGATGATGCGCGAGATCGACGGCCTGCCGTACCGCAAGGCACCCGACCTCATGGTCTACCTCAAGGCGGACTTCGAGACGGTGCTGCACCGCATCGGGCTGCGGGGCCGCGACTTCGAACAGGACGAGAGCCTCGTCGCGTACTACCGGACGCTGTGGTCCGGCTACGACGACTGGGTGCACAAGCACTACTCGGCCAGCGAGGTCCTCGTCATCGACATGAACCACACCGATGTGGTGAACAACCCCGAGGACGCCGCCCGCGTGGTGCAGGAGGTCAAGGACACCCTGGCGAAGGTCGCGCGCGGGGTCTGATCCCGCCGTCGGCGGTGGCGTCACGGCCGTCCGGCCGACCCGTCACGCGACCGGGCCGACGCGTACGGTCTCCACCCAGGGCGGGGGTGCGGGCGGGGCATCCCCGACCAGTGCGGCGATCAGCCGGCAGGACGGTGTCTCCTGCGGCCACGGCGTGTGGCCGTCGGTCAGCACGACCACGACGTTCGGCCGGTCCGGCAGGGCCAGGGCCGCGCTGATGCCGACCCGCATGTCCGTGCCCCCGCCACCGGCCAGGGTCACCTCGTCGGCCTTGCTCACCCGGGTCACGGCGTGCACGTCGGCATCGCAGGCAAGGACGGCGACCCGGTTGCCTCCGACGCCCACCTCCCGCAGAACGCCCGTGACTTCGCCGAGGGCGGCGGCGAGGTCGTCCGGGCCCATCGATCCCGAGGTGTCGATGACGACGGCCACCCGTGGCAGCGGCCTGCGCAGGCTGGGCAGCACCACCCGGCCGCCGAGGGCGGGCGTGCGGCGCGAGGGCCGGCGGTAGGTGTAGTCCACCGCGCCGGCCGCCCAGGCGGCGGCCTCACGGACCGCTCCCGCCAGAGCCCGGCGCCAGTCGACGGAGGGCTCCAGAAGTTCCTCGGCCCACCGGGCCCAGCCCTCGGGGACCCGGCCCCGGGCGCGCAGGTGGGCCCGTACGGCCTGCGCGGTCTGCCGGCGCAGGGCCTCGGCCTCCACCCGGCCGACCCGGGCGGGGCCACCGCCCTCCCCCAGCTCCCAGGGCATGGGGGTGCCGTGCGCGCCGGAGCCGCAGTCCGGCCCGTGGGGCGTCGGGGGAATCGCCGGCAGATACGTCTCGAACAGGCCGCCCGTGGGCAGGCCGTAGAGCCTGGGCTCCATCCGGCCCTCGGGCAGCGCCAGTCCGTCGGCGAGCAGGTCGTCGTTGATCTCGCAGTCCTGGGCGATGTTGACCCGGACGTGGTCTCTCTGGTCGGCGGCGGGCAGCCGTTCGGCCCGGCCGTGGTGGTCGCGCAGCAGGTGCGCCACCTCGTGGATCCACACCCCCGCCAGCAGGGCGACCGGGGTCGCCTCGACGAAGGCGGGCGAGACGTAGCAGCGCCAGTGCCGGTCGACGCCCATGGTGCGTACCCCGGCCGAGGGCACGACGGTCAGGGCGTACAGCGCGGAGGCGAGGTACGGACGGGTCTCGGCAGCCTTGTACCGGGCCGCCAGCAGCTTCGCGCGGTCCAGCTCCGGGCCCACGGCGGCCCGGGCTCAGTCACCGCCCGGCAGCGAGCCGGACAGCTGGAGCAGTTCCACGAAGGCGTCGATGCCGGCGGGCACCGGCCAGTCGAGGTCGCGCATGGCGGCGAGGTCGGCGGCGGCGCGGGCGGCGACGTCGGGCACGCCCGCGTCCACGGCCTTGGCGAGGACGGCCCAGCCCGCCTCCCAGCGGGGGCGGGTGAGCTCGCTCTGCACGGCCGCGACCACGGCGATGAGGAAGGCCAGTTGCCGGTCGCCGCGTTCGGGCAGGGCGAAGGCGTCCGGGTCGGCCAGTACGCGGTCCGGGTCGGGCAGGTCGAGGTGTTCGAGGTACGAGAGCAGTTCGATCCCGGCGGCTTCGCCCACGGCGCCGGTGAGCGCGGCGGCCAGCCCCTCCCGGCCCGTCGAGGCCGCGTACCCGGTGGCCAGCAGCCGCAGGGCCATCTCCCAGGTCCGCGGGGAGGGCCAGCCGCGGCCCCGTCCGGCGGCCTCGGCCGGCATGTGGTGGACCAGGCCCGGCCGGGCGGTGAGGAAGCCGGACACGGCGCCGCGGGCTCGGGCGACCGAGCCGGAGATCCTGGCGGGATCGACGGTGGGGATCGCCACCTCGGGCCAGGTGCCGGCCATGCCGCGGGCCACGGTGCGCGGGTCGTGCGTCCAGTCGAGGTGGACGAAGCGGTTCGCGAGCGGCGGACTGAGGTGCCAGCCGTCCGCGGCGCTGGCGGGCGGATTGGCCGCGGCGACGATCCGTACCGCTGCGGGCAGTTCGAGGCTGCCGACGCGGCGCTCCAGGACCACGCGCAGCAGGGCCGCCTGGACGGCGGGCGGGGCGGAGGACAGCTCGTCGAAGAACAGCAGTCCGTGGCCGGTGCGGGCCAGGCGTACCGCCCAGTCCGGCGGCGCCATGGGGACACCGGTGGTGGCGGGGTCGTCGCCGACGATGGGCAGCCCGGCGAAGTCGGAGGGCTCGTGGACGCTGGCGATGACGGTCTCCAGCGGGATGCCGAGCGCGGTGGCGAGCTGCTCCATGCCGGCGGACTTGCCGATGCCCGGCTCACCCCAGAGGAGGACGGGCTGGTTGGCCGTCACGGCCAGCGCCAGCGCCTCCAGTTGGGGATGGGTGGCGGGTTCGGTACGGGTGGCGCTCAGCCGGGCGCCCAGGGCGTCGGCGGCGGCCAGGGCCCGGGCGGGCTGTGGCTGGGGCGCACTCATGCGGCGTCGTCCTCTCCCTCGTCGTCCGCTCCCTCGTCGCCCTCTTCCTCGCGGTAGTCCATGTACTCGTCGAACCAGTCGGCGCCGATCCCGGGGAACTCCTCGTCGACGCGGTCCCGCAGGAAGGTGAGGTCGGTGCGCCGGTAGCGGCGGATCTCCTGGGACAGCGACAGTTCCGTCTCATCGATGGCGTCGATCCGCGCGCCGGCCGCCAGCAGCGCCCTGACCAGGTCCGCCGAGCCGCCCCAGTGCACGGCGGACAGCAGCGGGGTGCGTTCGTTCTTGTCCCGTGCCTCCAGGTCGAGTCCGGCCGCCAGCAGCCGGGGCAGCAGCGCCTCGTGGTCGAGCAGGTGGAGTGCGTGCAGCAGGCCGCGGCCGCGGGCGTCCCGGATCCGGGGGTCGACACCGGCGTCCAGCAGCGCCACCACGCCCTGGTCGTCGCCGTGCTGGACCCGCAGGAAGAACTCGTGCCGCTGGGTCTGGAGCCCCCGCGGCAGCCGCCCCTTCCCCGAGGTCCAGGTCTGCTGTACGGCGAAGCACCCCGAGACCGCACCGCCGAACGCCCGCATCGCGCGCTCCCGTTGCTGCTCCTCGGGGGTGTGCGGAACGTCGAGTACGCCACCCCGCGAGCGCACCTCGTGCCACCCGCCGCGGCAGCGCACCCGGACCGGCGCGCCCGTGTCGGGGCCGGGCGGGCCCACCGTCGGGCCGGCGTCGGGGAACAGCGCGGGGGCCACCAGCGGGTGCAGCCCGCCCGGGGCGATCAGACCGGTCCGGACCAGTTCGAGATCGGGAAGCCTCTGCCAGGCGTACCGCGGCAGGGCCGGGACGTCGGCCGCCTCGGCCTGTTCGACGACGCGGGCGCGGAGCCCGGCAGGGGCGACGTGTTCCAGCAGGAGGTGGGAGCGCCAGCCGGCCGCGATCCGGAACCGGTCGCCCGCTCCGGCCGCCACGAGCCGCGCCACCTCCGGCGCGAGCCGGGTGAGGTCGACGGGCATCCGCGCGAGGAGGGCCTTCGGGTCCACCTGGCGCTGGTACGGCCGCGCGGCGGGGGCGGTCAGGTCGCACTCGATGCCCGCCGCCGCATAGGCGTCCTCCGTCTCCCCTCCGGCCAGCATCCAGGTGAGGTTCTCGGCGAGGCCGTCCGGGACGGCGAAGCGTGCGCCCAGCTCGGACGCGCGACGGGCGTCCCAGAACGGCCGGATCGCCCTCCAGTCCTCGGGGACGAAGTCGTGCCCCGCGTACCGGCGCCGCTTCTCGGCGACGACCGGCGCGCAGTGCAGGCGCAGCCGTTGCGCACCTTCGGACATGAGGGGTGTGGTGACCGACAGGGCCGGGCCCCCGGGGCCGCCGTAGGAGGCGAGCAGGATCCTCAGTCCTGGGGCGATGGTGGTGCGGCCGCCCAGGTACCGCGGCAGGTGCCAGCGCAGCAGGTCCGGGGCGAGGTGCAGCAGGTCCTCGGTCACCGCCTCGGCCACGGCGGCGCCGTGGCGGGCGGCGAGCTCGGACAGCTCGAAGCCGATGTCCACGGCCGCGGCCGCGCAGGCCGCCCGCCAGTCACCGGCCAGCCGGTGAGCGGTGGCCTGCTCGATCATCCAGCCGGGCACCGCGTAACGGCGGATCCGCTGCCAGGCAGGGCCGTCCTCCGCCTGGAACCCGCCGGCGAGTTCTGCGTGCGCCCGGCTCACCGGTACACGCTGCCGATGGCGCGCACGTCAGGGTGGGCCGCCCGGGCGGGGCGGAGCCGTTCGGTGAAGGAGCGCTTCACGCGGCGCGGCAGGCCGGGGCCGAGGCCGACGTACTCAAGGGCGCTGTCGGCGGGCACCGCCGCGAGCAGGCTCTTCGCACCGCGTCCGGTGAGGCCGGTGTGGCGCAGCTCCAGTCGGCGCAGGGGGCTGCCGGGGAGGGCCGCGGCCAGGGCGTACGCCCCTTCGTCGCCGGGGTCGTTGCCGGGGGCTCCGAGGCTGCGCTCCGACATGGTCCGTCCGAGGTCGAGCGCTTCGATGCCGCCGAGTGAGGCGGCCAGCGAACGTGCTCCGGCGGCGCCGATGCCGTTGCCGCCGAGGCCGAGGCGCACCGGGTGGGCGGCGTCGGCCGCGGCGGAGGCGAGGGCCGCCGCGCCTTCGTCACCGAGGTGGTTGGCGGGGAGGTACAGCTCGCGGACCCCGGCCTCCCGGATCAGCGCGGCCAGCGGCGGGGCGGCGTCGGGGCCGAGGCCGTTGCCGCCGAGGAAAAGCCGTTCCAGGGGCTGTTCGCGCTCCAGCAGGGCGTCGAGCAGGAGCTGTACGCCGTCGGCGCCGATCCCGGTGTTGACCAGGTCGAGGGTGCGCAGCGTGGTGTTGCGGCGCAGCAGGGCGGCCAGGGTGCGGGCGCCGTCCGCGAAGAGCGGGTTGCGCTTGAGCCAGAGGGCGCGGACGGTCGTGTCCTCGCCGAGGGCGGCGGCGAGGGAGGCCACCCCGTCGGGTCCGATCCGGTTGCAGCCGAGGTAGAGGGTGTGCAGCCCGTGGTCGCCCGTGAGGACTTCGGCCAGGGTGACGGCGCCCGCGTCGCCTATGGCGTTGGTGCCGAGGAGCAGGTGACTGGCGTGCGCGGAGGTGGCGGCGACCGGCAGCAGGCGGGCCGCTCCGGCCGGGCCGAGCCCCTGCTTGCAGAGGTCGACGCGGCCGTCGGCGCGCAGGGTGCCGAGCGGGAAGGTCTCGTCGGTGTCGACGGGCCGGTCCTCGGCGAGCCGGGTGAGCAGCGGGGCGAGGCGGGCCGGGTCGGCCGGCGGCAGGTCGGGGTGCTCGATCGCGGGGCACCGTACGGGTGTCGGCTGTGTCATCACCACTCCACCGGTTTCATTCGCCGGTGCCCGGCGGCCATCACGACTTGAAGGGAGAACTGCGGAAGTAGACGCAAGACCGGTCGGATTCGAACCGACGTCCTCCAGCTCGATGCGTGGGCGCGACGACCTCTGCGCTACGGCCTTGCTGGCGGCGATCATACCCACACGGCGGCCGGAAATCGATCACCAGTTTGGCCGACCGATTGCGTATCGACTACCGCACCGATCCCGGGCCGGTCACCCCCCGCGAGGTGGACCGAGTGGTTCCGGACAGGTTTTCGAAGGCGTGAACCCCCACCCGGCGGGGCGGAAGCTCCCATTCTGCTTGATGCCGCGGCAGGGGCGGGCGGAGGCGGGTGGCCGAATTTCGACCACATGTTCCTGATTTGCGAAGCCCTGACACACCGTCGACATCTCCGTACGCTACGGTAACTTGACTGTCCGTTATTCCCCGGACGCCCTTTCAATCCCTCTGTCAACCACCGTCCGGGCACTCCCATGCCCTGGGCGGACCGCCACGGAGAGCGACACACATGAGCACCACCGCACACAGCCGAATAGAAGCCTTAGGCGTCTGCCTTCCGGCAGCAGTCCAGACCACCCCGCAGCTCGCCGCCCTGGTCCCGGGGCTGGGAGACGTCGACATCGAGAAGATCACCGGGATCACCGAACGCCGCGTGTACGACCCCGAACCGGCGTCCGGCGAGGACTCGTTCGGGATGGCCCTGGCCGCCGCCCGGGACGCGCTGGAGTCCTCCCGCTACGGGGCCGCCGACCTCGACATCGTCATCTCCGCCTCGATCACCCGTTTCAAGGACGGCGACCGCTTCACCTTCGAACCGTCCTTCGCCGCCATGCTGGCCCGGGAGCTGGGCGCCCGCTCCGCCATCCACTTCGACGTCTCCAACGCGTGCGCCGGGATGATGACCGGGGTGTGGCTGCTCGACCGGATGATCCGCTCCGGTGCCGTCCGGCGCGGCCTGGTCGTCAGCGGCGAACAGGCCACCCGCGTCGCGCAGACCGCCGCACGCGAGATGACCGACTCCTACGACCCGCAGTTCGCCTCGCTCTCCGTAGGGGACTCGGCGGCCGCCGTCGTCCTGGACGTCTCCACCGACGCCGCCGACCGCATCCACTACATCGAGCTGATGACCTGCTCCGAGTACTCCCACCTGTGCATGGGCATGCCCAGCGACCGCACCCCGGGCATCTCCCTCTACACGGACAACAAGAAGATGCACGACCGCGACCGGCTCAAGCTGTGGCCGCGGTTCCACGGTGACTTCCTGGCCAAGAGGGGGCGGGCGTTCGCCGGTGAGGAGTTCGACTTCGTCATCCAGCACCAGGTCGGCACCCGTTTCATCGACTACGCCAACCAGACGGCCGAGGCCGAGTTCGCCGCGCCCATGCCCACCTCGCTCGCCGTGGTGGAGCGGTACGGGAACACCGCCACGACCTCGCACTTCCTGACGCTGTGCGAGCACCTCAGGGCGGGCAGCGCCCGCCCCGGGGCCAAGTACCTGCTGGTGCCCGCCGCCTCCGGCGTGGTCACCGGCGCCCTGTCCGCAACGCTCACGAACGTGGGGGTGTGAGCCATGGGCATGGTCATCACCGCAGCCGCCACCGTCCTCCCCGACCCGTCCGCACCCGCCTCGGTCGTGGACCTCGCGGGCCGGGCGGCCCGCGGCGCCCTGGCCCGGGCCCGGGTGCCGGCTTCCTCCATCGGCACCCTCATCAACGTCGGCGTCTACCGGGAGCACAACACCTTCGAACCGGCCATGGCGGCCCTGATCCAGAAGGAGGTCGGCATCAACCTCGACTACATCGCCGACCCCGAACCGGCCGCCGGCTTCTCCTTCGACCTGATGAACGGCGCCTGCGGCGTGCTCAACGCCGTCCAGGTGGGCCAGGCACTGCTGGACACGGGAAGCACCGAGCGGCTGCTCATCACGGCCGCCGACGTCCACCCCGGCGGCGACGCGCGCCTCGACGCCGACTACCCGTACGCGGACCTGGCCGGCGCCCTCCTGCTGGAGCGCAGCGCCGACCCCTGCGCCGGGTTCGGGCCGGTGCGCCACTACACCGCCGACCGGCCCACCGATGTCGAGGGCTACCTCGACACCGGCACCATGGGCCGGCACGGGCGGACCACGATCACCGTCCGGCGCGAGCCGGGCCACGCGGAGCGGCTGGGCGAACGCGCGGCGCGTGCCGCCGCCGACTACGCGCAGGAGTTCGGCATCGACCTCGACCGGACGCTGGTGATCGGCCCGTCCACGGCCGTCGACGACGCCGGGGGCCGGGGGGAGCCGCACACCGCGGCGCCGGTGCTCGGCTACCTCCGGGCGCTGGAGGACGTACGAAGCGACGCCTGCGACCAGTTCCTCTTCGTGTCGGTCGGCGCCGGCCCCAGCGCGGCCTGCGCGCTCTACCGGCCCGAGGGACGGTGAGCACCGTGCCGCGGACAGGGTTCACCGGCGGCCTGGACGACGTGGAGCGACCGGCCACCGTCACGGGCGGCGTGGCCGGGTGGCTGGAGCTCAACGCCCGTGCCTTCCCCGACAAGCCGGCCGTCATCCACCCCGACGGCCGCGGCTCCGGCGGCTACGACACCCTCACCTACGGCGAGTTGCAGCGGTCCGTCGAGGACCTGGCCCGCGGATTCCGGCGCGCCGGAATCACCCGGGGCACCAGAACGGTGCTGATGGCCCCACCCGGGCCGGAGCTGTTCGCCCTCTGCTTCGCGCTGTTCCGGGTCGGGGCCGTGCCCGTCGTCGTGGATCCCGGCATGGGCGTACGGCGCATGCTGCACTGCTACCGGGCCGTGGGCGCCGAGGCGTTCATCGGGCCGCCCCTCGCCCAGCTGGTGCGCGTCCTCGGCCGCCGTACCTTCGCCGGGGTACGCGTGCCCGTCACCCTGGGGCGGCGCCGGCTCGGCCGCGGCCACACCCTGGCCGCGCTGCGCGCCACCCCCGCGACCGGGAGGACCGCGGACGCGGACGCGCCGGCCGCCGGGGACGACGACCTGCTGATGATCGGCTTCACCACCGGAAGCACGGGCCCCGCCAAGGGAGTCGAGTACACCCACCGCATGGCGCTGTCCATCGCCCGCCAGATAGAGGCCGTCCACGGCCGCACCCGCGACGACGTCTCGCTGGTCACCCTGCCCTTCTACGGGGTGCTCGACCTGGTCTACGGATCCACCCTGGTCCTCGCGCCGCTGGCGCCCGCCCGGGTCGCCCAGGCGGACCCGGTGCTGCTCGTGGACGCGCTGGAACGTTTCCGCGTCACCACGATGTTCGCCTCCCCCGCCCTGCTGCGGAACCTGGCCGGGCACCTCACCGGCCCCGCCCGCGGCCGCCACCCGCTGCCCGACCTGCGCTGCGTCGTCTCCGGCGGGGCCCCGGTGCCCGACGCGGTCGTGTCCGCGCTGCGGGGCGTGCTCGACGAGAAGGCGCGGATCCATGTGACGTACGGGGCGACGGAGGTACTGCCGATCACCTCGATCGAGGCGTCCGAGATCCTGGGCGACGACGAAACCGACGCCGGTCCCGAGCGCGCCGGGACCGGTACCGCGGTCGGCGGTACGGCAGCCGGTGCCGCCGCGGGTGAAGGCACCTGCGTCGGCCGGCCCGTCCCCGGCACCCGGGTGGGCATCGCCCCCGTCACCGACGGCCCCCTCGCCCGCTTCGACCCCGCGACCGGCCTCCCGGCCGGGCACGTCGGCGAGATCCTGGTCCAGGGCGACTCCGTCAGCCGGCGCTACCACCGCGCACCCCGGTCCGACGCCGCGCACAAGGCGACCGAGGACCGGCCCGGCGGCGAAGCGCCCCGCGTCTGGCACCGGACCGGCGACCTCGGCCACCTCGACGCCGAAGGACGCCTGTGGTTCGCCGGGCGCGCCGCGCAGCGGGTCCGTACCGGCCGGCAGGACCTGTACACCGTGCGCTGCGAGGGGGTCTTCAACGCCCACCCGCTGGTCCGGCGCACCGCCCTGGTCGGCGTCGGTCCGGCCGGCGCGCAACGGCCCGTCGTCTGCGTGGAGACCGAGCCCGGGCCGGACGGGGCGCCGCTCGGCGAGGGGACGTGGACGCAGCTGGTCGCCGAACTGCGCACGATGGCCGGGGCCCACGCCCCGACCACCGGCCTCCAGGAGTTCCTGCGCCACCCCGGCTTCCCCGTGGACATCCGGCACAACGCCAAGATCGGCCGCGAGGAGCTGGCCCGCTGGGCCGAACGGCAGCAGGCCCGGACCGCGTCGTCCCCGGGCCGGCGGGCGGTCCGGATCGTTCCGCTCGCCGGATGGGCGTACCTCGTCGGCGGAGCGGTGTGGGCCGCGGCCGGGGAAGTCCCCGACGTCCCGGTGCTGCGGTGGCTGTGGTGGGCCGACGCCTTCCTCAGCATCGGCGTGCACGCCGCGCAGATCCCGCTCGCGCTGCCGCGCGGCCGGGAGGCCGGACACGGCACCGCCTCGGTGGTCTGGCGGACCATGCTCTACGGCGCGACCTGGTGGCGGGCACGGTGAAGATCCTGGTCACCGGAGCATCCGGATTCCTGGGCGGGCACCTGGTCGACGGCGCCCTGCGCCAGGGACATCAGGTCCGCGCCCTGGTGCGCCCCGGCGGTGACGCCGTACGACTGGCCGCCCTCCCGGGCGTCGAGGTCGTCACCGGCGACCTCGCCGACGGCGGTTCGCTCGCGCGGGCGGCCGAAGGCTGCGAGGCGGTGCTGCACAGCGCGGCACGGGTCGTGGACCACGGCAGCCGCGCGCAGTTCGAGACCGCCAACGTCACCGGAACCGAGCGGCTGCTGGCGGCGGCGCGGTCGGCGGGGGCGCGGCGGTTCGTGTTCGTCTCCAGCCCGAGCGCGCTGATGCGGGTACGGGAGGGCGACCGTCTCGGCATCGACGAGAGCACCCCGTTCCCGGAGCGGTGGTTCAACCACTACTGCGAGACGAAGGCGATCGCCGAACAGTACGTACGGTCGGTCGACGGTCCGGAGTTCACCACCTGCGCCATACGTCCGCGCGGCATCTGGGGGCCGCGCGACTACGCCGGGTTCCTGCCGCGCATGGTCGACGCCATGCGGGCGGGCCGCCTGCCCGACCTGTCGGGCGGCAAACGGGTCCTGGTCTCGCTCTGCCACGTCGACAACGCGGTGGACGCCTGCCTGCGGGCCGTGTCGGCCCCTGCCGAACGGGTCGGCGGCAAAGCCTACTTCGTCGTGGACCGCGAGGAGACCGACCTGTGGCCGTTCCTGGCCGGGGTCGGAGCGCTCTTCGACTGCCCGCCCCCTGCCCCGCGCATCCCGCTCGTCCTCGGCCGCGGGCTGGCCGCGGCGGTCGAGACGGGCTGGCGGCTGCGCCACCGGTCCACGGACGGCGGCACGGAAACGACTCCGCCCCTGAGCCGCTACATGATGGCCCTGCTGACCCGGTCCGCGACCTACGACACCACCGCCGCCCGCCACGACCTCGGCTACGCGGCTCCGCGCACCCGGGCCGACGGCGTGCGGGCGCTGCGGGAGTGGGTGACGGAGGCGGGCGGCGTCGCCGCCTGGACCGCCGGCCCGGCCACCTCGACCGGCGCCGCCGCGTCGGCCCGCCCCGCACCCGACCACACCGAACGAGGGAACAGGAAGTCATGACATCCCAACCGGTCGATGCCGGTGCCCGTGCCGCCGCAGACGCCGCGGCCCCGGCAGGCGCCCGCTACCGGCGTCCGGTGTCCCCCACCGAACGCCTCTACCTCGGCGCCGGGGACGCCCGCGGGGCCATGGCCCTGCGCATCGTCGTCGAAGGCGACGGCGTACCCGACCCCGAGGACCTCCGGGCGGCCCTCGCACGGGCCGCCGAGTCCTGCCCGGGGTCACGGCTCGTGCGCGTCGGGGCGGTGTGGACCGCCGCGGGGCCGCCACCGCCGGTGCGGTACGAGGTGCCGCGCCCGGGCGCGTACGCCGACTCGGCGCCCGGGACGTTCGAGCTGCCGCCCGGGCCGTCGCGGCGCACCGAGCCGCCGGGCTGCGAGGTGCTGATCGTGCCCGGCGCGGCCGGGACGGCGAGCACCACCGTCGTCTTCAGCGCCTCGCACGCCGTCATGGACGGTCACGGCGCCCTGACCTGGGTACGGGAGGTCTTCCGGGCCCTGCGCGGCGAGTCCGCCCGGCCCGCCCTCGACACGGACACCGACGCCGGGCTGCTGCGCCGGCTCGGCAGCACCGGGCCGCGGCCCGCACCGGCGCCTCCCCGGCGCTCCCCGCTCGGCCCGGACGGCGGCGGCCGCCGCCGTCCGCTGCGGACGCTGTGGCTGCGCCGCACGCTGCCGGGCCGCCGTCCCGCGCTCACCGCCCGCCTCGCCCAGGCCCTGACCGACGCCGCACGGCTCGACACCCGGGTCATGGTCCCCGTCGACCTGCGCCGGCACCGCCCCGGGATCGCGGCCACGGGCAACCTGAGCCTGCCGCTGTTCCTGGACCTGCGCCCCGGCGAGGACTGGACGGCCGTGCACACCCGGCTGCTGACCGCCCTGGCCGGGCACCGCGAGCTCGCCGCCGGGTTCGAGACGGCCCTCGCACCGCTGCCGCTGCCGGTGACCGCGGCGCTGCTGCGGACCGCCCAGGCCGTGGCGTCCCGTACCGACCGTCATCTCGCTTCGGCCGTCGTCTCCCATCTCGGGCGCCTGAACGTGGCCGAATTCTCCGGCGGCGGCTTCACGGCGGCCACGGCCTACGCGCTGCCGGTGCACGCCCCGCTGGTCCCGCTCTCCCTGGTCGCCGCCGAGAGCGGCAGCGCGACCGAGATCACGCTCGGCGTCCGCGGCGGGGGCCCTGACCTCGCCGCCCGCGCGGCGGAGTTGCTGGACACGGTCCTGGCCGGGCTCGAAGCCGAGGACACGGCCGCGGGGGTCCGCCCGGCCGGAGCGGACGCCGTGGCCACGGGCCCCGCCGCTCCACGGGCAGAGCGCCCGGCTCGGGCCGTCCCGGCTCCGGCGGTCCCGGCCCCGGCGGTCCCGGCCCCGGCCGACGACCCCGACCCCTTGGTGCCCGGGCTCACCGTCGTGGACGCCTTCCGCGCCCAGGCCGCCCGCAACCCCGACGCGCCCGCGCTCGACGGGCCCGAGGGCGTGGTCACGTACGCCGAACTCGACCGGCGCTCCGACGCCGTCGCGGCCGGACTCCGACGGCGCGGCATCGGACGCGAGGACCTGGTGGGACTGGTCGTCGACCGCACGCCCGCCGGGGTGTGCGCCCTGTGGGGCATCCTCAAGGCGGGCGCCGCCTGGGTACCACTGGACCCCGGCCATCCCGGCGCACGGATCCGGGAGATCCTCCGGAGCTCCGGCACCGCTCTCTGCCTGACCCGACGACACCTGGCCGACGGCCTCGCCCCCTTCGTACCGGGCACCCTGATCGCCGTCGAGGACCTGCTCGACGGACCTGTCGACGGACCTGTCGACGGACCTGTCGACGGATCCTGCGCAGCGGCCGATGTGCGGCCCGCGGACCTCGCGTACGTCATCCACACCTCCGGCTCCACCGGCCGCCCCAAGGGCGTGCAGATCGAGCACGGGAGCCTCATGGGGTTCGTCCGCTGGATGACCGGCGTCTGCCGGGTCACCGGCCGCACACGCTTCGGCTTCACCTCCTCCTACGCCTTCGACATCTCGTGCTTCCCGCTCTTCCTGCCGCTGCTGGCGGGTGGTACGACCGTCCTCTCCCCCGGCGCGTCCTCGCCCGCCGCCCTGCGCGGGCTCGTCACCGAACACCGCGCGGACACCCTCGCGCTCACGCCCTCCCACCTCGCTCTCCTCGGCACCCCGGGCAGCGGCCCCGCGCACGGCCTGCGCACCCTGCTGCTGGGCGGCGAAGCCCTCACCCCCACCGCCGTACGGTCCGCGCACACCGCTTTCGGGTCCGATTGCCAGGTGGTCAACGCGTACGGGCCCACCGAGGCGACCGTCGCCGTACTCGCCCACACCGTGGCCGGCGGTGAGGACGGCGCCACCGTCCCGATCGGCCGACCCGGCCCGTACGCCCGGGTCGACCTCGTCGCCGAGAACGGCGAGAGCATCGGCTGCGGACCGGGCGACACCGGCCGCACCGGCGAGATCGTCGTCCGCGGGGTCCAGGTCGCCCGCGGCTACCTCGGTACGTCCGGCGCCGGTCCTTCGCCCTCGCCCTTCAGCACCGGCCCCGACGGCGTCCGCGCCTACCGGACCGGTGACCTCGGCCGCCGACTGGCCGACGGGACCGTCGAGTTCGCCGGGCGCATCGACGAGCAGGTGAAGATCGCCGGGCACCGCGTGGACCCCGCCGAGGTCGTCGCCGCCCTCGAAGCCCACGCGGCCGTCCACCGCGCCGTCGTCGTGCCCCGCCACCGCCCGCACTCCACGGCGACCGTGCTCTGCGCGTACGTACTGCCGCACGCCGGTGGTCCCGCGGCGGGCGAGGACCTGGGCCGCGCCCTGCGGACCGAGCTCACCCGGACGCTCCCCGCCCACCTCGTCCCCGCCCATGTCGTCGTGATCGACTCCATGCCCAGCACGGTCAGCGGCAAGGCCGATCTGGACGCCTTCCCCGACCCGTTCGCCCCTTCCCCTCCGGTCGCACCCGCGCCCGTACACGCGCCCGCACCCGTCACTTCGGAAGCGCGGGTCCGGCACCACTGGGCGGAGATCCTCGGCGTCGACGGCGCGCTGCTGTCGGCGGACTCCGACTTCCACGCCCTCGGCGGCGATTCCCTCGCCCTCGTCGAGATGCTCACCGCCGTCTCCTCCGAGCTGCTGACCCCCGATCAGGCCCAGCGGTTCACGGGCCGTCTCGACTGCCTCGTACGCGACCTGACGCTCGCGCAGGTCTGCGAGCACCTGGCCGCCGCCCGCGAGGAGGTGTCCGCATGATCTTCGTCGGAGAGGGAGCCCTGCTCCGTCGTGCCGTCACCCACGCGGCCGGCCTCGGCCACCCGGTCGACCTGGTCTGCTCCGCCGACCCGCTGGACGCCGTGGCCGCCGGCGCGCCCCACCTCGCGGCGGCGGACGTCAACGCCCACGCCGGCACGCTGACCCGGGCCTGCACCGACGGCATCGTCTGGTCCCTCAACAACAAACAGATCTTCCGGGAACCCCTGCTCCGGGCCGACGGCCCGCGCATCCTCAACATCCACAACGGACTGCTGCCGCGGCATCGCGGACTGCCCTCCGTGGCCGTCCTGTTCGCCCTGCTGCACGGCGACACCGAGTACGGCGCCACCGCGCACGAGGTCGACGCCGGGATCGACACCGGTCCGGTCCTGGCCGAACACCGCTTCCCCATCGGGCCCGAGGACCGCTACCACCAGGTCATGCTCCGCGGCATCCGCGCCTGCCAGGCCCTGTTCGAGCGGATCCTCCCGGCGGTCGCCGCCGGAAGCGCCCACCCCGTACGCGCTGTGACGGCGGAGCCGTCCGCGTACTACGGCCTGCGCGCCCTGGACCGGCTCGACACCTACCGCGACCACCCCGCCTACCCTCGCGCCACCGACCTCGGCCCGTTCGCCGCCCATGCGCCGGAGCTCACCCGGGCGCTGCTCCGGCCGTCCTCCGCACCGGAGCCGGGGGCCGCGCAGCCGGGCGGCGGCTCGCGGCACGGGTGACGTGCGGCGGGTCTCGGGCTCCGCTCAGCCCCGCCGGTGCAGCCCGAAACCCGTGCGGCCGGCGGACTCCAGTCCCTCCTTCAGGTGCAGGGAGGGGATCTCGTAGTCACCGAAGTTCTGCCGCCGGTACGCGATCGGCTCGGTCGACTCCAGGGTGAGCAGGCGCTGCTGCCGGGTGAATCGGGCATGGAGTTGATCGTGTTGTCCGCTCCCCCGGCAGTCCGGCCGAGGACGGCCTGCGCCTGCTCGCGGGCCTGGCTACGGATGACGCCGCCGAGCGCGGGCCGCGGCGTTCCGCAGCCGTTCCCTCCCGGGGCGCCTCGATGTGACGTCCGGCCCGTCCGGAGCGGGCGACCGGAATCGGCGGACGGAACAGGCGGACGGATCGCAGCCTCCCACCGGGTCGGTCACACTCCCGCGCCGACCCCTGCGCCCCGCTCCGCCGACGCCGGAAGCGGGCCGCCGGACATCGCGCGGGCCATCCACCCGGAGGAGCGCAGGGTTCGCGCGACGAACGCCCCGCGGCTCACCCCGAGGGCCCGCAGAGCCGGACCGTGGTCCACCGCGACGAGGGCGGCGGCACCGCCCAGCAGTCCGCGCCACCCGGCGGTCACCGCCCGGCGGGCGGGCCGGGGCAGACCGGCGAGCCCCTCCCGCAGGCGCAGGCAGTGGAAGGGGACGTGCCGTTCCTCGTCCGCCAGGATCCGGCCCGCGACCTCCGAGGCCAGCGGGTCGGTGACGCCGTCGCGCAGGGCCTGGTAGTACGCCAGGGCCACCACCTCGGCGATCATCAGAACGAGCAGCTCCACCCGCAGTCCGAGCAGCCGCCGGACCCGGACGAAGGCGGCGTCGCTCCAGTGCCCGTCGAGGGTGCCGGCCCCGCCGGCCTCCAGCAGCAGCTTCAGCATCCGCGCGTGGTTCTGCTCCTCCGCGATGAAGAGCCGGACCGCCTCGGAGTAGACGGGATCGCCCGCGAGGTCGGCCTTCCCGGAGAGCGCGGAGCCGTCGCCGTCCTCGCCGACCTGGAACTTCTGGATGCTGCGGACGATCTCGGCCGGCAGCTGCGCACCCTTCCCCCAGGCGGGGTCACCCAGCGCCGCCCTGCGCTCCCGCTCGGCCTCGAACTCACGCACCCATGCACCGTACTCAATTTTGATCACGTTCAAGAATCTAGCAATTGTTGATCGCGTTCAAAAGTGAGGGAATGTCATGACCGCGTAACAGAAGGAAGCGGACCGGCGATACCGCGTCCGCTGCCGGAAGTTCGGCGGGCGTCGGCGGCCGTCGACGTGACCTCGCGCCGCCCACGTCCTTGCCGCGGCGGTCGAACTCGTCGACGATGCTCCCAGGCCGCGCCCCGGCCGTCCGGAACCCACCGGACCCGGCCGGGGCAGGGAAGAACAGGGGAGACAGTGACAACGAACAGCATTCCGAAGAAGCGCCCGATGGTCGCGGCGGCACTCATCCCGCTCTTCGTGGTCGCCGGGCTGCTGCTCGGCCCTGCGACGACCGCCTCGGCGGCCGCTCCGGCCGCCCGCCAGGCCCCTGCCGCGGCGGCGCTCCCGCACAGCGGTCTCCTCGCCAGCGCGGGCGTGGCGACCGGTGTCCACACACCGATGTCGTCCCAGGCCCGGGCCGTCACCGGGAAGAAGAAGGGCAAGAGCAAGAAGAAGAGCGGGCTGTTCAAGAAGCTCTTGATCATCCTGCTCGTCGTGATCGTGCTGCTCGTCGTCCTGTACGTGGTCCGCCCGGCCCTGCGCCGCCGGTCCGCCTGACGCCCGGCTCCGGGCGATCTCCGAGGGCAGAGGCGCCCAACGGGGGCAGGGGGTGGCGGGGTTCGGGTCAGTTGTCGGCAGGGCCGGGCAGCCGACGCAGTTCGAGCAGAGCCACCGAGATCTTCACCGCGGTGGAGATCGTCAGGGCCTGAAGGAACGGCATACCCGTCAGCCACAGAGCCACCATCATGACCGTGAGCACCAGGAACGCCGGTAGCAGATTGGTCCGCGTGATCGCGGTACGCAGGTGCACGGCTCGGCTCCTAGGCTGATCCACCGTACCGATCGGGCGCGTGGCGACGCCCTCCTCCTTGGCATGCGGCATTGGCTGCGGCCCTTTCCTCGCGCTGGTCTCCGGGAACGAGCCTCCGGTCCGCCCCGGCGAACTGCCACCGCTGCCACCCCGCCCCGCCGCCATCCGGCGTCCTCGTTCACCTCACCGGCCCAGGTGCGCCACGGTGATCCGAGGGAGCCATACTCGATGCAGCGCTGCCGCCGAACGGGGGTTCGGGCGGGGCGGGGGAAGTGGGTCGACGGACCCACTGCGGAGGGGGAGGACGGATATGACCGCGGACATCACGGAGCAGGCTGAGCAGGCCGAGCAGGCCCGGGGCCGGGCCCGGCGCGAATGGCTGCTCTCGGGGGCCTGGGCACTGCTGGGGCTGGTACTGCTCGCACTCTCGGCTGCGGTGGGCAGCCTGATCACGGGACAGATCGCCGACGAGGAGGCGTTCCTGAGGGCTCAGCCGTGCGCCGGAGCGCGGGAGGTGCCGGGGACGGAGGAGGACTGCCTGCGCACGATCCGTGCCACCGTCCGCTCCGCGCAGGACGCCAAGAGCGGTTCCAGGGGCGCGGACGTCTTCCGGATCACGCTGCGGGCCCCCGTCCCGGCCCCCGCGGACCAGCCGTTCGACCTCACATCGAACGGCGATCTGGCGCAACTCGTCGAGCCCGGCGAAGAGGTGGAGGTCACCACCTGGCGCAACGTCCAGGTCTCCGTGCGCCAGGACGGAGTGACGGAGACGCTCCCCGGGCTGCCCGACGAGGCCACCATGTATGTCGGACTCACGCTGATCGCGGTCTGGACGACGGGGCTGGTCTTCATCGCCGCCTTCGGCAGTGCGCGCCGGGCCCGCTGCCACGCCACCGGCCGTCCCGTCACGCCCCGGGTCGGCTTCGGCCTGGCGAAAGCCCTGCCCATCGTGGTCGTACCGCTGGCCGTGTCGTTCTTCTCCCTCACGATGTGGGACGCGTGGACGGCCGCGGGCATGGCGGTGGCCATCTGGGCCCTGATCGCGTTCCCCGCCACGTTCGCCGCCCTGCGCTGGGACCGCGACCGCTGACGCACACCCCGCGGCGGGGCCGGCGCCCGGGAAGGGCAGCGCGGCCCCGTTCGGCGTCGCAGGCCTTCGCCCTTCCGATCCGGTGCGGTGGTGGAGGTGACCGTCAGACGGTCGGCCGAACGGGGTCACCGGCCACCTGCCGCAGGGAGGCGGCCAGCCGGTCGCGGGCCTCGGTCTGGGCGGCGATGCGCTCGTCGAGGACCGCGAGCCGTTCCATCGCGACGCGTAGGCCCGTCGCGGAGGGCGTCGCCGCCGCCACGTTCCCGTCCAGACACGGGGCGAACACACGCACGTCGTCCAGGGTGAGCCCGGCGACCAGCAGACAGCGGATGTTACGGACGCGCACGACCGCCCGCTCGTCGTAGACCCGATAGCCGTTGGGGGCCCGCTCCGAGGAGATCAGTCCCGCCTGTTCGTAGTGCCGCAACGCACGGGCCGTCGTCATGGTCGCCTTCGCCAGCTCGCCTATCCGCATCTGTGCCACCTCCGGTGGCCACTCCTATCACGCCACAACAGCCCCGCCGTCGACCGGGAGTACCACGCCGGTCACGAACGACGCGCCGGGCGCGGCAAGCTGGGTGATTGCCCAGGCGACTTCCTCCGGCCGGCCGATCCGGCCCAACGGGGTGTGCGCCAGCTGCCACGCGCGCACCGCTCCCACCTGCTCGGGCGTCAGGCCCTGGTGCTCGCCGATCGGGGTTTCGACCGCGCCCGGGGCGACCGCCACCACCCGGACCCCCCGGGGTGCCAGTTCCACCGCCCAGCTCCGGGTCAGCAGTTCCAGCGCGGCCTTGGTCGCGGCATAGACCGAGCTGCCCGGCCAGGCCCGCTGGCCCACGGAGGTGCTGACATTGACGATCAGCCCTTTGGTGCCCTCCAGCGCGGGCAGCGCGGCTTGCGCCAGCAGGATGGGGGCGACCAGGTTGGTGGCGATCTGAGGCGCGATCGTCTCCGGCGTGAGGGCGCCGAGGGCGCCGCTCCGTACGATGCCCGCGTTGTTGACCAGTACGTCCAGCCGCCCGTACGTCTCCCGCACCCTCCGGACGATCCGCTCGGGCTCGCCCTCGGCCGTGATGTCGGCGACCAGCGGCGTGATCCGGGCCCGGTCGGACGCGGCGGTCTCGCCCAGTGGTTCGGGCCGGCGTCCGACCGCGATCACGTGGGCTCCCTCGGCCGCGAAGGCGCGGGCGGTGGCCCGGCCGATCCCGGTGCCGGCCCCGGTGACGAGGACGATCCTGCTGCTGTGCCGTTCGGCGTCGTGGTCCATGCCGACATCGTTCAACCCTGCCGCCAGTGGCAAGGTCAAACACCCGGCTCGGGAACCTCGCCGGAGACGCTGACAGGATGGCCGGATGTCACTCTCCTCCTCCGCTCTCGCGGAACTGTGGTCACGCGGGGTCGCGGCCAACCCGGGCGCCCCGGCCGGCGTTCTGCTGCGGCTGCTGGACCCGGCCGTCGCGGAAGCACGGCGGATCCTCTGCGAGGAACGCGGCCTGCCCCAGGAGGTCATGGACGCGGTGGTCGCGCACCCCGAGTTCAGGGTCCGCCGGTCCTTCGCCCGCAACCCCCACGTCCCGCCGGCCCAGCGCGGCCGGCTGGTCGCGGACCCCCACGATCTGGTCCGCGCGCAACTCGCCTCAGGTCCCCACCCGCGCCCACGCCAACCCGCACCGCTGCCCGACGACGTCCTCATCGCCCTGCTGACCGCCGAGGACGATGATCCCCAGCTGCTGACCGCCTCGGAGATCGTGTGGGAGCTGCTGGGCTCCTTCCAGGTGACCCTCGCCTTCCGGTACAGGATGCTCGGGCACGAGCATCCCGCACTGCGGTCCCTCACGACGGGGTTGTGGTCCTGGCTCACCCCGGCGCAGCGGGAGGCCCTGCTGACCGACCCGCACCCGGACGTCCGGGCATCCGCCGGGCACTACGTACGGAGCGCGGACCCCGCGGCCATGGAGGCGGACCTCCCGGAACGCGGCCACGCCCGGTGGGTGATCCTCAACAACCACGCGCTGTCGGACGCGGTCGTCGAGGCGTCCCTGGCCGATCCGCAGTGCCGGTGGTCCATCGCCGGCAACCCGTACACCCCCCGCGACGCCCTCGCCCGGCTCGCCCGTGACGCGGACCCCCAGGTCCGCGAACGCGTCGCCCAGCGGGCCGACCTCGATCCCGCGCTGTGGGCGGAGCTCGCCGAGGACCCCGACGAGCGGGTCCGCACCCGTGCCCGGGTACAGCCGCTGCCCCGCACCCGGGCGCAGTGCCTGGCCGTCGACCACGAGATGGGCGAAGGCGAGAACGACTGCACCTGCCCGATCCTGGAGCCGTACGAGGAGCCGGACCTGGACTGGTACCGGGCGTGCGCGGTGTCCGAGGAGGTGGCGCTGCGCCGGGCGGCCGCCACGTGCGCCGCACTCCCCTCCGACCTGGTGGCACGGCTGGCGGAGGACCCGGACGAGAGCGTGCGCCACCGGCTGGCCTCCTGCCACCCCCTGGCCCCGGCCGAGACCGTCCTCGCGGCATTCGTGGCCCGCCCCCGGCAACGCCCCCACCTGCTCGTGCAGTCCCGGCTGCCGCGGACCGGCCTGGCCCACCTGCTCGGGCACGAGGACCCGGAGGTCCGGGCGCTGGCGGCCGCCGATCCGACCGGGCGGGCCCCGGTCGAACTGCTGACGGACCCGGACCCGCGCGTCCGCCGGGCGGCGGCGTCCAACCCGCTGTTCTCCGGAGACGCCCTGGAGAGACTGCTCCAGGACCCGGCGACGGCCGAAGGCGCCGCGGCGAACCCGGGGTTGCCGGCCGTACGCCTGCACGCGCTGCTGGACGCCGTCGGCCTGCCGCGCTGACCGGGCCCGGTGTCAGGTGGGCGTCGGCCCGTGGGCACGCGCGCCGAGAGCCTCGACGGCGCCGACCATCCGGTCCCAGAACGGGCCGGTCTCCAGGGTCACGGCCACGCTCGCGTTGACCGGGCGGCCCGTGGAGTGGTGCAGGTCCACCACGGTGGCGCCGCGCGTGTACCGGCCCCGCAACTCCACGGCGACCGCGGCGTCCACACAGTGCACCAGCCGGGGATCGATGACCCGGGCCACCGCCACGGGGTCGTGCAGCGGCGGGCTGGAGAACCCGAACAGCGCGCGGTAGGTGGACCCGAAGTAGGTCAGCAGTTCCGCGCAGGTTCGCCCGAGGGGTGTGCCCAGGGCCACGAACCGGGCCACCACTTCGGGGGTCGCCAGTGCCTGGTGGGTGACGTTGAGCCCGCACATGGTGATCGGTACCCCTGAGCGGAAGACGATGTCGGCGGCCTCCGGATCGGTGAGGATGTTGAACTCGGCGGCAGGGGTCCGGTTGCCGCGCTCGGTCGAGCCGCCCATCAGGACGATCTCGCGGATCCGGGAGGCGTCCCGCGGGTACCGCGTCAGCAGCAGGGCGATGTTCGTCAGCGGCGCGGTCGGGACGAGGGTGACCGGCTCGGGATGCTCGGCGAGCAACCGGTGGATGAGGTCCACGGCGTGTTCGGGGACCACGTCCACCGTGGGATCCGGGAACATCGGCCCGTCCAGTCCGGTGGGCCCGTGCACTTCGGCCGCCACGTCGAGCGGCTGGACGAGCGGCCGGTCGCAACCGGCCGCGACGGGGACGTCCGTGATCCCGGCGACCGTGCAGACCCGGCGGGCGTTGAGCGTGGTCTTGTCGAGGGTCTGGTTGCCCGCGACGGTGGTGATGCCCAGCAGGTCCACCGCCGGGTCCCCGGCGGCCAGCATGATCGCGAGGGCGTCGTCATGTCCGGGGTCGCAGTCGATGATGATCGGGACGGGCACGTCACTCCTGGCTCCGCGGGACAGGGAGCACCAGTGTGCGCCCGTGCCGGTGCCGTGACCACACCGCCTCGCCCGAAGCACGCGCGGTCGGTCGACCGCGCTCCGCGTCACCGGGTACGGCACCTCGCGGCGGGCTCGGCGACGGTCAGCCGGACCGGTGCCGTCGCCGGCGGCCGCGGCAGGCGCAGTCCGGGACCGCCGGGCGTGATCGAGCCGAGGACGCTCGCGTGCCGGGCGCCGGTGCACGAAGGGACGGTGCCGGGCAGACCGTGCGCCGTGAGCCAGCCCAGGACGGCGAAGGCGTACGCCTCCTTCGCGCCCGCGGGCAGCCCGAGTTCGTCCGAGGACCGCACCACGCACCCGACGGACCCGGCAGACCCGGCAGACCCGCATGACCCGTCCAGTTCCTCCCGCAGCCAGTCCATCAGGACCGGGTTGCGGGTCCCGCCGCCCGACGCGATCACCTCGGTCGCCCCGAAGGGCCGGATCGCTTCGGCGACGGTCCGGGCCGTGAGCCGGGTCAGGGTGGCCACGACGTCCTCGGCGGGCAGCGGTCCGGACGAGGCCAGCGCGGAGCGCAGATAGGGCAGGTGGAACAGTTCCTTGCCCGTCGTCTTCGGTGCGGGGCGGGCGTAGTACGGGTCGTCCAGCAGCCTGCGCAGCAGCGGCGGGTGGACCACGCCCCGCGCGGCGAGCGCTCCGCCCGCGTCCATCGCGTACGCCTCGCCCGAGGCGTCGCGGCCGGCCAGGGCGCGCACCGCCGCGTCGATCAGCGCGTTGGCGGGGCCGGTGTCGAAGGCCAGCGGTTCGCCCGCGGTGCCCTCCGCCCCGCCGGGCACGACCGTCACGTTCCCGATCCCGCCCAGGTTGAGTGCGACCGGCACCCCGGGCCGCCCCCGTAGCCACATCACGTCGACGATGCTGACGAGGGGCGCGCCCTGTCCCCCGGCCGCCACGTCGCGGGTACGGAAGCCGGAGACGACGGGCCGGCCGGTCGCCTCGGCGATCCAGGCCGCCTCGCCGATCTGGAGCGTCCCGTTCACCCGGCCGTCCTCGGCCCAGTGGTAGACGGTCTGCCCGTGCGACGCCACCAGGTCGGCCCGTCCGCCGCACAGCTCCTCGTCCGCTCGCACCGCCGCGGCGGCGAAGGCCCGTCCGATGCCGGTGTCGAGCCGGCACACCGCGGCCAGGTCCGTCCGGCCGGGCGGCAGGGTCCTGGCCAACTCCGCCCGCAGGTCGTCGTCGTAGGCCGTGCTGATCATTCCCAGGGGCGTGAGCACCAGTGTGTCGCCGTCGAGGGAGAGGTCGGCGGCGGCCGCGTCGATCGCGTCGTACGAGGTGCCGGACATCAGCCCGACCACGCGCAGGGCGCTCACCGCAGTGCCCGCTCGTGGTCGTCGCCGCGCAGGGTCAGCAGGGCGGCGAGGCTCACCGCGCAGGTCACCGCGGCGTAGTACCCGGGGACGTCGACGTTCCCGGTCCGCCCGACCACCTCGGTGATGATCAGTCCCGCGCAGCCCGAGAACACGGCGTTGGACAGCGCGTACGCCAGGCCGAGCCCGGTGCAGCGCACCCTGGCCGGGAACATCTCGGCCAGCATCGCGGGCCCCGGCCCCGCCATCAGGCCGACGCAGACGCCCGCGGCGAACAGCGCCGCTCCCTTCACGTACGCCGGTCTGCCGGGATCCTGCACCAGGTGCAGCAGCGGGAGCGCGAGCACGGCCACCAGCAGGGCGCCCGTCACCATCACCGTCCGCCGCCCGATCCGGTCGCTCAGCCGGCCGGCGGGCAGGATCGACGCGGCGAATCCCAGGTTCGCCAGGACCGTGCCGAGCAGGGCCTGGCGGAAGGTGGTACCGAGCGTGCTCTGCAGGTAGGAGGGCAGGACGACGAGGAACGTGTAGCCGGCGGCCGACCAGCCCATCATCCGCCCGACGCCCAGGACCACGGCCCGTACCGTCTCCCCCGCGCGCGTCCGCGGCCCGGGGGCGGGAGGCGCGAGGACGGGCGGGGCGGGCGGGGGCGGCTCGTCCGGGGGCAGCCGCAACCGCAGCCGCAGCGCGACGAGCCCCAGGGGGAGGGTCAGCAGGAACGGCACCCGCCAGCCCCACCCGTGCAGCTGCGACGTGGTCAGGACGCTCGCCAGGACCACCGCCACCGCGGCTCCGGCGAGCAGGCCGAGCGCGACCGTGAACGACTGCCAGGCCCCGTACAGGCCCCGGCGGCCCGGCGGGGCGCATTCCGTCATGACCGAGACCGCTCCGCCGAACTCCCCGCCCGCCGACAGCCCTTGCAGGATCCGCAGGAGTGTCAGGAGCCATGGCGCGGCGGCGCCGATCGTGGCGTACGTCGGCAGCGCGCCGATCGCCGCCGTGGCGCCGGTCATCAGACAGACGACCAGGACGAGCGCGGGCCGCCGGCCCACCCGGTCACCGAACCGCCCGAACACCGCGGCCCCGACCGGCCGGAAGAAGAACGCCAAGGCGAACGACGCGTACGCCTTGACGAGCCCCTCCGCCTCGCTGCCGCCCTCCGGCGTGAAGAACTGCGCCGCGATGACGGTGGCGAAGTAGCCGTAGATCCCGAACTCGTACCACTCGATGAAGTTGCCGACAGATCCCGCCACCAGCGCCCGGCGCGCGTCGTCCGGCCGGGCCTTCGACGCAGGCCGGACCGGACTGGCGGCGGGTGTGGTCATGCCCCAAGCGTGCTGACCGCGGGGCCGCCGACGGCTCAGGCGCGCCGGGCGCCCACGAGCCGGAAGGCGAAGAAAAGCGCGGCACCTGCCAGGGCCAGGACCAGCGAGCTCTCCAGGAGCTGCGTCGGCCAGTAGTGCGAGGCCGGGTGGAACTCCACGTACCAGCCCGTGACGTCCATGTCCGACGGGCAGGTGCTCAGGTGGTGGGTCCGTTCGAAGCAGGCGTACTCGGGCAGGCGCTCACCCGTGGAGGTGAGCAGCCCGGTGTCCGTCATCAGGGCGGAGGACGGCAGCACCTCGAAGAGGTTCCCCCGCACCGGCATCGTGGCCGTCTCCACGGGGAGCAGCGACCACCGCAGTGCGCCGAGGCCCAGCATCACCAGGCCGGTGAGCATCCCGGTGAGCGCCATGGCGGCCAGGGTGCGGCGGACCAGCTGGCCGACGAGCACGCCGAGGGCGACGCCGAGCAGGCAGTAGGCGACGAGCACCGGGCCGGAGGCTTCGTACACCCCGCGGTCCGCCCAGTGGAGCTGGTAGCTGCCGGTCACCCGTGCCCAGCCGAGGCGGTAGACCCCGGCGAGGGCGGCCCCGCCCAGCACCGACACGGCTGCCGCCACCGCGACCTTCGAGCCGAGCCAGGTCTTCGGGGTGGTCGACTGCGTGAGGGCGAGCCGCCAGGTGCCGCTCTCCAGCTCGCGGGCCGTCACCGGACCCGCGACGAAGGCCCCCACCAGTAACGGCAGGAACAGCAGGCACGTACCGGCGTACTCCATGCAGAGGCGCAGCATCTGGTAGCCGTCGTTCGGGACCGGCCCGCCCGCCCCGCCCGAGTTCGGGCCCTCGGCCCAGGAACGCAGGGCGACCACGGCGACGAGACCGGCGGCCACGACGGCGGGCACCCCCCACAGTGCGCGCCGGTGCTGACGGGCGGCGACCCAGTACGGGCCCTTCAGCGCCAGGCCGCTCATGCCCGCACTCCTGTCGTGGTGAGGGAGTCCCCGGTGGTGAAGGACGGGGCATCGGGGGAACGCAGGTGGGCGAGCAGGATTTCCTCCAGGGTCGGGTTCTCGGGCTGCCAGACCCGGCTGTCGACCGGCCCCGTCGGCCGCACCAGGGCGGTGAGCTGGCGGCCCGTCGTACGGGACTCGACGACGGTGTGGGCGGCGAGCTGGGTGGCGGCGGCGACGGGGCCGGTGAGCAGCCGGTGGGCCGCGCCGACCTCGTCGATGGGGCCGCACAGGCGGATCCGGCCGCGGTCGACGAGGAGGAGGTGGTCGCAGGCGCCCTCCAGCTCGGTGAGGATGTGCGAGGACATCACCACGGAGGTGCCGTTCTCGGCGGCATCGGCCATCAGGGCGCCCATGAGCTCAAGCCGGGCGAGCGGGTCGAGGTCGGCCATCGGCTCGTCGAGGAGCATCAGGACGGGTCGCTTTCCGAGGGCCAGAGCCAGCGCCACGCGGGTGCGCTGCCCGCCGGAGAGGGTACGGACCTTGGTGCGCGGGTCGAGCCCCCCGGCCTCGACGATCCGCTGCGCCGTCGTGGCGTCCCAGCGCTCCGGGTTGAGCTCGCGGCCCATCCGCAGGGTCTCGCCGATGGTGAGCTGCGGGTAGAGCGGCTTGTCCTGCCCGACGTACGCGAGTGTCTCGCGCGGCGCCGTCCGCAGGGTGCCCTCCGTGGGGAGCAGGAGGCCGGCGGCAAGGGCGAGCAGAGAGGACTTCCCGGCGCCGTTGGGGCCGACGACCGCGCACACCCGGCCCTCGGGGAGGCGGAAGGTGCAGTCGCGCAGCGCCCAGCCTCCCCGGCGTCCGTGGCGCAGCCCGAGGCCCTCCGCCTCTATCACGGTTTCCGTCATGTTTCGTCGTCCCCCTCGAAGAGTTGTTCCAGTACGGATGTGAAGAGCGCGGCCACGTCGTCGCGTTCCAGACCGGCGTCCTGGGCCCGCCGGGCCCAGTCGGCGAGTTCGCCGCGCAGCGGAGAGTCGGCCGGGGTGCTGCCCAGGGACTTCTGGATGAAGGTGCCCAGCCCGCGCTTCGCCTCGACGAGGCCTTCGCGTTCCAGTTCGCGGTAGGCCTTGAGGACGGTGTTCGGGTTGATGGCGGTGGCCTCCACGACCTCGCGCGCCGTCGGCAGCTTGTCGCCCGGCTCCAGCAGGCCGAGGCGTAGGGCCCGTTTGGTCTGCTGGACGATCTGGACGTACGTGGCGATGCCGCTGCGCCGGTCGATGCGGTACTCCAGCACGCCAACACCACCCTTTCACTAGGTAAGTAGTGAAAGGGTGGTGCAGGAGTGGCGCTGCTGTCAACTCGCACCGAAATCAAGGGTGATGACGCACCCGTGGCGTCTTGACGCACGCCCCGCGGCTCCAGCAGACTCGGCACACTTGATGATCTTCGCCAGGGGGGACGAAGGACATGCTCGTTTTCTATGCTTGTGTGGGCGGGCCCATCGCCGCATTGGTCGGGTTCCTGCTGTGGACCGACAGAGCCACGCGCACGAAGAACCTGGAGGGGCTGCAGATGGAGGAACAGGCCCGCCAACAGGCCCGCTTCGACAAACTGTCCCCCGCGCGCAGGTTCTACATCCCGCCCGGCGAGCTCAACCGCCGCCGCTGACCCCCGGGGGCGGCCGCCGTGCGGCGGGGCCTTGGTACCGCAGGCGGACAGCCCGTGCCGGGAGCTACTTGGTCATGATGGTGCCGGTCCACTGACCAGCCGCGCCCTTCATCAGGGCCTCGTTGCTCAGGACCTGGGTCCCGGGCACCGACGCCATGCCGATGTCACCGGCCGGCGCCGCGCCGTTGTGGGAGCCGACCGTGTTGTCGTGGCCGGCGTTGAAGACGTCGTCGCCGGCCACCTGGCTCAGGTCGCCGAAGACGATCGAGTACGTGTTGCTGACCGGTGCGTAGAGGGTGAAGGCGTCGTCGGCGGAGGCAGCGGACGCGCCCGCCAGGAGGATGCCGCCGGCGGCGAGAGCGGTCAGGGCGCAACGGATCGATCGCACGAGTACGGCCTTTCGTGGAGGGGTGGTCGGGCAGTGCGAAGGTAGGCCGCCGCGCCCGGCGAGGCCCCGTACTCGCCGCCGTACGGCCCGAGTCCATCCGTACGGCGCAGCCGCCGGGGCGTCGACGACGACGTCGCTGGGCCGCGTTCTGCGTGCGGCTCCGAGCCCGGTGCGCCGACCAGGCGTCGTGCCACGGACGTTCATCCACAGAGCCCGGTGGAAAGGGCGAGTCCGGCGTACGGTCGAGCGACCGGCCGAGCCGCACCCGGCGGGGCCGGTTCTCCTCGACGTCCGACCCGAACGGGAGCCCGCCGATGCGCGTCTACGCACAGACCCCAGCACGTCGGAACCGCCAGATCCTCGCCGACCTGATCGCGGTGGCCCTGGTGTCCGCCGCCGTGTGGTTCGCCCTGGCCGTCCATGATGCGATCATGCTGCTGGCCGAGCCGGGGCGTCGGGTCGAGAGCTCGGGCGACAGCCTCGCCACCGAGCTCGGCAACGCCGGCGACGCGGCCTCCAAGGTGCCGTTCGTCGGCGACCTCCTGCAGAAGCCGCTCCAGTCCGCCGCCGGCGCCAGTACCGGGATCGCCGACGCCGGGCAGTCGCTCCAGGACGCCGTCAGCCAGGTCGCCACCCTGGTCACCGTGGCGCTGATCGTTCTCCCCGTGACCGTCGTACTGCTCCTGTGGCTCCCGGCACGCCTGCGCTGGATCCGGCGGAGCATCGTCATGCGGCGCCTCCTCGACGCCCCCGGCGGCGCCGACCTGCTCGCCCTGCGCGCCCTCACCGGCCGGCTGAGCGACCTGGCCGCGCTCCCCACCCCGCCGGGCGGACTCGCCGACGCGTGGCGACGCGGGGACCGGCAAGTCATCGGCGACCTGTCCACGCTCGCGCTCAGGCGGGCCGGCTTGCGGCCCTGACCCGGGCCCGGGCCGGTCTCACTTGGCCGTCCGTCGCGGGGTGCACCGTACGGGGGTGGGGCGCCGGGGCCGCCAGTGCTACGGCGGGGTACGGGGCTCGGTATGCCCCGTACCCCGCCGTAGTCGGGCGGCCCCGGAGGGGCCCTGGTCGCTCAGCCCACGCGTTCGATCCGCGCCCGCCGGATCAGGTTCTTGCCCGGCTCCCGCACCTTCTCGAACGCCGCATTGTTCAGCAGCACACAACTACCCGACGGACCGCTCACCGCCACCGTCGTCGACTGACCGTTGTCCAGATTCGTCACCTTCAACTTCGTCCCCACCGGGAACGTCCCACTACTCGCCGCAGGCGCACCCCCCTCACCCGACAACGTCACCGTCGACCCCGGACACACCACCTCACCGGTCGCCGACGGCACCTGCGCACCCGCCCCACCCGACGCACCCGCCGCACCCGCCACCGGAGCCGACGGAGCCGCGGGAGCCGCCGCGTCACCGCCACCACCCACCCGCTCGATCCGCGCCCGCCGGATCAGGTTCTTGCCCGGCTCCCGCACCTTCTCGAACGCCGCGTTGTTCAGCAGCACACAACTACCCGACGGACCGCTCACCGCCACCGTCGTCGACTGACCGTTGTCCAGATTCGTCACCTTCAACTTGGTCCCCACCGGGAACGTCCCACTACTCGCCGCGGGCGCACCCCCCTCACCCGACAACGTCACCGTCGACCCCGGACACACCACCTCACCGGTCGCCGACGGCACCTGCGCACCCGCCCCACCCGACGCACCCGCCGCACCCGCCACCGGAGCCGACGGAGCCGCGGGAGCCGCCGCGTCACCGCCACCACCCACCCGCTCGATCCGCGCCCGCCGGATCAGGTTCTTGCCCGGCTCCCGCACCTTCTCGAACGCCGCATTGTTCAGCAGCACACAACTACCCGACGGACCGCTCACCGCCACCGTCGTCGACTGACCGTTGTCCAGATTCGTCACCTTCAACTTGGTCCCCACCGGGAACGTCCCACTACTCGCCGCGGGCGCACCCCCCTCACCCGACAACGTCACCGTCGACCCCTGGCAGACGACGTCGGGAACGGCGGCATTGCCGATCGCAACCGTGGCGGCGACCCCGCCGATCACCAGGGCTCCCGCGACGGCAGAGAGTACGAACTTCTTCTTGAGACTCATGGTCCGTTTCCTGGACACCTGACACTCCTCGATCCGATGGACGTTGCCCCCCTGACGTCCTGCATACGGCCGAGTTCTCCGGCGAGTTCAGTCCTGTTGCCTTTTTACGAATCGGGCCGTCCGGAGGTTTGGAGCGCTGCGCGGGCCCTCGCCGAGGGGCTCACGGCTCATGGGGCCACGTTCAAAGACGCAGGTCACGGCCCCGGCGATCCTGTGAGTCGAGGTGCGTGCGGCGCTCATGACGACGGTCTTGTCCGGCGCGGGTCGAGCGGACCAAAGACATCTTTAAGGTTGAGTTGATCTGCGCTTAACCATCCCAGGTCCGACCTCGCCGGTGACGCGGGCGGCTTCGACCAGGCCACTTCGGCCACAGGTTCCCGGCGTTCACCGGGCTCACACCGACCCGGGACGTCCGAGTCCGGCGGCGGTTCCCGCGCGAACAACATCCCGGCCGTGTGCCGGACGGCCGGCCCCTGCCGGCCGGTCGATTTCTACCAGGGCGACAGCTCACCTCAGGCTAATTTGGGGCACCCCGAAGCAAGGAGAGCCCCGTGGGCAAGGTGGTCATGTACGGCTCGGTGTCGGTGGACGGCTTCGTCGCGGACGAGGACGACCAGCCCGGACCTCTGTTCGACTGGTTGTCCGGCGGTGACGTCCCGTTGGACGAGAGCGGCGAGGTGAAGGTGTCGCAGACGTCCTACGACTACATCCGGCCGTACTGGGACCGGATCGGGGCGACAGTCGTAGGCCGCCACGTCTTCGACATGACGGACGGCTGGGACGGGAAGCCTCCGGGCGGGATCGACCACGTGGTCGTCGTGACGCACCGGCCGGCGCCCGAGGGCTGGGACCCCGAGGCGCCGTTTCACTTCGTCGACGGCGTCGAGGCAGCCGTAGCCACGGCGCAGGAGCTTGCCGGCGACCGCCTGGTCGAGGTCGCCGCCGGCGACGTCGGTGGCCAGGTGCTTGCCGCGGGCCTGGTCGACGAGGTGCGCATGGACGTCGTACCGGTCGTGTTCGGGTCCGGCAAGCGCTACTTCGGGTCGGTGAACGCGCAGCACCTGTTGGAGGATCCCGACGTGCCGATTCAGGGCAACCGGGTGCTTCACCTGCGCTACCGGGTGCGCCGTTGACGGATCCGAGCGGGTGGGCGGAGAAGTAGCCCGCGAACGGCGACACCCGTCCGCGCCCACGACCCCCGGGTCCGGACCTCCCCCGCCCGGCGGAGGCCGACGGCCACGGTCCCGACACCCCGAACCGTGTCGGGACCGCATCATCGTTTCTTCCCTTGCAGCGCCGTGACCTGCAAGGAAGGTGGTATCCCCATACGAGTGACATGGTCGGGAATCGTTGGTTTTGGGATACCGGCTTCGGGATCATGGTTCCGGTTCACACATGACATCGGCACGCGGCCGCTGTCATGTGCCAGCCGTACCGCACCATGAGACAGAGGAGCCGGACTACATGTCCATGCCTGTTGTGAGCATCTGGGACAACACCATCCCTGGCGCCCAGCCCCACCACCCGAGGGCATCCGCGTGGGACGCCGTCTGGCCCTTCACAGGAGGAACCGCCTGGGTGTTCTACAGCAACCCAGGGCAGACCCGGGTCAGGAAGCCGGTGATCCTCGCCGACGGATTCTCCGCCGGGAAGAGCGACCCCGACGCCCTGTGGAACGGCCTGGAGAACGGCGAGTACCCCTTCATCTCCAAGCTGCGGGAAGCCGGCTTCGACCTGGTGCTCCTCGGCTTCGACGAGCGGTCCGCGTCGATCACCGTGAACGCCGACGTGGCCATCCAGTGCATCGAAAAGACGATCGCCGACCGCGAAGGGGAGGCCCGGCTGACGGTCGGCGGCTTCAGCATGGGAGGCCTGGTCACCCGCTACGCCCTCGCCAAGATGCACCACGACGGCGACGAACACGAGACTTCGACGTACCTCTCCTACGACACCCCGCACTGCGGAGCCTGGCTGCCCATCTCGGTTCAGGCGTTCGCGCACTTCGTCAAGGACAACTGGGGCGATCTCCCCGGATTCGGCGAGCTCCTCGGCAGCTTCTCGCGGATGGTCAACAGCCAGGCCGCCCGCCAGTTGCTGCGCTGGCACATCGAGACCGTCTCCGCGGAGGTCCGCCAGGACCAGGCCCGCACCGACTTCCTGGCGGAGCTGGAGCGGGTGGGCAGCTGGCCCCCCGGCGTGCGTCGGCTCGGGGTCGCCAACGGCACGGGCACCGGCGCCGGGAACAACATTCCGGCCGGCGTGACGGCGATGCGCACCACCGGTGCGGAGCTGACGGGCACCCGGCTGGACACGCAGAACACGGGAGAGCAGACCGTCGCCATCCTGAAGAAGACCGGATCCCCCGAGATCCCGATCAACACCCGCAACCTGCCCGACATCGACGGCGCTCCCGGTGGACTGTTCCCCGAGGCCCTGAACCTGCCGGGCCGTCCGGGCAACTTCGGAACGGCTGCCATGCTGGCCGGACTCCTCGAAGGCGAGCCGGCGGAACTGACGTACAACGCGACCACGTTCGTTCCGAGCGTCAGCGCCGTGGCCGCGGGCGCGATCGACGACCGCGACGCGCTCTACAGCAAGATCGACCCGGCCGACAGCGAGCTCGACCACTTCAAGTGTGCGAGCGACAACCAGGGACACACGGTCATCACCGAGGAGCTCGGTGAGTGGATCCTGGACAAGCTCCAGACTCCCTGACCGGCTGTCCCGGCCCCGGCTGCCCCGGCCCCCGCCGAGACGGCCGGGGCCGGGCCGGTCACCGGACCTGCGGCCGGCCGCGCTGTCACCATCCGGAGCTCACCGGGGTTCCCCGGCCGGCCCGCCGACGGGCGCGGTTGCGCCCGCGAACCTCTGCCGGGCGGCCTGCCGGCCCATTCCCAGGACGCGCCCGACCGTTTCCCCGCTGCGTCCGGCGGCCCGGACGCCCTGTACGGCTTCACGCAGGAGCCGGCCCGCCTCCTCGGCCCCGACCCGCGAGGCGTCCACCCGGCGCGGACAACCGTCCGCCCAGATGGTCTCCGCACGGCGGCTTGACCGATGGACCTGCGACAACGTAACTTCGAGCCGACCGGACCGTGAACTGATCGGAAGGAGGCGGAGTCGGATGTCGATCATCTCCGAACTGCACCGCCCCGCCCATCAGGTCGCCTGGACTCCGGGTCTCGTAGCACACGGCTGCTGAACAGCCTTCTTCTCCGGAGTGCCCGTCTCTGTGGCCCCGGCATCTTTCGATTTCTCACACCGCCTGCGGCACGTCGTCGCGTGCCGAGTCGCGCTCCGGGCTCTTCCCGGGCTGCGCCAGCGAAATAGAAAGCCCCTGAAATGGCTACTAGCATAATCAGCTCAACCATGCACCGAAATGAGGATGTGCCATGGTAGAGGCCCGGATCACGGTCAACGGGAAAGAAACACCGATTTCACCGGCCGCACCGCACACCACGGTGCTGGATCTCCTGCGCGATCGAGGCCTGACCGGTACCAAGGAGGGCTGCGCGGAGGGTGAGTGCGGCGCCTGCTCGGTCCTGGTGGCCCGTCCCGGCGTGAACAAGCCCACCGACTGGGTGGCGGTCAACGCCTGTCTGGTGCCGGCCGCGGCGCTCGACGGCCAGGAGATCATCACCTCCGAAGGTCTCGCCGTGGTCGGCGAACCCGGTACGCGGCCCACGCTGCACCCGGTACAGGAGGAGATGGCGGTCCGCGGCGGTTCCCAATGCGGGTACTGCACCCCGGGGTTCATCTGCAGCATGGCCTCCGAGTACTACCGGCCCGACCGCTGCGCGCACGCCGGACCCGACACGGAAGCCGCCGAGGGCGGCGACCACGAGCACGGTCCGAACGGCTTCGATCTGCACTCGCTGAGCGGCAACCTGTGCCGCTGCACCGGCTACCGCCCGATCCGCGACGCCGCCTTCGCGGTCGGTGAGCCCACCGAGGACGACCCGCTGGCGCAGCGTCGCGAGCAGGACCCGCCCGCGCCGGTCGCCACCGAGTACACGCAGGACGGCGCCACGTTCCTGCGGAAGGACACCCTGGCCGAAACGCTGCAGCTGCTGCGCGAGCGGCCCGACGCGGTCGTGGTCGCCGGCTCCACCGACTACGGCGTCGAGGTGAACATCCGCTCCCGCCGGGCGGAATGCGTGGTCGCCATCGACCGGCTGCCCGAACTCCGGGAGCTGCGCGTCGAATCCGACCACATCGAGATCGGGGCGGCGGTCACGCTCACCGAGATCGAACGCCGCCTCGACGGCGATGTCCCGCTGCTGGCCGAGCTGTTCCCGCAGTTCGCCTCCCGACTCATCCGCAACAGCGGCACCCTCGGCGGCAACCTGGGTACCGGCTCCCCCATCGGTGACAGCCCGCCGGTGCTGCTCGCCCTGGAGGCGTCGCTGGTGCTCGCCGACGCCGACGGTGAGCGCGTCGTCCCGCTCGCGGAGTACTTCACCGGCTACCGGCAGAGCGTGCGCCGCCCCGATGAGCTGATCCGTGCGGTGCGCATCCCGCTGCCGCTGTCGCCGGTCACGGCCTTCCACAAGATCGCCAAGCGGCGCTTCGACGACATCTCCAGCGTGGCGATCGGATTCGCGCTCGACATCGAGGGCGGAATCGTCCGCAAGGCGCGCATCGGTCTGGGCGGCGTGGCCGCCACCCCGATCCGTGCCCTCGCCACCGAGGCCGCCCTGGAGGGCAAGCCGTGGTCGGCGGAGACGGTCGAGGCCGCGGCCCGGGTGCTGCGGGGTGAGGGCACGCCGATGAGCGATCACCGTGCCAGCTCCGTCTACCGTTCCGCGATGCTCGGCCAGAGCCTGCTGAAGCTGCACGCGCAAACCACCGAGGCGGTGTCTTCATGAGCCATTTGTCCGAGCGTCCCGAGAAGCCGGTGGTCGGCGTCTCCATGCCGCACGAGAGTGCCGTGCTGCACGTCACCGGCACCGCGCTCTACACCGATGACCTGGTGTACCGCACCAAGGACACGCTGCACGCCTACCCGGTCCAGGTCATGAAGACCCGCGGCCGGATCACCGCGCTGCGTACCGAGCCGGCGCTCGCCGTGCCCGGCGTGGTCCGCGTACTGACCGTCGCCGACGTACCCGGCGTCAACGACGCCGGCATGAAGCACGACGAGCCGCTGTTCCCCGACGAGGTCATGTTCCACGGCCACGCGGTCGCCTGGGTGCTCGGTGAGACCCTGGAAGCGGCCCGGCTCGGTGCGGCGGCCGTCGAGGTGGAACTCGACGAACTGCCCTCCGTCATCACGCTGAAGGAAGCGATCGCGGCCGAGAGCTTCCACGGTGCCCGGCCCCTGATGGTGACCGGCGACATCGACGCCGGCTTCGCCGACTCCGCGCACGTGTTCTCCGGCGAGTTCCAGTTCTCCGACCAGGAGCACTTCTACCTGGAGACGCACGCCGCGCTGGCCTACATCGACGAGGCCGAGCAGGTGTTCATCCAGAGCAGCACCCAGCACCCCTCGGAGACCCAGGAGATCGTCGCGCACGTCCTCGGTCTGCACAGTCACGAGGTGACCGTGCAGTGCCTGCGGATGGGCGGCGGCTTCGGCGGCAAGGAGATGCAGCCGCACGGCTTCGCGGCCATCGCCGCGCTCGGCGCCAAGCTGACCGGCCGGCCGGTCCGGGTGCGGCTCAACCGCACCCAGGACCTGACCATGTCCGGCAAGCGGCACGGGTTCCACGCCGACTGGAAGATCGGCTTCGACGCCGATGGCCGCATCCAGGCCCTGGACGCCACGCTGACCGCGGACGGCGGCTGGAGCCTGGACCTGTCCGAGCCGGTGTGCGCCCGCGCGCTGTGCCACATCGACAACACCTACTGGATTCCCAACGCGCGGGTCGCCGGTCGCATCGCCAAGACCAACAAGGTCTCCAACACGGCCTTCCGCGGCTTCGGCGGACCGCAGGGCATGCTGGTGATCGAGGACATCCTGGGCCGGGTCGCGCCGCTGCTCGGCCTGGACCCGATGGAGCTGCGCAAGCGCAACTTCTACCAGCCGGGCCTCGGCCAGGCGACGCCGTACGGCCAGCCGGTCCCGCAGGCCGAACGGATCGCCGCCGTCTGGCAGCAGGTCGAGGACAACGGCGGCATCGCCGACCGCAAGCGCGAGATCGCGGCCTTCAACGCCGCGCACCCGCACACCAAGCGGGCGCTGGCGATCACCGGCATCAAGTTCGGCATCTCGTTCAACCTCACGGCCTTCAACCAGGCCGGCGCCCTCGTGCTGATCTACAAGGACGGCTCCGTCCTGATCAACCACGGCGGTACCGAGATGGGCCAGGGCCTGCACACCAAGATGCTGCAGGTGGCCGCGACCACGCTGGGCATCCCGCTGCACAAGGTGCGGCTGGCTCCCACGCGGACCGACAAGGTGCCCAACACCTCCGCCACGGCCGCCAGTTCCGGGGCGGATCTCAACGGTGGTGCGGTGAAGAACGCCTGCGAGCAGCTGCGTACGCGGCTGCTGCAGGTGGCCGCCAGCCAGCTGGGTTCGAACGCCTCGGACGTGCGCATCGTCGACGGTGTCGCCCGTACGCTGGGCAGCGACAAGGAGCTGGCCTGGGACGACCTCGTGCACACCGCGTACTTCCAGCGCGTTCAGCTGTCGGCGTCCGGTTACTACCGGACCGAGGGTCTGCACTGGGACGCGAAGTCCTTCCGGGGCTCCCCGTTCAAGTACTTCTCCTACGGCGCCGCCGCGGCGGAGGTGGAGGTGGACGGCTTCACCGGCGCGTACCGCATCCGCCGGGTGGACATCGTGCACGACGTCGGCGACAGCCTGTCCCCGATGATCGACATCGGCCAGGTCGAGGGCGGGTTCGTGCAGGGCGCGGGCTGGCTGACGCTTGAGGACATGCGCTGGGACACCAGTGACGGGCCGAACCGCGGCCGGCTGCTCACCCAGGCCGCGAGCACCTACAAGCTGCCGAGCTTCTCGGAGATGCCCGCGGAGTTCAACGTCACGCTGATGGAGAACGCCACCGAAGAGGGCGCGGTGTACGGGTCCAAGGCGGTCGGTGAGCCTCCGCTGATGCTGGCGTTCTGCGTGCGCGAAGCGCTGCGGCAGGCCGCCGCGTCGTTCGGGCCCGCCGGGGTCAGCGTGGAACTCGCCGCCCCCGCGACGCCGGAGGCGGTCTACTGGGCGATCGAATCGGTCCGCGAGAAGGACGACCTGCCCAGCGGCAACGGCCACGTCCGCAACGGCAGCGGGATCCGTACCGACTCAAGCGCTTTGAGCAATGCCTGACATGACGTGGATCGCCGCGGTCACGCGGTTGCGAGCACGCCGGGAGCCCGGCGTGCTCGTGACCGTCGCGACCGTGCGCGGCCACGCGCCCCGTGGGGCCGGTGCCAAACTCGTTGTGGGACAGACCGAGACCTGGGGTTCGATCGGCGGCGGCAACATCGAGGCCGTCGCCATCGACCGGGCCCGACAGCTCAACGTCGAGCCCGATCCGGAGCCGGAACTGATGGAGTTCGCCCTCAACGACAAGGTCATCGGACCCCACGGTGTGCAGTGCTGCGGCGGCGCCGTCAGCCTGCTCCTGGAACCGCTGCCGGTGGTCCAGGCGGTGGCCGTCTTCGGCGTCGGGCACGTCGGACTGGAGCTGGCACGCATCCTGGCCCGCCACAACCTCGATCTGCACCTGATCGACACCCGCTCCGACATGCTCACCGACGAACGGCTCGGTGTGCTGGCGGACGCGGTGGCGCAGATCCACGTGCACCACACGCCGCTGCTTCCGGAGGAGGTGCTCACGCAGCTGCCGCCCGGCGCCCACGTCCTGATCATGACCCACGATCACGCCGAGGACGCCGCGCTGTGCGACGCCGCATTGCGCACGCCCGGTCTCGGCTCGATCGGATTGATCGGCTCGGCCGCCAAGTGGGTGCGGTTCCGCAAGCGCCTGGCCACCGAGGGCGGCCATGACGCGGCCACGATCGACCGGATCAAGACTCCGATCGGAATGACCGAGATCACCGGGAAGGAACCCGCCACGATCGCGGTGAGCGTCGCGGCGGACCTGCTCCGGACCTTCGAACAGGACCACCCGGGGGTGGCGCCGGACACGGCGGCCGAGGTGACCGAGACCCCCGAGGTCCGCGTACGTTCCGGTATCCGCTAGGGGGTGTCTCTTTCGGATCAGGCCCGGCCGGGCCTGATCCGCAGGAGACGGCCCCGCCGTCGTGCCCGCTCAGCGCTCGGGCGACGGGTCCCGCCACATCGGCCACAGGGTCGGCCCGCCGCCCGGGAGCCGGATCTCCCCGGTGACGCGGAAGCCCAGCTTCTCGTAGAAGGGGATGTTGGTGACGTTGCTGGACTCCAGATAGGCGGGCTGCCCGAGCCGGTCGCAGTCGGCCAGCTGCTGGACGAGCAGCGCGGACCCGACTCCCCTCCCCTGGAGCCCGCGGTCCGTCCCCACGGACGGCAGGTACCAGTGCGGCACCCGCGGGTGGGCCTCGTGCATGGCTTCCTGGACCTCCCCGGCCCGCGGCATCCCACGGAGGCCGAAGATGCCCGCGTACCCGGGAAGTGCCGCCAACTCCTGTACCGCGGAGGGCTTCCAGCGCCCGGGACCCGACCACAGCGCGGCCGCCAGAAGCCGCCCTTCGGCCGTCGCGGCGACCCGGACGGCGCCGGCGCGCGGCCGCTGCTGCCGCTGGGCCAGCCGGAAGTAGCGGGCGATCCCGCGCTCCCGGCCGGCGGCGGGAATCATCCATGCCATGACCGGGTCGTCGGCGAAGGCGCGGGCCAGGAGCGCGGCGACCGCCCCGGACTCGGCGGGCCGGGCCGGGCGGATCCCGTACCCGGCCAACGGCGCTGCTGGGCGTGTGCTCATGACGCCACGGTAGGCAGCGGGGCCGGGTCGGTCCCGCCCCGGGTCGACGGACACGCCGTACGGGCCACCCGCTCGACCCGTCAGGAGGTGCGCTTCAGGGTCCAGGTGTTGGGGTTGAAGCTGGGAACGGCGGAGTAACGGCAGCCACTGGAGTAGTAGGTGCTGGTGATGGTCCAGCCGGCGGGCGGCCACGTGGACGCGCAGGCGTTGACCTGGGTGCCGACCGGGTAGCCCCTGAGGTCCTTGATCTGCTTGGTGTTGGGATTGAAGCCGGAGCCGCACCCGCCGCTGTTCCACCACTGGGCGTCCACCCAGCCGTCCGGGGTGAGGGTGCTGGAACACATGGTGAGCGTGTCCCCGGGTGCCGCCGAGGCGGGGCTCACGGCGATGGTCAGGGCGGTGACGGCCATCGTGGCCAGGGCGGCGGCGTGACGGATGCGGATCACGAGACGTTCCTTCCTCGGTGCGGCAGGGGTCACCGCCGACCGTCGGCGGGCCTCACCAGGCACCGTGTCATTGCTATCCGACCGGTTCAGGTCGCAGAAAGTCACCTTTTGGGCATAACTCTGCGATGGTTTAGCGCCGCCACCTCTACCGCTGCCGCCGCCGACGACGTCCGCTCCGGAGGAGGCGCGGCTCAGCCGATCGGCTGCCGGGTCTCGGCCCGCACCTTGAGGGTCGTCTCGGCGGTCTTGGTGAGGTCGACGGACCCGGGCTTCTGCTGCGCGGTCTCCTCACCCACGACGGCGACCGTGGCACCGGTGTTCCCGTCAGCCCACGCGCACATCGGCAGAGAGCTGTCGACCCCGGCCCGCCGCACCGTCACCACCTGACAGGACAGGGTGACGTCGGAGCCGAGGGGCGTGATGTCCCGCGCGGCGACCGCCAGGGTCGCACCGTCGGCCTCCGCGGCCCCGCGCAGCATCTTCTTGCGGGCGCTCGCGGGGTCCTTGAACTGGCCGTACATCCCCGAGACGGCCAGGGCGCCCGCCTCCTGCGGAGACTCGGAGGCGTACTGTCCGACGACCGGCTTCGGGTTGCGGATCTTCGAGTCGGAGGTGCCCTTCAGCGCTTCCTTGCCCTCAGTGGCCGAAAGGTCCTGCACCAGCTGGTACTTGCCGTCCACCAGCGTCTTGGGAACGGTGAGCCGGTACTCGGCCTCGGGGAAGCCGGATCCGCTCACCCTGGCACCGACCGCGCCGACCGCGCCGAAGGCCACCACCGCTCCGGCGACGATCCCGATCACCATGCCCACCCGGTTCTTCCGCGGCGGCGTGCCCGTCGGGTACTGCCCCCACGCTCCCTGACCGGGGTACGGCTGGCCGGGGTACGGCTGGCCGGGGTACGGCTGGCCCTGGTACGGCTGGCCTTGATACGGCTGCTGGTGCGGGGGTTGTGCGGACTGCCCGTGTGGTGCGGCGTACGGCTGTCCACCGTACGGATGCGCGGACTGCGGGGGCCCGTACGGGCCGGGAGGTTGCTGGGGTGGCGGCGTGCTCATGCCCAAACGTTACGTCAGCTCCTCGCACGGCAGAATTCGGGCGGGTCCGGATCGTGCGGACGACTCCCGGGCCACACTCTCCCCGAGCCGGGTGGACGTGTGATCTGGGCCGGAACCCGCCCTGGAAAGTAGGATCAAGGAATGTCCGACACGACTGAAACCACACCCGGCTGGCTGACCAGTGACGAACTGGAAATGGCCAGGGCCCAGATGCCGATCCTGTACGTCGAGGCCGTCCCCGTACGCGTGGACGACACCGGCGAAGTCACCACCATCGGACTGCTCCTGCGCATCGGCGCGGACGGGGCGATGAGCCGGGCCCTGGTGTCCGGCCGTGTCATGCACCACGAGCGGATCCGTGACGCGCTGCTCCGCCACCTGGAGAAGGACCTGGGTCCCGTGGCCCTGCCCCGCATTCCCGCGTCCCTCCAGCCCTTCACGGTCGCCGAATACTTCCCCACGGCCGGCGTCACCCCCTACCACGACCCTCGCCAGCACGCGGTGTCACTCGCCTACATCGTGCCGGTGACGGGCGATTGCCGCCCCCGGCAGGACGCCCTGGACCTGGTCTGGTTCAGCCCGCAGGAAGCCCTCTCGGCAGCCGTGCAGGGCGAGATGCCCGGCGGTCACGCGGCGCTGCTGAAGCAGGCTCTCGCGCACGTGGGTTACACGTACTGAAGCAGCCGCGCACACCGCGCGACGCTCACGCCCGGCTCCGGTCGCCGCCGGCGCTCCTCGCGGCCGCGACCGCGACCGCGACCGGACCGGGCGTATGGACGGGGACCGATCGGACACGGCCCACTCGCCCCGGCGGACCTCCCCGGACTACGAGGTCTGCGTCGGGGCGAACTTCGTGAGGATCAGCAGGGTGTCGACGAGGTCCTCGGCGGGGGCGCCGGTCGCCAGGCGCCGCAACTGCTGCCCGAAGACCAGGGCGACGGCCACGCCGGCCAGGCGTTCGGGATCCGGGACCCCGAGTTGGGTCAGGATCCGGGCGGCCAGCAGATCGTAGGCGGCGAAGCACTCCGCCGCGGCGGCGCGCAGCCGTTCGTCGCGGCCGGCCTGGACGTACAGCTCGAACGGCGCGATGTGGCGGCTGTCGAAGGCATTGCCGCCCGCCACTTGCGCCACCACCTCGGCGGCCTGCCCGATGTCGAAGTGCTCGTCGGAGCATTCGTCGGCGAGCGCCGTGAAGTGCCGGGTCTCCTCGGCCACGAAGTGCAGCAGGCTCTCGCGCAGCAGCTCGTGCTGGGTCGCGAAGTGGTAGGTGACGGAACCGAGCGAGACTCCGGCCTCCTTCGCGATCCGACGGTTGGTGACGGCGGCGATGCCGTCCTGCCCGATGATCCGCAGTACGGCGTCGATGATGCTCTGGCGGGTGTCGGAAGCAGGGGACATGGCGTAATTCTGCCCCATCGGCCGACTCGGCCGCCCAGGTGGGGGCGGGGAGTTGGGGACGGCGGAGGTGTGGACAAGGAGCGGAGCCGTCCATACTGTTCGTTCGAACGAACAGTTGAGGACGTCGCCAGCCGCACGGGAGTGGTCGTGGACATATCCGGATCGAACGTTCTGCTCACCGGCGCCACCGGAGGCATCGGCGCCGCCCTGGCGGCGCGCATGACCGCGCAAGGTGCCCGCCTCACGGTCACCGGGCGGCGGGAGGAAGCCCTCAAGGCCACCGCCGACGCCTGTGGCGCCCGTACCGTGGTCGCCGATCTGGCCGTACGGTCCGACGTCGTACACCTCGCCGAGAGCTGCGCGGAGGCGGACATCCTCGTCGCGAACGCCGCCCTGCCCGCCAGCGGCGACCTGCTGGACTACGCCGAGGATCAGCTCGACCGCGCCCTCGACGTCAACCTTCGCGCGCCCGTCCTGCTGTCCCGGCTGCTCGCGGAGCACATGGTGGCCCGGGGCCGCGGCCACATCGTGCTGGTCGGCTCCCTCTCCGGCAAGGCGGCGACCAAGTCGACGTCCCTGTACAACGCGACGAAGTTCGGGCTGCGCGGATTCGCGCTCGCGCTGCGCCAGGAGCTCAGAGGTACGGGGGTGGGGGTTTCCCTGGTCCAGCCCGGCTTCGTCCGTGACGCCGGGATGTTCGCGGCCACCGGTGCCACCCCGCCGAACGGCATCAGGACCGTCACGCCCGGCCAGGTCGCCGACGGCGTCGTACGGGCCGTCCGCCGTGACCGGTGCGAGGTCAACGTCGCACCGCTGGAGCTGCGGCTGCTGAGCGCCATCGCCGGCCAGTTCCCCGGGTTCGCCGAGCGCGTCCAGGCGCGTACGGACGTCGACGGCTCCGTGCGACAGATCGTCGAGGCGCAGCGCTCACGCCGCTAGGCCGGTCACACCCTCGCGCCCTCGCACCAGCACGCACGCCTTCCAAGCCACCCACGTGAACGGAGAGCACGGCTGTGCCGAGTGAACGTCCACCGAGCGATGCACCCGACCCCTGCCCCTCCCCCGGTTACGGCCCCGCCCCCGGCTCCGGCCCGCGTGTCGAGCGCCGGTCCCTGCTCCGATTAGGAGCCCTGCTGGCCGCGGGCGGAGCCGCCGCGCTGGTTCCCGCACCGATCGCGCACGCCGCGACAAGGGGGCAGGGCACCGACACCGTGACCACCACCTACCGCGGCCGCTCCCCCTACGGCAACGACCAGTGGGCGTACGTCCCCTTCGACGTCCCCGCCGGAGTCCAGCGGATCTCCGTCGCCACGACCCACGATGCGGCGGCCGGGATCCTGGACCTCGGCGTCTTCGGCCCGTCCGGCTTCCGCGGCTGGTCGGGCGGCGCACGGTCCGGTTTCACCCTGTCCGCGGCGGACGCCACTCCCGGCTACGTACCCGGGCCCGTCGAGCCCGGCGCCTGGTCCGTCATCCTGGGGCCGATGGTGGGCAGCACCGGCGGTATGGCATGGCAGGTCGACGTGACCTTGCACCACGGCGACCCGCTGCCCCGGACCCCGTACGACATCCTGCCCGCGTCGGTGCCGGGGCAGGGGCCCGGCTGGTACCGGGGCGACCTGCACCTGCACAGCGTCCACTCCGACGGGCAGCGCACGGTGGACGAGATCGTCACGGCCGCCCGCCGGGAAGGGCTGCACTTCATCGCCACCTCGGACCACAACACCAGCTCCACCGGCGTGACCTGGCGCGGCAACGTCCCGGGAGACCTGCTGGTCGTCAACGCCGAGGAGGTCACCACCCGCCACGGCCACTGGCTGGCCGTCGGCCTGCCGCAGGGCGAGTGGGTGGACTGGCGCTACGGCCCCGCGAACCAGGGGGCCTTCGAGAGTCAGGCCCGGCGCGTGCACAGCCTGGGCGGACTGACGATCGCCGCCCACCCGCTCACCCCGGCGGCGGGATCCTTCTGGGAATTCGGCCTCGACCGCGTGGACGCACTGGAGGTGTGGAACGGGCCGTGGACTCTGGACGACGCCGCCAACATCGCCGCCTGGCACGTCATGCTCTGCCTCGGCAAACGGGTCGCCGCCGTCGGCAACAGCGACGCGCACAGCCCCTCGGACGCCGTCGGCCGGCCCCACAACGTCGTCTACGCCTCCAGCCTGTCGACGTCGGCCGTACTGGACGCCCTCCGCCAGGGCCGTTCGTACGCGGTCGAATCCGCGGCCGTGACCCTGGACTTCACCGCCCGCACCGGCGGAGCGGTCGCGGGACCCGGCCAGGAACTGCCCCTGTCGTTCTTCGACGCCGTCGACGTGACCTTGAACGTGACGGGCGCCCCGGACACCATCGCCACCCTGTACACCGAGTGGGGCATCATGGCCGCCACCTGCATCGACGCCGGCGGCAAGGGGCAGCTGCGCTGGCGCGGCTGGGGCAAGGCCTCCATGTTCGCCCGGGCCGAGGTGCGCCGGCTCAAGCCCGCCTCCACCACGCTGGACCAACTGGTGGCCATCACCAACCCGGTGTGGTTCTACTCCGCCCAACTGCCCCCGTACGACGTCGAGCGGCGGGTGCTCTTCCACACCGAGCGCCGGCCCGACGGATCGTGGAGCGCAATGCGTCCGCTGCCGGGTCCCGCCGGATCCGGGTCCGGCTCCGGGTCCGGGTCCGGATCGTTCGCGGGGGTACAGAGCGCCGTGGCCGGTATGCCGGACGGCTCGGTCGTGATGCTGGGCATCGCGCCCGACAACGGCCTGTGGCTGACCGCCGTACGGGGTTCGGCCGCACCGCAGCCCTGGCAGCGCCTCGCGGGACCGGACAGCGCGAACGGATTCACCGTACGGGAGGCGGACATCGCGGCCTTCCCCGACGGCACCTGCCAGATCGTGGCGACGGCCATGGACGGCACCACGATCTGGCAGCAGCGCCGCGCCGACGGCGGGCTGACCGGGTTCCGGGCCCTGCCCGGCCTCACCGCGAAGAGCGGCTGGGGCGCCACGAAGGTGTCGATCGCCGCCATGCCCGACGGGTCGGCCCACCTGCTCAGTTACGGCACGGACGGTGCCATGTACCACTGTGTGCGCGGGCGGGACGGCGTATGGACGGCCTGGGGCCGCATGGCCGGTTACGGCGGTGCCCCCGCGTTCTCCGGTCCGGCCCTGGCGATCACCGGGATGCCCGACGGGTCCGCCCAGGTCCTCGCGATCGGGCTCGACGGGATGGTGTACCACCAGTCGCGGCGGACGGACGGCTCGTGGACCGGCTTCCGGCCCCCGCGCGGCGTCAGCACGGCGACCATGGGGGCCAGCGCCATCGGCATCGCCGGGACACCGGACGGCTCGGCCCAGGTCGTGGCGGTGGGGCTCGACGGACGGCTCTGGCACAACGTCCGGCTGCCGGACGGCTCCTGGACCCCCTTCTCGCAGATACCCGGCCCGAACGGGAGGGACCCCTTCCCCGCGGGGCAGGTCCGCATCACCGCCCTGCGTGACGGCTCCACGCACCTGGCGGCCATCAGCGCCGGTTAGATGTACCGGCCCGGGTGACCGGTGGACACGACGGTCCACCGGTCACCGGGCACCGGCCCGCCCCGCCCGCACCTCGCGTCGTCACCCCTGCCGCAGGCTCGTGACCAGCTCGGTCGGCAGCCCATGGGTGTCGTGGAGGTAGTGGAAGTCCTCCCGGGTCAGCGGGCCTCGGAACCGGGGCCGGGCGAGCACCTGTCGCCCGCGCTCCAGGAGCCGGCGGAACCGGCGCTCCTCCTCCGACAGGACCCTCAGCACGTCGCCCGGGTCCATGTCCTGCCGGAAGTGGTCCAGGGTGTGCCGTACCAGCTCGCTCGGCAGGTCCCCGATGCCGCGCGAGGGGTCGTCCCGCCACAGCACGGTGAGCATCCGGCGCACCAGGCGTCGCAGTACGTAGCCCTGGCCGGTGTTGGCCGGGCGCACGCCGTCGCCGAGTACCACGACGGCCGAGCGCAGGTGGTCGCAGACCACGCGCAGCGACCGTTCGTCCAGGGGCCACAGGACCGGTACGAGGCTGCGCCAGGGATCGAACACGTCGCACTCGAACACGGACGGCTTGCCCTGAAGCAGGGAGGCGAGCCGCTCCAGGCCGAGGCCGGTGTCCACGTTGCGCTGGGGAAGGGGTACCAGGGAACCGTCTTCGAGCCGGCGGTGGGTCATCGTCACGTGGTTCCACACCTCCACCCAGCGGTCGTCGCGGGTGGGCGTCGACTCGGGCGGGCCGTCCCCGCTCCACAGGAAGATCTCCGAGTCGGGGCCGCACGGTCCGACGGGTCCGTTCGACCACCAGTTGTCCTCCACGGTGAGTTCGACGGGAACCCCGCGGCTCTGCCAGAGCTCCAGGGAAGCCGTGTCCGGCCCGGTCCGGTCGTCGCCGGCGTGCACGGTGGCGTGCAGCCGGCCCGGATCCACGCCCAGCCCCTCGGTGAGGAGCCCGTATCCCCAGTCGAGACTGAGCGGGCCGTCATAGTCACCCAGCGACCACGTGCCGAGCATCTCGAAGACCGTCAGGTGGGTGGCGTCGCCGACCTCCTCCAGGTCCGTGGTGCGCAGGCATCGCTGGACGTTGACCAGCCGCCTGCCCAGCGGGTGGGGGCGGCCCTCCAGGTACGGAGTGAGGGGATGCATGCCGGAGGTGGTGAAGAGCACGGGGTCGCCGGGCGGTGGCAGCAGCGTCGAGCCGACGATACGGCGATGCCCGCGCTCCTCGAAGTACTCGACGAACGTGCTGAGCAGGTTCTCGGTTTTCATGGGGTGACTCCTTCGCATGACAGCGGGAGAGGCACCGGAGAACGGAACCGTTCAGTCTCCGACCGGTGGCGGGAACGCCACGGCACAACCGACGGACCGTTGTCCGGTCGCCGGGGAGAGGGGGAAGGTCAGGCGGCGGCAACCGGCGAGCTGGTCGCTCGCGCGGTCGCGGTGGTGCTGAGGCCGGTGACGTTCATGCGGCCAACCATAACGCGGGCCTGTCGCCGTCGCTCATGAATTTCGCGTCGGTGGCGGGACTACTCCGTCGTGGTCTCCTTCACCACCCACGCCAGGTACTCCTGCGAGGCCGCGCCGGCCGGGAGCACGATCCACTGCGGCACCCCGTACGGGTGCCGCTCGTGCACCCACGCCTCCAGCTCGGCGACCTTCTCCGTGCTGGTGTTGAAGGAGACCCGGTACTCGCGCTCGTGCTGCACGGCGTCCTTCCACCAGTAGAAGGAGGTCATCCGCGCGTCGACGTGCACGCCGGCCGCCAGCCGGGCCTCCACGGCGGCGCGGGCCATCTCGTACGCCTTCGTCTCGTCGTCCATGGTCGTCTGGGCGATCACTATGCCGGCCATGCCGGTCCTCCTGGGTCGGGTTCAGCCACGTCGCCCACGGCCGGCACCCGCCCGCCGCGGTACGGATATCGTGCGGCATCAGGGAACCGGTTCGGGGAGGGACTGTGGCATTGCTCGATCAACTGCCCGCTCTGATAGGCGTCGTTGTCGGTTCGCTCGGCTCCTACGCCGTGCAGACCCTGACCGAGCGCCGGCGGTGGAGGCGGCAGCGGGAGGAGCGGTGGGACGAGAAGCGCTTCGAGACGTACGGCCGTTACGCCAACGCCCTCAAGGCACAGCTACGCGTCGCCCAGCGCATCGGCGCCTCCCTCGGATTCGCGGACGTGGCGGATCCCTTGGCGCCGGCCGAGGGGCTGCCCCTGCTCGCCGAGGCGGAGTCCCACCGGGCCACGGAGTGGGAGTCCGTCCTGCTCGTCGGGGACGCGGCGACGATCGCGGCGGCGCGGCACTGGCACGAGACGGTCTGGACCGTCGAGCTGCTCGTACGGGAGGGTTCGGTCGACGGCGAGCGGTGGACCAAGGCGCACCGGCTCGTGAGTGCGGCGCGTGACGCCTTCTACGAGAGCGCGCGGCGCGACCTCGGGATAGCGGGAGCTCCACCGCCGTCGGGGCAGTGGCCACGGCAGTGGCGGGCGGAGCTCTCCGGGTAGGTACGAGGTGCCCTCCTGAGGCCTGCCGCCTCGGGGGCCTGCCGCCTCGGGGGCCTGCCGCCTCGGGGGCCTGCCGCCTCGGCCCGTCAGGCACGTTCGAGCATCCGGCGGCGCAGGGTGTCGTAGACGGGTTCGCTCCCCAGCCGGTCCGCGGTCACGGTCGCGGCGAAGCACGCGATCAGCAACGGCAGCAGGAGCGCCTCGGCGCCTGTCATCTCCACGACCAGGACGGCGCCCGTGAGGGGTGCCCGTACGACGCCCGTGAACACCCCGGCCATCCCCACCACCGCGAACGCGGCCGCGCCCGTGCCCATGCCCGCCGAGCCGGCCGGGAGCAGCGGGGCGGCGAGCGCGTGCGTGAGCGTCCCCCACAGGGCACCCAGGGCCAGCAGTGGGGCGAACAGCCCGCCGGGGGTCGCGGCGGCGTAGCTCAGCGGCCCGGCCACGCACCGGACGGCGAGGCAGAGAACCAACGCCCCCACCGTCAGGGTGCCGCCCGTCAGCAGGCGCTCGCTCAGCTGGTCACCGCCGCCCGTGAGGAGCGGGTCGAAGGCCATCAGTGCGCCGACCCCGGCCCCGATGACGGCGGCACGGGCGACCAGCGGCACCCGGGTCAGCCGGTCGCACACCTCCAGGGTCCGTACGACCAGAGCGCTGTAAGCGGCGCCGAGCGCCCCGGCCGTCACTCCGGACAGCAGGAAGACCGGCAGCGTCCCCAGCGGTGGGGCGGGGAGGGCCGCCAGCGGCAGGACGAGGCCGTCACCCACGAGGAGTCGGGAGGTGGCCACCGCCGTGACGGTGCCGACGAGGGTCAGGAGCACCAGACGCGGCCGGACGGTGCCGGTCACTTCCTCGCAGACGAACAGCAGCCCGCCCAGCGGAGCGCTGAACGCCACCGCCAGACCCGCGCCGCCGAGCGCGGTGTGCAGCATGCGGGCATCGTCGGCGTCAGAAGCCTTCTCGGCGTACTCGGCGTCCAGGCCGCCGCGCCGACCCGCCGCGGACCCGATCGCGGCGCCCATGTGGACGATCGGACCCTCCCTTCCGAGAACCAGGCCCGAGCCGATGGCGATGAGGCCGCCCACGAATTTCGCGGGCACCAGCCAGGCCGTACGGGCCTCGGCCTCCTGCCGCCACACGGCTTCCACGTGCTGGATCCCACTCCCGGCGGCGTGCGGGACCCGCTGGGCGATCGCGCAGGCCACCGCGGCGCCCAGTGCGGTCAGGGCAACGGGAATCAGCCGGCCCGCCGGCCCCAGCGCGGCGGCCGTCTCCAGAACGGAACCGCGCAGCGCGTCGGCGTGCGCCAGGCACCACCGGAAGGCGCCGCCGACCAGCCCGACCAGGCAGCCCGCCACCGCCGCGATCCCGAAGGCGCGGAGGCGGCCGGATCTCCCCCGACCGGACCGGGCACCGCGCGGGGTCTCCTTCATGACCCGACCGGCCGAATCCGACGCTTCCTAGTGCTGGGGCAGGTAGGTCTTGGCATCCTCGTACGTCCCCTCGCCGGGCGCGGCGGCCACGGAGTAGAACAGGTTCAGGACGCCGGTCCGGAAGGTCTCGGCGGACAGCAGCTCCAGCGGGACCGACGGGGTGCCCTCCTCGAACAGGCGCATGCCGGTGCGTACGGCGATCGGGTGCAGCAGGAGGTTCAGCTCGTCCAGGAGCCCGGCGGCGACCAAGCGGCGTACGACGGAGACCGAGCCGCTGATCCAGACGGGGGCATCGGTGTCCGGCTCGTCCTTCAGCGCGGCGACCGCCGTAGTGAGGTCACCGGCGAGCTGTTCGGAGTTCCGCCAGGTGAAGTCGAGCGGGCTGTTCGACACCACGATCTTGCGGGCGTCACCGAGCACCTTGGCGAACGGGGCGTCCTCCCCGCCGGCCGCTTCCCGCTCCGGCCAGGCGCCCGCGAAACTGTCGTAGGTCCTGCGGCCGAGCAGCAGGGTGTCGGCCTCGCCGAGGGTCGCGTCGACGGCCGCCCCCATCTCCTCGTTGAAGTAGGGGAAGTGCCACTGATCGGGCGCCTCGACGACGCCGTCGAGCGAAATGAACAGCTGCGCCTTGATCTTCCTCATACCGGTCTCCGGGAACTGGTGGGCGTCCGTCCGCGTACGGCCCCATCCAAAGGCACACGACGGCCGGACGCCTCCCGACTCCCCGGACCGTACGGAAGCCAGGCCAGAACTGACCAGTTGACCAGTTGACAGAGGGTGGCGCGCCGGGGCCGCACGGCCGGCCGGTCTCGCTGTCGGGGCTCTGTGTCATTATGCGGACGCTCCCCAGGGGAGTGGGCGCGATCGTTCAATGACCAGGGGGTTCAGGATGGGAGCGGGTACGGAGCCTGACGGCTCGTCACGGTCCGACGAGGAGTGGGAGCGGTTTCTGCGCGAGTCGATGGCGGGGGCCTCCGACGCGCCCAAGGAGCCTTCGGCGCGCGCCCGCGAGGTGGCGAAGCGGCTGCGTGACGAGCCCGGCCGCGGCGCGGAGGGCTGGCGTACCCACACGCCCGCGCGGCCCAAGCGGCGCACGGGCTGGTACGCGGCCGGTCTGCTGGCCGCGCTGGTGCTGCTGGTGGTGACGTTCGCGCCGGGGCGAGTGGTGGACCTGTTCGCCGGCGACGGCCCCGACTCCCCGCCGTCGGCGGCCGAGACCGCCCGCCCGACCAAGGCGCCCCCGGCGGAGGCGGCCCTGCGCCCCACCAAGGACGAGCCGTTCCGCGGCTCGCCTGCGGAGGGCTGGGCGAGCGGCGCGGCGGGGATCACCGTGCCGGAGGCCAGGGCGGTCGGCTGGATGAGCGCGGCCGAGGTCGAGCAGGCCCTCGCCCGCAGCCGGGACTTCCTCGTCGCGTCCGGCGTGGAGAGCGGGGTGCTGCGGGGCGAGCGCCCGGAGAATGCGATCGCACTGATCAACCCGCAGCAGAAGGACATGCAGGCCCTTCTGAGCACCGCGTTCCAGAGCCCGAGCGAGAAGAACGACCCGCTGCTCCTCTTCAGCCGCTTCCAGCCCTCCCGTACCCACCTCGTCGGCGACGTCGTGAAGACCCGGGGCCGGCTCGAATACCGCGAGGGCGAGCGGGGAGCGCTCCAGGTGACCGCCGACGTCACCTTCGTCTACCCGGTCACCCGCGCGGGCGGCGACGACGACGAGATCGTGCGCACCATCGTCCGGCGCGAGCTGGTCCTGAGCTGGGACGACCCCGACAAGGTACTCACCGCGCCGGGCACGTTCTCGATGATCTCGTACAAGAGCCACATGACCAACGCCGGCTGCGGCGCCACCACGGGGTACTTCGACCCGCCCTTCGGCTCGGACCGCCAGGCCGACGCGGCCGGGACGGAGATCGACCCGTACGACCGCACCGCGCCGGTCGGGCAGGGCGGGTCCGCCGGGGACGAGTGCGGGAAGGCGACGCGGTCCTAGAAGGCAAGACAACTCCTAGAGGCAGGGCCGTTGTAGGCCGGTGACAGATCGGCGGTGCAGGGTGGCCGGAGGTACGACCTCTCCCGTCGTACCTCCGCCCCGTGTACCGCCGTGCCAGGAGCCGCCCTCGTGAACGCTGACTCCGTGCTGCCCCGCCCGCGCCTGCCCGGCCCCGGAGCGCCTCGCGCCGACCCACCGCTCCCGACGGGGCGCGGGCGCCGGAACTCCGCCTGGCACAGCGCGGTGGGCGCCCTTCACGGCGTCGGCGCGGTCACCACCGTTCTGCTGCTGCTCGCGGCCATCGGGGCGGTGATCGGCGAACCGGTGCTCATACCGTCCCTCGCCGCCAGTGCCGGAGTCCTCCACAGCACTCCCACCCTGCCCGTGGCGCAGCCCCGGAGTGTCGTCGTCGCGCACCTCCTGGGCGCGGGAGCCGGTTACCTGGTCCTCGCGCTGTCGCAGAGCAGCGGACCCTGGAGCGCGGCGCTGGCCGGGGGGCTGACGTTCGCCGCCACCACCCTCGCCCGGACTCCGCACTCCCCCGCCTGCGCCACCGCCGTGGTCGTCGTGCTGCAGACCCCGGCGGCGGCCCGGTTCGTCCCCCTGCTGCTCGGCGCGACCGTGGTCCTCGTCCTCGGCGGTTTCGCCGCGTCCCGCGTACGCCGGGGAGCGGCCCGGTACCCCGTCCGCTGGTGGTAGCGGCGCAGAGCCCGTCCGCGCCGCGCCCTGCGGTCAGGTCCCGTGCCGCGTGATGACCGCGTAGGCGAACGTCTCGCCCGCGCGCGGCGCCCGGGTCCAGGACCGGGTGGTGAGGGTGTGGAGCCTGCCCCGGGTCAGCGCGAAACGGGGAAGCGAGAGTCCGAGTTCGGCGTGGAGGGCCTCCAACACCCGCAGTTCGTTGACCGGCGCGGGGTCTTCCGGGCGGAACAGCCGTGCGGGGTCGAGGGCTTCGGGTATCGCGCCGGTGCTCCGGATCTCAGTACCGCGGACCGTGAACGCGTAGAGCTCCTCGCCCCGTTCGGCCACCGACAGGTGGAACGTGTCCGGGTGTTCGCCCGGGTACGAGCGCCTCGGGTCCCGCCAGACGACCACCGCGCGGCCGGCCGGGGAGGCCGCCTGGGCCGGGGACAGGAACAGGTGGTTCAGGTGCGGCGAGTCGCCGTCGAAGGCGAAGGCCCACCCGTCGCCGGCGCGGCCGACGGCGACCACGGCCCGGTCCTCCCAGGGCTCCGCTCCCCCGCGCCCGCGTCCGTCACGCGCGTAGGGCCCGGACCCGCGCCGGGCGGCGTGCCGGTCCGTGGGCCCGGTCAGTTCGGCGCCTTCGTCACCGATCAGGGCGGGCAGGCGGGCGGGGTCGATCCCTTCGACCCAGATGCAGCGGTATCCGTCGAGCGGACGGCGGTTCGGCGCGGGCTCGGGCTCCGTCAGCCAGGCGAGGCCCGGCGGGTCGAGATCAGGGACCCGCCCGGAGACGGGCGGCCGATCGGGAACGGGAACCCGCTCGGGAGCCGGGCCGTTCCGCCCGGCCCTCGGCGTCGCGAGGACTTCCCGCCCCCGCTCCGGGGTGATCAGCGGGCCCAGCAGCGGATCGGCGAGCAGACCGATCGGGGCGATCAGTTCGGGTCCGGGAGCCTCCCACAGCCCCACCGCGTCCCGCAGGATCCGCCACGCGGCGTCGGTGGCCCCCCAGCGGGCCGACTCCCGGGCCGCGTCGACGGCTCGGCCCCACGGACCCGGGGGTGCGTAGCGATGGGTGCCGTCCCGCAGCGCGCCCAGTACGGCTTCGGCCGTCTCCCGGGGGACCCCGCGGGCGGCCATCATCCCGAGCCAGTGGCCGTCCCCGCCGGTCCGCCATTCCTCGCGCGCCGGTGCCATGGCCTGCACGGGAAGGACCTCTGGCAGGTAGCGCGGGTCGGCCGCCAGGAGGCCGTAGTCCCGGGTGCCGTCCGGGGCGAGCATCTGCCGGAGCTGGAACAGCAGGACGGCGCACCCGGGCCGTGCGAACGACGCCGCCTCCTCCAGCAGGGGCAGGGCCTCCTCGTACTGTCCGAGCAGGACCAGCCGACGGGCCTGCGCCACACGGGCGTCCTGGGCTCGCGTGGTCGCGTTCTCGAAGTCCGGCCTCTCCACCCGGTCGGAGTGGAAGCCGCGGTACATGGCCTCCATGTAGGCACGGAACGAGGGGTACCGGTCCGGCAGTTCACCGCTCCAGCCCTTGTAGACGTAGAGCGCCCACTCCCCGTCCCGGTCGGTGTCGCCCGGGTCGAGCAGGGCGTACGTGATGTCGGAGTCCGTCTCCAGCCGCAGAGCCCGTTGCCACATGCCGGCCAGCAGGATCTCCGCCTCGCTGGACCTGTCGTCCAGTTGTTCCTCGTACAGCGGGGTCATGTCGAACGGATCCTGGAACCAGTCGATGTCCGCGGCGCCGCCGAGCTGATAGACGCCGGCCGTCTGGTCCACGTGCCAGCCGTCGCTCACGGCCAGGAACGCCCGGTACGAGGGCGGCAGGCGCCGCCCCAGCCGCTCCTCGGCCGCCGCGATCGCCGCCTCGTCGGCCCCCTGCCGCCCCGGGCGGACGAGAGCCTCCCCGCTGTCCTCGCCCGCACGCGGAACCCACTCCTCGTCCCACCGTCCGAGGAACGCCTGCCAGTTGAAGAATTCGCCGCTCATGCCCGGATGGTCTCACCCGGCACCGACAACGCCTCCGGCTTGGCGAGTGCCGTGTCCGAGGGCCGGCTGATCGTCCCCGTACGCAACGTCGAACGCGCGGCGGGCGGCGTAGCGGATGCGGCGGTACCGGGTGTCCGCAGCGGCGCGCCGGCCGACCTCCCGGCGATGATCCGCCTGTACAACACGGCTGACCCCCGACCTGATCCGCTCCGGACACCGTATGCGCACGAGCGAGCCCTGCGACAGCGGACGACACCCGGCCCGACGGGCGACGAGAGACGCGAATCTTGCGTCGACTTCAGGCCATTTGCCTGGTCAGAAGTCGGCCCAACTCACGCAACCCATACTGGTGTTCACCCGTCTAGCAGCCAGAACAGCCTGCCCCGCCGCGCATCGCACCACTGGAGAGGCCCGCACCGTGCCCGTCGTCGACAACCGTCCCAGCGTCCTGTCCGAGGACTTCGCCGCCGACCCCTACCGCTACTTCGCACAGCTGCGGGACCAGGACCCGGTGCACCACGAACCGCTGATCGACGGCTACTTCCTCTCCCGCCACGAGGACGTGAAGCGGGTGCTGACCGACCATGAGGCGTTCACCACGCAGACCCTGCAGGTGCGCGCCGAACCGGTGATGCGCGGGCCGGTCCTCGCCCAGATGACCGGGGCCGAGCACACCGCCAAACGAAGAATCGTCGTCCGCGCCTTCACCGGCCGGGCGCTCCAGGACCAGATACGCGTCATCCGGGCCAACGCCGCCGAACTCATGGCCCCCTTCCTCCCCCAGGGCCGGATGGACCTGGTCAACGACTTCGGGAAACCCTTCGCCCTCAACGTGACGCTCGACGTCCTGGGCCTGGACCGGAGGGACTGGCGGCAGGTGGCAGCCTGGCACAGCGGAGTGATCGAGTTCATCACCGGTCTGACGCTCACCCCGGAGCGCCGTCGCGACTGCGTGGAGTGCGCCGAGCAGCTGGAGGCCTATCTCCGCCCCGTGATCGAACAGCGGCGCCGCGACCCCGGCGACGACCTGATATCGAAGCTGTGCACCACCGCGATCGACGGTGTCACCATGACCGATCGCGACGTCACCGCACTGATCATCAACGTTCTGGCCGCGTCCGCCGAGCCTGCCGACAAGACGCTGGCCCTGCTCTTCAAGCACCTGATCGACCACCCCGATCAGCTGGCGCAGGTCCGCCAGGACCCGGACCTGCTGGCCGCCGCGATCGCCGAGACCTTGCGCTACACCCCGCCCGTCCAGCTGATTCCCCGACAGGCGGCGCAGGACGCCGTGTTCGCCGGCACCACCGTCCCGGCGGGTGCCACCGTCTTCTGCATGATCGGGGCGGCCAACCGCGACCCCGGCGTCTTCACCGCTCCGGACGCCTTCGACATCCACCGCCCGGACCTGGGCACCGCCCGCTCCTTCACCGCGGCCGCCGAGCACCTGTCCTTCGGTACCGGACTCCACCAGTGCGTCGGCACCGCCTTCGCGCGCGCCGAGATCGAGACCGTCGCCGCGATGCTCCTGCCGCTGCTCGAAGAGGTCCGCTACAGCCCCGGCTTCCGGTACCAGGAGAGCGGCTTGTACACCCGGGGTCCGCTCTCGCTGTCGCTGGACTTCACCCCCGTCCGCTGACGCGGCTCCGGCGGCCGTGCCCGGCTTCCGTACCCCTTCCGCCCGCCCTCCACCCGACCGCACCCATCCCCACCCGCTCCCACCCGTCCCACCCACCCCCCACCCACCCCCCACTCACCCAGGCGAGACGACCATGACATCGACCGACATCACCCGGGCCATCAACGATCTGCTGTTCGACCGGAGCCTCGACCTCACCGAAGCCGTCGACCGGCACTTCACCCCTGACTACCGCCAGCGCACCAACGGCGTGTGGGGTGACCGGGCCTCCTTCATCCAGCACATGACGCGCCTGCGGACCCTGATCCGCAGCGGGCACATCGAGGTCCACGACGAGCTCCGCGACGGACCGCGCTACGCCGACCGCCACACCGTCACCCTCGTCCACCACGACGGACACACCTCCCGTACCGAGGTCTACCTGTTCGCCCGGATGGCCCCCGACGGCCGCTTCCGGTGCGTGGAGGAGACCACCCTCCTGGTCAGCGGTCACGCCGACGACGGGAACCTCGGACTCGTCAAATGACGTGAACGGGCCTTCGCGGAGCGCCGCTTCGCGAACCGCCGTCGCTGTCCGCCGCTGGAACGAAGAGATGGAGCAACCATGGTGTCCGTAGGGGAAAGACTGAGCAGGGCGCGCGTCCGGGCCTTCCTCGGCCGGGAGGAGGAACTCAGCCGCTTCGGTGAGGCGTTGGCCGGTGATCCGCATGCGCCGTTCGCGTTCTACGTGTACGGGCCGGGCGGCATCGGCAAGTCGACGCTGCTGCGGCGCCTGGCGGACCACGCCCGGGCGGCCGGCCGGCTGCTCGTCGAACTCGACGGCCGGTTCGTCAGCCGGGACCCGGCCGATTTCGAGCGCGCCGCAGGACCGTTCCTGGACGTTCCGGGGACGGTCCTGTTCGTGGACTCCTTCGAGCACTGCCAGTGGCTGGAGAGCTGGCTGTGGCACCACTTCCTGCCGCGCGCCGCGGACGACACCCTGGTCGTCCTGGGCGGCCGGCGCGCTCCGCAGCCGCAGTGGACCGCCGACCCCGCCTGGTCCGGGCTCCTGCACGTGAGCGAGCTGGAGCCGTTCTCCGCGGAGCAGGCCCGGAGTCTGCTGGTGGCCGCGGAGATCCGGCCCGAACTGCGGGACCGCGTACTGCGCTTCGCCGGCGGCAACCCGCTGGCGCTGTCGCTGGCGGCCGCGGCCGGATCGGCGGGCTGTGGCCGGGAGGAGATCTGGGCCCCCACGGCGGACGTGCTGCGCACCCTGCTGGCGGGGCTGATCGGGGAAGTGCCCACGGCGGCCCACCGTCGCGCCCTGGAGGTGGCGGCGCAGGCCCACTCGACGTCCGAGGAGCTGCTGGCCGCGGTGCTCCCCGGGGAGGACGTCCATCCGCTCTTCTCCTGGCTGCGGGACCTGCCCTTCATCGAATCCACCCTGCGGGGTCTGCACCCGCACGACGCGGCCCGCGAGACGCTGGCCGCCGACCTGCGCTGGCGGGCGCCCAACGCCTTCGAGGCGGTGCGCCAGCGCCTCGCGGACGAATACCTGCGCATCCTGCGCGAGGCGCCCGAGGAGCGGGTGTGGACCGTCACGGACGATCTCTTCTACCTGTTCCGGGAGGGTGCGACGCTGGCCCGGCTGCGCTCCTGGTCCCGCGAGGACGAGGTCCACGACCGTCCCCTGCGCCCGGAGGACATCGATGTCATCCTGCGCATGGCCACGGAGACCGAAGGGGCCGCCTCCGCGGACCTGGTCCGCTACTGGGCGCACCGTCAGCCGCAGGCCTTCAGCGTCTACCGGCTCGTGAGCACGGGCCGGATCGTGGCGTTCACGGCGCGACTGGTCCTGCCGTCGCCTCCCGACGCCCAGGACCTGGCCACCGATCCCGTCGTGGCCGCCGCCTGGCGGTACACCGAGGCCGCCGCGCCGGTCGGCCCCGGTGAGCACATCGGCGTCAGCCGCTTCTCGGTCTACCCCGAGCAGTACCAGGTGCCCTCGCGCGTCATCGACCTGAGCAGTTCCCGGGCCCAGGCGGAGGCGGCCCGCGCGCGCGGGCGCGCGTACGGTTTCGCCGTCTTCCGGGACGCCGAGACGTGGGCCGAACGCGTCAAGGGCACCCTGGCGGACACGGGGGCGCGGCCGCGGGTCGGGGAGTACACCTACGGGCTGTTCGCCGTCGACTGGCGTCAACTGCCGGTGGAGGCATGGCTGATGAACTTCATATCGGCCACCGAGCCGCCCGCAGCCCCGTCCGGGCCGTCTCCCGTGTCGCGTTCCGCGTTCGACCAGGCCGTGCGCGAGGCGCTCGCGCACTGGCGTGACGTGGACGCCTTCGCCGCCTGCGCCCTGATGCGTGCCCGTCTCGCGGCCGACCTCGGCGATCCTGTCGGGGAGTTGCGCGCCCTGCTGCGCCGGGCCGTCGACGACCTCGCGCTCGACCCGCGCGGGGTGCGCGCCCGTGAGGCCCTGGCGGCCGGCTACTTCTCCGGCGCGCCCACGCAGGAGGCCGCCGCCCGCCGCCTGGGCCTTCCGTACGGCACCTACCGCCGCCATCTGCGCCAGGGCCTGGACCTGCTCTGCGAGGTCTTGTGGCAGCAGGAGCTGCACGACCCCCGTCGGTGACGGCGGACGCGCGCCTTCGCCGGGACCGGGTGGACAGGTGCGGACAGGAATGGACAGTGGCCGCTCCCGCCGGGCCTGGATAGTGGACACCGGCCGCGTCGAGTCTGTGCGGCATGAACGTTGCACTCACGCAGACGGGCCGGTCGGCACGCCCGGCCCCCGGGCCGGGAGCTGTGCTCGCCGCGCTCGCCGCGGCCCAGTTCACCGTCATGCTCGCCACCTCGATCGTCAACGTGGCGCTCCCGCAGATCCGTGCGGGAGCCGGCCTCTCGGACAGCGGGACCACCTGGGTGGTCAATGCCTACGGCCTGGCGTTCGGCGCGTTGCTCCTGGCTGGCGGACGGGTGGCCGACCTGCTCGGCCGCCGCCGGTTGCTGTCCGCCGGGCTCGCCCTGTTCGCGCTGGCTTCGCTGGCGGCGGGACTGACCACCTCCTCCGGTGTGCTGATCGCGGCCCGTGCGGTGCAGGGCGTCGGCGCCGCCGCGATCGCCCCGGCCGCCCTCGCCCTGGTGATGGACCGGTTCCCGCCCGGCCCGGGGCGCGGCCGGGCGCTGGGCGTGTGGGGAGCGGTCTCCGGCGCCGGAGCGGCGGGCGGCGTCCTGCTGGGCGGTGCGCTCACCCAGGCCTGGGGCTGGCCCTGGATCTTCCACTCGGTGGCGCTCGGAGCGGCGGTGGTACTGGCCGCCGTGGTGGCACTCGTGCCCCGGGACGCGTCGGCGGCGGCCGGTGGAAAGGACGAGCGGCGGCGCGGCCGGTTCGATCTGCTCGGTACCGTCACCGTCACCCTGGCCCTGACCTGCCTGGTCTGGGGGCTGACGACCGCACGCGGCGCCGGCTGGACCGACGCCCGGGTGCTGGGTTCCCTCGGTGGCGCCGCCGTACTGCTCGCGGCCTTCTGCGTGATCGAGCGGCGTCGGCCGAACGCGCTCGTTCCGCCGCGGCTGCTCACCGCCGGCCGCGTCGCCGCGGGCAATGTGCTGATGGCGCTGCTGGGGTCCGTATGGATCGCCCTGTTCTTCTTCCTGCCGCTCTACCAGCAACAGGTCCTCGGGTCCGGCCCCCTGGTCACCGGGGTGGGTCAACTCCCGCTCGCCGTCGCCCATATGATCGGCTCCGCTCTCGCCCCGCGCATCGCCCGGGCCATCGGTGCCACCGCGACCGTGACCGCGGCCCTGCTGACCGAGGCGGCCGGTCTGCTGTGGCTGTCGTGGATGCGGGCGGACGGAAGCTACCTCGTCGATGTCCTCGGGCCGAGCATCCTGGTCGGTCTGGGCCTGAGCATCGCCTTCGTCCAGCTCACCGCGCTCGCCGTGGACGGCGTACCGCGCCAGGACGCGGGGCTGGCCGGCGGACTGGTGAACACCACCCGGCAGGTCGGCGGCGCGATCGGCCTCGCCGCCCTGGCCACCCTGGCCGGCTCCGTCACCTCCCGCGCAGCCACCGGTCAGCCTCCCCTGGAAGCCCTCACCGCCGGCTACCGGGCCGCCTTCACCGTCTCCGCCGCGGTCCTCGCCGCCACCGCACTCCTCGCACTGTTCCTGACCCGTCCGGCCGGGGCGCCTACCCCGGCCGCCGCCACCGCCCTGCCCGCCACGGACCCGGGAGCCTCCCCGCTCTCCCCCACGGGGCCGGCCCGCTAGCCGGACACCCCCTGGATCCGCCACAGCCGCACCACCGACCCATCTCATCCAGACAGGAAGTACAGCCATGGTCACCATCGACGAGACGGCTCCCGTGATCGTCCGCCTGAGCACCGTGATCGACGCCCCGCTCGCGACCGTGTGGGCGCTGCACACCGACGTCGCGGCCTGGCCCGCCTGGAACACGGACATCGACCGGACCGAGGTCGACGGACCGCTGCAGCCCGGCAGGTCCTTCAGCTGGCTCACCCACGGCCTGGACATCACCTCCACCGTGCAGGAGCTGGTCCCCGGGGAGCGGATCGTCTGGGGCGGGACCGTCGCCGGCATCGTCGGCATCCACGTGTGGACCTTCGAACAGTCCGGCGCCGGGGTCGTCGTCCACACCGAGGAGTCCTGGAGCGGCGCCCCGGTCGACGCCGAGACCGACGAACTCGGCAAGGCGCTCCACGACTCCCTGGAGGGCTGGCTCGCCCACCTCAAGAGCCGTGCCGAACAGTCCGCCTGACCGGGCACCCCATCCGCGCCTGCGCGCACCTGCAGTTCCACGCATCCACGTATCCATGAGAGGGATTCCCGCCATGACGACCACCCCGCCGTACCTGACCGGCCACTACACCCCCGTCGTCGAGGAGGTCACCGCCACCGGCCTCACCGTCGAGGGCACGCTGCCGCCCGAGCTGACGGGCCGGCTGCTGCGCAACGGGCACAACCCGAAGCCCGGTGTCACCCCCACCCACTGGTTCAAGGGCAGCGGCATGGTCCACGGCATCCGGCTCCGTGACGGGCGCGCCGAGTGGTACCGCAACCGCTGGGTCCAGACCCCCGCCCTCGACGGCGCCCCGTACATGACGGAGCACGGCCCCGACCTGACCGCCAGCCCCGCCGGCACCCACGTCATCGAACACGGCGGACGCCTCCTGGCCCTGTGCGAGGCCAACCTGCCCTTCGAGCTCACCCCGGACCTCGACACCGTCGGCGCCTACGACTTCGACGGCACACTGCGCACCGCCATGACCGCACACCCCAAGGAGGACCCCGTGACCGGGGAGCTCCACTTCTTCGCCTCCTCGCCCTTCCCCCCGTTCCTGACCTACTACGTCTCCGACGCCAAGGGCGCCATCACCCACAGCGCCGAGGTCCCCGGAGCGACCGCCGCCCTCAAGCACGACTTCGCCATCACCCGCAGCCACGTCGTCTTCGTCGAGGGCAACGTCACCTTCGACCACACCGAGACCTCCGGCATCCCCTACAGCTGGAGCGACCACCAGCCCTCCCGGATCGGCGTCATGCCCCGCGGCGAGGACGGCGCCCGCCACACCCGCTGGTTCTCCATCGAGCCCGGCAACATGCTCCACGTCTCCAACGCCTACGAGGACGGCCAGGGCCGCATCGTCCTGGAAGGCCCCACCGTCGACCGCGAGGGCTTCCGCCTCTCCTGGAACTGGTGGGTCGGCGCACCCGGACGCGGCAGCGAGCCCAACGCCCGCTCCTACACCCGCCGCTGGGTCCTCGACCTGACCGCCGGCACCGTCGACGAACAGATCATCGACGACCTCCCCGTCGAGTTCCCCACCATCAACGAGGACTACACCGGCGCCGAGAACCGCTACCAGTACGCCATCTCCTTCCCCGACGAGAAGGGTTTCGGCGGCTACGGCATCGTCAAGTACGACCGCACCACCGGCGCCCGCCGCATCCACCAGGTCGGCGACGCCCGCCTGCCCAGCGAAGCGGTCTTCGTCCCCGCCGCCGGCACCGCCCGCGAGGACGACGGCTACCTCCTCACCGTCGTCTCCGACCTCAAGCAGAACGCCTCGCAGCTCCTCGTGCTGGACGCCGCCGGCCTCGATCGCATCGCCACCGTCCACCTCCCCCACCGCGTCACCGCCGGCATCCACGGCTCCTGGATCCCCGACACCGCCCTGGAGGGCTCCGCGGGCTGACCCTGGGCGGGGGATGTGATCGCGCTCTGGCGCGTCCCCCCATCGCCCACCGAGAACGGCCCTCCCCCCGGGGCCGGTTGCCGGAGCCGCGAGACGTCGCGGCTCCGGCTTTCCGCTGTGTCAGCGCGCCGACGCGTAGCCGAGGAGGAAGAGCGCCTCGACGAGGGCCATGTTGCGGATCTCGCTCGGATCGACGCTCTCGTCGGGCGCGTGGATCAGGCAGCGGGGCTCCTCCACCCCCATGAGGATGATCTCCGCATCCGGGCAGGCTCCCGCGAGTACGTTGCACAGGGGGATGGAGCCTCCCTGGCCGAGGAACTCCATCGGGCGGCCGTACGCCTGCTCCATGGCCCGCCCCATGGCCCGGTAGGCGGGCCCGTCGGTGGCCGGGCGGAACGGCGAGCCGGTGCCCTCCTTCTCGACCGAGACGCGGGCGCCCCAGGGTGCCGCGGCCAACAGGTGCGCGGTGAGGGCGGCGAGCGCGGCCTCCGAGGCCGTCCCCGGGGGCACGCGCAGGCTCACCCGGGCCCGGGCCTTCGCCGGTACGGCGGCGGCGGAGCCGACCACGGGCGGGCAGTCGATGCCGAGCACCGTCACGGCCGGGCGCGCCCAGAGCCGGTCCGCCACCGAGCCCGAGCCGGTGAGACGGACCCCGTCCAGGACGGACGCGTCGGCCCGGAACTGCTCCTCCTCGTACGGCACCCCGGTCCAGGTGCCGGTGCAGTCGAGGCCGTCGATGCGGGTCCCGCCGTCGGCGTCGCGCAGGGTGGAGAGCATCTGGATCAGGGCCGCCAGGGCGTCGGGGGCGGGACCGCCGAACATGCCCGAGTGCAGGTCGCCGCGGAGGGTGGTGACGGTGACGACGACGTTGGCGAGGCCGCGCAGCGCGGTGGTGGCGGTGGGGCGGCCGACGGCGGCGTTTCCGGTGTCGCAGATGAGGAGCGCGTCGGCGCAGATGTCGCCCGGGTGCGCGGCCACGTACTGCTCCAGCCCGCCGGTGCCCTGCTCCTCGGACCCCTCGGCGACGAACTTCAGCCCCACGGGCAGTGCGTCGCCCAGGGCCCGCAGTGCCGTGAGGTGCATGACGATGTTGCCCTTGCAGTCGGCGGCGCCGCGTCCGTACCAGCGGCCGTCGCGCTCGGTGAGCGTGAACGGCGGAGAGGTCCAGGCGGCTTCGCCGAGCGGGGGCTGTACGTCGTAGTGGCAGTACAGCAGCACGGTCGGGGAGCCCTCCGGGCCCGGCCGGTGGCCGAGGACGGCATGGCTGCCGTCGGGGGTCTCCTCCAGGCGTACGTCGTCCAGGCCCGCCTCGGTGAACGCGTCGGCCACCCACCGGGCGGCCCGCTCGCATTCCTCGGGAGGGAACTGCCGCGGGTCGGCCACCGAGCGGAGGGCGACCAGTTCGGCCAGGTCGGACTGTGCGCGGGACATCAGCGCGTCGATGCGCTCGGCGAGGACGCGGGCGTCCGGCACGTCGCGGGCGGGGTCAGCCATCGTTGCCGCGCCTCACCGTCTGCTCGGTCTTCAGGTCGTCGATCTCGTCCTGGACGCGCTGCAGCTGGTCGGGGCAGTAGACCTTCAGCACGAGCGCCTCCGCCTGAACGGCCCGGCGGTCGGCGATGACCGGACGCTGGCCGGGGCCGGTGGCCCCGTTGGAAAGGTTGATCTTCCACAGGGCCGACTTGAGTGCCGACGCGGGGTCCTCGCAGACGATGCCCCCGTCCTCGCCGAGCGCGCGGGCCAGGGTGGCGGGATCGGGCCGGGTGAAGCCGGCGGCGGCCAGCTCGTCGGCGAGCTGGTTGGCCTTGTCCAGGGACTGGTTGGTGGACCGTACGGCCTTGTACTGGATCAGCCCCACCACGACGAAGCCGACGAGCAGGACGATGGCGCCGATGTAGATCCACTTGTGCCGGGAGGCGAAGCGGGTGGGGCTCATGCCGCGTCTCCCGTCGACTCCGCGGCCGGGGTGCGCCAGCTGGGCTTGCGCAGCCGCAGGCACAGCCAGGGGATGACCACTCCGAGGAGCAGCAGGCCGCCGCCGACGATGCCGATGTAGGCCCAGACGCTGCCGCCGCCGAACTGCGAGGACGGCACGAATCCGATGATCATGGCTGCGGCGGAGGCGAGGAAGCCCACGACGCACACCAGGCTCAGCGCCGGGGCGCGGTAGCCGCGCGGATGATCGGGCTGGAGCTTGCGCAGTCGCATGGCCGCCAGGAACATCAGCAGGTACATGATCAAGTACACCTGGGTGGTGATCACCGAGAAGATCCAGTAGACACTGGACACGTCGGGGATCAGCGCGTAGCCCAGCGCGATCACCGTGGTGACGAGGCCCTGGGTGACGAGGATGTTCTGCTGGACGCCGTGCCCGTTGAGCTGCTGCAGGAACGGCGGCAGGTAGCCCTCTTGACGCGAGATCAGCAGCAGACCCTTCGAGGGGCCCGCCAGCCAGGTGAGCATTCCGCCCAGGGAGGCGGACACCAGGGCCACCGCGGCGATCGGGGTCAGCCAGCCGATGTGGAAGTAGGAGAAGAACGCGTCGAAGGCCTGCATGACGCCTGCGGTCAGCGACAGCTGATCGGCCGGAACCACCCAGCTGATGGCGAGGGCCGGCAGCACGAAGATCAGCAGCACCATCCCCATCGCGAGGAACATCGTCTTGGGGAACTCGCGCGGTGGGTCTTTCAGCGACGACACGTGGACGGCGTTCATCTCCATGCCCGAGTAGCTCAGGAAGTTGTTGACGATGAGCACCAGACTGGCCAGGCCCGTCCAGGCCGGGAGGATGTTGGCGGCGGTCATCGGGGCCGCGGACGGGTTGCCCTGGCCGAGGAACACGATGCCGAGGACCACCAGCAGCGTGCCGGGGATCAGTGTGCCGATGATCAGGCCCCAGGAGGCGAGGCCGGACAGCGCCTTCGTGCCCTGCGCGGAGATCCAGACGCCCGTCCAGTACAGGACGACGATCACGATGGCCGTGTAGATGCCGTTGGAGGCCAGAGCCGGGTTGATGACGTACGCCAGCGTGCTCGCGACGAACGCCAGCAGGCTGGGATAGTAGAAGATCGTCATGGCGAACTGGCACCAGACGGCGACGAATCCGAGGGGCTTGGACAGTCCCTCGCTCACCCAGCGGTACACGCCGCCCGACCAGCCCGACGCGAGTTCCGCGGAGACCAGCGAGGTCGGCAGCAGGAACACGATCGCGGGTACCAGGTACAGGAACACGCAGGCCAGGCCGTACACGGCCATGGTGGGCGCCGCGCGGAGGCTGGCGACGGAGGCCGTCGTCATCATCGCGAGGGTCACCCACGTGAGCGTGGGGGTGCCGGTCCTGGCCGCTGCGGCCTCCGTCGGCCTGCCCTGCGGCCGCTCGTCCGGAAGGGGAACATCCATCGCGCTCAAGGGGGCCTCCGGGGACAGGGCTGTTCCCGTCAGGCTCCCCCTTGCGCACACGGCGCGCGAGGCGGGTTCGGCCGCCCGGAGGATCGGCCGACCCGCCTCGCGCGCGGGCTCCGTCGGGAGGGATCAGGTCTTGTGGCGGCTTTCGGCCTCGGCGTTGGCCATGGCTTCTGCTTCGCTTTCGAGCATGGCTATGGCGACGCCGAACGCCTGGGCTATGTGACCGGCGGCCGACATGACGCGCGCGGTCCCCACGACGGGGGCGATCGCGACGAGCACGTCCTGCAGCTGCTCGACGGTGAAGTCGGCCTTGACCGCGGGGCTGATGTGGGCCAGGTAGGAGATGGCCGGGGCGTCCATGGCCACGAGGGCGGCGATGCGGGTGGTGATGAGTGTCTTCTCGTCCATGCCGCAGTGCTCGATGGAGTCGATGGTCATCGCGGCGAGCGTGTCGAGAACGGGAGCGTCAGACCTGGTGGCCATGTCGGAACCGCCTTTCGGTGCTGAACTGAGCCGGACGCGCCGACCCCGGCCGCGGGACCGGGGTCGTGCCGGCGGGTGGCCGTTTCAGCGTAGGCGTCCCCCGGAGCCTGCGCCCGTTGGGCCGTCCGGGCGAATACGCGCAGGTCGCGGGTGCCTGGCGGGTGCCCGGCGGATGCCTCGCAGGTGCCCGTGCCCCATCGGAGGCCGCGGGCGGACCGGACAGTAGGGTGGCCGGATGGACGCTTCCTCGCTCTCCCGTCCCTTCCGGCTGCTCGTGACAGGCGGCGGGACCGGCGGACACACCTACCCTGCCCTGACGGCGATCCGCACGCTGCGCGGCCGCCTCGCCGCCCAGGGGTCCGCGCTCGACGTGCTGTGGATCGGAACCGCGGACGGTCTGGAGGCGCGGGTCGCCCCGGCGGAGGGCATCGCGTTCAGGACGGTCGCCACGGGGAAGATCCGCAGATCGGCGAATCCCCTGAAGATGCTCTCCGCGGCGAACGTCAAGGACATGGCGCGGGTGCCGCTCGGCGTGGCCCAGGCCCGTACGGTCGTGGCCGAGTTCCGGCCGGACGTGGTCCTCGCGACAGGCGGCTACGTCGCCGTCCCGGCCGGGCTCGCCGCCCGGTTGTGCAAGCGCCCCCTGGTGCTGCACGAGCAGACGGTCCGGCTGGGTCTGGCGAACCGGAAGCTGGCCGGTTCTGCGACGCGCATCGCGGTGTCCTCCGAGTCGTCGCTGCCGCTGCTGCCGGACGAGGTGCGCGGCCGGGCGGTCGTCACCGGCAATCCGGTGCGGCCCGAGATCCTGACCGGGCACCCCGACAAGGCGGTGCAGGCGCTGAACCTGACGGGGTTCGACAGGCGCCTGCCGACGGTCTACGTCACCGGCGGGGCGCAGGGCGCCCAGCAGATCAACGGCGTGGTGCGAGAGGTGCTTCCGTGGCTGCTGAGCCACGCGAACGTCATCCACCAGTGCGGCCCGGCCAACGTCGACGAGCTCCGGTCCGCCGCCGCGGCACTCGATCCGGTCCTCGCCGGCCGGTACCACCTGACGGGCTTCGTCGGGCCGGAGCTGCCCGACGTACTGGCGCTCGCCGATGTGGTGGTGTCCCGGTCCGGGGCGGGCACGCTGGCGGAGCTGACCGCGCTGGGCAAGCCCGCGGTGTTCGTGCCGCTGGCCACCTCGGCGGGGAACGAGCAGGCGCACAACGCGCGGCACCTGGCCGATGCGGGCGCCGCGGTGGCCCTGCTCGGTGAGGTGACCGGGCGGACCCTCGCGGAGGCGGTCGGTCCGCTGCTGACCGACGCCGCCGGGCGGACGGCGATGGCGCAGCGTGCGCGTGCGTACGGGAGGCCGGACGCCGCGGACCGGCTGGTGGACGTACTGCTGTCGGCGGCGGGATCCTCCGACTGACCGGTGCCTCCCGCGCGTGGGCATGATGGGACGGGCGAGGAGGAGCGGCGATGGCTGAGCGCGTGATCGAGGTGGACGGCATCGAGCTGTGCACCGAGTCCTTCGGCGATCCCTCCGATCCGCCCGTCCTGCTCGTCATGGGCCTGGGGGCTTCGATGCTCTGGTGGGAGGAGGGCTTCTGCCGGATGCTCGCGGCGGGCGGGCGCTTCGTGATCCGTTACGACCACCGCGACACCGGCCGGTCGGTCACCTACGCGCCGGGCCGTCCCGGGTACGACGCCGCGGACCTGGTGGCCGACGCCGTCCGCGTGCTGCGCGCCCACGAGGTCCCGGCCGCGCACGTCGTGGGCGTCTCGGCCGGCGGAGCCCTCGCGCAGCTGCTGGCGCTGGATCACGCCGCCCGTGTCCGGTCGCTCGTCCTGATCAGTACGTCCTCCGCCGTGCCCGGCGACGAGGAGCTGCCCCCGCCGGCGGAGGAGTTCACCCGGTTCGCCGTGGCCGCCCCACCCGATCCGGCGGATGCCGGCGCGGTGATCGACCACCAGGTCGCCTACGCGCGTGTCCTCGCGGGAGGTCGGCGCCCGTTCGACGAGGCCGCGGCCCTCGGACTGGTCCGCCGCGACGTCGAGCGCGCGCACGATTTCGGCGCGGCCCGCAACCACGACTCGCTCGCGGACGGCGAGGTCTCACAGGCCCCCTTGTCCTCGATCACCGTGCCCACGCTGGTGATCCACGGAACCGCCGATCCGATGTTCCCGCTCCGGCACGGCGAGGCACTCGCGCAACGGATCCCCGGGGCCCGGCTGTTGGCTCTGCGGGATGCCGGCCACGGGGTCGAGCGAGCCGACTGGGCGACGATCGCCGCCGCGATCCTCGAGCACACTGCCGCGGGCTCCTCCAACTAGTACTGCAACGGTGTTTGCCGTGATGGTTTGTTGGCCTCTGCTGGTGTGTGACCACGTTGTTTGCAGCGGCTGACACGTGCCTGGAACTGTCGTCGCCGTCGCCGGTGTGCCCAGTGCAGGACGTGGTCGATGCTCGGGCGGGGCCGGGTGAGGCGGCTCATCAGGCGTCGGAGTTCGAGGAGGGTGCTGCATGCGGGTGGGAGCAGGCCGAGACCGTCATCGTCATCCGGCTGGCGGGCCCGGACGACCCCGCGCGCGGCCCGAGCGCGTCATCGCGGACAAGAGCTACTTCTCCTGAGCCTTCCGCGCCTACCTCCGCAGGCGCCGGATCAAGGCCACGATCCCGGAGTCCGAACTGGTTTCGACGATCAGCCACCGCGCCGGGAACCGGGCCTTGGCCGACGCGGTGCTGTTCCTGGACTGGCACGGCAACGGACGCGGCCACCAGCAACACGACTACACCGCTTCCCCGAACGTCTGAGGTCCCCCCGGCCCCGACCCCGGGGGCCTTGACCTGGTCAGCATCGGTGTCCGCCGTATCGCCGCGGCCGGTTCGCGCGGGGAGAGCCTGGTGCCGGGCCGGCCACGGGCCGGGGCGTCTGAGCGCTACACCCAGGTGTAGTTCGCGTCGGTGACGGCGTCCAGGGCTGCGTTGGTGACGGCGGCATGCGGGTCGGTGAGGGCGGCGAGGGCGGGGCCGATGGGCGGGAAGATGGGCAGCTCGGCGGTCTTGCGGTAGTCGATCCACTCGATGACGCCGACCTCGTGGCTGCCGTCGGGGAGCTCGTCCAGCTCCTCTTCGGCGAGGGTCGCGCGGATGTCGGGGCTGATGTGGAAGCGGTAGATCAGGTGGAGCTTGCGCGGCGGCGGGGTCGGTCCCGGGCGGGTCACGCGCTGGTCGACGACCCACATCAGGTCCCCGCCCTCGGCCGCCGCCGTGTCCAGGCCGAGTTCTTCGGCGAGCTCGCGGGCGAGGGCGAGGGTCAGGTCTTCGCCGTGCTCGACGTTGCCGCCGGGCGGGGTGTAGTGGGTGGAGTCGGCGCGGTCGCGGCGGATGAGAGCGACCTCGTCGCCGCAGAACACCAGCGCCCCGGTCCGGATCTTGATCCGGGAGAACGGGGCGGGTGTGGCAGGGGTGTTCGTCATGACCGCCAGTATTCCAGCGGGCCTGCAACGACTGCTACGACCACCGCGACCACTTCTGCCGGGCAGCCCGGGGAACAGGTCGTGGACGGGGTGGTCGATGGCCCAGCGGGTGACGGCGGTGTCGTGGCAGGTGGTGGCCATGACGTGGAAGACATCCGGCCGCCGAGCTCGGACCGCCGGCCTTTGGAGAAGCCGTAGGCGGCGTCGGCGGTCACCCACCGGAACGGGATCCGGTCCTTCTTCAGAAACCCCGTGTCATCCACGATCAGCACCGCTTCCGGGTCGCCGAGATGCTCGACGACGTCGTCACGCACGTCGTCCAGGACCTGATCCGCGTCCCAGTCGATCCGGTACCCGCAGCCGGTGGATCCGGTCCGGATCCGCATGCCCGGCCTCCTCCGCCAGCGTCCAGCCGTTCTTCCGCTCCAGCGGAGCCATCAGCCCCCGCATGTAGGCAAGAGCCGACTCCCGCGGCCGCCACGGTACACACCGTCGCGGTACTAGGGGGTGTCTTGTCGATCAGGGTGGATCAGGGAGCGGTGGTCGGTGCCATGGGGTCTCCCCAGGCCCGCCAGGGCCGAGGGGAAGGATCGCAAGGCGGACGAGGGAGGCGACGCGGAGCGTCGCCGACCGAGGACAACGCGGCGAGGCGCGGTGCCGACCACCGCGAGCCCGGCCTGATCGGCAAAACACCCCCTAGGCCGAGAGCTCTCGTACGGCGACCGTGCGGAAGTCGTGGGGCGGGCGGCCGGTGAGGCGGCGGACGGTGTCCGTGGTGCGGTCCTCGGCTCCTTCGGCGATGGACCGGTCCATCCCGGCCAGCATCGTGGCGAACGCCGGCGGGATGGCCGTGGCCAGGCGGTCGCGCATGGCCTCGAAGGTGAGGTGGTGGTGGACGACCTGACGGCCGGTTACCTCGGTGAGGAGTGCGGCGATGTCGTCGTGGCTCAGGGACTCCGGGCCGGTCAGGACCAGGTCGGTGCCGGGCGCGCGGTCGTCGGTGAGGGCGCGGGCCGCGACGGCGGCGATGTCGTCGGCGTCGACGAATCCGACCCGGCCCGTCCCGGCCGCGGTCAGGATGACGCCGTCGGCACGGATGCTGTCGGCGTGGGCGTGCGTGCCGGTGAAGTTCTGCATGAACCAGGAGGGGCGCAGTACCGCCCATTCGTCGAACAGGCCGGGCAGGGCCCGGTGCACCTGTCCGACCGCCGGGCCGCCCTCGGGGATCGCCGAGGAGCTCAGCAGTACGGCGCGGCGTACGCCGGCGGCGCGGGCCCGGTCGAGGAAGGGCAGCATGACCGCGGCCGGGTCGGGGTCGCCGACGGGCGGGACGAGGTAGACGCGGTCGGCCCCGGCGACGGCGTCGCCGAAGCTGGTGGGGTCGTACCAGTCGAAACGGACGGGCTCGGTGCCCGGGAGCGGCGTGGCCCGGCGGCTGCCGGCCCTGACGCGCCGACCGGCGGCGACGAGGTGCGCCGTGGTGCGGCTGCCGGTGGTGCCGGTGGCGCCGATGACCAGGGTGGTGCCGGTCGGCGTGGTGCCGGTCGGGGTGGTGGCGGTGGCGGTCATCGGGCGCTGCTCCTCGTGGGGTTGGGGTCCGTCGTGAAGGCCGCCCCGGGTTCGTGGACGGCAAGGGGGTTCCAGTAGTCGCGGTAGGAGGTGAACTGCCCGTCCTGGACGGTCACGACGGCGATGTACGTCATGTCGAAGGGGGCACCGGTGGCGACCAGACGGCCCACTCCGCGCATCTCGACCACGATGGTTTCCGGGTCGGTGGTCTCGTGGATCCGCAGGCCGGGGAAGTCGTGCAGGTCGATGTGGTCGGGATAGTCCCGCATGTAGGCGGCGACGGCGTCGCGCCCCTCCAGCCGCGCGGGCCACCCCGGAGGGGCGAAGGGGAACTCCATGGCGCCGTGCTCGGCCCACAGGCCGACCCAGGAGGCGATGTCCTTGTCCAGGAGCAGGCGGAGGCTGTGGCGGTACAGGTCCGGGGGTGAGGTGGTTGCGGGCACGACGGTTCTCCGTCCACTACGATACGGACCGACGGTCCGTTTCTCTCCCCCGAAAGATACGGACCGGCGGTCCGTATCGCAACCGGAGGGAACCCGATGACCGTCGAACGCAAGCCGCGCAAGGACGCGGTCCGCAACCGGGCGGCCGTCTTCGCCGCCGCCGACACCCTCTTCGCCCACTGCGGGAGCCCCGCGGAAGTCACCATGGCCGACATCGCGGCAGCCGCCGGTGTCGGCAAGGCGACGCTCTTCCGCGCCTTCGGTGACCGCGACGGACTGATCCGCGCGCTCTACGAGGCCCGGCTCGAACCGATCCGGGAAGCGGTCGAGCAGGGCCCTGAGCCGCTGGGGCCGGCCACCCCGGCACCCCGTCGCGTACCGGCCCTGCTCGACGCCCTCCTGTGCTTCAAGCTCGACAACCGCCACCTCGCCCTGGCACTGGAGGGAAGCGGCGCGGACAGCCCCTACCGGACGGAGCACTACGAGCAGTGGCACACGCTGCTCCGGGACCTGCTGCGGCTCATCCCCGGACCCGCCGACACCGACTTCTGCGCCCACGCCCTGCTCGCGGCCACCCGGGCGGACCTGGTCGCGTACCTGGCCGGCGAGCAGGGCGTGCCCCGCGAGGAGCTCCGGGCTCAGCTGGCGGGCTTCACCGGCTCGGTCCTCGACGCCCGTACGGGGCGAGGGCCGGCCGCCGGGTACTGACCACCCGCCCCGTGCCGGCGCCCCGCTCGGCGAGGGCGACGCGTACCCCGTCGCGCCGGGGTCAGGCCCCCGCCCAGCGGTCCGTGATCAGCGCGGCCTGCTCGCGCAGCGCCTCGATCAGTTCCTGGGCTGCGGTGGCCGAGGTGGACCGCAGTACGGCGACGCTGATCTCGCGGGCGAGCGCGGGTGTGGCCAGGGGCCGGACGGCCAGGTCGGGGCGGTGCGGCCCCAGGGCGAGCCGCGGGACGAGGGCCACGCCCGTGCCCGCGGCCACGAGGCCCTGGACCACCGCGTAGTCGTCGGTGCGCATCACGTGCAGGGGTTCGTACCCCTCCTGGCCGCACGCCCATGCCAGCACGCGGTCGCAGGGGTCGTGCGGGTCTGCGGCGCCCACCCATGCGGTGTCCCGCAGATCACCGAGGGACACCCTGTCCCGCGCTGCGCAGGGGTGGTCCTCCGGCATGACCAGGAGCAGCGGATCGGACAGCAGCGGGTGGATCTCGAAGTCCTCGTCGAGGTCGAGGCTGTCGCCTGGCTGTGAGAAGACGAGGGCGGCGTCGAGCTCCTTGGCACGCAACCCGCGCAGCAGCAGGGGAAGCTCGCCTTCCGTGAGCGAGATGTGGACCCCCTGCTGGTGGAGGCGCTTGACCGCAGGGGCCAGCAGCAGGGCGCCCGCCGTGGGGAACGTGCCGATGTGCAGGGTGCGCGCACCGCGCTCGGCGAGGTTGCGCACCTCCAGCTCGGCGTGGCGCAGGCGGTCGAGTACGGCCTCGGCGTGCGGCAGCAGGGCTTCGCCGAGCTCGGTCAGGGTGGCGCCGCGCGGTCCGCGCTGGACGAGCCGGGCGTTGAAGTGGGCTTCCAGGGAGGCCAGATGGTGGGTGATCGTGGGCTGGCTGTAGTGCAGTGCGCGGCCGGCCGCGGCGAGCGAGCCCTCCTGCGCGATGGAGCGGAGCACCTGGAGATGCCTGACGTCGAGCATATAGACATCGTATGGAGGGGTAACGAAAAGTCCACCATTCCTCAATGACCGGACGGCTGTCACGCTCCACGGGTGAACAACAGAACCACCGATCACCGCACCCCCTCCCCCACCCCCTCCCGCCGGAACGGCGGCCAGCTGTGCGCCCCGTACGCCGAGGCCGTGCTCGGCCATGCGGGACGGGACTGGCTGCGACTGAACGTCCCCGGCCATGCCGCCGTCCCCGGATCGGATCTCGCCGGCTTCTTCGGCCCGCGGATCACGGCCCTGGACTTCCCGCCGCTGCTCGACGGCATCGACCTCGGCCCGGACACCCCGCTGGACAGGGCGCTGGCGCTGGCGGCCGAGGCCTGGGGCGCGCGGCGCACCTGGTTCCTGACGAACGGCGCTTCGCAGGGCAATCAGATCGCCTCGATGGTCGCCCCCGCCCTGGGACGCACGCTCGTCGTGCAGCGCAGCGTGCACTCCAGCGTGATCGACGGGCTGGTGCTGTCCGGCCTGGACGCCGTCTTCGTCCAGCCGTCCGTCGACCCGGAGCAGGGCATCGCCCACGGTGTGACCGCGGCGGACGTGGCGGAGGCGCTCGAACGGACACCGGACGCGGCCGCCGTGTACATCGTGTCCCCGAGCTACTTCGGCGCGGTGGCCGACGTGCGCGCCATCGCGGACGCCGCCCACGCCGCGGGGGTACCGCTGATCGTCGACGAGGCGTGGGGGTCGCACTTCGGCTTCCACCCAGGCCTTCCCGCGAACGCCCTCGCCTCGGGCGCGGACCTGGCGACTTCGAGTACGCACAAACTGGCGGGCAGCCTGACGCAGTCGGCGATGCTCCACCTGGCGGAGGGCCCCTTCGCGGGCCTGCTCGAACCGCTCGTGGACCGGGCGTTCCGGCTCGTGCAGTCCACCAGCGCGAGTGCGCTGCTGACGGCGTCGCTCGATCTCGCCCGGAGGAGTCTGGTCACCGCGGCCGCCGCGACGGGCAGCTCGGTCGGGGCCGCGGACCGGGTACGGGCCGCCGTCCGCGCGCTGGGCCGCTTCACTGTGGTGAGCGACGGGTTCCACGCCTTCACCGACATCGTCGGAGCCGACCCGCTGCGCATCGCGATCGACACCCGGGCCGGCGGGATCACGGGCCACGAGGCCAGGCGGAGACTCTTCCGGGACCACCAGATCATGGTCGAGGTGGCGACCGACGCGGCGATCGTCGCCGTGATCGGGGCGGGGACCGTCCCGGACACCGACCGGTTCGTCGAGGCGCTGCACACCCTGCCTTCCCCGCTCACCACCGGCCCGGCCCACACCCACGCGCACGGCGTGCTGCGGCTGCCGGCTCCCGGTGCCACGAAGCTCACCGCCCGCGAGGCGTTCCTGAGCCCGGCGGTGGTCGTGGCCGCGGAGGAGGCCGTCGGGCGGATCTCCGCGGACACCCTGGCGGCGTACCCGCCGGGCATCCCCAACGTCCTGCCGGGCGAAGTCGTCACCGCCGAGGCCGTGGAGTTCCTCCAGCGGACAGCGGCCGCGCCGAACGGCCATGTCCGCGGCGCGCTCGACCCGGGCGTGACACGCCTGCGCGTCGTCGCCTGAGCCGCCGGGCACGTCGCGCCGTCCCGCCCGCCGGCACCCCCGGCGCTTCCCGTCACACCGCCCCGAGAGAGAGCACAGCCATGGCCGCACGCATACCGACCCGGCGGACGATCGCCGCCGTCCTCGCCGCCACCACCGCCGCCCTGCTGCTGGGCGCGTGCGGGGACCAGACCGAAGCGGGCCGGAGCGCCGCCGCCGGCGGAGGCGGTGGAACCGGTGGCGGGAAGAGCGACGCACCGCTGTTCGCCAGGCTGCCCGCGGACATCCGGCGGGCCGGTGTCATCAAGGTCGGCACGGACGCCACGTACGCGCCGATGGAGTTCACCGAGAACGGGAAGATCGTCGGTGTCGACCCGGACGTCGCCGCGGCGCTCGGCCGGCAGCTCGGCGTGAGGTTCGTCTTCACCAGCGGCACCTTCGACAGCCTCATCACGTCCCTCAACTCCGGACGGCAGGACGTCGTGATGTCGTCGATGAGCGACACGACGGCCCGCCAGCAGGGTCTGGACGACAAGGGAGCCAAGACCGGTAACGGTGTCGATTTCGTCGACTACTTCGTCGCGGGCTCCGTCGTGTACGTCCAGAAGGGCAACCCCCACCGGCTCAAGTCGATCGCCGATCTGTGCGGCAGGAAGACCGCCGTGCAGCGGGGCACCACCTTCGAGGAGGTGGCCAGGACCCGGTCGAAGGAGTGCGAGGCCGCCGGGAAGCCGGCCGTCTCGATCGAGTCCTTCCCGACCGATGCCGAGGCGCAGACCCGCGTCAAGGCGGGCGGCGCCGTCGCCGGGGTCAACGACTACCCGGTGGCGGCCTACCTGGCTCTCAAGGCCGACGGCGGAAACGCCTTCGAGATCGTCGGCAACCAGATCGAGGCCGGCCCCTTCGGAATCGCTGTGGCCAAGGACCGGCCGGAACTGCGCGACGCGCTGAAGGCCGCGCTCGCGGCGATCATCGAGGACGGTTCGTACAAGAAGGCACTCGACAAGTGGGGTGCGGGAACGGGGGCGGTCGCCTCGGCGAACGTCAACACGGGTTCCTGACCCGCACGCGCCGAAGAGGGGGTACGGACCGCTGTCCGTACCCCCTCCCGGGCTCCCAGTCGCTAGCCCAGCAGCCGGCGCTTCTGCTCGGCGAACTCCGTCTCGGTCAGCACGCCCTGTTCCTTGAGGGTGCTGAGCTGCTTCAGCTGTTCGATCTTGGTGGTCATGTCGTCGGCCGGTGCCTCGGCGGGCGGAGGCGGGGGCGGGGGTGCCGCCGCCTGCTGCTGGGCTTCCTGCTGTGCCTGCTGCTGGGCGTCCTGCTGCGCCCATCGGCCGCCCTGGCGGCGGGACACGCGGTTGGACACGGCCGTGGCGGTGCCCGCGATGACGGCGGTGCGGGCGACCCCGCGAAGAAGTCCGGGCATGCTGCTCATCTCCAGGTGTGTGACTACGGTCCGGCGGGCGGTTCCTCCAGGGCGTCCAGCGACGCCAGCAGGGCCTGAACCGGAATCCGTCCGGCGGCCACGAGCTGCGCTCCGCCGCGTCGCAGGGCACGGGCGAAAGGCGCCGCCCAGGTGTTCTCGTACACGATGACCCCGGCCGAGCTGCCGGGTTCCAGGGCGGCGGCGGCCTCCTGGATGTCGCCGCCGTCGAGCAGGCCGGACGATGCCCCCTCGAACACGGTGAGGTCGACCTCGCCGCCACCGAGGTCCTGGAGCTCCAGCGCGGTGACCGTGCCGTCCTCCTCCTTGCGGATGAAGGCGAAGTCGAAGATGCGGATGATGCCCCGGTCGACGAGGTCGACGAGGATCGGGAACCCCTCGCCCGTCATCCGGTTGCCGGGGAACTCGACCACGATGTAGTCGACCGGGCCGAGTTCGTCGATGTCGCCGAAATCGGCTCGCGGCTCGGTCTCGCTGCTCATGGCAGCTCCTGTCGCAGAGGGGGGAAGGTCTTTTCATTCCAGCACGCCGCCCGCGCCCCCGCATGTCTGGCCGGTCCCGCCGGACGGTCAACCGGTCAGCTCGTAGATGCTCTGCGCGGTCAGCCACAGGCCCAGCAGCAGGCAGACGAACACGATGGCCTCGTCCTTGTGCCCCTCCATCCACGTGCGCATCCGCAGCAGCCGGGTCTGGGCGGCCTCCGGTGCGAACACCATGTACAGCTCGGCGGCCAGCAGGCCGGAGCTGGCCAGCAGGCAGAAGCCGAGCAGGGCGATGAACGTGGTCGCGTGCGAGGTGTCGGCCTCGATCACGGTCGTCGCGCCCGCCGCGACCATGCCCCAGGGCTGGATCAGCACGGCCAGGCCCGCGGCGGCCCACACCGAGCCGACGTCCACGTGGGAGGGCTTCGGGGTGGCGTCCCGGGCGGCCTTCACTTTCCGGCGGCGGTAACGGCGTACCCCGTAGACCACCAGTCCCACCCCGATGGCCAGCTTGAGCGCGAGAGCCGCCACGCCGGGCGGGGACCGGGGCGCCGGGGGTTGGCCGCCGGTCAGCGCCAGCACGATCGCGATCACCGCGACGAGGTTGGCCAGCCAGGCCAGGAGGAAGGCCAGCCCCTTCCACACGCCTCTGGGCGACGACACCACGAGGATGAACGCCATCATGGGCAGCGGGTAGAGGGCGATCGCCAACGCGATCAGCATGAGGTCGAGGACCATGGCGCCCCAATCGTGCGACGACATACGACACTACGCACCGGACCGGGCTCCGACACCTTTTGCCCACCGAGATGCCGCCCTGGTCCGCGTCCACCAACCTGGACGCAGACGAAGGAGGCCGCCATGACGACGACCCGGCATCCGCGGTCCGTGCCGCGCCCCGCTGCGGGCCGCTGATGTGGCAGGAGCGCAAGGAACGGTGGCGCACGCGCTCCCGGGAGCTGGCCGCGGCCGCCAAACGGACGCAGGAGCGGGCCGAGACCCGGTTCCCCGTGATCACCCATGTCACGGAGCGCATGATCGGCGTGAACATCTTCGACTCCGCCACCCGCCTGGCCGCCCAGTGCTTCCTGACCGCCGTGCCCCTGCTCTTCGTCGTCGCCTCGTTCGCGCCGGAGGGGGTACGCGACCAGCTGGTCTCCTCCGTACGCACGATGTTCGGGCTCACCGGTCAGGCGAGCGATCAGCTGGGCGACGTGCTCGACGGCTCCGGCGAGGAGGACATCCGCAACGCCGTGGGAGCGGTCGGCGCCGTGATCGTGCTGCTGTCGGCGACCGCGGTGAGCCGTGCCATGCAGCGGCTGTGCAAGCGTGCCTGGCAGATCCCGCGGGGTGGGACGCGGATCGCGATCTGGCGCTGGTTCGCGTGGATCGGTGCCTGGATGGTCCTGCTGATCTTCCAGGGGCCGGTCCGCGACGGATTCGGACTCGGCCTGTGGCTCGGTATCCCCCTCACGCTCCTCCTGCAGACGGCGGCCTGGTGGTGGAGCCAGCACCTCCTGCTGGGCGGAGTGATCCGGTGGCCCCCGCTGCTGCCCGGCGCCCTCATCACGGCCGCCGCGGTGACCGCGCTGTCGCTGGGCGCGCGGGTCTACATGCCGATCGCCCTCAACCGGTCGCTCGACACGTACGGGTCCACCGGCTCGGTGTTCGTCATCCTGTCGTGGCTGATCGTGCTGTGCGTGGCGGTCGCCGTCGGCATCACCCTGGGCGCGGCCCTCGCGCAGGAGCCGTACCTGGCCCGGCGGCTGGGCAGTCCGGCGCCGGGTGGGATGCGGCTGGAGGATGACTGAGGGACGGCGGCGGCGCCGTGGGGCAGCGGTGTGGGGTGAGTGCCATGCTGGGAGGCGGGGGTCCTGGTGGCCGGGAGGTCGACGACGATGACGATGCGCGACACGACAGTGACCGCGGCCACGACGGCGACGGGCGGTGGTCCCCGGCTCTCCGCGGAGGACCGGGCCGTGAACGGCCGGACCGCCCGGGCCGCCTCCCCGAGATCCGCCCACGGGGACTTCGAGCCGTCGGCCGACCGGCTGGATCCGATGGATGTCATCGAGCGGCAGTCCGCCACCCGGTTGCAGGAGCTGGTGCCGATCCGCTACGGCCGGATGTCGGAGTCGCCGTTCCGTTTCTACCGGGGCGCCGCCGCGATCATGGCGGGCGATCTGGCCGGGACACCCGACTCCGGTATCCGGGTCCAGTTGTGCGGCGATGCGCACATGCTGAACTTCCGGCTGCTCGGCTCACCGGAGCGGAACCTGCTGTTCGACATCAACGACTTCGACGAGACGCTGCCCGGACCGTGGGAGTGGGACGTCAAGCGGCTCGCGACCAGCCTGGTCATCGCCGGGCGGGAGAACGGCTTCTCCGAGAGCGAGCGCGCGTCGATCGTGACATCGGCGGTGGCCGGCTACCGCGAGCAGATGCGTACGTTCGCCCGGATGAACAACCTCGACGTCTGGTACGCGAGGGTGGACGAGTCGCACCTCCAGGCGGTGGCGGAGGGCGCCCTCCACACCCGGGGCCGCAAGAACCTGACCGAGGCGCTGAGCAAGGCGCGCGGGCGCGACAGCCTGCAGGCGTTCGAGAAGCTCACCGAGGTGGTCGACGGTCGCCGCCGCTTCGCCGCCGTGCCGCAGCTGATCACACCGGCTTCCGAACTGCTGCCGGATCAGGAGGGCGCGGCGATCGAGGACCAGATCCGGGACCTCGTCGCACGGTACGGGGACAGTCTCCAGACGGACCGCAGGCACCTGCTGGAGCAGTACTCCATCGTCGACATGGCCCGCAAGGTGGTGGGCGTCGGCAGTGTCGGCACGCGGTGCTGGATCGTACTGCTGCTGGGCCGCGACGGCGAGGACCCGCTGATCCTGCAGGCCAAGGAGGCCGGTGAATCGGTGCTGGCCCCGTACGTGGGCGCCAGCGGGTACGCCACCGGCGGCGAGCGGGTCGTGGCCGGTCAGCGGCTGATGCAGGCCGCGAGCGACATCTTCCTGGGCTGGCAGCAGACGCACGGGCTCGACGGCGTCGACCGGGACTTCTACGTGCGCCAGCTGCGCGACTGGAAGGGCATCGCGGAACCCGCCCGGATGGTGCCGCGCGGTATGCGGGTGTTCGCCGGCCTGTGCGGGGTCACCCTGGCGCGGGCGCACGCCCGGTCCGGCGACCGGATCGCCATCGCGGCGTACCTGGGCGGCGGCGACGTCTTCGACCGGGCGCTCGTGCGGTTCGCGGAGAGCTACGCCGACCTGAACGAGCGCGACCACCAGCGTCTGGTGGACGCCATCGCGTCCGGCCGGTTGACCGCCGTCGCGGCCTGAGCCGGCCCGGACCGGGCCGGGGCGATCCGGGCCCGGTCCGGGCCGGCGCTTCGGCCAGTCGGCTGACACCGCTGACACGGAGGGCGAGGCGCCCGGCCGCCTCCCGCGGCCATGGCACGCTGCGCCCATGACGGCAGCGAAGGCGGGACCGGCCAGGGCGGCGGGGAACGCGGGTAACACGAAGCTCATCCTGCTGACACTCGCGGCCGGGCAGTTCCTGATGGCACTGGACAGCTCGGTCATGAACGTCTCGATCGCCACGGTCGCGGAGGACATCGGCACCACGGTGAGCGGAATGCAGGGCGCCATCACCGCCTACACGCTGGTGATGGCGATGCTCATGATCAGCGGTGGCAAGGTCGGCGCGCTCATCGGCCGCAAACGGGCGTTCATGATCGGCTGTGTCATCTACGGGCTGGGGTCCCTCACGACCTCGCTCGCCCCGAACCTGACGGTCCTGCTGCTGGGCTGGTCGTTCCTGGAGGGCGTGGGGGCGGCGCTGATCCTGCCCGCGATCGTGGCGCTCGTCGCCTCCAACTTCGGCAAGGAGCAACGGCCCGCCGCCTACGGCCTGGTCGCGGCGGCAGCAGCCGTGGCGATCGCGGTCGGACCGCTCATCGGCGGCGCCGCGACCACCTTCTTCTCCTGGCGCTGGGTGTTCGCCGGGGAGGTCGTGATGGTCCTCGTCATCCTGCTGCTGGCCCGCCCGATCACCGACGCGCCCCCGGAACACCGGCCGCGGATCGACGTACTCGGCGCGATCCTGTCCGCCGCGGGCATCGGGCTGTTCGTCTTCGGCATCCTGCGGACCAGCGAATGGGGCTGGTTCCGGCCCAAGGCCGGGGGCCCCTCGTGGTTCGGCGTCTCGCCCGTCGTCTGGCTGGTGATGGCCGGGCTGATGCTGGTCTGGCTGTTCTTCCGCTGGGAGGCACGCCTGGTGGCGCGGGGTACCGAACCGCTCGTCGACCCGGACTTGCTGAAGAACCGGCAGCTCTCCGGCGGACTGACGATGTTCCTCTTCCAGTACCTCGTGCAGATGGGCGTGTTCTTCGTCGTCCCGCTCTACCTGTCGGTCGCGCTCGGCCTGTCCGCCCTCCACACGGGCGCGCTGATCCTGCCGCTCTCCATCACGCTGCTCGCCGCCGCGATCGGGGTCCCCAGGTTCAGCCCGAACGCCTCCCCCCGGCGCGTCGTGCGCTGGGGCATCCTGGCGATGTTCGCCGGAGCCGCCATCCTGATGGGCGCCCTCACCCCGGATTCCGGCGCGGAGGTCGTCACCGTCCCCATGCTGCTCATCGGGCTGGGGATCGGACTGCTCGCCTCCCAGCTGGGGGCCGTCACCGTGTCGGCCGTACCGGACGAGCAGAGCGCCGAGGTCGGCGGCATCCAGAACACCGTCACCAACCTCGGCGCCTCGATCGGCACCGCCCTCGCCGGGTCGATCATGATCGCCGTGCTGACGAGTTCGTTCCTCACCACCGTCGACCAGAACCCGGCGATCCCGGCCGACGTCAAGACCCACGCGCACACCGCCCTCGCCGGGAGCGCCCCGTTCCTCTCGGACGAGCAGCTCACCACGGCCCTCGAAGAGGCGGGCACGGACCCGGTGGTGGCTCAGGCCGCACTCGACGCGAACGAGAAGGCACGGATCGAAGGGCTGCGGGCCGCACTCGCCCTCCTCGCCCTGGCGGCGCTGCTCGCCCTCTTCTTCACCCAGCGCATCCCGGCGGCCCAGCCGTCCGCGGCGCGCGGTCCGGCCGGTGCCGCCCCGTCATGACGGGTGCGGGCTCGCGGTCGGGGGCGTCTCGTCCGCGGGGACGGCGGTGTCCTCGGCGAGGAAGTCCACGACGGCGAGCGCGAAGAGCAGGGCGAGGGCGAGGCCCACGACCACCCAGCCGGTGGGGTAGGACCACAGGACGTAGACGATGACGGCGATCGCGACCAGGCCCCAGGTGAACCAGGCGCGGTGGCGCCGGATGAACGGGCCGACCGGACCGGTGCGCAGGCCCAGCCGGTCCGCCGTGGCGCGGGTGGCGACGATGCCGGAGTGCCAGATCTGGCGGGCGGCCGTGGCGTACTTGCCCGGGCCGGAGAGCCAGGCGGCGAGGGCGATCACGATGCCGAGGACCACGACCATGCGGATCGTCGTGCGCAGCAGGCGGATCATCGCGTCGTAGACGGAGCCGGCGGCGGCCTGGTTGACGGTGTCCGGGAGCGCGTTGAGGTAGACCGTACGGAAGACGGTCAGCCCGAGACCGAGGACCGCGACGGCGAACGCGACCGCGAGGGCCGCGGTGACCAGGACGCGGCGCCGGTGGGCGGAGAGCAGGACGCCCGCGGCGACGAGCAGCACGGCGATGATGGGCAGCCACAGCCCGAGGATCTCGAGGAGCCGGAAGCCCGTCTTGACCCGTCCGATGTCGTTGGACTGGACGACGGTGAAGTCGGTGTGGATCTCCGGGATCTTGGCCGCGACGCCCATACCGGCGTCCACGAGCCGTGTTTTCACCTGTTCGATCACCGGCGCGAGGTCGATGGTCACCGCGTCGTTCTTGATCTCCACCGCGCCGTCGCCGCTGCCGGTCAGGGCTTTGACGAGTGAGGTGTGGATCGTGCGGTTGGCGTTGGTCCAGATCGTCTCGAACTGGTCCGAGGCGATGACGTCCTGCGCCTTCTCCTTGACGAAGCTGCTGACCGCGCCCTCCAGCGAACCGCCGAGCTTGCCCAGGGCCTTCTGGAGCAGCGGCCGCTGGTCGGGGGCCACGTCCTCCAGGAGGGTGGCGAGGTCGAGGTGTTCCATGAGGGCGGCGGTGACGCGGTTCGCGGCGGCCGCCTGGACATCCGGGTCGGAGGCCAGCGGGGCGACGGTGGAGACGTAGCGGTCGGTGTCCCCGACGATGCTGGAGGTCCAGGACGCGACGATGCCCAGCGGGGCCAGCACGCAGCCGATGATGATCAGGACGGCGGACAGCAGCGACTTCATCCGGTGCTTCGGCGGAGTCCGTTGCGCGGCTTCCGATTCCAGGGTGGCGACCCTGGCTCGGAGTGCCGCGAGTTCGCCCGCGCTTTCGTCACCCTGCATGGCTGACCTCCTACGGGGTCGGGAGCCGTGGATCCCGGAGGATCGGTGGATGACGCTGAACCTGCGCCGGAGCAGGCGGCTCCCCTTGCCCCACAGCCTGCCCGGGCGCGCCGGGTGCGGCATCCGCAGTTCGGCCGTACGAATGAACGCGGTGGATGCGCGGGGTTCGCCGGGGTCGCCGGCTTCACAGGACGGTGAGGAGAGGCCGGGGTGTGCGCGCTGCGCGCTGCCACTCGGCGGGGAGGACGTCCGTACGGAGCGGACGATCAAGGGAAGGGAGGAGTACCCACTCCTTTCCACTCTCAAGTTATAACGCACAGGGGGGCTTGCGGCAAGGCCCCTCTCGTACCGCAGAATCGCTCCTCGAAGCCAGGACCTGCGGAAACGGGAGATCCCCATAGTGCGTGTGCTGTTGTCGGTTGACGGGTCGTTCGATGAGTTCGCGGGTGCCACCGCAGATCGGAGCTGCTGACATGGACTCCCTCACCACCAGTGCGTTCGACCTGCCCGCCCGCCTCTCCCCCAAGGCCGACCCGGCGCTGATCGGCGGCGACGAGAGGCACTTCGCGGCCGTCGCGCAGAGCCTGGAGCGGACGATCGCCGAGCTGTCCGACCGCCTGGAGGCTCTGCGCCGGGCGCCCGGCGGCCTGGGCCGGGAGGCGATGGACCGGGACGTGGAGATCCACCGGCTGACGGGCCGTCTGCGGGCGCTGCGGCGCTTCGGGTTGGACCTGTGCCTCGGGCGCATGGTCGGCGAGGACGACCCGGAGCCCGTGTACATCGGGCGGCTCGGCCTCACCGACGGCGCGGGCACCCGGCTGCTGATCGACTGGCGCTCGCCCGCCGCCGAGCCGTTCTTCGCCGCGACCCACGCCACCCCGATGGGTCTGGCGAGCCGCCGCAGGTACCGCTGGACCCGCGGGCGGATCGGTGACTACTGGGACGAGGTGTTCACCACCGCCGGGTTCGAGGGGCATGCGGCGCTCGACGACCAGTCGGCCTTCATCGCCGGACTGGGCGGAAGCCGGTCGCCGCGGATGCGCGACGTGCTCGCCACCATCCAGTCCGACCAGGACGCCATCATCCGCGCGGGTTCCCGCGGCGCCCTCGTCGTCGACGGCGGTCCGGGCACGGGCAAGACCGTGGTGGCCCTGCACCGCACCGCGCACCTCCTCTACTCCGACCCCCGCCTGGGGCACCGTCGGGGCGGGGTGCTGTTCGTCGGTCCGCACCAGCCCTACCTGGCCTACGTCGCCGACGTCCTGCCCAGCCTCGGTGAGGAGGGCGTGCAGACCTGCACCGTGCGGGACCTCGTCGCCGAGGGGGCCGCGGCCACGGCCGAGGCCGACCCGGAGGTGGCGCTCCTGAAGTCGTCCGCGGACATGGTGAAGGCGATCGAGAAGGCCGTCGGCATCTACGAGGAACCGCCCACCGAGGGGATGACGGTCACCACCCCCTGGTCCGACGTCTGGCTGAGCCCGGACGACTGGGCCGAGGCGTTCGAGGCCGCCGCCGGCACCCCGCACAACGAGGCCCGCGAGCAGATCTGGGAGGAGCTGCTGACGATCCTGCTGGACAAGTTCGACGACGAGGACCTCTCGCCCGACGTGTTCCGCAGAGCGCTGCGGTACGACGAGGAGCTGGCCGGGACGCTCGACCGCGCGTGGCCGACGATCGACGCGGCCGACCTCGTCGGAGACCTCTGGTCGGTACCGTCCTACCTGCGGATGTGCGCTCCCTGGCTCGGCCGCGAGGACGTGGCGAAGCTGCAGCGCCCGGACGCCCGGGCCTGGACGGTGTCCGACCTGCCGCTCCTGGACGCGGCGCGGCAGCGGCTCGGCGACCCTGAGTCGGCACGGCGGCTGCGGCGGCGGGCCGCCTCGGTGGCCGCCGAACGTGAACGCATGGCCGGAGTCATCGACGACCTGCTCGCGGCCGACGACGACGGTGAGGGCGCGGTGACGATGCTGCGCGGCCAGGACCTGCAGGACAGCCTGGTCGACGAGGGCGCGCTGCCCGGCACGGACCCGGACCTGCTCGCCGGACCGTTCGCGCACATCGTCGTGGACGAGGCGCAGGAACTGAGCGACGCGGAGTGGCAGATGCTGCTGCTGCGCTGCCCGTCCCGGAGCTTCACCATCGTCGGGGACCGGGCCCAGGCCCGGCAGGGGTTCACGGAGTCGTGGCGGGAGCGGTTGGAGCGGATCGGGTTCGACCGGATCGACGTGGCGTCCCTGAGCATCAACTACCGGACGCCCGAAGAGGTCATGGCGGTGGCGGAGCCGGCCGTCCGGGAAGCGCTCCCGGACGCCAATGTGCCGACCTCCGTCCGCAGCAGCGGCATCCCCGTCGTGCACGGGTCCGTCACGGACCTGGACTCCGTCCTCGACGGCTGGCTGGACGCGCACGCCGACGGGGTCGCCTGCGTCATCAGCGCCGACGGCACCGGGGCCGGGGCCGCCCGGGAGACCTCCCGGGTCCGGTCGCTGACCCCCGGGCTGTCGAAGGGTCTGGAGTTCGACCTCGTCGTGCTCGTCGACCCGCAGGCGTTCGGTACGGGGGTCGAGGGAGCGGTCGACCGCTACGTCGCCATGACCCGGGCGACGCAGCGACTCGTCGTCCTCACGTCCTGACCCGGCCCCGGCCCCGGCCGCGGCCCCGGTCCGGGCAACGGTCCCGGTCGCGCAGCCGCGGACCGCCGGGACGGCCAGGATCAGGAGGACCGCGGTGCCGTACGCGGTCGCGCCGAGCGCCGACCGGTGGCCGAAGACCGGTGCGAGGAGGTACACGGCGGCGCCCGCGAGGGCGATGCCGAGCCATTCCCAGCGTCCGTCCAGGGCCACGAGGGCGATCAGGAGCAGGGCATACCAGGAGTAGCCGGGGGTGAGGAGCACGAAGGCCCAGCCGGTGACCAGGAGGGCGCCGCTCCACGGGCGCCGGGGCGTGGCCAACGCGTCGGTGCTGCCGTTGGACTATCCGCGGAACTGGCTGCTGGCGATGGCCGCGGTCGCCGTGCTCACGGCCGGGTACCTGGGAGCGCGCGCGTGGGCGCGGCGGCGGCACGCGGCCCGGCAGCGCTGAGGCGGGGTGGCGAAGGGGGAGTCGGTGCCGGCGCGGGTACCGGCTCCCCCTTCGCGCTGTCCTGTCAGCGCCGCAGGCCCACGAAGGCGCGGCCCGCGGCCTGCCAGGCGGTGGACCGGGTCCAGCCGGCGTCCGCGGCCTCGGCGCACAGGGCGCGGGCGCCGAGCCGGGCCCACCAGAAGGGCGCCCCGTGGCCGCCGCGGCCGTCGACGACGTGCACCTCGACGCGTTCGTCCACGTCGGCGGTGGCCACTTCGACCAGCAAAGTGCCGTCGGGTGAGGCGAGTCGAGCGGCGCGGTGGAGCAGCGCGGCCGGGTCGCCGCCGATGCCGATGTTGCCGTCGATGAGCAGGACGGTCCCCCAGCGGCCCTCGCCGGGCAGCGGATCGAAGACCGACCGGCACAGCGCGGTGCCGCCCGCCCGCGTCGTACGGGCCACTGCCTCGGGGGTGACGTCCACACCCAGCGCCCGGTGGCCGCGTGCGGCCAGGGTGGCGACGAGGCGCCCGGGGCCGCAGCCGATGTCCAGGACGGCCCCCGTGCAGCGGGCGAGGACGCCCTCGTCCGCCTCGTCCGGTTCGGCGCACCACCGCTCCACGTCCAGCGGCAGCAGCCAGCCGTCCGAGCGCCGCAGGTAGAGCGGGCCCCGGCCGGCGCGCAGCGCGTCGGCGTAGGGGTCGGCCCGCCAGGCGAGGGCGGGTTCGGCGAGCTGGGCGGTCATCGTGTCACCGTGCGGAGGTCGGAGTGCAGGGCGGCGAAGCGGGTACCGGGGACGGCGGCGGCGACCCGCGCCGCGTCGGCCGGGGTGTCCACGTCGCACAGTTCGGGGAGGTCCCGTACCGCCCGCCCGGAGGCGGTCAGCCGGCCGCGCTGCGCCTCGCCCGTGGTCGGCAGGGACATGGGCACGCCCAGGAGCAGGGCCGGGTCGGGTTCCGCCAGGCCGAGCGCCCAGAACCCGCCGTCGTCGGCGGGGCCGAACCAGGCGTCCGTCTCGCCGAAGTCCAGGCCGCGCGCGAGGAGGTCCGGGGTGACCTGCGGGGTGTCCATGCCGATGAGCAGGGCCGGTCCGCCGGCCTGGGCGAAGGCCGCGGCCAGCCGGGTGTCGAGCCCGCCCGCGCACTGCGGGACGACCTCGATACCGCGGGGCAGCCAGGGACCTGTCGCCCCGTCGAGTACGAGTACGCGCCGCCGGGCGGGGGTGGCGAGTACGGCGGCCAAGGTGTCCTGGAGCGCCGCGCGGGCCAGCCCGGCGGCCTGCTCGGGGGTGAAGTGGGGGGTGAGGCGGGTCTTGACCCGGCCCGCGACGGGAGCCTTGGCGATGACCAGGAGGGTGCTCACGCGGACACCCCCTCGGGGGGCGCGGGCCGGACGCCCGGCGGCTCGGCGAGCACCTTGCGCATGTCCCGTACCGCCTGCCAGGTGCCCCGCCAGGTGCCGGTGACCTTGGACTTCCCGGAGCGGGGCAGGTACGGGACGTCGGTCTCGGCGACCCGCCAGCCGGCGTCGCAGGCCCGTACGACCATCTGGAGCGGGTAGCCGCTGCGCCGGTCGGTCAGTTCCAGCCCGAGCAGCGCCTCGCGGCGCGCGACCCGCATCGGTCCAAGGTCGTGCAGCCGCAGTCCGGTACGGCGGCGCAGCATCCGCGCCAGCGCCAGGTTCCCGGCACGGGCGTGCACGGGCCAGGCGCCGCGCCCCTGGGGCCGGCGGCGGCCGAGCAGCAGGTCGGCCTCGCCGGAGGCGACCCGGACCGCCATGGGGGCGAGCAGCCCGGGGTCCATGGAGGCGTCGCAGTCGCAGAAGCAGACCAGGTCGGCGCGGGCCGCGAGGAGCCCTGCGTGGCAGGCGGCGCCGAAACCGCGCCGGTTCTCGTGCACGACGGTGGCACCGAGGCTCCGGGCGAGCTCCGCCGAACCGTCGGTCGAGCCGTTGTCGACCACGATGGCGCGCCACCCGGCCGGTACGCGGGACAGTACCCAGGGAAGCGCCTGCGCCTCGTCGAGGCACGGCAGTACGAGGTCCGCGCGGGGCGGAGCACTAGCTGATGAAGTCACCCTCCACACCGTAGGAATCGGAACCGGGGAACCGGGGCCCGCAGACCTTACGAAACGCGGACGCCGTCGCACGGGAGGGGGTCCGCGCCACACATGGGCCCCGGCGGGTGACAGCCTGGGGGCATGGCAGAGAGCAAGGCGGAGAGTACGGACGAGCGGCCCGGCGCGGCGGCGGACCCGCAGGTGGGCGCCCAGGGCGGCGTTCTGGGCGGCGTTCTGGTGGTGGACGACGACCCGGTCGTCTCGGAGGTCGTGGCCGGGTACCTGGAGCGGGCCGGTTTCGCGGTGCGCCTGGCGGCGGACGGCCCGGCCGGCCTGCGCTCCGCCGAGGAGCACCGCCCGGACCTGATGGTCCTCGACCTGATGCTCCCCGGGATGGACGGCCTGGAGGTCTGCCGCAGGCTGCGCGCCGGGGAGCACCGCGGCCGGCCCGTCCCGGTCATCATGCTCACCGCACGCGGTGACGAGGACGACCGGATCCTGGGCCTGGAGGTGGGCGCGGACGACTACGTGACCAAGCCCTTCAGTCCGCGGGAGCTCGTGCTGCGGGTGCGTTCGGTCCTGCGGCGGGCGCAGGCCGGCGCCCCGGAGGGCGGTCCCGAGGGTGGTCCGGAGGGCGCGCCGCGTCTCGCGGTGGCGGGGCTGGTCCTGGATCCGGCGGCTCGCCGGGTCCACAAGGAGGGCCGCGAACTCGCGCTCACCCTGCGGGAGTTCGATCTCCTCGCCTTCTTCCTGCGCCACCCCGGCCAGGTCTGCGACCGGGAACGGCTGATGCGCGAGGTCTGGGGCTGGGACTTCGGCGACCTCTCGACGGTCACCGTGCACGTCCGGCGCCTCCGCGGCAAGATCGAGGACGATCCGGGGAACCCGCAGCTGATCCGGACCGTCTGGGGCGCCGGCTACCGCTTCGAGGCGGCCCCGGACACCGGGGCCAGGCAGGCCCTCCGGACAGAGGACGGCGATGCGTGACCTTCTGCTGATCGCCCTGTACGCGCTCCTCGGCGCGGGCGCCGCCGGGCTGCTCGGGGCCGCGGCCCTGCGCCTGCTGCGCCGGCGCAGCGTCGCCGTCTCCCTCGCGATCGTCGCCGCGGTCGCCGTGTCCGCGATGCTCGCCGGGACGCTGACGGTGGCCTGGGCGATGTTCCTGTCCTCCCACGACCTGGCCGTCGTGACCATGGTCGTCGCCACGGCGGCGGCCGTCTCCATGGCCACCGCGCTGCTGCTGGGCCGCCAGGTCGTCCGGCGCTGCCGGGAACTCGCCGCCGCGGCCCGGGCTTTCGGGGAACAGGGCAGCTTCGCCGCGCCGGTGATACCCGCCCCCGCCGAACTCACGGCGCTGAGCCGCGAGTTGGCTCTCACCAGCGAACGGCTGGCCGCCTCCCGTGAGCGCGAGCGGGCCCTGGAGGCCTCGCGGCGCGAGCTCGTGGCCTGGATCTCGCACGATCTGCGGACCCCGCTGGCCGGGCTGCGCGCCATGTCGGAGGCGCTGGAGGACGGCATGGCGGCCGATCCCGCCCGCTACCACCGGCAGATCCGCACTGAGGTCGACCGCCTCAACTCCATGGTCGGCGACCTCTTCGAACTCTCCCGCATCCACGCGGGCGCGCTGTCCCTCACCCTGACCCGGATGTCCCTCCACGATCTGGTGGGCGACGCCCTGGCCGGCACCGACGCGCTGGCCCGCGAGCACGGGGTACGGCTGGTCGGCGAGGGGGTCGCCTCGCTGCCCGTGGAGGTGGACGGCAAGGAGATGACGCGGGTGCTGTCCAACCTCCTGGTCAACGCCATCCGCCACACCCCGGCCGACGGTACGGTCGCGATCGCCGCCGAACGCCGTGCGGAGTCCGTGGTGCTCTCGGTCACCGACGCCTGCGGAGGCATCCCCGAAGAGGACCTCCCGCGCGTCTTCGACACGGGCTGGCGCGGCACCCCCGCCCGTACCCCTCCGTCGGGAGCGGGTCTGGGCCTCGCGATCGTCCGGGGCATCGTCGAGGCCCACGCGGGCCACGCCGACGTCCGCAACGTCTCCGGCGGCTGCCGCTTCGAACTGACCCTGCCCGCGGCCATGGGCACCCCCTAGGGGTGTCTCAGGTCTGCAGACCTGCACGTCCTCAGGTCGAGGTCGGCAGGACATCCAGGGGGACGGCCGGCCGCCGCCAGCAGCTGGCGCAGGGCCGGTCCGGGCGGCCCCGGCTGCACCGCCAGGTACGTGGTGAGGGACGGGCGGGTCAGCGGCCGGATGCGGCCGGTGCGGCTGCCGGTGGCCGAGCGGCGGACACCACCGGGGACGGGGCGGGCGACGGACCGTCAGCCCACCTTCCAGACGACCTCGGCCGCGCTGCCGGTCTCGTGGCTCGGGGAGCGGTTGTCACGGTCGCCCTGGAAGCCGACGAAGAGGGGCTGCACGTTCTCCGGCACCAGGTAGATCTCGCAGGTGGTGACGGACTTTCCGGCGGCCAGCGGCAGTTCGGACTCCGCGACCTCCTGGCAGGGCTCGAACTTGGCTCCCCAGGCAGGGGCGAAGAAGTAGGCACGCTGCTGGTCGGTGCCGTGCAGGAGCAGCTTGAAGTTGAAGCTGCCGGTGTCCGGTGCACCGCCCTTGTGCGCGTAGGTGGTGGTGACGTAGTAGGGCGTCTTGCCCTCCAGCAGTCCCACGCCGAGCTTCTCGACCGCGGCCTTGTCGCCCTTGACGACCGAGACCGGGGTGACGCTCAGCTGGGTCTTCGCGTTGTCCGGGAAGTGGGTCTCGGACACGTCGGCCGACGTCTTCAGGGCGAGGGGCTCGGTGAAGGTCCCCTTCTGCGTGGCGGCGGGGCCGGCGTCGTCCTCCGGCCCGCAGGCCGTGAGCGCCAGGGCCGTCACGGCCATCGGCACGGCAGCGCGGAGCAGACGGTTGGTCAGCATGGTGTGAATCCCCCGAGGTTCTCTGATCACGATGGCCCGCGGCGGCTCAGCGCCGACAGGCAGGGGCGACTCTATCCCGGCGGATGATCAAGGTCGGCCACGGCTGTGTCACGGTCCCGTCGCAAGGGAAGCGGCCTGGCCCGTGGCCAGTTCGGCCATGCCCTCGGCGAAGGGGACCGCGGGGCGCCAGTCCAGCTCACGGCGCAGGCGGGCCGAGTCGGCGGTGATGTGCCGGACGTCGCCGAGGCGGTACTCGCCGGTGACGACCGGGTCCGGGCCCCCGCACGCGGCGGCCAGCGCGGCCGCCATGTCGCCGACGGTCCGCGGGTCGCCGCTGCCGACGTTGTACGCGGTGAAGCCCTCGGGGCCGGGTCCGGGTGCGGTGTCCGTGTGCGCGGCCTGCGGTACCAGGGACTCCAGCGCGACCGCGTTGGCCGCGGCCACGTCCCGTACGTGGACGAAGTCCCGGCGCTGCCCGCCGTCCTCGAAGACGCGCGGCGCCTCGCCCCGCGCGAGGGAGGACCGGAACAGCGCGGCGACCCCCGCGTACGGGGTGTCGCGGGGCATCCCCGGCCCGTACACGTTGTGGTAGCGCAGCGAGATGACGCGTCCGCCGGTGGCCCGGGCCCAGGAGGACGCCAGGTGCTCCTGGGCGAGCTTGGTCGTGGCGTAGACGTTCCGCGGGTCCGCCGGGGCGTCCTCCGCGACCAGCCCCGGCGCCAGGTCGGCGCCGCAGAACGGGCAGCGCGGCTCGAACCGCCCCGCCCGCAGATCGCTCTCGGCCCGCGGGCCCGGCCGGACCGTGCCGTGGTCGGGGCAGTCGTAGCGTCCCTCGCCGTAGACGACCATCGACCCGGCGAGCAGCAGCCGCGGTACCCGCGCCCGCGCCATCCCGGCCAGCAGCACCGCGGTGCCCAGGTCGTTGGCCGACACGTAGCCGGGCGCGTCCCCGAAGTCCTTGCCGAGCCCCACCTTGGCCGCCTGGTGACAGACCGCGTCCACGCCGGCCAGCGCCGCCGCCACGGCATCCGGGTCCCGTACGTCCTCCCGTCCGTCCACCGCCAGGTCGAAGACCACCGGCTCGTGGCCGCGGTCGGTCAGTTCGTCGACGATGTGCGAGCCGATGAAGCCCGCGCCTCCGGTCACCAGTACGCGCATGCCCCGACGGTAGGCGTCCCACGGCCCCGTGACGTGCTCACCGGGCCGCACGTCACGGATCCGTAAGAACCTCCGGGGAGCCCGTCCGGCCTGCTCAGCGGATGGGGCCCGACAGCGGTCCGGGGAGTGCCGGCATGACCGGGGGCAGTGCGCGCGGGGCGGCCGGGGCCTCACCCGAAGGACCCTGCGCCGACGGCGCCTGGGGCGCGGAGGGCACGGAGGGCACGGAGGGACGGTTCTTCGCGGCCGGATCCGGGGTCTGCGGTGCGGTGGTGCCGCAGAGGGCGCGGTCCCGGTAGTCCCGCATGGCGGCGTCGGCCGGGTGCGGGTCGAAGGCGGTGCCGGCCTCGTTGAGGCGCTGGTACTTCATCAGGTTGTACCCGATGGCGAACTGACGGCTGCCGTCCGGGCTGGACAGGGCCCAGGTGCCGGCACCGAAGACTCCCCCGTCGTGGCCCCAGGCCGGGCCGCACGGCGTGTCCATGGAGTAGATGCCGAGGCCGTAGCGCATGGCCACGGCGCCCGTCTCGTCCTTGACGTCGACGGTGGTGCGCATCTGGTCCAGCTGGCGGCGCGGCAGGATGTCGCCGCCCAGCAGGGCCCGGTAGAAGGTGTTGAGGTCCTGCGGGGTGGAGACGAGGGCTCCGGCGGTGCCGGCCCAGGTCATGTTGTAGTCGCTGTAGTCGCGCGGCGGGTCGATGATCCCGTAGAAGCTCTCGTACATGCGGGCGTGGGCGCCGCGGATGCGCGGGTCGGTGCCGGGGAAGTAGGTGTCGCGCAGCCCCGCCCGCCGGATCACGTCCTGGGTGATCACCCGCTCCGGGTCCTGACCGGTGACCTTGCGGAGCACCTCGCCGAGGAGCAGGTAGTTGGTGTTGGAGTAGGACCAGCTGGTGCCGGGCTCGAACAGCTGCGGCCTGGCCACCCCGTAGCCGATCAGCTCGGCGGGCCCGATCGTGCGGTACCGGTGCTCGTCCAGGCTCTCCGTGGTCCCCTTCAGGAGGGAGGGGAAGGCGTCGCCGATGTAGTCGTGGATGCCGCTGGTGTGGTTGAGGAGCATGCGTACGGTCACCTTGCGGCCGCGCTCGCCGGGCAGCAGCTCGGGCACGTAGTCGCCGGCCGGCCGGTCCAGGTCGACCCGGCCCTTCGCGGACTGCTGGAGGACGGCCACGGCGGTGAAGGTCTTGGTGACGCTGCCGACGCGGTGCCTGAGGTCGGGGCGGACCTTGCGCCCGGTGGCGGTGTCGGCGAGGCCGGCGGCGCCGTCGAAGCGCTCGCGGCCGTCGCGGACCCCGGAGTAGACGCCGTACACGCCGGCCTCCTGGATCGCGTTCAGCCCGGCCTGCAGCCGGGTCCGGTCGAGGCGCCGGCCGGCGTCCGTGCCGTAGGCGCCGGGCGCTTCCCGGACGGCGGCGCTCGCGGCCGGCGCGAGGCCTGCCAGCAGGGCTATGGCGACGGCGGTGGCCGAGGCGGCGCGACGCAGTCGCGGTGCGGATCGGTCTGCGGGACGGATGTGGGGCACGGCGGCTCCTCGTCGGTGGCCCGGTGGGGCCCGGCGATCTTGGTCACTCCCCATTTTTCGCCCCGGCCCGGGGCGCGACCTCGTCCGCCAGGACGAACCGGGCATCAACCTCCAGAAGGAGAAGCACCTTGACAGGCCATTACATTTGTCACGGAGCCCGGCGCGGCCGCGACGTCCCACGGTGCCCCGATCCACGGGCTGTGACTCCGCCCACCCTCCCTTGACCGGAGAAGGAAGGGCTACCTAACTTCGATGTCATGGCCCCCCACGACCGCACCCCTCCCTCCGACGCCTCCGGCGCCCCCGACGCGTCCGAGCTGGTCGATTTCGCCGTCGACCTCACCTCGCAGGAGGTGCTCCGGCGCGCCCAGGTGATGGCGGCCCTCGGCCCGGACTGGGATCCGATGGAGGTGCTCCTCGGCGAGGAGGCCGCCTACGACCTGCTCTATTCCGGGCTCGACGCCGGACAGCAGCGCCTCTACGACGACCTGGTCGCGGCCGGTGTACTGCCCCGCCGGGGAGACGGCCGTGCTGCCGCTTGACCCGCAGGCCGACCCCGGGCGCCGTGCCTGGGTGGCCTGCCCGAGGTGTGCGGACGCGCACGGCTGCGAACCCTGCGAGCAGCGGCGTACCTGCTCCACGCACTGGCGCTACCTGCTCACCAACACGGGCAGCATGCTCCACCTCCAGTGCCCCGGGTGCACGCACGTCTGGGTGCACGAGAGCGGCTTCGGAGCCACCCGCTCCGCGTGGGACCGCGCCACGGACGCCCGGCCCGGCTTCTGACCGGCCTCTGACCGGCCTCTGACCTGCTCCGACCGCCGCGGCGGGGGTCAGGCGGCGGTCCAGCCGCCGTCCAGGGGGATCGAGGCACCCGTGACGTAGCCGGTGTGCGGGCCGCAGAGCCACAGGACGGCCGCGGCGACCTCCTCCGGTTCGATCAGCCGCTTGACCGCGGAGCGGCTCAGCAGCACGTCGGACACCACCTGACCTGCATCGATACCATGGGCGGCGGCCTGGGCCGCGATCTGCCTCTCGACCAGCGGTGTGCGGACGTAGCCGGGATTCACGCAGTTGCTGGTGACGCCGTACGGGGCCCCCTCGACGGCCGCGACCTTGCTCAGCCCTTCGAGGGCGTGCTTCGCGGTCACGTACCCGGCCTTGAACGCGCTGGCGCGCAGCCCGTGCGCGCTGGAGACGTTGACGATGCGGCCCCAGCCGTGCGCGCGCATGTGGGGCAGGGTCCGGCGGATCAGCAGGAACGGCGCGTGCACCATCACGCGCTGCATGAGGGCGAAGCGGTCCGGCGGGAACTCGGTCAGTGGGGCGACGTGCTGCAGCCCGGCGTTGTTGACCAGGATGTCGACGTCGGCGGGCAGCTCCCCGACGGTCTCGGCCCGGGCCAGGTCCACCACGTGCGCCCGCCCGCCGATCGCCTCGGCCACGGTGTTCGCCGCGGCGGCGGCCATGTCCACCACGTGTACGCGGGCCCCGGCCGCGGCGAGCGCCGTGGCGCAGGCCCGCCCGATACCGCTGCCTGCGCCGGTGACCAGGGCGGTGCGGCCGGTCAGGTCGACGCCCGCGGCGGCGGCCGTTCCGTGGGGCCCGGGAGGGTTTCCGCTTGTCATGCCCGGAATCATCCGGGACACCCCCGGGCCGCTCCCATGTGCGCGGCCGCCACAGTCGGACGGCGGGCGGTGTCGGCCGCCGCCAGACCGGGTGACGGACGGCCGACGGCCGACGGCGGCTACGCGGACCCGAGCCGGTCCAGGAGCGGGGTCAGGCCCGCGGGCCGCCGGTCGACCGGGAGGTGGTCGACGAAGTGCACCGGGCAGCCGAGCGCCGCGGCCCCGCCGTCCGCACGGCGGTCGTCCCCGACCATCAGGACATCGGCGGGGGCCAGGCCCAGCCGCTCGCAGGCGGTCCGGAAGATCTCCGGATCGGGCTTCTGGGTGCCCAGCTCGAAGGAGAGCACATAGGCGTCGACCAGTTCGTCGAGTCCGTGCGCGCGGAAGATCGGCCGCAGGTCCCATCCGATGTTGCTGACCACGGCCACCGGGAGCCCGCGGCGGCGCAGTTCGCGCAGGGTCGGTTCCGTGTCCGGGTAGGGGCGCCAGGCAGCGGGGGTCATGTGGCGGTCGTAGAGCGCCTGCGCCAGCCGCGGGTCCGTGATACCCGCGGCGTGGGTCAGGCCGCCGTAGGCGGCCCGGTGCTCTTCGGCGCTGATGTCGCGCCGGCCCCACAGGGTTTCGAGGTGCGCCGGCAGGTGCCGGGGCGACACGCCGCCGGGCAGGGCACCGTACTCGGTCAACCGCCGGACCGTCTCGCCGAACTCCTCCTCGACGCGCGGGGTACCGGTCTCCGCGAGGGCGGCGGCGAGCCACTCCTCGGTCGGCTCGACGCGCAGCAGCGTGCCGGAGAAGTCGAACATCACTCCTTTGATCATCTGCTGATCGTAGTCCGCGATCAGGTGGTCGGGTGCAGCCGGGACGCGACGGACGTGGAGGACGGTGAACCCTCCGGACTCCCGTCGACGGCGGCCAGGGCGCTGCCCGCCAGCCAGGTCCGCCAGTCCACGTTCCAGTCGCCGAAACCGTTGTCGAAGGGGGCCATCTTCGCTCCGCCGCTGTTGACCACCTCCACGATGTCTCCTTCCCGTACGGTCTCGAAGAACCAGGCGGCGTCCTCGGTGCTCATGCCCGTGCAACCGTGGCTCACGTTCTCCTCGCCCTGCGCCTCGACCGACCAGGGCGCGGCGTGGATGTACTCGCCGCTCCAGGTCACCCGGGTCGCGTAGGAGACGGGCAGGTCGTAGAACTCGCTGGTGCCGCGCTGGATGCCGACGGTGTCACCGCGCATCCGCACCTTGGGCTCCTTGCGCAGCACGACCTTGATGCCGCTGCGGGTCCTGAAGCCCGCCTTGCCGGTGGTGACCGGGATCGTCCTGATGACCCGTCCGTTGCGGCGTACGGTCATCCGGTGGGTGGCGGAGTCGGTGACGGCCTCGATCCGGTCCGCGATGGTGAACTGCACGGCGTCGGAGGGGCCGCCGTAGTCGTGGTCCCCGACCTCGACCCCGTCGAGACCGCTGCGCACGCGGACGACGGTGTGGGCGGGCCAGTACGTACGCGGCCGGTAGTGCAGGGTCGATTCGTCGACCCAGTGCCACGCGCCCTCGACATGGGGCTCCGAGGTGACCTGGAGTGCCCGCTCCAGTCGGGCGCGGGCCGGGAGGTCGTCGGCGGGCACCGGGCGGCTCAGGCTCGCCGTCACGATCTCCCCCGCGCCGTACGTGCCGGGGCCCGGGCCGAACTCGGCCGTCAGCCTGCCGTCGTCCGCGGGCGGCGCGGCGCCGGTCCGGAACGCCATGGTCACGCCGACCGCGGTGCCGTCCGCGTCCAGGGCGCCGACCTGCACGGTGTACGTCTCCCCCGCCCGCATCGGCTCGCTGTTCAGCCAGCGCTCGCCGTGCGGGGCGAGCTCGCCGGCCAGATGGCGGCCGCGGCCGTCGCGCACGGTCACGTCCGTGAGGCGGCCGGGTTCCGCGAGGGCGATCTGGAGCGGCCCGCCGGAGTCGGTGGGAAGCACCCCGGTCCGGGCGGTGCGCGCCGTGCCGCCGAGGGCGGGCTCCTTCACGACGGACCCCACCCCGCGCGCGGTGGCCCGTACGCGCTGCTCCTGCCAGCCGCTGCACAGTCCGGGCCGGAACATGCGCACCGCGCACGGCCCTTCGCCGGACTCCTGGCCCTCGTCCAGCACCCTCCCGACCAGCAGGGTGACCGCGGCCTCCCGCGGGGGGCCCGCGGCGACCCCGTCCGCGGTGTCCGTGGCGGGCGCCCGGCCCGGCGCTGCGGCGACGACCAGCATGGCCCCCGTCACCGCAGCCACGGCGCCCCACGCCTTGGTCGGTTGTCTCCGTCGCATTCGTGGCATAGCCGTATCAAAGCGATGGGGCGCCTAAATGATGATCATTCCCTCGGCGCTGCGTCCGAACGGGCATGCAAGAGAACCCGGACGGAGCACAGAACCCGCCCCGGACGGGCGGGGAACGGATTCGGGCTCGATACTCGGATGCCCTCGGGCCCGGCCGCCCGCGACAATGCGGCCATGGCCATCCGCACAGCACGGCTGGACGAGCTGACCCTCCTCCAGGACATCGAAAGGGCCGCCGGGCTCTGCTTCCGGGACATCGGCATGCCGGAGATCGCCGACGACGAGCCGCCGACGCTCGACGAGCTCGCCGCCTGCCAACGCGCCGGGCTGGCGTGGGTGTCGGTCGACGGGGCCGATGCCCCGGGCGCCTATCTGATCGCCGAGTACGTCGAGGGCAATCTGCACGTCGAGCAGGTGTCCGTCCGTCCGGACCGTGCGCGCCGCGGGCTCGGCCGGGGCCTGCTGGAGCACCTGGCGGAGTTCGCCGTGCGCGCGGGCGCGCCCGCCCTGACCCTCACCACCTTCACCGAGGTCCCGTGGAACGCCCCGTACTACGCGCGCTGCGGCTTCCGGCCGCTGGACGACGCGGGGCTCACTCCCGGCCTCCGGGAGATCCGCGCACGGGAGGCGGCTCACGGCCTGGACCGGTGGCCGCGCGTCTGCATGCGCCGGGACCTGTGACGGCCGGCACGCGGACGCGCCCGCCCGTCCTTCTCCGCCGAGCGCGAACCGGCGTCGCGGGTGTGCCCGCGATGTGCTGAGGTGACCTGATGGATCTTCTTGTACTCGGCGGGACCGCATGGCTGGGGCGTGAGATCACCCGGCAGGCACTGGAGCGGGGTCACGCGGTGACCTGCCTGGCGCGCGGCGAGAGCGGCGCCGTCGCACCCGGTGCGCGGCTGGTGGCCGCGGACCGCAACCAGGAGTCCGCCTACGCGGAACTCCTCGACCGTGACTGGGACGCCGTCATCGAGGTGTCCTGGCAGCCGGCCTTCGTCCGCGGCGCGCTCGCGGCCCTGGCGGGGCGGGCCCGGCACTGGACGTACGTCTCCTCCATCAGCGCCTACGCCGACCACGGCACGGTCGGCGCCGACGAGACGGCCGCGCTGCTGCCGCCGGCCGGGAGCGCGTACGTGGGGCGGGAGGAGTACGGCGAGGCCAAGGTCGCCTGCGAGGAGGCCTCGCGCGCCGCGGTGGGAGACCGTCTCGTCATCGCCCGGGCCGGTCTGATCGGGGGCCCGGGCGATCACAGCGGACGGTCGGGGTACTGGGCGGCGCGCTTCGCCCGTGAGGTGGACCAGCCCGTGCTCCTCCCCCGGTCCGCCGACGTGCCGACCCAGGCCGTCGACGTGCGTGATCTGTCCGCCTGGCTGCTGGACCTGGCCCAGGCGGGCACCACCGGGACCTTCGACGCCGTCGGGCCCGTCGTCCCCTTCGACACCTGGGTCGGCCTGTCGGCGCGCGTGGCCGGGTACACCGGACCGGTGGCGGTGGCGGACCCGCAGTGGCTCCTGGATCAGGGCGTCGGGGTCTTCATGGGCCCGGAGTCGATGGCGATGTGGATGCCGGACCCGAAGTGGGCCGGTTTCTGCGCCCGCAGCGGAGCCGCCGCGCACGCGGCCGGGCTGCGCGACCGCCCGCGCTCGGACATGCTGGAGGACCTCCTGCGGTGGGAGCGCGCCGAGGGGCTGGAGCGGCCCCGCCGGGCCGGTCTGAGCACGGCCCGCGAGCAGGAACTGCTCACCGCGCTCGCCGGCGCGGCGCCCTCGGGGCCCTTCCCGTGCGCCGTCTGCGGGAACCTGACCGTCGGGGTGCCTGGGCACCACGAGATCTGCCCCGTCTGCGGCTGGCAGGACGACGGCGGGGACTACCGGGACCCGGACCACTACGTGGGCGGCCCCAACCACGTCACGCTCCGCGCGGCCCGCGAGAACTACCGCGCCTTCGGCGCGAGCGAACGGCGGCGCGTCGACCGGGTCCGGCCGCCGTTTCCCGCCGAGGTCCCGCCCGTGGACGGGCCCCCGGCGCCCTGACGCACCAACCCGACGGCCGGGGACCGGGGCACCGGTGGCCGCTCACTCCAGTCCGTACCGCCGGGCCGACTCCTCCTCCTGGGCCAGCCGGTGCAGCGCGTTCAGCACCGGCTGGAACAGGATGGTCGCCGCCACGGCGGTCTCGACCTTCTCCGCCTCCGAGGGGAAGGTCTCCACGAAGTCCAGGTCGCGCACGGCCACTTGGTGCATCAGCCGTGCGTACGGGGCCATGAGCGCGGCGTCCCACGGATAGCCGAGCCGCATCAGCGTGGCCACCGCCGCCACGAGCGAACGGTGCACCTGGGAGATCCCACCCAGCTCGCGTGCGCTGGACCAGTCCAACGTCCTCAGCAGCTCGTCCACTTCGGCGCGTGCGGCGGCCATGACCGCGTCCCCGCCGTCGCCCTCGGCGCCGTCCGTGCCCTCGCCTTCGCCGTCGGCCGGCCCGGGCTCGTGGGGCAGGGCCCACAGGGCGGCGCCCAGGCGCATCGTCCGGCCCAGGGACTCGTCGTCGACGTGCGCGAGCACCGTGCGGACCCGCGCCACCGGCACCTGGCCGACCTGGATCATCGCGCGTACCAGCCGCAGTCTGCGCAGATGGCCCTCGTCGTAGTCGGCGGTCGTCGCGCCGACGCGGCGGCCCGGCGGCAACAGCCCTTCGCGCAGGTAGTACTTGATGGTGGCGATGGCCACGCCGCTCCGCTCACTCAGTTCCGCGAGCCGCACTCTCTTGAACCTTCCTTTGGAGAGTGCCACTATCCCATCACGTGACGGTTGGACAGCAGCGCTATCCAACAAGGCGATCGGGAGGCCGACGTGTTCGCGAAACCCTTACCGGGCCGTACCACCGCAGCAGCCGAGGGGGACGTCGTCGTCCTGCTCATCGGAATGCGCATCAACCACTTCTGGGCCGTGCACCATTGGGTGCCGGTGATCCTCGCCATGCCGCGCATGCTCCGGGAACTCGCCAGGCAACCTGCCCGGGGGCTGCTCGGCCACGTCCTGCTCACCGCGTCGCCCCGCACGTACTACGTGGTCCAGTACTGGGAGTCCAAGGAGAAGCTGTACGCGTACGCCGCGGCCCCGGACATGCTCCACCACAAGGCCTGGTCGATCGTCAACCGCAAGGATCGCGCGGGGCGGCTGCGCCGCCATGTGGGGCTGTGGCACGAGTCCTACATCGTGCCCGAGGGCTCGTACGAGTCGATCTACTTCGACATGCCGCCCTTCGGGCTGGCCGCGGCCACCGGGGTACTGCCCCTGGAGAGCCGCGGCCGGCGCGCGGCCGACCGGTTCGCGCACCGCTCGCCCGCGGCCGGGCAGGATCAGCGAGCCGGGTGAGGCGTGCGGGCCGGGCGGGCGGGGCCCGCGGTCAACGCCGCGGCCTGGTCGCGACGGTGGCCGCGACGGTGACGGTCCGGACGTAGGTGCCGCCGGGGTCGTGGTCGAGCAGGGCGCGGCGCAGCTCGGCCTCGAAGGCGTCCTTCCGGTCGCCGGACAGGGCCGGGCCGGAGCAGGCGCGGGAGAACTGCAGGCCGACCACCTGGTCCACGCTGTACCGCGTGGACCTCTCCCACGTGCTGGTCTCGACGCGGGAGAACGGCGACTTCGCGAGCCGGTCCTCGACGTCCCGCAGGTCCCCCACGCCCTGCACGTCCTGGACGTCCCGCGCGTCGTACGGTGCGTCCACCCCTCCGAGGAAGCGGGCGCACACCTCGTCGACGACGGCCGGCCAGGCCGCCGCCAGGGAGGTGACGACGGCGATCCCGCCACGTGGCGCGAGCACGGCGTCCAGGTCGGCCGGTACCCGTGCCGGGTCCATCAGGTGGAACGCCCCGCCGATGACGCACAGGTCGATCCGGGGCAGGCACAGCCTGCCGATCCCGGCGGCGTCGCCCCGCAGCCAGGAGATGTTCCCGAGGCCGTGCTCCTCGGCGAGCCTGCACCCTTCGGCGAGCATGGCCGGCTCCGGGTCGACGGCGTAGACGTGCTCGGCCAGCGCGGCCAGCGGCAGGCCGAGCGTGCCCGGCCCGGAGCCGAGGTCCAGGACGGTCCGGGAGCCGTCGAGCGCGAACCGGTCCGCGAGGAGCGCGTAGAGCTCTGCCGGGTACGGCGGACGGTAGCGGGCGTAGTACGGGGCGGCGGACGCGTACGGGGTGCTCATGGGGTCCTCCCGGGCCGGGGTCGCATCCGCCGATGGTGGGGCAAAACCCGGCCCTCGGCAGCGTCTGACCCCGCAAATCCCCCGTACGGATGCCTGCCGTTCACCTCCGGCCCGGGACCGGTCACTTCCGCGGGGTCAGCCGCTCCCACAGGAAGGTGTGGACGAGGGCCTCGTTGAAGGCCGTCTGCCGGTGGTCGGTGGCGCCCGCGTGACCGCCCCCGAGGTGCTCGTGGAAGAGGACGGGATGCCCGTGCTCACGCAGTCGGGCGGCCATCTTGCGGGCATGGCCCGGGTGCACCCGGTCGTCGCGGGTCGAGGTGAGCAGGAGCAGCGGCGGGTACGCGGGCCCCTCCGTCCTGATCCGGTGGTACGGGGAGATCCCCTCCAGGTGCGGCCGGTCGGCCGGGCTGTCGGGATCCCCGTACTCGGCGATCCAGCTGGCTCCGGCCAGCAGCTTGTGGAAGCGCAGCATGTCCAGCAGCGGCACGTGCGCGACGACCGCGCCGAAGAGTTCGGGGTCGCGGGTGAGCATGGCGCCCATGAGCAGCCCGCCGTTGCTGCCGCCCTCGATGCCCAGCTGGGCGGGGGTGGTGATGTCCCGGGCGGTGAGGTCCCGGGCGACGGCGGCGAAGTCCTCGTAGGCCCGGACCCGGTTCGCGCCGAGCGCCGCCTTGTGCCAGCCGGGCCCGTACTCGTGCCCGCCCCGGATTCCCGCGACGACGTACGTGCCGCCGCGCGCGAGCCAGGCCCGTCCGGTGACCGCGCTGTACTGCGGGACCATGGAGATCTCGAAGCCGCCGTACCCGTAGAGCAGGGTGGGGCCCGGGCCCGGGCGGTCCTCGGGTCCGACGACGAAGTACGGCACCCTCGTGCCGTCCGCGGAGGTCGCGAAGTACTGGCGCACGGCGAGGCCGGCGGTGTCGAAGAGCGCCGGGCTCTGCTTGAGGCTCTCGCTCTCGCGGCCGTCGCCGGCCGTGCCCCGGTAGAGGGTGGCGGGCTGGAGGAAGCCGGAGACCTGGTGGAAGTACTCGTCGCCGACGTCCGGGTCCGTGTCGGTGACCGAGGCGGTGGACAGCGGTGGCAGGCCCGGCAGCGGGGCCCGACGCCAGCCGCCGGGGCCCTCGCCGCCCGGGGTGAGGAGTTCCATCCGGGAGGACACGTCGGCGCGGGTGCTGAGGATGAGGTGGTCGCGGGTCCAGCTGTACCCGGCGAGCGCGGTGCGCTCGTCCGGCGTGAACAGCACCTCGGCCTCGCGCTCCCCCGCCCGGAAGGCGTCGAAGTCGAAGGCGAGCAGGCTGCCCGCGGGGTGGCCGAGCCACGGGGACTTGGTGGTGACGGTTAGCCACCGGCGGTGGACCGAGGCGCCCGCGTCGTCCGGGACGTCGATCTTCAGCGGCGGGCCGGCGGCGTCCTCCTGGAGCAGGAAGAGCTCGTGGTTCCAGAAGTCGATCTGCCGGTGGACGAAGTCCCGGGCGAAGCCGGGGGTGTCGTCGTGCCATCCGGAGGCGGACAGGTCCGTGGGCCGGCCCTCGTAGACCAGCTCGGCGTCCGCGAGGGGCGTGCCGCGCCGCCAGCGGCGTACCTGGAGCGGGTAGCCGGACGAGGACATCGAGCCGGCGCCGAAGTCCGTACCGATCCAGACCCGGTCGTGGTCGATCCACCCGATCCGGGTCTTGGCCTCGGCGACGGCGAACCCGTCCTCGACGAAGGCGAGGGTCTCCAGGTCGAACTCGCGCACCACGCAGGCGTCCGCGCCGTCCCGGGACAGCAGGACGAGGGCGTGCCGGTGCTCGGGGGCCAGGACCCGGCTGCCCGCCCAGGCCCACTTCTCACCCTCGGCCTCGGCGAGCGCGTCGAGGTCCAGGAGCACCTCCCAGGCCGGGCGGTCCGTCCGGTACTCCTCCAGCGTGGTCCGGCGCCACAGGCCGCGTACGTGGTCGGCGTCCTGCCAGAAGTTGTAGAGGTGACCGCCTCTGCGGACGGTCCAGGGGATCCGGCCGTCGTCGTCCAGTACCTCGCGCATCTCCTGTTCGAGGACCTTGAATCCGGGCGAACCGGTCAGCTCGTCCACGGTTTCGGCATTGCGCTCCCGCACCCAGGCGAGGGCGGCGTCGCCGGATACGTCTTCCAGCCACAGGTAGGGGTCTTCATCGCTCATCAGGCGATTGTGCAGGAAGCGGCCGGCGGTGTCCGCCGTCCGGCCCTCAGCCGTCGTCGCCCGGCGGGCCGCCGGGCGTCGGGTCGCCGGCCGTCGGGTCGCCGGCCGTCGGGTCGCCGGCCGCCGGACCCTCGGGCGCGAGGCGGGCGTCGCGCAGCGCCGTGTGCACCGACCAGGTCACCGAGACCAGCGGGACCGCGACCACCGCGCCGACCACCCCGGCGGCGATGGCCCCCGCGACCACCGAGATCGCCACCACCAGCGGGTGCAGACTCACCGCCCGGCTCATCACCAGCGGATGCAGCAGATGGCCCTCGATCTGGCCGATGACCACGATCAGCGCGACCACCAGGCCCGCGACGAGCGGCCCCTTGGCGGCCAGCGCGACCACCGCGGCGACCGCCAGCGCGACCGGCGATCCGACGAGCGGGATGAACGCGGCGAAGAACTCCAGCAGGGCCAGTGGCACGGCCAGCGGGACCCCGAGGAAGTACAGCGCCAGGCCGACCAGGACCGCGTTCGTCGCCGCGACGAGGATGATCCCGCGGGTGTAGCCGGTGAACGTACGCCAGGCGGCGGCGCCGCCGATGCCCACGCGGGCGCGGACCGACGGGGGCAGCTGCGCGCAGAACCAGGACCACTGCCGGTCGCCGCCGTGCAGGAAGAAGAAGGAGGAGAAGGCGGCGAGGGCGAGCACGGTCAGGACCTGTACCAGGCGCCCGGCTCCGCTGAGCGCCTGGCTGAGCAGCGTGGAGCGGTGGCTCGAGACGTACTCGCCGAGGCGGGACTGGAGGTCGGTGAGCGCGTTCGGGTTCAGCCGGAAGGGCGGTCGCTCCAGGTACTCCTCGATGCTGTCGAGTCCCTCGCGGAACTCCCGGGCCAAGGTGGTGCTCTCCCCGGCCACCGCCGTGCCGACGAGGGTCAGTACGCCCAGCAGGACCAGCGCGCTGCCGAGGAGGGCGACGGCGACGGCGACCGACCGGGGCAGGACGCGCGCGAGGCGCCGGGTCGGCCACCACAGCAGGGCGGCGACGACCAGGCCGAGGAAGAGCGCCACGGCGATCTCGTGGAACTTGCCGAGCACGGAGAAGAGCGCGTAGACGGCGGCGCCGACCACCAGCAGGCGCCAGGCGTACGACGCTGCCGTACGCAGGAACGCTGACACCGGCGGCATGTCCCATGGGTGCCACCGCGGGCCCGTGATGCCACGCGCAGGGCTCCGGATTCGCCCGTCCGTGACCGATACGGGGCGTGTACACGGAAAATGCGTTGCCCCGGGCCGGACGTCCACGGACGATGGCATCTCGTGAGCACTTCCCGGTGGGCCGCCATACTGCCCGATTTCGCCCCGTTCCGTTCCGGTCGTGAGTTCAGGCTGCTGTTCTACCAGGGCACGGTGACGTACTTCGGCTCGTTCATGGCCATGATCGCGCTGCCGCTGCAGATCAAGCACCTGACGGACTCGCCGCTGGCGGTCGGTGCCATGGGTGCGGTGGAGCTCGTCCCGCTGGTGGTCTTCGGGCTCTACGGGGGCGCCCTCGCCGACGCGGTCGACCGGCGCCGGATGATCCTGCTGACCGAGGCCGGGCTCGGGGTCCTCGCCCTGGTGCTGCTGGTGAACGCGCTGCTGCCGGATCCGCTGCTGTGGCCGCTGTACGTGGTCGCGGCGGGCGTGTCGGCGCTGAGCGGGCTCCAGCGGCCGGCCCTGGACTCGCTGATGGCGCGGATCGTGCCGCACGATCAGCTGACGGCCGCCGCCGCGCTCAACGGGCTGCGCTACCAGTTCGGCGCGATCGCCGGTCCGGCACTGGCCGGTGTGGTGGTCGCGTTCGCCGGTCACGCCGCGGCCTACTCCGTCACCGTCCTCGGGTTCCTCGCCTCCGTACTGCTGTGCCTGCGGCTCAGTCCGGCGCCGCCGGTGAAGGGCGCCGAGCGCCCGTCGCTGCGCGGCATCGCCGAGGGCGCGCGGTACGCGTGGAGCCGGCCCGTGCTGCTGGGGACGTACGCGGTCGACCTGGCGGCGATGTTCTTCGCCTTCCCGAACGCGATCTACCCCTTCCTCGCGGACGAGCTCGACGCGGTGTGGGCGCTGGGCCTGATGTACGCGGCCGGGGCGGTGGGCTCGCTGGTGCTCGGCATGACCAGCGGCTGGATGTCCCGGATACGCCGGCACGGCCTGCTGGTGGTGTTCGGGGCGGCGGTCTGGGGCCTGGCGGTCGCGGGGGCCGGCGCCTCCTCGGGCATCTGGCTCGTGCTGCTGTGCCTCGCGGTGGCGGGCGCGGGCGACATGGTGAGCGGGCTGGGCCGGGCGACGATCTGGAACCAGACGATCCCGGAGGAGCTGCGGGGCCGGCTCGCGGGCATCGAGGTGCTCTCGTACAGCGTGGGACCGCAGCTGGGACAGGTCCGGGCGGGCACCATGGCCGGCTGGACCGGCACCCGTTCGGCCTTCTGGGGCGGCGGGCTGGCCTGCGTGGCCTCGGTGGCGGTACTGGCCGCCCTGCTGCCGAAGCTGATCTCCTACGACGCCGACACCGACGAGGACGCGCTGCGCCGCCGGGCGGCCCGGGAGGCGGAGCCGAGCGGGGCGCCGGTCTGAGACCCCGCGGGGTCTCAGACGCCGGGGGTGGCGGTGAGCCGTCCGTCGGCGATCGCGGCGGTCAGCAGCGCGTGGTCGGCGAGGGTCCGGTCCGCGTAGCGGAGCGCGAAGCCCGCCACGGCGCGGTCGAAGGTGTCGGCGCCGCCGAGGTAGCCCGCGATGGCGATGCGGTCCCCGGTACGGGCGTGGGCGCGGGCCAGGGTTCTGCCGCACAGCTCGGCGTACCGCCGCAGCAGGCCGGGGGACATGCCGGCGACTTCGGCCGACCCCTTCATGTCGCGCAGCTGCCGGCCGTAGAAGTGGCGGCCGGCGGGTCCGGTCGTCCAGCCGAGGAAGATGTCGCCCGCGGCCTGCATGCGCCGCTGGCCTGCGACCACCCGGTGCCCTTGGTGATCGTGCCCGTCGGCCGGGAGGTGGCCTTGCAGGACGGACGGCACGGCCTCCTTGATCTGCAGGAAGAGCGGGTCGTCGGCGTCGCGGCCGAGCAGCAGCACGATGAAGCAGCGGGTCCCCACGCTCCCGACGCCGACCACCTTGCGTGCCGCGTCAGCGAAGCGGAAGCGGTCGAGCAGGAGGCGGCGTTCCTCGGCGAGGGTGCTGCGGTACGTGCCGAAGATCCGGTCGACCTCGCGTGAGTCCGCCCGGGCGAGCGGCTCCAGCAGCGGGGGGTCGTGGATGATCCGCCGGCGCCCGTCGCGGACCTCTGTGAGCTTGCCGAGCGCGTGCAGGCTGGTACGGCGGCGGGCGCGCGCCAGGTTGGCCTCCACCCGGTCGCGCATTTCGGGCTTGCCGATGAGGGGCGGCAGCTCGGCGGTGTCGATCCGGTGGTACCAGACCTCCAGCTCGCGGTGTCCGGCGAGCTCCCGGATCGTCCGGCGGTAGGCCCGGGCGGCGCCGAGGGCCGCCTGCGCGGCGCGGTCGTCGCCGTGCCCGTTGTCGCGGGCGGCCACCGCGACGCTCGCGGCGAGCCGTTTGACGTCCCATTCGAAGGGGCCCGGGAAGGTCTCGTCGAAGTCGTTGAGGTCGAAGAGCAGGGCGCGTTCGGGTGAGGCGAACATGCCGAAGTTGAGCAGGTGCGCGTCCCCGCACAGCTGGACGGTGAGGCCGGTCTGCGGGCCGGTGGCGAGGTCGGCGGCCATGACGGCCGCGGCGCCGCGCAGGAAGGCGAGCGGCGATGCCGCCATTCGGCCGTAGCGGATCGGAAGCAGCTCGGGCACCCGGTCGGCGCCCTGGCGCTGGAGTACCTCGACGGGGTCGGGCCGGTCCGGCGCAGCGGTCCACCGCCCGTGCGCGGCCCGGCCCGTGATCTTGCGGACGGCCCGTCCGCGCCGGAGCCGCTCAGCTGGACTGGTCATGCGCCGCTCCTCGTCGCCGGTCCCCCTCATCCTCGCCGCACGGATCCGGTCGCGCATGTCGCCGAGCCCGGAGCGGTCCGGGAGGGCCCGGGTCAGCCCTCCTTCTCGGCGAGGATCCGGTCGGCCGCGTAGTGCGGGCAGTTGAGGGTGTGCCAGGTCACCGACAGTGACCCTGCTCCGGTCCGTAAGGTCCGCACCACTCCGTCGGCGGCGGTGGCCTTGCAGAAGGGGCACATGACGGTCTCCGGGCGCAGTAGATCGAACATGCCGGGTCCTTCCCGCAGCTTTCTCACACCGGACCAGTCCAGAACTATCAAATCCGGCGCCATTCGGCCGCAGTACCCACAAGTACGGATGGATATCCGGGGCCAAGGCCGTACGGAAAGTGGGGCGGGAGGAGAAACGGGAGGCAGCCGCGGGAGCCGGCCCCGGCCACTGAAAGCCGTGTGGCGGACCGGAGTTCGCCCTCGGAGAGCAGCGGCGCGGCCGGGTCCGCCGTCACCCGGGCGAGGCGGGTGACGTCGTACGGGTTGCGCGGGACCGGGACGGTGACGGGGAGGTGGGCGGGTACCCTGCCCGGAGGTCACTCGCGAGGAAACACGACCTTTCAGTTCGCGCAGTCCGTGTCCCGGGCCGGGCGGCGGCCGGTCGTGAGGAACTCGGTGACGGCCCGGTTCCCGCAGGCGTTGCCATTGCCGAGGTACAGCCCGTGGCCGCCCTGCTCGACGGTGACCAGGCGGGCGCGGTCGCCCAGCGCCTCGCGCATCTTCAGGGCCCCGAAGAGCGGGGTGGCCGGGTCCCGGCGGCTCTGCAGCATGAGGATGCCGGAGGGGCCGTCGTCGGTGATCCGGGTCGGCTTCTGCGCGGGCGTCTTCCAGAAGGAGCAGGGCAGTACGTTCACCGGCATGCCGGCGGTGAGCGGATGCCGGGCGCGGTCCTCTTCGACGGCCCGCCGGTAGGAGGCCATGGGCACGTCCGGCCATGCCACGTCGTTGCAGATGACGCTGACCATGAGCGCCGCGTCCTCGTTCCGGATGGGCGCGGCGAGCTCCCTCGGGAGCACCGGCGTCCCCGCCGGGTCCTGGGCCGACCGCACGAGCCGGGCGAAGGGGGCGAAGGCGGCGTCGGCGTAGAGCGCGTTCTGGAGGGCCTGGCGCAGGCCGTTGCCGGTCAGCGGCACTCCGGGGGTCGTCGTCGCCCTCGGCTCCTGGTCCAGTCGGGCCGCGAGCGAGACGAGGAGAGGCTCCACCCCCCGTGCTTCCCCGGCCAGCCGCAGGCCGTCCAGGTCCCGGTCGGGGTGGGCCGCCCAGGCGGCGAAGTCGGGGAGGCGGTCCGCGGCGCCCTGCGCCATGTTGGCCAGCCAGCCGCGGGCGACCCGCTTCGGGTCGGGGTCGCCGCTGCTGTCGAGGACCCAGCGGTCGGTGTGCCGGGGGTACTTCTGCGCGTAGACGGCGCCCACGTAGGTCCCGTACGAGGTGCCCCAGGCGGAGAGTTTCCGCTCGCCGAGCGCCTCGCGGAAGCGGTCCATGTCGCGGACCTGGTTGGCCGTGGTGAAACTGCGCAGTTCGGGGCCGCCGTTGCGGGCGCAGGCCTCGGCGATGCGCCGGGACCGGGCGATGTTCTCGGTGATCTCGCCGTTCGGGCCCGGCCAGGACCGCAGGCTGGTCAGGTACCGGTCCTCGGGGGCGAGGTCGCAGCTCGCGGTGGTGCTGGCGCCCACTCCCCGGGGGTCGAAGGCGACGAGGTCGTAGGCCCCGCCGAGCTCGCGCCGCAGGGCGTCGCCCTTCTGCGTCAGGCGCTGCACACCGGATCCGCCGGGTCCGCCGGGGATGACGACGAGGGTGCCGCGCCGGGCCTCGGGGCGGTCGCTGCGGATACGGGAGACGGCGACGGTGAGCTGTCGGCCGCCGGGGTCGTCGTAGTCGAGCGGGACGGGCAGTTCGGCGCACTCCTGGGCGGCGAGGGCGTCCGGTTGGGTGCAGCGGTGCCATGTGAGCTGCGGGGCGGCGGGTGCGGTCCGGGCCACGGCCGGTGCGGCGGTCGCGGTCAGGCCGGCCGCCACGGTGGCCGTGGCGAGGGCGAGGAGCATGGCCTTGTGCGGGTAAGTCGTCATGGCGCAAGCCTTGTTGATCTCGCCGCGGGGCCCCATCCGGCCTGCCGGTCGGCCGCCGGTGGGGCTACCCCCACTCCCCGCGCCCGGCCGGCTCAGGGCAGCGGTACGCCCCGGGCCGCGATCCAGAGCTCGTACCACTCCTCGTGCGTGAGGTCGGGTTCCCGCAGCGCCGCGTCGCGACAGGCCCGGATCCGCTCGGGGCGCGCGCTGCCGATGACGGGCGCGACGGCGGCGGGGTGCCGCATCAGCCACCACAGCAGAACGGTCTCGGGCGTGGTGTCCTTCCGCCGGGCCAGCTCGGCCAACAGCGCCGCGGTGGCCCGCTCGGCGGGCGTCTCCTCACGGCCGGTGAAGCGGCCCTGTGCGAGCGCGCCCCAGGCCTGGAGGCGGATGCCGTGGTCGCGGCAGTGCTCCAGGGTGCCGAAGGGGAACCCGTTCCGCGCGGAGTCCGGCGTGTTGAGCAGCACTCCGGCCTCGACCCAGGCACGGCTGTGCAGGCTCATCTCCAGCTGGTTGGCCACCAGCGGTACGTCGAGCCTGGCCTGGAGGTGGGCGATCTGCGCGGCGCCCATGTTGGACACGCCGAAGCCCCGTACGAGGCCCTGGCGGTGTAGGGAGGTCAGCGCGGAGGCTATCGAGTCCACGTCCGCCAGCGGATCGGGGCGGTGCAGCAGCAGGACGTCGATCACATCGGTCCGCAGCCGGGTCAGGCTCTCCTCGACGCGCCGCGTGATGCTCTCCCCGCGCAGGTCGTACATCCCGGGGCGGTCCTTGTCGCCCAGCCGGATCCCGCACTTGGTCTGGAGCGTGATCCGCTCGCGCAGGCCCGGGGTGCGCGCGAGCACCTCGCCGAAGACGGCCTCGGCCTTCCCGTGCCGGTAGATGTCGGCGTGGTCGAAGGTGGTGATGCCGCTGTCGAGGGCGGCGCCGACGGCCGCCTCGGCGGCGTCGATGTCGGCGGGCCCGTACGGGTCGGTGTCCCAGCTGCCGCCCAGTCCCATGCACCCGTACAGCACCCGGTCGCCTCCGGGGCTCGTGTTCGCGTTCGTCACGGCCCCAGCCTAGGCGGTGTCCGAGGTGCGTCCGACAGCGTCCGGCGAGCCCGCGGAACGCCTCACACCGGGCCCGATGCACGGTCTGACCGGCCCATACCCAATGATGTCCGAATGCAGAGACACATGGAGACCGGGTGGTGGTCGCGGCGGCGGTCGCTCCGCCGCCGGTTCGGCCGCACGGCGACGACCCTGAGCCTGTTGACCGCGGTGGCGTGCACGTCGGCGCAGACACCGGCTTCGGTCACGGGTGGCGGTCTGGGTCCCGCGAAGGCCGACGAGGTCTCCGTGGCCACCTGGAACATGTGCGGGGTGCGGCAGTGGGGCTGTGAGAAGACCGGGGGGCCGAAGGAGAAGCTCAAGCAACTGCGCGACCTGACCGGCGGTTCCGGCGTCCAGGTCCTGCTCCTGCAGGAGGTGTGCTCCGAGGACCTGGTCTCCTTCGCCCGCGGCCTCGGGCCGCAGTGGCAGTCGGCCTTCGAGCCGTACGCCGAGGTGGACGCGGCCGGCCGCCGTACGTCCGTCGACTGCACCGGACAGGGGAAGGGGCAGGCCGGCTACGGACTGCTGGCCGGCTCCCCGCTCACCGACGTGGAGGCGATCCCGACCGAGCAGCCGACCGTGGGACTGCACCGCGGGATCCTGTGCGCGCGGGTCCCGGCCCAGCGGGTGCGGGTGTGCAACGCGCACCTCTCGCTGCGGGAGAGCGACGACGAGCACCCGGACTGGGACTTCCGCGACGACCAGCTCAGCTCGCTGGTCGCCGCCGCGTCGACGGACGCCGCCACGGTCTTCGGCGGGGACTTCAACTCCCCGCCGCCGGTGGGCGACCACAACTCGTCCGCCTGGATCTGGCCGTCGGACGCGTACACCACCTACCGCGAGTGCGACCAGAAGGGCAGCTCGAAGAAGGGGCGCGCCACCCTCAAGGACGGCACGAAGATCGACTACCTGTTCACCCAGCTCCCCCGCACCGCGTGCGACGTGGTGGACACCAAGGCGTCCGACCACCGGCCCCTGGTGATGCGGGTGACCCGCCCCCAGGATCCGGCCGGCGTCAGTACCGTGCGTTGAAGTACGCCCCCTGCTCGGGCGCGGGGTAGGAGTTCATGATCAGAGTGAAGGGGACGGCCGTCCAGGGCGAGGCGTTGCCGACGGCGTCCACCGCGATGGCCTCGACGAAGTGGTCGCCCTGGTTCCAGGCCCAGCCCGGCTCCCAGGCCCAACTGCCGTCGGCCCGCACCTCGCACGTACCCAGGGCCGCTCCGCCCTCCTGGAAGTCCACGCGGACGGCGCCCGGGGCGTAGCCCGCGAAGCCGACGGCGGGACCCGGCAGCTGCTGGTGGGCGGCCGGGGCGGTCACCGACAGGACGAGGCGCTGCGCCGGCCTCGGCAGCGGCGCGGGCGCCGGCTCGTACTCCGGCAGGGCCGCGGACGCGTTCTCCACGGCCGTGAAGACCACTTCGGTGCGCTCGGTCTGGTAGTTGTTCGCGTCGGCGGCGAACAGCCTGACGACGTGCCGCCCCTTGGGCCAGGGGCTGCTGCGTTCCCAGACCCACGTACCGTCCGCGGCGACGGGCGCGGATCCCTTGTGCTTGCCGTCCTGCCAGAAGCTGACGCGTACGGCGCCCACGGCGGTGCCCGTGAACCGGACGGTGTTCGCGGGGACCCGCTCCTCCGTCGTCGGTGTGAGCACCACCGGCCGGGGGAAGGACTCGTCACCCTGCACCAGGGAGGTCTGGGTCAGGTACGCGTCGATGGCGGAGGTGTCGCGCGTCGGCTCCTCGTAGCCGTTGCGGACCATCCCGAACCGGGGGGTGATGCCCTCGACGAGGAGGTTCAGCAGCCCGATCAGGGTGGGGAGGTTGCGTAGGGTGACTTTCCCGTGGTCGGTGATGAGGGGAGAGTCGTTGTAGACGAAGTTGAAGTTCTCGTGCCCCTGGAACAGCCTGACGTACGGCTCCACCTGGCTCGCGTACTGCTCGTCCTGGGGCGAGGTGACGAGATAGATGTTGGCCGCGCGGTTGGCCCCGCTGTGCACCAGGTCGGGGAGGACCGAGTCGAGGACGCGTACGTTGTGCTCCGTCGCCTCGCCCATCATCACCCGGACCGCCTCGGGGTTGCCCTCCTTGACGCGGGTGCCGATCCGGAACTGGGGCACGCTGGCGACGATGTTCCTGAAGCCGTACTTCAGCCCGTAGAACAGGGCCGCGCTGCCGCCCTTGGAGCTGCCGAACATGGTCACCTGGTCCGGCGAGAGGCCCAGCGAGCCCATGACGCGCGAGATGACCCCGGCGACGGACTGCTCCAGCGAGAAGTCCATCCCCTTGCACAGGTAGTAGGTGTTCGCGCCGTCGAACAGGTCGCGGATCCACAGGATGTTGGAGCGGAGCAGGTCGAGCTTCCCGTTGGCCCAGCCGTACTCGTTGGTCGCGTAGCGGTTGGCGAAGACGACGACCAGGTGGCGGTTGCCGTTGCGCGCGTGGGAGAACCGGTACTCGATGGGCACCGCCCCGGAGGAGTCCACGCCGGTGAAGACGCGGCGCGTGCTCTGGGCTGTCTTAGACATGCTCGGAATCCATTCTTCTCGCCGGCTGGCGCGGCACCTGACCGAGGGTGCCTCCGTTCCAGGGACCTGCCTGATCTGTCCGGGCCGCCTGGCCGCGCTGACCGGCCGGTCCGCCGGGGGCCGCGGGGCGGACCGCTCCGACGGCGGGCGCCTGGGCGCGGGCGGGGTCGAGGTCCCCTCCGGCGATCAGGATGCGGTCGGTCAGCCTGGCCGAGGCGTAGCCGTCGTCGAGGTCGCAGAACTCCTGCTGGAACCAGCGGTAGCGGGCGGCGTAGCCGTGCTGGATGCGGTCGATGTTGCGGATCGCCCCGATCAGCTCCGGGGAGGAGTACACGAGCGGGCCGGGGGCGGACTGCTCGAAGTCGAAGTAGAAGCCGCGCAGGGTGTCCCGGTAGTGGTCCAGGTCGTAGGTGAAGAAGAGGATCGGCCGCCCGGTGTTGACGAAGTCGAACATCAGGGAGGAGTAGTCCGTGATCATGACGTCGGCGATGAGCGAGAGGTCCGCCATGTCCGGGTAGTCGGACACGTCGAAGACGAAGCCGTCGCCGGCGCCCGGTACGGGGTCCACCACGTTGGGGTGGCGCCGCACGAGCAGGACGTGGTCGTGGCCCAGCTGCGCCTTGGCCTCTTCGAGGTCGATTCGGAAGTCGAGCTTGTACTTGCCGGGTGCGTAGAACTGGTCGTCGCGCCAGGTCGGGGCGTACATGATGGCCTTCTTGCCGGGCGGCAGGCCGATGCGGCGGCGCACCTCGGCCGCCCGCTGTCCGGAGTCCGCGCGGCGCAGGATGTCGTTGCGCGGGTAGCCGCTCTCGACCATCTCGCCGGGGAACTGGAAGGCCCGCTTGAGGATCGGGGTGCTGAAGCTGTTCGGGGACACCAGCATGTCCCAGTTCTGCACCTCCTTCTCCACACGCTCCAGGTACCGCTTGTCCGCGAAGTGCACGGCTTCGATGTCGTGGCCGATGCGCTTGAGCGGCGTGCCGTGCCAGGTCTGTACGACGACCTGTCCCTCACGCTTCTCGAACCAGTCCGGCAGGTGGTTGTTGGCCACGACGTACTTCGCCCGGGCCATGGCCTCGTACCAGTCGGGGGACCACATGCGCACGGGCCGCGCGGTGGGCGGAACCTCGACCTGGTCGTCGCGCACCACCCACAGGTGCTCGAGGTCCAGGCCCCGGCGGACCATCTCCTCGTGCAGCGCGCGCGGGCTGTCGGAGTACTGGGTCCCCTTGAAGGCGTCGAAGAGCACCGCCTGGGTGACGGGCTGGCGGCGGGCCGCCGGGTACGTCTTGGTGCGCATCAGCTTCTGCCGGTACGGGCCGCGGGCCTCGTCCGGCATCGCCGAGTGGACCAGCAGCGAGAGCCGGTCGTAGGCCTCCGACTGCAGCTCGTAGCGGCGTTCGTTGCTGGCCATGTCCCGGGGCAGGGTGGGGATCAGATCCTGCGTCATCTTGATCATGAGGTCGCCGGAGCGGTCCTCCGGGGACACCGCGGAGGGGTCCTGGCGGCGCAGGAAGAAGTCCCAGCGGCCGGAGGCCAGCGGGATGTCGCCGGCCAGTGTGCGCATCGCGGCGGGGGTGACGGCGAAGCGGAAGTCGTCGCCGGACCAGGTGATGGGGGCGACGCGCTCCGCGCCGTGGGCGCGGGAGCGTACGACGACGTGTGCCGTGGCGTACTCGGACGCGTCGAGCATGTCCTGGGCGGCGTAGCCGACGACGACCTCCAGCGAGCCGTCCTCGCGCCAGGTCGCGGACTTGGCCAGCGGCAGGGTGTCCCGTTCGAACAGCACCACGTAGCCGGAGCCGTTGCGGTGCACGAAGACCTCGCGGTCCCCGCCCTCGGTCTGCAGCCCGGCGGGCATCCGGTAGTGGCCGTCGGTGGCGTCCTCCGCCATGACGGGGTAGATGGCCGCCTTGCGTCCCTCGACGTGGAAGGTGGTCTTCCAGCCGTTGGCGCCGGTGTTCCAGGTCTCGGGGACCCCGTCCGAGGAGTTGGTGCGGTGGCCGGGGACGAGGGCCTTGACCGGGATACGGGTGACGAAGAGGTACCACCCCTCGCCGCCGGGCGTGAAGTGGACCCACGAGTCGTGGCGGCCGGCGCCGCTCATGCTGGTCACCCGGAACTTGGCCCACTCGGGGAGCTTGGGGCCGAGGTAGACGCCGCCGAGTTCGATGTGGTCACCGACCATCCGGTGCCGGGTGATGCGGCAACGGACCGTCTCGACGCGGAGCTTGAGCTTGCCCTGGAGGAACAGGGGCACCACGCGGACGTTCTTGTCCACGTACCGGTAGGGCGGGTTGGCCGCGCTGCCCGCGCCGCCCCGGGCTATGCCCTTGTAGCGGAACAGGCCGCGGCTCAGGACGCCCGCCGCGACGTCCCAGGTCCCCTCGACCCACTCGCCCTTGCGCTTGAGGCGGCTGGTGTCGAAGCTGACCTGGAAGCCGGACCAGTCGTAGCAGTAGCGGTTCTGGTTCGAGTACTCGGTGGCCTGCGGGTAGTAGGTGGTCTTCGCCTTGGCGACGACGACGCGGCCCTGCTTCTTGTTGCGCAGCGCGATCGCCTTCATCGACATGTGCCGCTTGTGCACGTTGATGAAGCGGACGTACGCGGACCCCTCCAGGGTCAGGTGGTCCTTGTCGTCCCAGTCCGCCCGGATCAGCGAGCCGTGCAGCGAGAGTTCCTTGTCGAGCCGGTAGGCGCTCTTGTCGAGGCCGATCGAACGGTCACCGAGGTAGGGGTAGTTGAGGTAGCGGTGGAACCGGCGCTGGACGGGCAGGGGTCCGCCCTTGCGCTCGAACTCGACGACGTCGAGGAGTTCCTTCAGGCGCCCCTCGCGCACGAGGAGCCACTTGACCCGGGCGTCGGCGGGCAGTTCCTGGATGATGTCCGCGTCGGCCTCGTCGAGGAACTCGTTCGCCCACTGCATGAAGGCGTCCTGGTACTCCTCGTCGGCGTCGGGCAGCACCTTCAGATGCAGCATCAGGTCCGACTTGAGGCAGGCCAGGTCGTACTTGCGCTTGTGGTCCGAGTAGGACCGCGCGCGGTGGCCGGCGAGGAAGCGGCTGACCGACTGGACCGCGGAGACGCGGTCCTGGAGGTTGCTGAACTCGGTGTGCCGCTGGGTGATGGAGGGGGCCGCGCCACCCTCGCGCCGGCGCCAGAAGTAGACGATGTCCGTGAGGATGTCGACCTTGGCGGCCCGGAAGTGGGCGAACATGTTGACCCAGGAGTCCTCGTACATGACGCCTTCGGGGAAGGCGATGTAGTGGTAGTCCCAGAACGACCGCCGGAACACCTTGTTCCACACCGTGCGGTCGTAGATGAGGTCCGGCAGCCTGGTGATGTGCGTGCCGCGCCTGCTCTTCTGCATGGGCGCCTTGTGCAGGGGGGACTGCCACCGCTTGGTGGAGTTCATCATCTGCACGTTGCCCGACACGAAATCGGAGCCGGAGCCTTCGAGGGTCTGCACGAGCAGCTCGTAGGCGTACTCGGGTATGACGTCGTCGCCGTCCACGAACGCGAGGAATTCGGCCTGCGGATGAGCGGCTCGAATGCCGACATTGCGGGCATGTCCCGGTCCCATCGACTCCTGGCGCAGGAGCCTGAACCTGGGGTCGCGGCGGGCGAAGTCGGCGGCTATCGCCGTCGAGGAGTCGGTCGAGCCGTCATCGACCATGATCACTTCGAGTGCCGTGAACGTCTGCCTGGCTATCGATTCCAGACATTCCTGGAGGTATATCTCAACATCCTGGAAGGGCACGACAACACTCAGGCGGGGCATACCTGCCACTCAGAAAGCTCCTCGATAGACACACTTCTCACGGCGTACCGGAAGTTGCCGGGGCACGCCGCCAGACCCGCCCCTGAATCCGGTCACCCACCGCTCCCCGTACGCACCCGACCCGCCCCACCGCATTCGACCGCACTCGACCGCACTCGACCGCACACTTATACGACCTTGACAGCGTCTGCGCAGCGTAGGCCAATCACCGAATGGCGAGCAAGTGTTCACGGGCGCCCCACACGCCCGAAGCTTCACGTTTGCGAATGAGCGGCGAACTTCCACACCTGCGGGGCAGGCCAATTCCCCATGGCTCCGGGGCGTGATGTGCGGAAGCATCGCTTCACTCGCCGCAGGACGGGCTTCCGGGTGAGGTGGATCACCCCACCCGACACCACGGGCCGAAGGCCAGACCCGGGTCCGTCGGATCCTGCCGCGCGATCAGCAGCCCGCCGTCCAGGTCGATCATCGCGATCGTGACCGAGCCGCGGGCGTCGAGCGAGATGGCCGGCAGCCCCGCGCACCGGTCGCCCACGGGGGCCCACCAAGTGCCGTAGTGCTCGCCGTGCGTCGGGTAGGCGGCGATCTCCGGGTAGCCCTCGGCTCCCCGCTGCAGGAGGACGGTGCAGTCGTAGCCGTCGATGCGCGTACGGGCCACGCCCACCGGGCCGACACCGCCCGCGCCGCCCAGCGGCATCAGCGCGGGAGACGCACCGGCGGGGGCCTGCGGGCGGTAGGCGATGACGCCGCCGTCCGCCGGGTGGCGCCAGAAGTAGGTGCCGATGCCCGGGCCCGTCTCGCAGGAGCTGTACGTCCCCTCGACGGCGTCGGCCTTCATCCGCCCGAGCCATCGGAAGTCGCTGCCCGGCATCTCCTGGCCCCAGTACGAGGCTCCGCCCCGGAAGGTGACCAGGAACTCGGCTCGGCCCTGGGCGGTCACCAGCGGAACGACGGCGCCGCGCACCCATTTGCCCTGGTAGTCGACCCAACTGCCCCATACGCCGTCGGCTCGCCGCGTCCGGCCGCGCGCGCCCACGCCGAAGCGGGTGGTGAGGATGTGGAGCGCGCCGGTGCCGTCGGGCAGCACGACGGGGTCTCCGGGCGGGGGCAGCGGCGCCCCCGACTCCGCTTCCGGCTCCGGCTGTTGCTGCCCCGGGGCCGGGGGCTGGGCCTGAGCCTGGGGCTGGCTCTTCTTGCGCTCCGGGAAGGGATTCCCCACCGCCCGCCAGTCGCCGAGCGGACGGCCGGTCTGGTACTGGGTGGCGACGATCAGCTCGCGGCCGCCCGGCGCCCCGTCCCGGAAGCGGGTGCCCGCGAACCAGACGAACCCGTTGTGGTCCTGGGCGAGCGTGAACCGGCCCGCCCATCCCTCGACGGGGAACAGCTCGGGACCCTGCCAGATGTCGGAGCCCGGCGCGGACTCGGTCCAGCGCACCAGCCCCTCGGCACAGCTCGCGTAGGCGGTGAGCCGCCCGTCCCGTCCCAGCCGGAGCCAGCCCCGGGCCGCGCTCCCGCCGTCGGCCGCCTCGGCTATCGCGGAGCCCGGCACCGCGGGCGCGGCGGAGGTGGCACCTCGGTCCGCTTCCATCCGTCCGCGTCGCGCCATGTCCTGCCCACACCTGCCCCAACTCGTACCTTTTGCCCGACCTTACCCGCCGGACCGTTGGACAATTTACGGCAGTGGGGCAACCCGCGGGTGCCGGGGGCGGACGTCCACGACGGCCTCCGGTTCCGTGCAACCTAGCCTGATCCGGCCGCCTCCACCACCAGGTGCCGGTCAGACCTCGCCACCGGTCCGGCCGTGGCCCGCGGGACCGGAAAGTCGGGTTCGGGTACTACGTGGGGAGTACGCCTGAAACGCTACGCAGGGGTGACGCGGGTGACGGCGGACGCCGTCTAGCGTGGCTGTATGGATGAGCTGCGCGAACGCCCGGGTCCCCCGTGGCGGCGATGGATGGAGCGGTCCGGGCGGGGCCCGGCCTGGCGCTCGGCGCTGCTCGTCGCCGTCTTCGCGCAGATCGGCGCGGGGTGGGCCGCTCACGCGCAGAGCGGGCGGGTGCCTCTGGACGGCTTCGCCCGGCTCCTGCTGCTGATCGGGCCCGTTCTCCTCGTGGTGCGGCACCGGCATCCGGTGGCCGTGGCGTACGGGGTCGGCGCCGTCACCCTGGTCTATGTGGGTGCCGGGTACCCCTACGGCCCGGTGTTCCTCAGTCTGGCCCTGGCCTGCTTCGCCGCGGTCGTCGCCGGGCACCGCCGGGCCGCGTGGGGTGCCGTCGGACTGTTCTGGGCCGGGCACCTGCTCATCGGGCACTGGCTCTACCGGTGGCTCCCGCCCGCCGGGGACGGCCCGACGCCCTGGGCGCAGGAGGTGGGTGTCACCGCATGGGTGCTCGCGGTGCTCGCCGTCGCGGAGTTGGTGCGCGTACGCCGGGAGCAGTGGGGACGGGAACGGGCCGAGCGGGCCGCGGCCGAGAGACGCCGGGTGGACGAGGAGCGGCTGCGGATCGCACGGGAACTGCACGACGTCCTCGCCCACAGCATCTCGGTGATCAATGTCCAGGCGGGGGTCGGGCTGGCCCTGCTCGACTCCGATCCCGAGCAGGCACGTACGGCGCTCGCCACCATCAAGGCGGCGAGCAAGGAGGCATTGGGCGAGGTCCGGCAGGTCCTCGATACCCTGCGCTCCCCCGGTGAGGCTCCGCGCTCCCCCGCGCCCGGTCTGGACCGCCTCCCCGAGCTCGTGGAGCAGGCCGCGGCGGCCGGGCTGACCGTGGACGTCTCGGCCGAGGGGAAGGCCAGGACGCTGCCCCCCGGCGTGGGTCTCGCCGCCTTCCGCATCCTCCAGGAGGCGTTGACCAATGTGATGCGCCACTCCGGGTCGCGCACCGCCCGGATCCGCCTCACCTGGCAGCGGGACGCCCTGGAGCTGCGGGTGGACGACGACGGCCCGGCCACGGGCGGCGCCCAGGGCGGCAGCGGCAACGGGCTCGTCGGGATGCGCGAGCGGGCCGCGGCGCTGGGCGGCACGGTCGAGACCGGCCCGCGGCCGGAAGGCGGCTTCGGGGTGATCGCCGTACTCCCGCTCCGGGCCGGCGCGTCGAAGGAGGAACGGTGATCCGCGTACTGCTCGCCGACGACCAACTGCTCGTCCGGGCCGGGTTCCGGGCGCTGCTCGACGCCCAGCCGGACATCGAGGTGGCGGGCGAGGCCGCCGACGGCGACGAGGCCGTACGGCTGGTCCGGGAGCTGCGTCCCGACGTCGTGCTGATGGACATCCGGATGCCGGTGCTGGACGGACTCGCCGCGACCCGCCGGATCGGCGAGGACGGCTCCCTGGCCGCCGTCCGGGTGGTCATGCTCACCACCTTCGAGCTCGACGAGTACGTCTTCGAGGCGATCCGGTCGGGCGCCTCCGGATTCCTGGTCAAGGACACCGAGCCGGAGGAACTGCTGCGCGCGGTCCGGGCGGTGGTCGCGGGCGACGCCCTGCTGTCCCCCGGCGTCACCCGCCGCCTGATCGCGGAGTTCGCGGCCCGGTCGAAGCAGCCCGCCGCGACGGCCGGGCTGGGCCGGCTCACCGATCGCGAACGCGAGGTGATGGCCCTGGTGGGCATGGGCCTGTCCAATGAGGAGATCGCCCGCCGCCTGGTCGTCAGCCCGCTCACCGCGAAGACGCACGTCAGCCGCGCCATGGTCAAGCTGGGCGCCCGCGACCGCGCCCAACTGGTCGTCCTGGCCTACGAATCCGGCCTGGTCCGCCCCGGCTGGCTCAGCTGAGGCAGCGTCCGGGCCGCCGTCCCGGGAGGCGCTCTCCGGGCCGAAGCCCCCGGGGGACGCCGTCCCGCGTCAGGCAGCCGGCCCGCCGGGGGTGCCGAGGGTGCGGCGCACGGCGTCGCGGAGCCAGTGGTGGCCTCCGTCGGCGGCGTGGCGGGGGTGCCATGCCATGCCGATGGTCAGTGGCGGCAGGGACAGGGGGATGTCGAGGAGGCGGAGGCCCAGGGCGGTGGCGGCGTCGGAGAGCGGTGAGGGATCGCCACCGGGGGGTGCGGTGGGCACGAGGCAGACGGTGTCGCTGCCGGCGGCGAGCGTCATCGCGGCCAGATGGCCGGGGAGGACGACCGCGACGCGCCGACGGAGGTTCCGCTCGGCCAGAGCGGCGTCCAGGGGACCCGTGAACCGTCCACGGCGGCTCACCACCACATGATCGGCGGCGGCCAGCCGCTCCGGGGTCAGGGTCCCTTCGGTCAGCGGGTGGCCGGGCCGGACGGCCGCCGCCATCCGCAGGGTGACCAGCTCTTCCATCAGCGTCTCGGGGTCCACGTGGTCGATGGACCCGATCTCCAGGTCGATCCGGCCGTCGCGCAGGGCCGATCCGGCTTCCAGTTCCTCGTCCCGGAACCGCAAGGAGATCCCCGGCGCCTCCTGCCGGGCCAGCCGGACCATCCCCGGGGCCAGCGCCGCGCCGACCAGGTCGGCCGCCTGGAGGGTGAAGGTGCTGCGCAGGACGGCGGGGTCGACGCCCGCACCGGGGGCCAGCAGCGCTCCCAGGCGGCGCACCACCGCGGCCGTCTCCTCGCGCAGCGCCTGGGCGCGCGGAGTGGGGACCATGCTCTGGCCGGCGCGGACCAGCAGCGGGTCCTGGAGGATGCGGCGCAGCCGGGCGAGGGTGCGGCTCATGGCGGCCGGCGACGTGTGCAGGCGGGCAGCGGCCCGCGTGACGCTCTGCTCCGTCAGCAGAGCGTCCAGCGCGACGGCGAGATTGGCATCGATGACCGGCTCTGCACTGCTGCTCATAGGCGTTATTCCATTTCAGGCAATGATCCTGTGCTCACGTTCCCATTGTGGCAACACCCGGGCTCTCCACAGGATGGGGGTCGTCCCGATCCGGCACGACCCACGAGGTTCCAATGATCGTCATCACCGCTCCCACCGGGAACATCGGCAGCCACCTGCTGTCCCTGCTCCTGGAATCCGCCCCCGCCCACGCCGAGGAGCTGCGTGTGGTCGTACGTGACCCCGCACGGCTGCCCGACGCGGTGCGCGACAGCGACCGCGTCGAGGTGATCACCGGCTCGCACGGCGACGCCGAGGTCCTCGACCGTGCGTGCGAGGGCGCCGACGCCGTGTTCTGGCTCGTTCCCCCGGACCCGTCGCGTACCCCCGAGGACGCCTACCTCGGCTTCACCCGGCCCGCCGCGAAGGCCTTCGTCGCCCACGGCATCGGCCATGTCGTCGGTGTCTCCGCGCTCGGCCGCGGCACACCGGGCGCCCACCGCGCCGGGCTCGTCACCGCTTCCCTCGCCATGGACGACCTCATCGCCGCCACCGGCGTGGCCTATCGCGCGCTGGCCTGCCCGTCCTTCTTCGAGAACCTTCTGGAGGACGCGGACGCGATCCGGGAGACGGGCGTCTTCACCGATGCCGTCGACGCGGGCCTCAAGGCTCCCCGCGTGGCCGTCGCCGACCTCGCGGCGGTCGCCGCCGGCCTGCTGCTGAGCCGCTCCTGGTCCGGCAGCGACAGCGTGCCCGTCCTCGGACCCGAGGACCTGTCCCCCGACGACCTGGCCCGCATCATGACCGGACAATTGGGCCGCCCCGTCCGCTACGAACGCCAACCGCTCGACGAGTTGTACGCCGGCCTCCTCTCCTACGGTCTCGACGAGGAGTTCGCCCAGGGTGTCGTCGACATGAAGAGAGCCAAGAACGAGGGCCTCGACGCGGGCGTCACCCGCACCCCGGCCACCAGCTCTCCCACCACCTTCCGCCAGTGGTGCGCCCGGACCCTGGCGCCCGCGGTCCTCTCGGAAGGCACCCGTCATGGCCACTGAGAGGACCACGGCGCCGGTCACGGCGTTCATGCTGATCAAGACCATGCCCGAGTGGCTCGCCATGACCCCGCAGGAACGCATGGACGCCTTCGTCACCCGGGTCGTCCCCGCGATCAGGGCCAGGACCACCGGCGTCCGCTCACGCTTCTACGACACGGAGTTCTACTCCACCCGCGTCACCGACGTCTGGGTCTGGGAAGCCGACGACCACGACGCCTACCAGCGTCTCGTCGACGCGCTGCGCGAAACCCCTTTCTGGGACCGCTACTTCCAGGTCGTCGACCTCCTCGTCGGCACCGAGAACGGCTACGCCCGGACGTACGGCGTCGAGGCCGTCACCGGCATCGCGACCTGACGCCGCCCGACGCCCAAGGGGCGGTCAGCGGCCGGCGACCCGGTCCGTGCGGTCCGTCTGCGGTCCCAGTTGCTGCAGTTCGGCCAGGAGCTCGCTCTGACCTGTCAGCAGTTCGGTCAGGATGCGGCGCGCGGCGCGCAGGAGGTCGGCCACGTCGCCGCCGGCGAGGGCGTAACTGACGGTCGCTCCGTCCCGGATGGACACGACGATGCCGGACCGGCGCAGGACCGCCAACTGCTGGGAAAGGTTCGACGCCTCGACATCGATCGCGGCGAGGAGGTCGCGTACCGGTACGGGGCCGTTCTGCAGGAGTTCCAACACGCGGATGCGGACGGGGTGTCCGAGCATGCGGAAGAACTCGGCTTTCGCCTGGTAGAGGGGTACCTGCATGCCCATGAGTGCTCCTGCTGTTGCTTCAAACCTTGCCTGGGGGGCGCGGGGCTTCCGGTCGGCCGACCACCCATACATTCATACGGACGGGCCCACGCACGCCCGGCGATTACCTGTTTCAGATGTGCCGGATTGAAGAATTCTTCAACTCATGGGCATGCGTGGGCGCGGAAATACCCGCGTCAGAGCTCCAGAGCAGCCTCGATCCGCTTGAGCTGGTGGCGGGCCATGGCCAGGTTGGACTGTCCCTTGTCCAGTACGAGGTACAGGAAGAGGCCGCCGTGCCCCCGGCCCTTGAGGAGCCGGATCAGGTGGTACTGACCGCCGAGGGTGATCAGGACGTCCTCGATCTCGTCCTTCAGGCCCAGCATCTCCATCGTGCGGACCTTCGCGCGGATCACATCCGTGTTGCCCGCGGCGGCGACCGTCAGGTCGAGCTCCTTGCCGCCGCCGAGGGTCCCCAGCGCCATACCGCTGGTGTAGTCCACCAGGGCGGCTCCCATCGCACCCTCGATCGAGGTCATCGTCTCCTTCAAGGAGACCTCAACGTTCGCCATCGGTATTCGCTCCCTTGCCTGCTGCGGACTCCGTACGGTGCACCCTTCCCGGCGACACCGGACGGCTTGTGATCCAGACGCTACCGAGCGTGCGCGATGGCGTACGGGGAACGGGGGATTGCGCCTAATGTCCCGATCGCCCACCACTGTCCCGCCCGTACCGGCTCGGACGGCCGGGCCTCCCGGTCCGTACTCCCGTGGAAGTACCCGGGGTGCAGCCGGCCGTACGACGACCGGAGGGGCCTTTCCGAGGAGTCTCGGAGTGAGACGAAACGTCCGTGCTTCCGAGGAGATGAATCGAGATGGACACCTTCACCACCCTCGCCTACGACGGGCCCGGCCCGTGGATCCTGTTCCTTCCGCTGATCTGGGCGGCGGTCGTCGTCAGTGTCGTCACCGTGCTGCGCCGTACCGTCTGGCGCGGGCGCCGCGGGGTGGCGGCGTACGGCGAGCGGTCACCGATCGCGATCCTCGGGCGGCGTTTCGCCGCCGGGGAGATCGACGAGGACGAGTACTGGCGGCGGCTGTCCGTCCTGGACGAGCAGTTCGGCCGTTCCCTCAAGGACGGGGCGGCGTGACCCCGCCGAGGAGGGACTCGGCGACGGAGGTCCGGGCGTAGAGCACGGAGCGGCCCGCCCGGTGGGCGCTGACCAGGCCCGCGGCGCGCAGCGCGGTGAGGTACTGGGACACACCGGCGGCCGAGAGCCCCGTTCGGCGGGCCAGTTCGGTGGTGGAGGCCGGGGTTTCCAGTTCGGCCAGCAGCCGGGTCCGGGAGCGGCCGAGTACGGCCGCCAGGGCCTCGGTCCGGCCGGCGGGCCGCGGCTCCCACAGCGAGCCGGTGCCGCGCGCCGGATAGGCGAGTTGCGGCGGGTCCGGGGGCGCCGACCGGGTGAAGGGGACCGGGCCGGTGAACACCGAGGGGATCAGCAGCAGCCCGGCACCCGCCGTGCCGCGGGACAGGGGCCGATGCCGGCGGGAGAGCCGGAGCGCGTCGTCGCCCCAGCTCACCGAGGGGTGGAGGTCGTTGAAGAGGCGGCCCGCGCCGTGCTCGGCGGACTGCCGGGCCCGGTGGAAGACATCGGCGTCGAGTACCGCCCGGATCCGGGCCCAGTAGGGCGCCAGGGCCAGCTCCCAGTAGGTCTCGATCTCCTCCGCGACGCGGGCGAGGCGGGCCTGCGGGTCGGCGTGCAGGCTCCGTGTGCGCGGGCCGAGACCGCCCTGCTCCTGTCGCAGGCGGTCGAGGTCCCGGCGGACCCGGGCGGCGGGGGTGGCACGGATTCCGGCCAGTTCCTCCGCGAGGGAGGGAGCCGGCCCGGTGGGAGCCGGGTTGAGGAAGTCCGGCACGTACCCCGAGGGCGGGATCAGTTCGGCCAGTCGGCCGCGGTCGAGGCCCGCGGCCGCCAGCCGCGGCCTCACCTGCTCGGTCCAGGGCCGGTGCACGAGGGACGCGGACCCGGAGGCCAGCAGCCGGTAGCTGGTTCCGACCTCCCACATCGGCGACACCGCGAACCGCGTCTGCGCGAGATCGCTCACGGAAAACGCCAGCTCCGCGCGCACGGCCACCTCAAGGATTCAGTCATGCCTTAATCAATGGCCTGCCAGCCTATCCGCTGGCGATCATCCGGGCATGACTTCACAGACGACGACCGCGGACGCGGCGGGCACCTGGGACCTCGGCGACCTGAGGGTCAACCGGATCGGCTTCGGCGCGATGCGCCTGCCGCAGACCGGCGAGGCGTTCGCGCAGGACGCCGTGCCCCGGGACCGCGGCCAGGCGATCGGCGTGCTGCGCCGGGCGGTCGAGCTCGGGGTGAACCACATCGACACCGCCGCGTTCTACTTCTCTCCGCTGCGCTCCGCCAACGAGCTGATCCGCACCGCGCTGGCCCCCTATCCGGAGGACCTCGTGATCACCACCAAGGTCGGACCGGGCCGGGCCCCGTCCGGGGAGTGGCTCGAACACGCCACCCCGGAGCTGCTGCGCGGCCAGGTCGAGGAGAACCTGCGCCAGCTCGGCCGGGACCACCTCGACGTGGTGAACCTGCGCATCGTCGGGACCGCTTCCATCGCCGAGCGGTTCGGCGCACTGGCCGAGCTCCGCGACGCGGGCCTCGTGCGCCACCTCGGCATCTCCAACGTCACCCCCGAGCACCTCGCCGAGGCCCGGGCCATCGCGCCGGTGGTCTGCGTGCAGAACATGTACGGGATCGGGGTACGGCCCGAGCACGACGGGTTCGTGCGCGCCTGCGGTGAACAGGGCATCGCGTTCGTCCCCTTCTACTCCATCGCCGGCACCGGACGGCAGGCGGGCGCGAGCGGCACCGAGCACGAGGAGGTACGCGCCGTCGCCCGGGCGCACGGCGCGAGCCCGGCGCAGGTACGGCTGGCGTGGACGCTAGCGCGCGGACCGCATGTTCTGGCCATTCCCGGCACGGGCGACCCGGATCACCTGGAGGCGAACGTGGCCGCCGGCGCTCTGCACCTGTCCGCGGAGGAACGGTCCGTCCTGGAGGCCGTGCACCACGGCTGACCGGAGGACGGAACACCTGCCGACCGGCGAGACCCTAGGTGTATTGATCACGAGCGTTGTTGACACTGGTCAGGTCTTGGACATGGCGAAGACCTCCGGTGTGGTGGGAGCTGTCTAGGAACTCACCGCACGGAGGTCTTCGTGTCCCACCGTAATGCCCGGCTGACCGTCTTCGGTAGGCGCCTGCTGGTCGAACGTGTCCGCTCGGGCCGTCCTGTCGCACACGTCGCGGCCGAGATGGGTATATCCCGGGCCACCGCCCACAAGTGGGTCCGCCGCTGGCGGACCGAAGGCGACGCCGGCCTGCACGACCGCTCCAGCAAGCCCCACGCGACTCCGCACCGCACACCGGCCACCGTTGAGGCCCAGGTCTGCCGTCTGCGGACCGGCCGGAAGCTCGGTCCGGCCCACATCGGCCCGATCCTGGGCCTGCCCGCCTCGACGGTGCACCGAATCCTGGTCCGCCACGGTCTGAACCGTCTGGCCTGGCTCGACCGCCCCACCGGGCAGGCCATCCGGCGCTACGAACGCGCCCGGCCGGGCGAGCTGGTCCACGTCGACATCAAGAAGCTCGGCAACATCCCCGACGGCGGCGGCTGGCGCACGGTGGGCCGCACAGCAGGCGACCGAAACCGCCAGGCCACCACCACCGAGCGCAAGAACTCCACCCCGGTGATCGGCTACAGCTTCATCCACTCCGCCGTCGACGACCACTCCCGCCTGGCCTACAGCGAAGTCCTGCCCGACGAGCGCCAGCACACCGCGATCGCCTTCTGGCAGCGGGCAAACGCGTTCTTCACCGACCACGGCATCACCGTCGAACGTGTCCTGACCGACAACGGCTCCTGCTACAAAGCCAAACAGTTCACCAGGGCCCTGACCGCGGCCGGCATCACCCACAAGAAGATCCGCCCCTACCGGCCGCAGACCAACGGCAAGGTCGAACGCTTCAACCGCACCCTCCTCGACGAATGGGCCTACCTGCGGCCCTACCGATCGAACGACGAGCGGACAGCAGCCCTGGCAGACTTCCTCCACACCTACAACCACCACCGCTGCCACACCGCACTCAACGGCAAGCCGCCCATCAGCCGTGTGAACAACGCTACGGGTCAATACATCTAGGCCGTGTCCGCAAAGTAGCGCCGGCCGCCCGAAGGGCGGGCCACGCGGCGTCTGGCGCCGTGCATCGCAAGGCGGAGGGCCGTCCGTGTACTGGACGTACTCGGACGTGCCCGACAACGCAGCGAGGTGCGGTGCCAGACGCCGCGTGGCAGGCGGGGCTTTGCGGACACGGCCTAGGGAAGGTCGTCGGTCGGCGGGTCCGCCTCGTAGACGTGGGGGGTGTCCCACTCCCAGTCCAGCAGCTCGGTGCCGCCGAGGACCACGTCGTCGGGGTCCGGCATGCCGGCCCGGCGCAGGAACTCGATGACGTCCTCGTCGGAGCGGGCCAGGCCCAGGGGCTCCTCTCCGTGCGAGGTCCGCAGGGTCACCTGCCGGCCCCCCGACGGGAAGATCCGGTGTACGACGACGGGCGCATGGTGCATACCCCCAGCCTCGCCCCGACGGCCCGGTACGGCACCCGCAGAGCCTCAGGGAGTACGGCCGGCCGTGGCGGCGCGGTCCGGCCTCGTGGGGATGCGGAACGTGGCGGGGTCGGGGTAGGTGGCCTTCTCGGCCTGCAGGACCTCCTCGATCCCGGCCTTGAAGCCGGGCTCGAAGAACTCGACGGCCAGCAGCAGCCGCAGTCCCTCCACGGTCGGATCGAGGAGCGGGCGGCCCATCCGGGCGCCGCCGCCGGAGATGCCGGGGAATCCGGCCCGGGCGGTCTGCGGTCTCTCTCCCGCACGCTCGCCGAGGCCCGCCGCCGCGTAGCCGGCGATCAGCGCGAGTTCGGCAAGGTACTTGCGGGCCCCCAGGGCCATCTCCTCGGCGCCCTGCAGGGTCTGGACGGAGCCGCCCGCCACTTTGAAGTCGTCGCTGATCCTCTTGAGGCCGCGCGCCTCGTACACGGCGCGTGCCTCCTCGAAGAGCCGCCCCGCCTCGTCGACCGCCTTCATCGCCGTCACCAGCTGGTCGATGTCGATCTCGCGCTTCACATTGCCTCCTGGTCCGGAACTGTGCTGCACAGACCGTAGGAGGCGCAGCCGCCGGTGCGGAACACCTGTGCACGGTCCGTTATGAGCGCATGCGGAGCCGCCCGGAACCCCTCTCCCGACAGGCGCGTCAACTCGCCACGCGGTCTTGCGACTTGAAGCCGGGATCCTAACAATGCGCATGACAACCGGAGGATCTTCGGTCGCATTGTCATCAGAGGGGAACCCCCACATGAACAAGCCTCTCACCGGCGCCTTACTCTCCCTGCTCCTGCTGGGAGCGGCGGCCGCCCCCGCCGTGGCGGCGCCCACCGCACCCACCACCACCACGCCCACCGCCTCCGGGACCACCGCGGCCGCGGTCGGCTTCGCGGGCACCGTGGCGCTGAGCAACTGTTCCGGTTCCGTCGTCCGGGCGCCCGGCTCCCAGCCGAACGACCTCGCGCTGGTCCTGTCCAACGGGCACTGCCTGGAGTCGGGCTTCCCGGCGGCCGGAGAAGTCGTCAGGGACCGCCCGTCCAGCCGCTCGTTCTCCCTGCTCAACTCGTCGGGCTCGAAGGTCGGGACGCTCCGCGCGAGCAAGGTCGCGTACGCGACGATGACCGACACCGACATCTCCGTCTACCAGCTGACCCGGACCTACGCCCAGATCCAGAGCCAGTACGGCATCACCGCGCTGACCCTCGACGACGCGCGCCCGGCCCAGGGCTCGGCGATCAAGGTGGTCTCCGGCTACTGGAAGCGGATCTACAGCTGCAACGTGGACGGCTTCGCCTACCGCCTCAAGGAGGGCGACTGGACCTGGAAGGACTCGGTCCGCTACACCTCCGCCTGCAACACCATCGGCGGCACCTCCGGATCGCCGGTGGTCGACACGGCGACCGGCAAGGTCGTCGCCGTCAACAACACGGGCAACGAGGACGGCGCCCGCTGCACGGTCAACAACCCGTGCGAGGTCGACCAGAACGGCGCCGTGACGGTCCGCCAGGGCATCAACTACGCGCAGCAGACGTACATCATCGTCCCCTGCATAGCCCCCGGCAACAAGATCGACCTGAACCGCCCCGGCTGCACGCTGCCCAAGCCGTAGTCCCGCGCGTCCCCGCCCGACCGGAAAAGCCCCACGGCCGGGCCCCGGGCGGGGATACTCGGAGGCGTGGAACTGCACATCGATCACCGCTGGCTGCTGGAGCGGCAGGAGGCGCTGTTCAAGGACGTGGCGGTGGCCGACCATTCCGCCCTGGTCGCCGCCGTGGCCCGGCACCGGGTGAACACGCCGAGCCTCGAAGTGGACGCCCCCGACGCCTACTGGCGCGCGGCCGCCCTGCTCGACGCGATCGTGCTGCTCCGGCCGCTCCCCGACTCGAACGAGTACTTCGCCTACGGGGTCGCCGTCGCCTACATCGAGGCCTCCGGCAAGACGGTGGAAGCCGCCTACGAGCAGTGGCGCGACCTCATCACCGACATCCGCATGCTGCGCGCCACCGTCTTCGACGTGGCCGCCCGGCTCCGCTCCTGGGAGCCGGCACAGCCGCCACGGCCTGCGTGACCGGTACGGAGGGAGTGGCGGGCGCCGCGGTCAGCGACGGCGCTGGGCGGGAGTGCCGACGAGGAGCGCGTCGGACACGAGGCGTGCGCCGCGGGCGAGCCGGCCCAGCTGCTCCAGCTCGACGGCGTACATCCTGATCGAGTTCTCGATGACCGACTCGGCTATGCCCATGGTGGGCAGCTCGGCCCGGCTGGTCTGCAGGGCCGCCCGCACCGCGCGCATCTCGTGCTGCAGCTGGAGCTGGACGTGCCGGGCCAGGAGCGCGTGGTGGCGGGTGAGGGTCAGGTAGCCGCCGTAGCGGGCCGGGAGCAGATCCCGCAGCCAGCGCGTGGCGGTGCGCTCCCAGTCGTGCGTCCCGGGTGCCTTGACCTGCATGGGCCAGTCAGGGCTGAGGGTAAACGTGGCCGTCTGAGGCATTCTCGTCACTTCCGAGTGGTGTCGAACTCTGATCGAGACGTTCTTGGGGGGCGGCCTCGGCCCAGGGGTTGACCGAGGCCGCCATGGGCGCTCTGCGGGGATCCGAAAGCCTGGACCCGACACGCGGTCGCGACCTGAGGAGGTTCGTCGTTCCGCGAGTACGTTCAGGAGGACATGGGGGTCCTCCCTGGCATCTGGTGGATCAGGAGCGCCGTCGTCAGTAAACATATATACCGTCGAGTAAGCAAGAGTATGAAAAATTTCATGCACACCGAGGGCTGAATATCGCCTGGTGAAGCAGGACCGGAGCGGCTAGAGGAAGAAGCCGTGCTGGTCGGCCACGTGCTCGTAGCTCTCCAGCCGGGCCTGGGTCCGCTCCGGGTCCGCGTCGGCCATCGCCTGCAGCAGGGCCGCGGACAGCATTCCGGGCGCCGCGTACGAGTCGAAGACCAGGCGGGATCCGGTCCCCGCCGTCAGGGCCACGTCCGCCTCGTCCACCAGCGGGCCCAGGGTGGGGTCCGTGATCAGGACCACACGCAGCCCCGTGCTGCGGGCGGCCCGGATGGCGGCCAGGGTCTCCTTGGCGTGCCGCGGCATCGCGAAGGCCAGCACCCAGGTCCCGCCGGCCGCCCTGGACTGGAGCAGCGCGTCGAAGGCGACGCTGCCGCCGCGGGTGACCAGGCGTACGTCGGGGTGGATGCGCCGGGCCGCGTACGCGAAGTACTCGGCGAGCGAGACCGAGATGCGCAGGCCGAGGACGGTCAGCGGCACCGAGGCGGCCAGCTCACGGCCGATGTCCAGCACCTGGTCGGTGTCGGCGAGCAGCCTGCGCACGTTCTCCAGGTTCGCGATCTCGGCGTCGACGGCTTCCTGCAGCTCGTTGCGGCGGATCTGCGTGCGGGTGTCCGGGGCCCCGGCGACGGCGCTCAGCGCGATGGGCTGCAGTACGTCCCGCAGGGCGGGGTAGCCGCTGAAGCCGAGGGAGGCGGCGAAGCGGGTCACGGAGGGCTGGCTCACGCCCACCCGCTCGGCCAGTTCGGTGATCGAGAGGAACGCGGCCTCGGTGAGGTGATCGATCAGGTACTGGGCGATGCGGCGCTGGCCCGGTGACAGGCGGCGGCCGTCGAAGAGCGCGAGGAGCCGGTCGGCCGGAGGACGGACCTCTTCGGACGACTGGCTTCCGCGTGTGATCGCAGCCGCTTGTGCGCGTGCCTGCTGCCCCGATGACACTCGGGCCTCCCTCACTCCGTCACTCACGCTCAACATAGCTCACGCCTCGTGGCCGATGATGATCAGTCCTGGGCGCGGGAGGTCAGGGGGGCGTCGGTGCGGTCGCCCAGGAACTCGTACCAGCGGCGCTGCAGGCACAGGTAGCGGGTGTCGGCCTCGACGAGGTCGAGGAAGGAGCCGATCGTCGTGGTCAGGCGCTCGCCGAGGCCCCGGTCGGCGAGGGCGCCGTCCTCGGTGAACGCGTGGTGCGCGTTGGCCAGGCTGAACATGTCCGGGTAGACGCGCGCGCCGAGGTGTTCGAGCGGTACGCGCAGCGCCCACAGCCCGCGGTTGCCGCCGACCATCGAGGGCGAGGCCGACACCAGCAGGGCCTGCTTGTCCTTGAAGGGCTGCGGGCGGTAGCGGGAGACCCAGTCGATGGCGTTCTTGAGCACGCCCGGGACGGAGGCGTTGTACTCGGGCGAGGCGATGATCAGCGCCTGTGCGGCCTGGATCCGCGCGCACAGGGCGAGGGCCCCGGGGGGCAGTCCCCCGTCGGCCTCCGCGTCACCGTCGTACGAGGGCATCGGGAAGTCGCCGAGCGTGGCGGCCTCCGCGGTGGCGCCGGCCCGGGTCACCAGGGACGCGACCAGGGAGCCGAGGCGGGCGTTGACGGATCCGGTGCGGGAGGAACCGGACAGGACGAGCACGTGCAGGGAGGAACGCGCGGGCTCGCCGTCGTGCGGACGGGCCGGATCCGCCGGGAAGTTGTCGGTGTCGGTCGGGTTCATGCCGTCGTCTCCTGCTCTCCACGGCCAAGCGCGGCGGGACCCGCACACTTCGGTGTGCGGGTCCCGTCCGGGCCGCGGGTCACTTCGCGCCGGGGTTCTCCCAGCGGTAGAACTCGTGGGCCATGGCGTCCTTGGGGCTGCGCCAGGTGTCCGGGTCGTGCGGGCTGATGTAGGCGGTCAGCCGCTCGCTCAGGTCCCGGAACTCGGGGTGCTCGGTGACCTTCGCGATGGCCGGGCCGGGCGGCCGGTCCGACTCGATCAGGTGCAGGTAGACGTCGCCGAACTGGAACAGGCTGCGGCGCGTGACCCCTACCAGGTGCGGGAGTTCACCCGCGTCCGAGCCCGCGAAGAGGCCGGCGATGTCCGGCGCCGATCCCGGAGCCATCCGGGCGACGATGAGAGCGCGGTGCGTCTGGTTCATCCGGGTGTTCGCCTTTCGTCTCAGACTCGGCTGACGGCGGGGGCGCGGCCCTCACGCTGACGCTTCTCGATCTTGTCCCGGATGAGCGCCATCTGGATCGGGGAGTTGCGGTTGATGTTGTCGGTCATCCACGCGTCGTCGACGGGGGCGTCCGGCTTCATCGCGAAGTCCTGGGTCCACTTCATCCGGGTGCCGCCGGGCACCTTGAAGTACTGCCAGTGGATGTCCATGTGCGCGAACGGGCCGGTTTCCACCCGCCGGGCGCGGACCGTGAGACCCTTGCGGTCGACGGTCCGCTCCGAGACCCAGCTCCACACCTTGCCGTTCTCGTCGGGGTGCATGGTCAGGCGGAAGCGGGTGGTGTCGCCCTTCTCCTCGATGATCTCCAGGGACGCGTACTCGCTGAACAGCTGGGGCCAGCTGGGGAGATCGTTGGTCATCTCCCATACGACGTCCACGGGCGCGTTGACGGTGATCTCGTTCTCGGTGTGTCCAGGCATGTCAGGCTCCGGTCATCAGGCTGTGGTTGACGAGGTCGAGGAATTCCCCGGGGGTCTTGCAGCGGTCGGCGTGGGTGGGCAGGGCCCTCCCCCGCCGGTTCTCCAGTTCGCCGACGATCCCGAGCAGGCCCAGCGAATCGAGGCCGTACTCGTCGAAGGCGGAGTGCGGACGGCTCGCCAGCTCGGTGGGATCGACGGTGATACCGGCCTTCTTCATGAGGGCCGCCAGTTCCTCCAGGGTCAGCCGGTCGGACATCTTGCTTCTCCCTTCTTCCTAGGAGCCGTTGCGGACGACGAGCGCGGAGTTCGACCCCATCCGGCCGCGGCTGAGCACCAGCGCGGTGCGCAGCTCCGCGGTGCGGGCGCTGCCGGTCACCACGTCGAGGTCGTGGCACACGTCGTAGACGTTCGGGGTCGGCGGGACGACGCCGTGCTCCAGGGCCAGGACCGCGGCCGCGGTGTCGAGGGCGGGGGCCGCGCAGTACGCCCTGCCGGTACCGGACTTGGGCGCCGTGACCGGTACCTTCCGGCCGTACGCGCCGAGGGCGTCGGCGATGGCGGCCGCCTCGGCCGCGTCGGCCTCCCGGGTCCCGATCGCGTCGGCGAAGACCACGTCGATCTCCTCGGGCGCGCAGTCCGCTTCCCGGAGAGCGCCGCGGATGGCGTGGGCCAGCCCTTCGCCGGAGACGTCCCGTCGCCGGGTGCCGGTGAAGGTCGCGCCGTGGCCGGCGAGGACGGCCCGTACGGTGGCGCCGCGGCGGCGGGCCTCGGCCTCGTCCTCGACGACGAACATCGCGCCGCCCTCGGCGGGGACGAATCCGCAGGCCTTGTCGGTGAACGGCCGGTAGGCGCGCTCGGGGTCGTCCCCCGTGCTCAGCCCCTCGTACTCCAGCTGGCAGACGATGGAGTACGGCGCCAGGGGGGCCTCCGTCGCCCCGACCAGCATGGCCCGGCTGCCCTGGCGGATCCCGCGGACGGCGTGCGCGAAGGCGTCCAGTCCGCCCGCCTCGTCGCTGGCCACGACCCCGCAGGGGCCCTTCAGCCCGCGCCGGATGGAGATCTGGCCGGTGCTCGCCGCGTAGAACCAGGCGATCGACTGGTACGGGCCCACGAAGCGCGGCCCCTGCTCCCAGAGGTGCTGGAGCTCGCGCTGGCCGAACTCACCGCCGCCGGATCCGGCAGCGGTGACGACGCCCACGGAGAAGGGGTCGGCCTCGTAGTCGGCCCGGCCGAGCCGGGCGTCCTCCAGGGCGAGGTCGGCCGCGGCGAGCGCGTGATGGGTGAAGCGGTCGGTCTGGACGAGGAAGCGGTCCTCGACCATGGCGCCGGGGTCGAAGCCCCGTACCTCGCCCGCGACGCGCAGCGGCAGGTGCTCGCAGCCCGCCCTGGTGACCCGGTCCAGCACGCTGAGTCCGGACTGGGTCGCCTTCCAGAAGGCGTCGGCGCCCACGCCGTTGGGCGCGACGACTCCGATGCCCGTGATGACCGTACGGCTGGTCACGAGACCTCCTCCTTCGGCCGGGTCATGACCACGGCGGACTGGAATCCGCCGAAGCCGCTGCCCACCGAGAGCACGCTGCGCAGCTTCCGGCCGCGGGCGACGCGGGGTACGTAGTCCAGGTCGCACTCGGGGTCGGGCGTCTCGTAGTTCGCGGTCGGCGGTACCACCTGGTGGGTCATGGCGAGCACGCAGGCCGCGAGTTCGATGGCGCCGATCGCGCCGAGGGAGTGCCCCACCATGGATTTGATGGAGGTCATCGGCGTCTTGTAGGCGTGGTCGCCCAGGACCCGCTTGACCGCCGCGGTCTCGTGGCGGTCGTTCTGCTTGGTGCCGGAGCCGTGCGCGTTGACGTAGTCGATCTCGTCGGCGGCGACGCCGGCCTCGGCGAGGGCGGTTTCGATGGCCCGGGCCATCTCCAGGCCCTCGGCGGTCAGCCCGGTCATGTGGTGGGCGTTGCCGAAGGTGGCGTAGCCGCCGATCTCGCAGTAGACGGTCGCACCGCGGGCGCGGGCGTGTTCCAGCTCTTCGAGTACGAGGACGGCGCCGCCCTCGCCGAGGACGAACCCGTCCCGGTCGGCGTCGAACGGCCGGGAGGCGTGGGCCGGGTCGTCGTTGTTCGGCGAGGTGGCCTTGATGGCGTCGAAGCAGGCCACGGTGATCGGCGATATGGGTGAGTCGGAAGCGCCCGCGATGCAGACGTCCATCCGGCCCTCCGCGATGGAGTGGACGGCGTACCCGATGGCGTCGAGTCCCGAGGTGCAGCCGGTGGACACCGTCTGGACCGGGCCCCGCGCACCCGTCTGCTCCGCGACGGCGGAGGCGAGGGTGGCGGGGGTGAACGCCCGGTGCAGGAACGGGTTGGCCCGCTTGTGGTCCACGTCCCACCAGGAGCCGGACTGGCTCACGGCGACGTAGTCGTGCTCCAGACGGGTGGTGCCGCCGACGGCCGTGCCGAGGGAGACTCCGGTCCGCCAGGCCTCGTCCGTGGTGAGGTCGAGTCCCGCGTCCTTCACCGCCTCCCGGGCGGCGACCAGGGCGAACTGGATGTAGCGGTCCGCCCGGTCGGCCTCGCCCGGTTCGAGGCCGTGCGCGGCGGGGTCGAAGTCGACCTCGGCGGCTATCCGGGAGCGGAACCCGGACGGGTCGAAGAGGCTGATCCCGCGTGTCGCCGTACGGCCGTTGGAGAGCAGGTCCCAGAAGTCGCGGACGCCGATCCCGCCGGGCGCGACGACACCGACTCCGGTGACGGCCACCCGCCGGCGGGTCACGAGACCGCTCCCGTGCGGTCCGGCGGCTGCTCCCACGCGGTGCTCTCCGGGTGCGGGGCCTGCTCGGTGTCCACGTGGCCGAGCTCGGGCCGCGGGGCCAGCGGGCCGAGGTGGAAGACCATGCGGGCCTCGGTGTCCCCGACGTTGCGGAAGCGGTGGCGCACGTTCAGCGGGACCAGGAGTCCCTGGTCGGTGCGCAGGGGGTGGGCCTCGCCGTCGAGGTCGACCTCCAGCCGGCCGCTGACCACGTATACGAACTCCTCGGAGTACGGGTGGTAGTGCTCGGCGATCGACTCCCCGGGGGCCATGATCGCCAGGCCCATGAAGCCGCTGGTGGAACCCACGGAGGTCGGGGTGAGCACCGCCCTCAGGTCGCCGCCGCGCCGGCGGTTGGGCGGGGTCTCGCTGAGGTCCACGATGCGTGGGCGGTGTTGGGTCATGGCGGGTTCCTCCTGCGTAGGGGAGAGCCTGGTGCGGATGGGTCGGGCTCGGGTGTGGACCAGGGGTGGCCGGGGGTGGGCCGGTGGGCCCGGGAGGATCAGGACTCCGCGGGTGCCCGGCGGTCCGTGATCAGGTTCATGGTGTGGCCGGCGGTGCTCGACCGCCTGCCGGCCCGGGCCGTCAGGCGGTCGAGCACCGCCGCCTTGCGCGGTCCCGATACGCCGAAGGTGGTGTCGGGCTCGGCGTCGAACGGGCCGCGGACGTCGATGAGCCGGACGACGATGTCGTCACGCTGGAAGATGCTGCTGCTCCGGACGGGGCTGCCGGGGTTGCGTGCGGCCGCCTCGTCCTGCCGGGCCAGGAACTTGGCGAGCGCGGCTCCGCAGCCGGGCTTGGCCGGGTAGAAGAGCGCGTGCCGCTGCACCTCGGCGGACTCGGGCTCGGGTGCGGCGATGTGGTGGACCGCCGGGAGCGCGGCGCGCATGAAGAACATACGGGCGGACTCCGGATCGTTCAGGTTCCGGTCCTTCTCCAGGTGCGGGTTGAGTGCCTCTTCCGCCGCCCGGACCCCGGGCTGCTCGGAGACGTGGCGCAGGGCCGTCATCAGGTCGCCCTGGACCTCCACCGTGCGCACCACGCGGTTGCCGTGCATGAACAGCGAGGTCCGGCAGAGCCGGGTGTGGTCGTCGACCCGGGCTTCCGGCGAGGTGTAGCTGGAGAGGATGGACGCGACCTCCTTCTCGCTGCCCGGCTTGACCGTGAAGGTGAGGGCGTGGCGCACGATGCCGGCACCCAGCCGGGGGGTCTGCTGCAGGCGCGCCGTGGCCGGGCGGTCCGCCTGGCCGTATCCGCGTCCGGTCTCGCGCAGGACGGTGAACTTGAGCGGGCGCATGGCACGGGCGCACGCGCCGAGCGGCTTCACCTGTTCCGCGTGATGCTCGCTGTTGACCCATGCGAGGTACTGCGGGGCGCTTTCCCACTCGCTGGTGATGAGCCATTGGGAGGGATTCTCGAAGGACTGGCACAGCTGGTCGCTGATGTGGCCCGGAACCGACGCGATGTCGTGGCGGAGCTGTTCGTACGCCTCGAAGAACTGCTGCTGGGTCCCCTCGTGGAGATCCATCAGCAGGACGACCCGGAGCATGGAGCCGTCGAAGGCTGACTGCGACACCCGTTCGGACAGGGTGGTTGTCATCTACTCACTCCTTCATGAGGGGGTGGAGATCCATCGCGTACGGACCCCTCGTCCGTCACCGGTGGCGTCCGCCCGGGCCGGCGGCCGCCTCGGTGGGGGCAGGCCGGCGCGTCTCAGGGGGAGCCGCTGTCGCTCATCGTCATCCGGGTGGGGACGTACCGCTACATGTCAGGATCAAGCGGGTGACAACCGGCGAATCAACTGGGCCTCATCCAGGATCGGGGGCATAAAGACTCCACTCCCCCACACAGAAAACAGGAGCCCGCAGCTGATGGAAGACAACGCCGATGTTCGCGTACCGGTTCTCGTCGTGGGCGGCTCCCTCGTGGGCCTGTCCACCTCGCTTTTCCTGAGCCGCCACGGAGTGAGGCACCTGCTGGTCGAGAAGCACTCCGGTACCTCCGCGCACCCGCGGGGCCGTGGCATCAACGCCCGGACCATGGAGCTGTTCCGCACGGCAGGGGCGGAGCGCGCGATCCGCCGGGCGGCGTCCGTACTGGAGGGAAATCAGGGCATTCTGCAGGCCCGGTCGCTGACCGACGGCGACCACAACTGGCTGGTCAAGTCGATCGACCCGGCCGGGGCGCTGGCCCGCTTCAGCCCGACGGGATGGTGTCTGTGCAGCCAGAACAACATCGAGCCGGTACTGGCCGAACAGAGCCGTGACCTGGGCGCCGACGTCCGGTTCGCCACCGAGCTGATGAGCTTCGACCAGGACGCCACGGGGGTGAACGCCGTGGTGAAGGACCGGGAGACGGGCGAGCACATCACGGTGCGCGCCGACTTCCTGATCGCCGCGGACGGGCCGCGCAGTCCCGTCCGGGAACAGCTGCGGATCCCCCAGACGGGCAACGGCGAGCTGTTCCACAATGTGAGCGTCACCTTCCGCTCGGAGAAGCTCGCCGAGGTGTTGGGCGACCTGCGCTTCATCGTCTGCTACCTGGTGCGCCCGGGAGCGGACGGGGCACTGCTGCCGGTGGACAACAAGACGCACTGGGTCTTCCACGCACCGTGGCACCCGGAGCAGGGCGAGACCCTGGAGGACTTCACCGACGAGCGGTGCGTGGATCAGATCCGCGACGCGATCGGTGTACCGGACCTGGACGTGGAGATCGGGGGCAAGGCGCCGTGGCACGCGGCCGAACGGGTGGCGCAGCGGTATTCGTCCGGTCGGGTGTTCCTGGCCGGGGACGCGGCCCACGAGATGTCCCCCACCGGGGCGTTCGGTTCCAACACGGGCATCCAGGACGCGCACAACCTGGCGTGGAAGATCGCCGCGGTACTGGAAGGCTCGGCCGGCATCGGGCTGCTCGGCACCTACGAGGACGAGCGGCTGCCGGTGGCCAGGGCCACCAGCGAGCGGGCGTCGGCCCGTTCGGCGGAGCACAGCCACCCGGGGTACGCGCCGCCGCCCACCATGGGCGGCGGACCGGGCAGCGGGGTCCTCACCACCGCCATGGGCTACTGCTACCCGAAGGGCGCGCTCGTCGGCGGCGAGCCCGGACGGCCCGTCATCCCGGAGACCCTGCGACTGGTCGGCGACACCGGGACCCGGGCCCCGCACATGTGGGTCACCCGGGCGGGTGAGCGGATCTCCACCCTGGACCTGTACGAGCGCTCCTTCGTGCTGCTCAGCGGCGCGGGGACGCCGTGGCAGGCGGCCGCGAAGCAGGTGGCCGGGCAACTGGCGATCCGGCTGGACGCCTACACGATCGGCTCGGGGCCGGGCGCGGACCTGGTCCAGGAGGGGCGCTCCGACTGGACCGAGGTCCATGCGATGAGCGCCGGGGGCGCCGTGCTCGTACGGCCGGACGGGTTCGTGGCCTGGCGCTCGGAGGGAGCCGTGGCCGACGCCCCGGCGACGCTGCGCGAGGTCCTCTCGACGGTGCTGCACCGGGCGTGACCACCTCGTCCGCCCTTCCGCCGGCCGTGCGTGCGGCCGGCGGAAGGGGTTCAGCGGCAGGCCCAGCAGCCTGCCCAGCAGCCGGCGGCGCGTACGGCCGTACGCCGGCGGCCGGGCCCGGCGTCCGCGGCCGCGTCGCCGCCGCCGGAGGCCCGTTGGGCGTAACACGCGACGACGACCGCGATCGCGGCCAGTTCCTCAGGGGCGGCGACGCCCCTCTCCACACGCAGCAGGCTCGCTATCGGGACATCCGTCGACATCGGCACGGCCTCTCTCACGGGGGCTGCGCGTGCGCCCGGCCGTATCGCGAGGGGCGGACCGGCTCGGTTCCGGCGCGGGCGGCACACGGGTGGCTCGGCGCGCTGACGGGACGTGTTCCGCGTGAGCGAACCGGCCGGCGGACTCCGGTGCGGGCACCGGGAGTCCTGTCGCGGACGACGCTACAAGAGCGTGCCGCGCACGGCACTTCGGACCGGCCGTGGTGACCGGCCACCGGCCGCTGCTGTGCCGGGGCTGCGCGGGCAATCTGTACGCCGTCTGCACCATGGACCACGCGGGCGGGAACACGGTCGGGCAGTGGGAGGTGGACCACGAGCTGCCCGTGTCATGCCCCTTGTCCGGTCTGCTGCCGCTGACCGGGACGGCGGCCTCCGTGCACGACCTGCCCGGTGCCGAGGAGGTGCTCGGTCCGCCGGTGTGAGGTACGGCGAGTGGGTCCGTACGGGTGAGTGCCCTGTGGCCGGCGGCCGCCGACCACAGGGCGCTCGCGTTCATTGCTTGAACTCCCCCTGCCCGTAAGCCCTTTGGCGGTTCCATCTCTTGACGGCCCGTGAGGGTGCGGAGGACAGTGTCCAGCGGCGCCGGTTCTGAGAGCGCTCTCAGGCAGCCGGTCCCGCCGACCCTTCCCCCCGCACCGCGCCTCGGCGCGCTTCAGAGAGGGCACCCATGCACGAGATATCCGGCAGGAAGCCGCCGACGGTCCGGCGGGCCGTCCTCGCCGCGCTCAGCACGATCGCCGTGGTCGCGGCAGCCGCCGCGGGCGTCGTCCTGCCCGCGAACGCCGCGGCTCCCCCCGCACCGTCCGGCTGGTCCCGGGTGTTCCTGGACGACTTCGACGGAGCCGCGGGATCGGGGGTGAACACCGCCGACTGGCAGTACACCACCGGCACCTCCTACCCCGGCGGACCCGCCAACTTCGGTACCGGCGAGATCGAGACGATGACCGCGGACCCCGCCAACGTCTCCCTCGACGGCACGGGCAACCTGCGCATCACCCCGCGCCGGGACGCCGCCGGGAACTGGACCTCGGGCCGCGTCGAGACCCGGCGGTCCGACTTCGAGCCCCCGGCGGGCGGCAAGCTCCGGTCGGAGGCCCGCATCCAGATGCCGGACGTGACGGGCCCGGCCGCCAAGGGCTACTGGCCGGCCTTCTGGATGCTCGGCGCCCCCTACCGCGGCAACTGGTGGAACTGGCCGGGCATCGGCGAGATCGACATCATGGAGAACGTCCAGGGCCTCAACAACGTCTGGGCGACCCTGCATTGCGGAACGAGCCCGGGCGGCCCCTGCAACGAGACCTCCGGAATCGGCGGCCAGCGCGCCTGCCCCGGCGCCAGCTGCCAGGCCGGCTTCCACACGTACGCCGTCGAATGGGACCGGTCCAAGGCGGTCGAGGAGATGCGCTTCTACGTCGACGAGTTCACCTTCCATACGGTGCGCGCCGATCAGGTCGACGCGACGACCTGGACCAATGCCACGAACCACGGCTACTACGTCATCCTGAACGTCGCCATGGGCGGCGGTTTCCCCGACGCCTTCGGCGGCGGCCCCGACGCGGGCACCCAGCCCGGGCACGCGATGGTCGTCGACTACGTGTCCGTCCTCCGGTCGACCGGCGGCACCACACCGCCCACCACGCCCCCGACGACGCCGCCCACCACCCCGCCGACCACGCCGCCCGGTCACCGCGACGCGTACACGGCGATCCAGGCCGAGTCGTACGACGGCCAGTCGGGCACGGTCAGGGAGAGCACCACGGACAGCGGCGGCGGCCAGAACCTCGCGGCGCTCGGCAACGGCGACTGGGCGCTCTTCCGGGGCGTCGACTTCGGTTCCACGCCCGCCCGGCAGTTCTACGGACGCGTGGCCAGCGGTGCGGCCGGCGGGGTGAGCGGGCTGGTCGAGGTGCGGCTCGACGACCCGGCTTCGGCTCCGGTCGGCAGCTTCGCGGTCGCGTCCACCGGCGGCTGGCAGAGCTGGCGGACGGTGCCGGCGAACATCACGGGCGTCACGGGCACGCACGACGTCTACCTGACCTTCACCAGCGGCCAGCCGGCCGACTTCGTGAACGTCAACTGGTTCGACTTCGGCCATTGATACGCGGCGGCGTCGTCCGCGCGGGCTTCCGCGTGGACGACGCCGGGCGCGGCCCGGGTGGACGGCCGGGGCGCCCCGGGACAGGCTGGAGGGCGACCGCGGCAGGAGGCCGCGGCGACAGCAGGAGGACAGCGATGCCCGACGAGGAGCCCCGCGCCGAGCTGGACGCCCGGTACAGCGACGAGCGGGCGAGGGCCGTGCCCTGGCGGGAGGCCGTCACCCGGCTGGCCGCGGCGGAGCTGTACTGGCTGACGACCGTACGCCCCGACGCGCGGCCGCACGTCACCCCGCTGATCGGCGTCTGGGCGGACGGCGCGCTCCACTTCTGCACCGGGCCCGAGGAACGCAAGGCCAGGAACCTCCGCGGTAACGCGCACGTCGTCCTCACCACCGGCACCAACACCCTCCACGAAGGATTCGACCTGGTCGTCGAGGGTGAGGCCGCCCGGGTCACGGATCCCGACCGGCTGCGCCGTCTCGCCGCCGCCTGGGAGGCGAAGTACGGCGCCGAGTGGCACTTCGAGGTGGGTGACGGCGCGTTCGTGAATCCCGACGCGGGGCGGGCCCTGGTCTTCGCGGTCCGCCCGAGCACCGCCTTCGGTTTCGGCAAGGGCGGCTACAGCCAGACACGCTGGCTGTTCTCCTGACCAGCGGCCGCCGCGGACGGCCTGTCCCGCGAGAACCCCGACGTCGGCGGGGTTAGGCTCGGAGCAGGTCGCGAAGGGGATGGTGCGCATGTGTCGCTGGCTCGCCTACTCGGGTTCGCCCATGCTCCTCGACACCGTGCTCTACCGCCCTGAGCACTCGCTGATCAACCAGAGCCTCCGGGCCAAGATGGGCGCCGAACCGACCAATGGCGACGGATTCGGCATCGGCTGGTACAGCGCGGACGGCGACGGCACCCCGGCGGTCTTCCGGGACGTCGGCCCGGCGTGGAGCAGCCGCAACCTGCAGGAGCTCGCCGCGCACGTCCGCTCGCCGCTGTTCTTCGCACACGTCCGGGCCTCGACGGGGTCGGCCGTCCAGCAGTCCAACTGCCACCCGTTCCGCCACGGACGGTGGCTGTGGATGCACAACGGCGCGATCGCGGACTTCCACCGGCTGCAGCGCGATCTGTGCATGGCGGTCGACCCGGCGCTGTTCCCGTCCATCGAGGGGTCCACCGATTCCGAGGTGATGTTCTACCTGGCGGTCACGTTCGGTCTCGACCAGGACGCCCCGGGTGCGGTGGCCAGGATGGCGGGGTTCGTGGAGCACCTCGGCAAGGAGCACGGCGTACCGGAACCGCTCCAGATGACGGTGGCGGTGAGTGACGGCGTGCACGTCTGGGCCTTCCGCTACTCCAGCCAGGGCAAGTCCCGCTCGCTGTTCTACAGCTCCCGGGCCGAGACCGTCCGGCATCTGCACCCGGAGGTGCCGTACCTGAGGGAGGTCTCGGACGAGACCCGCCTCGTGGTGTCCGAACCGCTGGGAGACCTGCCCGGTGTGTGGAACGAGCTCCCCGAGAGCAGTTATGCGGTGATCCCCTCCGGTCCCCACGTGGACTACCTCCCCTTCGTCCCCGAGTTCTGACCGCCGCCCGGCCCGCGGGTCACGCGTCCAGGGGCCGCCAGGCCGGGCCGTCGCCGTCCCGGCGGACCTGGCCGAACACCACGTCGGCGAAGTGGACGCCGAAGCCGACGGTGCCGGGCTCCGCCAGCTCGGCGACGAGGCGGTGGCGGTGGCCGGCGGTGAGGGTGCCGTCGTGGTCGAAGCCCGAGGACCATGCGGGGTGGTCGATCTGGAGGGGCGAGTGCACGGCGTCCCCGAAGGCGATCAGCCGCCGTCCGCCACCGGTGATCACGTACTCGGCGTGTCCGACGGTGTGGCCGGGGGTGATCCGCACCCGCACGCCGGGGAAGACCTCCTGACCGTCCGTGATCGTACGGACGCGCGGTGCCAGGGCGGCGACCTGATCGGCCATGCCCTGGGCCTCCAGGAGGTCGCGCCGCTCCCATTCGGGCTCGGAGACCAGGTACTCGGCGTGGGCGAACACCGGCCGCGCGCCGCCGGGCGCAGGGTGACAGGCCCAGCCGAGGTGGTCGGCGTGGAGGTGGGTGAAGGCCACCGCCTCGACGTCCTCGGGGGTGCGGCCGAGTTCGGCCAGGCTGCGCACGAGCGCGCCGCCCCGGATGGCGGCGAGCGGGCCCTCCGGAGCCTCGTGCGCCTGCGGGCCGAAGCCCGCGTCGATCAGCAGGGCGCGGTCGCCGTGCTCCACGAGCAGTCCGCCGATGCTCCCCACCAGGTGGCCGGTGGCGTCCAGGTACTCGGGGTGCGCGGCCCACACCTCGTCGGTGCTGTCCTGGAGCAGCTGCTTCGGCCGCAGCCGCACGTCGCCGTCCGGCACGTACGACACCTTCGTGTCGCCGAGCCGGATCGAGCGGATTCCGGACGGACGGCGCAGTCGTGCGTCCTGAGTCATCGTCACGTCAGCCATGGGGTCTCTCCTGTGAGTCGCCGTCAGGCCGCCGCGGCTGCTCCGCGGCGACGACGTCACCATAAACATCAAACTTGAATCATTCAAGCTGTAAATATTTCCGCTTCACGGACTTGTTAGAGTGGGGGCATGACGACGCCCCCGGAGCTCCAGGCCATCGCCGAGCGCCAGCTGTGCGGCCTGGTGAACGGACTGGCCCAGCGGATCTCCGAGCACGTACGGGAGCGCGCCGCCACCCTGGGCCTCACCGCGTCCCAGGCCACCGCGCTGCGGGAGATGAGCGGGCCGATGACCATGCGCGAGCTCGCCGAACGCATGAGCTGCGAGCCGTCCAACACCACCTTCGTCGTCGACAAGCTGGAGAAGCAGAGCCTGATCGAGCGCCATCCGCACCCCACCGACCGGCGCGCGAAGCAGCTCGTCCTCACCGACGAGGGCACCGCACTGCGCGAGCGTCTCCTCGGGCTCCTCGCCGTCGACTCCCCGCTGTCCGGCCTCGCCCCGGAGGAGCAGCGCGTACTGCGGGACCTGCTGGAGCGGGCCGCCATCCGGCCGTAACCCGCCTACGGGGCAGCGACCGGGGGCGATCACCGGTTACTCTGCTGCCCGTCGAGGCCACCACCCGTGGACACCGTGGAGGAGCATCCGTGACCGAGCCGCGTCCCGGCAGCCGCCCCACCCTGGAGGCCGTCGCCGAGCACGCCGGGGTGTCCCGGGCCACCGCGTCCCGCGTGGTCAACGGCGGCGACGGGGTCCGCGCGCATCTGGTGGACCGGGTGCGTACGGCGATCCGCGAGCTGGGATACGTCCCCAATCACGCGGCGCGCACGCTGGTGACCCGCCGCACCGGAGCCGTCGCGGTGATCATCGCCGAGCCGGAGATCCGGATCTTCTCGGACCCGTTCTTCTCCCGCCAGGTCCGCGGCATCGCCAAGGAGTTGACCGCGCACGACACCCAGCTCGTCCTGCTGCTGGTCGAGGACCGTGGCGACTACGACCGGATCGAGCGCTACCTGGCGGGCGGCCACGTCGACGGAGCCCTCGCCTTCTCCCTGCACACCGACGACCCGCTGCCCGCCATCACGCGCCGCATCGGCATGCCCACGGTCTACGGCGGCCGGCCCGGCTGGACCACCGGCACCGGGGAACACGGCGGCGAGGGCGTGGTCTACGTCGACGCCGACAACCGCGGGGGCGCGCGGGAGGCCGTGCGCTATCTGCTGGCACAGGGCCGGAGGCGGATCGCGCACATCGCCGGCCCGCTCGACCAGACCTCGGCGGCCGACCGGCTGAGCGGATACCGGGACGCCCTGGCGGCCACCGGCCCGGAGCTGTTCGCCGAAGGGGACTTCACCCCGGCGGGCGGGGCCCGCGCGATGACGGAACTGCTGCACCGGGACGCCGGGATCGACGCCGTCTTCGCCGGGAACGACCTGATGGCGACCGGCGCGCTGCGCGTGCTGCGGGAGGCCGGCCGGACGGTGCCCGGGGACGTGGCGCTGGTCGGTTTCGACGACGCCGAACCGGTAGCGGAGAGCGCCGACCCGCCGCTGACGACGGTGCGCCAGGACATCGAGGGGATGGGCCGCCTGATGGCCCGCCTCCTGATGCACCGCCTGAACGGCGGTCCGGACGGGCGGATCGCGCCCGATCCGGTGATCACCGCCACGGCACTGGTGCGGCGCGCGTCGGCCTGACCCGGCACCGGACACGCCGCGGGGGCCCGCCGACGGCGGGCCCCCGCGCACGGGGAGGGAACGCTCCCGGATCAGCGCCGGACCGGGCACTGCTTCCAGGAGAAGTGGTACACGCTGTTGATGCTGCCGTCCGTCGAGTCGAGCGCCATGAAGCTGGTGTGCGCCGGGTCCGACGTGCCGACCTCCGCACGCAGCTCGGTGTTGATGTTGAAGTTGCGCTGCTCACCGCAGGGCGCCCAGACCAGGGCCTCGATGCCCGTGGTGTCGGTCGCCTGCCAGTTGTCGACGTACTCGCCGTTGAACTTGTGGGTCCGGTACGCGGTCTGGCTCATGCCCTGGAAGTAGTAACTGGCCTTCTGCGTGCCGACCGCGCCCGGCGCGAGGCTGCCGAAGCCGCGGTAGTCGACCTTGGCCACGGCGTAGGTGTACCCCTGGGGGACGTGGACGTCGAGGGAGAGCAGGCAGTTCTTGCGGCCCTCGACGGCGGCGACACCGCCGCCGGCCTGGGCCAGGTATTCGCTGTAGGTGACGGTGAAGGCCGAGTTGTCCGGCGACACGGCGACGGCGGCACTGCCTGGACGGCAGCCCGATCCGTTCACGGAGGCGACGTCCACGGTGACCTGGTCGGTGGGGGCCGAGGGCGCCGAGGACGAGGCCCCGGCGGCGGGGGTGAGCGCGACGAAGGTCGCGGTCACGGCGGCTGCGGTGAATCCGGTGCGGAGGGACTTGATCACACCGCCATGGATAGCGGTCCGCGTCGGCCCCGGTCGGCCGACGGGCACGCGGTCTCACCTCGATGGCCGAAGCAGGTCACCGCAGAAACGATAAATCTACCTCAACCCCTCCGCCGAACGGCCCCAGGTGGCGCGGAGCGCCGAGTCGCACGGGGAACTCACCCCGGTTTTTCCTAATATCGGCGAAGTCCTTCAGGCAATCAGCGGGTGCTGGGCCCGGCCCGCGCGCCGGGCCCTCCTGCGGTGAGGAGTCCCATGTCCCGCGCACCACGCCCGTCCCGCGCACCGCGACCACGACCCCGGCCCCGCCGCGCCTCCCTGTCGGCGCTGGTGCTCACCACCGCCCTGGCCGTCGCCCTGGCGGGACCCGCCCCGGCCTTCGCCGCGGCCCGTCACACCGGCGACGAGGCGGGGGTGCTCGGCGAGGAGCACGCCCGCGCGCACGCGCGGCTGCGGGAAGCGGCCAAGGGCAACCAGGGCTATCCGCAGTCGAAGCGCACGTCGAGCCTGGCCGCACTGGAGGAGTCGCAGCGCAAGGGCAACGCGAAGTTCGACGCGGCGCGCTTCGGCCGGTTCACCCGGTTCTTCCCCTCCCCCGACTTCGGCGTCCATGTGGCCCAGCTGCCGACGGGCAAGGTGCTGCTCTTCTCCTTCGAACGCGTGGAAGCCGATCCCACCAAGGAGACCGGCCCCACCAACACGGTCGGCCGGACCAACGCGGGTCGCGCCTACCTCTGGGATCCGGCCAGGGGAACCGGGGCCGGGGCCTTCACGAACGTGCCGCCGCCGGTGGTGCTGATGCCCGACGGCGCCTACGCACCGCGCCCCGCGCCGTTCTTCTGCGCCGGCCACTCGTACCTCCCCAACGGGATGGTGGGGGTGTTCGGCGGCAACGTGGGCGGCAAGGGCGGCAGCGGCGCCAAGCTCTCCTTCGTGTTCGACCCGTGGACCGAGAAGTGGTTCCGCAACCGCGACATGGCCGTGGGCCGCTGGTACCCGTCGGTGGTGACCGGGCCGGACGGCCGGCAGATCATCATGTCCGGCCAGTCCGAGCGCGGTACGGGCACGCCCACCCCGGTGGTGGAGCGCTTCCCCGCGCTCGGACGGCCCGTGCCCTGGCGTTCGTACGACATCCCGGCGAATGTCCCCGCGGAGCCGCTCCGGTCCCGGGCCCCCTTCCGCAACGACTATCCGCACCTCTTCTCGCTGCGGGACGGCAAGATCTACGGACTCGGCCGCGACGCCGACCAGCAGTGGCTGTTCGACCCGGTGAAGGACACCCGTACCGATCTGCCCCGGCGGCCCGCCGACTTCCGGGGCTACGGCTCGGCCGTACCGCTGCCGGCCGGCTTCCGGGGCCCGGACTCCGTCCTGGTCCTGGGCGGCGACCCGCGCGACCCGCTCACGTACCGGCTGTCGGGCGGCCGCTGGAGCATCGAGGAGCCGAGGGCCTTCGGCCGTACCCAGGACGGGACGCTGATCCTGCCCGACGGGACCCTGATCACGGTGAACGGCGCCCTGGACACCCGCAACTACGGCAACGGGCCCTTCAACCCGAAGGCCGACCTGAAGTACCGGCAGATCGAACTGCGCGACGCGCGCGGCCACTGGAAGCTGGGTCCGGCCCAGCGGCTGCCCCGCGGCTACCACTCCAACGCCCTGGTCCTGCCGGACGGCCGGATGATGGTCACCGGCGACGAGCTCCAGCAGATCGCCAACGATCCCGACATCAAGGACGGGATGGACGGCAGCATCGAGCTCTACGAGCCCGCCTACCTGCACCGGGGCGCCCGGCCGGCGCTCGACCGGGCCCCGGCGGGCGACCTCGGCCACGACACGGTCTTCCAGGTCACGAGCTCGACGGCGAAGGACGTCCGGCGCGCCGTGCTGCTGGCGCCGACGACGGTGACCCACTCGGTGAACACCAGCCAGCGCCACCTGGACCTCCGGATCACCGGCGTCCACGGCTCCACGATCGGGCTCCGTACGCCGCCGAGCACGGCCGACGCCCCGCCCGGGTACTACATGCTCTTCCTGCTCGACGCGAAGGGGGTGCCCAGCACCGCGAAGTGGATCAAGCTGGGCACCCGCACGCGCACCCGCTAGAACCGCCCCCGGCCGCGGCCGGAGCCGGGGCGAACCGTACGACGGCCGCGCGTCCGGCCGTACGGACCCCGCAGTCGAGCGGTCCGGTCAGCAGGGCCGCGTCGTACGGGAGCAGATCGGCTCGGCCCCCGGACCGTTCGAGGACCGTCCCGCCCTCCAGTGCGGCCACCAGCACGGTCCCGCCCGGCGGGACGGTGAGGGCGAGCGCGCCCCGTACGACGGCGGTCTGCGCGTCCACCGCGCCCCTGCGGTACATCACGTTGAAGTTCACGACGGGGCCGGCGAGCAGCCGGCAGTCGGTCGGCTCGTCCCCGGGGAAGTCCTGCGGCGCGAAGCGCTCGTCCACGAGCCGGCCCACGCCCGCCACCGTGAGGTCCATGCCCGCGCCCTCCGCGAGGGTCAGGGTGCGCCCGATGCCGGGGAAGGCGGAGAACGGCCCGTCGGCGGCGACCTCCGCCAGGCTCACCCGCCAGCCGAAGTCGTCCATGCCCGCGCCCTCGGGCCAGGCCGCGATCTCCCGGGTGACTCCCCCGCCGTTCTTCCAGACGGCGGCGTCCCGGTCGGCCGCCCGCAGGATCCGGATCCCGCTGCCGCTCGGCGCGTCCATGGCGGTCAGGCCTTCTCCATCGAGGGGCGCAGACGGCCCAGCAGGGCGTAGAGCGTCGCGCTCTCGGCCTCGTCGAGGGTGTCCAGCGCGCCGTGCATGGCCTGCATCTCCTCGCGTACGCGGCGGATGATCTCGCGGCCCGCGTCCGTCGCCACGACGTTCTTGACGCGGCGGTCGGCGGGGTCCGGCTGGCGGCGCACCAGCTCGCGGGCCTCCAGGCGGTCGACGATGCCGGTCACGTTGGAGGCGTCGCACACCAGCAGGGTCGCGAGGCCGCGCATGGGCACGGGGCCGTCGAGCTGGGCGAGGACCCGGGCCTGGGTGGAGGTGAGTCCGTGCTGGGCCGCGGCGGCCGCGAACTCGCGCCACTGGGCGGTGCCGATCGCGGCGAGCAGCTCCAGCAGCTGGAGCTTGGTGGGGGTCTGCGTGGCGGTGTCGCTCATGCCTGGAGCGTACTCAGGTTGTTTCACATTATCAATTGTTTACTTGACCACCTTAACTATCGACGTCTACCGTCTGTCGAGTTACTTGAGAAGGTCAAACATCTGCGTTCCGAAGCTCTTCTGCTCCGAAACACGAAGAAGGTTCACCCCAGCCATGAGCACCCCCTCCCCCGCCACCCCGGCCGCCGGGCACCGGAACGAGACGGTCATCGTCTTCGCCCTGAGCCTGGCCGCCATGGTCGTGTCGATGATGCAGACCCTCCCGGTCCCGATCCTCGGCCTCATCCGCCAGGACCTCGGCACCACCACGGCCAATGTGAGCTGGGTGACCACCGCCACCCTGCTGTCGGCCGCCGTCTTCACCCCGCTGCTGGGCCGGTTCGGCGACCAGCACGGCAAGAAGCCCACCCTGGTCGCCGTGCTCGGCGTCATGGTCGCCGGCTCCGTCATCGCCGCGCTGGCGTCCTCGCTGCCGCTGCTGATCCTGGGCCGGGTGCTCCAGGGAGCCGCCACCGCGATCTTCCCGCTGGCCCTGTCGGTCCTGCGCGAAGAGGTCCGGCCGCAGAAGCTGCCGGGTGCCATGGCCCTGGTCAGCGGCACGCTCGCGTTCGGCAGCGGGCTCGCGCTCGTCGCGACCGGACTGCTCACCTCCGGCGACGGCGCGGACTACCGCAACGCCTTCTGGATGGCGACCGGCTTCGCGGTCCTCGCCCTGCTCGCGGTCGTGTTCCTCGTCCCCGCCACCCGCCACAAGACCGGCGGGCGCACCGACTTCCTCGGCGCGCTGACCCTCGGCATCGCGCTGCTGCTGCTCCTGCTGCCGATCTCCCAGGGCCACGAGTGGGGCTGGGGCTCCGCCCGTACGCTGGGCAGCTTCGCCGGCGCCGCCGTCATGGCCGCCGTCTGGGTGCTCGTCGAGCGCAAGGTGCGCGAACCGCTCGTCGACATGAAGATGTTCGTCCACCGCCCGGTGCTCATGGCCAACCTGGCCGGCGTCCTCGTCGGCTTCGGGATGTTCGCGAACTTCCTGGGCGTCTCGTACCTCGTCCAGATGCCCGAGGCCCTCACCGGCTACGGCTTCGACGCCTCCATCCTGCGCGCCTCCGTGCAGTTCCTGCTGCCCGGCGCCATCGTCTCGCTCCTCGCCTCGCCCGTGGGCGGCCAGATCGTGCGCCACCGCGGCCCGCGTACGGCCCTGGCCCTGGCCGCGGCTCTCGGCGCGGCCGGCTTCGCCTGGCTGGTCCTGGACCACGAGCACACCCTCTCGGTGATCGGCGCCGGGCTCGTCGTCGGTGCGGCCGTCAGCTTCGGCTACGCCGCCATGCCGGCCGTGATCATGTCCAGCGTCCCGCACCACCAGAGCGGCATCGCCAACGGCATCAACTCGATCTCCCGCTCCACGGGCAGCGCGATCGGCAGCGCCGTCGTGACCACGATCCTGGCCTCCAAGACCGTCGAGCACCTGCCCGCGGGGGTCCCCCCGCTGCCCGCCGAGTCCGGGTTCACCCTCACCTTCGGGATCGGGGCCGTCGCCTTCGCGCTGGTCGCGGTCATCAGCTGGATCGGTCTGCGGAGCGGTCAGGGCACCGTGGCCGCGGCCGCCGGGCAGCCCGCGGCGGCCGAACCCGCCGCGGTGAGCGAGAAGGCCGGGAAGGCCGGGAAGGCCGGGAAGGCCGAGAAGGCCGCCGCCACCCGCTGACCGGACGTCCGTACCATCGCCCGACCCGCCGGCCCGGGGGCCCGGCCACCGCGTGTCGCTCGCGGCGGTCGGGCCCCCGGGCCTTGCATGGTGGGTGCATGAAGGCTACGGACGTCATCGCCGACGGTTTCGGACGCATCCGGGAGATCGTGCACGAGGTCGTGACAGGGGCCCCGCCGGAGCTGCTCAACGCCCGCGTGGACCCGGCGGCGAACTCGGTCACCTGGCTCGTCTGGCACCTGACCCGGATCCAGGACGACCACATCGCGGACGCGGCCGGCACCGAGCAGGTCTGGGACTCCGAGGGCTGGTCGGAGCGGTTCGCGCTGCCGCTGCCCGCCGGGTCGACCGGGTACGGCCACTCCTCGCGGGACGTCTACACCGTCCGGGTCGACTCGGGCGAGCTGCTGCTGGGGTACTTCGACGCGGTGCACGAGCGGACCGCGCGGTTCGTCCGCGGCCTCGCCGCCGCCGAGCTGGACCGGGTGGTCGACGAACGCTGGGATCCGCCCGTCACCCTCGGGGTGCGCCTGGTCAGCGTGCTGGAGGACGACCTCCAGCACGCCGGGCAGGCGGCCTTCGTACGGGGCGTGCTGGAGCGCGACCGGGGCTTCTGAGCGGACCGGGACCGCGAGCGTGCCCCTCCCCCGGCGGCGCCTGCGTTCGGGCGCCGCACGCACGAAGGGCCGGGACCCCGTCCGGGTCCCGGCCCTCTCGCACTACGCTCCGCTCGCGTCGAGCATGTCCTCGCGCTCGACGATCTTCACCCGCTCGCGGCCCTGGGGCTCGCCGAGCGCCTTCTCGGCCGCGTCCAGCCGGTGCCAGCCCTCCCACGTCGTGTAGCGGACGCTGCGCTCGGCGAGGAAGGCCTCCACGGCCTCCGGCGCCGGGGCGGCAGGCTCGCTCAGGCGGCCCTCCGCGTGGTCGGCGAGCAGGTTCGCGACGGTCTCGTTCGCGTCCCCCTTGGTGTGGCCGATCAGGCCGACCGGACCGCGCCGGATCCATCCGGTGACGTACGTCGACTGCAGGTGGCCACCGGCTTCGATCACCCGGCCGCCCTCGTCCGGGACCGTGCCGGACTCGACGTCCCAGGGCAGCTTGGGCAGCTCGTCGGAGAGGTAGCCCACGGCCCGGTAGACGGACTGGATGTCCCAGTCGGTGAAGTTGCCCGTGCCCTTGACGTTGCCCGTGCCGTCGAGCTCGGTGCGCTCGGTGCGCAGCCCGACGACCTTGCCGTCCTCGCCGAGGATCTCGGCGGGCGACTCGAAGAAGTGCAGGAACAGCTTGTGCGGGCGCTCGCCGATGTCGCGGATCGCCCAGTTCTCCAGGGTCTTGGCGACCATGTCGGCCTGCTTGTTGCCGCGGCGCGTGGCTATGGAGCCCTCGTCGTAGTCGATGTCCTCGGGGTTGACGATGACCTCGATGTTGGGCGAGTGGTCCAGCTCGCGCAGCTCCATGGGGCTGAACTTGGCCTGGGCCGGTCCGCGGCGGCCGAAGACGTGCACCTCCAGGGCCTTGTTCGCCTTGAGCCCGTCGTAGACGTTCGCGGGGATCTCGGTCGGCAGCAGCTCGTCGGCCGTCTTCGCGAGGATGCGCGCGACGTCGAGGGCGACGTTGCCGACACCGAGCACGGCGACCTTCTCGGCCTCCAGCGGCCAGGTGCGCGGGACGTCCGGGTGGCCGTCGTACCAGGAGACGAAGTCGGCGGCGCCGTAGGAGCCGTCGAGGTCGACGCCCGGGATGGCCAGCGCGCGGTCGGCCGTGGCACCGGTGGAGAAGATCACGGCGTCGTAGAAGGAGTGCAGCTCGTCGAGGCTGATGTCGTTCGGGTAGTCGACGTTCCCGAAGAGACGCACCTGCGGCTTGTCGAGCACCTGGTGGAGGGCGGTGATGATGCCCTTGATCCGGGGGTGGTCGGGGGCGACGCCGTAGCGGATCAGGCCGAAGGGAGCGGGCATCCGCTCGAAGAGGTCGATGGACACACCGGGCTCGACGGCAGCCTCGGACTTCAGCAGCGCGTCGGCGGCGTAGATACCGGCGGGGCCGGCACCGACGATTGCTACCCGCAGAGGGCGAGGCATGGCAGAGGTTCCCTTCGAGCGACGGCAAGGTGGATCAAAGGGAACCCTAAACGAAGGTAAACCTAACTCAGCACCCGGTGTCCTTTTATGACCCCATAATCAAAGCTTATGGCCTCTCCAAGCAACCCTTGGAGCGCAGAGGAACTCGCTGGTCAGCACGGACGCCACCTGACAGACTGAAACCGCTTGATCACCCCAGGAGGACAAAATGGCTGACGAAACCGACACCCCGCAGGACGAGTCCCCGGCCGACGCGGCCAAGCGCAAGTTCCGGGAGGCCCTGGACCGCAACGCCGCGAACGCCCAGTCCCAGCAGGCCCACCAGAGCCGGGCGAAGGTCCAGGGTGCCAGCAGCGGCCCCGGCGGCAAGAACAAGAAGGTCCGCCGCAAGACCGGCTGACCCCCGGACGCGAGGAGCCCGCCCCCGCCGCCGCGGCCGGGGGTGGCTCGACCCGCCATTGGGCCACTCGGGTGAGTGGGGATAACCCCGGGCACTGTCGACAGTTGATCAGCACGTCCCGCCGAGGGCAGCCATCACATGCGACAGTGCGACAGAAGGATCCCCACATGTTCAAGAAGTTCATGGCCACCGCAGCCGCCACCGCCGCCGTGCTCGGCGCGGGTGCCGCAGTCGCCTCCCCGGCGATGGCGATCGGCAACGACAACGGCGTGAACACCGTCAACGGCAACAATGCGGCCCAGATCTACGGCAACCAGGAGACCCAGGGCAAGATGAGCCCGCAGCTCGGCGCCATCCAGGGCTCGCTCAACAAGCTGTGCGTCGGCCTGCCGGCCAAGGTCAACGCCCAGTCGCTGTTCGCGGTCATCGCCAACGTCGGCGTCCAGGACGTCAACGTGCTCGCCAACCCGCAGAACCAGCAGTGCGCCGAGAACTCCACCCAGGCCAAGGGTGACGAGTCGGTCTCGCACATCGCCAGCAACATCCCGGTTCTCTCCGGGAACCTCTCCCAGGGCAGCTGACCGGCTCGAATTCGCGCCGGTGTCACGCGTGACGCGTGACACCGGCGCTTTTCATTTGGTCTAGACCTTGACAGGTTCAGACCATTTTCGCTTCAGTGGGCACCGTTGCCCCCACGGCAATTCCCCCCACCGAAGGAGCAGTTACGTGATACGTGCGCCTCGCCTCCGCGCCCTCGCACTCACCGCCGCCGCGGCCGTCACGGCCGGCCTCGCCCTCACCCTCCCCTCCTCCAGTGCCGTCGCCGCGACCCCCTGCGCCGGCGCCTGGGCCTCCTCCGCCGTCTACACGAACGGCATGAGCGCCTCGTACGGCGGCCACAACTGGCAGGCGAAGTGGTGGACCCAGGGCGAGACCCCCGGCACCACCGGACAGTGGGGCGTCTGGTCGGACCAGGGCGCCTGCGGCGGCGGGGGCCAGGACCCGGACCCGGGCAACCCCTCCGGATTCGTGGTCTCCGAGGCCCAGTTCAACCAGATGTTCCCGAACCGGAACCCCTTCTACACCTACAACGGCCTGGTCTCGGCGCTGTCCGCCTACCCCGGGTTCGCCAAGACCGGCGACGACACCACCAAGCGGCGCGAGGCCGCCGCCTTCCTCGCGAACGTCTCCCACGAGACGGGCGGACTCGTGTACATCGTGGAGCAGAACACCGCCAACTACCCGCACTACTGCGACGCGAGCCAGCCGTACGGCTGTCCCGCCGGGCAGGCCGCCTACTACGGCCGCGGGCCCATCCAGCTCAGCTGGAACTTCAACTACAAGGCGGCCGGTGACGCCCTCGGCATCAACCTCCTCGCCAACCCGTACCTCGTGGAGCAGGACCCGGCCGTCGCCATGAAGACGGCGCTCTGGTACTGGAACACCCAGAACGGTCCGGGCACGATGACCGCCCACGCCGCCATGGTGAACGGCGCGGGCTTCGGGGAGACCATCCGCTCGATCAACGGCTCCCTGGAGTGCAACGGCGGCAACCCCGCCCAGGTCCAGAGCCGCATCTCGAAGTACCAGAGCTTCACGCAGCTGCTCGGAGTGACTCCCGGGAACAACCTCGGCTGCTAGGCCGTCTCCGGGGTGCCCCGGCGGTCACCGCGTGCGCAGCGCGGTGGCCAGCTGGGCCCGTGAGCGGACGTCGAGCTTCTGGTAGATACGGGTCAGCCGTGCCTCCACCGTCTTGACGCTGAGGAACAGCTTCGCCGCGGCCTCCTGGTTGCTGGCGCCCTGACTGACCAGCAGCGCGAGGCGGGTCTCGGCCTCGGTCAGGGTCGCGGCCGCCGGCACCTGCGCACCGGCGCCGTCGCCGGGGGCGGCTTCCCCGGCGAGTTCCGCCCAGGGGGCGGCCCCGGCCCGCTCGAACACCTCGGCCGCGGCCCGGAGCGCCGCACGGGCCGGGGCCCGGCGGCGCCGGCGGCGCTCCACCCGGGCGAGGGCCAGCAGCGTACGGCCGCGCTCCAGCGGCAGCCGGAGGGCTTCGAAGCGCTGGGCGGTGGCCTCCAGCAGGTGCACGGCAGCGTCGGCGTCTCCCTGGGCGGACAGGCACAGTCCGCGGGCCCGGTCGAGGGCCGCGACGACGCCGGTACGGCCGAGGCCGACGGCGACGGTACGGACGGAGGCCAGCAGGCGGGCCGCCTCGTCGGTCGCGTCGGCGGCGATCAGGGCCTCGGCGAGCTCTCCGTGCCAGCGCAGGATCGAGGGGTCCACCACCTGCTGGGCGGCCTCCAGTTCGGCGACCCGGCGCAGGGTGGCGACGGCCTTCGACGCCTCTCCCGTGGCGAGTTCGACGAGGCCGAGCGCGTGCAGGTTGCGGGAGAGGAAGACCTGGTCCTGCTCCTCCTGCGAGGCCTGGATGCCGCGCCGGGCGTAGCCGGCGGCCCGGGCGAAGCTGCCGCCCATGGCCTCCGCCATCGCGGCGACGTACCAGGCGGGGCCGGGCGAGAGGCCCGCTTCGATCGTGAGCTCCAGGGCCCGGCGGGCGTGGGCGGAGGCGGCCTCGCACCGGCCGCTGCGCAGTTCGACCTCGGTGAGGCTGCGCAGCACCTCGAAGACGTCCTCGGCGGAGCCGGTGCGCTGGACGGCGGGCAGCAGGACCATCAGCTGGCGGCGGGCGTCGTCGCAGCCGTCGTCGAAGAGGGCGTGCCGGACGGCGAGGTACTGGGGCGCGTTGCGCATGCCGAGCGGCACCTCGGGGGCGGGCAGAGCGAGGGCCTCGGCCAGGATCGCCTCGGCGCCCGGGTCGCCGAGGATGCGGCCCATGCGGGCCCGTACGGTCAGGGCCATGGCCTCGGCGACCTGGTCGCCGCCGAGTGCGGCGAGCGCTCCGGCGCGGGCCGCGGCGTCGCGGGAGCGGACCGGGTCGCCGTCGCTGAGGTTGTGCTTCCAGGCGATCCGCAGCTGGACGGCGGCCTGGAGCGAGGGGTCCCCGGCGGCCTCGTCCATGGCGTACGCGATGGTCTCGTCGAGGGCGCCGAGGGCCTGCCCGGCGGCGTCGATCACGGCGAGGCGGGCCCGTACCCGGTCGGCGGGCGAGGCGTCACGGGCCAGGACGGCCCCGGTGGCGCGGCGGGCGAGGTCGGCGCGGCCGGACCAGCCGGCGTCCTCGGCGGCGGTGACCAGGCGGGCCAGTTCCTCGCCGGCCAGCCAGGACGGGGTGCGTTCGGCGGCGAGCAGGCCCAGTTCGGCGGCGAGGGCGCGCTGGCCCCGGCGGCGGCAGGCCGCGGCGGCCTCGGTGATCTCCGCGGCGAGCCACTGGTCGGGGGTGTCCACGGCCAGCGCGCGGTGGCGTACGGCCTGGACGGGATCGTCGACGGCGTCGGCCAGGGCCGCGTGCCCGGCGGCGCGTTCGGGCCAGCCCGCGTCCGCGGCGAGGGCGGTGGGCAGGGCGCCGGCGGTGAACTCCACGGAGCCGTCGTCCCCCACCCTGACCAGCGCGGCCCGTTCCGCCTCGGCCAGCTCGGCCTCGGCGTCGGGGCGGCCGGCCCGGCGCAGCAGGGAGATGGTGGGGCGGGCCGCGAGGGCGGCGAGCAGCAGGGTGCGGCGGGCCTGGGCGGGGACTCCGGCGAGGAGCCGGCGGGCGACCTCGCGGGCCTGTCCGGAGACGGGCAGGGGGTCGGCGTGGTGCGCGCTGCCGTCGCGGGCCTCGGCGGCTTCGGCGAGGGAGTGGCCGAGGGCGAGGGCGAGGCGCGGGTTGCCGCCGCTGGCCTGGTGGATCCGGCCGGCGAGGCGGGCCGGGAGGCCGTGGCGGACGAGGAGCTCGGCGACCTCGTCGGCGCCCAGCGGGGGTACCCGGATGGCGGGGACGCCGGGGCCGCAGAGGGGTTCGCCGACGGGGACCCCGCCCTGGACGCATTCGGCGACCAGGACCCGTACACCGGGCGGGGTGAGGCGGAGGGCGAAGCGGAGCAGGTCGGTGCTCTCGGCGTCGAGCCACTGGGCGTTGTCGAGGACGAGCAGGACGGGGTGGCGCTCGGCGAGCGTACGCAGTACCTCGACCACGGCGAGGCGCAGGGCGATGTGGTCGCGGCCGGCCCGGGGGGCGTCGGCCTCGCGGCGCAGCAGGGCGATGGCGGTGCGCTGGGGACCGGAGAGCTGGTCCAGGGCGCCGCCGGGTACGGAGGCGAGGAGCGCGGCGGCGGACGCCTCGGGTATCCATTGGTCGGCGGCCTCGGGAGCGAGGCACAGCACGGTCTCGCGGCGTGATTCGGCCGCGGCCGCGACGGCGCGCACGACCTCGGTCTTGCCCGCGCCGGCCGGTCCGGTCAGGATCGCCCGGCCGTGCGCGGTCAGCGCGCGGTCGACCGCCTTGATCAGTTCTCCGTGTCCGACACTTGTGTCAGCGTGCCCCGTCGCCGCCACCACGCACAGCCACCAGCCTCTCGATCCCCAGCTCCTGTGCCGTTCCTGTGAGAGGCGACAATACGAGGTCGAGTGGCGGGCGGACACGGATTGTGACGCAGAAATCAGTCACGTCCCGGGAAAACCCTTCGGACCTGCCGATACGAGGTGTATCAGCAGGTCCGCGGGCTCACTTTGGTCCGTACTATCTGGCCGTCAGGCCGAGTTGGCTCCTGATCAGAAGGTCAGGTTCCAGGAGTCGATCTTGCCGGTGTCGCCGCCTGCGTTGTCGTTGACCCGCAGCTTCCAGGTGCCGTTCGCGACCTCGGAGGAGGCGTTGACGGTGTAGACCTGGTTGATGTTGGCCGTGCTGCCGCCGGAGCGGTTGTGCAGGTTGTAGACGCTGCCGTCCGGGGCGACCAGGTCGACCTTGAGGTCGCCGATGTAGCTGTGGACGATGTTCACGCCGACCTTGAGGGCAGCCGGGGCGTTGCCGGTCACACCGGTGACGGTGATCGGGCTCTCCACGGTGGCGTTGTCCGCGATGGCGTAGTCCGTGGTGTTCTCGCGGCCCGAGGTGGGCGGGGTCGAGGTCACCGCGGCGACGGTCGCGGCCGCGTCGGCGAGGCCGGCGCCGCAGCCACCGGTGCAGGTACCGGCCAGCGGGCGGGCGTTGGTCTTGATCGCCGACTCGATCTGGGCCGGGGTCAGCGAGGTGTTCGCCGACTTCAGCAGGGCGGCCAGGCCCGCGATGTGCGGGGCGGCCATGCTGGTGCCCTGGTAGGGCTTGTAGGTCTCGGCACCGGGGGTGCTGGTGCCGGCGTTCAGGGTGGAGAGGATCGCGTTCTCGGGGGTGGTGACGGTGCCGGGCGTGTCGGTGGCGCGGCGGGTCTCACCGCCCGGGGCGGAGACGTCGATGATCGAGCCGAAGTTCGAGTAGTACGAGCGGTCGCCGGCGCGGTTGGTCGACGCCACGTTGATCACGTTGTTGCAGCTGGCGGGCGAGAAGCCGGACGCGTTGGCGTTGCTGTTGCCGGCGGCGACGACGACGGTCGTACCGCGGGCGACGGCGGCGTTGATGGCGTTCTGGTAGCTGGTGCCACAGGTGCCCGAGCCGCCGAGGCTCATGTTGATGACCTTGGCCGGGGTGGCGTTGGCCGGGACGCCCGCGACGGAGCCGCCGGAGGCCCAGGTGATGGCGTCGACGATGTCCGAGGTGGCGCCGCCGCACTTGCCGAGGACGCGGACGGGCTGGATCTTCGCGCCGTAGGCGATGCCGGCGACACCCTTGGAGTTGTTGGTGGCCGCGGCGATGGTGCCCGCGACGTGGGTGCCGTGCCAGGAGGAGGTGCTGGCCTTGGAGCCGGTACCGCACTCGCCGTCGGTGGCGTTCCAGTCGCCCTCGTCGGCGGGGTTGCTGTCACGGCCGTTGCCGTCGCGGGCCTCGGAGGAGGTCGAGATGAAGTCGTAGCCGGCGACGATGTTCGGCGCGACGTCCGAGTGGGCGACGTAGCCGGTGTCGATCACGGCGACGGTGACGCCGGAGCCCGTGGTCTTGTCCCAGGCACCGGGGACGTTCATGCCGGCGGTGGGCTCGAAGAGGTCCCACTGCTTGGCGTACTCGGTGTCGTTCGGGGTGACGGCCATGGCGTAGGCGCGGGTGTCCGGCTCGACGTAGGCGACGTCCGGGTCGGCGCGGAACTGGGCCATCACGTCGGCCGCCGCGGCCGGGGCGACGGTCCCGCCGAGGCTGACGAGGGCGGCTCCGGTGCCGAGGCGGCGGTCGAACTTCGCCTTCTTGCCGGCCTTCTTGCCCTTGGCGGTGGCGTCGTCGGCCGCCGCCGTGTTCGAGCTGGCCTCGGTGGCCGAGGACTTGTATCCGACGATGAGGTTCTCGACCGGCGCGGTGGGGGCGACCGTTGCGGCGGGGGCCGCGGCGGGGGTCTCGGCGGCCAGGGCCACGGAGGCGGTCGCGGAGCCGGCGAGCAGGGTGACGGACATGGCCACCACGGATATGAGCCTACGTCTGGAAGCGTGCACGTGTTCCCCTTCGAGGGCCGTTTCCGGGCATGCCGGAGCGGCCGGTCAGTGCAGTGTGGGAGGTTCCGGCGGCCGCGGGACCGGGAGCGAGTTGGTCGAGCTCGCCCCGGCCTCCGCCGCGCGCCACGTCGCCCGAGCCGCAACGGCGGGGCCGGGCAACGGCGGTCCCGGGCTCTCCCCCCGGCCGGTGCGGCCTTCACGCCATGTGGGGTTGGCGTGTGTGCCTCAGGACCAGGGGAAGATCGCCGGTGGGCAGACAGTAGGCAACACGGGGATGAACTCGATACGGGGAAAACCCTTGTCCGCCCCCTGTGACTCCCCTCTGGGGTCCCTCGGCAGGGCTCTGACCAGGGATGTTCGGTGACCGCGCGCACGCGGCGCGGGACCGGGGGCGGGGGCGGGGACCGGCTCTACCGCGGCGGGAACAGCTTGCGGAAGTACGTCCAGCTGGTCTCGTTCGGCTCGCTCCACTTCTCCGGCGCATGGGCGAATTCAGGCCGGTTTTCGGCGATATAGGCACGGGTGCGCTCCGGAACCTGCGCGTACGAGTCCAGCTTGCGGCCGCGGCAGTGGAAGGTGAGGCCGCCGGGGCTCTGCCCCCGCTCCATCCAGGGCAGCCACGGGGACATCCGGGTCCAGGACATCGTGGCGGGCACGCTCACCGCGTCGGTGGCCGGGGTGGCCGCGGGCGCGAAGAACTGGAACAGCTCCAGGGCGCGGTAGGTGTCATCGGCGGACTGGGCCGGGTACTCCTGGACCGGCAGCGGCGAGGGGTAGGCCAGCGGGATCTCCAGGCTGAAGCAGATCTGGTCGCCCAGTTCCGTCATGGGGACCGGGAAGGGGCGCCACTTCTGGTTGGCCGGATCGTTCCAGACGTGGACCACGGGCTTGTCCTGCCAGGTCTCCAGGATCTCCCGGGTCACGGGGTCGAGGTAGAACGCCGCCTCCCTGGACAGGAGCTGGTAGCCGCCGAGCTCCTCGTCCGCCACGAGGCGCGCGACGTTGAGCCCTTCGAAGCCGAAGAGGCGCCGGTAGGGCTCGCCCGGGGCCCACGAGTGGACGTCCCCGGTCCACCAGTAGGTGACCTCGGCGCCGTCGAGCGAGGCGCGGGTGCGGGCGAAGGCGTGCAGGAGCTCGGCCGGTGTCAGCTCTGATGTCATACGGCCCACTGTGCTCGGTGGCCGCACGGCCGGACAAGCGGCCCGGCGGACAACCTGGGCCCCCGCCGTTGACGGGTCAGGAGGCCGCGCGGCGCACGTGCAGGTGTCCGTCGAGCGGGAAGGCCGGAGGCGCGCAGGCCAGGGTCCTGTCGTACGCGTAGCCGCACTTGGCCGCGACGCGGCAGGACGCGGGGTTGTCCACCTGGTGGAGCAGTTCGAGGCGTTCGAGGCCGTCGGCCCGGAAGGCGTCCAGGGACCAGGTGGTGAGGGCTTCCAGGGCTCGGGGGGCCACACCCCGGCCGCGCGCCTCGGCCGCCGTCCAGTAGCCGACCTCGGCGGCTGCCTTGCCGGGGGCGACCTCCTTGAGGACGACGTTGCCCACCAGCCGCGCCGGCGACGACGGGCCCGGGCCCGGCTCCAGGACGGCGAAGCCGAACCGGACCCCGGCGGCCCAGCCCCGCTCCTGGGCCCGCACCCACCGCAGTCCGTCGTCCTCGGACCGCAGCCCGGGGTCCGGGGAGGCCTCGACCAGTGCGACGACGTCGTCCGCGCACCAGGGCCGGAGGACGAGAGCGGGAGCGGTCGCCGTCGCGGCGGCCCGGAGCGTGACGGAAGTGATCATCGGGCGATCGTACGCAGCCGTCCGGGCGTGCGCCGACGGGTGGCCGGCTGCCCGAGCGGCCGCGGGCCACGCCGGCGCGGCGCCTCGCACCGGGCTGGGACCGCGCGGAATCAGGTGCCTCGGGGCCGCCGGAAAAGGGGTCGTACGCGGCCTCGGCGGGCCCGCGGCCGCGATTCGGGCGTGGTGCGCACCTCCGGGGCGGGCCGGCTCCGGGGAGCCGCCCACCCGCCCCTCCACAGCCTCGACAAACCGGGCCTGACCTGGCCTTTTCCTTGGATTCACCTAGGCTGGGGCCATCTGCCGGACACCATCGAGGGGGATCTCGTGAGGGACGAAGCGATCACGTACGACGCCAGCCGCATCCGGGTGCTGGAGGGGGCCGAGGCCGTTCGGACGAGGCCCGGGATGTACATCGGCTCGACCGGCGCACGCGGACTGCACCAGCTGGTCTTCGAGGTCACCGCCCGGGCGGTGGACGAGGCGCTGACCGGCCGCACCGGCTCCGTCGGGGTGACCCTCGTGGCGGACGGCGCCGTGCGGGTCGCCGACGACGGGCCGGGCATCCCGTTCGGAGCCGCCGAGGCCGGCGACGGCCCCGGCCTCGAAGCCCTGTTGACCGACCTGTCGGTCAGGTCGAGGCCCGTCGGCCGCTGCTCGGCGGCCATGTCCTTCTTCGGTATGGGGCTCGCCGTCGCGAACGCCTTGTCGAGCCGCCTGACGGCCGAGGTGCGGCGTGAGGGGGTCCGCCGGGTCCAGGAGTACGCGCGCGGCGTCGCCGTCACCCGGCCCACCGCCGCCGGGCCGGCGAGCGGCAGCGGCACCACCGTCACCTTCCGTCCCGACGCCTCCCTCCTGGAGACGACGGAGTACTCGTTCGCCGTGCTGGCGGAGCGCTTCGAGCAGCTCGCCTTCCTGAACCGGGGCCTGGAGATCTCACTGTCCGACGAGCGCGCTCCGGGCGACGCCCAGGTGGCCCGGTTCCGTTTCCCGGGCGGGGTACGGGACTTCGTCGCCTCCCTCAGAGCCGCGACGGGGACGCCCGTACACACCGGTGTCATCGGCTTCGAGCAGGACGATCCGCGGATGGCGGGGGCGATGGAGGTGGCCCTGCGGTGGTGCGGCTCCCGTGAGGAGCGGGTCCGCAGCTTCGCCAACGATGCGGCCACACCGGGCGGCGGCTCCCACGAGGCGGGACTGCGCGAGGGGGTGGCGGCCGCGCTCGACGCCTACGCGCGAGCACGGGGACTGCTGACGGCGACGGACCCCGGCCTCGGCGCCGACCGCATCGGCGCGGGCCTCACGGCCGTCGTGTCGGTCAAGCTGGACGACCCCGCGTTCGTCGGGGCCACCCGCGGCGAGCTGAGCAACGCCGAGGTACGTCCCCGCGTCCGCGAGGCCGTCCGGAAGCACCTCGGTGCCTGGCTGGAGGAGAACCCCGAGCAGGCCGCGGCCGTCGTCGGCCGGATCCTCGGAGCCGACACCCTCCGCTGAGCGCCCGCCGGATCCCGGTCGGCGTTCGGCCGACCGCCGACCGGGATCCGGCGGTTCAGGCATACCTCTCGAAGAGGGCTTCGATGTACCCCTCCAGCCTCCGGCTCAGGACACGGGCCGTCAGGTCGACACGGCCCAGCTCGCGCCAGGGCACGGCGACCTTCTCCGCGTCCGGCGCGAAGCCCAGCGCGTCCAGCAGCCGCCAGTGGAGATGGGCGGTGCGGTCCTCGGCCAGGGTTCCTCCCGCGGCGGCGTAGCGGTCGGCGAAGCGCATCCCGGCCGGAACGCCGTGCAGCAGGGCGAGGGCCGTCGAGCAGTGCGCCACGTCCAGGTCGGCGGGCCCCCAGGAGGTCTCCACCCAGTCGACGACACCGCTGATCCGGAGATCCTCGCCCGTACCCGTGAAGAGGACGTTCCCGGGATGGAAGTCCCGGTGCAGGAAGCGGCCCCGATAGGGCGGGGGTTCGCGGCGGATGACGTCGACCGCCCGCCGCCAGAGCTCGGGCCGCTCGGTGTCCGCGGGCGGGCTCACCCGCTCGGCGGAGGTCCAGGCCTGATAGGTGCGGGGCCGCTGTCGCGGGGCGACGGGCAGCTGATGGATGCGTACCAGTTGGCGGGCCAGCAGGTCGGCCCGGTCATCGGCCTGCCGGTCGCCCAGGCGCACGGTTCCCGGCAGCAGCGACATCAGCAGGGAGGGGTGGTCGCAGTGCCGCGCCGTCGCGTCCACCGCCACCAGTTCGGCCGCCGGTACGTCCGTGTCCGCGAGCAGCCGCAGGATCTCCGCCTCACGGGTCAGCAGGCCCTCCGCGTGCCGGAGGTAGAAGGGCGTGACGAAGGACCGCAGCACGAGCGAGCGCCGGCCGTCCGGGCCGCCGAGGTCCAGGCGGCGCATCCGCGCGGTCCAGCCGCCGCGCAGCCGTACGACGTTCTCGATGCGTTCGGCCTCGCAGAGCCCTTGCTCCACCCAGGAGCGCGTGGCGTCCCAGCCCTCGCCGCCGGAATCCGCGGCCCTGTCCTCGGTCTCCTCGCCCACCGCCATGGAGAGAGCCTATCGGTCTTCCCGCGACCGCCATGCGGATGGCAGGTTGACGACGGGGACGCCAGCGGCGACGGTGACCGGCATGGGGAACGAACGCCGGCTGCTCACTCTCGCCCTCTGCCTGGTCCTGAGCGGCGTGCTGATCGCGGCGGTACTGGGGGCGTGGCGAGCCGTCGGCCCGCACGCCGAGGCGGCGGACGGGCGGCCGACGGCGTCCGACTATGTGGACATACGTGAGGTTCCGCGCGTTCCGGCAGCCGCTCCCGCCCCCGGACCCGACGGGTCGACCGGTTCGATGGTGGTCAATTGCGGCCGCAACGAGGAGCGCCACTACAACGAGGACAACCTCGTGGTCTCGCCCGGGCTGCCGGGCGGCGCCCACCACACGCACGCCTACGTGGGGAACCTCTCCACCGGCGCACTGTCGACGGAGGCCTCGCTGGCCGCGGCCGCCACGAGCTGTGCGGGCGGCGACCGCTCCACGTACTACTGGCCCGTCCTGCGCCGCCCCGACCGCCCGGGCACGCGCGCGCACGAGGATTCGGCGGGGCACGGAAACGTCGGCGAGATCGTGCCGGAGGCCTCGGTCCGGGTGGAGTTCCGCGGCAATCCCTTCAGCAAGGTGGTGCCGATGCCGCGCTTCCTGCGCGGCATGACCGGCGACGCCGTCGCGTACACGGCGGACAGCGAGGCCGACGTCCGGGCCCGCTGGGGGTGTTCGGGCTCCCCGGACCGGGCCACCACCCGCTATCCGCGCTGCCCGGCGGGCGAGCTCGTCACCCGCACGCTGATCTTCCCGAGCTGCTGGAACGGCCTCGACACCGTCGGCGTCACGCACCGCTCGCACCTGCTCTTCACCGCCGCGAACGGCGTCTGCCCGAAGGACACCTTCCCGGTGCCCGAACTGCGCGTCTCCCTTGCCTACGAGATCCCCCCGGGGCTGAAGGTGGCCCTCGACTCGTTCCCCGAGCAGCGGCACAGCCCCAAGACCGACCACGCCATGTTCGTGAACGTGATGACCGACCGTCAGATGGCGGCGCTGGTCGACTGCATCAACAAGGGCCGCGACTGCCGGACCTGAGTGACGCAGGTCACGTGAACCGAATCCGTCCCGGTGGCGTGTTCCGACCGCACCACATATGCGAGGAAGACGGAGAGGGTGAGATGGCCGGACCACTGTGGCCCCGCACTCGGCGGGGCTCGACCGATGAGGCACTGATCAAGTCGGTGTACGAGGAGCACGGCCACGCCCTGCTCGCGTACGCCACCCGGCTGACCGGGGATCGGGCCGCCGCCGAGGACGTCGTACAGGAGACTCTGATCCGGGCCTGGCGCCACTCCGAGGTGCTGGTCAACGGAAAGGGCTCGGTGCGCGGCTGGCTGCTCACCGTGGCCCGCAACATCATCACCGACCGCCACCGGGCCAAGGCCGCCCGGCCGCCCGAGGTGTCCGGGGCCTCGTCCGCTCCCCCGGTGGAGGCGGACCACGCCGATTCCGTGGTGGACAGCATGACGGTCCTGGGGGCCCTCGATCAGCTGTCGCCGGAACACCGGGACGTCCTGAAGGAGTTGTACTACCGACAGCTCAGCGTCGCGGAGGCGGCCGACAGCCTCGGCATCCCGGCGGGTACGGTCAAATCGCGTTCGCACTACGCCCTCAAGGCGCTGCGCGACGTCTTCAAGAGCGACGGATTCAGGGACATCGGTTCCAGAGAAGGAAAGCGATCGGGCAGGCCGCCCCAGCAGCCCGCCGGACTGCGTGAGGTGGTGGCATGAACCGGCAGCGGCACGAGGAGGAACTGCTCGGCCCCTACGTACTCGGCGTCCTCGACGTCGAGGAGATCCGCCGGGTCGAGGAACACACGAGCGGGTGCATGCAGTGCCGGGAGGAGGTGGCCGCGTTGCGCGAGATGGAGGCGGCTCTGGGCGAGGTGCCCGACGAGGCATTCTTCGACGGCCCGCCGCAGGGCGGTGACCTGCTGCTCCAGCGCACCCTGCGGCAGATGCGCGGTGAGCGGGCCGGCGACTCGCGCCGGCGCGCGGGGTTCGCGGGGCTGGCGGTCGCCGCCTCGCTGGCGGCCGTGTTCTGGGCCGGTACCCAGCTGGGTGCGGGCGATTCGGGGGCCGTCGCCCTGCCGCCGCCGTCCCCGACGGCCACGGCGAACCCCACGCCGCCGCCCGCCGGGACCAAGACGCTCTCCGGGACCGATCAGGTCTCGGGCGCGCGGATGACCGTGCAGATGACGCCCGCCGCGAAGTGGGTGCGGGTGCGGGCGGCGGTCACGGGAGTGCCACCCGGTGAGCGGTGCCGGCTGATCGTGGTCTCCAAGAACGGTACGCGCACCACCGCGGGCAGCTGGGTCGTGGGCAACCAGGAGAACGGCGAGGGCAAGGGCGCGGCGCTGGACGGTTCGGCGGCCGTGGAGTCGGCGGACGTCAAGGCGATCCTGGTCGAGAACGAGTCGGGCCGGACGTACGTGTCCGTACCGGTCACGGTCTGACCGGAGTCCCGCCACGGGCGGGAACGTGACGGAGCCCGGGAGCATATCCAGCTCCCGGGCTCCTGTGTGCCACCCAATTGCGCACACCGGCACGTTTAAGAGTCGCGGATCATTCTTAGATCGACGTGTTCTGCCTTTGAACTACCGCGCCATGAAGAGAGGCGCAGAGGGGACTTGAACCCCTATCCATCGATGATCGTCCACGCTCGGTCGATCCGGTGTTCGGCGGCGAATACTGAGACTGGAGCGATAATCTGAGATTGAAGGGCCGCCTCTACCAGCTTGGGCCACCCCGGCTCGCAATGCCGGGGGAGGGATTCGAACCCCCAACTGACACCCTCGTTCAGCTTCAACATCAGTTTCAGCTTGCGCTCTCGCGCACCTCCCGCAGACATACGGAAGGGGTTCTGTGGGCTACTTGAACAAGTAGCCGAACACCGCGTCGCCGACCCGGTGGTCGGTGACCTCGGCGCTGTTGGCCTCCTCGCGGGCGAACTTGACCGCCTGCTGGAGCTTCTCCACGCGGTCGAGCAGCTCGTTGACCCGCCGGGCCGGCAGCGCACCGGAGAACTTCACGGTCGTCCAGTACCCGACCGGCACGTCCTCGTAGTACACCTCGACCTGCGCCGGGTGCTTCTCGGTGGCCTCGGCCTTCACGTGGTTGCGCGGCACCTTCTTGGTACGGATGGTGCGCACCGGGTCCGTCTTCCAGGAGTCCGTGGACGGGTCCAGGTTCCAGGATTCGGAGGCGTCCAGTACCGGCAGCTTCCGTACGAAGGTGTGCATGTCGGTGAGCTGCTTCTCCAGGAAGAGCAGGTACGGCACGGGCACCTGCGCCAGCAGGACCGTCCCGTCCACGACGACGTCGGCGGCCGCGGTGCGGTTGGCCCAGTCCTTGGTCGCCGTCACGTCGAACAGTCGCGTCAGGGTGCCCGCCGTCGCCCGCAGTACGTCCTCGGCCTTGATCTGCACCCGGGTGGACTCGGGCGGCAGCTGCTCGCCCTCCTCGTCCTTGGGCTGGTAGGTCCGGGAGATACCCGCCAGCAGGGCGGGCTTCTGGACGTCGTGGTGAGCCTGCGTGAGCTCCTGGAGGGACTTGGACTTGACGCCCTTTTCCACTGCGATGATCTGATTCAGCTTCGGCACGCGATCAACTTAGCAGGCGATTGTCCGATCATTCACCGGGATTTCCGGCACCTGCGCCCGGTCCGGCGGCAGGCGCATATCCCCTGGCGGGAGCGCCGGGTTGGCGGCGGCGGTGTCGGGATCGGGATCGGCGAGAAGCCTGGCGCGCCGGGCCGGGTCGGCGGCGCCGTTCTCGGCGAAGGTCCGCCGGACGTGGCGGTCCGGGTGCGCGAGGACCGCGTCGACCGCTTCCGGCGGCAGGTCCCGGCGGCGCGCAACCGCGCGGCGCGTGCGGTCGTCTTCGTGGCCGGGCAGCGGTGATCCCGATCTCGCGGCGCAACAAGGAAGCCCACACGCGGACCGATCATCACATTGCGGTCCATGACATCCTGTGACGTCACAACTCGCCGGACGGTATCGGCGGACGTCCGGGGAATATGGGGAAGGTCCATGAGGCTCTGCTTCCTGGTGGAGGAGCACTACCGCCACGACGGCATGCCGAACGAGGTGATCCGGCAGCTGACCGCGTGGGGGCACCGGGTGGACGTCGTGCGGCCGGGCGGCTCGCTCCTGCGCATGACCGAAGCGGTGGACGCGGGGGCGCACGACGCCTGGGTCCTCAAGACGGTTTCGGGCGGCCCGGGTCTGACGCTGCTGGAAGCCGCTGCCGCGGCCGGGACCACCACCGTCAACGACGCCCGGTCGATCCGCGGCGTACGGGACAAGGCGCTGGCCGCCGCGCTCGGCCGCGGCCGGGGGCTGCCGCTGCCGCCGACGTACGCCGTGGCCCGCCCCGAGCTGCTCCGGGAGATCCCCGCGGCGGAGTACCCGCTCGTCGTCAAACCATCCGACGGCAGCTCCGGGCGGGCCGTGCACCTGGTGTCCTCGCCGGAGCGGCTGGAGTCGCTGCTGCCCGTCCTCGCGGGCGAGGGCCTGCTCATCGCCCAGCCCTACGTGCCCAACTCGGGCACGGACATCAAGGTGTACGCGGTCGGCGGCGAACTGTTCGCGACCGAGCGGTGCTCCCCGCTGCACCCGGACCCCTCGGTGCGGGAGCGCCGCGTACCGCTGTCGGCCGAGGTGGCGGCGATCGCGGCCCAGGTGGGGGCGGTCTACGGACTGGACCTGTACGGCGTGGACGTGCTGCTGGGCCCCGACGGGCCGGTGGTCGTCGACGTGAACGACTTCCCGAGCTTCCGTCAGGTACCGGACGCGGCGGCGCGGGTGGCCCGGGCGGTCCTGGAGCTGGCGCGGGCGGGCGGTTGCGCCCAGCCGCCGGCGCCCGTGCCCGCACCGCCGCTGCCGTACCCGCTGCCCCTGTCGATCCCGGCGCAGGTCTCGGCCGTGGGGGGCGACGGCGCGTGAGGATCGGCCTGATCACCCCCGAGCCCGGCCACCCGCTGCTGGCGGACGCCACGGCCCTGCTGGCCCCGGAACACACGGTCGAGGCCCTCGATCCGTTCACGCAGGGAAAAGTGCCGCTGCCGCTCGCCGAGGTGTACCTGCTGAAGTCGCGGACCCCGCAGGCGCTGGGTCTCGCACGCCACCTGGAACGGCGGGGAGCGGCCGTGGTCAACTCCGCCTCGGCCACCGCGCTGTGCCAGGACCGTACGGAGATGGCCGGGCTCGCCCTGCGGGCCGGTCTGCCCTTCGCCGCGACCCGTACCCACGACTCCCTCGCGGCCTGGGCGGCCGGGGCCCGGCTCGGCTCCCCCGTCGTGGTCAAGAGCCGGCACAGCCGCCGCGGCGACCTCGTCGCCCGCGTCGACGACACGGCAGGGCTGCGGGAGTTGGCGCGGGAATGGCCGCACGAGCCGGTCGTGGTGCAGCGGTACGCGCCCAACAGCGGCTGGGACCACAAGCTGTGGGCCATCGGGGACCAGGTCTTCGCCGCCCTGCGCCGGTCCGAACTCTCCCCCGGCGGACGGGGCCCCACCCGCCCGCTGCCCCTGGCGGAACTGCCGTCCGGCTGGGCCGGTCTGGTGCGCGAGGTGGGCGCGGTGTTCGCGCTGGACGTGTACGGCGTGGACATCATCGACACCGGCGGCGGGACACCGCTGATCGTGGACATCAACGCCTTCCCCGGCGTCCGGGGCCAGGCCGGCGCCCCGGAGGCCCTCGCGGCACTGGCCCTGCGCCGGGCCGCGGGGCGCGCCTGAGGTACTGCCGGGCAGGTCCGGACGGGGGAATGCGCACGGCATGACGTCGCGGGCCCGGTGTCGTGGCGCGGCGGGACGGCGGGCGCCGTGAGGATCGGGGCATGGGCGTCGTCCTGCCGGTCCTCTTCGCGCTGTTCGCGGCCTTCAGCAACGCACTCGCCACCGTGCTCCAGCGGCGGGCCGCGCTCACCGTGCCGCAGAGCGACGGCTTTCGCCCCGGCCTGATCCTCGATCTGCTGCGGCGCCCGGTGTGGATCGGCGGCATCCTGGCCGTGATCGCGGCCGGGGCGGGGCAGGCCGCGGCCCTGGCCACGGGCGCGCTGGCCCTCGTACAGCCGCTGTTCGTGCTGGAGCTGCCGCTCGCGCTGCTGATCGCCTCGCTGGTGACGCGGCAGCGGCTGCCGGGGGCACTGTGGCTGGCCGTGGCGGGGGTGGTGGCAGGGCTCGGGATCGCGCTGGTGGCCGCCTCGCCCATGGGCAACCGTACGGACGTGCCGGCGGAGCGCTGGGTGGTGGCCCTGGCCGCGAGCGCGTTCGCCGTGGCCGCACTCGCCGTGACCGGGCTGCGCCTCCCGCCCGGCCGCGCCCGGGCCGGCTGCCTCGGCGCCGCCACCGCCGTCTGCTACGCGCTCACCGCCGCGCTGATGAAGTCCGCGGTGCACGTCCTCGACGACAGCGGGTTCGTCGCCTTCCTGACGACCTGGGAGACGTACGCCTTCGGCGCGACCGGCATCTGCGCCCTGCTCCTCCTGGAACACGCCATGCAGGGCGGCCCGCTGGTCGCCTCGCAGCCCGCGCTGACCCTCGGCGACGCGAGCATCAGCATCGCGCTGGGGGTGGTCCTGTACGAGGAACACCTGCGGTCGGGCTGGTGGCTGCTCCCCCAGCTGCTCGGCATCGCCCTGATCTGCGCGGCCGTCCTGGCCCTGGCCCGGGCCGGCGAGGGCGCGCCGTGAGCACACCGCCGGGGGCGGGTACCGTGCGGGCAGTCGAGCGGAGGGCGGGAGCCATGCGAGCGGTGGTCTTCGAGCGGTACGGCGAGCGGGCCGAGGTACGGGAGGTGGCGGAGCCGGGTCCGCCGGCGGGCGGGGTGGTGGTGCGGGTGGAGGCCACCGGACTGTGCCGCAGCGACTGGCACGGCTGGATGGGGCACGACCCGGACATCGTGCTGCCGCACGTCCCCGGGCACGAACTCGCGGGTGTGGTCGAGGCCGTGGGGGCCGGCGTCACGAACTGGCGGGTCGGCGACCGGGTCACGGCACCGTTCGTGTGCGCCTGCGGCAGCTGCGCCGACTGCGCGGCCGGTGACCACCAGGTGTGCGCGCGGCAGACCCAGCCCGGGTTCACGCACTGGGGGTCCTTCGCCGAGTACGTGGCCCTGGAACACGCCGATGTGAACCTGGTGGCCGTGCCCGAGGAGCTCTCGTACACGACGGCGGCCGGGCTCGGCTGCCGCTTCGCGACGGCGTTCCGGGCGGTGGTGGCGCAGGGCCGGGTCGCGGCGGGCGAATGGGTGTCCGTGTACGGCTGCGGTGGGGTGGGGCTCTCCGCCGTGATGATCGCGGTGGCGGCCGGGGCCCGGGTGGTCGCCGTGGACACGGCGCCCGGGGCGCTGGATCTGGCACGGAAGTTCGGCGCCGCCCACGGTGTGGACGCGCGGGACGGCGCCGACACCGCGCAGGCGGTCCGGGAGGCGACCGGCGGGGGCGCGCACCTGTCACTGGACGCGCTGGGTTCACCGGCGACGGCGGCGGCCTCGGTGGCCGGGCTGCGCCGGCGCGGCCGGCACGTGCAGGTGGGACTGCTGCCGGCGGCGGCCGGTACGGCGGCCCTGCCGATGGACCGGGTGATCGGCTGGGAGCTGGAGATCCTCGGGAGCCACGGCATGGCGGCGCATGCCTACCCGCCGATGATGGAGATGGTCCGGGGCGGGGTGCTGCGGCCGGACCTGCTCGTCACCTCGACGATCCCGCTCGACGCGGCCCCGGCGGCGCTGGCCGCGATGGGCACGGCGGCCGGGAGCGGGGTCACCGTCATCCTGCCGGGGGCGGACGCCCGGAGCTGAGCCCCGACCGCCCCCGGCGCGGCCCGCCCGGTGCCACCGCCCGCCCGCCGCTACCCGGGAAGCGGGGTCCGGGCGTACGCGCCCGACAGGAGGTGGCCCGCGCCCGGGGCCACCGCGTCCAGGTCCAGGGCCCGGAGCAGCTGGTGGGCCGTGCACACCGCCGCGGACACCACCGGCTTGCCCAGGAGCTGTTCGGCCTCCTCGATCGCACCGAGGGAGGGCATCTGCACGCATGCCGAGAGCACGACCGCGTCGGCGTCGGCGTACTCCATTGCGCGCGCGAGGCCCGGCAGCCGGGCCGGGTCGTGGGCGGCCACGTCGAGGTTGTCCGGGATTTCCAGAGCCTGGTGGTCGAGGACCTCGATGCCCTCGTGCGTCAGGTAGTCCACGACGGTCCGGGTGAGCGGGCGCATGTAGGGGGCCAGCAGCACGATCTTCCTGGCGCCGATGGTGTGCAGGCCGTGGACGAGGGCTCCGGCGCTGGTGACCACGGGGGCGGGGGCGCCGTTCTCGACGGTCCGGGTGTGCAGGCGCTGTTCGGAGGTGCGGTGGTAGCCGAGGCCCATGCTCATGATGGCGACGAGGCAGGCGTAGCCCAGTACGTCGACCCGGGCGTCGGAGAGTTCCACGGCGCAGCGGTCGGAGTCGGCGTCCATGGCCTTGAGCTGCTCCGGGGTCACATGGGTCATGCGCATCCGGCTGGAGTGGAAGGTGAAGCGCTCGTCGGGTGCGACGGCCTCACGGGCCCGGAGGATGGCCGGGACCTCCGTCTCCATGGTGACGTTGGAGCTCGGCACGATCTGGCCGATGCGGTAGGTGCGGGGGGACATGTGCGCTCCTCAGCGGGCGTCGACGACGGGGTTGGTCAGGGTGCCGATGCCTTCGACCGTGGCCTCGACCGTGTCGCCGGGGCGCAGGAACTCGGGCGGGACCATGCCGGCGCCGACGCCCGACGGTGAGCCCGTCGCGATGACGTCCCCGGGTTCGAGGGTCATGCCGGAGCTGATGTCGGCGATGAGCCGGGCGATGGGGAAGAGCATGTGCCGGGTGTTCGACTTCTGCTTGGTGACGCCGTTGACGCGCAGCGACAGGTCGAGGGACATCGGGTCGGGGATCGCGTCGCGGGTGACGACCACCGGGCCGAAGGGGGCGTAGGAGTCCTGGCCCTTGGAGAAGAACCACTGTCCGGAGCGGCGCTGGTCGCGGGCGCTGATGTCGTTGACGATGCTGAAGCCGAAGATGTGGTCGTAGGCCTCCTCCTCGCTCACCCGGTGGGCGGGGCGGCCGATGACGACGGCGAGTTCGCACTCCCAGTCCAGCTGGGTGGTCAGGTCGGCGTTGTGCAGGATCGGCGCTCCGGGGCCGGTGACGGCGGTGGCGGGCTTGCCGAAGAGGACGGGGCGCGGCGGCAGGTCCTTGTCGGTGTCGAGGCTGCGGCTGGACTCCTCGACGTGCTCGATGTAGTTGAGGCCGACGCCGATGATCTTGCCGGGGCGCAGGGGGGCCCGCAGGGACACCGCCTCGATCCGGTGGACGGCCTCGGCGGGGCGCCCGGCGGGATCCGCGGCGAGCAGGCTCCGGGCCGCTTCCAGGGCGGCCGGACCGGCCTGGACGAACGAGAGCAGGTCGTGCGGGAGGCGGACGCCGGCGTGGTCGGCGAGGACCGCGAGGTCGAGGACGAGGCCGTCGCTCTCGACGCCCAGGCGTTCGGTGGTGTCGCCGGGGCCGTGGGTGAAGGTCAGCATGCGCATGCGGGGCTCCTGGTGGGTCAGGCGGTGGTGACGGGCTGGTGGCCGCCGTGGTCGGGGTACGCCTCTTCCCGGTGGAATCCGAGCGAGCGCATGACGGGGAAGTCGTTGAAGGAGAAGAGGCAGGCGTCCTCGGCCGGGTCGAGGTTGTGGTGCTCGTGCCAGGCCCAGGACGGCACGCAGAAGATGTCGCCCTGCTTCCACTCGAAGCGCTGCCCGGCGATCACCGAGACGCCGCGGCCCTTGGCCGCCGTGTAGATCACCGAACCGGTGTGGCGGTGGGCGAGGGTGGCCTGGCCGGGGCGCAGCAGCTGCATGTGGGCGCCCATGGTCGGCATGACGGAGCCGCCGGTGACCGGATTGGTGTACTCGGCGATGATCCCGTCGTACGGGGATCCCTCGGTCGCCTTCGCCAGGCCGCGCAGGGCCTCGTACGTGGGCTCCCAGGGGTAGGCGAGCAGCGGCGAGTACGGCCGGGTCCACTTCTCGACGCCGTACGGCATCAGGTTCGCCGCGTAGGTCAGGACCGAGGAGTTGATGACCTTTCCGGGGGTCTGGTAGAGCTCGGGGTGGACCTCGTAGAACCCGGCGTCCAGGGCGTTGACCAGGGGGATGTCGAGTCCGTCCTGCCAGATGACGGGCGCGTCGTCGGCGTCGTTGCCGTGCTCGTGCCAGGTGCCGTTGGGGGTGATGGCGAAGTCCCCGGGGCCGACCTTCAGCTTCTGGCCGTCGACGATCGTCCAGGCCCCGGTGCCCTCGTGGACGAAGCGCAGGGCGGCGGCCTGGTGGCGGTGGGCGGTCATGGCCTCGCCGGGGCCCATGATCTGGAGGCCGGTGTAGAGGAGTCCGGCGGCGGCGCTGACGTCCTTGCGGCCCGGGTTGACGAGCATGACGACCCGGCGGCCGGCGTCGTCGCCCTTGACGAGGCCGAGGGCCTTGTGGACCAGGGGGCGCAGGTCGGCGTACCGCCACAGCACGGGCACGGACCGCGGCTGCGGGTACCAGGGCTCGATGTCGTTGGCGACGGTCCACAGTGCGCCCGCGTCGAGGGTGGCGAGCTCCTCGTAGTAGCGGTTGAGTTCCGGGGTGTCGGACACCCGGGCACGGCCGAGCACGGTGTCGTCCTGCTCGATGGTCATACGTCCTCCTCGGGAGCGATGGGAGCGGCGGCGATGGGGGCGGCTTGTGCGATGGGGGCCGCGGGGGGCGCGGTGAAGGTGACGGGGGCCTTGCGGCGGTTGTCCACTTCGAGGTGGAAGACGTCGAAGCGGTTGTAGTGGCCGGTGATGTCGTGCATCTGCTTGGGCTGGATGCACCGGGCGAGGTCGATCTCGGCGTAGACGATGCCCTCCTCGTCGACGAGGGGTTCGGTCACCGGACGGCCGTCGGGGCCGAAGATCCCGGACAGGGCGCTGCGCGGGCGGGTGAACTGCTTGCGCAGTTCCTCGTCGTCCCCGGCGACGGCGTCCACGATCTCCGGGGAGACGGTGGAGCAGGCGACGACGGAGAAGACCTTGCCCTCGAAACTGTGGGCGGCGGTGCGGACGGCGATCGCGTCGGCCATGTCGTAGTCGGCGGGGGCGACGGGCAGGGCGATGTAGCAGGAGGCGTGGACGAGTTCGCCCTGCGCGAGGAGGGCGAAGCGGGCCAGGGTGTTGGTGTTCTCGCCGCAGGCCAGTGCGCCGAGGGGGCCGACGGGGGTGTCGTGGACGACCAGCGAGCTGCCGTCGCCGCCGGTCCAGGTGAGTTTCTCGGCCCAGGTCGGCACCAGCTTGCGGTGCACGCCGAGGAGTTCGCCGTCGGGTCCGACGGTGAGCAGGGTGTTGTAGAGGACGCCGAGGCTGTGCGCGGCCCGCTCGTTGACCCCGATGACGAGGACGACGCCGTGCCGGCGGGCCGCCGCGCGCAGGCGGTCGACGTGCGGGCCGGGGATGTCCACGGAGGCGCGCTGGAGCCGCTCGAACCACGGGGAGCCCTGGACCGGGTTCATCGTCCAGTTCCAGTAGGGGTAGCCGGGGACGAACACCTCCGGGAACACGACGAGTTCGGCTCCGTGGGCCGCGGCCTCGGCGATCAGGGCGACGGCCTTGTCGACGGTCGCGGCGGGATCGAGGTAGACGGGCGCGGCCTGGACGGCCGCCGCCGTGAAGCGGGGCAGGTGGTCCCTGTCCATGGGTGTGGGCACCTCCGGTTCAGCGGTGGGCGGGAACGGCCGCGGGCGGCAGCCAGCGGCGGTGGACGGATCCGGCGGGCTGCCGCAGGAGTTCCAGGCGCGGCGGGATCCGGTCGGTCCGTGCCGACGGGGGCCGCCCGCTGCCCGCCCGCCAGGCGCGCGCCCAGGGCGCGGCCGGCCCCTGGTAGCCCTGGGCGGCCGCGGCGTGCAGGGTCCACAGCGGGTCGTGGAGCTGGGCGCGGCCGACGCCGCACAGGTCCGCCCGGCCGGCCAGGATGATCGAGTTCACGTCGTCGTACGTGGAGATCGCGCCGACGGCGATGGTGGGGACCCCGGTGGCGTTGCGGATGAGGTCGGCGTAGGGGGTCTGGTAGCTGCGGCCGTAACGCGGCCGCTCGTGGGCGACGACCTCGCCGGTGGAGACGTCGATGCCGTCGGCGCCCGCCTCGGCGAGCGCGGCCGCGATCCTGACGGCGTCGGCCTCGGTGGTACCGCCCTCGGCCCAGTCCGCGGCGGAGATCCGCACGAGGAGCGCCTTGCCGGCCGGCCACACCTCCCGTACGGCGCGCAGCACTTCGAGTGGAAGGCGCAGCCTGCCGTCGAGATCGCCGCCGTACTCGTCGGTGCGCTCGTTGGTCAGCGGGGACAGGAAGCCCGAGAGCAGGTGCCCGTGCCCGTACTGGAGTTCCAGCACGTCGAAGCCCGCCCGGTCGGCCCGCCGGGCCGCGGCCGTGAAGTCCCGTACGAGCCGGTCCATGTCGGCCCGGTCGGCCTCGCGCGGCACCGGGCTCCGCTCGTCCCAGGGCAGTGCCGAGGCGGCGACCGGCCGCCCGCCGCCGTGGGTGGCCGCGCGGCGTCCGGCGTGGGTGAGCTGGATGCCGAGGCAGGTGTCGCTCTGGCCGTGGACGAAGTCGGTGAGGCGCCGCCAGGCCGCCTCCTGTTCGTCGTTCCACAGGCCGGGGCAGCCGGGGGTGGCCCGTCCGTCTGCGCTGACGGCGGTCATTCCGGCGAGGACCAGTGCGGCGCCCCCGACGGCCTGTGTGCTGAGGTGGACGAGGTCGAAGTCGCCGGGGACCCCGTCGCGCGCCGTGTGCAGGGCGGTGGGCGGTACGACGACCCGGTTGCGCAGCAGCAGGCCGCCGAGCGGGTAGGGGCGGAACATCGGGGGCACGGCCGAGGAGCGGTTGACCGCGCTGGTGAAGCCCTCGTCGCGCACGCGCAGGTTGTCGTAGGTGACGCGGCGGCTGCGGGTGAGCAGGTTGAAGGCGAACTGGTGCGGGTCCTGACCGGTGTACCGGTCGATGTGCTCGAACCACTCCAGGCTGGCCTGGGCCGCGCGCTGGGTGGACTCCACCACCGGCCTGCGCTCCTGCTCGTAGGCGGCGAGGGCGGTCGGTACGTCCGGGTGCTCGTGCAGGCTGGCCGCGAGCACGAGGGCGTCCTCCATGGCCAGCTTGGTGCCGGAGCCGATGGAGAAGTGCGCGGTGTGGGCGGCGTCGCCGAGCAGGACGACGTTCTCGTGCCGCCAGGTCCTGTTGCGGACGGTGGTGAACCGCAGCCACTTGGAGTTGTTGGGGATCAGGCGGTGGCCGTCGAGGTGGTCGGCGAGGAGCTCCTCGCAGCGCCGGATGCTGTCCTCGTCGCTGGTGCCGGGCGGATGGTCCCGGTCGGCGAACTCCGCGAAGCCGGCGCGCCGCCACGCGTCCTCCGCCAGCTCCACGATGAAGGTGGAACGGGTGGCGTCGTAGGGGTACGCGTGCACCTGGAGGGTGCCGAAGTCCTGCTCGTCGACGATGAAGGTGAAGGCCTCGAAGACCTTGTCCGTGCCGAGCCACATGTAGCGGCCGGAGCGCTCGTCGAGGTCGGGGACGAAGGTGTCGGCGTAGGCCGCGCGCGTGGCCGACCGTACGCCGTCGCACGCCACCACCAGGTCGTACCCGGCGGCGAGTTCGGCCGCGGGCGGGGCCTGGGTGCGGTAGCGGACGTCCACCGCCAGTTCGGCGCAGCGCTGCTGGAGGATCCGCAGGAGGTGCTGCCGGCCGAGGGCGGCGAATCCGTGGCCTCCCGAGGTGAGGGTGCTCCCCCGGTGGCGGACGTCGATGTCGGCCCAGCGGGCGAACTCGGCCGACATGGCCTCGTAGATCTCGCGGTCGGCCTGGGCGATGCCGTCGAGCGTCTCGTCGGAGAAGACGACCCCGAAGCCGAAGGTGTCGTCGGGGGCGTTGCGCTCCCAGACGGTGACCTCCCAGTGCGGGGAGAGCTGCTTGGTGAGGGCCGCGAAGTACAGTCCGCCGGGCCCTCCTCCTATGACTGCGACGCGCACGGCGTGCCTCCTGACGGTGGTGCGGTGGTGAGTAGTTCCGGTCGCTGCGGTCCGGCCGTGCCGAGCAGGTCCCGTACCCCGGCGGGCCAGGGGGTCGACCCGGTGGCGTGGGCGGCGGAGTGGGCGATGACCATGCGGCCGGTGGCCGCCTCGACGCCCTGTGCGCCCCGTACGGTGAAGGCGTAGTGCAGGGAGGCCGTACCGACCTTCGTGACCTTGAGCTCGGTGCGTACGGCGTCCCCGAACCAGAGCCGGGCCCGGTAGTCGGCCTCGAAGTGGACCCGGGGCGTGCTGCCGAACAGGTGCGAGAGGCCCAGGCGGTGGAGCAGGACGGCCTCGGCCGCCTCGACCCAGCGCACCACGGTGGAGTGGTGGTAGTGGCCGGCGGCGTCGGTGTCGGTCCACTCGACGCGGCGTTCGACGACGACGCCGGCCGGCTCGGCCGGTGCCGGGGCGGGTACCGGGGCGGGTACCGGGCCCGGCGTGGGGGCGGCGTCGGTGCGGGCGCGTTCGCGCAGCTCACCGCGCCGGAGCTTGCCGGTGCCGGTGCGCGGGAGCGCGGTGACGAACTCCACGGCCCTCGGGTACTTGTACGGGGCGATGGACCGCTTGACGTGGGTCTGGAGCTCGCGGACGGTCGCCCCGTCCGCCGGGACTCCCGCGCCCAGGACCACGTACGCCTTCACGAGCATGCCGCGCCGGGCGTCGGGGGCCCCGACGACCGCGCACTCCTCGACGTACGGGTGGGTGGCGAGGGCCTTCTCGACCTCGGGGCCCGCGATGTTGTAGCCGGAGGAGACGATCATGTCGTCGCTGCGGGCGACGTACCAGAAGTACCCCTCCGTGTCGCGGATGTAGGTGTCGCCGGTGATGTTCCAGCCGTTCCTGACGTACGAGGCCTGGCGCGGGTCCTCCAGGTAGCGGCATCCGGTGGGACCGGTGACCGCGAGCAGGCCGGGCTGCCCGTCGGGGACGGGGTCGCCGTTCTCGTCGACCACGGCGGCGCGGTAGCCCGGAACGGGACGGCCGGTGGAACCGGGCCTGATGTCCTCGTCGGCCGCGGAGATGAAGACGTGCAGCATCTCGGTGGCGCCGATGCCGTCGATGATGCGCAGGCCCGTGGCGGCGTGGAACTCGTGCCACACGGCGGCCGGCAGCGGCTCCCCGGCGGACACGCAGCGGCGCAGCCCGGCGAGCCGGTCCACCGCCCCGGCCTCCATGATCGCGCGGTAGGCCGTCGGCGCGGTGAAGAGCACGGTCACACCGTGCTCCGCGACGAGCTCGGCCAGCCGCAGCGGGGCCGCCTGCTCGATCAGCAGGGTGGCGGCTCCTGCGTGGAGGGGGAAGACCACCAGTCCACCGAGCCCGAAGGTGAAGGCCAGCGGTGGCGTGCCGGTGAAGACGTCGTCCGGGCGGGGTTTGAGGACGTGCCGGGAGAACGTGTCGGCGTTGGCCAGGACGTCGCGGTGGAAGTGCAGGGTCGCCTTCGGGCGGCCGGTGGTACCGGAGGTGAAGGCGATCAGCGCCACGTCGTCCGCGGCCGTGACCACGGTGGTGAACCGGCCGTCCTTGGCGGCGCAGCGTGCGGCCAGGTCTTCCGGCCCGGGCCCCCCGTAGGTGAGGACCGGCAGGGCGGGCAGACCGGGGCGGCGGCCCGGGTCGAGCTCGTCGGCGTAGCGGTGGTCGCACAGGGCGAGCGCGGGCCGGCTGATGTCGGTGAGCTCGGCGAGTTCTCCGGCGCGCAGCAGCGGCATGGTGGTGACGGCGACCCCGCCGGCCTTCAGGACGCCGAACCAGGCGGCGACGAGCCAGGGGTTGTTGGGGCCGCGCAGCAGAACGCGGTTGCCCGGCCGGAGGCCGAAGTCCTCGGTGAGGACCTGGGCGACCTGGTTGGCGCGGTGCTGCAGTTCGCCGTAGGTCCATCGCTCGGTCGGGGTGAGCAGACAGGGGCGGTCGGGGCCGTGCCGCTCGACGGCGTCGTCGAGCAGGCTCCGGGCGCAGTTGAGTCGGTCCGGGTACTCCAACTCCGGTAGGTCGAAGTGGAGTTGGGGCCAGAGAGAGGAAGGCGGAAGCCGGTCCCGGCAGAAGGGGTCGGCGTACGCGGAAGGGGAGAGCTCCATGGGGCGGCACCTCGATCAGGGAGCAGCGGGGAGATGGATGCAAGGTATGTCGAATATTTGGCGCTCGTCAACATCTCGCGATATCGCGTCGGACCGAGAGACTCCTCCGGCCCCCTCCGGACAGCCCGGGACCCCCCGGACCGCACCTCAGGACACGGGGACGCGCACCTGGACCGACTTGCCGAACTCATGTGCCACAACCGAGAGTTCACCGCCGAGCTCGGCCGTCAGCAGCTGCACCATCAGCAGCCCGCGACCACTCTCGGACTCCGGGTCGACCTCCGCGCGAGGGGACGGCAGCCGCGGCAGGCCGGCACCCCGGTCGGCGACCTCCAGCCGCATCCAGCCGCCGCCCGCCGACACGGCGACCCTCATCCGCCCGGCACCGCCGCCCGCGTGCCGGACCACGTTGCCGACGAGTTCACTGACGGCCAGCAGCAGGGCGTCCACCACCTCGGCGGGCACCCGCCAGCCGTCGAGGGTGGCGCGCACACGGGACCTGACCTGCGGAACACTCGCGGCGACGGGGTCGGCGACCCAGTGGACGTAGCTGCGGACCGAGGGGGCCGCGGAGGTGTCGGCGATGGTGAGCATGACGTGCTCCCGGAGGGGAAGGTGGCGCCGCCACTGCAGTAGCTCGTGTAACTGATCCCGAATCTGGATCGTCCCTGGGCTTGTGGTCAGCGGAAACGCATCGCTAGAGTCCTTGATTACACGTGTAACACGCTACGCCTCCCCCGGTGACTCGCGCAAGCATTCCGGACAAACGACGCGAAGCCTGCGTCCGCCCCACCGGCCACAGAGCCACCACCGCTCCGCGCTCCGCCGCGGCACCGGGACACCCGGACCCCGGGACACCACCGACATTGGAAGGGCCGCAATGACGCAATCTCCCCCCGCCGGGATCGACATCGCCGACATGACCTGGCCGCCCCCGCCGTACCGGTCCCCGGTACCGCCGGTGACGGGCACGGACGGCGTGCGCCGCTTCGACGGGATCACCTACGCGACCACGCCCGGCTACCGCCCCCGGTTGCTCGACGTCCAGGTACCCGCGGGCGAGGGCCCCTTCCCCGCGGTCGTCTGGATCCACGGCGGCGGCTGGCTGGACGGCGACCGCCGCTACCCGCCGCCGACCGTCCCCGCCGACCTGCTGCACGGAGCGGTACTGGGCGCCGGCCTCGCACTCGTCTCCATCGACTACCGGCACAGCCTCGAAGCGCCCTTCCCGGCCCAGCTGCACGACGTGAAGGCCGCGATCCGCTACGTCCGCACGTTCGCCGACGCCCTCGGCATCGACCCCGACCGGATCGGCGTCTGGGGCGAGTCCGCGGGCGGCCACCTCGCAGCGCTCGCCGGTCTCGTCGGCCCCGGCACCCCGCAGGGAGCCGCACTGGAGGGCACGCAGGGCGTGGGCTCCGGCGAGACCGGGGTCCGCGCGGTCGTCGACTGGTACGGCGTCAGCGACCTCGTCACCCTGGCCGAGCACCCCCTGCCGGCCATGCCCGGTACGGACTTCCCCGATCCCTACGAGGCCCTGCTCGGCGCCACCGTCGCCGCGCGGCCTGACCTGGCGCGGGCCGCGAGCCCCGTGACGCATGCCGAAGGCTCGAACCCGCCGCCGTTCCTGCTGGTGCACGGGACGCACGACGGCCTGGTCCCGTACAGCCAGAGCGAGGCCCTCGCCGAGGCCCTGAGGAACGCCGGGGGCGAGGTCGTCCTCCAGCCCGTGGAGGGCGCCGACCACATCTTCCTCGGCTCCCGCGACATCCCCGCCATCGTCGAGGGGGGCGTGGCCTTCCTGGCGCGGCACCTCGGCGCGGGAGCCTGACGGCGCCGGTCCGCGCCCCCGTTCCACCACGGGGGCGCGGCCGCGGCCGCGCCCCCGCGTTCCCTTCACCGCACACCCGGCCGCGGGCCCCCGCCGCGGTCACGAGAGGCAGCCATGTCCGGCAACCCGACCACCACCGTCACCCCGCACGGCAGACCCCGCGCACCTCACCGGGCCGGTGGGCCCGGCCGGCGCGCCGGGACCGGGGCCCCGCCCGGCCGCGGCGTCCTCGTCACGGGTCTGCTGCTCCTGGGTGCCGCCGTACTGCCGGCCCTCGTCGTCCGCTCCGACGTCGCGGAGCCGCCCTTCCAGGAGCTCGACGACCGCTGGCTGATCTGGATGGGCGGCCCTCACGACGGGGTCTACCGGGCCCTCGCCTCGGCCCTGGACCTGTTCGGCGGGCCGGTCGGGGCGCTCCTCCCGCTCTCCCTGCTGATCCTGCTGCTCGTCCGCCGGCGCTGGGTCTCGGCCTGCTTCCTGCTCGCGGCCCATGTCGGCGGCAACACGCTCGTGGTCCAGGGCCTCAAGCACCTGGTGGACCGGCCGCGCCCGGCCGACCCGCTGGTCCGCGTCGACCACGGCTCCTTCCCGTCCGGCCACGCGGCCACGGCGGCACTCCTGGTCGTCGTCCTCGGGGCGCTCCTGGTCCCGGCCGTCCGGCGGCGGGCGTGGTGGACCGGGGGCGCGGTCTTCACGCTGGCCATGATGTGGAGCCGTACCTGGCTGCACGCGCACTGGCTCAGCGACACCGTGGCGGGGGCCGCGGCGGGCGCGGGAGTGGGTCTGCTGGCGTGGTGGCTGTTCGGACCGGCGCTCGCCCGGGAACGTGCCCGTGTCCACGACCGCCGGGGGGCGGCCGCGGGTGCGGGCACGGCGTGACCCGGGCGCAGGCCGCCTCGCCGCGGCGCGGGCTCCGGCCGGGCCGCTGACCGGCCGGGCCGGAGCCCGCGCCCGGTACGGGCCGTGCCCTCTGGGGCGCCGTCCGCGTCCGGCCGCTGGATAGCATCGGGGATCATGAACCCGGGTACAGCAGACTTCACCACCGTGGACCCCGAGCGTCCGCCTTCTCCCGTCGCCGCCGACTGGCCGGCGGTCGAGGCCTGGCTCGGTCTCGCCGCCGGTCTGCCGTCGGACTTCAAGCAGCTCGCGGACGCGTACGGTCCCGTGGATTTCGGTGCGTACATCTGGATCCACACGCCCTGTGCCGAGGCCGGCCGGTTCGACTACGGCACCTGGCTCCACGAGACCCACCGCGCCGCGCGCATCCAGGTGCGCCATCTGCCCGAAGAGGAGCGGTACGCCGTTCATCCCGAGCCCGGAGGGCTGCTCGCCTGGGGCGTGAGCCGCGGTGGGGACACGCTGTTCTGGGACACCTCCCGCTCCGCCGACCCCGACGCGTGGGGCGTGGTGGTGCACCACCGGGGCGTGATCCCGGGCAGTGGGCTGCGCGTCTGGCACGCCTACGACCTCACCCTGACCGAGTATCTGAGGCACACGGTCCGTGACGGCTGGGAACTCCCCTCACCGCCCGGCCCGTTGATGGGCCCGCTGCCCGGCTCGCTCGCCCGCACCGCCTTCCTGCCGGACGCCCGGCCCTGGGCACCCCCGGCGCCCGAGGTCCCGCGGCTGACCGAGGCGCAGCGGCTCGTCGCCCTGCGGACCGGCACCGGCCTGGAGGCCCTGGAGCTCCTGTCTCCCCCGCCGGCCGAGCCCTGTCTGGGCGGAGACAGCTGGGAGGCGCTCTTCGCGGAGCTCGGAACGGTCCTGCCGAGGGAGTACGTCACGCTCATGGAGCGGTACGGGGCGGGCTGCTGGAGTCGGTGGCTGCGCTTCTTCACTCCCCTGCGCACCCGCGACCACGAGCGGCGTTTCGTCATCAACGTCAAGGACGTCCTCGACGGTTACCGGGAGCTCAAGGCCTCGTATCCGGACGAGCAGCCGCTGGCCGTATGGCCCGAGCCGGGCGGCTTCCTTCCCTTCGCCAACTCCGTCGACGGGGACCAGCTCGGCTGGCTCACCGAGGGCGCCGACCCCGAGGCCTGGCCGCTGGTGGTGTGGCCCCGCCACGCCCGGCAGGGGCCGCCGCTGGAGGGCGGTCTGATCGACACCCTGCTCGCCTGGCAGCGCGGCACCCTTGCGACCGCGGGCCTGCCCGGCCTGGACGTGAGCGACGACCCGGTGGAATGCGCCGGGTTCGCCGCCTGGGACGCCGGCGCGTATTGGTGAGAGCGGCTCCCTGAGGCCGGCCTTCGGGGCCGGGCTGCCTCCGGTCACCGCAGGGCAGGGCCCTCGCCGGGGCGGTGCGCACGGCCGGGCCTGGGCCGTGCCGGCGAACGTGGCGCCGCTCGGGGGCGTGAGCGGCGAGTTCCACGGACCGGGACGCGGCGACCGCGGGCATGCGGGTGGTGACGGGCGCCGACGCCGACGCGGCCGGCCGCGATCAGGACCACCGAGGACAGGACGATCACGTCCAGCGGGCGGCGCCGGTCAGGGTGCGGCTCCGACGCCGCTGACCCAGACCGGGAGGGGTGCGCACTGCGGGTCCGGGCCGGGGGCGATCCCCTCCGTGCCGCGCTCCGCCTCTTCCAGGTCCGCCCCGGCGGCGATCCGCGGCCCGCCGCCGGTCAGGAACCCCTCCACCACCGGGCCGAGGTCGGTGCAGGTCACGTAGCCGCGCCCGAACGGCAACGCCTCCGGGGGTACCGAACCGGTCGAGCACCGGAGCTGACCGGCTTGCTCGTCGTGCCACACGTAGAAGGTCGCCGCCCCGGTGAAGCCCAGCCCGCGAACGCGTCCCCGAAGGGCGGCGGCGGTCCGCTCGAAGGCTGCCACCACCTCCGCGACGGACAGCGACTCCCTGTCCCCGTCGGCCACGCTCGGACACCAGGTGTTGGTCTCCCGCTCCACCTGCCGGTCGGCCGGTTCGAGCGCCAGGGGCTCGTCCGCCACCTCGGCGATCCATTGCAGCAGGATCGCAGCAGTATGCACGCCGCTCAGGAGGTCAGGAGGTCAGGAGGTCAGGCGGTGCACCAGAACGGGCTTCACGGCAGGCAGCGGCGCCGCCGTCCCGGTCTCGATGAGCTCGTGCACGGCGTCCGCGATCTGCGCGGCCGACGGCATGTCCAGCCGGACCGTGGTGAGCGCGGGCTGCAGGAGCGTGGAGAGGACGAGGTCGTCGCAGCCGACCAGGGCGACCTCGTCCGGCACGGTGATGCCCTCGGCCTGCAGCGCGTGCAGCAGCAGGGCGGCGTACTCGTCGTTGTAGGTGAAGACGGCGTCCAGGCCGAGGCCGCGCCAGCTCCGGGCGAGCGCGCTCGCGGACTCCCGGGTGTAGGACAGTTCCACCGGGGTGACGGTGGCCATGTGCCGGGCCGCCACCGACTCGGCGCCCGCGAGGCGGGGCTCGGCGAGGGTGCCGAGGCCGCGTTCCTGGGGCATGACCACGCCGATCCGGGACCGGCCGCGTGCGATGAGGTGCTCGGCCGCGGTGGCGCCGATGCGGGTGTGGTCGAAGTCGATGGTGTGCACGCCCTCGACGGGGTGGGAGGCGAAGGCCAGCAGGCCGCGCGCGCCCGCGCGGACCAGTACCTCCGCCGCCTGGGGAGTGAAGCGGTCGCCGTCCAGGGCGACGACGGCCGCGGGGCGCAGTTCGGCCCAGGCGCGGGCGGCGTCGAGGGGGTCGGCGAAGCGGCCCGCGTGCAGCACGGCGGTGTAGCCGTACCGCTCGAGCTCGCTGTGCAGATCGTCGACCCAGTCGCTGACGAGGCGGCCGATCGCGGAGATCGACGAGGGCATCAGGACGAGGTTGCTGCGGCCCGCGCGCAGGGACCGGGCGGCGGCGTGCGGTACGTAACCGAGCTGCTTGGCCGCGTCGAGCACCCGGGCACGGGTGCCGGCGCTCACCCGGTGGCCCTGGGTGTCGTTGAGGACGAAGGAGACCGTGGCACGTGACACCCCGGCGAGGCGGGCCACGTCCGCGCTGGTGATGGATGCGGGGACGCGTGTGTCTCTGCTCATGACGTCCCTCGACGCTCCTTCTGCTGGGGTCGAGCACCGGTTCCGTCCGGGTAGCTCCTTCCTTCTCAGGTTACACGAGTCAAATCAAGGGGGCGGGGGTGTGCAGGAGCCTGGAGGCTCCCGCGAGGTCGTCGAGGGCGGTCACGACCGAGTCGAAGCGCATCGTGGTGCGGGTGCGCGTGTCGTAGGGCCGCCACTGCGGCAGATCGGGGTGGTTGGGGTCACCGGTGCGGACGAAGGCGATCCAGGCCCGGTGCATGACGTACGCGAGGCCGTCACGGACGGCGGGGTCGAGGCCGGCCAGGAAGGGCGCGTGCGACCACCGGTCGAAGTTGTCGAAGACGAAGGGGAGTTCGAGGCAGTGCGCGGCGCCGAGCCGGCCCCCGTACGCGGGGGTGGGCAGGTCGAACTGGTAGGCCCATACGGGGCTGCCCGACTCGGCGCGCCCCTCGGCCAGCCGCAGTGCCGGCACCCGGAAGAGCTCGTCCGTGATGAGGTCCATCAGGACGTCGGCCGGGCGGGATCCGGGCCGGGCCCGCTCGTACGCCGCGTACACGCCCTTCGCCGCTTCGCTCCCGAAGGTGTCCGCGATGCGGTCGGTCACCTGCTCCCGGGTGGCGGCGGCGTACCCCTCGTCGAGGGCGAAGCCGAAGTTGGCCTCTTCCCTCGTCCAGCCGATCATGACGTCGATGTCGGCCGCGGCCCCGCCCAGAAGGGCTTCGGCGGGGTGGCCGGTGAGGGTGACCCCGTCGACCACGGGCAGGAAGGGGGTCGGCCAGTACCCCCACCGCATGGTCTGCGCGAAGAGTCCGCCGCCGGCTCCGATCAGCTCGGGCCAGGGCAGCGTACGGAGCTCCGCCAGATCCTTGGCGCCGGCCAGCTCCAGGTAGGCGGCGGTGCGCTCCAGGTACGCGTCCGGGTCCGGGAGGTCCAGACCGAAGGGCGGGCTCTGCAGGATCACCCGCCGGATCAGGCCCTCGGTCTGCGGATGGCCGGCGAGTGCGGCGGTGGACACCGCGCCGCCGGACTGCCCGGCGACCGTGACGCAGTCCGGGTCGCCGCCGAAGGACGCGATGTTCTCCTTCACCCAGTGCAGGGCGGCGAGCTGGTCGGTGAGCCAGAAGTTGCCGCCGCCGCCCTCCCCGCCGCCGGTCCCGTCCGCGTCTCCGTCTCCGTCTCCGTCTCCGTCTCCGGGGTAGAGGTAACCCAGCGGCCCGATGCGGTAGTTGATGCTCACGACGACGAGATCGCCGTCGCGCGCGAAGGTCTCGCCGGAGTAGCCGGGCAGTGAACCGGAGCCGGAGACGAAGCCGCCGCCGTGGATCCAGACCAGTACCGGGCGGCGGGCGCCGTCGGCGGCGGGCGTCCAGACGTTGAGGGTCAGGCAGTCCTCGTCGAACGGGGGTGACCCGTGACCGCCGAGCACGGGGTCGCCGCCCTCCAGGTACATCTGCGGCGCGCTCGGTCCGTCCACGGTGGCGTCCCGCATGCCGGTCCAGCCGGCGTGCGGCCGGGCGGGCCTCCAGCGCAGGTCGCCGACCGGCGGGGCGGCGTAGGGCACGGCACGGAAGACCGTGATCCCGCCCTCGGTCGCGCCGCGCAGACGCCCTGCGGGCAGGTCCACCACCGTGCGGTCCCGTCCTGGGGGATGAGGCATGAGCCGTTCCTTCCTCGCTGCCGCGCGCGGGCTGCGCGCCGCGAAACCGAGAGTATGGCGTGATTTTGTCGAACGTCAATGTGTCGCAATATATCGACCGGCCGCCGGGGCCGCGCCCCTGCGCCGCGTCACAGCCACAGGCTGTCCGAGGCCATCCGCTCCGACTCCACCTCCAGCAGCGGTGCGAAGGCACGCCACAGCACGAGGCAGGTTCCGACGCCGACGAGCACACCGGCGAAGGTGTCGCTGAGCCACTGAGCGTGGAGCCAGGTCCGGTTCCCCATCATGGCGAGGACGTACGAGGCCCCGAGCACCCACCACCAGCGTCGCGCACGCGGCGGGAACACCACCACCGCCACGGCGATCACCAGCGTCACCGCACTGAACACCTGACCGGACGGGTACGAGCCGTCGTTGACCAGGACCCACGGATGCGGCGGACGCGGGCGGTCGGCGAGCTGCTTGAGCGGCAGCAGCACGACGAGGTTGGCGACGACGGTGACCGCGAGGACGAACAGCCCCGAGCGCCAGCGCCCGTAGACGCAGAGGCAGCCGATCAGCAGGAGCGGCAGGACCATGCCGAGAGGGCCGCCGAGCCGGTCGAGGACGGTGCTGAACACACCCAGGCCCTCGGCTCCCGCGGCTCCGGCGGCGGCGGGGTCGTTCACCGAAGCGGCCCAGCGGTCGTCGAGCCCCTGGAAGAAGGGCCGCGGGTCCAGCCGGAGCAGTAGCCCGGCCAGCAGCGCCAGGAGCAGGAGGGTGACCCCGAGGCCGAGCGCGTGACGGGGTGGGGGCGCCGGGAGGTGGTGCCGGGGCGGCCGGGTCGGGACCGCCGGGCGGGGCGGGCCGGGCGGCGGCAAGGCGGAGGGCGAGGCGAACATGGCGGGCCTTTCACTGTCGTCTTCACGTTCGTCTTCACGGTCGTCCGCACAGCCGGCTTCCCGGGCGGTGGGGGCACTCGGGGAGCGGGCGCGGGAGCGTGGAGCACGAGGGGAGCGGAAGGGAGGCGGAAGGGGAGCGGAACGCGGCGGAACGTCGCGGGAACCGACGCAACGCGGCGGGGAGCGCCGGAACACGGCGGGACGCGGCCGGAAGCCGGGCGATCGCGGCGGAGGTGCGCGGACCGCGGGAAAACCGCCCGGTGCCGCCCGGGCGGCAGGGTCGTCGCGGTGCGGCACGGAGTATTGCCTACGCGTCACGACCGCCACAAGGGCAAGACGGTTTCTCGTCACATCTGCCGTACGAGGCGGCCTGCACAAGTGGTTACACGCGTGCTCACGCCCAACCCGCCCGACGGTCACGATCTGCACAACGACCCGCCACGGGCCTTGGCGAAGTCCGGAAATGGGTGCTACACAGTGTCCACCGCACTTGGTGACACGTGTAACAACATCACGTTACGAACGGCGTCCTCCACCGCATGTTCCCGGCGACGACGCCGTCCGGCGCCCGCTCATGGGCCGCCCGCTCTCCCCCGCACGCCACCACCTCCCCGCTCCGTCCCCCGAGGAGTCGTCATGGCCACGCCCGAAGTCGTCGAACCATCCGTCCCCCCGACCGGGGAGCCCGCCCCCCGGCGTGGTCTCCTGCCCCTCCTCCTGGTCGCCAACTCGGCGATGATGGCGCTCTACATGGGCGTCGGCTCCGTCCTGCTGCCCACCCAGGTCGCCGCGATCGCCCCCGACGACAAGGTCGCCGTTCTCGGCCTGATCGGCGGCGTCAGCGCGGTCTTCGCCACCGCCTTCAACCCCATCGCCGGCGCCCTCTCCGACCGCAGCGGGCGCCGCAACCCCTGGATCGTGGGCGGCGGCCTGGCCTCGCTCGCCCTTCTCGCCCTCCTCGGCAACGCGCGCACCGCCCTGCTCGTCGGCATCGGATGGTGTCTGATCCAGGCGACGATGAACGTCTTCCAGGCGGCGGTCACCGCGATCGTGCCCGACCGGATCCCCGCGGCCCGCCGGGGCACCGCATCCGCGCTGGTCGGGCTCGGCCTGCCCATCGGCGGTACGGTCGGCGTGCTCATCGCCTCCCGGACCGCGGACCAGCTGCGCACCGGCTACCTCGTGCTCGGCGCGGTCGTCGCCGGTTCCGCCCTGCTGCTCAGCGTCTTCTGCCGCGACGTGCCGCGCACCGGGCCCGCCGCCGAGGCGCCCGCCCGGCCCAAGGGCGCCCAACTGGCCGCCTTCCTCTCGGCCCTGGCCAACCACGACTTCCGGTGGGCCTTCATCGGCCGGGCCCTGATGGTCCTCGGCTACTTCTCCGTCGTCGGCTACCAGCTGTACATCCTCGGCGACCACATCACGCTCCCCGAAGGGCTGACCCCGCCCGCCGCGATGGCCGTCCTCACCCCGGTGTCGATGGTCGCGATGGCCGTCTCCACCGTGGTGGGCGGTCTGCTGTCCGACCGCTGGAACCGCCGCAAGGTGTTCGTCGGCGTATCGGCGGCCCTCGCCGGGCTCGTCATGGTGGTCCCCGTGGTCAGCCCGACCTGGACCGGCATGCTCGTCTTCAGCGCGCTCAACGGGCTCGCCTTCGGCTGCTTCATGGCCGTCGACACCGCGCTCGTCACCCTGGTCCTCCCGCGGGCCGAGGACGCCGCCCGCGACATGGGCGTCCTCAACATCGCGAACGCGGGGCCGCAGATCATCGCCCCCTTCGTCGCCTCGGCCGTCGTCACCGGCCTGGGCGGCTACACCCCGCTCTTCCTCGTCGGCGGGGCCCTCTCCCTGGTCGGCGCGCTGGCCATCCTCCCGATCCGCAGCGTGCGCTGATCCCTCCCCCGGGCCCGCCCGTCCGCGACTCCGGCGGGCGCACGCCGAGGGTCGTGCGCCCGCCGGTACCCACCCCTGCTCACCCTCGACTTCCTCCTCCCTCATCAAGGAGCACCCTGTGAGACGCAAGCGAGTTCTGCCGCTGGCCGCGCTGCTGCTGTGCACGCCGGCCCTGGCCGGCACGGCTCCGGCGGTCGCCGCACCGCGGACCGCGCCCGCCGGTCCGTTGCGGATCCTGCTCACGAACGACGACGGCTACAACGCCCCGGGCATCCGCAAGGCCTTCGAGCGGCTGACCGCCGCCGGGCACGACGTCACGATCGTCGCCCCGCTCACCAACCAGAGCGGCGCCGGTACGAAGATGATGAGCGCCCCGGCCGTCACGGTGAAGCACCCCGAGCCGAAGGTCTGGGCCGTCGACGGCACCCCCGGCGACTCCGTCGCCTTCGGACTGGCCGAGGTGTTCGCGGGCGGCGCGCCCGACCTGGTCGTCTCCGGTACCAACTTCGGCCCGAACGTGGCCGGTCTCGCCACCCACTCCGGTACGGTCGGCGGCGCCGTCGCCGCGCTGGAGCACGGTGTACCGGCCATCGCGCTGAGCACCGGGGGCGTCAGCGCGCCCGACCCGGTCACCACGGTCAACGCGATGGGGCCGACGCTCGATTTCGCGGTCAAGCTGATCGACCGGCTGCGCTCGCGGGCCCGGTCCGGGCCGCTGCTGCCCAAGGGTGTGGGCCTGAACGTGAACCACCCGGTGGTCGGCGCGGACGGCAAGGGAACGGCCGCGGGGGTGTCCGCGACCTTCCAGGATCCGCAGACCCTGCTCGAACCCGACTTCACCGACGCGGGCGACGGCACCTGGAAGGTGACCGTGAAGGTCGACCTGCGGCCCGCAGCCAAGGGCGGTGACGTCGAGGCCGTCACCGCCGGCCGGATCGCCGTCAGCCCGATGAACGCCGACTGGAACACGGGGCCGGCCGACCAGGCCGTGACCTCCGTACTGATCGCCGGGCTGCGCCCCTGACGAGCCCCGGCCGGGGCGGAGCACGCACCCCGCTCCGCCCCGGCCGGACCCGGCCGCACCCCGGTACGTGCCCGCACCGGCTCACACGCGCACGCACCTGCACGCACCCGCTCGCCCCGGCACCACTCCAGGAGGACGGATGAAGAGGCCCGGCAACCGGCTGCCCTCGGCAAGGTCCCTGCTCGGCAGCGCACTCGCACTCGCCCTGGTGGCGCTGCTCGCCTGCGCACCACCCGCGACGGCTTCGCCGCCGTCGCCGTCCGGCGGCTCGGCGGACCCCCGGGTCACCGTCACGCAGGGCGCCCTGCGCGGCCGTTCCCACGACGGGGCGCAGGAGTTCCTCGGCGTCCCCTACGCCGCTCCCCCGGTCGGGGCCGCACGGCTGCGGGCTCCCGCGCCCCCGCCCCGGTGGACCGGGGTGCGGGAGGCCACCCGGCAGTCTCCGGCGTGCCTGCAGTTCTCGCCCTTCGGCCTGAGCGACCCGGCGGCCGTCAGCGAGGACTGCCTGTACCTGGACGTGTACCGGCCGCGGACCGCCCGCCCCGGAGCCCGGCTCCCGGTGATCGTCTGGATGCACGGGGGTGCGTACAGCCAGGGGACGGGTACCCAGTTCGGCGGGCGGACCATGGCCGACCTCACGCAGAGCGTGGTGGTCGGCATCAACTACCGGCTGGGGCAGCTCGGCTATCTCGCACTGCCCGAGCTCGGCCGGGAGGACGCCCTGAGATCCGGGTCCTTCGGGCTGATGGACCAGCTCGCCGCGTTGCGCTGGACCCGGGAGAACATCGGCGCGTTCGGCGGAGATCCGGGCAGTGTCACGATCTCCGGCCAGTCCGCGGGAAGCGGTTCCGTCTGCGCGCTGCTCGCCGCCCCATCGGCCGCCGGCCTGTTCCACCGGGCCGTGCTGCAGAGCGGTCCCTGCACGCTGCTGGCCACGCCGGACGTCTCGGAGGCGCAGGCGCAGGCTCGGTCCTTCGCCGCGCGGGCGGGCTGCACCGTCGCCGCCGAGGTGGCCGCCTGCCTGCGCGCCGCCTCCGGAGCGGCGCTGGTCGAGGCGGCGCGCACGCTGCCGACGCGGGGTCCGGCCTCGGGTGACGGGCTGCTGCCGGTCGCCCCCGCGCGGGCCATCGCGAGCGGTGCGTGGAACAAGGTGCCGGTGCTGATCGGGAGCACCCGCTCCGAGGCCCGCTTCTTCGTCGCCCTGACCCAGCCGTACCTGACGGCCGAGCAGTACACGGCGCAGATCCTGGCGGCCCACGGGGCCGCGGGGCCCGAGGTGCTGGCGCGCTATCCGGTAGCGAAGTACGGCTCTCCGTATCTGGCGCTGTCGGCGGTCATGACCGACTCCACCTTCGCCTGCCACACGGCGTGGACGGCGCAGTCGTTCGCGTCCCAGGTGCCGACGTACGTCTACGAGTTCGACGACCCGCGGTCTCCGACGCTCGCGGGCGCGCAGGTGCCGGGCCTGGACGAGTCGAACGCGCACAGTGCGGAGCTGGCCTACCTGTACGACTTCACGATGGGCGAGCGCCCGCTGGCCCCTGAGCAGGTCGCGCTGGGGAACCGGATGAAGCGCTACTGGGCGGCGTTCGCCCGCTTCGGCGCCCCGGTGGTGGCGGGCCAGACCCCATGGCCGCCGACCAGTGCCGGAGGCGGTACCGGTGCCGGTACCGCCCCGGTGCTCGTCCTCGACCCGGCGGCGACCCGGACGAGCACGTCGTTCGCGGCGGAGCACAGTTGCGCGTTCTGGCGGACGCAGCCTCCCCGGCCGCTGTGAGGCGTTGCCGCTCCCCTCTGATCACCCGGGCGGCAACGTAGAGTTGGATCATCAGAGGAGGGGGCCGGATGGACCGGAACATACGCACGGTCGAGGACGTCCTGAAGCTGCTGGACGGCCTCTTCGCACCGGAGGCCGACCGGTGGACGGACGACGGGGCGTCCTGGTGGGACGGCTTCTACGCGGATCGCTCCAAGCCTGTCCCGTTCTTCGTGCCGAAGCCGGACGAGAACCTGGTCTCGTACGCCGACCGCGGCCTGATCGCCCCGGGCCGCGCCCTCGACCTGGGCTGCGGTCCGGGCCGCAACGCGCTGCACCTCGCCGCCCTGGGCTTCGACGTGGACGCCGTCGATCTGTCGCCGACGGCCATCGCCTGGGGTGAGGAGCGGGCCCGCGAGGCGGGGGCCGAGATCCGGTTCCACCGCGGGAACGCCTTCGAACTCGCCGCGACCACCCTGAGCGGCCCGTACGACCTGATCTACGACTCGGGCTGCTTCCACCACCTGCCGCCCCACCGCCGCATCAGCTACCTGGCTCTACTCGAACGGGCTCTCGCCCCCGGCGGCCATCTCGCGCTGACCTGCTTCGCGGCCGGCGGGATGGGATCCGAGATCCCCGACGAGGAGTTCTACCGTGAGGCGGGCCTCCAGGGCGGACTCGCCTACACCGCGGAGTCCCTGCGGGCGATCTTCAGTGACCTGACCGAGGTCGAACTGCGCATGATGCGCGACGAGCCCGCCGAGTCCGCGCTCTTCGGCGAGCCCTTCCTCTGGACGGCCCTGCTCCGCCGCCCCTCCGCGTCGTAGCCCGGGCGGGCCCGCTGGGTCCCCGGTGGCGGGCGTTGGACCGCCCGTTGGCGTCAGCGATGCGGGCCTCGGCGAGAATGGCGAGATGAACCATCGCTTTGTCAGCATTCCGGAGCTGACCGACGTTCCGCGTGTGGCGGTCGTCGTCGACGTGATGCGGGCCTTCACCGTGGCTGCCTGGGCGTTCTCGCGTGGCGCCGAAAGGATCGTCCTGGCCTCGTCGGAGGGTGAGGCACTGGCCTTGAAGGAGAGTCGTCCGGGTTGGCTGGCTCTGAAGGACGGCGCTCCGGCAGCGGGCTTCGACACGGTGAACTCACCCGGTCTGGTCCGGTCGCTCGGTCTGACGGGTCGCACGGTGGTGCAGAAGACGACGGCCGGAACGGTCGGTGCCCTGGCCGTCGCGAGCGCGCCGCTGGTCCTGTGCGCGAGTTTCGTCGTGGCCGGCGCGACCGCGCGGTTCCTGAAGACGGAGGGATCCGGGCCGGTGACGTTCGTCGTCACCGGCGACGCAGGCCGGGCCTCGGAGGACCTGGCCTGCGCCGAATACATCGGCCGGCATCTCGACGGAGGCGATGTCGAGGTGGCCCCGTATCTCCACCGTGCGAGGACCTCCCGGGCGGCCGCCGACCTTTCCGACGGGGTGCGACGCGGATACCAGGGGGTTCATCCCGATGATGTCGACCTCTGTCTGGAAGTCGACACGTTCTCCTTCGCGATGGTCGCCCGCCAGGAAGACTCTCTGACCGTGCTGCGTCCCGCCGCGGTGCCCGACGGATCAGCCGACGCCGGCTGACCCGCGACTGTCGGGGGCATCCCGCTCTTGCGGGCTCCTCGGCTCGGGCGCGGGTGCTGGCGAGGCGGTCGGAGTCGGTGCCGGTCTCGACGATGGCCGCGCGGAGGCGGGGGCCGGTGAACGTCTTGGGTCCCACCGCCGAAGCACGCGTTGGAGGCGAAGTTCGGCGCCGGGGCGGTCGAGTTCCGATGCGGCCGTGGCGGGCGACCACCCCGTTCGCGACGGCGTGCGACACCTGGAGACGAAGAGGCTCAGTCGGGCAGCGCCGCGGTGAGGTCCACTTCGATGAGCTGTCCCGTGAAGCCGAGTTGCGCAACACCCAACAGCGTGCTGGCGGTGGTGAACGCCGCCCCGAGGGCCGAGTCGGTGAGCCGACGCCAAGCGACGCCCAGTACGTCTCTGTCGTCGCTCCGCACATAGACCACCGAGCGCACCACGTGTTCCGGCTCGGCATCGACCGCAGCCAAGGCGGCGAGTGCGTTGGCGACCACCTGGTCGACTTGGACCTCAAGCGATCCGGAACCGACGAGGGAACCACTCCGATCGAGAGGGCACTGCCCCGCCAGGTAGGCCGTACGGCCGGTCTCCACCACGGTGATGTGGTGATAGCCGGGCGTCTCGTGCAGCTGCTCGGGGTTGATACGAGTGATCTTCGCAGTCATGCACGCGAGTCTGACCGGCTTACCGCCGGTGCGCATCGCAATTCGTTCCACCGAGCGGCACGCGCAGCATCCGCGTGCGCTGAGGTACCGGAGGCCGGCTCCGGTACCGGGTTCCCCCGTGCCCCTGCCCGGCCGGGACCGCGCCGGTCCTGTCGGTCAGGCGGACGGCGGCCGGGGGCGGCGCTGCGCCCACGGCCGGACCTCCTCCAGTTGTGCCGCGACCCGGAGCACGGTCACCTCGTCGTCCCGGCGGCCCACCAGCTGTACGGCGAGCGGCAGTCCGTCCTCCGCGAGGCCTGCCGGGACGGAGGCGGCCGGGTGCCCGGTGACGTTCCACAGTGCGGTGTAGGCGACCATCGGGCGCGAGCGCGCCAGCGCCGTCAGCAGCCCGGCACCGTCCAGCGCGCCCACCGGGCGGGGGCGTTCGGGGACGACGGGGGTGAGCAGGAGGTCCATGGTGGTGAACATGCGGTCGGCGCGCTCCGCGAGCCGCTCCCCCGCCCGGATCCCGCGTTCCACGGCGGATTCGGGGACCAGCCGGGCGAGCGCGAGAGTACGACGGGTGCGCCGTTCCAGCAGGTCGGGACGGTCGACGGCGTCGGCCTCCGCCCGTACTCCGCCGCAGAACTGGGCGGCGAACGGGGCCGTCGCGTCGGGGTAGCGGGGGTCGACCTCCCGTACGTCGTGGCCCAGTTCGCGCAGGGCCCGTACGGACTCCAGGACGGCCCCGACGTGTTCCGGATGCGGGCGTACCCCGGGCACGGCCGACTTGGCCGAGTATCCGATGCGCAGGCGGCCGGGCGGCGTCTCCAGGGCTTCCACCCAGCCGGTGGCCGCGGGGCGGGCGCTCCAGCGGTCGGTGGGGGTGGTGCCGGCCAGGACGTCGTAGAGCAGAGCGGCATCGCCCACGCTGCGGGTCAGCGGCCCCACGGTGCCGAGGGCGTACCAGAGGTGCGGGTTCGGGGCGGTGGAGACCCGGCCGCGCTGGGGTTTGAGGCCGAACAGACCGCAGCAGGCGGCCGGGATGCGGATGGATCCGCCGCCGTCGCCGCCGAGGGCCGCCCCGACCAGTCCGGCCGCGACGGCGGCGGCGCTGCCGCCGCTGGAGCCGCCGGGGGTGCGGGTGGTGTCCCAGGGATTGCGGGTGTGCCCGTGGGCGGCGGACTCGGTGAAGGGCCACTGGCCGAACTCGGGCATCGTGGTCTTGCCGATGACGACGGCTCCGGCGGCGCGCAGGCGGCGTACCGCTTCGCAATCGGCGGCGACGGGGGTCCGGTTGGCGGCGCCGCCGAAGGTGGTGACCTGCCCCGCGACGTCCAGCTCGTCCTTGACGGCGATGGGCACGCCGTGGAGCGGCCCGGTCGGCTCGGCCGCGTCACGCGCGTCGGCCTCGGCGAGGGCCTGCTCGGCGAGGACGACGCGGAAGGCGCCGAGGACGGGGTCGGTCCGGGCGATGCGGCGCAGCGCCGCCTCGACGAGGGCGCGTGAGGTGGTCTTGCCGGCGCGCACCAGCTCGGCCTGGCGCGCGACTCCCTGGAACATCAGCTCCGCGTCGTCCCGGTCCTGTGCGAGCCGTCGTGCGCCGTCCTCGTCCATGGACACCACCGTTTCCCCTTACCTGTCGGTAACTCCGGTGCAAGGTTGGTGTCCAGGCGCTCACGCGTCAACCCCGCGGGGGCGCGGCCCGGCCCGGGCCGGGAGGCGCGCCTACCCGGGGTGGTCCCCGGGGACCTTCCCGCAGGGCGCGTGGACACGGGCGGCGAGCGTCCCGGTGGGCTCGTACCAGTCCACGTCGACCCGGTCACCGGTGCCCGGGTCCTCGTAGCGGAACCCCATGTCGGAGATGTTCTCCGCGGCGAGCTTCCAGCCCTGCCGCGCCAGCCGGAGGCGGACCCGCCGCTCAGCGGCCCGGGCGGTCTCCTCCGGAACTCCGGTGGTCTGCCAGGCGAGGCTGAAGCTGCGGACGTCCGGGCGGCTCTCGTCGATGTGGGCGACGGAACGCAGTCCGCGGTAGGAGCAGGCGCCCGTGTCCGCCCGGCTGGGCAGCGCGTCGGCCGGCACGGGTACGGCCAGATCGTCCCGGACGCGTTCGGCCTGCGCACCGAGCCGTGTGGCGACGGCCTGGGGATCGGCGTCGGGGTACGGCTCGCCGTTCCACAACCGGTACGCGCCCCAGCCGGTGGCCAGAAGGCAGACGACACCCCCGAGCGCCAGCACGGCACGGACGGGACGCGGGCGTGGGCGTGGGCGTGGGCGCGGGCGGGGTGGCGCTGTCGGGGCGGAGGACCGTGCGGAGGGCATGCCCACACCCTAGGAGGGCGGCTCGCACGGCACATCGGGGCGGGTACTCGGCTCCCCGCGTGAGTACCCCCGTGAGTACCCCGCGGGATGCGCCGGCCGGGTCCGTCGCGCACGGTCCCGTTTGCCGCCCTCACCGCGAGGCGCCTTCGGCGCAAAGGCCGTTGGACGTAAGTATGTATGTCGTACGACGGCCCGGGGGTGCGGCCGCAGCGGGAGGACGGGGGGACCATGGCGTTCGTCGGCGTGCATGCCGAGTGGGGTCGCATCGACGCCACGTTTCCGGATCTGGGGTGCGGGCAGGACCGGAGCGCGCTGCACCGGCCGAAGGCGCCGGCACCGGTTTCCTGCCATGAGTGCGGATGGCAGGTGCACCTGGTGCACCTCACCCACCGTGGGCGGGACGTGTGGTACCTGCGGCATGCCGACGGCGCGCCGCACTGTGCGTCCGCCGGCGAGAGCATGGCGCACCACCTGTTGAAGCTGGAGCTGGCGACGGCCGCCCGGGCCGCCGGGTGGTCCGCCGAGTACGAGGTGGCCGCGCCGGACGGGTCCTGGCGTGCCGACGTACTGGCGCAGTCGCCGGACGGCGGCCGCCGGACGGCGCTGGAGGCCCAGTTGTCCGGGATCTCGGTGGCCGGGATCGGGATGCGCACCGCCCGCTACGCGGCGGACGGCATGGAGGTGTGCTGGTTCACGGACCGCAAGCGGGTGCCGTGGCTCGACACGGTACCTGCGGTACGGATCGCCCGGCCCCAGGACGGTGGGCCCCTCCAGGTCGTGGCCGGGGCGGCCCGGTTCGTGCCGGACTGGTGCGCGGACCGCGCGGACTGCCGCAGGACCGAGCCGCCGGGGGCCGGCGACGACCGCCCCAAGGACTTCCGGGGCCCGCTCCCGTGCGGGGGTCACGGCGCGTGGACGTCGCCCGGGCCCTTCCCGCTGGGGCGGTTCGTGGCGGCGCTCTGCGCCGGGAGTGTGATCCGGTCCGAGGTGACCGGGGCCCGCCCCGGTGAGCAGGCGGTCATGCGGTGGGTGACGCCGGGGTACGCGCGGATGGCCGAGGAGGAGATCCGTGCCGCGCATGCGCGGCGCCGGGCGGTCGCCGTGGCCCACGAGTGGCTGCGGGCCGCGCACAAGGAGCAGTGGGAGGCGGCCCTGCGCCGCCGTGAGGAAGAGGAGCGGCAGCGGGCCGCGGACCTGGCCGCCGAGGCGGCGGAACGGGAAGCGCGCGAGCAGCGGCGGCGCGAGGCGATGGAGGCCGCGAACTGGCGGCTGGAGCAGGACCCTTACCGGCGGATGGAGCTGCGGGACCGGATGGCCCGCTTCGTCGGCCCGGCGTCGGACTTCCTCCGGCACGAGACCGGTGTCCATCCGGCCACCCACTACATGGAGGCCCCTTCCTTCGCGGGCGGCCTGCCCCTGTACGTACGGGGCCGGCCGTACGCGGTGATCTGCCCGGTGGCCGACGACATACCGCCGGTGCGGGACCGGCTGGCCGCGCTGCTCCTGTTCGCGGCCGACCCCGAGGACGGCGAGCGGATCAGTCGGCGGGCGGCGCCCGGTCAGCGTGTGGTCGTGATCCCGCCGCAGCGCCGCGAGGGGGTGTGAGGCGTCCCGGGCGCCGGGCATGACGCCGGGTCAGGAGGCCCCGGCCGGGCGCGGGCGGCGTTCGCGTCGGCGCACGACGGCGACGGAGGCTGCAGTCAAAACCACCATGGCGGCGCCCAGCGTCAGGAGCCAGAGCGGGACGCCGCCCACCCTGAGCAGCTTGTCGTGGTAGATCGCCCTGCGGTACGGGGTGTCCTTGGCCGTGGCGCGCAGTTCGTGGTCGGCGTCGATGCGGCTCGGCACCGGGAACCGCTGGTCGACGGCGGTGAGGAAGACCGGCTCGGCACCGGCCAGGTCGGCGAGCGGGCCGTCCTCGGGGTGGATGGTGCCCGCGAAGGTCACCTCGGGTGCGGAGCCGCCGATCGGGGAGGCGGGCTCCATGCGGTGGTCGGCGAGGACGTACAGGCCGAGGGACTGCGGTGTCTGCGCCATCCGGGAGAGCCGCATCGGGTAGACGAGCCGGGCGCTGTCGAAGCGGATCCGCAGCGGGTCCAGGTCGCCGCGCAGCGGATGGCCCGGCCCGCGCGGGGCCAGCCGTACCGCCACGTACTCCCAGCCCTGGTCCACGTACGGCTTGACCTCGGTGGCGAGGCGGTCGGGCAGCTTGAAGCCGTTGCTCTCCAGCCAGTTCCTCAGGGCGTCCGGGTCGGTGGCGGTCAGGCGTGCCACGTCGAAGTCTCCGAGCTGCTCGCGCCCGACGACCCCGACCGGCGGCGCGGCACTGCCGGGCGCCCGGTCCCCGACGCCGTCCCGGGTGTCCGAGGAGAAGGGCCAGTCGCGCTCGCGCGGCCAGAAGTAGCCGCGGTCCTTGTGCACGGGCCGGGTGAGCCGGGTCAGTTCGTCGAACATCTTGCCGTCGCCCAGCTCCACCGTGGCCCGGCCCGGCACCGGCATGATCCAGGCGGCCCGGTGGGCGTCCCCGCCGACGGTGAACCGCATGACTATCTGCTCCGTACGGCCGTCCCAGCGCACGACGGAGGTCTCCCGGTCGACGCCGATCCGGGACTGGCCGTCGGGAATCATGGCCCCGCACCCGCACGCGTAGGCCGGGTTGACCAGTGCGCCCAGCTGGGTCGCGAGCAGGGCGAACAGCAGCGCGAGAATTCTTCGTTTCATCCACACGGGGTCTCAGACGGCGGCCCCCGTGATCCGGTTCCGACCCCCCTCGCCGACCACTGCGACCTGGCCTCATACTGTGCCCCATGACGGGGAGCGAGAAGCGGCAGCAGGCTCTGCTGCGCCGGTCCGCGGTGCTGCGCAGCCCGCTGGTTCCGGATGCTGTGGCGGCGGAGATCGCGCGGCACGACTGGGAGGCCGTCGAGTGCGGCTGCGGCCGTTCGGCGGGCCATCTGATGGACGCCGTACGGGATGCCGCCGAGGGGCATCCTTCCGCGTTCCACGCGCTGGAGGGGCACGTCTTCTTCGCGGAGCACCTGAAGCCGCCCGCTCCGGCGGTGTGCGGTGTGCTGATGGCCGTGTGGGCGGCGGGGCCGCCCCGGCGGGCGACCCGCGAGGCCCTGCTGTGGACGCTGCTCGCCCTGCTGTGCACGGTGGACGACGGCGGCACCCACGAGGCCGGACTGCACGGGCAGTGCACCGCCTTCATCCGTACGGGTGTGGACGGTTTCCGCCGTGAGGTCGCCACCGCCCCGGGTTCCGGGACCGCCGCCTACGCGGAGGCCATCCTGGACATCCTCGGCCTGCCGGCCTGAGCCCGGCCCGCCCCCGGCCCGGGGTCAGCCCGGAGCCGTCAGGCAGCGTCGCAGCCCTGCCACGGTGACGTCCTCCAGGGACCCGGCGAAGGTCCGCGGTGGGGACGCCGGGACGGCGAGCAGGGAGGGGACCACCAGGACCGCGCAGCCGGCCGCCTCCGCGGAGGCGGCGCCGTCCGGCGAGTCCTCCACCGCGACGCAGTCCGCCGGTGCGAGGCCGAGGCGCCCGGCAGCGGCCCGGTAGGGGTCCGGGTGCGGCTTGGTGCGGGCGGTGTCGTCGGCGGACAGGGTGAAGGCGAAGGGGACATGGGCCAGGGAGCCCCCGACCACCGAGTCGACGACGACCCGCGGCGAGGCGCTGACCAGGGCGAAGGGCACGCCCTCCGCCTCCAGCGCGGTCAGCAGCCGCTGGGCGCCGGGGCGCATGGGCGCCCCGGCCTCGACCCCGCGGAAGAAGTTCTCGGTGAGCGCCGCCGCCACGTCCGCCGGGTCTCCCCCGCCCGAGACCCGTACGAGGTGCGCGGCGGTGTCCTCCACCGCGCGGCCGACGACCTCCGGCGCGTCCGCTTCGGTGAGCCGGTGGCCGAGGCCGCCGGCCACCTCCTCGGTGGTGCGCCACCACAGCACCTCGGTGTCGACGAGGGTGCCGTCCATGTCGAACAGGACCGCCGCCAGGGCGCTCACGCGGACCCGGCCACGACGAGAACGGGCCGCTCGGCCAGTCCCACGGTGGCGCGTGCCCCCGGCACCAGGGCTCCGGCGTCCCGCGACGGCAGGTCCGCCTTGACGCTCACCCCGTCCTGCAGTTCCAGCCGGAGCCGGGTCACGGAGCCGAGGAAGGAGGCGGAGACCACGGTGGCCGTGCCCGCGTCGTCGGCGGTGACGGTGACGTTCTCGGGGCGTACGAGGACCTGCACCTGCGGCGTCGTGGGGACCGGGCCGTCGACGGGCAGGCGCGCCCCCGCCACCGCCACCAGACCGGAGTCGGTGAGCCGGCCGGGCAGCCGGTTCATGGTGCCGACGAACTCGGCGACGAAAGGGGTGGCCGGGCGGTCGTACAGCTCGGCCGGCGCGGCGCACTGTTCCAGTTTCCCGGCGTTCAGGACGGCGACCCGGTCGGCCATCGACAGTGCCTCCTCCTGGTCGTGGGTGACGAAGACGGTGGTGATGCCGAGGGAGAGCTGGAGGCGGCGGATCTCCTCGCGCAGGTTCGCCCGTACCTTGGCGTCGAGCGCGGAGAGCGGTTCGTCGAGCAGGAGCACGCGCGGGCGCAGGGCCAGGGCGCGCGCGAGTGCGACACGCTGCTGCTGGCCGCCGGACATCTGGTGCGGGTAGCGGTCGCCGTGGTCGGGCAGGCCCACCAGGTCGAGGAGTTCGGCGGCGCGTTCGCGGCGCTCGGCCGCGCCGACCTTGCGTACGCGCAGGCCGAAGGCGACGTTGTCCCGGGCGCTCAGGTTCGGGAAGAGGCTGTACGACTGGAAGACCATGCCGGCGTCGCGGCGGTTGGCCGGGACCCGGGTGATGTCCGCTCCGTCGACGAGGACCTCGCCGGAGTCGGGCTGTTCGAAGCCGGCGACGACGCGCAGGGCGGTGGTCTTCCCGCATCCGGACGGGCCGAGCAGGGCGAGGAGTTCACCGGGTTCGACGGTGAGGTCGAGCCCGTCGAGGGCGACGGTGGACCCGAACGCCCTGCGCAGGCCGCGGAACTCTACGCGCGCGCCCGCGGGCCGCGCGGGATCCGCCGGCTTCCCGGCCGTGGGAAGGGTGGTGGGCGTGGTGGACATGGGCTCAGGGCTCCTTGCGGGAGGTGGTGGCGGGTGCGGCCGCGGCGGTGGAGGGGGTGGTCCCGGCCCGGGAGAGGGCGATCAGCAGGAGCCAGGTGATCAGCAGGCTGAGGATGGAGACGGCCACCGACATCCGGGCCTGGGCTCCGGAGATCGAGACGATCCACACGGCGAAGGGCCGGAACCCGAGGAGGGAGGCGATGGTGAACTCGCCGAGCACCAGCGCCAGGGTGAGGAAGGCGGCGCCGGCGAGCGAGGCCCGCAGGTTCGGCAGCAGCACGCGCAGGACGACGTACGGCCAGCTCGCGCCGCAGCTGCGGGCGGCCTCGGCCAGGGTGGGGACGTCGACGGCGCGCAGGCCCGCGTCGAGCGAGCGGTAGACGAAGGGGAGCGCCAGGACCGTGTAGGCGAGGACCAGGACGACGGGGAACTTCTCGTTCTGGACGGCGATGAAGGTCTGGTAGAGCGGGGTGCGCGACAGGTGTTCGGGCCCCCAGCGCAGCACGGTGGTGATGCCGGTGACCAGGGCGATCGGCGGCACCACCAGTGGCAGCATGCACATGACCTCGACGACCGGGCGCAGCCGCGGTGAGCCGATGCGTACGGCCACCAGCGCGGGCACGGCGAGCAGCAGCGACAGGGCGATGGTCGCGGCGGCGAGGCCGAGGGAGAGCAGCAGGCTCTCGGTGAAGCCGTCGGCGGAGAGCAGCTCGGTGTACGCCTCGAAGGTGATGCCCCGGCCGGGCACGTGCACGGTGAACACGAACGAGGCGACGAGCGGGACGAGGAAGTAGGCGCCGGTGAGGGCGAGGACGGCGCCGCGCCAGATCCCGGGGCGGGGCCGGCGGGGCCGGCGGGCCGGGGTGCGCGCCGGGGCTCCGGCGTCCGGTTCCCCCGTGTCCCGGGCGCCGTCGGAGTACCGGGTGGTCGGGGTCATCGCAGCCATCGGGCGCTCCGTCGCTGGAGGGGCAGGTAGACCGCCATGACCAGGCCGGCGATCAGGATCATGTCGAGGCCGAGGGCGAGCGCCACGTTCTCCTGGCCGGTGAGCACGTTCCCGGACAGCGCGTCCGCGATCTTGAGCGTGACCAGGGGGACGGAGCCTCCGACGAGGGCCGCGGCCGTGGCGTGGGCGGCGAAGGCGGTCCCGAAGAGCAGCACGAACCCGCCGAGCAGGGAGGGCGCGAGCACGGGCAGGCCGACATGGCGCCAGAACTGCCGTCCGGTGGCCCCGCTGTTCTGCGCGGCCTCGCGCCACTGCGGGCGCAGTCCGTCCAGCGCCGGGGCGATCACCAGCACCATCAGCGGGATCAGGAAGTACAGGTAGACCACGGTGAGACCGGTGAAGGAGTACAGGTTCCAGCCGAGGTCGGTGAGGTCGGCGAGCCGGGTGACGACGCCGGAGATGCCCACGGTGGCGATGAAGGCGAACGCGAGGGGGACGCCGCCGAAGTTGGCGAGCACCCCGGAGGCGGTCAGCGCGGCGCTGCGCAGGCCCGCCGAGCGGGAGGTGACCACGGCCTGGGCGATCACCACGCCCAGGACGCCGCCGACGAGTGCGGTGAGGGCGGAGAGCTGGACGCTGCCGATGAGGGAGTCGAGGTAGGGGCCCTGGAGGGAGCGCGCGAGGTGCTCGCCGGTGACCCGGGTGGCGCCGCTCGCCGGGTCGGTGCGGGTGACCGCGCCGTAGGCCATGGCGCCGAGCGGGATGCCGAAGCAGAGTCCGGTGAAGGCGAGCAGCGGGAGGGTCGCGAGCCAGGTGCGCGGGCCGCGCCGCCGGCGGCGGGTGCCGTCGGCGGCGCGGGGGTCGGTGGTGGAGGACATCAGGAGAGGGCCTTGTCCCACTTCTCGGCGAGGATGGCCTTGGCCTTGTCGAGCTCCTCGGAGGCGGGGAAGGCCGGGGTGCCCTGGACCTGCGGGAGCTTGGCGACGGCGGCCTGGTCGGCGGTGCCGTCCTGGGTCATCCCGGGGAGCAGGACCGGGCGGGCGTATCCCTTGAGCCACAGGTTCTGGCCCTCGGGACCGTAGAGGAACTCCAGCCACAGGCGGGCGGCCGCCGGGTGGGGGGCGTCCTTGTTGACGGCCTGCGAGTAGTACTGGGCGTAGACGCCGTCGGTGGGGACGGCGACCTTCCAGTCGACGCCCTTGCCCTTGAACTGGTCGGCGTAGCCGGCGTTCAGGTAGTCCCAGTCGATGGAGATGGGCGTCTCGCCCTTCTCGACGGTGGCCGGGGTGGACTCGACCGGGATGAAGTTCCCGGACTTCTTCAGCTGGCCGAAGAAGTCGATGCCGGGCTGGATGTCGGCGAAGGAGCCCTTGTTGGCGAGGGCGGCCGCGTAGACGCCGCCGAAGGCCGAGCCGGACTTGGTGGGGTTGCCGTTGAGGGCGACCTTGCCCTTGTACTCGGGCTTGAGGAGATCGGCGAAGGTCTGCGGGCAGGTGGTGATGCGGGCGGCGTCGCAGCCGATGGAGACGTAGCCGCCGTAGTCGTTGGTCCAGCGGCCGTCGGCGTCCTTCTGGGCGGCGGGGATCTTGTCCCAGGCGGTGACCTTGTAGGGGGCGAAGAGGTTCTCGGCCGCGCCGCTGCGGGCGAAGGCGATCCCGAGGTCCAGGACGTCGGGGGCGCGCTTCTGGCCCTTGCGGGACTTGACGGCGGCGATCTCGTCGGAGCTGGATGCGTCCGGGTTCTCGCTGTTCACCTTGATCTTGTACTTGGCCTCGAAGGCCTTGATGATCTCGCCGTAGTTCGCCCAGTCCGGCGGGAGCGCGATCACGTTGAGCTCGCCCTCCTTCTGCGCGGCGGCGGCGAGGGCCTCCAAGGAGCCGAAGTCGGCGACCGAGGTCGCGGCGCCCGGCTGCACGCCGTTCTTGGCGCCGTCGGCGCCGCCGGACTTCGGGTCGGGTGCGGCACCGCACGCGCTGAGTGTGGTGAGTACGGCGGCGCTGAGCAGAACGGCCGCACCGCGACGGGCGGAGGAACTGAGCACGGTCTCTCCCAGAGACGAGGATGGGTTCACTTGTCTGAACAAGTTGGCTCCAGTTCGCCCGGGCCCGCTGTACGGACGGTGAACGGCGCCTGTCTCCGGGAGCACGGCTCGACGAAGAGAGAAGAATGACCGGAAGAAGCCGTGACAGAACCTGTTGGAATGATCATGTGAGACGGTGCACGGCGGTTGCGGCACAGCACCGCCGGCACACGGCGAACAGGGGGCGGAAGGCATGAGTACGAGCGCGGGCACGGCCAGGTACCTGGAGATCGCCGAGGCGCTGCGGCGGGCGATCCTCTCGGGCGAGCTCCCGGTGGGGGCGCACCTGCCCTCGGAGAGCGACCTGGCGACGCGCTGGTCCGCATCGCGCGGGACGGTCCGCCAGGCCGTCGCCACCCTCGCCGCGGAGGGTCTGATCGGTTCCCGCCAGGGCGCGCGGCGCATCGTCCTGCGCCGGGAGCGCCGGCACAGCTTCGGCGAGCTGAACAGCTTCGCCCAGTGGGCCGAGGGGCTCGGGCACCGGGCCGCCAGCCGCTTCCTGTCCCGCGCCCGCAGGCCCGCGACGGCCGAGGAGGCGGACCGGCTCGCGCTGGCCCCGGGCACGGAGATCCTGGCCGTCCTGCGGCTGCGGCTGCTCGACGGGGAGCCGACCATGGTGGAGCGGACCGCCTACGCCGACTGGGTCGCGGCGGCCGTCGAGGCGCTGCCGGTGGACTGCCGCTCCGTCATGGACAGTCTGGCCGAGGGCTCGGGGGTCACCGCCCACTACGGAGAGCACCTCATCGACGCGCTTCCGGCCGGCAGCGAGGACGCCCGGCTGCTCCAGATCCGGCGCGGTAGCCCGCTGCTGCGCCAGCGGCACGTCTCCGCCACGGCCACCGGCCGCCCGATCGAGTGGTCCGACGACCGCTACCGGGCCGGCAGCGTGACCTTCAGTGTGAGCAACTCTTCGGTAGCAACTCCCTTGGAGCGGCGCGTCGGAGACCAGTGACCCCGTCAGCCCGCGGCGCGCGGGACCTCGTCGATCGCCCCGGGCAGCCAGTCGGCGACGCGGCCGAAGCCGAAGCCCAGGGCCGAGGCCCGGCCGCTGTCCAGGGCGTAGGCGCGGTCGAAGGAGAAGGGCGAGGCGGCGGCCCCCGGCCCGACCACCCGGTACCGCGGCCGCCTCCCGGCCCGCGCCGCGACCGCCTCGCAGAGCGCGATCACGTCGGTCGCGCCGTGCGAGGCGGCGTTGACGGGCCCGGTGAAGGTCTCGTCCGCCGCCCACTGCAGGAATCCGGCCATCTCGTGGTGATGGATGAACGAGGTGGCGTACGGGGCTTCGTGGACGTCGACGGGGGTCCCGGCGCCGATCCGCTCCACGTAGTGCGCGAGCCGCCCGGTGAACTCCGCCGGGCCGCCGCCGAGGACGTGCGCGGCGCGCACGCTGACGTACGGGAATACCGGGTCCCGCAGGAAGACGGCCTCGGCCTGCCGCTTTCCCTCGGCGTAGACGTACGCGGGCCGGGGCCCGGACGTACGGACCGCCGCCGCCGCGAGCGGCAGCCGCGCGGGGTCGAGCGAAGCCTCGGTGACCGGAACGGGGTCGGGGTCGGCAGGACCGGCGGGGAGCGTGGCCGGGTCGTAGACCTCCATCGTCGAAGTCATGACGTAGCGCCCGGTCCGCCCGGCGAACACCCGCCGGGCGACGGCGGCCTGGAGCGGTGTGTAGCAGACCTGGTCCACGACCACGTCGAAGTCGCGCCCGCCCAGCGCCGCCCGCAGCGCTTCCTCGTCGTCGCGGTCGGCGACCAGGCGCTCCACACCGCGAGGTGGTGCGCCGGAGCCCCGGTTGAGGACGGTCACCTCGTCCCCCGCCTCGCGCGCCCGGGTGACCAGGGTCTTTCCGAAGTACCGGCTGCCGCCGACGACAAGAATTCGCTTCATGCGTGCGACTGTGCCGCTGTATGGTCCTCCAGCGGAACCGACCAGCCGCTGAACGGATCGTAAGGAAAACTGATGATCGATGTGCACCGGCTGCGCGTCCTCCGGGCGGTGGCCGAGCACGGCAGCTTCAACCGGGCCGCGGGTGCCCTGCTGTTGACACCGTCGGCCGTCTCGCAGCACATCGCGGCCCTGGAGCGCGCGGTCGGCCACCCGGTCGCGGTGCGCAGCACGCGCGGGGTCACCCTCACCGAACCCGGACGGCTGCTGGTCGAGGCGGCCGAGTCCATATCCGCCGAACTGGACCAGGTCCGCCACGCCATCGACCGGCTCACGGCGGAGCGGCCGCGCCTCACCGTCGCCACCTTCACCAGCGGGGGCCGGCACCTGCTGCCGGCGGCGCTGACCGGGTTCGTGGAGGCGCATCCGGAGGTGGAACTGACGGTGCTGGAGAGCGAGCCGGACGGCGCGGCGGCGATGGTGCGCGCCGGCGCGGCCGATCTCGCACTGGCCTACCGCTTCGACGGACCGCCGCCGGTGCGCCCGGGTGAGCGCCCGGGGCTCGACTGGGTTCCGCTGATGGAGGATCCGCTGTGGCTGGTGCTGCCGCCCGGCCACCGCCTCGCGGACCGGCCCTCGGTGGACCTGGCCGAACTGGGGGCCGACCGCTGGGTGCTGGGCTGCCTCAGGACGGAGGCCTTCCTGCGCCGGTACGCGGAGCTCGCCGGATTCGACCTCCGGGTGGCGGCCTCCACCACCGACTACTTCTTCGCGCAGACCCTGGTCGCGGCAGGGGTCGGGGTCTCCCTGGTCCCGCACGTCTCGCTCTCCCCGACCGGGGAGTCGACCGCGGTCCGCATCGAACCCCCGCGTCCCGCGCGGCACATCGGGCTGGTCCTCCCCCGGCGGCGACGCCCGCACCCCCACACCCGGGCGTTGGCCGCCGCTCTGACCGCTGCAGCCGCCTCGCCCCGCACACCGGCCGGAGAGCGCCCTTGAACCACCTCCTCTGCGGACTGGCCGCCAATCCGGCGCTGCCGCCCGAACTGGTCGACCGACTGCTGACGCGCGCGCTGGAGGAGGCGGGCACCGGGCCCGACACCGAACGGGACTACGCCGACGAGCTGCTCCACGATCTGACCGGCCGCACCGGTCTGCGCCGCGACCAGGTGCTGGCGCTCGCCGCGTACGCGAGGAGCACCGCGGTGCCCCTCGCCTACAGGGGGACGCTCACCGCCGCCGACGTGGATCCCATGTCCTGGCCGTACGCGGCCGTCGCCCTGATCGACGAGGGCCGCGGGCACCCCGAATGGCCCCGCCTCCTCGCGGCGCACCCGGACTCCGGGATCCGCTGGAAGCTGGCCTCCTGCCCCGGCCTGCCGTCCGACGTCGTGGACCTGCTCGCCGCCGACCCGGATGTGGAGGTGGTGGAGGAAGTGGCCCGCTGGACGGATTCACCCGTCACCGCCCGCCTCGCCCGCCACCCGGACCCCCGGGTCCGCATCGCGGTGGCGTTCAATCCCACCACCCCGCTCGAAGCCGTCCTCGCCCTGGCCGAGGACCCCGAACTTCCCCTGCAATGGGCGCTGTCCGAGCGCACCGATCTGCCACAGGCGCTCTACGCCCGACTGGCCGCCGACCCGAATGACGGGGTCCGGGCCGCGTACGCGCGCAACCCCGGGATCGGCCAGGAGCTGATCCGCGTCCTGGCCGCCGATCCGGAGATCGAGGTACGGCGCGCCGTCGCGGAGCATCCGCGCGCGCCGCTCGATCTGCTGACCGAGCTGGTCGTCGGCGACCGGGCCGCCTGGAACCCGCTGCCCCGGGTCGCCGCCGCCACCCCCGCCGAACTCACCGAGCTGGCCGGGTCCCGCCACGCGGCCGTACGGATGCTCGTGGCGCAGCGGCGCGACCTGCCCGCGCATCTGCGTGACGCGCTGGCGGTCGATCCGGCCGCGTCCGTGGTCAGGGCCGTCGCTGCGCACCCGGGCCTGTCCGAGGAGCTGCTGCGCGCCATGGTCGCGCGGCACGGGGTGCAGGTCCTCGCCGCGGTGGCCGCCAACCCGGACGCGTCCGGTGCCCTGCTGGAGCACCTGACGCAGCATCGGCCGGGGGTACGGAGGGCGCTGAAGGAGGTCGCCAAGCACCCCCACGCGACCGGCCCGGCCCTGCTCGCCTGCCTGGCGGACCGGACGTCCCGGCCGCTGGCCGCCGCCCACCCGGCGCTGCCGCCCGAGGCCATCACCGGGCTGCTCGCCGACGAGGACCGATGGGTGGCGGAGGAAGCGGCGGGCAACCCCTCGCTGCCGCGTGCCGTGATGGTGGAGCTGGTGCCCTGACCGTCCGTCGGCCGGGATGACGATCGCTTCGGCCCTGCACACCGAACAGGGGCCGTGCCTCTGACGCCGTCCGCCTGAACTCCCCGTGAACGCCCGCCGACACCCCCACCCCGGCCCGGCCCGAGCGAATTCGTCACCTCCCCGGGCCGGAGGTCGTTAGGGCCTGGGGGTTGACTCGGGGGCGAAGGGATGACGGAATGCGGCAGTTTCCTCTGGAGATGCACCACATGGCACCCGGCCGTGTGGTGGAGTGGCGGCTCGGGTCCACGGCGGCGGAGGCCGCCGACACGGGTGACCCGGTGGGCAGGAAGGCATCGTTCAACCAGGACAAGCACTTCACCGTCGCCGAGGAGAGCAGGGCCGCCGACGACCCGGTCGCGTCCTGGGTCGCGGTGACCTTCGAGGTGGCCGGTCCGCTGGACGAGCAGGCCCTGGCGCAGTCCCTGCTCTCCTTCGTGCAGCGGCACGAGGTCCTGCGGTGCGCGTTCCGCCGTCTGGCGGGCGAGGTGGCCTGTGAGCCGTTCGACCCCGCCGGACTGTCCCTCGAGCCCCGGCAGGTGGGCGCGTTCGAGACCTCCGACCTGCTGCGCGGATTCCTCGTCGAGCGGTTCAAGCGGAGCATCGACACCCTCTCCTGGCCGCTGTTCGTCATGGGTGCGGTGGTGCGCGAGGACTCCGCGACGGTCTACCTCGCCTTCGACCACATCGTCTGCGACGGCATGTCGATGCCGATCGTGGCCCGCGAGGTGTCGATGGGCTACGAGGCCCTGTGCCGCGGCGAGGACGTCGAACTGCCGCCCGCCCCCAGCTACCTCGACTTCGCCGAGGAACAGCGCCGCCGCTACCTGTCCATCGACGCCCGCGACGAACGCCTGCACTACTGGAAGGCGTTCATGGGGCAGGCCGGTGAGTTCTTCCCGCGCTTCCCCCTCGACCTGGGGGTCGAGCCGGGCCGGATGTACCCGATCGTCAACGAGGCCTCCACCCTCCTGGACGCCGCCGAGGCCGAGGTGTTCGAGAAGACGTGTCTGGCGGCCGACGGCAAGCCGTTCATGGGGGTGCTCGCCTCGGTCGCGGTCTGTCTGCGCGAGGCCGGCGGCCCGGGCGTCTACCGCGGCCTGATGCCGGTCAGCGAGCGTGGCCGGGAGACCTGGGCGCATTCGGTGGGCTGGTTCGTCAACACCCTGCCCATCGAGTTCGACGCCTCGCCCGGCCGGGACTTCGCCCAGGTCATGTCCTCCGTCCGGGCCGGCTTCAGCGAGATGATGAGCCATCTCGACGTGCCGTTCGTGCGGGCCTGGGAGTTGCTGGCACCCGAGGAGTTCGCGGCCCGTTCCTGGCCGTATCCGGTGAACTTCTTCTCGTACATCGACATGCGCAAGTGCCCCGGAGCCGAGCGCCACGACGAGTGGCGGCCCACCACCCACGTGTGGTCGGCGCGCGCCAACGGGGCCTGTTCGTGGTTCCAGCGGGACACGGAGGGGCTGCACATGAACTCCCTCTACGTCGACACCCCGGCGGCCCGCCGGACCATGGGCGACTTCCAGGAGGCACTGCGCCTCACCGTGCAGGAGATCACCCGGTCCGGCGGATTCCGCAGGCCCGTCGCGCTGACCGCGCCGCGGCGGCCCGTAGGGACCCCGCTGGACGTCGCCGGCTTCGCCCGCCTCGGCTGAGCCACAGCCCGGTGGCCGAGGAGGACGAGCGGGCCCGCGCGGGTCGGGAGGCCGAGGAGGATCCGGGCCAGGACGCGGGTCGGCGAGGGGGGCGGATCCGTGGCCGTCCTCGGACCGTCGCGCCTCTCAGAGGCGGGCCGCGCGTCCCAGCAGCAGGGTGCGTTCCCGCGCGTTGCGCGTGAGGGAGGCCGCCCGTTCGAACTCCGCGCGGGCCTCCTCGGTCCGGCCCAGCCGCTCCAGCAGGTCTCCCCGTACGCTCGGCAGCAAGTGGTAGGCGCGCAGGGCCGGTTCCGCGGCCAGGGCGTCGACCAGCGGCAGGGCCGCTTCCGGGCCCTCGGCCATCGAGACGGCCACCGCCCGGTTGAGCTCGACCACCGGCGACGGGACCAGCCGGACGAGGCGCCCGTAGAGCGCGGCGATCCTCGGCCAGTCCGTGTCCTCGTACCGGACCGCCGCCGCGTGGCAGCCGGCGATCGCGGCCTGGACGGAGTACGGGCCGTTCCCCGCCCGGCCCAGCTCCCGGGCGCCCCGGTGGATGAGCATGCGGTTCCACCGGGACCGGTTCTGGTCGGCGAGCAGCACCGGTTCCCCGTCGGGGCCGGTGCGGGTGGCGATCCGGGAGGCCTGGAACTCCAGCAGCGCGGCCAGGCCGTGCGCCTCGGGCTCCCCGGGCACCAGGGCGGCCAGGACGCGGGCCAGGCGCAGGGCGTCCTCGCACAGGGCGGGGCGGACGAGGTCGTCCCCGGCGGTGGCCGAGTACCCCTCGTTGAAGACGAGGTAGATCACCTCCAGGACCGAGGCGAGCCGTGCGTCGCGGTCGGCGCCGTACGGGACCTCGAAGGGGACCCCCGCCTTCGCCAGGGACCGCTTCGCCCGGACGATGCGCTGGGCGACGGTGGCCTCGGAGGTGAGGAAGGCGCGGGCGATCTCCTGGGTGGTCAGCCCTCCCATCAGGCGCAGGGTGAGCGCGATGCGGGCCTCGGTGGCGAGGACGGGGTGGCAGGAGGTGAAGATCAGGCGCAGCAGGTCGTCGTCGATGTCCTCGGGGTCGGCCGGCTCGGCGGGCGGTGGCACGTCCTCCAAGCTCCGGCCGACCTCCGCGAGCTTGCGCGCGTAGGTCTCCTTGCGGCGGACGAGATCGATCGCGCGGTGCCTGGCGGTGGTCATGAGCCAGGCGCCCGGCCGGGCCGGGACCCCTTCCTGCGGCCACTGCTCCAGCGCCGCGACGAGGGCGTCCTGGGCGATCTCCTCGGCGATGCCGACGTCCCGCACGACGCGGGCGGCACAGGCGATGATCCGCGCGGACTCGATCCTGAACACCGCTTCGACCGCCTGGGCCGCACTCACTGCCGTCACGGCCACCCATCAGAGCAGCCGTGACGAGGCAGGGCAAACGCGGCGCGGGCGGGCCGGGATCACATCTCCTGGATCTCGCGGACCTCGGCGCTCACCTTCCACTCCACCGGGTGGATCTCAAGGAACCGCCGGGTCCACTCGATGGCCTCGGCCTTGTCCTTGCACTGGGTGAGGGAGTAGCCGCCCACGACCTCCTTGGTCTCGGTGAAGGGGCCGTCGGTGTAGCTGATCTTCCCGCCGGACCAGCTGAGGCGGGTCCCTTCGGAGGTGGGGAGCAGCCCGGCGGTGTCGAGCATGACCCCGGCCTTGGTGATCTCCTCCAGCAGCGCGCCCATGCGCTGCTCGAACTCGGGCGGGAACTCGTCGCTGGGCAGGTCCTGCTCGTCGATGCGGATCATCGTCAGGAAGCGCGGCATGGTGACTCCTCGGTCGGGTCGGGAGGGCGGGGGCTGTCCCCGCCTCTCACCCCTGCGTCGAACGGGAGACGCCCGGATCGACAGCTCCGGGAAAATTCTTCGGGGAATTTTCCCGGGCCGCCACCGGGTCCCCCGTCCGGCCCTCTGGACAGCGGCCCCGTTCGGCGGTGTGCTGGACCAGAACCGGGTGGGGCAGGGCACGGAACGGGGGCACGGTTCTGTTGGCACGGGAACACGAGACCGACGCGGCCGGGGGGCGGCGGCAGCCGGTCGCGGCGGCGACCGGCGAGAACGGCACGGGCGACGGGGAGCGGGGCGACGGGCGTTCGTACATGGGGCTGGGCGGGGACGCCTTCGCCGATTTCGACCGGGTGGTGTGCGCACGGTGCGACTACGCGTATCCCGTGCTCGACGTCCAGGACCCCACCCCCCTGCCCGAGCGCTGCCCGAACGACGGGAGCGGGCTGACGTACCGGCCGGCGGGATGGCAGCCCGGTGCTGAATGACTTCTGGAAGGGACTGGGCGGGAAGCTCTCCGAGCGCTGGCTGGCCGCGCTGTTCTCGCCGGCCTGTCTGTTCTGGCTGGCCGGGCTCGGCGCCTGGCTGCGCGGCGTGGGATGGCCCACGGTGCAGCGTCTCGGCTGGGCGGGTGCGGCGAAGCAGTGGACGGCGGGGCTGACCGAGCTGCCGGCCCTCCTGCAAGCGGCCGCGGTGGTGGGGGTGTTGCTGCTGCTGACGTTCTCCGGGCTGCTGCTGCAGTTCTTCGTCCATCCGCTCGTCCGCGGCCTGGAGGGGTACTGGGTCCTCCCGGGCCCGCGGCGCCGGCTGCGCGAGCGGCTCGGCCGCCGCGCCGACGCCGACATCGCGGCCCTGCGTCCGCTCGCCGCCCGCCCCGCCGACTCGCTCGACGCCGAGTCACTCGCGGAGCGCGGCAGCCTCGCCCGGCGCGTGCGGTCGGTCCCCTTCGATCCCCGGCGCCGGATGCCCACGCGGTTCGGCAACGTCCTGCGGGCCTCGGAGGACCGGATCCGCGCCCACTACGGGCTGGACCCGGTCGTCTGCTGGCCCCGGCTGTGGCTGCTCCTCCCGGACGCCACCAGGAACGAGGTCGTCGCCTCCCGCCGGTCGGTGCACCTCACCGCGCAGGTGTGGGCCTGCGCGGTCCTGAGCTGCGTGTGGTCGGTGTGGACCCTGTGGGCGGTCCCGCTGTCCCTGGTCCTCGCCGCCACGGCCTACCACGGCTTCCTGCTGTCCGCCGCACGCCTGCACGGGGACGTCGTCGAATCCTGCTTCGACCTGTACCGGCAACAGCTCTACGGGGCCCTGCGCCTTCCCCTCCCGGAGCATCCGCTCGCGGAGTACCGGGCGGGGCGGCGGCTCACCACGTACCTCTCCGCCGGATCCCGCCGACCCGAGCTCCTCTTCACCGATCCGCCCGCGCCCGGCGCTGCGCCCGGCACACCGCCCGGCGCCCCTTCCGGAGGTCCCCCACCGTGCTGAGCGAGCTCTTCGACCATGCCATGAGCCTGCCGCCGGACTCCGACCCGGACGTGCACGCCGAGGCCTGGGAGGCCGTCCTGACGCATCCCGGCTTCGCTTCGCTGCCGGTGCCCGAGCGCTGGTCGGCGCTGGCCGCGCTCGGCACCTGCCGACTGCAGCGACACCAGCGGGACGGCCGCCTCGAAGACCTGGCGAGCGCGCTGGCCTGCCTGGAGAACGCCCTGCGGCTGCCTTCCGTGCCACGGGCCCAGCGGGCCCTGGCGTCCTTCAACCTCTTCCACGCGCGCGATCAGCGGTACGCGCTCACCGGTGAACCCGACGACCTGCTCACGGCGATGCAGACCCTGTGGGCCCTCGTGGACGAACCCGTGCCGGGCACGTCCGCCCGTGGGATGTGCCGCACGATCTGCGGCCGGATCGACGCGCACGCCGGCGAGTTGACCGATCCGCTGCGCGGCCTGCGCCGGGCCGCACTGGAGCGACTGCTGACGGACCCGACCGACCCCGACCTTCCCTCGTACCAGCTGTGCCTCGCCTCGCAGCTCGCCTCGACGTACGAAGGGAGTCCCGCGGCCCATCGGGCCCTGGTGGTCCGCGCGATGGAGCTGACCGCGGACGCGGAGCGCCGGCTCCCCGAGGGCGAGGAGCGGCACGCCGCCTCCGTGCTGCTGGCCGGTCTGAGGAATCTGCACAGCTGGGCCGAGGAGAACGCGCCCGCGGAGCGCGCGCCGGGCCCTCCCGGGCGGATGGACATCGAAGAGTTCTCGGACGGCCTGCGGGACCTCCCCGACCACGGCGCGCGCCTCGCCCGGATCCGCGAGGCACTCGCCACCAACACGTACGAGACCACCGGGACCGGCTGGATCCTCCTGAACGTGCTGCTGGCCGAGGAGGTCCTCTCGCCGCGCACCAACGGGAAGATCGACACCGAGGAGGCCATCACGGCCCTGCGGACCGTTCTGGGCCTGCCCGAGACGGACGGGCTCGGTGTCACCCTGGAGCTGAAGGTAAATCTGGGCATCGCCTACGACCGGCGCCTGAAGGGCGACGCCGCGGCCAACGCGGCCGAGGCCCTGGCCATCTTCGAGCAGTGCGCGTCGGAGGTGACTCCGGATCATCCCCGGTATCCGGCCGTCGTCTGCGCCCTCGCCCAGGCCCTGCTGGACGAAGCCGACATCAGCGGCAGGCGCGACGGCATCGAGCGGGCGATCGCCCTGTGCCGCGGCGCGCTCGACTCCATGCCGGCGGACGCGGAGCCCGCGCTGCGGGCGAACCTGCTCAACACGGTCGTCAGGCTGCTGCCCCTGCGGACCACGGGGGACCCGGAACACAATTCCGAGGAGGCCATTCGCGCGGCCCACGAGGCTCTCGACCTGCTCGACCCCGCCACGGAGGCCGTTCGGCGCGGGGACGTCCACCACAACCTCGCGCGGCTGTACCGGGACCGGCTCAGCGAGGGCCGGGAGGCGAACCTGTGGCGGGCGATCGAGCTTTTCCGTGCGTCGCTCGCGGCCCAGCCCAAGGACGAGATGCCCGTCGACTGGGCCATGTCCCAGAGCTCGCTCGGCGTGGTCTACAGCATGATGCGCGGCCGGGACGTCGAGGCCACGCAGCGGATGGCGATCCAGGCGTTCATGGCCGCGCAGTCCGTGTTCACCCTGGAGGACAACCCGCAGAGCTGGGCCACCGCCGAGTTCAATCTCGGGGTCGCCTTCGGTGACAGCGAGGTGCGGGCCCGGCCGGACCTGGAGCGCGCGATCACCCATCTGACCTCCGCGCTCCAGGTGTTCACCGAGGAGGCCGCCCCCTGGCAGTGGGCGATCACCCAGTCCTTCCTCGGGGTGATGCGCACGCAGACCGGAACGCCGGAGCAACTCCTGGCCGCAGCCGATCACTTCCGCGCCGCCCTGCGGGTGCTGACGTTCGAGAACCACCCCCGGGACTGGACCAGCGTCCAACTCAACCTGGCCCAGCTGGAACCTCCGGAGGACCTCGCCGTCCACCGGAGGATGATCCGGGGCCTCGTCGGGCGCGGACACCGGAACGAAGCGTTCAAGGCGTACATGATCTACTTGCGCCACCTCGGCGACCGGGGGGACTGGCCGGCCGCGGCGGAGGCGGGTGCGCGGGCCGCGGAACTGCACGAGAGCCTCTACCAGGAAGCCCTGCTCAGGCAGAGCCGGCACATGGAGCAGCAGGCTGCCGCGCGCGACGTGCTGGAGATCGTCACCGCGATGGTCCGGGCGGGCCGCACCCTGGACGCCGTCCTGCTCCTGGAGCGGACGCGGGCCCGGGAGCTGGGCGAGAGCCTCCAGCAGGACCAGGACGTGCTGCGCAGCGCACGCGACGGCGACCGCGTGGCCTTCGACGCCTACCGTGCGGCATGCGACCGGCTGACGGCCCTCGCAGGTGTCGAACGGTCGATGCCCGGTGCCGGTTTCGGCGCGGCCGACGTGGAACGGCTGCATCTGTCCCTGGTCCGCTCGATCTCCAAGGCCCGCCGGGAACAGGCCGCTGCGCTGGCACGGCTCACCGCGGCGGCCGAGGCGCTGCGCCCACCGGGCATCGGCGAGCTGTCCGCCGCGGCGCCGCCGCACCGTCCCCTGGTCTACGTGTACGGGGCCGCCGGGTTCGTGCGCCTGCTGCTCGTCCGGCGCGACGGGGAGGGCGGCCTGGACGTCGACAGCCGGGCTGTGGACCTGCGGGACCTGCCGGCGGGCCCGGATCACAGCCCGCCCGTGTACGCCAGGCTCACCGCGGCGCTGGCGGCGTGGCTGCGCGAGCTCGGTGTCGGCGCGGTGACCCTGGTCGCGTGCGGTGCGCTGGCGGGCCGGCCGCTGCACGCCTTCCTCCATGACGGCCGCTGCCTGCTCGACGAGTTCACGGTGTCCTACGCGCCCTCGGCGGCCGTGCTCGCCCGCAGGCCGGCGGCCCGGCCGGGTCCCGCCGTCCTGGCGGCCGTCGGCGACCCCACGGACGATCTGCACTACGCGTCGGCGGAGGCCGGCGCCGTCGGCGCGCTGTTCCCCTGGTGCCGGCGGACCGTGCGGTACGGGGCGGCGGCCACCGCTCCCGTGTTCGTCCGGGAGGACGTCCCCGGGGCCACGCACGTCCACCTGGCGTGCCACGGCTCCTTCGACACGGCGAGCCCGCTGGAATCTGCCTTCGTCCTGGCCGCGGGCACCCGTATGACGCTCCGCGCGATCATGTCCGGCCGCGCCTTCCGCGGCGTGCGGCTGGTGTTCGCGTCGGCCTGCCGGACCGCGACCACGGACGCCTTCCTGCCGGACGAGGCCATCGGCCTGGCCTCGGGGCTGCTCCAGGCCGGCGCGCGGGAGGTGATCGCCTCCCTGTGGAACGTGAACGACCTGGCGACCATGCTCGTCGCGACCCGGTTCTACCGTGAACTGGACTCCGGCCCGCCCGGCGGCGGCGCCGTGGACGCCGGGCGGGCCCTGCGCAGGGCTCAGCTGTGGCTGCGGGACTCCACGGCCGCGGAGCTGTCCCGGTGGTGCGCCGGTCTGATCGACGACGTACCGGAGGAACCGGCGCGCTCGCGCCTGCGCGCAGCCGTGGCCCACCTGGACGGCCGGCCGCCGGAGCTCCCGTGCTACGCGGACGCCCGTTTCTGGGCCGCCTTCGTCCACCTGGGCGGCTGAACCGGCACCGCACGCCCGGCCCTGGCCCCGGTCGGCGGCGGGTCAGCGGCTGTCGCCCGTCCAGTCCCAGTGGCCCGGGTCCCCCGCGCGGCGGCGGTAGTGGGCGCGGCCGCCCGCTCCGTAGCGCCCTATCTCCGTGGGGAGCCTGGCCTCTTCGGCGAGCTGCGGCGCACTCCAGCCGGTGACGTCCAGGAGGAGCCCGTCGAGCGGCCCGCCGACCAGCTCACCGTAGGTGTGTCCGGGTCGCGGCCCGGGGTCGGGGTCCTCGTGGTCGGCGCCGTAGACCCGCCGCCGAAGCATCCTGTCGTCCATACGCTCAGCTTCACAGCCACCACTGACAACGGACCCGGCGGCCGCCGGCCGGTGCGGCGGCGATGATGGGGGCCGCCCTCCCGATCCGGGGAGGCGCACGAGCGAGGAGCGACACGCATGGCACGTCGGGTGCACCAGCCACTGGAGAACGAGGAGTTCGACTTCATCCTCTCGATGACGACCGGGCCCGTTCTCGCGTACTTCTGCGGCACCTGGCCCAAGGCCGTCGAGGCCTGCCGCGCGATGGACGCCGTGGTCGGGGAGCTGGCCGAGGAGTACGGGACGCGGTTCACCGCCGTCCGCACGGACATGACCCGCTGCCCGGAGCCGACCAGGCGCTACGGGGTGACCGGGGCGCCGACCGCCGTACTCATCAAGGACGGGGAGGCGGTCGCGAGCCAGGCGGGCCGATGACGCGCGAGGAGTTCCGAGCGTTCCTCGACGCCCACCTCTGAGGGTCAGCCGATGCGGACGGTGATCTCGGGGAGGGGGATGTCGGCAAGGTTCAGCTGGAGCCCGGTCAGGGTCAGGTAGGTCTGCGAGTCGGTCAAGGCGGAGGCGGTGGACGGCGCCTGGGTCTTCCCGCGCGTGCTCACCAGCAGGAACCAGCCCCCGCGCTTGTAGCTGCGGGGGACGTCCGGGCGGTCGCCGTTCGGGTTCGGCGTCCAGCCCTGTCGCTCCAGGTCCGCGCAGACCGCGTTCATCTCCGACTGTGCGGCGCTCTTCTCGCGGACGGCCGTCCAGTACGTCCTGTTCGACGAGTTGGCGCCGATCGCGACGGTCGGGCGGCCCTGCGCCGGGTCGAGGCCCGCCGCGCCGACCGCGGTCGCGATCGCCTCGTCCACGGCGTCCCGGGTGAGGGGCGGTGACGTGGGCTCCGGTGTGGGCCCCGCCGTGGACGGGGACGGCGGGGACGCGGGCGCGCCCAGGTGGACGCGCCCGTTGTCGTCTATCTGGACCTGGTCCGGCATGACCACGGCGGCCAGGCTCACGATCAAGGTCGCGGCCAGCCCGATCCACACCCTCTTCAACAGCGCGTTCAACGCGGAACTCCCCCCGAGTGATCTTCAGAGGGAGTCTCACACACCGCGCTCGGTGCCCGGCAGCCCCCGGAACCCGTTGTCGTACCGCTCGTGCGGACGCCCCGCCGGTGGGCCGTCGCACGCACACCGGCCCGGAGCGGACTTCCTGTACAGTTGTCCAGGAAATACCGACCGGTAATCCGCTCCCGCACACCGACACCGACCCCGAGAAGTGGAGGCGGCCATGCACACGGTCGCTCAGATCCTGATCGGCCTCGTGGCCGCGCTGCACGTGTACTTCATGGTTCTGGAGATGTTCCTGTGGCAGCGGCCCCCGGGCCGCGCGCTGTCCGGCTTCGACGCGGACACCGCCCGCCTCACCGCGCCGCTCGCGGCCAACCAGGGCCTCTACAACGGCTTCCTCGCCGCCGGGCTGGTCTGGTCGCTCGTCATCGACTCGCTCGCCACCCAGGTCTTCTTCCTCGTCTGCGTGGTCGTCGCCGGAATCTACGGAGCCGCGACCGCCAACCGCCGGATCCTCGTGGCCCAGGCGCTGCCCGGCGCCCTCGCCCTCGGCGCGGCGCTGCTCGCCGCGTGAGCCCGGAGGATCCGCGTACGGCGCGGACGAAGGGGCGGCTGCGCGAGAGCCTGCTGGCCGAGTGCGCCGACCGGCCGCTCGCCGAGGTCAGCGTCTCGGCGGTGGTCCGCCGGGCCGGCGTCGGCCGCGCCACCTTCTACCTGCACTACGAGGACCTCACCGCGCTGGCCGTGGACGCGTGCGCGGACGTGGTGCACGCGGCGGTCGACGCCCTGCACGCCTGGCAGACCGGCCCGTCGGCAGTCCCCCCGGCCGAGCCCCCGGCCGCGCTGGCCGCCTTCCTGGTACAGGCGGCCGACCGGGCGCCGCTCTACCGGACCCTGCTCCTCCAGGGCGGCGGCGGCCCGCTCGGCAGGCGCCTCCACCGGGAGCTCTCCGCCCGGGCCCGGGCGGAACGGGAAGCGGTCGGCGCCCCGCAGCCCGAGCTGGTCGCGTCGGCGGTCGCGGCCGCGTTCACCGGCGTCCTCGCGGACTGGCTGCACGAGGACATCCGGGCGGAGCCCCGGGCACTGGCCGACCACCTGTGGCGGCTGCTCTGGGCCCTCCACGGCGCGATCGGACCGGGCGGCGGACCGAAGGCGGACCGGACGCGATAGCGGGACCGCCCGGACTCCCGCACGACCGCGGCGCCGCGGCGGCGGACCGGGACGCGCGAAGCCCCGCCGGGCGCACCGGCGGGGCTTCGCGTCACGGGCACGGCTCGTGAAGTGGACTACCTGAGCGGAACCACCCGCTCAGCCTGCGGACCCTTGGGACCCTGGGTGACGTCGTACTCGACGCGAGCGTTCTCCTCCAGCGACTTGAACCCCGTGGTCTCGATCGCGGAGAAGTGCACGAACACGTCGGGGCCGCCGTTGTCCTGCTGGATGAAGCCGAACCCCTTCTCCGAGTTGAACCACTTCACGATGCCTGTTGCCATCTGGCTGATCCTTCACAACGTTCCACTGCGGGCCGCACACGCGGCCGTCTCGATCCTGCCCAACGGCCCCGCGGAGCACACGCCGGACGCGGCCAACCGGGGCACGGCGCACGTTCGAACTTCTGGCCGCCTTGTCGGTGAAAAGAGGGAGGGGCGGTTCGGCGCCCGGGATGCGCCACGGGGAGCGCCTCTCACCCGGCGCTGTCCGCCGCGGGCAAGGACGCGGCGGACCGGGGCCGGGGCCCAGCGGCCGCCGCGAGGGCTCGCCGCGGCCCGCTGACGCGGCAGCCCAGGCAGTCGGCGTGTCCCGTGTGGGCGCGGGTGTCCCGGATGCGCCAGTCCCAGTCGGCCTCCGGCCGGGGGCCGCTCGGCTTGCCCCAGCCGGCGAGGTGCAGCAGCCAGGTGACGATCCCGGCCACGGCGACGACACCGAGGCCGATCCAGATCCCGGGGATCCAGGCCAGGCAGACGGAGCCGCCCGCTCCGGCGAAGCCCAGCAGGGCCAGGGTGGTTCCGGTCCAGCCGGCCACCGTGTGGCCGAGGTCGACGTGACCGTGCGCGCTCATGATTCTCCCAGGTCGGACCTACAGCAGTACGCTCGGAAGCGGGGAAGCTTATTTCGCGAAATAAGCATCTCACTCACTAAGTAACTTAGATCCTAAGGAGTATCTGGGTGCAGGGCAAGACCCGCCCCCCGGCCACGGCCGGCGAGGCGATCGCGCGCATGGACCAGTACGTCGCCCTGGGGATCGTCGGCCAGCAGGAGGTGGCGCAGCTGCTCGGGCTCAACGTCACCGACCTGACCTGCCTGGGGCACATCCTGGGCGCCGGCGACACCCCGCTCGCCGCCGGTGACCTCGCCGGACTGCTGGACCTCACCACCGGAGCCGTCACCGGGGTGCTCAACCGCCTGGAGCGCGCCGGATACGCGCGGCGCGTGCCCGACCCGGCCGACCGGCGCCGGGTGCGGGTGGTGGCCGACCCCACGGCCGCCGCGCGCGTCGTCGCCGTGTACCAGCCGATGTACGACCGGCTGGCCGTTCTCTTCGCCGACTACACCCCCGACGAGATCGCCGTGATCGCCGACTGGTTCGGCCGCGCCGCGGTCGAGATCCGTGCGCACTGCGCGCAGGTGCGGTCCGGGGAACTGACCGCCGGGGAGGCTTAAGGGGTGTCCGGCGGATCATGGCCGGACACCCCCTGACCGCCGCTGGTACCATGGGCGGTTGACCATCTTCTTCTTCCCTCCCCTCTTACTCACTGTTTCGAAAGGTCCTGCATGAGGAACCCGTCAGCTCATGGGCGCTTCGGTGTGAAGGGCGGTGCCAAGGCCGGTCCCCGGACCCCCGCCAAGGCCGCCCGCACCCTCGGCCCGCAGGGTGAGTTCACGATGCACGCGCCGAAGGAGCCGGCACTGGCGCCGGTGAAGTCCTTCGCCGAGCTCGACCTGCCCCTTGAGCTGGTGGAGACCATGGCCTCGCTGGCCGTGACGGAGCCGTTCCCGATCCAGGCCGCGACGCTCCCGAACGCGCTGGCCGGCCGGGACGTCCTCGGCCGCGGCCGGACCGGCTCGGGCAAGACCCTCGCCTTCGGCCTGGCCCTGCTGGCCCGTACGGCGGGACAGCAGGCCGACCCGAAGCGCCCGCTGGCACTGGTCCTCGTACCGACGCGCGAGCTGGCGCAGCAGGTCACCGAGGCGCTGGAGCCGTACGCCGCGGCCTTGAAGCTGCGGATGGCCACCGTGGTCGGCGGCCTGTCCATCGGCCGCCAGGTGAGCTCGCTGCGCACCGGCGCCGAGGTCGTGGTGGCCACCCCCGGGCGGCTCAGCGACCTGGTGGGGCGGCGGGACGTGCACCTGGAGCGGGTGAAGATCACCGTGCTCGACGAGGCCGACCAGATGTGCGACATGGGCTTCATGCCGCAGGTCACCGAGATCCTGGACCAGGTGCACCACGCGGGACAGCGGATGCTGTTCTCGGCGACCCTGGACCGCAATGTCGACCAGCTCGTCCGGAAGTACCTGAAGGACCCGGTCTCGCACTCCGTCGACCCGCAGGCGGGCGCGGTGTCCACGATGGACCACCACGTGCTGCACATCCACGCGGCCGACAAGGTCTCGGCGGCGACGGAGATCGCCGCCCGGGACAACCGCGTGCTGATGTTCCTCGACACCAAGCACGGGGTCGACCAGTTCGTGAAGCACCTGCGGGCCATGGGCGTGCGGGCGGAGGGCCTGCACAGCGGCAAGTCTCAGCCGCAGCGCACCCGGACGCTGGCCCAGTTCAAGAGCGGGGCCGTCACGGTCCTGGTCGCGACGAACGTCGCGGCGCGCGGCATCCACATCGACGACCTCGACCTCGTGGTCAACGTCGACCCGCCCGCCGACCACAAGGACTACCTGCACCGGGGCGGCCGCACCGCCCGGGCCGGCGAGTCCGGCCGGGTCGTCACCCTCGTCACCCCGAACCAGCGCCGGGACATGGTCCGCCTGCTCTCCGACGCCCGGATCCGGCCGACGATCACGCAGGTGCGGTCCGGCGAGGCGGCACTGACCCGCATCACCGGCGCCAAGGCCCCCTCCGGGGTCCCGCTGGCGGGCTCCGCGCCGACCGACGCCAAGGGCAAGCCCTCCGGCTCGGACCTGGCCTTCCGCGGCATCGGTACCCGCCCGGGCCGCGGCAAGGAGTCCCGCAAGACGATCGAGGCCCGCCAGCAGGCGGAGGCCCGCCGCGCGGCCCGGGTGCGCCGGGGCGTCTGACCCGCGTCCGTCCCGCCGCCCCGGACCGGATCCGGTCCGGGGTGGCGTGCGCCTTTTTCGGCGTCCGTCGTTTCGGCGCCGGCCCTACGGCGTCAGCCCCTGCGGCGGCGGTTACGTGCCACGATCGCGCGGGTGACCACGGGCGGGAGCAGGTCCTTGGCCAGCTTGCGCCAGCGGACGCCGGGCCGGCGCGCGGCGACGGGAGCGGGGGCCGGCGCCGGTTCCGCCGGCGGCGCGGGGTGCAGCGGCTGCGGCGGCTCCGGCGCGACCACGCCCTGGTCCCCGATGCGCACCATGGGACGGCCGTCGATCACGTCCACGCCGTGCCAGAGGTCGCTGCGCCCCTCCAGCCACGCGAGCAGCGCCGTCTGGTGGGGCTCCGGGTCGCCCCAGGTCGCGTAGAGCTTCGAACCCGAGACGCAGATGGGGTGCAGGTCGCCGGTGATCACCGCGCTCCACACGGCGGCCGCGACACCGGGGCAGTGCTCGGACCGGTAGTCGTCGAAGACGACCACGGCATCCGGGGCCGCGACGAGGCGCGAGGACGCGATGTCCGTGGCGACGTGTTCGTAGAGGTGCGAGGCGTCGACGTGCACGAAGCGGCAGCTCGCCGGCTTGACCTCGTCGGCCACGACCGAGGTGGGGGCCTGTATCAGCGTCGGCAGGGCCTCGTGGAAGGCCAGGTAGTTGGTCTCGAAGCCGCGCCGCGTGAGCGTGGGGTAGGACGTGCGGTTCTCCGCGACGTTGAAGTCGTCCGTCGCGGGCGAGTCGAAGAGGTCGCAGACGGTGAACCTCTCACCGGGCCGGAGGTACCGGCCCAGGAAGATCGCGCTCTTCCCCATGAAGGCGCCGAGCTCCAGCAGGTCGCCGGGCTGCGCCTCGCCGCTGTCCTGGCGTGTCAGGAACCAGTCGAAGAGCACCTGGTCGTACGCCGAGAACCAGCCTTTGACCTCGCCGTACGTGGTAGGGACGGGCGGGGCCTGCTCACCGTCGGGGGTGGTGACGACGGAAGCTTGTGAAACGTGCGACACGGAGAGTCATCCTCCAGCGGAGTGGCATCGGTTTTCACGCTGATACCCGGCCGGGTAACGGCACCTTAAGCCCTGGAAGGACGTGTGACGAGATGTAAACGAGATCAGCCTGTGATTCCTGTCCTACCGGCCCCGTGTGATGCCCGCGAACCCCAGACCGCGTGCTCCAGGGCACCCGGATCGTGGCCGAGGAGGGCGGCGGCCTCCTCGTAGGCGGCGCGCAGGGGCTCGTAGCCGAGGTTCGGGACACCCGCGTCCGCGGCGAAAGCGCGCAGGTGCACGTCCACCGCGACCTGGGACCGGCCGACCAGGTTGCCGAGGTAGTCCACGCTCTTCGGCCCCACGCCCTTCACCGCGCGCAGGGCGGCGCGACCGGCCGGCCGGCCGAGCCAGCCGTGCAGGTCCTCCCGCGTGTCGACCCGCTCGGCGACCAGCAGGTCGGTGATGTCGTGGGCCTTGGCGACCTTCCCGGGACTGCGGAAGTCCAGGGTGGCGGCGAGGTCATGGGCGGCGAGCCGGGCCTGGAAGCCGCTGACCGTCGCGGCATCGGGCCATTCCTCCCGCAGCCGGAGCAGGCGCGGCAGCAGCGTCGACACGTACCGGGTGCGCGCCTGGAAGCTCACGTCGCAGATGACGGCGCCCATGTGCGACCAACCGCCCGGCGGGGCGAACGGCCCTTCGCCGAGGACCTCGCGGACGTGGTCGGCGAGCTGCCGGGCAGGGCTGGGCGCAGTCACGTGCCAACGATGCCATGGGCATCCGGCCTCGGGGACGCAAAGCGCGGAATCACCGGCCCGCACCACAACCACCCGTCAGCTCAGGGGTGTTACGACCGGCGCGGGGCCGGCACCGGCCCGGCGGTTCGGACCGCGGTGCCGCGGCGCAGGCGTTCGGTGGCCGCGTTGCGGACGCGGCGCGTGCGGGCGTCGGCGGCCAGCAGGGTCAGCGCCTCGTACGAGGTCAGCAGGCGGGCGGCGGTGCGCTGGCACCAGTCGGAGGCTGCGGTGAGCTCCTCGGCGGACCAGGGCTCGCCACGGGTGACGGCCTTGAGCAGGCTCCACTCGCGCAGCCGGCGCTCGGGGAAGTCCCGGCCGGCGAGGGCGGCGGCCATGGCGCGGGCCCAGGCGGGGAACTCCTCGTCGGCGAGCAGGTGCACGGCTCGCCGGTCGAGGTGGGTGACCACCGCGCTCTCGGCCATCACCCGGTCGGGATCGCGCAGGACGGCGGCCACGACCTGCGCCTCGGTCTCCGCGCCCCGGCCCGGAGTCGCAGCCAGGGATTCCAGGTGGCGGACGTAGCGCCAGTGCTCCGGGGGCTCGTCGGTGTCGGGGCCGCTCATCGGGTCCCGCGCCGGTATGCCTGTGCCGGGTCGCTGCTCGTCGTTTCCTCTCCCCATGGCACCCATTCCACACGACCCCCTGGAGCGGCCTGCGGTCAGGGTGCCGTCAAGGCCTGTTCAGCGGTGCGGAGACTGCGCACGCGGGGGGGGCCGGGGGCGGTCGCCGGTGTCCGCCCCACGACCGTCAGACCTGCTCGAAGTGGAAGGACTTGATGAAACAGTCCCGCGGCTGGCCGATCGCGAAGAAGATGCAGTCCACCAGCGACTGCGACGTGAGCGGGTCCTTCGCCGTGCGCGGCGCGCCCTCCCAGGACTCCGACAGCGGGTCGTGGTTGTCGAAGTCCGGCGGGTAGAGGGAGATCACACGGACGCCCTGGTCGCGCAGCCTGCGGGAGAGGATCTCGGTGAAACCGGCCTGGGCGCTCTTGGCGGCGTAGAAGGCCGCGTGGGCGTCGGACCTGTGGTGGCCGCTCTCCCCGCAGCCGGAGACCATCGTGACGATGTCCGGCTTGGCCGACTTCAGGAGCAGCGGCAGGAAGGCCTTGGTGGCCAGGACGGTACCGGTGGCTCCGGAGGCGAGGGTGTCGGTCACCTCCTCGTCGGTGGCGGACAGCAGGTCCGTGCCGTGCTGGTAGCGGGAGCCGTTGTTGACCAGCACGTCCACGTGGTCCGTGCGGGCGGCGACCGCGGCGGCGAACGCCCGTACGGAGGCGGGATCCGTGAGGTCGCAGGCGTAGGCGTGGACGCGGTCCGCGTCGTGGCCCTGGGCGCGGATCTCCTCGCGGACGTGCTCGGCGGCTTCGAGGGTGCGGGCGGACAGGTGCACCTCGGCACCCCTGCCCGCGAAACGGAGGGCGAGGGTACGCCCGAAGTCGCGGCCCGCGGCGGTGATGACGACGCGGTGCTGGTCCAGTTCCGGTGCCATGTCCGTGCTCCCGATTCGTGGTCTGTACACATGTTCTCAGGTACGGTGCGGGACAGGGCAGTTGGGCCGGGTCGTTCGTGGAGAGCCGGGCCGTTCGGGGCGACCGGGGCCGCGGACACGGACGCGGACCGGCTCTCCGTTCCACGCCTCAGACCTCGCCCGCCTCCTCCTCCGCCTCCGGCAGCGGCGCCCCGGTCTCCAGCAGGGTCTTGAGGCTGGACGCGAGCATCGGCCAGGCCCGTCCGCACATGCCGATCAGGGTGCCGCCGGGTTCGAAGCCCTCGTGCAGGATGGTCAGCCGGGCGAGGGTGTCGCCGACGGGCTCGATCTCGTACGTCACCTTCGTACGGCGCTCCTTCGCCAGTTCGGCCCGCAGCTCCTCGCCGATCCCGGCCGATGCCGCCCACTGGGGGGTGAAGGTGTGCCAGGTGTAGGAGAGCAGGCGGTCGGGGACGCAGCCGAGGACCACCTGCTCGGGGTCGCTGGTACGGGTCCCCCGCTCGACCCAGTCCATCGGCGAGCCCACCCCCCAGTCGGTCTCGAAGCTCAGGCCCCAGTACCGGCGGGTGAGGGCGGGCTCGGTGAGGGCCTGCCAGACCCTGGCGGGATCGGCCTGGATGTACAGGGTGTAGGTGATCGCGCTGTCGCTCATGGCCCCATGCTGCGGGACCGCGGACCGTGGACGCCGGATTTCCCGATCATGGCGGTGGCCGCGGGGCGGGGGCCACCCCGGTCGCCCCGCGGTCCGGCGGCGCTCCCCCGGGCATGTCCTGCAGGGGGTGTCCTGCCGGCCACCGCTCCCTGGTCCGCCCTGACCGGCAGGACACCCGCTAAGCGATGCCCGCGAAGTGGCTCCGGCGGGCGCCCTCATCGGGGAGTTCGGTGGGCGGGGTGCGGGTGGGGACGGGGAGGCCGAGGCGCGCGCGGGCGGCGTGGACCGCCGCGAGCTCGTCGTCGCCCGCCCGCCCCCAGTCACTGAGTTCGCGGACCTGTTCGGGGGTGGCCAGCAGGCGTGCGTACTCCGCGTCCGCGCCCGGGGCGAGGCCGGTGAGGCGGCCCGCGGCCCGGGCGTGGGCGCCCTGCTCACCGTGGCGGTAGCCGAGCGGCACGGCGTCCTCGGTGGATCCGGCCGTCGGGGGCGGGAGGTGGGCGGCGCCCGTGGCCCGGGAGATCAGCAGCAGGACCCGGCCGTCGGGGGCGAACAGCCAGGCCGACAGGTCCCGTACGGACAGCCGCTCCGGGACCCGGCCGGGGTGCCAGGCGCCGTGCTGCGGGATCCGGCGGGTGCGCAGGACCCCGAGCCGGTCGAGGGCGGTCGGCGCGGTGGGGCGGCCGTCCTCCAGCAGGGCGGTGCCGGAGCCGTTGATGCGGGCGCGGAGCGCGGACAGGGCGCGGCGGGCGTCGCCCGGGTCCATCAGGGCGGGCAGGTCGGCCGGCTCGGCGAAGTGGATGCCGGTGATCTCCTGGGCGGGAAGGCGGACGGCCTCGATCCGGTCGGGGGTCCAGGTGCCGCCGTCGTAGACGTGCAGGATCTCGCCCGGGAAGCACATCTCGGGCGGGAACCCGGGGGTGTCGGCCGGGATCCAGTCGACGGCGAGGCCGCGCGGGTAGCGGCCGTCGACTCCGAGTTCCTCGCGCAGCTCGCGGGCGGCCGCCGCGGACGGTGCCTCGCCGGCGTCCACGGCTCCGCCGGGAAGCAGCCGGTCGGCGCGGTAGTCGACGCTCTGGACAAGGATCCGGCCGCGGACGTCGGTGACGAGGACGACGGCCGCGGTCCACACGGCGGCCCGCGAGGCCCCGTACTCCGCCGGGGTCATCCAGGTCCCCGTACGCCCCCGCTCGTGTGCGTCGATCGCGCCCTGGTCGGTCAGCTGCGGCATCGGACTCCGTTCACCGTGGGTGGACCTGACGGCCTGTGCAACAGCGGGCACGGCTCCCGGGTTACGGCGACCCTTCCGCCCGCACCGGCGCACCAGGTCTTTGCCCTCCCCATACCTCCTTATTACTTGGTTATGCACTCCCTGGTACGTTCCGCACGCGGACTGGCGGCGTGAAAACCGCCGGTCCGACCAACGTCGCACGCACGGAACGCACGGCGACCGCACCGAGGAGAGACCCACACATGCGACGCGCCTCCCCGACGGGCACCGGCACGGGGACGGCGGCCCCCGCCCGGGGCTCCGGTCGGCTGGCCGGGGTCGACGCCGTCCGCGGCCTGGCCGTCCTCGGCATGTTCGCCGTGCACGTCGGCCCCGCTCCGGAGCCGGAGGGCGCCGGATACCTCCTCGTCGCGGCCGACGGGCGCGCTCCGGCCCTCTTCACCCTGCTCGCCGGCTTCTCCCTGGTCCTCGCCCAGCGCACGCCGGACCCGGCCAAGCGCCCGGACGGCTGGGCGCGCCGCTGGCGTCCCCTGCTGATCCGCAGTGCGCTGCTGGCCGCACTCGGCGTGTGGCTGGCCTCGCTGTGGCCCGGAATCCTGGTCATCCTGGCCTTCTTCGCCGTGTACTTCCTGGCGGCCGAGCCCTTCACCCGGCTGTCCACCCCGGCCCTCGGCGCCGTGGCGGGCGTCTCGGTGGTGGCCGGGCCGCTGCTGTCCTTCCTGCTGGGCCCGGTGTTCGGCTACGAGGCGTCCGGCCGCGGCCTGGTCCCCGAGGCAGCCGATCTGACCGGTTGGTCCGGGCTGGGCGGGGTGCTGTTGGAACTGCTGCTCACCGGGGCGTATCCGCTGGCCACCTACTTCCCGTACGTGCTGGTGGGGATGGCGCTGGCCCGGCTGTGCGACGTGCGGGCCCGGTCGGCGGCGCGGCGGATGGCGGTGTGGGGCACGGTGGCCGCCTTCGCCGGATACGGACCGGCGTGGCTCGCGAGCCATGTGTTCGGCGCCCGGCAGCGGTTGCTGGAGGCGATCGCCGTCCACCACCCGGAGGCCATGGCCGCCGCCGACCCCGTACGGGAGGTGCTGAGCGGTCAGTACGGCGCCGTGCCCAGCACCTCCTGGGACTGGCTGCTGGTGGCCGATCCCTACAGCCAGACCCCGTTGGAGACCCTCGGCAACGCGGGCGTGGGCTGCGCGCTCATCGGCCTGTGCGCGCTCGCCGCGCGGCACGGGAAGGGGGCGCGCCTGCTGAGGCCGCTCACGCTGCTCGGGGCGATGGCGCTGAGCGCGTACGTCGTCCACGCGCTGGTGCTGGCCGGTCCGGCGCACGGCGCCGCGTCCTGGTCCGCCTGGCTGGCCTTCAGCGGCGCGGCCCTGGCCCTGACCTGGGCCTGGCAGCGGATCTGGGCCGACAGCCCGCTGCGCCGCGGCCCGGTGGAACACCTGCTCCGGCTGGCCGCGCAGGGGCGTGGCCGGGCCTGAGCGTGCCCGGTCACCCGTCCGTGTGATGGGTTCGGCCCGCGCGGCGCCGGTACGGCAGGGTGGGCGGATGCAGTTGCGCCCGGCCCTGACCCTGACCCTTGCCGCGCTCGTGATGGCCACCGGGTGCGTGACCGTGCGTCCCGCCGCCCCGCCGGACGCGCCGCGGCAGGAGCCCGCGTCGGCCCGTGCGCAGGTCCGCCAACGGACCCCCCTCGCGCTGCCGTTGAGCCCGCTCCCGGCATCGGCCGAGCCCGCCGCGCCCGCCCCGCCCCTGCCGCCCGCGCCTTCCGCGCCGGCCGTGGTCCCGGAGGCCCGGCGGGCACCCGTGCCGGCCGTGGCCGGGCGGCCGCATCGCCCGCGCCGGGTCGACGCGAAGCCCCCGCGGCCCAGGCGGCCCGCCAAGCAGGTGAATTCCGCGGCTCCGGCGAAGCCCCGCAAGCGGCCGCAGGCGGTGGCGAAGCCCAGGCCGGCGCCGCAGCACCCGTACGACATGGCCTCGCTGTGCGAGGCGGCCAAGGGCACCGTGCACCCTTCCATCGTCGCCCTCTGCCACTGAACGCGTGCCGTCCCGGGGATCCCAGGAGTGGTCCTGCCGTTCGAAGGCCTGCTGTCCCAGGGCCTTCGGGGCCGCTCCGGGTTCCTCCGGTCGCGCGCGGTCCGGACCATCCGGCGGCGGACCGCGGGGATACCCTCAGAGCCGCTGAGCGGACGACACGGGGAGCCAGGTACATGTACGACGCGGGGCCGTCGGTGGTGGATGCCGTGCGGGCACTGAGGGAGCTGGCGCGGGAGCGGCCGGAGGAGCTGGAGCTCTTCGAAGGCTTCACGGACGCGGAGTTGGACGGCTGGGCCGTCGCGGTACCCGAGGAGGTACGGGGCGTACTGCGGGAGATCGGCGGCCTGGAGACCGAGGACCACGAGTACCGCTTCGGGCCGCGCGGCCGCGAGGTGTTCGCGGACGGCTGCTGGACCCTGGGCGAGACGGACTTCGGCGAGGGCTCGCTGATCGTGGGGGTCGGGGCCGCCGGCTGGGGGCCGGTCGTGGCCGTGAACCCGTGGGGGGCCGACCCGGATGTCACCGTCGAGGCACCGGACTTCAGCACTTGGCTCGCCGGGTTCGCCGAGCGCTTCGCCGACGGGGTGGCGGACCGGCCGAGGGGGAGGTTCTCCGTGCCGGCCACCCCCACCGTCGAAATCGCCGAACTCGCCGAAGGAAGTGAAGGAAGCGAGGGAAGCGCAGGGGCCGACGGCGAGCTCGCCGCGCTCGTCGGACGCGGCGACCCGCTCACCGATCTCGTCGACCTGCGCGGCCTTCCCGGCTATCCGTGCGCCGTGGAATGGGAACCGTACTTCTCCACCTTCCGCGAAACGGCCGACACCGGAAGCAGCGAGGTCCAGTTCGAGATCGTCGGCGACGGCCGGGCCCTGCTGCTGCGCAGCGTCGTCAGCGGCGACTTCCTCGGCCGGTCCGTGCGCCGCCACCGCGTGCCGGCCGACGCCGCCCGTCGGGCCGTGGCCGAGCTGCGGGAACTGGCCGACGGCTGCCCCGCCTTCGTCGTCCTCGACCCGGGCTGCGCCGACTCGGTCATGGACGGCTGGACGGTCCCGGTCCCCGAGGACGTCCGGACCGTGCTCCGTGCGATCGGCGGCGTGGCGATCGCGGGGCTTCCGGCGCTGCGGCTGCTGCCCGGGGCGCCGGAGCACGCGGTCGACCCCGAGCTGCACCGCATGCTGGGCGGGGACGGTTCGTACTGGCCGCTCGCCCGCATCTCCCACGGGCGCGGCCACGCCCTCGCGCAGATCCGCATCGACGCGGCGACCGGCCGGTGGGGGTACGTCGTGTCCGTGCCCGGCGACGGGGAGAGCCTGCGGGAGTACCCGGAGCTGGCCCTGCTCGCCGAGTCCCTGCCGGACCTGCTGCTGACCTTCGCGCGGCTCGCCCGGCGGGCCGCGTCGGGCCCCGACTTCGCCGCGCGGATGGCCCGGGACACCCGGTGGCTGTTCCCCAACACCGGGGAGCCCTGGCCGCGGCCCGCCCCGGTCGGCGAGTGGGCCGGCTCGGCGGACCCGCTGCTCGCGGCGGCCACCACGCTGCCCGACGGTTCGCACGCCGCCGACCTGCGGGCCGTGCCGATCCCGAGCGACCTGTGCTTCTACCGGGCGGCCGGCTGGCCGTACGCGGCCCGGCTGGAGCGGCTGCACTTCGCGGGGGCCGGCCAGCTGGCCGCCGCGGTCCCGGTGGCCGCCCTGGGCTGACGGCTCCGCGCCGGGGCCCGGCACGAGGTGATGATCGGGCGCCGTCGGACCCGGGCGGGCGGGCGATATTGGGTGGATGCGTGGGTTCCGGCTACCTAAGGTGACCAGGCACCCGATATCGAGCAGGAGCGGATCATGCGCATCCACTATCCCCGTACGCCGCACCTGCCCTGGTCCCCCGGGGCGGCGGCGGACGATGTGCGAGCCGTCGGACTGGCGGGGCTGGCCGGGCACGAGGTCGTGGTGACGGAGAAGCTCGACGGGGAGAACACCACCCTGTACGCGGACGGCCTGCACGCGCGCTCCCTCGACTCGACGCACCACCCCTCGCGGGCGTGGGTCAAGGGCCTCCAGGGCCGCATCGGCCCCGGGATCCCGGCCGGGTGGCGGGTGTGCGGGGAGAACCTCTACGCCCGGCACTCGATCCCGTACGAGGAACTGGACAGCTGGTTCTACGGGTTCTCGGTGTGGGACGGGGAGCACTGCCTGGACTGGGACCGGACCGTACGGTTCCTGCGCGGCCTCGGTGTGCCGACCCCGCGCGTGCTGTGGCGGGGCGTCTTCGACGAACGCGCGCTGCGCAGGCTGAAGCTCGACACGGCGCGCCAGGAAGGGTACGTGGTGCGCCGGGCGGCCGGATTCGCGCGCGAGGACTTCGGGCGCTGCGTGGCCAAGTGGGTGCGGGGCGGCCATGTGCAGACGAGTACGCACTGGATGTTCGCGCAGATCGTGCCGAACGGGCTCGGGCCGGCGGCCCCGTTGTGGGCGGTGCGTTCGGGAGCCGAGGCCGATCCGCCGGCGCTGTCGGCCGCCCTCGGGGTGGGCGCGGACGAAGCCGCCGGCACGGCCGGGGCCGAGGACGAGGGCGAGGGCGACGAGGTCGCCGAGGTCGTGGCCCGGATCGACGGGGCGGGGCGGACCGGGGAGGACCGGCTGGCCGGTGTCCTGGCCGCCGTGCTCCGCCGTGAGCCCCGGGCCCGGATCGCGGCGCGGCTCGCGGCGGGACCCGTCGGGATGGGGCTCGCGCGGCGGGTCGCGGACCTGGTGGGGCTGTACCCCTGCCTGCAGCGGCCGTTCCCGGACGCGGACCGGCGGGCGGGGCTGGTCCGGATGGCCGCGGCGGCCGATCTCGGGGTGCTGCACGCGCTCGCCGGGGCACTGGCGGACGGGCCGGAGGCGCGGGAGTGCGTGGAGTGGTCCGCGCTGTGCGCCGAGGAGGCGGGGCTGCTGGGCCCGGATCCGCTGGAGGCGTTGCGCCCCGGGCTGCGCGAGGCGTTCGCCGGGCTGGGCACGGAGGCCGCGGACCGCTGCTGGGCGGAGGCCCGGAGGGCGTTCGGGCAGGGCAGGATCTCGGGTTCCGCGGTGGAGGAGGCCGTGGCGGCGACGTGGCAGTGGCGCGAGGGAACGTTCCCCCGGCTGGTGCAGCTGTGCGGGCCGTCGGGGAGCGGGAAGAGCACCTTCGGCCGCGCACTGCCCGGCGTGGACGCGTACATCAGTCTGGACGATCTGCGCACGGCCCGGGGCTCCCGGGCCGACCAGGGGGCCAACGCCGAGGTGTTGAGCGAGGGCCTCGACCGGCTCGACGCGGCCCTGGCCGGCGGCGGTACGGTGGTGTGGGACGCCACCTCGCTCACCGGTCAGCAGCGGGGCCTGGCCGGCGCCGTCGCACGGCGCCGCGACGCGCTCGTCACCCACGCCGTGGTGCTGGTGGAGGAGGCGGAGCTGGTGCGGCGCAACGGCGTGCGCCCGCATCCGGTGCCCCCGCAGGTGCTGACCTCGCAGGTGCGCCGGTTCGGTCCGCCCTACGCCGGTCAGGCGCACCGTACGTGGTACGTCGGTGCGGCCGGGGTCGTCGAGGACACGGCGGGCGGCCTCGCGGCCGGGCCCGCGGACACGGGGCGGGGGCGGTACTGATGCGTACGAGCGAGGAGCTCTACCACCAGGTCCGCTGGGACTCCCGGTTCGATCCGGCGCGGTTCGTGCTCGGGCTGCTCCAGCGCGGGGCGGCCCCGAAGCGGGTCCCGCTGCCCTCCTTCGTGCCCGGCGGCGACATCCCCTGGCACCGGGTGCTGTTCGTCGAGGCGGACGGGGAGCTGGTGTGGGACCGGTCCACGGGTGTGGACCGGATCGATGCCACCACGGCGGGCCGGGTCCGCGATCCGCGGCTGCTGCGGGCCCCGTTCTTCACCGCCCGGACCCCGCACGCGTGGGACCCGGCGGGCGGCGGCGCGTGGCGGCCCGCCGAGCCGGTGCCCGGGGGCGGCACGGCCGCCGCCACCACCTCGGTGCGGCTGCTGACCTGGAACACCCTCTGGGACCGGTACGACGCCCCGCGCATCTCCACCGCCCGGCGCAGGCCGCTGCTGCTGGCCGATCTCGCGGCCGCCGATGCCGATGTCATCGCGCTGCAGGAGGCCGAACCCGAGCTGCTGCGGATGCTGCTGGCGGCGCCGTGGGTGCGGGAGGCGTACACCATCGGTACGGATCCGGGCGGCCGGGACGTCACCGAGTGCGGGCTGCTGGTGCTCAGCCGGCTGCCGGTACGGGAGGCGGGGATGCACCTGCTGCGCCCGCACAAGGCGGTCACCGCCGTCACGGTGGACACCGCGGCCGGCCCTCTGGTCGTCGCGAACACCCACCTGACCAGCGACCACTCCGAGAACGGGCACGACCGGCGGGAGGCCGAACTGGCCCGGCTCGCCGAGGGGCTGGGCGGCGTCGAGGCCGCGGTGGCGCTGCTGGGCGACTTCAACGACGGGCGCCACGGCGCCGAGGGGCCCGCGGCCGCGCTCGGCATGCGGGACGCCTGGAGCGACGTGCACGGGGCGGCGGACGAGACGCCCACCTTCGACCCCGCGGTCAATCCGCTGGCCGCCTTGGGCTCGCTGTCGGGCCGGTCGGCCCGGCTCGACCGGATCCTGCTGCGCTCCACGACCGCACGGGTGGCCGGGGCCGCGCTGCGCGGTGACTCCCCCGGGCCGGAGGGGCTGTTCGTCTCCGACCACTTCGGGGTGGAGGCGACGGTGGAGTTCGGCGAACGGGACGGTGCGCCCGCGCGCCTGGACGTACCGGCGACGGCGCGGACGGCGGTGGCATGGCTGGCGCCGCCCCTGCCGGAGGCGGTACGGGAGCTGCGCAGCGCGCTCGACCCGCAGGCCGGACGCTGGCCCGCGCACGTGAACCTGCTCTTCGGATTCGTGCCGGAGTCCTCCTTCGCCGGGGCGGTGGCGCTGCTGGCGGAGGCGGCCGCCGCGACCGGGCCGTTCCGGGCCCGGCTGGAGGGTGTGCACAGCTTCGGGCACCGCGAGGACGCCACCGTCTGGCTGGACCCGGCGGCGGCCGGCGAGGCACCGTGGCGGGAGCTCCGGCGGGCCCTGGTGGAGCGGTTCCCGGGCTGCCGGGGGCGTGCGGGTGCCGACCGGGGCTACACCCCGCATCTCACGCTGGGGCGCAGCCGGGATCCGCAGCGCGCGGTCGCGGCCTTCGCGGCGCGGCTCGGCGGCCCGGTGGCCGCCCGGGTCGGGGAGCTGGCCGTGCTCTCGCGGCGCGGGGACGGACCGATGCGGGTCCGGGCGACGGTGGCGCTGGGGACGGGCGAGGTGCGCTGGGAGCCGGAGACCGCCGACCCGCCCGCGTCCCTGACCGGGCAAGCGGCTGTGGGCGCTGTCGGGCCCGCCGCCGGGCCCGCGGTCCGGGAGGGGGCCGCGGAGTCGGTCACCGCGCGCGTCCGGGCCGCGCTCGGCGGCGCGCAGGTGCATCCGGCCGGGTCGCGCCGCATGGGCTGCGCGCTGCCGGAGGCCGACCTGGACCTGGTGGCGGCGCTTCCGGGCGCGGCCGATGTGGCCCTCGTACGGGACCGGCTGGCGGCGGCGCTGCCCGAGGCGGAGCGGCTGCGGGAGGTGACGGGGGCGCGCGTGCCGGGGCTGCGGTTCCGCGTGGGCGGGCTGTCGGTGGATCTGGTCGCGGTGGCCACCGGCGGGCTGGATCCGGCGCACGCCGTGGTACGGCGGGCGGAGTTGGGCGAGGCGGCCGCGCTCGCGCTGAGCGCGGTCAGCGACGCCGACGCCGTACGGGGGTGGGTGGGGGCGGAGCGGCAGGCCGCGTTCGCCGGGCTCGCGCGGCGGGTGAAGGCGTGGGCCCGGGCCCGGGGGCTCGATGCGGCGCCGTTCGGCGGACTGCCCGGGCTGGCCTGGGCCGTTCTGGCGGCGCGCACGGTGGCGGAGGCCGGGGCGCTGCCGCCCGACGCCCTGCTGCGTGAGTTCTTCGGCAGGTGGGCGGCCTGGGACTGGCGCGAGCCCGTCTCGCTGTCCCCGGCGGCCCCGGGCCCGGCGGGCGGCGGCGGGCCGGATGCGGTCACGGTCCTCACCCCGTCGGAGCCGGTGCGCAGTTGCACGGCGCAGGTCGGGCCGGGCCTGCGCGACCTGCTGGTCCAGGAGTTGTACGCGGCCTGGGAGCTGCTGGACTCCGGCCCCGCGGGCAGCGACCCTGCCCCGGGGCCGCCGCCGCTGCACCGGCGGCACGCCGCCTGGGCGGTGGTGACCGTACGGACGGCCTCCGAGGCCGGGTTCGAGGGGACCCTGGGCCGGGTGCGCGGGCGGCTGCGGGCGCTGCTCGGTGCGCTGGAGGAGGCCGGTGTCACGGACCTCCACGCCTGGCCCCGCCCCTTCGAGTCGGGTCCGGCCCTGGCCCGCTACGCGATCGGCCTCGGCTCCGCTCCCCCGGACGCGGCCCGCCTGGCCGCCCTGGCCGGCCCCTGGCGGACCGGTCTGCCGGGGGTCGAGGTCTCCTGGGCGGCCGGCGGTGAGGTGCCGGACCTGGTGTGACGGGCCGGGGTCCGTACACCGGACGGATCGGCGGGGTCGGACGGGTCGGACAGGTCGGCTGGGTCAGACCTCGATGACGATCTTTCCTGCCGTGTGCCCGCCCTGGCTCAGTTCGAAGGCGGCAGCCAGCTCGCCCAGCGGGAAGGTCTTGGCGACCGGCACCTTCAGCTGTCCGCTGTCGGCGAGCCGGCCCAACTCGGCCAGATCGCTGCCGACCGGGCGGACCCACATCCACTCGCCGCCCGATCCCAGCACGCTGGGGTCGGCGATGGAGGCGTGCCGCCCGTCGTCGTGCAGCACCTCGCGGGTGACTCCGCCGACACCGCCGACGAAGTCCGCGACGACCGTGGGGCCGTCGGGGACGAGGGCGCGCACGCGGTCGGCGAGGCCGTCCCCGTACTCGATGGGCTCGGCGCCGAGCTCGCGCACCCGGTCGTGGTTGCGCGCGGAGGCGGTGCCGATGACCCGGGCGCCGAGTGCGCGGGCGATCTGCACGCCGAAGGAGCCGACGCCGCCCGCCGCGCCGTGGATGAGCACGATGTCGTCCTTGCCGGTGCCGAGGCGGGTGAGCAGCTGGTAGGCGGTGAGCCCGGCGAGCGGGAGCCCGGCGGCCTCGGCCCAGTCGAGGGAGGCGGGCTTGTGCGCGAGGGCGCGTACGGGCACGGTGACGAACTCGGCGAAGGTCCCGCCGTGCACGTAGTCCTTGCGGGCGTAGGCGATGACCTCGTCGCCCTCGGCGTACTCGGGGGTGTCGATGCCGACCCGCTCGACGGTGCCGGACACGTCCCAGCCGGGCACCACCGGGAAGACGACGTCCATCAGGGGGTCGAGACCGCCCGCCATGATCTTCCAGTCGACGGGGTTGACGCCGGCGCACCTGACCCGGACGAGGACCTCACCCGGTCCGACCTTGGGCATCGGCAGCCGGGTCTCGGAGAGCACCTCCGTCCCGCCGTACGTCTCGTACGCCATTGCCCGCATGGTTTCCTGGCTGCTCCGGCCCGACTGGGACATGTACCCGACCTCTCCGTGTGCGTGTGGAACCCGCCCCCCGCTCATCCCACCATGCACGGAGCGCCCGCCCCACGAGGCGGGGCGGGCGCGGCGCGGCGCGGCCGACAGATGCACAGGCAGCCGGCCGCGGGTGCGGTCACTCGTACTCGGTGCCGCCCTTGCGGGTCAGGTACGCCGGGCTGACCGCCTTGGCGATGGCGCGGCCGCCCACGACCGGGCTGTACCGTTCCGCGGCCGGCCGGATGACGACGCCCTCACGCAGGTGCACGGCCTTGCCGGAGACGGTCTCGCGGCCGCTCGCCAGCTCCAGCACCTTGTCGAGGTCGTACGGGCCCTCGTACAGCCGGGGCACCAGCGGAAGCTCACCGTCCGTCAGCACGGCGGCCGGGTCGAGCCAGCGCGTCTGTCCGTCGATCTCGGCGGAGACGTCGAAGACGGCGTATCCCGGTGGGGTGTCGGCGGTGCGTACGTCGGTCCCGTACGCGAGGTCCTGGACGCCCCTGCCGTACACCTCTCCGAAGACACCGATCCGCGTCGCGCCGAGGCGGTCGGCCAGGGCGGCCGCGACGGTCGCCACGTCGTGGCCGAGTACGGCCCGCCAGTAGAGGTTGCGGTCGTCCTCCTTGAGCGCCAGCCCCTTCGAGCCGAACCCCTTGGAGGAGACGAGGGACCGCCCGCCCTCGACCACGTACGTGAACAGGCAGGCGGTGCCGTGCAGTTTCTCGCTGAGGACGACCGGCTCTCCGGGCTCGAAGATGTGCGGGTAGCGCTGGAGGTTCTCGATGTCGACCCACGGCATCAGGTCGGCGGCGGCCTCGACCTCGCCGTCCATGGTCGTGGGTATGGGCGGGGCCCATTTGGTGATGCCGAGCAGCTCCGCGAAGTCCGTTTCCTCCTCGGCCGCCCGGGCCAGGTCCACGTCGGCGAGCGCGCGCGGCCTGCACACCAGGCCTTGCGAGAGTTCACCGCGGAGCCGGACCGCTTTGACCCGGTCGGCGGAGCCGCCGGCGAGCCGTCCGGTGAGGCCGAGCTCCTCGATGAGTTCCGCCGGAAGGACCGCCTGTTCGGGGATGTAGATCGCGAACTCCCCCGTACGGTAGGCACCCTTGGCGATCACGGCGCGGTACAGGCCCACCTGGGCCAGTTCCAGCGCATCGGCGTTCGGGTGCTCATGGACGGTCAGTTCTTCGGCGGTGACTCGCAGGGTCGACATGGGACGGCTCCAACAAGGGTCGGGGACACGAACGGCGTCCGCTGGTGCGGCGCGTCGGTGACGACCACTCTGCTTCCGGCCATTTCCGCTGGTCCAGCGAATATCGCGGTGTTAGCCTGCCCGCCCCGCCCGGCGTTTGTCTTCTCCGGGTTCCGCACCTCACGTCACCCAGGAGGCTCCCATGCCAGCTCGTCCGGTCACCGTCGTCACCGGCGGCAGCAGGGGCATCGGGGCGGCGACCTGCCTGCGGCTGGCCGCCGACGGGCATGACCTGGCGCTCGGTTACACGCGCGACGCGGCGGCGGCCGAGGCGGTCGCCGAGCGGGTGCGGGCCGCGGGGGCCCGCTGTGTGACCGTGCGCGGTGACATCTCCGAGGAGTGTGCCGTCGAGCGGCTCTTCGACATCGCGGGCGCCGAACTCGGCCGGGTGACCGGGCTGGTGAACAACGCCGGGGTGACCGGCCCGCTGGGCCGGCTCGCCGATGCCCGCACCGAGGACCTGCGGCGGGTGGTGGAGGTGAACCTCCTCGGGTACCTGCTGTGCTGCCGCCGGGCGGCCCGGGACATGGCGGACGCCGGCGGCGGAGCGATCGTGAACGTCTCCTCCGCGGCCGCCACCCTCGGCAGCCCCGGGGAGTACGTGCACTACGCGGCGACCAAGGCGGCCACCGACGCGCTCACGGTGGGGCTCGCCAAGGAGCTCGGCCCGGACGGGATCCGGGTCAACGGCGTGGCACCGGGCGTCACCGAAACCGACATGCACGCGGCGATGGGCGATCCCGACCGTCCGGCGAAGGCCGCGGCCACCATCCCCCTCGGGCGGCCCGGACGGCCCGACGAGATCGCCGGGGCGATCGCGTGGCTGTTCTCCCCGGACGCCTCGTACACGACGGGTACGGTGTTGCGGGTGTCCGGCGGCCGCTGACCGCGCCGGGGCCGGCCGGTCCACGGCTCAGATCCATTGCCCTCGGCTGAACACCCATATGAAGAGCAGCAGGATGACGGCTACGGCGGTGAGGCAGGAGCGGGCGAACGCCTTCGCGACGCCGTGCTTGTCCGGCGGGGGCGGGGGCAGGGGCACCGGCCGGGGGTGTGGGGGCGGCGGCGGACCGGGCGGTGGGACCGGGATGGACAAGAGAACCCCCCGTGGGCACAGGCACAGGCACATGTACGGATGTCACGGCAGCGAGCCCTTCGACATCGCACGCTCCCGCGTTCGCTCTGTAGCCTGACAGAAGAATTGAACACGTTCAACCCTCACGTGGGCTCCGTCGCGCCGCACAGCCCGCGGGCGTGACCGGCGGTCAGCGCATCGCCGCCTGGGTGGCGGGGCCGTAGACGCCCGGGGAGTCGCCCTTGATGGAACGGTCGCGCTGGAGCTGACCGACGCCGCGCTTGGTCTGGTTGTCGTAGACCCCGGTGACGGAGACGTACGTGAACCCCTGCCCGCGGAGCAGCTCCTGCAGGTCGCGCACCTCGGGGCCGCTGTCCCCCATCCGCAGCGTCCCGGAGGACACCGGCGGGCTCGGGGCCGAAGGGCTGGGCGAGGACGGCGGTTTCGGGCTCGGGCTCGCGGACGCTTCAGGCTCCCGGGACGGAGTGGGGGAAACGGAGGCCGAGGCGGTCGGGGACGGTACGGACGCGGTCGACCCGGGTGCGTCGGCGTCGGCGACGGAGTCCGGGCCGTGCGCCGGGAGCACCGGTACGGACAGCTCGGCGGGCGCCCCGGCCCGGGGCGGCTGCGGGTCGGCGTCGCCCAGCAGGAGCACCAGCGCGCCCACCGCGGAAAGGGCCAGCAGGGTGAGGACGGCGAAGGGAAGCCGGCTGCGCCGACCCCGCCCGGCGGCCGGGACGGGAGCAGGGGCGGGAGGGCCCGCGGGAGCATGCCGGCCCTGGACGTGCGCCGGGCCGGGGAAGGCGAGGGGGCCGGTCTGCGGCCAGGCGGGCCCGGGCGCGGCCGACTGGGGCGGTGGACCCGAGGGGCCGACGTACGGGCGTACGAGCAGGTGGTCGTCGGGGACGGTCCCGCTCTCATCAGGATCCTGGCGCATGGTGATCTCCCGGCGGGGACGGGGGCCGGCGCGGCGGTGCGGTGCCGGCCCCCACCCGGTCGGTCAGGCTCCGTGCCGCCGGGCGGCGGGAGCCGGGGCGAACGCGCCGCGTGCCGGAGAACTGCCGGTTTCGGCCGGGTCGATCGACGGGCGAACGGATCTGGACATCTGGCGTATCTCCGAGGTGCGGCTCATGCGGTGATTCTTGATCGGCGCACTCTTGCCCTCCGGCGGGGGCCGGGTCAAGCCCGGTGTCCGATCCGCCCCTGTCCATCCGATCTGTCGGTCGCGGCCGCCCCCGCCGGGGAGCAGCTCGACCTTCCCGGCCGCCGCGGGGCTGACGCCGGGGCCGGCCGATGGGAGGGGAGCGGTCTGCGGGCTGCCGCGGCGGGCGCGCACGTACCGGCGGGTCACTTGTCCCCCGGTGTCCGGGCCAGGACCACCGGGCCGGCCCACACGGTGACGGCGGCCGCGAGCATGAGGGCGGCTCCGCCGAGCGGGGCGGCGGGTGCGGAGATGCCGTCGACCGCGAGACCGCCGCACAGCGCGCCCGCCGCTATGGCGAAGTTGAACATGGCCACCATCAGCGAGGACGCGGTCTCGGGCGCCTCCGGGGCCGCCTTGATCATCCAGCCCTGCACGCTCACCGAGACCCCTCCGTACGCGAGTCCCCAGGCCAGCAGCAGTACGGTGCCGACGACGGGTCCCGGCAGGACCGCGATCAGCGCGAGGATGACGGTGAGGCAGGAGCTGACCACGAGCAGGGTTCGGTACGCGTCGCGCGTCCCGGCCAGGAAGTTGCCCGCCACACCCGCCACGCCGTAGCCGAGCAGCAGCGTGCTGATGTGTCGGGCGTCGACGCCGGAGACCTCCTGCAGGATCGGCCGTACGAAGGTGTAGGCGGCGAACTGCCCGGTCACCACGAGGAAGGTCACGATGACCCCGGCCCGCACGGCTCGGTTCTCCCGGAGCAGGGCGGGGAGTTCGGGGAAGGTGATGTGCCGGGTCGCCGGGAGCGGGGGCAGTAGGACGAGCAGGGCGGCCAGCGTGACGAGGCCGAGGGCCCCGACCGCGGCGAAGGCGGCGCGCCAGCCGCCGAGTTCACCGAGCAGGGTGCCGGCGGGGACGCCGAGCACCGAGGCGGTGGGGACGCCGCCGAAGACGAGCGCGGTGGCCCGGCCGACCTGACGCTCCGGGACGAGGCGTACGGCGAGTCCGCCGGCTATGGCCCAGAACCCGCCGACGCTGACGCCGACGAGCAGGCGGGCCGCCAGGACGACGGCGAAGTTCGGGGCGGAGGCGGCGGCGAGGTTGGCGACGGCCATCAGGGCGATGAGCGCGCACAGCACGAACCGCCGGTCGAGCCGGCCGGCGCCGACGGTGACCAGCGGCGCGCAGAAACCGGCGACGAGCCCGGGTGCCGTGACCATCAGGCCGGCCGTCCCGTCGGACACGCCGAGGGCGGCCCCGACAGGGGTGAGCAGCCCGACGGGCAGCAGCTCGGAGGTGATCAGGCAGAAGATGCCGAGCGAGACCGCGCAGACGGCCGCCCAGCCCTTCCACGGAGCGGCACCGCTCCCCGGTGCCGCTCCGGCAGCCCCCGGTGCGGTTCCGTCCCCCGGCCGGGGTGGGGACTCGGGACCCCCGTGCGGGGCGGACTCGGAGGGCGGCGCGGGATCGTTGCCGGGCGCGGCGGCTGAGGTCATGGGTCGGTGCTCCGTACGGGCGGTCGGCGGGCAGGGCACGGCACGGGGAGCCGGGGGTCGCGCCTCCCCCTTCACCCGTACTGCCGTTCCAATTTCCCACACGCCCCGGCCATTCCCGCCGGGCCGGTGTCACCCGCGCGCGTGAGAACGGAGCCGGGCCGGCCCTGCCGTACGGCAAGGTGGTCGGATGCAGTTACGCCGGGCCGTGCCCCTCTCCCTCGTGGTGCTCCTCGCCAGCACCGGCTGTGTCTCCGTCGGCCCGCGGGATCCGGCTCCGGCCCCCGTACGGGGATCCGTACCGCCGGCCGAGGCGCCCGAGGTCCCGGCGCCCCTGGCCCTGCCGCTGGGGGTGCTGCCCGGTGCCGCCACGCCCGCTCCGGACGCGAACCGGGCCCGGGACGCGGACGCGGCGGCGAAGCCGGGCCGGAAGCCGGCCCCGGATCCGGAGCCCTCGCGCGAGCGGCCCCCCGCGAAGGCGGCACCGCCGCCGCGGCGCAAGCGGGTGCCGGGACCGGCGCCGGCCCATCCGCGGCGGCGGCCGGCCCCGCCGCCGCGCCTGGACCAGCTGTGCTCGGCCGCGGAGGGCACGGTGCCGCCGTCGATCGTCGACCTGTGCCTGCGGCAGTACGGCCGCTGACCGGCACGGCCACCGACCGGTGCGTCCGTCGCCGGTGCGACGCTTGACCCTCCCCCTGTGTCAGACCTTGTAGTGGAGAGCGTCATGTTCACCATCGGAGACTTCGCCAAGCACGGCCGGGTGTCGGTCCGCATGCTGCGTCACTACGACGCCCTCGGACTGCTGCGCCCGGCACGTGTCGACCCCTTCACCGGCTACCGCTTCTACGAGGCCGGGCAGCTCGCCCGCCTCAACCGTGTCATCGCGCTCAAGGAACTCGGCTTCTCCCTCGACCAGGTGGGGACGATCCTCGCCGAGCGGGTGGACGCGGAGGAGCTGCGCGGCATGCTGCGGCTGCGGCAGGCCGAGCTGGAGACGGCCATGGCCGCCGCGGCGGCCCGGCTGGTCCAGGTCGAGGCGAGGCTCCGGACCATCGAGAGCGAGGGAACCATGCCCACCGACGACATCGTCGTGAAGAGCCTTCCGCCCGTCCGGCTCGCCGAGCTGACCGGCACGGCCGGGAGTTACGAGCCGCAGGACATCGGCCCGGTCATCGGCCCGCTCTTCGAGGAGCTGTGCCGCCGGTTCGAGGACGCCGGGATCACCCCGACGGGTCCCGGGACCGCCTCCTACGAGGACGTCCCCGGCACGGGATCCGTGTCGGCCGTCCTGGTCCACGCCGGACTGCCGGTGGCGGCTCCGGTCCGCGCCGAGGACCTCGGGGGTGAGGTACGGATCGTCACGCTCCCGGCGGTGGAGCGGGCCGCGACCGTGGTGCACCGCGGCTCGATGGACGGTGTCCTGCCGACGTCGCAGGCCCTGGCCCGGTGGATCGACGCGCACGGGCACCGCTCGGCCGGGTACGCGCGCGAGCTGACCCTGGCCTGCCCCGAGGACCCCGCCCAGTGGGTCACCGAACTCCAGGAGCCGCTCGCCGCCATGCCGTGACGGGCCCGCCGCACCCGGGGGGCCTCAGGGGCGGCGTCCGCAGGCGCGGGCGCACCGCCGGGCCGTGTCGCGCCGGGCGGTGCGCAGCCTGCGCACGGTGTTGTGGCCGCGCCGCTTCCACTCGCCCCGGGGCAGTGCGGCCCGCTGGCCGCCGCCCGCGATCAGGGCGTTGACCGGGGTCATCGGGTCGGTGGCCATCGCCTTGGCGAACAGGACGCCGACCACGAGCGGGACCAGAGCCACGGCCAGGGCCGTACCCGCGGTCGTCACGTGCTGCATGCTCGGGCGGACGGTCCGGCCGCTCTGGGCGTCTGAAGTCATGTCCCCATTCGACCAGCGGCGCGCCGCCGGGGAATCGGGGTGGATACTCAGGCCGTCGGGCGCAGGTACTCAGACGGGCGGGGCGGGTGGTGGGTGATGACGGTACCCGGGCGGGGTTTCGAGCCCGCGACCGGCGACGGCCCGGCCGCCGAGCCCGGTGGGCGTCAGGCGGAGCTGCGCACCGCGTACGAGGGGCTGTTGCAGATCCGCCGCCTGCTGAACGGCTCGGCGGGCGCGTCGGTTCCCGCGCCGTGGGAGGTACGGCAGCTGCCGCGCGCGGTGGCCCTCGTACTGGAGGCGGCGGGGATCGCGCCGTCGGCAGTGGACGCGCAGGGGCGGCGTACGCGGACGGGCTACCGCGTGGTGGAGGGAGCGGACCCGGGGCGGGCGGAGGTGACCTGGCTCGGCCCGGCGGGCGGTGGCGCGGCCGGTGAGGAGCAGGAGCGGCTGACGGCCTGCGCGGCCGTGCTGGAACGGCTGGGCTGGGTGTGCCTGCTCTACCGGGGGCCCCGGCGGCGGCGCTTCCTGGAGGTGGAGCCGCCGAGCGGGCCGAGGCCCTCCGGCGGGCCCGGATGACCTGGCGGGTGCGGCCGGTGACGGTGGACCGGCAGGTCTCCGGCATCCGGATCGAGCCCGTGCGGTCGGCGCCGGTCCCGCGTCGGCGAGACACGGCCCGGCGTCAGGCGTAGCGCCCGGCCAGTACGGTCACCGTCTCCGCGAGGGCGCGGCGCAGTCCGGGCGGGCCGAGTACCTCGGCCTCCGCTCCCAGGCGCAGGAGGTCGCCGACGGCGACGGCCTCGGACTCGACGTCGATGCGCAGCCGGACCCAGCCGTCGGCGTCGGCCGGTCCGGCCCCGGCGAGCGCCCGGGTGCCCGCCGCACCGAACTGCATGGGCAGCAGCCGCTGTCCGCGCGGGGACAGCCGTAGTTCGGCGGTCTGCTGGTGGAGCACGGCGTCCAGGCGGCTGGTGGACTCCTGCCAGTACGCGGCCAGTTCGAATCCGGCGGGTCGTTCGAAGCGCTCCGCGGCGGTGTCCACGGTCAGGAAGCGGGAGACCCGGTAGGTCCGTACGGCGCTGTCGACGTCGGCGACGAGGTACCAGATGCCGCCCTTGAGGACGAGGCCGAGCGGATGCAGTTCGCGCCGTACCTCGCCGCGCCAGCGGCGGTAGTCGGTGCGCAGTACGTGCTGGTCCCAGACGGCCTGGGCGATCTGCGCGAGGTGCGGGACGGGGTCGGCCTCCCGGAACCAAGCGGGCGCGTCGAGGTGGAAGCGGTCCTGGATCCGGCGGGCCCGTACGGCGAGTGCGGCCGGGAGCGCGGCCTGGAGTTTGAGCTGGGCGGCGGCCAGATCGGCGCCGAGGCCGAGCTCCTGCGCGGGTCCGGGGGCGCCGGCCAGGAAGAGGGAACCGGCCTGGGTGTCGGTGAAGCCGGTGAGGCGGGTGCGGTATCCGTCGGCCAGCCGGTAGCCGCCGGCCGGGCCGCGGTCGGCGAGGACGGGAACGCCCGAGGCGCCGAGGGCGTCGATGTCGCGGTGGATCGTGCGCACCGACACCTCCAGCTCGGCGGCGAGTTGGGGCGCGGTCATCCGGCCGCGGTTCTGCAGCAGCAGGAGCAGGGAGAGGAGCCGGTCGGCGCGCATGGCGTCATTGTCCCCCGTACCTGACAGAAGGTGTCAGGTACGGCTGCCAGCCTGGGGGCACGCCGGGCGGAGAGACCACCCGGCAGGCCGAGAGGACCGTCATGCCCACGCCCGTAGAGACCGGTGGCCGCTTCACCTTCGCCAACTGGGAGGAGAGCCCCGTCGGCGCCGCGGACGCCGTCCCGCGGCTCGCCCACGCCCGTGTCGGCAACACCTTCACCGGGGGGATCGCGGCCGCCGAGACCGCCTGCGACTACACGATCGCCTACACCGGGGAGAACCTCGGCTCCTACAGCGGGATGGAGTTGGTCTCGGGCAGCCTCGACGGCCGCAAGGGCAGCTTCGTGCTGGAGGAGCGCGGCAGCTTCGACGCCGGCGGCACCGTCTGCCGCTTCGAGGTGGTCCCCGGCTCCGGCACCGGGGAGCTGGCCGGGCTGACCGGATCCGGAGGCTTCACCTACCGCCACGGCGACACCTCCGTGGCGTACACCTTCACCTACGAGAGGGCGAACTGACGTGCGGGCGACCACACTTTGACGTCCAGGTGTGGTCGGCGCCCCGTCGTGCGGGTGACCGCGCGGCCACCTCCCAGTTTTCGTATGTGGTGCGGAGCTGTTGGCGGCGACACTATTCGGGTGGCGGTACCGCCGGAAATCCCGGGAACACTACGGCCTGAATTACCGCCCACATTACCGCCCACATTTCCGCCCCCAATTACCGCATCGACCGTTACGCCGGGGCGGGGTGCAGTATCGTAAGTTCCGTAACTTACGGAACATTCGAAGGACGCGCGCCACCGGGCGCGCACACCGAAGGCCCGACGCGGCATCTGCGCCGCGACGGGCCGAACCCCGGGGACAGCCCCCCGGACGTGGTGAGCACACGTCCGGGGCGGCTACCCCCGAAGGGCGCGCACGAGCTGTGCGCTGTAGGCCAGCAAGGCCACGATCGGGACGACGCCGCGCGCCGCCCACCGGGCCCGGGCCGCCAACCGGCGTAGTTGACCACGCCTGGGCGACCTGCCGCCTGCTTCATCAGGGTCCTTCACGGCACCCCTTCCCTCACCTCGGGGACCGGTCCGCAGCCGCGGACCTTCGGCACGTCGCGGCACTGCGGCAGCGCACCGAAGGGCAGCAGCAGAACGCCACCGACCCAGAGGGTGTAACAAGGAAACAATAGCCAGTCGCGGAGCCGCAGCACAGCGGAAGCAGAGAATTACGGAATTTACGGATACCCCGGATCCGCACACCGACAGATGAATTCGAACATCCACGGGCGGCACATCGACGGCTCTCCCGTTCCGGGGCGCCGGGTCTCCTCCGGTCACCCCGGCCGCCCGGCCGCGTGACGAACGGGCGGAGCCCCCCGGCACCCGCGCCGACGCCGGCGGCAGCGCAGGCTTTACCGGAAAAACTGTTGAATCCGGTCCCAGTGTCCGGAAATCCTCGGCCAATTTGGCGATCTGGGCACTGATGTTTCATCATCATGACTGCGCGTCAGCTTTCGGCGTGCCACAGAGGGAGGCGGGGGCGCCGGGGGGTCCCCCGTTCACACCGGCCCGATCGCGCAGGCGCCTTCACGCTCTCGCCGCGTCCCGCCCGGTCTCCCGGCCCCGTTCCCGTTCCCGTCATCCAGGCAAAGGCTCATGTCCGCCCAGCAGCTCTCGGACCTCATACGTTTCGCGCGCCACAACTCGCCCTACTACCGGGACCTCTACGCGTCCCTCCCACCGCACGTCGACCGCCTCACCGACCTGCCGGTGGTCGACCAGCAGGACTTCTGGGCGGCCAACGCCCTGCACGACAGCCGTGTGCTGACCGGCCCGCTCAGCGAGGCCACCGTCTACAAGACCGGCGGCACCACCGGGTCCCCCAAGTTCTCCGTCTACACCCGCGACGAGTGGCGCACGTTCGTCACCGCCTTCGGCCAGGGGCTGGTGGACACCGGCCTGCGCCCGGGGCATCGCGTCGCCGACCTCTTCTACGCCGGGGAGCTGTACGCCAGTTTCCTCTTCGTCCTGGACTCGCTCGCCCACGCCCCCGTGGACAACGTCCGACTGCCCATCGGCGGCGGCGCGCCCCTGGAGTCGACGATCCCCACCCTGCGCGAACTCGCCGCCCAGGTACTGACCGGCACGCCCACCACCCTGTGCCGGCTCGCCGAGCAGGTCGTCTCGTCGGGTGCGCGGCTCGACGCGGTGGAGTTGCTCCTCTTCGGCGGCGAGGCCCTCTTCGACGACCAACGGCGCCTCCTGGCCGCCGCCTTCCCCCGCGCCGAGGTCCGTTCCGTGGGCTACGCCAGCGTCGACGCGGGTCTGCTCGGCCGCCCGGTGTCCGGCCACGACGCCCGGGTGCACCGGGAGTTCGCCCCGTACGCGGTCGTCGAGATCCTCGACGACTCCACCGGGGAACCCGTCACCGAACCGGGGCGGCCCGGCCGGGTCGTCGTCACCAGCCTTTTCCGCCGCCTCATGCCGATCATCCGCTACCCCGCCGGAGACCGGGCCGAGTGGACCGGCACCGGGCCGGGCCACTTCAGGATCCTCGGGCGCGCCGAGGAGGGTGTGCGCGTGGGCCCCGTGTCCCTCTACACGCAGGACGCCCAGGACGCCGTGGCCGCGGCGGACTCCGCGGGCCAGGTGGTCGGCATGCAGCTCGTCGTCCGCCGCTGGGACGGCCGGGACGGGCTCGTCCTGCGGCTGGCGACGGCCCCCGGTGACGACGCCCGCGGCCAGGCCGCGGGCGGCCGCGAGGCGCTGGCCGAGGCCGTCGTCGCGGAGCTGGAGACGGTACGGCCCCTGTATCCGGACAGTGTGCGTGCCGGGTTCGTGCACCCGCTGTCCGTGGAGTGGGCGCGCCACCGCGACCTCGCCGTCAACCCGCGCACGGGCAAGCTCGTCCGCGTCCTCGACGAGAGGCCGACCGCATGAGCGCGACCCCCGCACCCGTGGCCGACGCGGCCGACACGCCGTCGCCGTCGCCGTCGCAGTCGCAGTCGCAGTCGCAGTCGCAGCCGGACGCGCCGGCCGGGGCCGACCACCGGCGGGCTCCGCTGGTCCTGCGCAACCGCGCCTTCGGCGCCGTATGGCTCGGCCAGGTCCTCACGCAGGCCGCCGTGCGCATGTTCCAGGTCGGCGTGTCCTGGTGGATCGTCGCCTACGCCGTACCCGAGGCCCAGGGGCTGGCCTCGGGGCTGTTCATGGCGGTCTGCACGCTGCCGGCCGTCGCCCTGGCGCCCGTCGTGGCCGGGGCCGTCGCCCGGTGTGCGCACCGCTCGGTGCTGCGTACCGCGGCCGCCGTGGCCGGGGCCGCCTCGGCCGCCCTGGCGCTGTGGGCGTACGGCGGCGGCCTGCCGCTCACCACCGTGTACGCCGCCGGTCTCGCCCTGGCCACGTGCCAGGCGTTCTTCGACCCGTGCCTGACCACCTCGGTTCCCGAACTCGTCGACGACGCCGACATCGAGACGGCCACCGGCTTCGAGCTGTCCACGCAGTCCCTGGCCGGCCTGTCGGGAGCGCTGCTCGGCGCCCTGACCGTCGACCGGGCGGGCGTGGCCGGGCTGGCCGCCGGCTGCGCGGCCGCCTACCTCGGCGCGGCCGTGCTCGTCGCGAGCGCCCGCTTCCGTACCCTCGCGGACGACGGCGCGGACGCCGCCGACGGTGCGGCCGTCCCGGCGGCACCGGCCCGGCGCCGCCCGCTCACCCGCATCCTGGCCGAACTGCCCTCCGTACGGCGGATCCTGATCTGCTTCACCGCGGCGAACCTGTTCACCGCCGCCGTGTTCGTCGTCATCCCCCTCTACACCCGCTCGGTCCTCTCCGGCGGAGGCGGCACCGTGGCCCTGCTGGAGGCCTCCCTGGGCACCGGTGCGCTCGTCGGCGCGTTCACCGGCAGCCGCGTTCCGGGGCGGCCCACGGTCGCCGGCGCCTGGTGCCTGGGTCTGATGGCCCTCGCCCTGGCGCTGCCCGGGCTGTTCGCGCAGCGCCCGGTCGTCGCCGCCTGCCTGGCCGTGGCCGGCTGGTGCGCGGGGGCCGTCAGCGTCCGCTTCGTCGCCCTGTTCCAGCGGATGGTGCCGACGGCGGACAAGCCCGGCTTCTTCGCCGTGATGCAGGCCGTCCTGGGCGCCTCCCTTCCGGTGGCGTCCCTGGTGTTCGGTTCCGCCGGCGACCTCGTGTCCCCGCAGACGCTCTGTCTCGTCCAGGGCGCCGGTCTGCTCCCCGCGGCGTGTGCGCTGGCCCTGCTCGGGTCCCGTACGCCCGGTCCCGGCGCGGCCGCACCCGCCGGAGGCGAGCGATGAGCCCTGTGATCGCCCCGGCCGTACGCGCGGACATCGCCGAACTGCGCCAGCTCTACTACGCCGTCTACGGTCCGCACTACCCCGTGGCCCTCGGCACCGACCCGGCCGAGATGGCCCGGCTCATCGCGGACCCGCACTCCCTGTGGCTCGTCACCCGCTGCGCCGACACCGGGGCCCTGACCGCCTCCGCCGCCATCCACGGCGAGGCGGGCAGCCGCACCGGCCGGCTGGAGGGCATCGCCGTGCACCCCGAGCACCGCTCGGCGGGCCTGGCCGCCGCCCTGACCGGGGCCCTGTGCGCCGGGATGCTGGACACGGGCCGGCTGGACTCGGTGTACGCGACCGTGCGCACCGTCAGCGCCGGTCCGCAGCGCGTCGTCGCCCGCAACGGCTTCCGCCCGCTGGGCATCCTGCCCAACGCGGTGGATCTCAGCAGCCGCGAAAGCCTCGCACTCTACGCGCGTCACGCCGCCGGAGTGCTCGACCGCCGGATCCCGGTCACCGAAGTACCGGCCCCACTGCTGCCGTTGCTGCGCACGGCCGAGTCCGCACTCGGCATCGGCTACCCCGGGGTCCGGGCCGCCGCGGGCCCGCTCCCGGCGCCCGCGCCGCACGCGGCGGTCGAACGGCTGGAGGTGATCGAGGCACCGGCCTTCGTCCGCCGCCGCTTCCGCGAACGGTTCCCGGGCGCCGGGGGCTGGTTCTACCCGCTGCACACCCCGAACGTGCTGCTGACCCCCGAGGACGGCCGGTTCGAGGTCTACGCCTACCTCAACCGCGCCGGCGGCTACGGCTGCCTGCTGACGGCCCACCCCGACCCGGCCGCCGCGGCCGCCCACCTCGAACCGGTCACCCGGGCCCTGGCCCGCGCGGGCGCCGGCTACGTCGAAGCCCTGGTGCCGCTCGCGCACCACGAGGCCCTCTCGGCGTTCCTCGCCCAGGGCTTCGTCGCCGGGGCCCTCTTCCCGGCCATGCGCGCGGACGGCGACGGCTTCCACGACTACGCCGTCCTGTCGCGTTCCAGCGAGCGGATCGACTTCCGCGGCGTCGCCGTCGAACCGCCCCTCCAGCCGTACCTGGACTGCTACGTGTCGGCCTGGGCGTCGGCACACCTGCCCACATCATCCGAGGTTGCCCCATGAGCCCCACTCAGCCCACTAGCCCTACGAACCCCACCAACCCCCATCTCGCGCCGGTCGCCGTACCCGACCCGGCCCTGCTGCCGCACGTACAGGAGCTGTGCGACCTGACCGACCCGTACGCCTTCGGACCCGCGGAGGACGAGCTGTTCGCCGCGGCCATGGCGGAGACCAACGCCTGGCACACCGAGCGCTCCGCGTTCTTCCGGTCCCTGTACGAGGCCACTCCCCCGGCCGAGCCGTACCGCACACCGCTCGTCCACGCGAACTTCTTCAAGCGGCACGAGGTGCTCTCCATCCCCCGCGAGGACGTCGAGCTGCACCTGACCTCCTCCGGCACCACCGGCCAGAAGTCGCAGATGTTCTTCGACCACTGGACCATCCGCTCCGCCCAGCGCATGGTCGCCCGGATCTTCGAACGCAACGGCTGGATCACCCCCGACCAGGAGGTCAACTACCTCCTCTACAGCTACGAGCCGGCCCCGTCGCTGAATCTCGGGACCGCCTTCACCGACAACTACCTGTGCGACTTCGCCCCCGCGCGCAGCGTCGCCTACGCACTGCGCAACACCGGCGGCGAGCACGAGTTCGACCCCTTCGGCTGCATCTCCGCGCTGCGCCGCTTCGAGCGGGAGGACGCCCCGGTCCGCATCCTCGGCTTCCCCGCCTTCCTGTTCTTCACCCTGGAGCGGATGCGGGCCATGGGGCTGCCTCCGCTGCGCCTGCCCGAGGGTTCCCTCGTCGTCCTGGGCGGCGGCTGGAAGGGCCATGCCGACCGGCGCATCGAGAAGGAGGAGCTGTACTCCCTGGTCACCGAGCAGCTCGGCATCCCGGGTGAGCGGATCCGGGACACCTTCGGGTCGGTGGAGCACTGCATCCCGTACATCGAGTGCGACCACCACCGGCTGCACGCCCCCGTCTGGTCGCGGGTGACGATCCGCTCCACCCGCACGCTCGAACCCCTGCCCTATGGGGAGCGGGGCTATCTGCACCTCGTGTCGCCGTACATCACCTCGGTGCCGGCGCAGAGCGTGGTCATGGGCGACCTCGCCTCCCTCCAGCCCGGCAGCGCGTGCGGATGCGAGCTGGAGACCCCCTGGTTCACCGTGCACGGCCGTGCCGGGGTGAGCCGCAACCGCAGCTGCGCGGTGGCCGCGGCGGAACTGATGAAGGGAATGGCGTGACCGTGAACGTGCACCACCACTACTGGCAGGGCTCCTTCATCGACGACGAGGAGGCCGGGCGGCGCCTCGCCGGTCTGCCGGCCGCCGTCGAGGCCGCGCTGGCCGAGGTGCTGGAGACCGAGACCGTGCTGGCCGCGTGCGACGCCCTCGCCGTGGCCCTGTGCGACCCCGGCCACCCCGTACACGCCCGGCTCGCCGCGCACCTGCCCGAGGGCGCGGACCCGGCCGTTCTGGCCGAGCTGGGCGGCCTCCTCGGCCGGCGGGAGCTGACCCGCAAGCTGCGCCGGGAACTCGGCGGCGCGGCTCCCGGCCGGCTGAACCGGGCGGATCCGCGCGAGACGGTCTACGAGGCGTGGGCGCCCGTCGGTCTGGTCGCCCACATCGCGCCGGGCAATGCCGCGACCGTCGCGCCGCTGAGCATCGTCGAGGGCCTCCTCGCGGGGAACGTCAATGTGCTCAAGACCAGCAGCGACGACACCCTGCTGACCCAGCACCTGATGGCCGAGCTCGCGGCGCTGGACCCCAGCGGCGCCCTGGCCGCGCGGATCGTGGTCCTGCGCTTCCCCTCCTCCCGGCAGGAGTGGCTGCGCCTGATGTGCGCGCCCGCGGACGCCGTCGCCGTCTGGGGCGGGGAGGCGGCCGTGGCAGGGGTGGCGGCCCACGTGCCGGCCGGGTGCCGGCTGGTGGAGTGGGGGCACCGGATCTCCTTCGCGTACCTGACGGCCGACGCGTGGTCGGACGCCCGCACGCTCGACGCCCTCGCGGACGACGTCTGCCTGCACGAGCAGGAGGCGTGTTCCAGCCCCCAGGTGGTCTACCTCGACACCGAGGACGAGGACGAGGTCTTCGGTTTCGCCGGGCGTTTCGCCGCGGTCCTCGCCGCCCGGCCCCCGGCCGCGGCCGGGGCTCCGGTGGGCGAGCCGGACCCGGCGGAGGCGGCCGAGCTGACCACCACGGAGCTGGTGGCCCGGCTGGAGGAACACCTGGGCCTGACGCGGGTGTTCGCCGCTAGGGACGGCTCGTGGCGGGTCATGGCCGACACCCGGTCCCCGCTGACCGCCTCGCCGCTGCACCGCAGCGTGTGGGTCAAGCCGCTGCCGCGCAAGCGGCTGATCGCCACCCTGCGCCCGATGCGCCGCTACCTGCAGACGGCGGGCCTCGCGGGCAGCCGGGCGGACATCGCCGAGCTGTCCCGCACCGCCCTGGCGGCGGGCGTCACCCGGGTCACGCCGGTCGGCGCCATGCTGGAGAGCTACGCGGGTGAACCGCACGACGGTGTCTACGCCCTGCAGCGCTACAGCCGCCGCGTCGCGGTCCAGGCCGATCCGGCCGCCTTCGCCACCACCGCCTGCCTGGACGACCTGGTCCGGCCGGTGGTGCTGCCGCGTCCCGCGGGCCCGCTGCTGGGGAAGGAGGACGTGCAGGAGCCGGCCCGCCGGCTGACGCGGGCCGACGCCGAGCTGTACTTCCGCAGCGGCGGCAGTACCGGCGCGCCGGCGCTGTCGGTCTTCAGCTACGACGACTACGACACGCAGATGCACGCCGCCGCCCGCGGCCTGCTGGCCGCCGGCTACGACCCGGCCTCGGACCGCACCGCCAACCTGTTCTACTGCGGCTCGATGTACGGCAGCTTCATCAGCTTCTTCTCCGTGCTGGAACGGCTCGGCGGGGTGCAACTGCCGCTGTCGGCGGGCCCGGACCACCGGGCGACGGCGCGCGCGCTGATCGACCACGGGGCCGACACCCTCTTCGGCATGCCCTCCTACCTGTGGCAGCTGCTGCACGCGGAGGCGGACGCGCTGCGCGCGTACGGCGGCCTGCGCAAGGTGTTCTACGGCGGCGAGCACTTCACCGAGGAGCAGCAGCGCACCCTGAAGGACGCCTTCGGCATCGAGGTCGTGCGCTCGATCACCTACGGCAGCACCGACCTCGGCCCGCTGGGCTACCAGTGCACCGAGAGCTCCGGGGGCGTCCACCACCTGCACGCGGACCTGCACACGATGGAGATCCTGGACCTGGCCGAGGACCGCCCGGTGGCGGAAGGCGAGACGGGCCGGCTGGTCTTCACCACGCACGCCCGGCGCGGCCAGCACCTGGGCCGGTACGTGATAGGCGACCTGGGGCGGGAGGTCCCCGGCCGCTGCCCGTGCGGACGGCACGCGCCGCGCTTCGAGCTGCGGGGGCGCACCGGCGACGTGATGCGGGTGGCGACGTACTTCCTCAATCACCGCCGTCTCCTGGACCTGGCCGGGGAACACGGCGGCCACCGCGGCGAGTTGCAGGTCCGGCTCGACTCGGCCGGCGCGCGCGAGCGGCTGACCGTACGGGTGGAACGGGCGGCGGCGACGGATCCGGAGCGGCTGCGGGAGGTCTTCCTGGCCGGCTACCCGGAGCTTCGCTCGGCGGTTGTGGAGCGGCTGCTGGAGCTGGTGGTCGAGGTGGTGGACGGCGCGTCGCTGGACCGCAGCCCGACCAGCGGGAAGCTCCTCGCCGTGGTGGACGCGCGCCGCTAGACGACGAGGGGGCGCGGGGCGGCTGTCAGGCCGTCCCGCGCCCCCGGTTGTCATCCGTGTCCCCGGTCTTCCCCTGTCGTCCTGGGACCGTCAGGTCACGGCGCGCCGAAGGTGAGCGTCAGCTGGGGCGTCCCTTCGTTCGCCTGTGCCTCGGAGGACCACAGCCAGAGGGCGTCCGTACCGGTGCTGGTGAGCGCCAGGCCGTAGCCGGTGCCGAGCGCCGCCGCGACGTGCGCGGTGGTCAGGGCGGTGGTGTGCACCGCCGAACCGTCCGGGACCCCGGAGAAGGTGCCGAGCGCGGGACCACCCAGCGCGGGGCGGTTGTTGTACGTGGTCCCGCCCTCGCTCCACGAGCCGGTGACCGGGACGACCGAGACGGTGTCCGTGGTACCGGCGCCGCTCTGCGTGCTCGTCTTCACGCTGAGCGCGGCCGACTTCAGTACGGTGCCCGCGGGTGCGGCGGGCAGGTCGAAGCGCAGGTAGCTCGCGTAGAACGAGGTGCCGCGCACGGCGAGGGATCCCGAGGTGCCGTAGGTGGTGGCGGGCGCGCCCGCGTTGGCGTAGGTGTCCTCCGCGGCGGTGACCTGGACCACCGAGTCGGCCGGGGCGGTGGCGAGGGTGTAGTGGTTCTGCACCTGTGCCGCGCTGAGCACCGTCGGGTACACGGCGGTCTCGTCGAGCCGGCCGGACCAGTACTCGCTCGTCGGGCGGTCGGGCCAGCCGCCGAGGCTGTCGCCGCCGGCGTGCCAGTAGCCGGAGAAGTTCTCGTGGGTGGTGACGGCGAGCGTGCCCTTCTGGGCGCCGTCCACGTAGAGGGTCATGCCGCCGGGGCCCTGGGTGGCGACGACATGGTGCCACTGGTTGTCGTTGTAGGCGCCCGGGGTGGTGATGGTGCGGGTGGCTCCGGTGTAGACGCCGTAGACGAGCCGGCCGCCGTTGGTCATGTAGATGTGCTTGTCGTACTGATTGCTGCCGCGGGCCTGGTTGTTCCCGAAGCCGACGAGTTTGCCGCCTCGGGTGGTGTCCGTCCGGAACCAGGTCTCGATGGTGTAGGTGCTGCCCACGGTCTGCCGCGTGTCCCCGTACACCTGGGTGTCCGTGCCGTTGAAGCCGATCGCCGTACTGGCGCCCGAGACGGCGCCGGGGGTCTGCCGCAGGGCGGGGGCGCCCAGGTGGGTGCCGCTCTGGTTGCCGCCGGCCGAGGTGTCGGCGGCGAACGGCAGGGCCGATTCGTCGTAGCGCCAGTACTGCTGGGCCCCATCGGCGCGGACCTGGTTCGGGTAGCCCTCCACCGTGGTCGGGACGGTCACGCTCGCCGTCGCGGACAGGGCGCTGGTGTTGCCCGCCGCGTCGGTGGCCGTCACCCGGTAGGTGTACGCCTGGCCGGCCACGGCGGTGGTGTCGGCCCAGGAGGCCTGCGGCCGCTTGAAGAACAGCGAGTCGGCGGTGACCGTGGCGAGGGGGGTGGCCGCGCCATTGCGGTAGATCCGGTAGGTCAGCGCGCTGTCGTCGAGGTCGAGGCTGGTGCGCCAGCGCACCTGGACCTCGCCGGGCTTGACGCTGACGGCACTGGCCACGGGCACGGTGGGCGCGCCGGTGTCGCCGGTGGAGGCGAACCGGGTCAGGCTCTGCTGGGCCGCGCCGTTGACGGTGGTGAACTCCCCGCCGACCCAGAGGTACTGGACGCCGCCCTTGGAGCCGACCGTCATCACGCGCGGCCCGATGCCCTCACCGATGCCGTCGTTGGTGTCGGGGGCCCAGCCGAGTTTGCCGGTGCCGGTGGTGGGCTGGGCGAGCAGGTGGTGGCGCTGGCCGTCGGGGAACTCTCCGACGCTGGAGCAGTCGTGCGCGTGCGAGGCGCTGTAGAGGACGCTCTGATACGGCAGCACGGCCTGGGTGGCGCCGAGGCAGGTGTCGCGCCAGCGCTGGCCGTAGTCGCCGAGGTTGAGCGCGATCCGGCCGTCGAAGACGCCGCCGCCGGTGCCCTCGTTGGCGGTGTAGAAGCCGGTCGCGTCGGTCGCGATGTCCTTGACCACGGAGTTGGTCTCGATGAAGCCGGCGTACGACTTGGTGAGCGCGCCGCTCGTCGCGTCGACGACGGCCAGTGCGTGCGTGTTCGTGCCGTTGACGGTGAAGAAGTCGCCGCCGAGGACCACGTGATCGCCGTCCGGGGTGACCTCGACGGCGCGCCCGGGCTCGTCGGCGTCGGCGGTGAAGGGCTTCAGCGCCCCGTCGGCCGCGCCGACGGCGGCGAAGCGCCCGCGGGGCTGGCCGGCGACGCTGAGGAAGTCGCCGCCCGCGTACACGGTGTCGCCGGTGACGGCGAGGGCGCGGACGGTGGCGGCGAAGGCCGGGCGGAAGCCCTGCTTGACGGTGCAGCTCGCCACGTCGACGGCGGCGAGGCTGGAGACGGGGGTGCCGTTGACGGCACCGAAGTAGCCGCCGACGTACAGGGTCGCCTTGTCCGGCGAGAGGGCGAGCGCGCGGACCGTGGCGCTGCCGGAGGCGACGGTGAAGGACAGTTCACAGGAGGTCGGAGCGCCGGTCGCGGCGTCGAGGGCCGCGAAGTTCACGGCCGACCGCTCGCTTCCGGAGCCTCCGGCGGGCGGGCGCAGCGTGGAGAAGGTGCCGCCGGCGAAGACCTGGCCGCCCGCCTCGGCGAGGGCCCAGACGACGCCGTTGGGCTGCCAGGTGGACAGCGGGTCGGCGGTGAACGCGACGGGCGGGGTGATCGCCGCCGCCTGCGGGGCGAGGCCGAGGCCCACCCCCGCGACGGTGCCGGCCAGGGACAGGGCGAGCGCGGCCGCCGCCCCTCGGGATCTACGCATGAATCCCCCAGTTCGGTGTGCGGTACGGCCGTAGGGTGCGGCCGGACGGGCCATGGCCGAAAACCACCGAACAGCAGTCCACAGCCGTGCCTAAGGGCGCACCCTAGAGCGATTCGCGGCTTGATTCATCCCACTTGACCTATCGGATGCGAATGAGCGCCGGCCCCGCACGCCCGCCCCGCCGTCACGCGCGCGGCTTCGCCCGGACGTGCATGCGCTCACCCTGCCGCCCGAAGAGGCTGAGGATCTCCACCGGACGCCCGTCCGCGCTGGTGAACCAGTGGGGCAGCCGGGTGTCGAACTCGGCGGCCTCGCCGGGGCCGAGGACCAGGTCGTGCTCGGCGAGGACGAGGCGCAGCCGGCCCTCCAGCACGTACAGCCACTCGTAGCCCTCGTGCGTGCGCGGATCCGGCTCGCCGCCCCGGTCGGGGATGAGCATCTTGTACGCCTGGAGGGGGCCCGGGCCTCGGGTGAGCGGTACGGCGGTGCCGCCGTTCGGGAGGGTGCGGGGAGTCAGCCGTACCCGGGGATCCCCCACTTCGGGGGCGCCCACCAGGTCGTCCAGGGGCACCTGGTACGCGGCCGCGAGCGGCAGCAGCAGTTCCAGGCTGGGCCTGCGCTGCCCGGACTCCAGCCGGGACAGGGTGCTCTTGGAGATGCCGGTCGTCTCGGAGAGCGCGGCCAGGGTGAGGCCCCGCCGGGCGCGCAACCGTCTGAGCCGGGGCGCGACCTCGTCGAGGACCGCCTGGTGCGGGGATGGCTTGTCGTCCATACGGCCATTGCACCCGGCCGTCCCGGAAACGGCAACAAGGTTTGCCGTCCGCCGTCCGGCGCCCGCACCCTCCCGGCATGAGCCCACACAGTGATTCCGCGACCGGACACGGACAGCGCCGCACCGGCGGCGAAGACCGGAGGGCGGCGGCCGGCGGGCACGGGGCCGCGCTGCCCTGGGTGCTCGCCGGTCTCTCCCTCTCCGTACTGCTGTCCTCGCTCGGCACCGGCATCGCCCACGTGGGCCTGCCGACCCTGGCCCGGGTGTTCTCCGCCTCCTTCCAGGAGGTGCAGTGGATCGTCCTCGCCTACCTCCTCGCCATCACCACCCTGGTCGTGGGTGTCGGCCGCCTCGGGGACCTCGTCGGCCGCCGTCGGCTGCTCCTGGCCGGTATCTCCTTGTTCACCGCGGCCTCGGGGCTGTGCGCCGTCGCGCCCACGCTCTGGCTGCTGGTCTCCGCCCGGGCGGCCCAGGGCCTGGGAGCCGCCGTGATGACGGCCCTCACCATGGCGTTCGTCGGTGAGACGGTCCCGAAGGAGCGGACGGGCAGCGCCATGGGGCTGCTCGGCACGATGTCCGCGGTGGGCACCGCTCTCGGCCCGTCGCTGGGCGGGGCCCTGCTCGCCGGGTTCGGCTGGCGGGCGCTCTTCCTCGTCAACGTGCCGCTGGGCATCGCGGCGTTCCTGCTCGCCCACCGCCATCTGCCCGCCGACCGGCAGGGGTCCGGGGCCGACCGGGCCCCCTTCGACCACCTGGGTACCCTCCTGCTCGCGCTGACGCTCGCGGCCTACGCGCTCGCGATGACCCTCGGCGGGGGCCGGTTCGGCGCCCTCAACACGGCACTGCTGCTGGCCGCCGGCTGCGGGGCCGTCCTCTTCGCGCGCGCCGAGGCGGGGGCCGCCTCGCCCTTGGTCCACCGGGCGTTGTTCCGCGATCCGGTGATCGGCGCCGGTCTCGCTTCGAGTGCGCTCGTGTCGACGGTGATGATGGCGACGCTGGTGGTCGGGCCGTTCTACCTCTCCCGGTCGCTCGGGCTGGACGCGGCCCCGGTCGGGCTCGTCCTGTCGGCCGGTCCGCTGGTCGCCGCGGTGACCGGGGTTCCCGCCGGGCGCCTGGTGGACCGGTTCGGCGCGCAGCGCACGACCCTGGCCGGGCTGCTGGCGATGACGGCCGGTGCCCTCACCCTGTCCATGGCGCCGCCTTCGCCCGGTGTCCTCGGGTACGTCGCCCCGCTCGCGGTCCTGACCGCCGGCTACGCGGTGTTCCAGACGGCCAACAACACCGCCGTCATGGCGGATGCCGGCCCGGACCGGCGGGGCGTCGTCTCCGGCGTGCTCAACCTCTCGCGCAATCTCGGTCTGGTCACCGGCGCGTCCGTCATGGGCGCCGTGTTCGCGCACGCGACGGCGTCGGCCGACGTCGCCTCGGCGTCCGCCGGGGCCGTGGCCGCCGGGACGCGGTTCACCTTCCTGGTCGCGGCGGTCCTGATCGTCGTCGCGCTGGCCGCCGTCGCCGCCGTGAGCCTGCTCAGGGGGCGATCCGGCCCGGCAGGGGACGGCACAGCAGCGCGGCCGGGGAGGGGCGGGTGGCGGCGCGGGTGGTGAAGGCGATGCCCGCCGCGTACTCGGTGGGCAGGCACTGGCCCTTGTAGTTCCCGTAGCCGAAGTCACCGCCGGGGCCGCCCGGCGGGCGGTTGTCGCCCCGGTCGAACCAGAGCGTCCGGCCGCCTCCGGGAAGCGCCGTACGGGCCGGGGCGCACAGCGCCGCCGAGACCCGCTCGCCGCGCAGGCTGTAGCCGATCAGGAACTGGCCACCCGGACACTGGAGCTTGGTGTATCCGGTGGCCCAGTCGCCGCCCGCCGGGACGTACGTCTCGTCGCGGACCACGGTGTGCCCGCCCGTCGGGGCGCGCAGGCCGGAGGTGGTGCACAGGCCGCGGCCGCCGGTGTGGGCGAGCCCGGCGAGGGCCGCGCCGTCGGGACAGACCGCCTTGCGGGCCCCGCTGTCCCAGTCGCCGGTGGCACGGGTGCGCAGGGACGCGTTGTGGTCGCGGTGGTCGGTGGTCAGCTGGTACCAGGCGGTGGTGGCGGGGACCGGCCCGGTGCGGCCGGGGGTGGTGGTGAGCGGTGACCAGCGGGCGGTGCGCCAGTCGCCCGGGTCCAGGACGCCGGAGCGGCGGCCGGTGGCGTCGTAGCGCAGGAGCGCCCAGGTGTCGCCGCCCGGGGTGCCCTGGGCGGTGGTGCTCCAGCCGACGAGGGGCCAGTACGCGAAGTCGGCGTCGGAGCGGGTCAGATAGCCGGTGAGCCGGTCGAACCAGGCCCGCGGGGCGGTGCCGCTCTCGTCGGCCCCGATGCCGAACTCACTGATCCAGACGGGGGCGGTGAAGTGCGTGCCGGTCTCCGCGGACACGAAGAAGGCCTGGTCGTAGAGGGTCTGTTCGAGCTCCGCGGCGGTCATGTCCTGGTAGCGGGGGTCATGGGTCTCGCCCATGCCGGTGGCGCCGCTGTGCCGGGGGCCGGTGTAGCCGTAGAAGTGGGCGGAGTAGACCAGCTTGTTCGAGGTGACCAGGGTGTGGGAGAGGGTGCGTACGGGGGTCAGGGTGGGGCGGCCGTGCGGGAAGCCGTCCACGGGCAGGCCGAACCAGTTGATGCCCTCGACCACGATCAGCAGGTCCGGATTGGCCTCGGTGAGGATGCGGTCGGCGGCCTCCTGGGCGGCCGCGTGCCAGTCGTGGTTGTCGCCGAGGCCCCAGTTGGGGTCGTCGAAGACGTCGCGGCGGACCTCGTTGTAGAGGTCGGCGCCGACCACGCGCGGGTTGTCCCGGTAGCGGCGGGCGAGGAGGACCCAGTCGTCGGCCCACTGGGCCGTGGAGCGGCCGCTGTTCCAGCGTTCGTTGCCGTCGAGGCCGCAGCACCAACGGGTGGTGACGGTGTGGTTGTTGAGGATGACGGCGAAGCCCGCGTCGGTGAGGGCGGCGACCACCGCGTCGTAGACCTGGAGGGGCGTGCGGCCGCGCAGGGCCGGGTTGGCGGCGACGGCGGAGTCCGGCACGGGGGTGCTGTCGCGCAGCATCTCGTTGGAGAAGGGCAGCCGGATGCTGTTGAGCCCGAGGGCCCGGAAGTCGGCGAGCAGGGCGGGCAGGGGCGTCCGGTCCAGGCCGACGGGTATGCCGTGGGAGTTCTGCCCGCTGTGGTGCGTGGCGGGGTCGTCGCGGTCGCCCGAGCCGTTCCAGGAGCCCTGGGCCCCGTCCCAGTTCCCTGAGCGCAGGCGGAAGCGGTTGCCCTGCGCGTCGACGATGTACCGGCCGCGGGTGGACAGCGGCGGCGTCCAGGCCTCGGCGGTGCCCGTGGCCGCGGACGGCGGGGCGGCGGCGCGGGCGGACTGGGCGGCCGGGGCCGACAGAGCCCCGGCGGCCAGCAGGAGGGCGCAGAGGACGGCGCGTAAGAGGCTCTTCATCTCGCTCCTGCCGGAATCGGCCGTCCCGGCGGGCGGCTGCCGCGGGCAGGTTACCGGTGGGTCGCTTGCGGGGGAAGGTGGAGGCGGGGACGCTTTTCGCCCGGTCACGCACCGTCACCCTGCGGAAACGGCCCCGCGCGGTGCCGCGCCCCTCTACCGTGCCCTGAGGTGATGTGGCACGGCACCGGAGGGCGGGGCGGATGGACGACGAAGAAGACATGCGGCTGGCGGGAATGACGCCGGAGATCTCCCGCCGCACCCTCACCCTGCTGCGCGGTCTCGCGGGCCTCGAACCGCCCGAGCAGGTTCCCGAGGAGGCGATGGTCGTCGCCGACGCGGTCCTGGCCGAGCACGGCACCGACGGACTCCGGGTGCTGGTGATGACGCTGGCGGCCTGGGCGACGGCCCAGATCGAGAATGTCGCCGAGCTGAGCGGGCGCAGCCACGAGGCCGTCCTCGACGCCATGGAGCTGGCCTGCCTGGAGGCGAACGCCGAGGACACCCCCTGAGCGCCGTGCCGTGGGGCCCTTGAGCCGCAGAAGGCCTCCGGGGCCCCGTCCCGCACCGGTCCCGGAGGAATCTGTGCCCGGTCCGGCCGCGATATGCCGGGCGTCGGCGACACTGGGAGAGCAGGAGCTTCGTGGGGGGTCGTGATCGGAGGCCGTCGTGAGCACACCTTCCCCCATCCGGATCGCCGCCGTCCTGTCCACCGAGCACCGTGGACGGCTGATGTCCCAGGCCCGTGAGGTCAATTTCCCGGAGAGCGCGCGCATCTTCGACGAGGGCACACGGGCGGATTCCTTCTGGATCGTGCGTTCCGGCACCGTGACCCTGGAGATCCCCGTCGCGGGCCGCCGGCCCGCGCCCGTGGAGAGCCTCGGCCCCGGTGAGCTGGTGGGCTGGTCCTGGCTCTTCCCGCCGTACGTGTGGCAGCTCAGCGCGGAGGCGATGACGCCGGTACGCGCGTACGAGTTCGACGCCGCGACCGTCCGGATGCTGATGGACGCCGACCCGACCTTCGGCTCCGCGATCGGGCACTGGGTCGGGCGCGTCCTCGCGATGCGCCTCCAGCAGACGCGCACCCGCCTGCTGGAGCTGTACGCCCCCCGCCTCACCAGCACCGCCTAGAGGAACGGCACCGCCCAGGAACGGCACCGCCCCGCCCAGGGGGTGTCCGGCGGATGCCGTGCCCCGTCCCGCGGGGAGCGGGTCAGGGGCTCGCCTCGGCGATGTCCGGCTCCTCGGCGTCCTTCGCCCGCCCGACGGCATACTCGGCGAGGATCTCCTCCTCCGTGCGCCAGTCCTCGTCCCGGACCGCCGTCGGCAGCAGGCCGGCCGACAGGAGGGCGAGGAGGACCAGGCCTCCGGAGAACCAGGTGATCGTCTTGGTGGAGTCGGTGAACGCCGTCCGCGCCGCCTTCTCCACCTCGCGCCCGGCCACGGCGGCGCTCTCCCCGCCACGCCCTGCCAGGCGGGCGCAGTCCCCGGCCGCCGACGGCCCCTCGTCCGTGGCGACCCGCTCGCGGACACAGGCCCGGAAGTCGGTGAGCAAGGGGTCGACGTCCTGACCGGAGGCCGTGGCGACGGCTCGCACGCGGGGCACGGAGTCGTCCGCCGCGTGGTCCGCCCGGATCCCCAGCAGTGCGACGAACACGGTACCGAGGACCGCCACTCCGAGGGTGCCGCCGAGCTGGTCGAAGGCGTTCAGAAGGCCGGAGGCGGAGCCGGCTTCACGGTCGGAGACGCCGCCGAGGATCTGGCTCGTGAGCGGGGTGAGGACGAAGCCCATGCCGGTACCGCAGAGGAGGCCGGAGGGGATCAGTTCCCAGGGGTTCAGGCCGTTTCCGGCGAGCTGGAGCGTCAGCCAGGTGCCCGCGGTGCCGATCAGCAGGGCGAACAGCCCCCACGTGAGGACGCGGCCGCCGTGGCGCGGCACAAGGGCCATGCCGGACCAGGCGGATCCGAAGGCGACGCCGACGGCCCAGGGCATCTCGGTCAGGCCGGCCTTGAGGGCGGAGAATCCGAGGCCGATCTGCACGTGGAGCGCGAGGACCATGAGGTAGCCGGCCATGGCGCAGAAGAAGGCCAGGGTGATGAACAGGCCGACGACTAAGGTGCGGTTGCGCAGCAGGCTCATCTCGACGAGCGGGGTGCGCTCGGAGCGCTGCAGCCGGACCTCGTACCAGGCGAACAGGGCGAGGACCGGTACCGAGCCGACGAGCATGGCCAGGATCCAGCCGGGCCAGCCCTGCTCGCGCCCCTGGACCAGCGGGTAGACGAGGAGGAACAGGCCGGTCGTGGCGAGCAGCATGCCGACGGTGTCGAGGTCCGGGCGACGCGGGGAGCGGGACTCAGGGAGGATGCGCAGGGCGATGGCGAAAGCCGCGATGCCGACGGGGACGTTCAGCAGGAAGACGGAGCGCCAGCCCGTGCCGAAGAGGTCCCAGTCCACGAGCGCGCCGCCGAGCACGGGGCCGCCCACGGCGGCGAGTCCCATGAACGGGCCGGAGGCGCCGAAGGCCGCCGCCCGCCGCCCGGGCGGGAAGACGTTCTTGATGACGGCGAGGACCTGGGGCACCATCACCGCCGCCGAGGCGCCCTGCAGGACGCGGGCCGCGATCAGTTCGGTGGAGTTCTGCGCGGCCGCGCACAGGGCGGACATGGCGGTGAACGCGGCGAGACCGGCGAGGAAGGTGCGACGGCGGCCGAAGACGTCGCCGAGCCGGCCGCCGGTGACCAGCAGGACGGCGAAGGCCAGCGCGTAGCCGGCGGCCATCCACTGCAGGGCGGTGTAGCTGCCGCCGAGGTCGGCGCGGATGGCCGGCATGGCCACATTGATCACGGAGCCGTCCAGCAGGTCCATGAAGTTGGCGCCGAGCAGGACGAACAGGAGCAGCCAGTGGCTCGGTGAACCACCCCGTGCGGGCTTTTCTGCGGTGGGCATCGTGGTCGAGGCCATGGGGTCCCCCTCGCGGTCTTGGGCTTAACCGAGAACAAAATTATACCAGGTAAGCTTTTTTACCAAGGCAAAGATTGGTCCGAGTCAGGTACATTGACGGCATGCCCGCAGACACCACGACCGCGCCGCTCGGTCTGCGCGAACGCAAGCGGCTGGAGACCCGCACCGCGATCTCGCGCGCCGCCGCCGACCTCTTCCTGAGGGACGGCTTCCACAACGTCTCGGTGGGCGAGGTGGCCAAGGCGGCCGACGTCTCGAAGGTCACCGTCTTCAACTACTTCCCGACCAAGGAGGACCTGGCCCTCGCCCCGCTGGCCGAGCACACCGGCGACGAGGTCCGGGCGGTCCGTGAGCGTCCCGCCGGCACCACGCCCCTGGATGCCTTGCGCGACGCCTTCCTGCGCGACCTCGCCTCCTACGCGCCGCAGGCGGGCATGTACGAGGCCGCCGCCCCGCTGGTCGGGATGATCCTCACCACGCCCGCCCTGAACGCCCGGCTCCTGGCCGTCGAGGCCGACCGCGAGCAGGCGTTGGCGGAGGCCCTCACCGAAGAGGCCGACGACCCGGGCGCCGTGGACGCCCGGGTGTTCGCAGCCGCCGCCCTCGGCATTCGACGCACCCTGGTCACCGAGAACTTCCGGCGGCTGATCGAGGGCGAGAGCCCCGCGTCCCTCCTTTCGGAAGCCCGCGCACGGGCCCTCCGGGCCTTCGGACTGCTGGAGTCCGGCTTCGGCGGGTACGCGATCCGCTAGGAGGTGCCCCCGGTAGGGCTTCGGGCCCTGTCCGGGCAGATCACAGCCGTGGTGCGGCAGGTTTCGGGGAGGTCTCCCGGTCGGTGTTCGGCCGATTCGGCGGCCTGCTCCCCCACAGGTCAGCCCGCTCCCGCGGCTGCTGTCTGCATTCATTCGTACACGATCGGTGACGAAAAATGGGGGTGCGAACGGGCGTTCAGGGCTCGGGTCGGCAAGACTGCGTCCGCTATCCGAAACATCAACCCAAGGGAGTGTTCGAAATGCGGTCCATCGCAAAGGGTCTCGGGCTCGGTTCCGCCGCCATGGCGCTCACCGCGCTCACCGCGCTGGCCTGGCCGGGTACGGCCGGAGCCGCACCGACCGGTACGGAGAGCCTCTACGCGCCGTCCGCGCTGGTGCTCAGCGTGACGACCGGGCCCGATGCCGACACGGGCAGGGTCGTGCGCGCGGTGACCCTCGTCTGTGCGCCGACGCCCGGAGGGACGCACCCGCACCCGGCCGCGGCGTGCGCCGAATTACGGGCGAACGGCTCGCAGCTCGACGCGCTCGCCGCGCCGGCCGCCGGCGCCGTCTGTACCAGGGAGTGGAACCCGATGACGGTGACGGCCGTCGGCGTGTGGCAGGGCCGTCGGCTCAGCTACACCTACACCTTCGCCAATCCGTGCGGCCTGCGGAACACCTCCGGCGTGCTGTTCGGCTTCTGACCCTCGTGAAGCGGCGGGCCGGGCGGCGCCGTGCGACCGCCGCCCGGCCCGGCCCGCGGGCGACCGGCCACCGGTCCGCCGCCCGCACGGTTCCGTTCTCAGCCGAGTTCGAGACTGGTCACCCCGAACAGCTCCGCCAGGGCGAGATCCGGTGCCGGGCCGGTGTACATCCGCGCGGTCTCGAAGGCCGGGGCCAGGCCGAGGTCCTCGAACAGCGCGGCTGCGGCCGGGTTGGCGTCCGGCGCGTCCACGGACACCAGCCCGTCGGGTGCGTGCCGGGCCAGCCTGTGCAGCAGGGCCGCCGCCACGGCCGGGGTGGCCGCGTAGAGCGGGCCGATGCGATGGGCGGCGCTGGAGGGACGGATCACACCGAGGCCCTCGATCCGGCCGTCCCGGACGGCGGCCAGTGCCGTGCGGCCCGGAAGCCCGGTCCAGGCGGACAGGAATGCGTCCCGCGACGCGGGGAAGAACCGCCGGTCGTAGGCGGCGAGTCGGCCGAAGGGCAGGGTGCCCGCGTCCACGATCTCGACCCCGGCGATATCCTCCCCCCGCGGGGTGCCCTCGTAGCGGAAGTTGTTCCAGGCCGGACGGAACCCGGATTTGCGGTAGTTGTCCTGCTGGTCGACGACCCCGTCCAGGCCCACGAGCCGTCCGTCGAGCCGTTCCATCCCGGCGTGCCACAGCCGGATGCCGTACCCCTGGCCGCGGACGGCCGGGCGGGCGATGTAGAAGCCGATGAAACCGAAGCCTCCGCCGTACCGGACGGCCGAGATGCAGGCCACCGGTTCGCCGTCCAGCCTCCCGACGAGGAATCCCTCCGGGTCGGCGACCGCGAAGGCGAACCGGTCCGAGTCTCCCGGGTTCCAGCCCTCCTCGTCGGCCCAGTCGCGGATCAGCTTCATGTCGGCGGCGCTCGCGCCGCCGATCTCGAATCCCGTCATGCCGGTGTTGTACCAGATGCGGCCGGCGTGCGCAGGGGTGCCTGATCAGCCGTCAGGAGGCTGACGAAGGCGCCCTGATCAGCCTCCCTGTGGAGGTCGCTGACCTGTCCGTCCCCGACTTCGACGACCCGCCAGACCCCGTCGGCGCGCAGGGCGAGGTCGGTGGTCACGAAGGGACAGCCCAGCGCCTCGACGGCCGCCCGGACCGGCGGGAGTACCGCTGCGAGAGCCGGATCGAGGGTCGGATCCGGGACTTCGACGACCGGGCTGTCGGGGTGGGCGGTGACCAGCCGGGGCGCCCCGTCCCGCCACCACACCCGTACCTCGGCGGCCGCCGCCTCCGGCGTGACGAAGGGCTCGAAGGCCCTCAGCACCACCCCGCCCGCCAGGAACTCGCCCTGCAGTTCGACGAAACGGGCGACGACGCGGTGCAGAGCGGCCGGATCGGCCAGGTCGGGCACGTAGCACGCTTCGTGCCACTCGTGCTTGCGGGACTTCACGTAGTCCTTGACGACGGCGGCTCCCGGCGGCAGGCCCGCCGCGAGGGCCGAGAGGCCCTCCGGATCCGGGACCGCCCCCGGCCCCGCCGGCAACCAGCCGCTGACCGGGGTCAGGCCCGCGAAGGTCTCGTACCAGCCGGGGAGTTCGTGCGCCCGGCGGTACGCCTCCGGGGAGACGCGGAGCTCGCTGCCGCGCCGGCGCAGGGCCGCGTCCAGTGCGGCGTACCCGCCCGCGGGGATCATCCAGCCCCGGTACCAGACGGCTCCGGTCCCGTCGGGCACGCGTGCGACGGCCCGCTCGGCGTCCCCGGCGAGCAGCGCGTCATGGTCGATCAGCAGGGGCGTGCCCCCGGCGGCGCGCAACTGCCGGGCCTCCGCCGCGAAGTGGGCGTCGGCCCGGCGCTCGTGCAACGGGTCACGGCAGTAGAGGACGGTGGCGGTGGTCGCGGTGGTCGTAGCCATGCACCCACCCTACGAACGACCCCGAGGGTCACCGTACGGATTTCAGCCCGCGCAGATCACGTCGTCGAGCCGGATGGGGCTGGAGTCGAGACGGACGTACGCGGTGAAGGTGTCCGTTCCACCGGAGGCCCAGTGGGTGGTCACGGTGGCCCAGCCCACCGAGGCGGTCTTCGCGACGGTCACCGGGCCGACGCTGATGTCCTGCGGCTCGTCGTGGGCGCAGAGCAGGACGTCGAGCTCCTCATTGATCTCCTGTCTCTCCTTGAGGATCTGCGAGACCCGGCTCTCCCGGTCCTGCGTGGAGGGACCGTGGTCACCGTAGAAACGGATCAGGAAGTCGCTGATCTGGGCAGCGGTGTGCCCCCTGCCCGCGACGGCGGCGGGCGCGGCGAGGGCGGGAACGGAGGGCATGACCGGCAGCGCGAGCAGGGTCAGCAGCAGGGCGCCTAGGCGGTACGGCTTGAGCATCATGTCCGGTTTTGTACCCGCCGGGCCGGTGGATCGGGAGGTCGGGGCCCGGATCTCACTCCTGCGGGGGTCGGGATTCACCGCAGAAACGACCCTCCGGCCGACGCCGCGGCCGGTGGGCGGAAATGGGCTCGCGGGCGGCCCGTGCCCGTACGTAGGGTCGTTGCATGGGGAAGCCACTTGTCGCAGTGTTCAGCGGGGCCGGAATGTCCACCGACTCCGGGATTCCGGACTACCGGGGGCCCCAGGGCCTGTGGCGGCGGGAGCCCGACGCCGAGAAGCTCGTGACCTACGAGTACTACATGGCCGATCCGGAGATCCGGCGCCGCTCCTGGCTGATGCGCGCCGAGCTCGGCGCGCTCGGAGCACGGCCGAACGCCGCGCACCTGGCCGTTGCGGAGCTGGAGCGCGGCGGCACCCCGGTGCGGGTGATCACCCAGAACGTGGACGGGCTGCACCAGCTCGCCGGGATGCCCGACCGCAAGGTGTTCGAGCTGCACGGCAGTGCCCGGTCGGTGGTGTGCACGGCCTGCCACGCCCGGTCGGGCATGGACGAGGCACTGGCCCGGGTGGCCGCCGGGGAGCCGGATCCCGCCTGCCTGCTGTGCGGCGGGATCCTCAAGTCGGCGACCGTGATGTTCGGCCAGCGCCTCGACCCCGAGGTGCTGGGGCAGGCGATCGCCGTGGCCAAGGGGTGCCAGGTCTTCATCGCCGTCGGGTCCACGCTGCAGGTGCAGCCCGCCGCGTCGCTCGCCGGGATGGCCGCGGAGGCCGGGGCCCGGCTGATCATCGTGAACGCGGAGGAGACCCCGTACGACCCGCTCGCCGACGAGATCGTCCGCGAACCGATCGGCACCGCCCTGCCGGCCCTGCTGGCCAGGTTCGCCGCTGCCTAAGCCGTCTCTGGGGCCCGTCCCCGCCGGATCGTGCCGGGTCCCGCGCGCGACCGCCGGCCGCGCGCGGACCCGCCCCGGGCGCTACCCCGCGTCCGCCGCCCGGCGCATCTCCGCCACGTCCAGCTTCTTCATCCGCATCATGGCGGCGGTGGCCCGGGCGGCCCGCCCGGGGTCCGGGTCGGCGATCAGGTCGATGGCGCCCGGCGGGATGACCTGCCAGGACACCCCGAACTTGTCCTTGACCCAGCCGCAGACGCCCTCCTCGCCGCCGTCACCGGTCAGCGCGTCCCAGTAGTAGTCCGCCTCCGCCTCGTCGGCGCAGCGGATCTGGAAGGAGATCGCCTCGGTGAAGGGGAACTGAGGACCGCCGTTGAGGCCGATGAACTGCTGGCCGTTGATCTCGAACTCCACGACCATCACCGAGCCCGCCTGGCCGGGGCCCGCATCGGTGTACCGGCCGATCCGGCCGAGCTTGCCGTCCTTGAAGACGGACAGGTAGTGGTCGGCTGCCGCTTCCGCGTTGCCGTCGAACCACAGACACGTGGTGAATCCCTTGCCGCTCATCTCTGCCTCCGGGCCGGTGCGTGGACGGTGGACACCGTCCCTCACATACAGACCGGCCCCGGACCCGAAATTCATCGGTGGGTCCGGGGCCGGTCCGCTCGCAGCCGGTTGTTCGCCCGTTCGGCCTACTTGGCGGGCTCCGCCCCCATGGCGAGCATGCGCTCGACGACGCGCTCGGTGGCGCTGCCGTCGTCCAGGTCGCAGAACTCGGCGCGGAACGCCGCCCGCGCCTCGGCGTACTCCGCCCCGACCGCGTCCGCGTTGCGCACGGCCTCGATCAGGCTCGCCGAGTCCGCCAGCAGCGGTCCCGGCGCCTTCGCCTCCAGGTCGAAGTTGAAGCCGCGCAGCGTGCTGCGGTAGTGCTCCAGGTCGTACGTGAAGAGCAGGATCGGCCGGTCGGTGTGCGCGAAGTCGAACATCGCGGAGGAGTAGTCCGAGATGAGCACGTCGGCGACCAGCAGCAGGTCGGCCGCGTCGGGCCAGCGCGACACGTCGACGACGAACCCGTCGCGGACGCCGTCGCGGACCTGCTCCGTCACGTGGTGGTGGCCGCGGACCAGCAGGACGTGGTCCTCGCCCAGCTCACGGCGGGCCTGGTCCAGGTCGATGCGCAGATCGAGCTTGTAACCGCCCGACCAGCCCTCGCAGTTCTCGCGCCACGTGGGCATGTAGAGGACGACCTTCTTGCCCTCGGGCAGGCCGAGCCGCCGCCGGACCTCCGCGATCCGCTGCGCGTCGGGCCGCAGCAGCGCGTCCGTGCGGGGGCTGCCGGCCTCGATGACCTCGCCGTCGTAGCCGAGGGCGCGCTTGAGGAGGGGGGTGGCGTAGGAGCTCGGGGAGGCCAGCAGCGTCCACTGGGCGCTGTCGTGCGCCAGCCCTTCCAGGATCTCCGGGCTCGTGTAGTAGTCGTGCACGAAGTCGTGGCCGATCTGCTTGATCGGCGTGCCGTGCCACGTCTGTACGACGACCTGGCCGGCGCGGCGCTCGAAGTGCTGCGGCACGTTGTCGTTGGTCACGTAGTAGCGGGCGCGGGCCAGCACCTCCCACGACTCCACGCTGCCGTACTGCACGGCGCGGGCGGTCGGGGGAACCTCGGCGCGGCCGTCCCTGACGAGCCAGACGTGCTCCAGCTTCTCGCCGCGGCGCACCAGTTCCTCGTGGATGGCGCGCGGCGAGTCGCCCGCGCCCATCCCCTGGAAGGTGTCGTAGACGACGATGTCCTTGACCGGCAGGGCACGCTGCGCCGGGTAGGTCTCGAAGCGGGCGACGCGCTGCGCGTAGCGGGAGCGGTCGTGCGGGCTGAGCAGCGGGTCGGCGACCAGCACCGCGCGGTCGTGGAAGCGGGTCTCGACCCGCATCCGACGGCCCTGCACGGTGAGGGGGTACGGCCCGGCGAAGAGGAGGCCGGGGCCCATCTGGACGGGAGCGCCGCGGTCGACGCCGAGCAGGCCGGCGGTGGTTCCACCCTGGGCGGCCGGGCGCAGCGTGGGCCACCAGCGGCCCTCGGGGATGGTGGTGCGGCCGGCGTACGGCTCGGGGAGCACGGGCCGGAAGACGGCCTCGAAGGCGTCCCCGTCACGGGTGACGGGGTAGCAGAACTCCACACCGTGCGCGTCGTGCAGGACGAGCTCGTACGGCTCGTCGGTGGGGGCGGCGAACCGGCCCCGCAGGGTGATGGTGCCGTCCTCGGTGGTGACCTCGTCGACCAGCGGCGGAGAGGGCTGCACGGAGAGGGTCAGGTGGCCGGTGTTGCCGCGCTTGGCGAAGAGGGAGCGGCCGCGGTCCTCGCCGGGCAGCGGCAGGACCAGGCCGTCGAAGCCGCCGCGCTCGTCGAAGACCATGCGGTGCTCGGTGCCGTCGGCGCCGACGGCGGACAGGCTCCAGGGCTCGGGGGCCCACTCACCCGGCTCGCACACGGTGTCCGGTACGGCGGCCAGGTCGGCCAGCGGCACTCGGACGGTGAACGGGATCGGGCCGACGCCCGATCCGGTGCTCTCCAGCGAGAGGTCGAGAACGGTGCCGGTGGTGACGTGGACGGCACGCAGCTTGGTGGCGCCGACGGCCTCGGCGGAGAGTTCGCCGGTGATCTCGACGGCGTCGTCCCCTGCGGCCCGGACGTTCAGCGCGCGGGCGCGGGCGACCTCCACCTGCACGGTGAGGGCGCCGGAGACGGCCGGGACGATCCGGACATCGGGGGCCACCCAGTGCGCGGGCGGGTTCTGGCCGGTGTCGTTCTCCCCGCCGCGGAGGCGGGCGCGGTGCAGGCCGCCGGCTCCGGTGACGGCGACGGACGTGGTCCATATACCGTCACGCCACTTGCCTCCCGACTGGAAGACGGAGGGGTCGACGACGGCGGTGAAGCCCGCCCAGTCGGCGTGCCGCAGGGCGAGGTGCGGGGCCTTGACCGTGGCCATCGGGGAGGCGACGGTACGGGTGCTGACGACGGAGCGGCGGCGCTTGCCCCCCTCGCGGAAGACCAGCATCTTGCGGGAGCCGAGGCGGCTCTCCGCACCGAGGTGGCCGGGGAGGGCGTAGCCGCGCAGCAGCAGCTTGCCGTCGGCCCAGGTCGCCTGCTCCAGGCGGCTGACGACGCGGCGCTCGCGCGGGCCGAGCGTGAGGATCTTCGCCGGGACCGGCGGGCGGCCCTGCAGGAAGGGGTAGTCGGCCTGCGGGCGGGCGAGGCCCTTGACGGGCACGCTGTAGGAGTAGTCGCGCTGGTGGTCCTGGAGCGCGATGAAGTCCTCGACCCGGCCTTCGCCGGCCAGGTACGCCTTGAGCCGGTCGGCGACGGTGAGGTCGGACCAGGGGCCGGTGCCGATCTCGCGGATGAGGCCACCGACCTCCTTGACGAACGCGGCGCGGAAGTCGGGGCCGCCCTCGCCGACGTACTTGTATATGAGCGGGAGTTCCTCGCTCAGCACGTTGTGGTCGTAGTCGCGCAGGTAGCGGGCGTACTTGGCGCCCTGCTTGGCCTTGAGGGACTCGCGGACCAGGCGCACGGACTTGACCCGGTCGATGAGGGAGACCGGGTCGGTGGAGCGCTGGGTGATGGAGCGCTCGCCGGTCTCACGGACGCGCCAGTGGTAGACGCAGTCGCTGATGATGTCGACGCTGGAGGCGAAGTAGTGCGCGGGGATGCTGACCGGGGCGTCCTCGTAGAGGATGCCCTCGGGGTACTGGAAACCGTGCCTGTCCCAGAAGCTGCGCCGGTAGACCTTGTTCCACGCGGTGCGGTCGGTGACCAGCGCCGGGAACTTGGAGATGTGGGTCTTCAGCTGCGTCCGGGCGAAGGCGGCCCGGTGGCCCCAGGACTGCTGCATGCCGACGGAGCGGAAACGCTTGACGTTGCCGCCCGCGAAGTCCGAACCGGTCTCGTCGAGGGCCTCGATGAGACGCTGGTAGGCGTAGTCGGGCATGGTGTCGTCGCTGTCGACGAAGGCCAGGTACTCGCTGTCCTTGTCGGCGTGGCGGGCGCCCACGTTACGGGCGGCACCGAGGCCTGCATTGTCCTGCAGCACGACGCGGAACCGCTTGTCCTTGGCGGCGAATGCCTTGGCGATGACGGCACTCGTGTCCGTGGACCCGTCGTCCACGAGGATGACCTCGAAGTCCTCGAAGGTCTGAGCGGCGATGGATTCCAGGCACTCGTCGAGGTAGAGCTCGACGTTGTAGACGGGGACGACGATGCTCAGGCGCGGGGGCATGGGTGGCGGGTTCTCCAGCGTTTTGTGCTTTGTCGATGATCAGTTGCTCACAGCATCCTACTCTGTAACAGAGTCATAAACTCCACCCATTTGGGGCATACGGATCCAACTGCCGGGGCGGACGGCAAAGAATTCAGCCGTCCGCCACTTCGGCGATGCGATTGGAGGCGGCCCGACCCTGCCCGGCAGGGCCGGTCAGACCTCCAGGTCTGCCTCGATCTTCTTCAGTTGATGCCGGGCCATCGCGAGGTTGGCCCGCCCCTTGTCGAGCGCCAGGTAGAGGAAGAAGCCCGTGGAACCGCGGGCCTTCATCAGCCGGATCAGGTGGTACTGGCTGCCGAGGGTGATGAGAATGTCCTCGATCTCGTCCTTGAGGCCGAGCATCTCCATCGTGCGGACCTTGGCACGCACCACGTCCGTGTTGCCCGCCGCCGCGACCGCGAGGTCGAGGTCCTTGCCGCCCCCGATCGTCCCGAGGGCCATGCCGCTGCCGTAGTCGACGAGGGCGGCACCGATCGCGCCTTCGATCGTGGTGGTGGCTTCCTTGAGTGCGGTCTCCACGTTGACCATGAGTGGGTCCTCTTTCCTGTTTCGTTGTGACTGTTGTCGTTGTGACTGTTGTCGTTGTGACCGTTGTCGCTGTGACTGTGGCGTGAGGGGAACGTGACTGGCTGTAGCCGTATGGAGCCGTGGCGGTGCGCGCCGGACAGGTCGGGCCTGCCGCCGGCCGGAACGCGCATCACCCGGGCGGTTCTCCCGGACCCCGGCGTCCGAGGGTCTGGTCGATCAGCTCCGCTATCCGGAGACTGGAGCGCCGGGCCTCCAGGTGGAGGCGCCCGACGTTGACGCGCGGCTCGGCGGTCAGTGTGAGAACCGCCACCATGCCCGCCGCGTAGGTGGCGACGTATCCGTCCTCACCGCGCACGAGCAGTTCGCGGAAGGCACCCTGGCCCGTGCAGTCGCTGAGCCGCTGGGCCACCCCGAGGGCGGCGGCGGTGAGCGCCGCGACGGACTCGGCCCCGACGGCGGCGCTGTCCTGGGCGAGCACGAAACCGTCGGCGCTCGCGGCGAGGGCACCGGTGAGCTGGGGTACCCGGGCCCGCAGCCTGCGGAGCTCGGCGAGTATCTCGGCCTCCGTCTCGGGGGGCACCGTACTCATGTCGGCCTTTCTCCTTTCGGGCTGCCTTCGCTCGGAGCGGTCGGCACGCAGGGCCGGTCGCAGCGGGAGCCTCACAGACTTGCCTCCAGTGCGTCGCGTAACCGGCGGAGCAGCGCCACGTCCGGGGATTGGGCCTCGGTCATCCAGTCGGGCAGGGGCGCCACGGCCGGCGGCGGGGCCGGGGTGAGCGGGGTGTCGACCAGTCCGGCCGCCGCGAGGCGCCGTACGTCGAGCAGGGTGTGGAAGGCCGGCCGGCCCAGGTCCCACGCGAGGTCGGCCGGTGTGCGCAGACCGTCTGCCCGGCCCAGCAGGGTGCGCTGCCGGGCGGTGATCGTCTGGCCCGGCGCGGCCGCCCGGGGGACGACCGGGGAGGTATCGAGCAGGGGGTACGGCCAGACCGCGTCGAGCAGGTCCCGGCGGCGCCGGGTCTCCCGTTCGACGGCAGCGGCGGGAACGGACCGGACGGAGCCGATCCAGTGGGTGGCCCCGCGGCGGAAGCGGGAGGGCCCGCTGCCCGGGGAGAGTGCGAAGAAGGCGGCGTCGAATATGGCGGCGAGGTGGCATATCTCCAGCTCCCCGCCGGCGAGTCCGCCGCTGTCCACGAGGAAGCGGGCGACCTGGCGGCGGGCTCCGGCCCGGTCCACGGCCTCGCGCCAGCGCTCGGGGGCGAGGCCGCCGCCGGTGGTGAGCAGTACGTCGAGACCGGGGGTGGCCGGGCTCTCCGCGTGCACGATGCGGCCGTCCTCCAGGAAGAGGGTGCCGCGGTCGCGGAGCAGGGCGCCGGTGGCGCGCTCCTCGGCGAGTCGGGTGAGAAGGGGGGAGACAGCGGCGAAGGCATTCGCGGCCGTGGCGGTGGCCGGGGCGGTCATCTCAGTACCAGCCCCTCGGCCAGGGCACGGAGCCTGTGGCGCGCCAGGGCGAGATTGCCGTCGGCGCGGTCGAGCCACAGGTGCAGGAATACGCTGCTGTCGAAGCTCGTCTCGACGAAGCGCAGTACGTGGTATCCAGTGCGGGTGGTGACGATCAGATCCTCGACGGGCGGGCCGGCCGGTAAGCCGGCGGACGAACCGGCGGAGGGAACGGCTCCGCCACCGTGTGCCGGGTCGGTCTCCGCCGGGGCGAAGGATTCGTACTCGGCGGCCGCCCGGGCCAGTTCGGCGGTCTCGGCGGCGGTGGTCTCGTGGTCGCCCACGGGCGACTCCCCGGCGGTGCCGAGGGCCAGTCCGCTGCTCCAGTCGACCAGCGCGGCCCCCCGCGCACCAGGCAGGGCCATGGCTTCGAGCAGGCATTCGTCGATCCCGGGCACGCGGGCTCCCCTCCCTGCCGGACCTGCTGGGTGCACGGTCGTGCGGCGCGACAGGAGGGAACTTACTCAAGTTCCGCTGTACGAAAGGGCGTTCTGGCATTTTCCGCTGGAACATGCCAGGAAGGGTGCGAGAGCTTGGCCGGAACGCGTCGAAATTTGATCACGAAGCGAGCGGAAGATCGTCCGCGAGGCGGAACGACCCTCCCTCGCGCTGCACGTAGCCCTCGTGGCTGAGGGTGCGCAGCAGGTGGTAGACGGTGGGCAGGGGGATCCCCGTGAGGCGGGCGAGCCGCTTGGCCGTCACCCGGCCCTCCGCGGACATCGCTTCCAGGAGGCGCAGTGCGCGCTGCACGGAGCCGATCAGGGTGGGTGTGCTGTCCTTCTGACTGTGGTCGGTGCCCATGTCTGGTCCCCCTGCTCCGGTACGAGGCCTGGCAAACCCATCAAAGTGGCTCACCGGGCGCAAAACCAGCGGACTCGCGTAAACCTGAGCATAAGATCACCGCATCCCGGCTCCCGAGCGGCGGGCACGTCGCGGACACGGCCTAGCGCGTACAGGTGACGTACGCGGGGAGCGGGGTGTCCGCGATGAGGTGGCGCGGCAGGGCCAGCCCGAAACGGCGTTCGACGACGGCGAGGGTGTGACGGTCGCGGTCGGCGTCCGGTTCGCCGGCCGGGCGGGCGCACGCGCCGTCCGGGGTGAGGATCCCGGCCGCGATCAGCTCCGGGAGCAGGAAGTCCGGCCGGTGCCCGCCGCGCCAGCATTCCTCGCCGAGGCCGAAGCAGCACACCAGCTCGCCGTCCCGGGCGTACGCGAACTGCTTGGGCGGGTGGTCGGACTGCGGGTCCAGGTGAACGGCCTCGACACCGCCCCGGGAGACCTCGGCGAGCCGTTCCGCTCCGGCCGGCAGTCCGTGTTCGACGGCGAAGGACCAGCCGCCCCACCTGCCCACCCGGGCCACGCCGTCGCCGTCCACGGTCTCGGTGACCATGCTCCAGGCGTCGAGCGCGCCCAGCGTCCCGGGGTGCACGCCCGGCAGCGCGCCGAGCCGCGCGGCGAGCTCGTCGGGGGTTATCCCCCGGGCGAAGGTCAGACCGGCGAACCACTGGTCCCAGTGGGCCAGCCACCGGATCCCGTCCGCCACGTCCTCTGCGATGTCCGCCATGTGCGCACTCCCCACGGTGTCCCCACCCCGCCGGTGCTTGTTCACCGGCACGATAGTCAGTCCGCGGGCTTCTCCGGGAGGAGGCGCTCGACCATCGTCCGAATGAGCCCGTGCGCCGGGTGCGCCTCCAGCATCGCGGGCGCGGTCAGGTCGTCCACGATCAGACCGAGCATCGCCAGGTACATCAGGACCACGCCCTGCCGGTCCCCGGGCAGCCCCGCGTCCAGGTGCCACCTGATGTTGGCCTCCAGCTCCAGGCCCTGGAAGGACGCGAGCTCCGCCTGGAGTTCGGGGCGCCGGGTGCCTTCCAGCCGCAGCTCCAGCATGGCGATGTGCACACTGCGCTCGCGCCGCATCCGCTCCAGGAGCCGCGTGAGCAGGACCTCGGTGTCCAGCGAGCCGGCGAGGTCCGCCGGGTCCGGGACCAGCCGCTCCCGGGTGCGGTGCAGGATCTGCACGAGCAGCTGGGACCGGTTGGCGAAGTAGTTCGAGGCGGTGCCCGTGGGCACGCCCGCCTCGGCGTCCACCGCGCGCAGGGTCAGGCCGCGCGAGCCCTCGCGCGCCAGCACTTCGATGGCGGCGTCGAGCAGTGCGGCGCGGCGCTGCGGGTTCTGGCGCATGGGCGGGTCCCTGGGTATGGGTGGGCACGTCTGGTGAGCACTGCAGGTGCAGTGATTCGCACACGGTAGCGGACCTGCCCGGTCCGGGCCCTCCCCACCGCCCCCTCCCCCGTGTCAGGCTGCGCGTCATGGAGCGGATCATCGAGGAGATACGCGAGGACCTGTCCCGCCGGATCGCCGTGGCGGCGGACCGGCTCGCCGACCGCACGCTGACCGAGGACCCCGCCTACGCCGCCCTGCTGGGCCGGGCCGAGCTGCGCGAGCGGATCCACCACGACCTCCGCCAGGCCGTCGAGGGTCTGGTCCACACCTCCCGCGGTCTGCCGGTGGAGCTCGCCGACGCCCGGGCCGTCGGCGCGCTCCGCGCCGAACAGGGGCTGCCGCTCGCCTCGGTGCTGCGCACCTACCGCCGTGGCGGCCGGCTGCTCTGGCAGAGCATGACCGAGTCCGTGACCGCGCACGACCGGGCGGCACTGCCCCGGCTGCTGCCGGGCGCGGCCGCGCTGTGGGACGTACTGGACCGTACGACGGACGCCATGACCGAGTCCTACCGCCGGACGGAGGCCGCGCACGGCGACCGGGACCGGGAGCGCCGGGCGGCTCTGCTGGACGTACTGCTCGACGGAGCGGACGGCGCCGACGGCGCGTCCAGCGTGGCGGGCTGGGCGGCGGACGGGGCGGCGGCCCCGGCCGCCGAGGCCGCCGCCGCGCGGCTGGGGCTGCCGGAGCGGGGCCGCTTCACGGTGGTCGTGCTGGCCCCCGACGCCTCCGGCAACCCGGTGGCCCCCCTCACCCCGGTCCCCCCGGCCGGGGGGACCGGGGCCGCCGCCGCTCCGCGCGTGCTGTGGCGGACCCGCGCCGACGGGGAGATCGGACTGGTGGAGCTGGGCCACCATCCGCTGGAGTCCGTACGGGAACTGCTCGCGCCGCTCGGGGTGCGCGCGGGGGTCGGCCCGGTCGTCGCGGCGCCGGCCGAACTGGCCCGGGCGCACCGCCTGGCCGCCCTCGCGCTGCGCACCTCGCCCGGGTCCGAGGGCCCGCGCACCGCGCTGCTGGACGAACGGCTGCCGGCGGCGCTGATCGCGGCGCAGCCGGAACTCGCCGGCCGGCTGTGCCAGGTGGTCCTGGGCCCGGTGCTCGCGCTGCCCGCGGCGGACCGGCGGACGCTGCTGACCACCCTCGGCACCTGGCTCGCCTGCCAGGGCTCGACCACCGACGCCGCGCAGCGGCTGTACTGCCACCGCAACACGGTCTCCAACCGGCTGCGGCGCCTGGAGCAGCTCACCGGCCGCTCCCTGTCCGACCCCCGGCACGTGGTCGAGCTGGCGCTGGCGCACGCGGCGGTGCTGCAGCGCGTCGGGGCGGAACCGGCTACCCGTCCCGCCGCGCCGGATCCGCGGGCCTCGCGGACTCCAGGAGGTACGGCACGTCGATCACCGCGACGCCCGGCGTGAACAGCAGTCGCGCCTTCAGCCGCAGGGCGTTCTGGTTGTGCAGGGGCTGTTCCCACCAGCGGCCCACCACGTACTCGGGGATCACCACCGACAGCATGTCCGCCCTGGAGCCGGCGGCCAGTTCCTCGACGTGGTCCAGGATCGGGCGCACCACCTCGCGGTACGGCGAGTGCAGGATCTTCAGCGGAAGGCCGGTCTCGTGCTCGGCCCACGCCTCGCGCAGCCGGGTCGCCTCCTGCTCGTCCGCCGCGACGGTGACCGCGGTCAGGCTGTCGGGGCGCAGCCCCTGCGCGTAGCCGATGGCCTTGAGGGTCGGGGCCTGCACGGCGGCGACCAGGACGAGGACGTGGTGGCGGGTGGGCCTGCGCGGGACGGCGTCGGGGGCGATGGCGACCTGTCGGGCGACCTGGTCGTAGTGGCGGCGGACGCCCTTCATGCCGAGGAAGAGCAGCGGCATCGCGATGACGACGAGCCAGGCGCCGTGGGTGAACTTGGTGAGCAGGACGATGACCAGGACCAGGGCGGTCAGGGTGGCGCCGACCGCGTTGATGGCGAGCCTGCGGTGGATGTGGATCCGCTCCTCGCGCGGGGTGGCGGGTGAGGCGAGCGCCTTCCTCCAGTGCCGGACCATGCCCGACTGGGAGAGGGTGAAGGACACGAAGACGCCGATGATGTAGAGCTGGATGAGACGGGTCAGTTCGGCGTCGAAGGCCACGATCAGGGCGATGGCGGTGAGTGCGAGGAGTACGACGCCGTTGGAGTAGACGAGCCGGTCGCCGCGGTTGAAGAGCTGGCGGGGCGCGTACCGGTCCTTGGCCAGGATCGAGGCGAGCATCGGGAAGCCGTTGAAGGCGGTGTTGGCGGCGAGGATCAGGACGCCCGCGGTGACGGCCTGGAGCAGGTAGAAGAGGAAGTGCCAGCTGCCGAAGGTGGCGCGGCCGATCTGCGCGAGGGCGGTGGAGGTCGCGGTGCCCGGGGGCAGGCCCAGTTCGGTGGGGTCGGCCGCGACGTGGACCTGGTACGACATGGCCAGGGCGGTGATGCCGACGAACATGGTCACGGAGAGCACGCCCATCGCGGCGAGCGTGGTGGCGGCGTTCTTCGCCTTGGGTTTGCGGAAGGCGGGGACGCCGTTGCTGATGGCCTCGACGCCGGTGAGGGCGGTGCATCCGGAGGCGAAGGCGCGCATCGTGAGGAACACCAGGGCGAGTCCGGTGTAGGTGTCGACCGGGGTGATCGGGAGGTCGGCGGACTCGGCGCGGATGGTGTCGCCGGTCCCGAGCCGTACGGCGGCGACGGCGAACATGAGGTAGATGACGAGGACGAAGCCGTAGGTGGGGATGGCGAAGACGCGGCCCGACTCCCGTACGCCGCGCAGGTTCATGACGGTCAGCAGCACCACGAAGGCGACGGAGAGGACCACTTCGTGGTCGCTGAGCGAGGGGACGGCCGAGGTGATGGCGGAGACGCCGGAGACGACGGAGACGGCGACGGTCATCACGTAGTCGACGAGCAGGGCACTGGCGGCGGTGAGCGCGGCGGTCTGCCCGAGGTTCTCCGAGCTGACGACGTAGGCGCCGCCCCCGCCCGGGTAGGCGTGGCAGGTCTGCCGGTACGAGGCGACGACGACGATGAGCAGGAAGACGATGGCGGCGGCCGCGTACCAGGTGAGGTGCAGCAGTGCGACGCCGCCGAGGGCGAGGATCAGCAGGATCTCCTCGGTGGCGTAGGCCACCGACGAGAGCGGGTCGCTGCAGAAAATCGGCAGGGCCAGTCGTTTGGGCAGCAGGGTCTCGCCCAGGCGGGCGGTGTCGAGGGGTTCGCCGACCAGCATGCGTTTCGCATTAATACGCCTCATTCAGGCATGATCGTGCATTTGATTCACACATCATCCCTTTTGGGGCTTGTGACACCCGGCGAGGTCCTCCACCCGGTGCGCCAGCCACAGGTCGTGGCGGGCACTGGGGGACTGCAGGAGGGAACGCTCCAGCAGCGCCTCGATCCGCGTCAGCCGCTTGCGGGCACCGGGGACGGAAACCCCCAGCGCCGCGGCCGCCGGGAGGAGTTGGGCATCGTGCGCCAGCCAGGTGCGGACCGTTTCCCGGGCTCCCGGCGGGGCGTCCGGTCCGGTCAGCGCGCTCAGATGGGTACGGGCCCAGTCGGTCAGGCGTGGGTCGCGCAGCACGTCGTCGAGACAGGAGGCGGCTCCGGAGGCGCCGCCGGTCCCCGTCCCGGCTCCCGGACCGAGGCCCGCCCCGGCCGCGGTCTCCGAGGTGAGCCGCAGGGCCAGGGAGAGCGCCGCCTGGTCCGCCAGGCGTGCGAGGTCCAGGCCGAGCAGCGCCTCGATCAGCCGGAGCCGGGCCGCCAGGGTGTTGCGGTGGATCTTCAGCAGCCGGGTGGCGTGCGAGGTGAAATTCAGCCACGCGTGGGCGGTGGCGCGCAGCTCCTGCCCGCCGGGATCCTGGGGGCGCCGACGCGCGTGCGTGTGCAGGGGCGCGAGCAGGGACTCGGCCCAGCGGACCCCCGCCTCGTACGCGGCGAGGGCCAGTTCGGGGCCGGGTCCGAACCGGGCGTGCCGGTCACCGTTCGCCCGGGCGACGGCCAGCGCGTGGAAGGCCTGGGTGTAGGCGGCCGGTGCCTCGCTCAGGCCCGCCTCCCCGCTGACCCCGACCGTGCAGTCCGGCGCCGCCGCCACCAGTGCTTCGGCCAGGGGGTCGCCGGTGGCGGACACCGCGGCCGCGTCGGGCGGGACGAGCACGATGAGGTGGCGCACATAGACCGGGCAGCGCACGATCCAGGCCCGAGCACCCGTCAGTTCCCGGCAGATCCGCATGACTTCGGCGCGCCGTCCGGTGGGGCACTCGACGACGTACATCCGCATCGGATCGGGCAGTGCGGGGCCGAGCGTGGCGGAGATCTGGTGGGCTGTGGACAGGCGGCCGTTCATCAGCAGGTGGAGGACGGCCTCGCGGACCTGCGCCTCGGCGCGCCGGACCCGTTCCTCCCGCCTCCCGGCCTCCTCGGCGCGCAGCACGAGGTCCAGCGCCACGGCCGCGTCCGCGAGGAGTGCGGGCGCGTCGGGATGGTGCGGCTGCTCCAGTACGGCGGCCAGCGCGCGCCGGCCGTCCAGTGCGAACAGCAGGGTCGCGCGGTCGGCGCCGTGCAGGACCGCCGACCGTACGCCGCGGGCACCCAGCTCGGCGGCGCCGCGCACGGCGGCCTCGGGAGCCGGGCCGTGCTCCGCTTCGGCGTCCACCACCCCGACCCAGCCGCCGAGGTGGGAAGCGAGCCACTCCAGCAGTGCGGTCGATCCCCCGGCGTGGACGAGCCGGTGGACCTTGAGGACGTCGTCGGACCGGGACACGGCCGCATTCAACCACCCGGCGGTCACTGTGCGCTGTGATACCGGTCTCGCCCGCTCACTGGGCAGGACGAACCCTGCGCATGTCCCGGCCTGCGCATAGGTTGGGGGACGAGCGGCAGGGTCCCGGTGGCTTCGATGGGAGTCGGACACGGGGGAAGCCACGGGATCCCGCCGCCGCTCACATCTTGCGCGCCGCGCTGCGGATGGCCTCCCGGATGCGGAAGTAGGTGCCGCAGCGGCAGATGTTGGCGATGGCGTCGATGTCCTCGTCCGTGGGCGAGCCGGTGCGCTTGAGCAGGGCGACGGCGGCCATGATCTGGCCGGGCTGGCAGAAGCCGCACTGTGCGACGTCCTGTTCCAGCCAGGCCTCCTGCACGGGGTGCAGCTCGTCCCCGTCCGCCAGGCCCTCGATGGTGGTCACCGTTCGGCCGGCGCACGCGGAGACGGGCACCACGCAGGGGCGGATGTCGGCGCCGTCCAGGTGGCTGGTGCAGGCCTTGCAGACGTCCACCCCGCAGCCGTACTTGGGGCCGCGGACGCCCAGCATGTCGCGGAGCACCCACAGCAGGGGCAGGTCGTCGGGCGCGTCCACGGTGACGCTCCGCCCGTTGACGGTGAAGGTGTGCGAGGGCACTGCGTACTCCTGGCTCCGGGATCAGCGGGGGTAGGGGGTGAAGTCGACGTCGAAGTCGAGGGGGAAGCTGCGCGGCTTCGAACCGGTGGCCCGGGCCCAGGCGTTGGCGATCGCACCGACCGCGGCGGGCACGCCGAGCTCACCCGCGCCGCCCGGCTCCTCGCCGGTGGCCGGCAGTACGAACACCCGTACGTCGTGCGGGGTGTCGCGCTGCCGGGCCCAGTGGAACTGGCTGTAGCTGCCCTCCAGCGGAAGCCCCTTGTCGAGGTGCAGCCCGGCGCGCAGGGTGGTGGAGATCGCGTCGGTGAGGCCGCCGATCATCTGGGCCTCCAGTCCGCGCGGGTTGACCGGCAGGCCGACGTCCACGGCGATGACGGCCCTGGTGACGCGGACGTGGTCCGGGTCCCGGGTGTCGATCTCGACGAGGCACGCGGTGCGGGACTTGTACTCCTCGTGGAAGGCGATGCCCTGCGCGCATCCGGCTTCCATCGGCCGTCCCCAGTTCCCCTCCTCGGCCACCTTGTCGAGTACGGCGCGCTGGGCGTCGGTCTTCAGGAAGGTGCGCCGGAACCGGTACGGGTCCCGGCCCGTCCGGGCGGCGAGTTCGTCGACCACGATCTCCTCGGCGCCGCGCGTGTTGGCGGAGTAGACCGAGCGCCAGGAGGCGGTGGGGATGCCGGTGGGCACCTCGGTGAGCGCCTGGGTGGTGAGTCCGAAGTGGTACGGGGACTTCACCGTGGTCAGGAAGAGGGTCTGGGCGAGGGTGGCGTTGCCGATGCCGAGCGGCAGCCGGGCTGCGGTGGCGGTGATGATCTCGCCGAGGCCGTGCCGGAAGTCCGTCTCGGCGGCGGCGACGCGGTGCTCGAAGCTGAGTACCTCGCCCAGCAGGTGGGTGGCGCGGATCTTGTGGTGGGTCGCGGGACGCATCCGCCCGTGCCGGGTGTCGTCCACGCGGGTCCACATGAGACGGACCGGGCGGCGGCACGCCTTGGAGATGCGGGCGGCCTCCAGGGCCGCGTCGAAGAAGAGCCGCCGGCCGAAGGAGCCGCCGGCCTGGACCACGTGCACCTGGACCTTGGAGAGCGGCAGGCCGAGGTCGGCGGCGATGGTCTCGCGGGCCACGATCGGGGACTTGAGGCCGGACCAGATCTCGGCCCGGTCCTCGCGCACGTCGGCGATGGCGGAGTTGGTCTCCATCGGGGCATGGCTGACGAAGGCGAAGTCGAACTCGGCGTCCACGTACGGGGTCAGCAGGGGCGGGACCAGCAGCGGCGGGGTGGCGGCGCGCAGCTTGGCGCGGATCCGGTCGTCGGAGAGCTGGTCGGCGGGGCCGGGGCCCCAGGTGACCTGGAGGGCGGCCTTGGCGTCGATGGCCTGCCCGAAGGTCTCGGCGACGACGGCGACCCCGGTCGGGACCGTGACCACGTGCAGGACGCCGGGCATGGCGCGGACGGCGGCGAGATTGGTGACGGTGCGGACCGTGCCGCCGAGGGTGGGCGGGCGGCGCACGACGCAGGGCTTGGCGCCGGGTACGTCGAGGTCGAGGGTGTACCGCAGGGCGCCGGTGACCATGGCGCGGGCGTCGACGCGGCTCGTCGGCCGGCCGACGAGGGTGTGCCGGCCGGTCTCCTTGGGGGTGGCTCCGAGGACGATCAGGCCGGGGTCGGCGGCGGCCGCTGCGAGGCCGCCGTAGTCGGCGGTGCGGCCGTCGGGCGCGCGGACGGCGCCGCCGGAGGTGGTCAGTGCGGCCGGGTCCAGGCTCCAGCGGTGGGCGGCGGCCGCGACGAGGCGGGCCCGGGCGGTGGCGGCGCACTGGCGGACCGGCCCGTAGAGGGAGCGGATGGAGTTGGAGGATCCGGTGAGCTGGTTGAAGAGCAGCTCGGGCCGGGCGTCGTCCAGTTCCACGCGGACGTCGGCCAGCGGTGCGTCGAGTTCCTCCGCCACCAGCATGGCCACGGCGGTGGTGAGGCCCTGGCCGACCTCTTCGCGCGGCAGCCGGAAGCGGATGGTGCCGTCCGCCTCGACGGCGAGTGCCAGCAGGGCCGAGGTGGGGGCGCCGGCCAGGATGAACAGGTCGCCGAGGTCGATGACGTCGGCGACGGCCGGCAGGGACGGCACGACGGCGTGGGCGGCCTGCGGGGCGAGCGCGTCGGCGCCGGCCCGGGTGACCAGGGCCAGGGTCGGCGCGGCCACGAGGCAGGTGAGGAAGGAACGGCGGCTCTGCCCCGTGGCGTGGTCCTGCCCGGTCATGTCGTTGTGTGTCCCCACGCTGCGCGGGTCCGCCCGCGCAGACCTCCCCCGGTTATTACCGGCACGTAGGGTAGCGACCCGGCAGGGCGTTGGGAAGCCCCGATCACGCCGCGTCACTCCGGGCGACATCACTCGTTCGGGGGTATTCCGAGGGCTTGCCTTGATCCGTTCTTTACGCGATTCCGGCGGTGGGCAGGACTCGTACACCTCGGCCGTACGATCGAGCGACGCCCGCCGGATGGCCTGATTCCGGCCGCGGTTCCCACGGCCTCACGGCCCCGACCGGCTGATGCCCTTGGGTCGCCCCGGAGTTCGCCTGACCGGATTCGTTCGCACGTCGCGAGCGGGCCGGAAGGCCATCGGCATATACCAGAAGCAAGAACGTAGCGGATGTTGCCAAACGCCTTACACACCGTCGCGCCCTGTGCAACAGTCGTTACCGGTCCTTCCTTCAGACTTGGCCGTGCCGCGCCTGTATCGGAGTTCTCATGCCGTCCCACCTGTTCGCGGACCGTCCCGCGCAGCCGCCCGAGCCGGGGTCGGTGGACGCGCTGATCTCGCAGACCCGGCGGCTGCGGGGGGAAGTGGACGCGGTCCGCCGCGACACCGTCGTCGACGACGACGACGCCCAGGGCCGCTGGCAGCGCGCCCTGTGCGATCTCGCCGTCCACCACCTCGACGACCTCCGCGAGCACCTCGGCCAGCTCAAGGAAGGCCTGCCGCCGGCGCCCGAGACCGTCGAGTACCCGCAGCCGGGGGCCGAGGCCGGTCCCGAGGCCCAGACCCGCGTCGGCAGCGCCGAGTGGAACCTGCTGACGGACGAGGTCAGTTGGTCCGACGAGCTGTTCCAGATCTTCGGCCGCTCGCCCGAGTCCGGCGCACCGCCCCTCGACGAACTCGGCTCGACCCTGTTCTCCGAGGACCAGCCGCTGCTCACCGCGTGGGTCACCGCCTGCCTGGTGGACGGCAAGCCGATCGACGGCGAGTTCCGCATCGTCCGGGCCGACGGCCGGGTCCGGACGTTGCACATGAGGGGCGAGCCGGTCCTCGACTCCGACGGCTGTACGGCCTCGATGTGGGCCGTCCTGCGGGACGTGAGTGAACTGCGCCGGAGCCAGCGCGCGGTGCGCGAGTCCCGTGACTCGCTGCAGCGCCAGCGGGAGATCGCGCAGACCGAGCGCCGGCTGGCGGTCGAGCTGCAGGAAGCCGTGCTCCCCCCGTGGCGCGGCTCCCTGCGGTTCCCGTACGGCAGCGCGGGCACGCTGGACGTGGCCGCGCACTACCTGCCCTCCGCGACCAGCGCCCTGATCGGCGGCGACTGGTACGACGCGCTCGAACTCCCCGACGGCGGCTCGATGCTGACGGTCGGCGACCTGACCGGACACGGGGTGAGCGCCACCTCGGGGATGGCGATGATGCTGGGCGCCCTGCGCGGCATGGCCATGGCGGGCATCGAGCCCGGCCCGCTGATGGGCTGGCTCAACCAGCTCCTGGAGACCTCCGTACAGCCCGCGCTCGGCTCGGCCGTCTGCTGCCGCTACGATCCCGCGCGCCGGGTGCTGTCCTGGGCGCAGGCGGGCCACCCGGCCCCCTTGCTGTTCCGCCGCGGGTCGGGGCGCGCCCTGCTGCCGCCGGAGGGCGTCCTGCTGGGCGCGACGTCCGGAGCCTCGTACGGGCAGGCCGAGGAACGCCTCGAAGTGGGCGACCTGCTGGTCCTGCACACGGACGGACTCACGCCGCGCAGCATCGAGTTCAGCCGGGCGGACGGGACCGAACGGCTGCTGGCGCTGGCGCCGCGCTTCTCTGCGGCGGGGTCGGCGCAGGAGTGCGTGCGGATCGTGATCGAGGAGTTCGGCGAGAGCGAGCGCGAGGACGACGCCTGCGTGCTCGTCGCCCGGGTCGGCGGGTAACGGCCCGACGCCGGGTGGACTTCAGGGCCGCGCCGGAAGGCGCGGCCTTTCTCGTCTCCGTACAGGGGCTCGTGGACGGCATGCGGTGCGCGGCGGCGTGGGACTACACCCCCGTACCGCGCGGGCCGCGCGGCGCCGGTGTGTCGGGGAGGGCCAGCTTGATCTCCTGGCGCAGGTCCTCGATGCGCGCGTACCCGGAGTACTGGGCCGTCAGCCGGTACATCTCGCGCAGCCGGTCCCAGGTCCGGTGCGAGGAGGTCTCGTTCATCGAGACCAGCGCGAGGCGCGCGTACCGGTCCGCCTGCTCCGGCTCGTCGGCGATGAAGCAGGCCGAGGCCATGGAGATGTAGTCGAAGATCTGCGAGCGCTGGTAGCCCTCACCGCGCAGCCGCAGGGCCTCCTTGGCGTGGCGGGCGGCGATCGGCGCCGCCGCGGCGTCGTGGTCGGCGAGGGTCCGGTAGGCGAGCGCCTGCATGCCGTGCAGGTCCGCCTCGTCGAAGTGCTGCATCCAGCTCGGCGGGGGCACATCGCCCTTGTCGGACACGAACAGCTCCTCCGCCTCGCCCAGGGTGCGGCGCATGGCCTGCCCCTTGCCCATGGCGGCCTGCGCCCACGCCTCGATGGTGTGCAGCATGGCGCGCGTGCGCGGCAGGGTCTGCTCGCCGGAGCCGGACTGGGCGAGCTTCATCAGGTCCAGGGCCTCGTTCGGCTTGCCCAGGTGGACCATCTGACGGGCGGCGCGGGACAGCGCCTCGCCGGCGCGCGGCCGGTCGCCGCCCTCGCGGGCCGCGTGCGCGGCGATGACGAAGTACTTCTGCGCCGTGGGTTCGAGGCCCACGTCGTGGGACATCCAGCCGGCGAGGACCGCCAGGTTGGCCGCCACCCCCCAGAGCCGGCGCTGGAGGTGGTCGGGGTGGTGGTAGGCGAGCATGCCGCCCACCTCGTTGAGCTGGCCGACGACGGCCTTGCGCTGGAGTCCGCCACCCCTGGAAGCGTCCCAGGCCCGGAAGACCTCAACGGAGCGCTCCAGGGCCGCGATCTCCTGGGAGCCGATCGGCGCGGCCTCGTAGCGGTCGTAGCCCGCTGGATCGGCCTGGAAGGAATCCCCGAAGTTCCGGGCCTCCTTGGCCAGGGCGGGGTCGGTGTGCAGCCAGTCGTACATGGCGTTGCTGAGGGCGGAGCCGGCGGTGAGCACCGCACCGGCGCCCATCAGACCGCGACGGTTGAGCATGAGGTCCATTCCCGTGAATTCGGTGAGGACCGCGGCTGTGCGTTCGGGCGCCCACGGCATGCCGTCGGGGTTCTCACGAGCCCCGTCCGGCTGCCGTCTGGAGGTGCGCCGCTGCCGTACGAACCCGAGGTCCTCGATGGTCACGACACGACCGAGCCGCTCGGTGAACAGTGCTGCCAGTACCGTGGGCACCGGTTCGCGGGGGGCCTCCCCCATGTCGATCCAGCGCCGCACCCGCGAGGTGTCGGTGGCCAGCTGGGGGTGGCCCATGGCCGCCGCCTGCCTGTTCACCATCCTCGCCAGTTCGCCCTTCGACCAGCCGGCCAGGCCGAACAGGTCGTTCAAGCGGGTGTTTGGACCTTTGCTCACGTCAAGCCCCCAGGTTCTCGGCTGAGTTGACAGTAGCCCGCCGTCAGATGCCCAGCGACTATTCGCCAGGCTTCGCCAGGGCACGCCCGATGGTTCGCCACCTTGCGCCGGGTGTCAGGTAGGAATGCGCCTCCCCGCCCCGGTTCACCGGCGGAACTCCCCAGGGTGAAGTACGGGATCCGGCGGGGCGGCGTACGCAACTCGTCGGCGCACGAAGGGATCCGTATCACCATGTACGCAGCAACGTCCTCCGTGTCCGCACCGGTCCGGTCGCACCGCACCCTCCCGGCCGGCGGCGGCCCCTACCTCGAACCCGGCCGCCCGTCGGCACCGGCGCAGGGCGCCGTCCGGGCGCGGCGAATGCCGGGTACCGGCTCCCTGCCCGTCAGCGGAAGAATCGACCTCTCGGGTCCGCAGGGGGCGCAGTTGCGCACCGCACTCGCCTCGGTGCAGCGGATCTGCCCGGAGTTCGCCCCGGTGCAGGTGCTACGGCGCAGCGGCCGCTCGGTCCTCCTGGTGGGCACCACCGGACGGATGACCGCCGTCGCGAAGGTCTTACTGGATCACTCGCCCGAGTGGCGTGAGCGCTACCGGCACGAAATAGCGGCATACCGGGCCTTCGTCCGGCACCGCCCGCCGGTCCGGGTGCCGCGGCTGATCGCCGCGGACCCCGAGAACTGCACGCTGGTGGTGGAACGGATGGCGGGCCGGGTCGCGGCGCTGCAGCGGCACCCGGTGGAGCCGCCGCCGCGGGTGGACCTCCGGGCGGCCCTCGGCGCGGTGTGCCGGGTCAACCAGTGGCGCCCGCCAGCGGAGTTGTTCGGCACCCCGATGAACTACGCGCGGCGGATCGCCCGCGACTACGAGTTGGGGCTGCTGACCGACCGGGACCTCGGCGACCTGCAGAAGCTGCTGCACGGCGTGAAGTTGTCCGGCACGGCGCTGCAGTTCAACCACGGTGACGCCCTGCTGTCGAACCTGCTGCTGTCGCCGGCCGGTCCGGTCCTGCTCGACTGGGAGCACGCGGGCTGGTACCTGCCCGGATACGACCTGGCCACGCTGTGGACGGTACTGGGCGACGCCCCGGCCGCACGTGCCCAGATCAGCCGGCTCGCCCAGTCGGCCGGTCCGGCCGCACGGGACGCCTTCCTGGTCAATCTGATGCTGGTGCTGACCCGGGAGATCCGGATGTCCGAGACGGCGGTGCAGCGCTCGATGCTGGCGAGCACCCCGGCCCAGCCGCTGCCGGTGGGCGCCCTGTCCTCCGGCGAGGAGCAGCGGCTGCTGCTGCGCCGCCTGCACGACGATGCGGGCATGGCGCGCCGGGCGGTCCGCGCGGCGGTCGGCACGCGCTGACCGTCTTTCCCCCCGATACGCGAAGTCCCGTGGCCCCCACCGCCGCGGGACTTCGCCGTTCTCGGGTGCGGACAGGGGGTACGGGGAGGGGGCGGGTGTCCCCCGTGCGGGGGAGCCGGATCCGCCCGGCGGGCGATCCGCGCGCCGCCGGGCAGCTGCGATGTTCGGAGCGGAGCGGGCAAGGGCTGCCCGTGATTGCGGAGGAAACCGTGTCCGTACATTCCGACGCCCGCCCGGCGGGCGGGCGTTTCGGTGCCGCCTGGAAGGCCGCGCACGCCCCCGTGGCGGGAGTTCCGCGCTGGGCGCGGGTCGCCGCGTACGCCGTCCCGCTCACCGTTCTGCCGTCCGGCATCTGGCGGTTGGGCCTCCTCTTCGTCGACCACTCCGAGGCGGACAGCGGGCAGCTGCCGGACTGGCTGCCGCTGGAGGTGTACGTCGTCCTCCTCTCGGTCGTGTCCGAGCTGCTGGCGTTCACGGCGGTCGGGCTGGTGGCCGCGTGGGGCGAGGTGGTCCCCCGGTGGATCCCGGTGCTGGGCGGCCGGCGGATCCCGGTGGCTGCGGCCGCCGTCCCGGCGGCGCTCGGCGCCGTCGTGCTGACCGCGCTGTGGACGGTCCTCGCGGCGGTGACCCAGGTGGCCGGGACCACCCTCCAGGGAGATCCGGTGCCTGCGGACTTCCCCAGTGAGGCGGGTGGCTGGACCGCGGCGTGGTTCTACGTCTGCTACGTCCCGCTCGTCCTGTGGGGTCCACTGCTCGGCGTGGTGACGGTGGCCTACTGGAGGCGGCGGCGCCGGATGCCTTGACATCACATGATCCCCCGAACACCTTTTCTGACTCAGCATCAGACATGCTGGAGGCACTTCCCCTCCTCCCCACACCGCTGGAGCCTGCCCATGTCCGCGAGCGCTTCACGCACCTCCCCCGCCACCCTCCCCTCCAGACGCGCGGTCCTCGCCGGTACGGGGGCCGGGGTGCTCGCCGCCACCGTGCTGCCGTCCGCCGCCGCCCGGGCCGACGGCGCCCAGGACGGTCCCCCGCTCGGCGAGTACGACGTCGTGGTGGTCGGGTCCGGGGCTGCCGGGATGACCGCCGCGCTCACCGCCGCCCGGCGGGGGCTGAGCGTGCTGGTGGTGGAGAAGGCCCCGACCTTCGGCGGATCGGCCGCCCGGTCCGGAGCCGGTATCTGGCTCCCCAACAACTCGGTGATCCTGGGTGCGGGGGTTCCGGACACCCCGCAGAAGGCGGCGACGTACCTCGCGGCCGTGGTCGGGCCCGGGGTGCCGGCCGACCGGCAGGCCGCGTTCCTCGCCAACGGGCCGAGGATGCTGGACTTCGTGATGGCCAGCAGCCCGCTCAGGTTCCGCTTCATGGAGGGCTACAGCGACTACTACCCCGATCTGCCGGGCGGGCTGGCGAACGGCCGCTCCATCGAACCGGACCAGATCGACGGGCACATCCTGGGGGACGAACTGGCCCGCCTGAACCCGGCGTACATGCCGGTCCCGGCCGGGATGGTGGTCTTCAGCCAGGACTACAAGTGGCTGAACCTGGCGGCGGTGAGCGCCAAGGGGCTCGCCGTGTCCACCGAGTGCCTGGCGCGCGGGACGAAGGCGGCGCTGCGCGGCGAGAAGCCACTGACGATGGGCCAGGCACTGGCGGCCGGGCTGCGCGCCGGACTCCAGCGGGCCGGGGTGCCGGTGTGGCTGAACAGCCCGCTGGTGGACCTGGTCCAGGAGGGCGGCGCGGTCACCGGCGTGGTCGTGGAGAAGGAGGGCGTACGGGGCACCGTACGGGCCCGGCGCGGGGTGGTCGTCGGCTCGGGCGGTTTCGAGCACAACGCGGCGATGCGGGCGCAGTACCAGCAGCAGCCGATCGGCACCCAGTGGTCGGTGGGCGCGAAGGAGAACACCGGCGACGGGATCCGGGCGGGCCAGCGGGCGGGGGCCGCCCTGGCGCTGATGGAGGACGCGTGGTGGGGGCCGTCGATCCCGCTGCCCGGGGAGCCCTACTTCTGCCTCGCCGAGCGGACCCTGCCGGGCGGTCTGATCGTGAACGCGAACGGCGCGCGGTTCGTCAACGAGGCGGCGCCGTACAGCGATGTGGTGCACGTGATGTACGAGAAGGACCGGGGCGCGGCCGGCTCGCACATCCCGGCATGGCTGATCGTGGATCAGAACTACCGCAACAAGTACCTGTTCAAGGACATCCTCCCGACGCTCCCCTTCCCGGACTCCTGGTACCAGGCGGGCGCGGCGAAGAAGGCATGGACCTGGGACGCGCTGGCCGGCCAGATCGGGGTCCCGGCGGCGGCGCTGCGGGCCACGCTGGGCCGGTTCAACGCGCAGGCGTGGAACGGCGACGACGCCGACTTCCACCGGGGCGACACGGCCTACGACCACTACTACACCGACCCGAACGTGCACCCGAACTCGTGTCTGGCACCCGTCTGGGTCCCGCCGTTCTACGCGTTCAGGATCGTGCCGGGGGATCTCGGTACGAAGGGCGGCATCGTGACGGACGCACGCGCCCGGGCCCTGCGCCCGGACGGGACGGTGATCCCGGGCCTGTACGCGGCCGGCAACGCGAGCGCGGCGGTGATGGGGCACAGCTATGCGGGGGCCGGATCGACGATCGGCCCCGCGATGACGTTCGGCTACGTGGCGGCGAACGCCATCGCGGACGCGTGACGTCCGCGCCCGGGGACGCGGACGGTCAGCCCTGCTGGAAGAGCTCGGCGGGGAGCGGCTTCAGGAGGGCGTAGAGGTCATCGGTGATCGGGCGGTCCCAGCTGGCGATGGTGACCAGCACGTTGTCACTGCGGTCGAACTGGACGCAGGAGATGCGGGACTCCGACAGCTTGATCTTCCGGACGATGAGGAGGTTGTCGCCCTGCATGACGGGGCAGTCCTCGACACCGGTGACCTCGACGTCCTCGTCGTTCTCCAGCGCGTCGAGGAGCTGGGCCGCCTCGAAGGGGATCTGGCCGTCGGTGAGGTCCCGGGCCGGGGAGCCCTCCGGGAGGTTCCCGATGATCATCGCGGGGCCGCGTCCGCCGAACAGGTCGTAGCGGAGGAAGACACCCTGGCAGCTGCCGTCGGGCGCGGGCAGCAGCCCGGCCCCGAGATTGCCCGGCCAGTCCCCCGGGTCCATGGCCAGGACATCGAAGTCCGGGCCGGCGGGTGTGGCGGCGCGGTGGCGGCGGAGGAAGGACATGCCGCCATGGTACGTGGCCGCGCGAGTTTTCCGGCCCGGGGGCCCGCATCCGGGAACCTCCCCGGGCCGGGCCCGCCGGCCCGGGCCGTCAGACCGGCGGGACGAGGGTGAACCAGTGCGGGAGCAGGGCGGCGTCGCCCGTGACCCGCAGGCGGGTGGCCGGGACGCGGCCCCAGAGGAAGAGCGCGAGGTCGCAGGCGCTCCCCTCGGCCTCGACGTCCGCCGGGGAGGGGACGCCGGGCACCAGCAGCACCTGGTCGCCCGAGAAGAGGACCGTCCAGGATTCCGGACCGTCGGTACGCCGGAAGCGGTACCGCTCCCCCGCGCCCGGCGGTGCCTGCCGCCAGCCGCGGCGGGCCGGTGCCATCACCTGGATCGTCTGGGTCACGGCGTCCGCGGCGACGTCCGGGGCGAGAGTGCCCGGAGTACCGGTCGCGGATTCGGCGTCCCAGCGGTGGACGGCCAGCTCGATCAGCTGCATCCGCAGCCAGAAGCCCGAGGTCTGCTCCACCGACCAGGTCCAGACGGTCGTGTCCGGCCCCAGCTCGGCGAAGAGCCCGGCCAGCTCCAGGGCGCCCTGCGCGAACCAGTCGGCCAGGGCGTCCGGATCGTCCGGGGCCTCGGTCAGGGTGAGGCCGGCGGGGTCCGGCGGGGCCGTGAGCCGTTCGCGCAGGAGGTGCGCGAGGTAGCGGTGCACCCCGCCCAGGTGCCGGACGAGGTCGGTGACCGACCAGCCGGGGCACGAGGGGACCGGTGGCGCCTCCCCTCCGCGGTCGAACGCTCCGCGTACGGCCTTCTCGAAGGCGGCGGCCTCGGTCCGGAAGGCGGTGAGCCTCCCGCCGTGATCCAGTTGGTCCAGGTGATCCATACGGGTGTCCCTGCCCACCGGGGGAGGGCAGGCGATCACGTTGAGCTACGGGCGAACGCCTCCAGTGCGTCCCTGAGCCCGGGCCGGTCGGTGCCCAGCTTGCGGCAGGCGGCCGACAGCACCCAGTCCGGGCCGGGCTTCGGTTTCGCCGCGGGTTCCTTCTCGGCCCGGACCGCGTGGTCCGCCGCCTGGATCTCCTCCTCGGTGAGCCCGTCCTCCCAGGCCAGCCCGCACGGCAGGGCGCCGCCCAGCCCCAGCAGGGTGTCGGTGGCCTCCGCGGCCAGCCCGTCCGCGCCGCATTCCCGCGCCGTCACCACGGCCTGCATCAGCAGGTCCGCGTCGCGCAGCTCGGTGCCGAGCGCGGCCAGGGCGCAGGCCAGTTCGTAGCCCGCGGGTGAGGCCGAGAGCAGGGTGACCGCCTCCTGGAGGAGCCCTGCCCGCTCCTCGGGGGCCGCGACCTGCGCCGCCACCCGCAGGGCTGGCCGATGCCCGAGGCGGCGCCGAAGGCACGGGCCCGCCGGACGGCGTCGTCGGCCAGGGCTCGGGCCCGCTGCGGATCGTGCGCGGCCACCGCCCGGGCCAGGTGCAGCTGCCACGGGCACCAGGCCGGGTTCTGGATGCCGCGCGGGGTCAGCCGCCGGTCGACCGCCTCCAGTTCGGCGATCGCGGCCCGCACCTCGCCCCGGGAAAGCAGCAGTTCGGCGTACACGGTCTGCGAGTCGGGGAAGACCACGGCCGCCGGGAAGGGAGCGCCGTACTCGTGCTCCTGTGCCAGCTCCCAGGCCTCCTCGGGTCGGCCCCGCGCGAGCAGGGTGGTGAGGAGGATGGCTATGGCGTACCAGTGCACAGGGGTACGCCGGCCCACGCGTTCGGCGAGCCGCAGCCCGGCCCGGGCCAGTTCCTCGGCCTCCACGAGCCGCCCGCGCCGGTAGCGGACGTAGGCCCGCAGGCTGTAGGCGAAGGAGAGGTGCGCGCCGCGCCAGCCGTGCCGCTCGAACTCGGCGGTGCCCTCCTCGAACAGCTCCTCGGCGCGTCCGGGCCGGTCGGTGTACATGTGGGCCATCGCGACCAGGACCGGGACCTCGAAGCCGCGGTCCTCGTGGGCCCAGCTGAAGGGCCGCTCCAGCACGCGCCCGGCGTGGTGCAGCACCACGTCGACCGGCTCGCCCCGCAGGCAGGCGTCCCAGGCGCGCAGCCCGATGATGTACCGCTCGGTGAGATCGCGGCCGGTCAGCCGGTCGGCGAGGCGGGCGAGCCGGCGGGAGCGGGCCGGGGAGTCGGTCTCGGCGGCGTTGAAGGCGTCCCACATGAACTGCTCGGACTGCAGGCGCAGCCGGGCGCGCACGTCCTGGGTGTACGGGATCTCCCGGGCGAGCGATTCGGAGGCCTCGGCGAGGCGGTCGCTGTGCGCGAGGACCTGGGCGAGCCGGATGACGATGCCCTGGCGCAGGGCCGGGTCGTCGGAGGGTTCGGCGAGGGCGGCCCGCAGGTGGTTGACGGTGTTGGCGGGCTCGGTGAGCAGGGAGGCGCAGCCCAGTTCGTAGAGGACGGCGGCGCGTTCGTCGAAGTCCGGTGGTTCGAGGAGGGCGCGGGCGAGCTGGCGGCGGGCGGCCTCGGGGGCGCCGGCCCGGAGGTTCTCGCCGGCGGCCTCGCGCAGGGTGCGTACCACCCAGGGGTCGTTCTCGGGGTGGGTCTCCAGCAGGTGGCGGGCGGCCGCGGAGGAGCCGAGTCCGGCGTCGACGACGGCTGCCGCGGCCTTGCCGTGCAGGGCGACGCGGAGTGCGTCGGGGATGGCGCGGTAGATGGAGGTGGCGATGAGCGGGTGGACGAACTCCAGTCCGGTGTCGGCGTCGGATTCCTCGGTGGCGGCCGCCGAGAGGATACGGGCGTCGCGCAGCCGCCTGGTGGCGTCCACGGCCTCCTCGGAGCCGAGGGCGGCGACCCGGGCGGCGAGGTCCTGCGGGATGGCGGTGCCCAGGACGGCGCAGGCCCAGGCGAAGCGGACGGTGGAGGGGCCGAGGCGTTCGAGGCGGGCGACGAGGCCGCTGCCGCGCTGGGCGGCGGCGAGGTCGCGCAGCTGCGGGGCGTTCGCCTCGACCGGGGTCAGGCCCCTGCCGCGGACCTTGGCGGTGAGTTCGACGGCCTCGAAGGGGTTGCCGGTGGTGACGGCCCAGGCCTCCTGGCAGAAGGCGTCGTCGGCGTGGGCGCCGACGGCCTCGCGGACCAGGGTGGCGACGGCGGCCGGGGTCAGCGGGGCCAGCGGCAGCGGGCGCTGTCCCGCCCGGCCGGGGAGCGTACGGAAGGCGTCGGCGTGCTCGGGCAGTTCGTCGGGGCGGTAGGCGACGACGAGGAGCAGGGGGAGGTGTTCGGCGCGCGGGGCGAAGGCGGCGAGCCAGCCGAGGGACTCGGGATCGGCCCAGTGGGCGTCGTCGAGGACGAGGGCGACGGGGGCGCGTTTGACGACGAGGTGGGTGAGGACCCAGTCGAGTCCGTCGCGCAGGCCCTGGGGGTCGGGCGGGACGCCCTGTTCGGGGGCGCAGAGTCCGAGGGCGGGGCCGACGATGGAGTACCAGCCCCCGAGGGCGGCGCGCAGCTCCTGCTCGGAGGTGCCCGCGAGCTGGGGCTGGATGAGCTGGCGGGCGACGTGGAAGGGCTGGCTCTGCTCCTGTTCGCCGCCCCGGGCGGCGAGGACGGTGCAGTTGCGGGCGTGGGCTCGGCGGCGCAGTTCGGCGAGCAGGGTGGTCTTGCCGAGGCCGGCCGGGCCGGAGAAGGCGAGCAGCGCGCCGCCCGCGTCCGGCCCGGGACCGGTGAGCTGGTCCAGGGCTTCGTCGACGATGGCGAGTTCGGTGTCGCGTTCGACCATTGTGCGCCGTGTGCGGGTCCGGCGGTCCGTCATGGCTGGTACCCCCCAGGCCTGTTCGGGGGTTCAGCGTACGCCCGGCGCGCATCGCGGGGGATGCCACTGGGGAAAAGAATGCGATCTTCTTTTCCGGCCGGATTCAGTCGATTGCGGAACGGGCGGCGAGGCCTTCCAGGACGGCCACGGCCTCCTGCGCGCGGTCGGCGGCCACGAAGAGGTGGTCGTGGTGGTAGCCGGCGATGACGTTGCAGCTCAGACCGTGTGCGCCGAGTTCGGTGGCGAAGGCGGCGGTGAGTCCGACGGCGTCGAGGGCGGAGTGGACGCGGAGGGTGATCCACCGGGCCGTCCAGTCGTAGGCGAGCCCGGCCGCGTCGGCGTCCTCCTGGCGCAGCACGAGGGTGAGCCCCTCGGGTTCGAGGACGGTGGCGACGGGGGCGGTCCCGGCGGGGACGGTGGCGCCATCGACGGTGCAGAAGACGTACTGTCCCTCGTTCAGCTCGGGCCGCATGCCGCTCAGGAGTTTCCGCAGATCGTGCTCGCCGCTCATGCGGCCACCCTACCGATCGCTGCGGCCGCGGCCGGTCCGTGAGCGGGCGGGTCAAACGGGCGGGTCGGCCGGATCGGGAGTCGCCCGTGATGCTCCCGATCGGCCGTCCGGCCCCGTGCGAGTGGAGCGGGCCCGGCCCGGGGGCGGCTTGCCTACGCGAGCCGCTTGCGCATCACGGTGCACACCGTCTCGTGGCGGCGGGACGATCCGTCCGGGGCCTGCTCGATCCACGCGTCGGGCCGAAAGCCCCGGGCGACGTACCCCGGCCGCTCGTACAGGGCCCGCGCCCGGGGGTTGTCCTCCTCCCCGCCCGGGATCCCCGGAGGGGGACCGCCCGGTCGGGGTCGGACCGGCTCAGGTCAGGTCGAACTCACCGCCGCGCGCGTCCCGTACGAAGGTGTGCCACTCGTCCGGCGAGAAGATCAGCGAAGGGCTCTCCGGCCGCTCGCTGTTGCGCATCGCGATGAAGCCCTCGACGAAGGCGATCTGGACGTCGCCCACTCCCCGGCTGCTCGACTGCCACTGCGCCTCGGTGAGATCGAGGTCCGGCTTCCCCCAGCCAGCGAGGGGCTGTGAAGTCATGCTCTCGGCCACGTGCGTGCTCCTCCCGGTACGTCGTCCGGGGGCAAGGTTAACCACCGCAGCGCGTGGCGCACAGGCCACGGTGCGTCACCGTGGCCTGTCCCGTACCCCGGGCCCGTCCCTCCGCGGCCGGCCCGGCCCCCGTCAGGACGTGGGCTCCTCGGCCCCCACCAGCCACATCGCGAAGAACTGCGCGCCGCCGCCGTACGCGTGCCCGAGCGCCCGGCGGGCTCCCGGAACCTGGTGTTCCCCGGCCTGGCCGCGGACCTGGAGGGCCGCCTCCGCGAAGCGGATCATGCCGGAGGCGCCGATCGGGTTGGTGGACAGCACCCCGCCCGACGGATTGACCGGAAGGTCCCCGTCGAGTTCGGTGACCCCGGCCTCGGTGAGCTTCCAGCCCTCGCCCTCCGCCGCGAAGCCGAGGTTCTCCAGCCACATCGGCTCGTACCAGGAGAACGGCACGTACATCTCGACCGCGTCGATCTCCCGGCGCGGATCGGTGATTCCGGCCTGGCGGTAGACGTCGGCCGCGCAGTCCTTGCCGGCCTGCGGCGACACGAAGTCCTTGCCGGCGAAGAGGGTGGGCTCGCTGCGCATCGCCCCGCCGTGCACCCAGGCCGCCGGCTTCGGCGAACGCGCCGCGCCCGCGCGGTCGGTGAGGATCATCGCGCACGCGCCGTCGGAGGAGGGGCAGGTCTCCGAGTAGCGGATCGGGTCCCACAGCATCGGCGAGGCCTGGACCTTCTCCAGGGTGATGTCGTGCTCGTGCAGGTGCGCGTACGGGTTCTTCAGCGCGTTGCGCCGGTCCTTGTACGCCACCAGCGAGCCCACCGCGTCCGGCGCGCCGGTGCGCCGCATGTACGCGCGCACGTGCGGGGCGAAGAAGCCGCCGGCCCCGGCGAGCAGCGGCTGCTGGAAGGGGACGGGGAGCGACAGGCCCCACATCGCGTTGGATTCGGACTGCTTCTCGAAGGCGAGGGTGAGGACGGTGCGGTGGACGCGGGCCGCCACCAGGTTGGAGGCGACCAGGGCGGTGGACCCGCCGACCGAACCGGCCGTGTGCACGCGCAGCATCGGTTTGCCGACCGCGCCGAGGGCGTCCGCCAGGTACAGCTCGGGCATCATCACCCCCTCGAAGAAGTCGGGGGCCTTGCCGATGACGACCGCGTCGATGTCCGCCCAGGTCAGTTCGGCGTCCGCGAGGGCGCGTGCGGCCGCCTCGCGGACCAGTCCGGCGATGGACACGTCGTGGCGGGCCGCCACGTGCTTGGTCTGGCCGATCCCGACGATGGCCACGGGCTCTTTACTCACCGTGCGTCCCCTTCCAGGACGGCGACCAGGTTCTGCTGGAGGCAGGGGCCGGAGGTGGCGTGGGCGACGACCCGCCGCGAGGCTCCGCGGTGGATCCGGGCGGCCGCCTCACCGATGCGGATCAGGCCGGCGGCCATCATCGGATTGGCGGCGAGCGCTCCCCCGGAGGGGTTGACGGTCACGTCGTCGGCGAGTCCGAGCGCCTTGCGCAGCACGATCTCCTGGGAGGAGAAGGGCGCGTGCAGTTCGGCGGTGTCCACCGGGGCGTCGAAGACACCCGCGTGTGCGGCGGCGAGCCGGGTGGACGGGGAGTCGGTGAGGTCGCGCAGGCCCAGGCTGTGGGCCTCGATGCGGTGGTCGATGCCGGTGATCCAGGCGGGGCGCTCGCAGAGCCGGCGCGCGAGGTCGCCGGCGGCCAGGACGACGGCGGCCACGCCGTCGCCCACGGGCGGGCAGTCCCCGGTGCGCAGCGGCCGGACCTGGTAGTCGCCCTGCGGGACGGGGCCGCGGAGCTGGGCGTGCGGGTTGGCGGCGGCCGCGTCCCGGCTGCGTGCCCCGACGGCGGCCAGGGCGCTCTCGTCGGTCTCTCCCGAGTCGATCAGGGCCCGGGCCTGGAGGGCGGCGAGCGCCACCGCGTCGGGCCAGAGCGGAGCCACGTAGTACGGATCGAGCTGGCGGGTCAGCACGTCGCGCACGGACCCCGGCGAGGACTTCCCGTACGAGTAGACGAGGGCGGTGTCGGCCTCGCCGGTCTGGATCTTGACCCAGGCCTCGTAGAGGGCCCAGGCCCCGTCCATCTCGACGTGCGACTCGGAGATGGGCGGCCAGGCGCCGACCCCGTCGAGGGTCATGGTGAAGGAGAAGGCCCGGCCGGCCAGGTAGTCGCTGGAGCCGGAGCAGGTGAAGCCGATCTCACCGGCTTTCAGGCCGGTGGCGGCCAGCACCCGGTGGAGGACCGGCATGACCATCTCGACTTCGCTGAGCTCGTCGGTGCGGCGCAGGTGGTCGCTCTGCGCGAAGGCGACCACCGCGACCTCGCGGGCGTATCGGGCCATCAGATGAGCTCCTTGTACGCGTCGTAGTCCGCGTCCGGTTCGCCGGTGGGGCGGTAGTGGTCGGGGTAGCGGCCGCCCTCGGTCCAGACGGGCTCGACGCGCAGGCCCATGCGGACCTGGTCGTAGGGGATGCCGCCGATCCGGCCGTGGAGGGCGAGGCCCGCGCCGTCGAGGGCGATGTGGGCGTAGACGTAGGGGACTTCGATGTCGAGGTTCTTGGCCTTGATGTTGACGATGCAGTAGGTGGTGACCGTGCCCGCCGGGCCGACCTCGACCTGGTCCGTGGTGGCCACCCCGCAGGTGGGGCAGGCGCCGCGCGGCGGGACGTACACCTTGTGGCAGGAGGGGCAGCGCTCGCCGACGGTCCGCCGTTCGGAGAGGGCGTTGATGTACGCGGTCTGGGCTCGGCCGGGGCTGTAGACGTAGTCGAGGCGGGCCTCGGCGACGATGCCGGTGACGGCGTCGGCGAACCCCCCGTCGTGCGGGACGGGCTCCCCGCCCGCGGGGCCGTCGTCGCACGGCTCGAAGCAGGCGATGTCGGTGATGGCGCCGGTGCGTTCGGCGGCCCAGCGGACGCGCACGCGCATGCCGGTGCGGACGTCGTCGGGGCCGGGCGCGTCGAGGGCGTGCAGGAGGGCCGTGTCCGCGCCGTCGAGGGTGACCAGCACCCAGGCGAAGGGGGTGTCCAGGGGCTGTTGGGGGCGGGGGCGGTCGTTCCACGCCCAGGTGGTGACGGTACCGGTGGCGGCGACCTCGACGAGCTCGCGGATCTCCTCGGCGGTGACGGGGTCGTACTCGACGGGCGGGACCATCACCTTGCCGTCGGAGGTCTTCACCCCGAGGACGGTGCGCTCGCGCAGTCCGGTGAGGAAGGCGCTCTGGACGGGCCCGAGGGACCGGGTGAAGGGAAACTCGACGACGAGGGGCGCACGGAGCACCTCCGGTGGGGGGGCAGCTGTCATGGTGGCTCTCCGATGCGATCGATTCGGTTGATGTCAGCCCCGCCGACGCTTGAGGCGCCTTCTCAGGCCCGCCGACGCTTGAGGCGCTATCTCAGCCCCGTCGGCGTTTGAGGCGCGGGGGTCCGGGGGCAGCGCCCCCGGCAACGGCGCCGCACCCGGCAGGGCACCGGCACGGCACCGGCACGGCACGGCACGACACGGGCAGCCCGGCCCCTACTACTCGCGCCGATACACCGCGGGCCGCTTCTCGGCAAAGGCCCGCGCCCCCTCCTTCGCATCGGCGGTGTCGAAGATCGGCCACCCCCGCAGCAACTCCGACGCCAGCCCCTCCCGCTCCGTCATCTCGGCGGTCTCGTAGACCGACGCCTTGACCGCCTCCACCGCCAGCGGCCCGCACGCGTTGATCCGCTCCGCGATCTCCAGCGCCGCCGCCAGCGCCGTACCGTCCGGCACCACCCGCCCGACCAGCCCGATCCGCTCGGCCTCGGCGGCGGAGTACGGGCGGCCGGTCAGCAGCATCTCCAGGGCGTGCGTCCGCGGGATCTGGCGCGGCAGCCGCACCGTGGAGCCGCCGATCGGGAAGAGCCCGCGCTTGACCTCGAACAGCCCGAAGGTCGCACCCTCGCCCGCCACCCGGATGTCCGTGCCCTGCAGGATCTCCGTCCCGCCCGCCACGCAGTACCCCTCCACCGCCGCGATCACCGGCTTGCGCGGCCGGTGGTGGCGCAGCATCGCCTTCCAGTGCAGGTCGGGGTCGGCCTTGAGGCGGTCCCGGTACTGGTCGCCCGCCATTCCCTTCCCGGCCAGGGCCTTGAGGTCCATCCCGGCGCAGAAGTCCCCGCCCGCGCCGGTGAGGACCACCGAGCGGATCCCGTCGTCGGCGTCCGCCTCCAGCCAGCCGTCGTACAGGCCCACCAGCAGCGGCAGCGAGAGCGCGTTCTTCGCCTCGGGCCTGTTCATGGTGAGCACCAGCGTGGCGCCGTGCCGGTCCACGCTCAGGTGTTCCGTCCCACCCATTGCCGTCCTCCCGTCTCAAGACCTAGAACAGGTTGCAGTAGGGGAGGGTGCAGTTCAATAGTTTTCTGACACTCAGTCAGATTTCTTGGACGGTGCCCTTCCCAGTTGCCGTCCCCGGCGCTCTAATGACCGCCGGAGCAGGCCGGCCACGGGGCCAGTCATCGTGAACATCGGGAACATCCGGGGTCAGGAGGAACGGTGGAGTACAACCTTGCCGACCTGTTCGAGTCGGTCGTGGACGTGGTCCCGGACCGTGAGGCCCTCGTGTACGTGGACCACCCCGGGACCGGCGCCGAGCGCCGCCTGACGTACGCGGAGCTCGACACGGCGGCGAACCGGATCGCCCACCACCTGCTGGACAGCGGCCTGGAGGCCGGCGAGCACCTGGGCCTGCACCTCTACAACGGGATCGAGTACCTGCAGACGGTGCTGGCCTGCCTGAAGGCCCGGCTGGTGCCGGTGAACGTCAACTACCGGTATGTGGAGGAGGAGCTGGTCTACCTCTACAACGACGCCGATCTCGCCGCCCTCGTCTTCGAGGGCGAGTTCACCGGGCGGGTCGCGGCCGCGCTCCCGCAGACGCCGGGGCTCCGGCACCTGATCCGCGTCGGTCAGGCCCCCGGGGGCGCCCCCGAGCCATCGATCGCGCCCGTCCCGTACGCGGACGCGGAGGCGGCCGGAGCGCCCGGGCGCGGATTCCCGCCGCGCAGCCCCGACGACCTGTTCATCATCTACACCGGCGGGACGACGGGCATGCCCAAGGGCGTGATGTGGCGGGCCGAGGACCTCTTCTTCGCCGGGCTGTTCGGCGGCGAGCCCTCGGGCGAGCCGGTGAAGCGGCCGGAGGAGCTGGCCGAGCGGGTCGCGGCGCGCGGCGCCGGGCTCACCTTCTTCCCGGCGCCCCCGCTGATGCACGGCACGTCGACGCTCACCTCGTTCATCGCCTTCAACTACGGCCAGCGGGTGGTCATCCACCGGAAGTACGCGCCCGAGGAAGTGCTCCGTACGATCGAGAAGGAGAAGGTCTCCAGCGTGTCGCTGGTCGGCGACGCGATGCTGAGGCCGCTGATCGACGCCCTGAACGGACCGCTCAAGGGCACGGACCTGTCCTCGCTGTTCAGCGTCTCCTCGTCCGGCGCGATCATGTCGGACACGGTGCGCGCCGAGTTCCAGCGGCTGGTGCCGAACGTGCTGCTCCTGAACAACTTCGGTTCCTCCGAGTCCGGTTCCAACGGCCGGGCGACGGACGACTCCGGCCCGGAGAAGGGCTTCCGGCTGGAGGTCAACGACCGTACGCAGGTGGTGGACCCGGTGACGCACGAGCCGGTGGCGGTGGGCGAGCCGGGCCGCCTCGCCCAGCGCGGACACGTCCCGCTCGGCTACTACAACGACCCGGGGAAGACCGCCGAGACCTTCTTCCAGAAGGGCTCGGAGCGCTGGGTGCTGCTCGGCGACATGGCGACCGTCGACGAGCAGGGCATCGTCACGGTGCTCGGCCGCGGCTCGCAGTGCATCAACACGGGCGGCGAGAAGGTGTATCCGGAAGAGGTCGAGCAGGCCCTGAAGTCCCACCCCGACGTGTACGACGCCCTGGTGGCAGGGGTCCCGGACCCGACGTGGGGCAGCCATGTGGCCGCCGTGGTCCAGGTCCGGGAGGGCGCGCAGGCGCCGTCGCTGGACCAGATCCAGAGCCACTGCCGCACGAGGCTGGCGGGCTACAAGATCCCGCGCCAGCTGGTCATCGCGCCCGCGATCCAGCGTTCCCCGAGCGGCAAGGCGGACTACCGCTGGGCGAAGGCGGTGGCGACGGAGGCGGACACGGCCTGATCACACGGGGCGTACGCCCGGTGTTCGCTCAGGACGGCGCGGGTGCGGGTGTGAGGGCCGGGGCGGAAGGTGCGGCGGGGGCGGTGGAGGCGTCGTCGCCGTCCACGCACATCAGCGAGATGAGCACCGGTGCCTGCAGACCCGACGCCGGGTCACCCGCGAAGCCGGCCAGGGCCGTCCAGTTGTTCTTCGTCAGGGTCACCGATGTCCCGCCGGTGTCGGGTCCGGTCTGCCAGCCGTACTCGGAACGGGCCCGCGCGAGGGCCGCCTTCATGGCGGCGTCCACCGTCTCCGGCGCGTGGAACCCTGAGAGCCGTTCGTGGCACCTGCCCAGATTCCCGGAGGGTTCCCGCTCCACCGTGATGCCCTCCGCCGCCAGGATCGAGGTCATCTCCGACACCACCGCTTCGCGGGGCAGCGGCGGACCCGAGTATCGCGGGGGCAGCGGGCCGAGGTCCCGCAGCAAGAACGCGCCGACGGCCGCCACGGCCGCCGCCAGTGCCGTCAAGGCCAGGGACGCCACGGCTATGAGCACCAGTATCCGTCGCACGATGATGTCAATCCTCCCGATTCGCGGTACGGCCGGCCAGTCTGCCATCCCGCCGATCTTGACGAACCACCGCCCGACGAGCCCCCGCCGCATCGCGCCGTCAGGCCCCCGCCCCCAGACCCCCGCCGCCAGGAACCGCTCCACGCGGGCCGCGAACCAGGCCGCGTCGTCCGGCCACGGGAAGTGGCCCGCTCGGGGCTGGACGTCGACCGAACCCCGCGGGAACAGCGCGGCGAGCCGGTCCTCCCTGGCGGTCGACGCGGTACGCCGACTCGTCGGCCGGCGGCGCCGAGTCGCCCGTGCCGCGCAGGTCGAGGAGGATCAGAAGGCGCCCGGCGGCCGGCCCGCCGAGGTCCCCCAGGCCATCACAACAGACGATCACTCGTTCGAGTCATTGATTTAACCTGCGGCTTCCTGGCAATCTACCGAATGATCGGTCGGTTCTCATGTTGAGGTGACGGCATGGCGGTGTACGCGGATCTCCACGACGAGGGCGAGCGGCTGGGCCGCGACGAGTTGGCCGCCCTCCAGCTCACCCGGCTGCGCGCGACCCTGCGCCGCGCCTACGAGAAGGTGCCGTTCTACCGCCAGGCCTTCGACAAGGCCGGTGTGCATCCCGACGACTGCCGGTCCCTCGCCGACCTCTCCCTGTTCCCCCTGACCACCAAGGCCGACCTGCGCGACCAGTACCCCTTCGGGATGTTCGCCGTACCGCGCTCGCAGGTGCGCCGCATCCACGCCTCCAGCGGGACCACGGGGCGGCCGACCGTCGTCGGGTACACCGACGGGGACCTCGCCACCTGGGCGGATGTCGTCGCCCGGTCCATACGCGCGGCCGGTGGGCGGCCCGGCCAGATCATCCACATCGCCTACGGGTACGGACTGTTCACGGGCGGCCTGGGCGCGCACTACGGCGCGGAGCGCCTCGGCTGTACGGTCGTGCCCGCGTCGGGCGGGATGACGGACCGGCAGGTCCGGCTCATCGAGGACTTCCGGCCGGAGGTCATCATGGTCACCCCTTCCTACATGCTGACCCTGCTGGACGAGATGGAGCGCCAGGGGATCGACCCGCGCTCCACCTCGCTGCGGACGGGAATCTTCGGGGCGGAGCCGTGGACCGAGGAGATGCGCCGGGAGATCGAGGAACGGCTCGACATCGACGCGGTGGACATATACGGCCTGTCCGAGGTCATCGGACCGGGCGTGGCGCAGGAGTTCGCGGAGACCAAGGACGGCCTCCACATCTGGGAGGACCACTTCTATCCCGAGGTGGTGGATCCTCTGACCGGCGCGGTACTGCCGGAGGGCGAGCCCGGCGAGCTGGTGTTCACCTCCCTCACCAAGGAAGCCATGCCCATCATCCGCTACCGCACCCGGGACCTGACGCGGCTGCTGCCCGGTACGGCCCGGCCGGCCTTCCGGCGGATGGAGAAGATCACCGGCCGCAGCGACGACATGATCATCCTGCGCGGGGTGAACGTGTACCCGACCCAGATCGAGGAGGTCCTGCTGCGGACGCCGGGCCTGGCACCCCACTTCCAGCTGCGGCTGACCCGGGAGGGCCGGATGGACGCCCTGACGGTACGGGTGGAGGCGCGCCGGGAGACGGACGCCGGGCGGCGGCAGGAGGCGGCCGCTGCCGTGGTCCGGGCCGTCAAGGAAGGGGTCGGGGTCTCCGTCCGGGTCGAAGTGGTCGACCCGGAGACGCTGGAGCGCTCGGTGGGGAAGATCAAGAGATTGGTCGACCTCCGCGGGTCCGGCCCGGACACGCGTCCGGGCGGCTGAAACCACCCCTTCGGGCCCATTTCGGGGTGGCTTCCGGGAACGGGCCTGCGCTCGGGGGTAGTGCATGAGGTGTGATCTCCACCGTCCGGCAGCTCTACGACCGGCTCCAGGGCTCCCAGATCGGGCTGGCCTGGAGCCGCGGCCGGGAGATGGAGCTGATGCACCGGGCGATGGGGTTCGCGGCCCTCGGCTTCCTCACCCTGGTGCCGCTGCTGGTGGTCGTGGCGGCCGCCGCGCCCGGGAGCGGCTCGGGCTTCGGCCGCTGGCTGGGTCAGGCCCTCGGGGTGACGGAGGCCTCGCGGGTCCGGGTAGAGATGCTGTTCGGCGCCGCGGACATGGCGCTGGAGCGGACCACCGCGTTCGGTCTGGCCGCCCTGGCGGTGTTCGGCCTGACCTTCGGGTCTGCCGTGCAGACCGGTTACGAGAAGGTGTGGGACCTGCCGACCGCGCGCTGGCACACCATGTGGCTGCACGTCGTCTGGCTCGCCCTGCTCGTCTGCTACCTCGGCCTGCTCGTGGGGATCCCCTCGCCGTCGAACGACGCCATCGGCACGGTCCTCGGCGCTCTGGGCGACCTCGTCGGCACCTGCCTGTTCTTCATCGTCTCGCAGCGCCTGCTGCTCGGCGGCCGGGTCCGCTGGCGCGCGCTGGTGCCGGGGGCGGTCGCCACCAGCCTCGGGCTGCTGGGGCTGCGGATCTTCTCGCAGCTGGTGTTCTCCCCGCTCATCGCCTCCAACGCGGTGATCTACGGCCCCTTCGGCACCCTGCTCGTCGTGCAGTCCTGGCTGGTCGGCGTCGGCTTCGTGGTCTACGGGGGTGCGCTCGTCGGCCGCCTCGTACACGAGCACCTCACCCTGCGGCGGCTGCGGCGCCGCGGGCTCTTCCCGCCCGAGGAGTCCGCCGCACCCCCACCACGCTCCGGCTGACCGCGCGGACCGGGCCCCCAGCCGGGTGTCAGCGGCCGTGTCAGCGGCCGGGCTCCGTGAACCGGTCGCGGAGTTCCCGCTTGAGGATCTTTCCGCTGGCATTGCGCGGAAGGGCGTCCACGAAGAGCACCCGCTTCGGGGCCTTGAAGTGGGCGAGCCTCTCCCGCGCGTAGGTCATCAGCTCCGCCTCCGTCACCTCCCCGCGCGGGACCACCACCGCCGTGACCGCCTCGATCCAGCGCTCGTCGGGCAGCCCGACCACCGCCGCCTCGGCCACGCCCGGGTGGGTGTAGAGCACGTCCTCCACCTGCCGCGAGGCGACCAGCACCCCGCCCGAGTTGATGACGTCCTTCACCCGGTCCACGACCGTGAAGTACCCCTGCGCGTCACGCACCGCGAGGTCGCCCGAGCGGAACCAGCCGTCACGGAAGGCCTTCTCCGTGGCCACCGGGTCGTCCCAGTAGCCCAGACAGAGCTGCGGCGAGCGGTAGACCACCTCCCCCGCCGTACCGTCCGGCACGTCCTTGCCGTCCTCGTCGACGACCTTCGCCTCGACATGGCGCACCGGCCTGCCGCAGGAGTCCATCCGCCCCTCGTGCTCCAGGGGTCCGAGCACCGTCGCCAGCGGGCCGATCTCGCTCTGGCCGAAGCAGTTGTAGAAACCGAGCCCGGGCAGCCGCTCGCGCAGGCGTTCCAGGACCGGAACCGGCATGATCGAGGCACCGTAGTACGCCTTCCGCAGCGCGCCCAGCTCACGCGCGGCGAAGTCCGGGTGACCGGCCAGGCCGATCCACACCGTCGGCGGGGCGAACAGGCTGTCCGCCTCCCCGGCCTCGACCAGGTCGAAGATCTGCTCCGCGACCGGCGCGTCCACGATCGTGTTCCGGGCCCCCACCGCCAGGTACGGCAGCAGGAAGACGTGCATCTGCGCCGAGTGGTACAGCGGCAGGGAGTGGACGGGCCGGTCGTCCTCGGCCAGGTCCAGGGCCTCGATCGCGCTCTCGTACTCGTGCACGAGTGCCCGGTGGGTCATCATCGCGCCCTTGGGCAGGGCGGTGGTCCCCGAGGTGTAGAGGAGCTGCGCCAGTGCGCCCGGATCCCGGCCGGCTTCGAAGGGCAGCGGCTCGGCCAGCTCCGCCAGGAAGGAGTCCGCGGCGTCGCGCAGCGGCCGCACCCGGTAGCCGTCGGGGATCCGCCCGGCCAGGTCGGGGTCGGCGAGGACCAGGGCGCTCGCCGAGTTGTCCAGGATGTACGCGAGGTCCTCGCCGGTGAGGTTCTGGTTGACCGGGACGTGGGTGAGCCCGGCCCGGGCGCAGGCGAGGAAGGCGAGCAGGTAGGCGTCACAGTTGTGGGCGAAGGTGGCGACCCGGTCCCCGGCGGCCAGCCCGTACCGCTCCCGCAGCACGGCGGCGCCCGTGGTGACGGCCGCGTCCAGCTCGGCGTACGTCCAGCTCCGCTCGCGGTAGCGAACGGCCGGGCGGTCGGGGACCCGCCGCGCACTGTCGTGCACCAGTCCGTCGACCGTGTTGTCCCGCACTGCTCGCAGTGCCCGCGCTGCCGTCATGGCGCGATCCTCGTCCTCCCGCGCACCCAAGGTCAACAACCGTACGCCGAACGGCATGTTGACAGATCGCCGGACGAGCTGACTGAGTGTGGGGGCACGGACGTACCGCCTGTCCAGCGGGTAACCACGCCCACCCACAGGCAACTTGGGAGGACTGTTGCACCTCAGTACTCGTCCGATACTCCGCCGCGCCGCCCTCGTCGGCGCCGCTCTGCTCGCCGCGACGGCCGCGGTACCCCAGGCGTCGGCGTCCGCGGCGCCCGACGACCGGACGGTCGCCCGCGGCGGCCTGTCCGCCGTCATCCGGTACACCGAGAACGGCATCCCGCACATACTCGCCCGTGACTACGCGCAGCTCGGCTTCGGCACCGGCTGGGCGCAGGCCGCCGACCAGGTCTGTGTCCTCGCGGACGGGTTCGTGACCGTGGCGGGTGAGCGTTCGCGCTGGTTCGGCGCCGACGCGGCCCCCGACTTCTCGCTCTCCTCGGCCACGAGGAACCTCTCCAGCGACCTCTACTTCAAGGGCGTGAGGGAGTCCGGCACGGTGGAGCGGCTGCTGGCGACGCCCGCCCCGGCCGGCCCGACCGAGGACCTCAAGGAACTGACCCGTGGCTGGGCCGCCGGGTACAACGCCTGGCTGGCCCGGAACGAGGTCACCGATCCGGCGTGCAAGGGCGCCGGGTGGGTCCGCCCGGTCACCACGGCCGATGTGGCCGCCCGCGCCTTCGCGGTGTCCGTCCTCGGCGGCCAGGGCCGTGGCATCGACGGCATCACGGCCGCGCAGCCCCCGGTCGCCGCGGGCTCGGCGGCCGGCCCCACCGGGCTCCCGCGGGCGGGCGGTCCGGCACAGGATCCGGCGACCGATCCGGTGGCCGCCGCAGAGGCCGCGCGGGAGTTCTTCGACACCGGCCGCTACGACATGGGCTCCAACGCCGTGGCCTTCGCCGGCTCCACCACGGCGAACGGCCGCGGCCTGCTCCTCGGGAACCCGCACTACCCGTGGCACGGCGGACGCCGCTTCTGGCAGTTCCAGCAGACCATCCCGGGCGAGCTGAACGTCTCGGGCGCGTCCCTGCTCGGCACCGCCGTGGTCAGCATCGGCTTCAACGAGAAGGTGGCCTGGAGCCACACGGTCGCCACCGGCACCCCCGTCAGCCTCCACCAGCTGGCTCTGGATCCGGCCGACCCCACCGCCTACCTCGTCGACGGCACGCCGGAGAGGATGACCCGGCGGACCGTCACCGTCCCGGTGGCGGGCGGCGCCCCGGTCACCCGCACCCAGTGGTGGACCCGCTACGGACCGGTGGTCTCGGCCCTCGGCCCGGGCCTGCCCCTGCCGTGGACCGCGCAGACCGCGTACGCGCTGAACGACCCGAACGCGGCGAACCTGCGCGGCTCCGACACCGCCCTCGCGATGGGCAAGGCCCGCTCGGTGGCCGGGATCCAGGACGCGCTGAAGCGCACCCAGGGGCTGCCCTGGGTCAACACGGTGGCCGCCGACTCCGCGGGCGGCACCCTCTTCACCCAGACCCAGGTGCTTCCCCGGATCACCGACGAGCTGGCGGCGCGCTGCTCCACCCCGCTGGGGCGGGCCACCTACCCGGCCTCGGGGTTGGCGGTACTGGACGGTTCACGCGGTGACTGCGCGATCGGCTCCGACCCTGACGCGGTGCAGCCGGGTGTCTTCGGCCCGGGGAAGGCGCCGACGCTGCGGGACGCCCCGTACGCCGAGAACTCCAACGACAGCGCCTGGCTGGCCAACGCCGACCGGCCGCTGACCGGCTACGAGCGGGTCTGGGGCACTGTCGCCACCGCGCGCTCGCTGCGCACGCGCGGCGCCGTCGAGGACGTGTCCGCGATGGCCGCGAAGGGCCGGCTGACGGTGGCCGACCTGCAGAAGCAGCAGTTCGCGAACCGGGTACCGGCCGGTGATCTGGCGGCCGCGGACGCCGCGAAGGCATGCGCCGCCCTGCCGGGCGGTACGGCGACGGCGGGCGACGGCAGTGCGGTGGACGTCTCGGCGGCCTGCGGGGTGCTGGCGGGCTGGGACCGTACGACCGACAGCGCCAGCCGCGGCGCGCTGCTCTTCGACCGGTTCTGGCGCAGGCTGACGGCCTCGACGCCGGCCAAGGACCTGTGGCTGGTGCCGTTCTCGGCGGCCGATCCCGTACATACCCCCCGTACGCTCGATCAGGCGGCGCCCGGCATCGGGCGGGCGCTGGCGGACACGGTGGCGGAGCTGAGGGCGGCCGGGATCGCGCTGGACGCCCCGCTGGGCGAGCACCAGTTCGTGGTCCGGGGCGGCCGCAAGCTGCCGGTGGGGGGCGGCACGGAGGCACTCGGCGTCTGGAACAAGACCGAGGCCCCGTGGAACGCGGCGGCCGGCGGCTACCCGGAGGTCACGCAGGGGTCCAGTCACATCCAGGCGGTCGGCTGGGACGGCGGCCGCTGTCCGGTGGCGCGCACCCTGCTGACGTACAGCCAGTCCTCGAACCCGGGTTCGCCGTACTACGCCGACCAGACCCGGCTGTACTCCGAGGAGCGCTGGGTCACGGCGCGGTTCTGCGAGCGGGACATCCTCACGTCGCCGAAGCTGAAGGTGGTCCTGGCCCGCGAACGGCGGTGACCGGGGGCCGGGGGCGGGTGCCGGGGGCCGGAGGCGGGGGCCGGGGACGCAGCCTCGCGCGGCGGCCCCGGCCCCCGCCGCGGCCCTCAGGGGCTGACGGCCAGGAAGAGGTACGCGGCCAGCAGCACGATGTGCACGCCGCCCTGGAGCAGGGTGGCCCGGCCCGGGACGATGGTGAGGGCGCTGACCACGACGGTCAGGGCGAGCAGCACCATGTGGATGGGGCCGAGGCCGAGCAGGAGCGGGCCGGACAGCCAGACCGAGGCGAGGGCGATCGCCGGGATGGTCAGGCCGATGCTGGCGATGGCGGATCCGTAGGCGAGGTTGAGGCTGGTCTGCACGCGGTCGCGCCGGGCAGCGCGGACGGCGGCGAGGGTCTCGGGCGCCAGGACGAGCAGGGCGATGATCACACCGACGACCGCCTGGGGCAGGCCCGCCGCGGCAACGGCCCGCTCGATGGTCGGGGAGACGGCCTTGGCGTCGCCCACCACCGCGATGAGCGCGATCAGCAGCAGGCCGAGGCTGACGAGGGCGGCGCGGGCGGTGGGCGGCTCCGCGAGTCCGTCGGCGTCGGCGTCGCCGGTCCCCCGCCCGGTGTCCACGGGCAGGAAGTAGCTGCGGTGACGCACCGTCTGGACGGCGACGAAGAGCCCGTACAGGGCGAGCGAGGCGACGGCGGCGAAGGTGAGCTGCGCGGCGGAGAACTCCGGGCCGGGCTTGCTGGTGGTGAAGGTCGGCAGGACCAGGCTGAGGGTGGCGAGCGTCGCGACGGTGGCGAGGGCCGCGCCGGAGCCCTCCGGGTTGAAGACGGCGATCCGGTTGCGCAGGGCGCCGACGAGCAGGGACAGGCCGACGATCCCGTTGCAGGTGATCATGACGGCGGCGAACACCGTGTCCCGGGCCAGCGAGGCGGTCTTGTCCCCGCCGTCGGCCATCAGGGTGACGATGAGGGCGACTTCGATGACGGTGACCGCGACGGCGAGGACCAGCGAGCCGAAGGGTTCGCCGACCCGGTGGGCGACGACCTCGGCATGGTGGACGGCCGCCAGCACCGCGCCCGCGAGGCAGAGCGCGACGAGCCCTACCGCGAAGCCTGGCAGGTCCCGCCCCCAGCTGAAGACGAGCGCGACCAGCGCCACCACGGGGACCACGAAGGTCCAGTCGGTCAGGGGGGATCTACGGGTAGCCGTACTCATATCGGCCAAGTTGCCAGAAATGTCCGCACAGTGCGGCGCAAGGCGCGCCTCCGGGGCCGTGACGTGGCATTTCTCACGGCATTCCGCGGCGTGGCGGTTCCGCGGTTCCGCGGTTCCGCGGACGGGGCGGCGACGAGCCGGAGCCTGGGGGCATGACCCCGGCCCCGGCGAGCCCGCCCTCGCTCTGGAGCGACGAGGACCTGACGGACCTGCACCGCGTGCTGCTCCGGGCACTGCTGCGCCACGTGTCGCCGCCTCCGGGAGCCGGGGGCGCCGGACGGCCTGTCCGCGGACGAGGACCCCTACTGCGCGGCGGTGTACGACTTCACTCAGTGGTGAGCCTGCTCCCGGGGGCGACCCGGCGCCCCGCGTCACAGCGGCCGGTCATGGCCCTCCCAGTACGGGTCGCGCAGCCGCCGCTTGTAGAGCTTGCCGTTCGGGTCGCGGGGCATCGTCTCGATGAAGTCGACCGTCTTGGGGCGCTTGTAGCCGGCCAGCTGCCGCTCGCAGTGGTGCAGGATCTCCGCGGCCAGGGCGTCGCCCGCCACGAAGCCCTCGGCCGGTTCGACGACCGCCTTGACCTGCTCGCCCCAGTCGGCGTGCGGGATCCCGAAGGCGGCGGCGTCCGCGACGGCCGGATGGGTGAGCAGGGCGGATTCGATCTCGGCGGGGTAGATGTTGACCCCGCCCGAGATGATCATGTCGATCTTGCGGTCGCGGAGGAAGAGGTAGCCCTCCTCGTCCATGAGCCCCAGATCGCCGACGGTGAAGAAGTCGCCGATCCGGTTCTTCCTCGTCTTGCCCTCGTCCTTGTGGTAGCTGAAGCCGCCCGTGTTCATCTTGAGGTAGACGGTGCCCAGTTCCCCGGCCGGCAGCCGGTTGCCGTCGTCGTCGAAGATGGCGAGTTCGCTGATCGGCCAAGCCTTGCCGACGGTTCCCGGCCTCTTCAGCCAGTCCTCGGCGGTCGCGAAGGCGCCGCCGCCCTCGCTGGCCGCGTAGTACTCCTCCACGCAGCGTCCCCACCAGTCGATCATCGCCCGTTTCACGTGGTCGGGGCAGGGCGCGGCGCCGTGGATGGCGTGCCGCATCGAGGAGACGTCGTACGCGTCCTTCGTCTCCTGCGGCAGGGCCAGGAGGCGGTGGAACTGGGTCGGCACCATGTGGGTGTGCGTGCAGGCGTGACCGTCGATCAGCCGGAGCATCTCCTGCGGCGTCCACTTGTCCATCAGGACGAGCGGGTGCCCGATGTGCAGGGCGGCGCCCGCGAATTGGAGGACGGCGGTGTGGTAGAGCGGCGAGCAGACCAGGTGGACGTTGCCGTCGAAGGGCCGGATGCCGAAGATGCCGAGGAAGCCGCCCAGGTACGTCTCCTCCGGGAGCTTGCCGGGCAGCGGGCGGCGGATGCCGCGCGGGCGGCCGGTGGTGCCGGAGGTGTAGTTCATCACCCAGCCCAGCGTGCGGCCCTCGGGCGGGCTCGCCGGCTGCCCGTCGAGGAGCTGCGCGTACGGCGTGAAGCCCTCGACCGGTCCGACGGCGTAGCGGTGGCTCGCGGGCAGGGCGGCCTCGTCGGCGGCGGCCCTGGCGGCCTCGGCGAAGCGCTCGTGCGCGATGAGGACCTTGGCCCCGGAGTCGGAGACGATCCAGGCGATCTCGGGGCCGACGAGGTGGTGGTTGACGGGGACGAGGTAGAAGCCGGCCTGGGAGGCGGCCAGATAGGCGGTGAGGAACTCGACGCCGTTGGGGAGGACGACGGCGAAGACGTCGCCCTTCTCCAGGCCGGCGGCGCGCAGGCCGTGGACGAGGCGGTTGACGTCGGCGTGCAGCCGGCCCGCGCTCCATTCCTCGCCCTCGGGGGTCACCAGGACGGTGCGCCCGGGGTCGGCTGCGGCCTGGGCCCAGAAGCCGTTGGGCGGCTGCCGGTCGGCGGCGGGGGTCGTGGACGTCGTGGCGGTCATGTCGGTCACGCCTCTCGGACTCGGCCGGCGATGCGGTTGATGCGGTCGATCGCCCTCTCGAACCCGCTGGTGAGGTCGTCGAAGACGGCCTGGACGCTGCGCTCCTCGGTCATCCGGCCGACGATCTGGCCGACGGGTGTGCCGAGCAGCGGCTGGATCTCGTACTCCTGGATCCGGGAGACGGCCTCGGCGACGAGCAGGCCCTGGAGCGGCATGGGGAGGGCGCCCGGGCCCGCCGGGTCGTCCCAGGCATCGGTCCATTCGGTGCGCAGCTGGCGGGCGGGCTTGCCGGTGAGCGCGCGGGACCGGACGGTGTCGCCGGAGCCGGCGGCGAGCAGCTTCTCGGTGAGGGCGCGCGAGTGGAGGTCGGCCTCGGTGGTGGTGAGCCAGAGGGAGCCGAGCCAGGCGCCCTGGGCGCCGAGGGCGAGGCCGGCGGCGATCTGCTCGCCGCTGCCGATGCCGCCGGCGGCGAGGACCGGGAGGGGGGCGACGGCCTCGACGATGTCGGGTACCAGGACCATGGTGGCGATGTCGCCGGTGTGGCCGCCGGCCTCGTAGCCCTGGGCGACGACGATGTCGATGCCGGCCTCGGCGTGGCGGCGGGCGTGCTTGGCGCTGCCGGCGAGGGCGGCGACGAGGACGCCGTGGTCATGGGCGCGCGCGATGACGTCGGCGGGCGGGGAACCGAGGGCGTTCGCCAGGAGTTTGATGGGGTACCCGAAGGCGACGTCGAGCTGGTTCCGCGCGACCTGTTCCATCCAGCCGGTGATCCGCCAGCCGGAGGCCTCGCCCTCGGCGAGCTCGGGCACGTGGTGCTTGGCGAGGGTGTCACGGACGAAGGCGCGGTGCGCGGCCGGGATCATCGCCTCGATGTCGGCCTCGCCGATGCCGTCGACGGCCTTCTTGGCGGGCATGACGACGTCGAGGCCGTAGGGCTTGCCGTCGGTGTGTGCCTGCATCCAGTCGAGGTCCCGCCTGAGGTCGTCGGGGGCCGTGTAGCGGACCGCGCCGAGTACCCCGAAACCGCCCGCGCGGGTGATGGCGGCGGCGACCGCCGGGAAGGGCGTGAAGCCGAAGATGGCGTGCTCGACTCCCAGTTTTTTGCTCAGCTCCGTCTCCATGGGCGGCAGGATGCCGCAGCCCGGCGGTCGAGGGAAGAGATTTTCTGATGCAGTGTCAGATTCTTTACGGGCCGGTCGGTGCGGAGGGTGCCCGGTGGGCGGGCAGATACCCACTACCGTGCGGATCGCCTGCGGCGCGCTCGGCGGATCCGGGGTGTCCGGGGCCCGTTCGCCCGCATCGCGCTCGACGGTTCCGGGGCCCGGACCCCGGGCGGCGTCCTGGGCGGTGACGCCGCAGGCGGTCGGCGGGGCGGTCCAGCCCCGTCGGCGTTCGGGGCGCGGGGTCCGGGGCGCAGGCCCGGGAGACGGCGCCGCATGTGGACAGCCGACAGGAGGGCGGACATGACAGGACGCACGGGGGCTTTCGGCGGGGCGAGCGGAGAGGCGGCGCGGCCCGCACCGGCCGCAGCGGGCGCACCGGCCGCAACGGGCGCGCCCGGGAGGACGGGCGGCGGGCCCGGGGCAGCCGGTGGCGCGCCGACGCGGCGGCGGATCGGGGCGCGGCTGCTCGCGCTGGGCGGGGTGCTCGTCCTGCATGCCGCGCTCCCCGGCTCCGCGGGATCCGCCGGCGCCGCGGGCAGCCCGGCCGAGCGGCGCGCGCTCCAGGGCCTGCGACTGCGGTACGGCTCCGCCCGCCAGGCCGGGTTGCTGGAGAAGCATCTGGAGGGGGTGGCGGACGAGGCCCGGCGCTTTCTGGGCCCCTCCCCCGAACACCCCTACTACGCGGGGGCGGTGGTCCTCGCCGGCCGCGGCCGGACCGTCGCCCTGCACCGGGCCATGGGGTACGCGGTCCGGTACGCGGAGTACGACGGGCGGACCGACCGGGTCCGGGAGTTCCCGGCGGCCGAGCGGATCGCGATGGCCGAGGACACCGTGTTCGACCTGGCCTCGCTGACCAAGCTGTTCACCTCCATCCTGGCGGTGCAGCAGATGGAACGCGGGCGCCTGGAGCTGGAGGCTCCGGTGTGCCGGTACCTGCCGGAGTTCACCGGTGGCGGCAAGGAGATCGTCACGGTCCGTCAGCTGCTCACGCACACCTCGGGATTGCGCTCCTGGGCGCCCTTCTACCAGGAGTCCACGCGGGAGGGGCGGCTGAGGCTGCTGTGGTCGGTCAGGCCGCAGGAGACCCCTGGGACCGTCTACCGCTACTCCGACCTCAATCTCATCGCGCTGCAACTGCTCCTGGAACGGATCACCGGTCGCACTCTGGACGTCCTGCTCCACGACGAGATCACCGCTCCGCTCGGAATGCACCGCACTCGGTACAGCCCACCGCTCTCCTGGCGCCGGGTCATCGCCGCCACCGAGGTGCAGCGCCCGCCCTGGTCCGGCCTGGACCGCGGGCTGGTGTGGGGCGAGGTCCACGACGAGAACGCGTACGCACTCGGCGGCGTCGCGGGCCACGCCGGGGTCTTCGGCACCGCCTGGGACCTGGCCGTCCTCGCCCGCGCCCTCCTCGACGGCGGGGTCTACGCGGGCAGGCGCATCCTGCGCCCCGCCTCCGTCGAACTGCTCTTCACCGACTACAACACGGCCTTCCCGGGCGATGACCACGGCCTCGGCTTCGAGCTCTACCAGCACTGGTACATGGGCGCCATGGCCACCCCGCACTCCGCCGGGCACACCGGCTTCACCGGTACCTCCCTGGTCCTGGACCCCTCCACCGACTCGTTCCTGATCCTGCTCGGCAACTCCGTGCACCCCGTACGGACCTGGCGGGCCGGGAGCGCGCCACGGGTCGCGGTCGGCAACCGCTTCGCCCGCGCCGTCCCGGTACGCACCCGGCACGGCGGGGCGGCCTGGTTCTCCGGCATCCGGCCCGGCGCCTCGGGCACCCTCACACTGCCGCCGCTCGGCCCGGTCACGGCCGCCGCCCGGCTGCGCTGCGCCGTGTGGTGGGACACGGTGCCGGGCGAGGGCGCCCTGCACCTGGAGGCCTCCCCCGACGGGGAGCACTGGGAGCCGCTGCCCTTCAGCACGCTGCGGTCCACCGGCGGTACGCCCGAGCAGTGGCCGCGGGGCTCCGTGAGCGGCTGGTCGGGCCGCGTCTGGCACCGTCTCGAAGCCCCCCTCACGGCCGCGTGGGCGGGACGCGAGGTACGGCTGCGCTTCCGCCACACCGCGACCGGCCGCTACGTGGGGCGCGGGGCGTACGTGGACGTCGTACGGGTGGCGGAACCGGGTCGTCTGCTCTTCGCGGAGGACCGCCCCGCCGACGCCGACCACGTCGAGGCCGTCGGCTGGACCCGGTCGGCGGACTGACGGCTCCGGCCGCCGCCGCGGCTCAGTGCCGGACGAGGCAGAAGGGATGTCCCGCCGGGTCCGCGTAGACCCGCCAGCCACGCCCGTCCGAACCGTCGAGCAGGGTCCCGCCGGCCGCGAGCACCTCCTCCTGCGCCCGGTCCAGGTCCGGGACACCGAGGTCCAGGTGGAACTGCTGCGGCCGGGTGGGGTCGGGCCAGCGCGGCGGCACGTGGTCCGGGGCCTGCTGGAAGGCGAGGACCGGTCCCGACGGGGTGTGGAGCGTCGCCCAGCTCTCGTCGAGCGACCAGCGCCGGTCCGGCTGGTTGACGTTCCCGCCCAGCAGGGACCGGTAGAACTCTGCGAGCGCCTGCGGCTCGGGGCAGTCCAGGACCACGCATTGCAGTTCAGCGATCATGACCGGATCCTAGGCCGTGTCCGCAAAGTCCCGCCTGCCACGCGACGCCTGGCACCGCACCTCGCTGCGTTGTCGGGCACGTCCGAGTACGGCCAGTACACGGACGGCCCTCCGCCTTGCGATGCACGGCGCCAGACGCCGCGTGGCCCGCCCTTCGGGCGGCCGGCGCTACTTTGCGGACCCGGCCTAGGCCGTGTCTGGCCGGCGGCGCGGGGCACCGGCGGAACCGCCGCGCCGCTCGCCCCGGGCGGGCCGTGCCGGGTGCTCCCGCGCCGCACCGGCCGGCCAGACGACCTCCACCGGGATCCCCCGCGCACGGGCCGCGGCCACCGCGTCGCCCGTCCCGCCCTGCCTGCCGCCGGCTCCTCCGTCCCAGACCGCGACGAGGAGCTCGGCCCGGCCGAGCAGGAGTCGGTTGGCGGCGGCGTAGGCGTCCGTACCGGCCCTTCGGTACGGCATGACCTCGACCTCGGCGGCGGCCCGCAGGAGGCGGTCGAAGGCGGCTGCGTGCGGGCCCTCCCGCATGCGCGCCCGGTAGTCACCCGAGGGCAGGACCGCCACCAGCCGCCCGCCCAGGGCGAGTACGGCATCCCCGAAAACCGTGTCCGCGCCGGGGGCCAGGCAGGACATGCCGGTGAGTTCCGCGGCCGGGTAGCGGGCGAGCAGCGCGCGCAGCGCCTCCGCGACCGGCGGAAGGCTCGCCCCGGTGAGGTTCACGTGGCCGGTCACCGCGACGGTCGCCATGAAGGTGCTGCTCCGCTCCGGAGGTTCGGCGTCGACGCCGCCGGACGGCGACGGCCTCCCCATCATGCGAGGTCGGAGCGGCTCCGGCCAGGGGTTTGCGCCGTCCCGGGCGGCCCGGGCCCGGGCCCGCACTTGCGCGTGCGTCGGCGTCGGCCGTCCCTCAGCCGCCCAGGAGCGTCTTCTGGAGCCAGTCGAAGACGACCTCGCAGTGCAGCTGCGGGGCCATCGGGGAACAGTGCAACTGCGCGCCCTCGGCCGCCGTCAGTTTCAGGTAGTCCTTGGGCGAGGTGAGGGCGTCGTACATGCGGCGCGGCTGGCCCGGGTAGAACTGCTCGCCCTCGTAGTCCAGCACCAGGGTGGGGGCCTTGATCCGGCCGACGACGTCGGTGATGGACAGGGCCTGGATCCGGGTGGCGGGGGTGTAGAAGTCGGTGAACAGCTTGCCCTGCCGCGCTTCGAGCATGGCGGGGACGGAGAACGGCTCGAAGCGCTTCTTCATCACGTCGGCCGCGTCCGGGGGCAGTTCGGGTACGACCTCCTTGTTCCAGATGGCGTTCGTCTCCTGCTTGTCGGGGGTGAGGATCTTCCGGATCTCGGGCGGGAAGCCCAGCCACGGCTCCACGCAGCCCGGCATGGCGACCAGTGCGGCGATCCGGGTCTCGAAGGCCGCCGCCCTCGGGGCGAGGTCCCCCGCCATGCTCAGACCGGTCAGGGCGATCTTGCCGGGGTCCACGTCGGGGCGGGCCGACAGCCAGTCGACCAGGGGCGTGACGACCTTCTCCCAGGTGGGGGTGAACACCACCCGGTCCACGAAGAGCAGCTGCCCCTGGCCCGGGCCGTCGTAGACGAGTGCGTTCCAGCCCCGGTCCAGCGCGGCAGGGACCCCGTAGGTCCACATGTCCACGTTCTGGCCGTCGCTCCCGTTCGTGAGGATCACCGTCGGGCGCGGGGTGCCGGAGGTGTCGGGGCGGAAGAACCAGACCGGCAGTGGCGTGCCGGCATAGGGCACGTTGGCCTTCACCGGGGCGGGCTCGCACAGGTCGCAGAAGGTGTCCCAGGCCCCGCGGCCCGCCTTGTAGAGCTGTTCCTCGCTGCCGGGGTCGTCCGATCCGAGGACGAAGAAGAGCGCCTGGCCGTAGTACTGGGCGGCGCGCAGCGCCCAGAAGCGTTTGCTCTGGCCGTCGGCCGGGGCGCCGGGAGGCGCCTTCAGCAGCTGGTCGCCGAGGGTGCGGAAGGTCTCCACGTACGTCTGGGCGCTCAGACCGGCGGCGTTGATCTTGTTCACGGCGGTGAGGACCTCGCCGACCTCGGCGGCGCCGGCGCCCGAGCCGCCGAGGGCGAGGAGCCCGTTGAAGTTGTACGCCGGGTCCTGGAACAGCGTCATCACGCCCGGGGTGAGACCGCCGGCGGCCGCGGTGGGGGTGGCGGTCGGCGGGGCGGTGCCGCTGGACGCCGCCGCCGGAGAGCCGGAGGCACCGCCGCGCGCACACCCCGCGGCGAGGGCCGCACCCGCTCCGACGGTGAGCAGGGCGCGGCGGGTGGGGCCGGAGTGCTGGTCACCAGGTATGCGGTTCATGCTTCCGGAACGTAGCGCCGGCCCGGCGCGCCGGCCTCCCGTCCCCTCCCGCGTGGTCCGCGCGCGGTACCCGCCCCGGCCCGGGCCGTCACCCGAACCGGCAGGTGGCGGGGGCCGGGCCCCGGCCGGGCGGCGCGGCCTTCCGGACGCCGCCGGTCTTGCGCCGTCCGGGGGAAGCGGGGCCCGGATTCCGGGACGGCGGGGTGCCGTGGGAGTCAGGCCGGGTGGGCGAGGACCGCGTCGAGCATCCGCCGGGTGACGGAGGTCAGTTCGGCGAGGTCCGGGGCCGGGCGGGAGCGGGCGAGGGCGCCGGCCAGCCGGTCGTAGAGGAGCCCGTCCGTCCAGGCGACCAGCAGTTCGGCGGCCTCTTCGGGCCGCCGGGCCCCGAGGGCGGCGAGGATGCCGGAGGCGCGGGCCCGTGCTCCCTGGCCCGCCCGGTGGAAGTCCGCCTCCAGGTCGGGGTTGCGCGCCGCTTCGAGGCTGAGTTCGAAGCGGGCCAGCTGGCGCGCGCGGCCCGCCGTGAGCCAGCGGTGCAGCAGCCCGGCCAGCGCGGCCGCGGCCGTGTCCCGGTCCGCCGCCGGGGACACGGGCGGGCCCTCGGCCGCGCCACCGGCATCGGGGCCACCGGCTCCGGGGCGACCGGCATCGCCGAGGCCGGCGAGGTCACCCACGTCGCCGAGGTCGCCGAGGTCCAGCTCGGCCAGCCGCTGGTAGCAGGCCGCGATCAGCGCCGTCCTCGTACGGAAGTAGTACGAGGTGCTCCCGGCCGGCAGCCCCGCCGCACCGTCGACCGCGCGGTGGGTCAGGCCCCGGAGCCCGGCGGCGGCGACGAGGTCGATCGCGGTGTCGGCGATCAGGGTTCTGCGGTCCGCCGCGGGCGGACGCATACGAGGGGTGGACATCCCCTCACTCTACAGCTGTAGAGTGAAGCCATCGGGCTCTACATCTGTAGAGGCTCCGGCGAAGGAGAACGACGCACGAGGAAGCGGGGATTCGTCATGTCGGCAGTTCAGCGTCACGCGGTCGTGGCAGGCGCGGGGATCGGCGGGCTCACGGCGGCCGTGGCCCTGCACCGCCACGGCTGGCGGGTCACCGTGTGCGAGCGGGCGGCCGGGCCCACCGCCGTCGGCGCCGGGATCGTGCTCGCCCCCAACGCCCTGCGTGCCTTCGACACCATCGGCTTCGACATCACCCGCGCGGCGGGCCGTACGGTCCCCGCCGCGATGGGCCTGCGCCGCCCGGACGGCCGCTGGCTCAGCCGCGCCGACACCGCCGCGCTGGCCGCCCGCTTCGGCGGCCCGCCACTCGCCCTGCACCGCTCCGCCCTCGCCGACGCCCTGGCCGCGGCCCTCCCCGCCACGGCGATCCGCTACGGAGTCGCCGTCACCTCGGTCGACGACGCCGACGGCTCCCCGGTGGTCCGCACCGACGCCGGCGACCTCGACGGCGCCGATCTCGTCATCGCCGCCGACGGAATCCACAGCCCGCTGCGCCGCCAGTACTTCCCGGACCACCCCGGACTCCACCACAGCGGAGAGACCGCCTGGCGCACGGTCCTGCCCGCCGCCGCGAGCGGCACCGCGACGGCCACCGCCGAGACCTGGGGCCGCGGCGAGCGCTTCGGTGTGGTCCCGCTGGCCGACGGCCGGATCTACCTCTACGCCACCGCCGTCGTCCCCGCGGGCTACCGTCCCGCCGACGTCCGTACCGAACTCCTGCGCCGCTACGGCACCTGGCACGACCCGATCCCGGCCCTGCTGGAGCGGATCGACCCGGCGGCCGTGCTCCAGCACGACCTGTACGACCTGGCCGCCCCGCTCCCCCGCTTCCACCGCGGACGCCTGGCCTGGCTCGGCGACGCCGCCCACGCCATGACGCCCAACCTGGGCCAGGGCGGCTGCCAGGCCGTCGAGGACGCCGCGGTCCTCGGTCATCTGCTGGCCGGCGCCGGCACCGGGGACGTCCCGGCCGCCCTCGCCGCCTACAGCGCGGCCCGCTGCGCGCGTACCGACGCCATCCGTGTCCGCGCCCGCCGGGCGGGCCGGGTCGCCGCCGTCACCCACCCGCTCGCCGTGGCCGTCCGCGACCTCGCCGTCCGCGCCACCCCGGCCGGGGCCGCGGGCCGGGCGATGGCTGCGCTGTTCGACGGATTCACGCTCCCGGACGGGACGGACACCGTGCCCGTGGGCACCCGTACTCGTTGACCGGGTTCGCTGACTGTTCCGACGCGAAGGCAGGCGGGGTCATATGACGACCGACATCGACTGGGACCACCCGACCGACCCCAAGGAGGGAACCTGGCAGCGGGACCACGTCACGCTGTACGTGGGCTCGGGCGGCTCCGAGGGCCAGTACTGGAACGGCACCCAGACCCTGCTGCTCACCACCCTGGGCAGGGTCTCCGGCAAGCCCGTACGGACCCCGCTCATCTACGGCGAGGCCGACGGCGGCTACCTGGTCGTCGCCTCCAAGGGCGGCGATCCCGCGCACCCGCTCTGGTACCGGAACCTCGCCGAACACCCCGCGGTCCGCATCCAGGTCGGCCCGAAGATCATGGAGGGCACCGCCCGGACCGCCACCCCCGAGGAGCGCGCCGCGTACTGGCCGGTGATGGTCGGGCACTGGCCCGCGTACGACGAGTACCAGGCCAAGACGGACCGCGAGATCCCGATCGTCGTCATCGAACCCGCCGGCTGACCGCGGCGGACGGCCGTCCGGCGGCCGGCGGGAGGTCTTCCTCCCGCCGGCCCGTCCGGCGGGCGTCAGATCGAGCCGACGACCTTGCGCGGCGTGACGCGGACGACGACGCGCTCGGCGTCGTCCTTCGACGCCGGGTTGAAGTCCGCGTAGTCCTTGCCCGTGTACTTGCGCGACAGCGCGTCGATCAGCTCGTACCCGCCCTCCGTGGTCAGTTCGGCGGTGCCGCGGACCTCGGCGTAGGAGTAGGGCGCGTTCGACGGGTTGATCATGACCGTGATCCGCGGGTCCGCGCGCAGGTTCTTCTCCTTGCGGCGGCCGACCGTCGTGGAGACCAGCAGGTCGTCGCCGTCACGGGTGAGCCACGTGATCGACAGCTGCGGGCTGCCGTCCGGCTGGATCGTGGCCACGGTCGCGAAGACCGGGCTGTCGTCGATGAGTTTCTTCAGGTCGTCGGAGAGTGCGGCGGACACGGGGCGGTTCCTTCCCTCGGCTGGCTGCCGTCCCCGGGCCGACTGGCCTCGGAGGGGACCGGCAACGGACAGCCTGCAAAACGCTGCCGCCCCGGGCAAGTTCCTCCGCCCCCGTGCCGCACCGCGCGCCGCGGCGCCGCGGGCCCCGGATCCCGGTTCGTGGCCGGGCCGGAGCGCCCGGCCCGGCGGGCGGAGGGAGTGCCGACGATCCACCCGTCCGGCCGAGTCCCGGTCCCGCAGGCCCGACTAGTGCCCGAGGACCGCCATCGCCGCGTTGTGTCCGGGGACCCCGCTGACGCCGCCGCCGCGGACCGCGCCCGCCCCGCACAGCAGGACGTTGCGGTGGGCGGTCTCCACGCCCCAGCGGCCGCCCTGTTCGGCGTAGGGCCAGGACAGGTCCCGGTGGAAGATGTGGCCGCCCGGCAGCCGCAGTTCGCGTTCCAGGTCCAGCGGGGTCTTCGCCTCGATGCACGGGCGGCCGTCCGCGTCGAAGGCGAGGCAGTCGGTGAGCGGTTCGGCCAGGTGCGCGTCGAGCTGGGCGAGGGTGGCCGTCAGGAGTACCTCGCGGGCCTGCTGGTTGTCCTTCTCGAACAGCCGGGCCGGGGTGTGCAGACCGAAGAGGGTGAGCGTCTGGTAGCCCTGCTCCACCAGGTCCGGGCCGAGGATCGTCGGGTCGGTGAGCGAGTGGCAGTAGATCTCCGAGGGCGGTACGGAGGGCAGTTCGCCGGAGGCGGCCTCCGCGTGGGCCCGGGCGAGCTCGGCGTAGCCCTCGGCGATGTGGAAGGTGCCGCCGAAGGCCTCGCGCGGGTCCACCGAGGTGTCCCGGAGCCGGGGCAGCCGGCGCAGCAGCATGTTGACCTTGAGCTGGGCGCCCTCGGGGGCCGCGGCCGCGCCCCCTGGGGGCGGGGTCTCGCCGAGGAGTTCGGCCAGCGCCTTCGGCGAGGCGTTCACCAGCACCGTGCGGCCGACGACGCGGCCCTCCCCGGACGCCGTGCGGAAGACCACCTCGGCCGGGGCGACCCCGTCCGTGTCGATCCGCAGCACCTCGTGGCCGGTCGCGATCTCGGCACCGGCCGCCCTGGCCGCCGCCGCGAGCGCGTCCGTCAGCGCGCCCATGCCGCCGACGGGCACGTCCCAGTCGCCGGTCCCGCCGCCGATGACGTGGTAGAGGAAGCAGCGGTTCTGCGCGAGGGACGGGTCGTGGGCGTCCGCGAAGGTGCCGATCAGCCCGTCCGTGAGGACCACCCCGCGGACCAGGTCGTCGGCGAAGTTCCGCTCCACGGCCTGCCCGAGGGGCTCCTCGAAGAGCATCCGCCAGGCGGCCTCGTCGTCGATCCGGGCCCGCAGCTCCGCCCGTGTCGGCAGCGGCTGCGTCAGGGTGGGGAAGACCTTCTCGGCGACCCGCCCGGTGGTCCCGTAGAAGGAGCGCCAGCTCTCGTACTCCCGGTCCGAACCGGTCAGCCGCGCGAAGGACTCGCGGGTGCGCTGCTCGCCGCCGCCGACGAGCAGTCCGCCGGGCCGCCCGCCGCGCTCGGTGGGCGTGTACGAGGAGATCGTCCGGCGGCGTACCGCGAACCGCAGGTCCAGGTCGCGCACGATCTTCGCCGGGAGCAGGGAGACCAGGTACGAGTAGCGCGAGAGTCTCGCGTCGACCCCGACGAAGGGGCGGCTGGAGATCGCCGCCCCGCCCGTGTTCCCGAGCCGCTCCAGAACCAGCACGGAGCGGCCCGCCCTGGCCAGGTACGCGGCGGCCACCAGGCCGTTGTGCCCACCGCCCACGATCACATCGTCGTACACGTCCCGCCCGAAGGTCGTCATGGCTCTTGGTAGCACACCTGGCCGAGCCGCTCCAGACAGTGGGCCTCGTCGGCGTGGGCCAGGACCGTGTCGGGATGTTCGTCGCCGAGGGACCGTTCGCGGATTCCGGAGAGGTCCCGGTAGATGGGCAGGGCCTCGTCCCACCGGCCCAGCCGGCCGAGCCCTCCGGCCAGTTCCCGGCGGCTGACCAGGGTGTCCGGATGCTCGGGCCCGAGCACCTCGGCGCGCAGGGCGCCGACCTGGCGGGCCTCGGCCACCGCTTCCGCCCAGCGTTCCAGACGGCCCAGGTTGACCCCGAGGACGTGCCGGGCGCGGAGCGTCTCGGGGTCGGTGACCCCGTAGGCGCGGGTGCGGTCGCGGACCAGGGCCCGGAACAGGTCGAGGGCCTGGGCGCTGTTGCCGGTGCGGCCGAGCGCGATGCCGACCTCGTAGCGGGCGGCCAGGGTGTCGGGGTGGTCGCGGCCCAGCACCCGTTCGCGTACGAGGGCGACCTCGTGGAAGGCGACCAGGGCCTCCTGCCAGCGCTCCAGGCGGCCGAGGGCGTACGCCGCCTCGTAGCGGGTGAGCAGGGTGTCCGCGTGCTCGGCCCCCAGGACGGCCGCCCGGTCGGCGGCGACCTGGGCGGCGGTCGTGTGGGCCTCCGCGAACCGGCCCAGCGCGCCCAGCGCGCAGGCCAGGTTGTGCCGGCAGCGCAGGGTGTCGGGGTGGAGCGGGCCCATGGTCCGCTCGCGGGCGGCGAGTACGGCGCGGTAGACGTCGTAGGCCTCCCGGTGGCGCCCGAGCCGGCCCAGTTCGTACGCCGTCTCCTGGCGCGCCGCGAGGGTGTCGGCGTGGTCCGCGCCGAGCACCCGCGTGCGCCCCTCGGCCACGGCGGTGTACCCGGCGAGCGCCTCCTCGGGCCGGCCCGTGCGGCTGAGGGCGTACGCGCGCGCGTGTCCGGCGGCGAGCGCGTCGGGACCGCTGCCCCGCGGGCCGGCGGGGCGCGGGAATCCGTACGCGGCGGTGAGCCGCGGGTCCTCGTCGGGCGCGGGACGGATGATGGTGGTGGTGCCGGGGTGGACCGGGGGGTACTCGTCGCGCGGGCGCGGCACCGGCTGTCGGCCGCCGGGGCGCGCGGCCGTCCAGGCTCCGGTGAGCACGGCCCACTCGCCGCTCGCGGGCCGGGCGTCGATCCCGGCCTTGCGTCCGGCGGTCATGCCGCGGGCCCAGGCCGGGAGCGGGGCCTGGGCGCCGGGCAGGCCGCCCGGTCCGAGCCGTGCCTCGACGAGCCGGCGGTGCACGTGGCGGGCGTCGCCCGGCCGGTCCTCGGGGCGCTTGGCGAGCAGGTCCAGGACCACCTCGTCGAAGTAGCCGGGCAGCTCGGGGCGGTGCTCGCGCAGCGGCACGGGGGCGTTGTCGCGGTGGCCGACCAGCACCGACCAGGAGTCGCCGAGGTCGAAGGGCGGGGCGCCGGTGGCGATCTCGTACAGGACGCAGCCGAAGGAGTAGAGGTCGCTGCGGTGGTCGACCTCGCCGCCCGCGATCTGTTCGGGCGACATGTAGTGCGGGGTGCCCATGGCCATGCCGCCGCCGGTGAGCTTGGCCGTGAAGCCGATGTCGTGGGCGAGGCGGGCGATGCCGAAGTCGCAGATCTTCACGGTGCCGTCGGTGAGCCGCATGATGTTGGCGGGCTTCAGGTCGCGGTGGACGACGCCCTGGTCGTGGGTGTAGCCGAGGGCGGCGGCCATCTGCTCGGCGATGTCGACGACCACGTCCACGGGGAGCGGGCGCGCGTCGTTGTCCTCCAGGAGCTGGCTGAGGTTGCGGCCTTCGAGGAGCTCCATGACGAGGTACAGGGGGCCGCCAGCGGCGCTGTCGTCGCCGAAGTCGTGGACGACGGTCACCCCGCGGTGCTGGAGGGACGCGGCCACGCGCGCCTCGCGCCGGAACCGCTCGCGGAGCACCTGGGTGAAGTGGGCGTCCTGCTCGGCGCCGATCGGCTTGAGGCACTTCACGGCGACCTGTCGGCCCAGCGATTCGTCCCGGGCGCGCCATACCTCGCCCATGCCGCCGCGCCCGATCAGATCGAGCGACCGGTAACGGCCCTGGATCAGTCTGGACTCCGCCATGTCTTAAAGCCGCCCCCGATTTCGTGCTACGCCCTCCCCGGCCGGTCCAGTATGGCCGCTGATGTACGCAGTGTGTACGGCGAGGGGCGGCTCCCGGGGCCCATGCGGCGCATCGCTTTCAAGATGTGACCTGGAGGCAGTTGCCAGCGTAGACCTGCGGGAATGCAGCGCAGTACGTGCCCGGTGAGGCGCAGGCGCCGGGTGACGCTGCGTGGTGCCGGTGCGGGCCGCCCGTACAGCCGGTGCGCCCAGCCCGGGAGGGAACCGTACGCCAGACCGGCGACGGGCGGCCACAGCAGGTTTCGGCCACGCACGAAAGGGGCAGGGACGGGCGGGCCGCGCAGGAAGTCGTCCACGGCGAGGGCGTCGGGGCCGGCGGCGAGTCCGGGGCGGATCCGGTCGAAGTAAGCGGCGAGCCCGGCGGTGTCGGCGGGGACCCCGGCCGGGTCGAGTCCGACGAGTCGGGCATTGACGCGGTTCTCGTCGACGTAGCGGTCGGCCTGGGCGGGGGTGAGGGGGACGCCGGAGCGGCGCAGTACGTGCAGGAAGCTGTCGATCTGCGCGCAGTGGATCCACAGCAGCAGCTCGGGGTCGTCGACGGGGAAGCGTTCGCCGGTGTCCGGATCGGTCGCGGACAGACTGCGGTGGATCGTACGGACCCGCAGACCGGCACGCTCGGCGGCCTCGGTGGTGCCGTAGGTGAGGGTGCCGACGAAGTCGGCGGTGCGCAGCAGCCGTCCCCAGGCGTCCCGCCGGAAGTCGGAGTTCTCCATGACTCCGCGGACGGCGCGCGGATGGAGGGCCTGGAGGTAGAGCGCGCGGAGCCCGGCGATCCACATCATCGGGTCGCCGTGGCACTGCCAGGTGACGGACGACGGGCCGTACAGCCCCGGGTCGGCGCCGGGACGCGATCCGGTCGCGGTGGTCCCCATCCCGTACCTCCCCGTCGCAGGCGCCCGGCGTCTCCAGCCTACCGATCCGGGGCGGCGGCCGGCGGCCGTCGGCGGATCGGGGTCGGTGCGCCGGGCGGGCCGAGCCCGGCCGTGATCCGCCGGACACCCCCCGGGGGCGCAGGCGGCATAGAGTTGCGGGGTGCAGCTCTACACGATCGGCGAGGCCGCCCAACTCCTCCGCGTCAGTACCGACACCGCCCGCCGCTGGGCGGACGCGGGCCGCTTCCCCACCCTGCGGGAGGGCAACAAGCGGATGGTCGAGGGCGTGCACCTGGCCGCCTTCTGCGTGGCGCTCGCCCAGGAGGCGGCCGAGGGTGACGGCGAGTCCGCCACCTCGGCGCGCAACGCGCTGCCCGGGATCGTGACGGCGGTGACGCTGGGCGAGGTCGCCGCCCAGGTCGAGATCCAGGCCGGACCGCACCGCGTGGTCTCCCTGCTGACCCGTGAGGCCGTCGAGGAGCTCGGGCTCGCGGTCGGTGTGCAGGCGGTCGCCCGCGTGAAGTCCACCAGCGTCCACATCGACCTCGACTGACCGATCGGGCCCCGGCCCCGGCGTGGCGCTCAGGCCTTGCCCCGGCCCGCGTCTCCCGCGTCGAGCTCCGTGTCGAGGGCGAGGGCCGCGACGATGAGGGCGAGGTGGGTGAAGGCCTGCGGGAAGTTGCCCAGCTGCTCGCCCGTGGGCCCGATCTCCTCGGCGAACAGGCCCACGTGGTTCGCGTAGGTGAGCATCTTGTCGAAGGCGTAGTGGGCCTGTTCGACCTGACCGGCCCGGGCGAGGGCGTAGACGTACAGGAACGTGCAGAGGGAGAACGTGCCCTCCGAGCCCTGGAGGCCGTCGGGTGAGGCGGCGGGGTCGTAGCGGTAGACGAGGCTGTCGGAGACGAGCTCGCCTTCCATCGCCTCCAGGGTGGACAGCCAGCGGGGGTCCTTCGGGGTGATGAAGCCGACCAGCGGCATCATCAGCAGGGAGGCGTCCAGGACGGTGGTTCCGTAGTGCTGGACGAAGGCCCGGCGCTCCTCGCTCCAGCCGCGGGTCATGATCTGCCGCAGGATGGCGTCCCGGGCGGCGGTCCAGCGGGGGATGTCCGCCGGGCGGGCGAGGGCGGTGGCCTGGCGGATGCCGCGGTCCAGGGCGACCCAGCACATGACGCGGCTGTAGGTGAAGTCCTTCTGTCCGCCCCTGGTCTCCCAGATGCCCTCGTCGGGGCGGTCCCAGCTGTCGCAGAGCCAGTCCAGGATGCCGGAGAAGTGCCGCCAGCCGTCGTAGCCGGCCGATTCGGCGGAGTGGCCCGTCTGGACCAGGGCGTAGACGGCCTCGCCGTAGATGTCCAACTGCAGTTGTCCGGCGGCGCCGTTGCCCGCGCGCACCGGGGCCGAGCCGCGCCACCCGGCCAGGTGGCCGAGGATCTCCTCGGACAGGTACGGGTCCCCGTCGACGCGGTACATGATCTGCAGCGGTTCGCCGTTGGGGGCTCCGCCGTCCGTCAGCCGCCTCTGGAGCCAGCCGCGGAAAGCGTCCGCCTCTTGCGTGAAGCCGAGGTCGCGCATGGCGCGCACGGCCAGGGAGGCGTCGCGGACCCAGGTGTAGCGGTAGTCCCAGTTGCGCTCGCCGCCCTCGCCCTCGGGCAGGCCCATGGTCGCGGCGGCGATCGGCGCGCCGGTGGGCGCGTAGGTCATGAGCTTGAGGGTGATCGCGGAGCGGTTGACGATCTGCTGCCAGCGGCCCCGGTAGGTGCAGTGCCCGATCCAGTCGTGCCCGTAGCGGCGCACGGCGGCGAACTCCTCCACCAGGTCGTCGGGGGTCGGCGGCCGTGGCGGCTCGCCGCCCTCGTCACAGACCGTCAGGACGACGGCCGCGCGCTCACCGGCCGACAGGGTCGTCGTGGCCCGTACGTCGCTCCCGTCGGCCTCCAGGGCGAGGCCGCCGACGGCCTGCAGGTGGGCGGTGGTGCCCGGGGCCTCGAAGCGCGCGGCGGCGCCGTCCAGGACGAGGTCGTGGGGTGCCCGCCCGTAGTCGAAGCGGGGCCGGCACTCCAGGGCGAAGCGCACGGAACCCCGTACGACGCGCAGCACCCGTACCACCCGGTGCCGGTCGGTGCGGGTGTGCGGATCGTGGACGGGCATGAAGTCGACCACCTCCCCCACGCCCTCGCGCGTGAGGAACCGGGTGATCAGGACGGCCGTGTCGGCGAGGTAGAGCTGACGGGTGACGACATCGGCGCCCTCGGTGTCGGGCGCGGGGGTGTCCGCGGTGATGGCGAAGTATCCACCGCGGTCGTGGTCGAGGAGCCCGGCGAAGACACTGGGCGAGTCGAAGCGGGGCGAGCAGAACCAGTTCAGCACGCCCTCGGAGGAGACCAGCGCACACGTCTGCAGGTCCCCGATCAGACCGTGCTCGGCGATGGGCGGATAGGGACGCATCGGCTCTCCGCGGTGCGCGGGGCGGCCCTCGGGCCGCGAGGACCGTGGCTTCGGCCCGGCCCGGCGTGGCCCGGGCCGGCTCTCATTCTCGGGTCCCGCGCCGGTGATCGCCATGCGGACTCCGGGCCGCGGGTCCGGTCCGGGCCGGGCCGGGCCGCGGGTCCGGTCCGGGGCGTGACAGGGTGAACGCATGACGACGCGCCGCGAGTCCTTCTCCCCTTCCCTCCCCCGGCCGTGGCCGGACACCGCCACGACCCACGCGGCCCTGGCCGCGGCGAAGGCACTCGTCTACGACCCCTGCGGTTTCACCTGCTCGCTGCCGGTGCCCGAGGCCGAGGGCGCCGACTACGCCGCCCACTCCTTCACCCTGGACGGCCGCGAGGTCCGGTTCCGCGTGGCGAAGACGACCCCCACGAAGGTCGGCCAGTTCGTCACCGTCTGGAAGCGCTCCCCGGCCGGCCCCATCCAGCCGTTCGACAGCACGGACCCGGTGGAGCTCTTCGTCATCAGTAGCCGCCAGGATCACCACTTCGGCCAGTTCGTCCTCCCCCTGGACGCGCTGCGCCGGCACGGCGTCGTATCGACGGACGGCTCCGGCGGGAAGCGCGCCTTCCGCGTCTACCCGCCCTGGGTGACCACCACCAACCGCCAGGCCGACCGTGCGCAGGCGTGGCAGCTGGACCACTTCCTGCCCCTGCCCGTGACTCAGGACGGGCCGGTCGACCTGAACCGCGCCCGGGAGCTGTACACGTGAGCCGGCCGGTCAGCGGCACGCTGCACCACATCGAACTGTGGGTGCCGGACCTCGACCGCGCGATCACCTCGCTCGGCTGGCTCCTGGAGGCCCTGGGTCACACCCCCTACCAGAACTGGGCGGACGGCCGCAGCTGGCGGCTGGGGCCGACGTACCTGGTCGTCGAACGCTCCCCGGCCCTCACCGCCGACCGGCACGACCGCTGTCGGCCGGGGCTGAACCACCTGGCCTTCCACGTCGAGGACGCGGCCGCGGTCGAGCGCCTGGCCGAGGAGTCGACCCGCCACGGCTGGCACCTGATGTTCCCGGACCGGCATCCGCACGCCGGCGGCCCCCAGCACCATGCCGCCTACCTGGAGAACGACGACGGCTTCGAGGTCGAACTCGTCGCGCTCCCCTCCCCCGGACGCCGGACCGGCTAGACGGTTGTGGCCGAGGTCGGTGGTCGGCACTGTTCTGGGCACGCCGTCGGCCGTCGCCGGCCGCCCGAATACCAGTGGAACCGTGCTCCCATGGTCCGTTACCGTGCTCGCACCCGCAGTCGCCCCAGGCAAGGACATGCCGTTGTACACCAAGTGAGACTCCCCGAGCGCTGAACCGTCGCGCGTCGCACCTGTGCGCCGTGCCCCTTTTCGCTGCGGTCTTCTCACTGGAACCGGTGTATCTCCATGTCCAGAACCTGGGTGGTCGTTCCCACCTGCCTGCCGATCGTTCTCCGCCGTTGCCACGGGTGCCCTTCCGGGCGCTTCCGGCACGGCACATCGCGCGTCGACGCCAACCACGACCTGCTGCCCGCCAACGCTTCCGGACCGGCCGCCGGACTGGCCTTCGAACTGCTCCACGTGCCGGTCCTACGGCGCCGCGACCTGGGTGTCCCGGGTCGAAGCGACCGTCCGGCGTGGCAGTCGCCGTACGGTCCGCCGTCGCACCGGGCGCACCGCGGCCGGTGGGCCCCCGTGCCGGGCGTGGCCAACCCTCGCTCCTCCTTGCCGCGCGAATACCTGTGCGGCCGGTGCGACTGATCATCGAAGGTTTCGGCTGTGCGCCAGCCGAGTCGGCAGGCTGCTCACCGAGGGGAACCTCGTGTCGACGGTCCGCCTGAACGGCTGGCGCTCGGGCGATTTCACCTTCAGGCTCAAAGGCTGAGTCCTACCGACGCGGGGCCTGTCCGGCGGTATCCGGCGGTATCCGATCCGCTGGGGCCGTCGGCCTCCCCGCCGCCTGGCTCCTCGCCTTCCGGCAGCTCGCAGGAAGCCGGTCACGATCAGGAGGGGGGTCTGCGGAACCACCCGGCATGCCGGGCCTGGAGGGACAGGTGAAGCAGACCCGGGCTCAGCCTGCTTACACCCAGCCGATCGGTCGACATCCACCCAGAAGGTCCCGGGCGGCGCATTCCACGTACTCGTGGAGTCCGTACGCCAGACCAAGACCCAGCAGGGCGGAGACCGTCACGGCCGTCATCAGGCCCGCCGCGGCTGCCTGGGTCCTGCGCGCCCGCGGGCGGACCGGCACCGGCCTCAGCAGGGCTTCGACCCGCTGCGGGACCGGCCCGGTATTCACCGACAGCAAGGGGCCGCGGCTTTTGCCCGCCTTCTCGGCGGACGCGGCGGCCAGCGCCGCGCGCGCGATCGCGGTCGCGGCCAGTCGCCGGTCGCCCACCCACGAGGCCGCCGACTCGTCCGCCCACCGCTCCAGGTGGAAGTCCAGCGCCGGGCGCAGGGACCGTAGCGCGGGGTGCACCGCGGCCGCCAGGTAGGCGGTGACGGACCACAGGTGGTGGCGGCCCGTCAGATGGGCCCGCTCGTGTCCGAGCAGCACCTCGCGCTCCGCCGGACCGAGGGTCTTGAGCATGCCCGTCGTCACCACGACCCGGCCACCGCGCCCGCGCCATCCCGGCAGCGCGAACGCCTGCGGCTCGGCATCCGGTACGACCAGAAGATCGCCGTCGGGCACCGCGCCGCCGGTGGACGCCCAGGCTCGGGCGAGCAGCGAGCGGCGCTCGTACCAGCGGCGGACCAGCAGCACCGCCTGGAAGGCCAGCACCGCACCGGCGACCGCGGCCACCGGCACGGCGGCCGGCCACTCGGCAGCCGCATGCGACAGCGGAATCCGCTCCAGGGAGGCGAGGAACGGAACATGGAGCAGGCCGATGAGCGCTGCCACGGTGCCTCCGGCCAGCAACAGGGCGGCCCCGGTCAGCGCAGCGCACGCTTCCCGCGGCGGCAGGAGACCGGCCAGCCGGCGGGCGGCCGGCACCGCGCCCCACGGAAGCGCCAGGGTCAGCACGACCACGGCCAGGGCCAGGGTCATCAGCTCTCCCCGGACTCCAGGAGCAGGCGCCGCAGCGCTTCCTCGTCGTCCCCGGAGAGGGACGAAACGAACCGCTTCAGCACAAGGTCGCGCTGCGGCCCCTTCTCCAGCTCGCGGCGCATGCGGTCGGCCGCCAGGCCGGCGGCATCGTCCGCCGCGGCGTAGGCGAAGCCCCTGCCCTCGCGGGTCCGGACGACCGTCCCCTTCTCGTAGAGGCGGGTGAGGATCGTCGTCACCGTCGTCCTGGCCAGGTCCCGGTCGAGCGCGGCGTTGATCTGCTGCGGCGTCAACGGCCCCTCGGCCGCCCACAGGACCGACAGCACATCCGCGACGAGTCCACCGTGCGGACGCCTCGCGTCCCCGCCGTCCTCCACCATCCCGCTCCCGCCCTGCCGCCGCCCCGGACTCGCACGCCCGGTCATCGAAAAATAGGTTTGCCTTATCTCACTGTACGGGGCCCGAATCGAGCCCCTCATACATACGCCTGCGGGCACCGACGGGACAGGGACACTTCATTCCCCGCCGGTCTCGCCCTGTGCGATTTCGATGCCGGTGTGCAGGTTGTCGGCCGCCTGGAAGGCCGCGCCGGCCGACACGGTCAGAGAGGCCAGCAGCATCAGCGCCGCCAGGCGGGGCGGGACTCCGGGGACACGCGTCAGCGCCGGCTGCCCGAGCAGGGCCGCCACCCGGAGAGGCACCGGGCCCGTTGTGGCGGCCAGCGCGAAGCCGGGCCGGCACCGAGCAGGGGACGTACGGGTGGCCAGAGCCGCCCGGGCGATGGCCCGGGCCGTGAGGCGGCGGTCGCCCACCGCCTGCGCGGCGTATTCGTCCGCGGTGCGCTCCAGCGCGAAGCGGAGGGGTTCGCGCACGGCGCGCAGCCCCGGATGGCAGTGTGCGGCCAGCTCCACCGTCGCCACCAGAAGGTGGTGACGGCCCTTCAGATGGGCTCGTTCATGGGCGAGCAGGACCTCACGTTCCGCCGCGGAGAGCGCGCGCAGCATCCCTGAGGTGATCACGATACGGCCGGGACGGCCCGGCAGCACGTAAGCGTCCGGGTATTCCTCGTCCAGGACCACGAGCTCGCTGGGGTTGCCCGCGGCAAGCGCCCGCGCCTGCCGCAGCCGGCGCCACCACCCGTGCGCATCGCGCAGCAGCAGGGCGCCGCCGACGGCGAGCAGCGAGGCGGCCACGACGGTGACCGCGACGGCCGTGCCCGGCGCATCGGACGCCAGCGGCGTCAGCAGGTGGCCCAGCGCGGCCACCGGCCGGAGGTGCGTGGCCCCGGGGACGACCAGCAGGGCAAGGGCCGCGATACTGCCCGCCGCGAGCCCGGCTGCCGAACAGGCCAGCAGCCGGACGGCCCGCCTCGGCGGGAGGCGCACGACCAGCACGCGGCATACCGGACCGGCGAGGAAGGGCAGCAGGAGTGGCAGCAGGAGTGGCAACGACACCGGCCGGCTCATGCGACACCCCCTGCGCCGTCGCCCTCCAGCAGGGCGCGCAGCAACGCCTCGTCCTCGTCGCTCAGCTGCGAGACGAAGCGGCTCAGCACCGTCCCACGGTCCTCGGTCCCGGCCAGCTCCGCGTGCATGCGGCGCGCGGTCAGCCCCGACGCGTCCTCGGTCGGCACGTAGGCGAACCCTCGGCCGGACCGGGTACGGCTGACCACGCCCTTCTCGTACAGCCGGGACAGGATCGTCGTCACCGTCGTACGGGCGTGGGAGGAACCGAGCGCCTCCTGGACCTGCCCCGGCGTCAGCGGCGTTCCGGCCGCCCACAGCGCCGCAAGGACGCTCGCCCCCAGCTCACCGGCGGGGCGCCGTTCCGCACGCGCATCCCCCATGGGAATCTCCTCACCGCAACAATCGTCTACAGTGTCGTAGACCGTCTACATGACTGTAGTCGACGATGTCGTCACCGCCCCGGTCCACTCACCTCAGGGGAGCCGTCCACCATGGCCCTATCCGCCCACATGGCAGCGCCACAGGCCGTGAACCTGCTCGACGCCGGATCCCTGTTGTCCGCGTTCGGCGCGCTCGGCATCGCCGTCGTCCTCTTCGCGGAGACCGGCCTCCTGGTCGGCTTCTTCCTACCCGGCGATTCCCTCCTGTTCACCGCGGGCCTGCTCTGCGTGCCGGGCGGGAACCGCCCCGTCCACCTCTCACTGCCGCAGGTACTGGCCTTCGGGGTCATCGGCGCGCTCCTGGGAGCGCAAGTGGGCTACCTGATCGGCCGACGCGGGGGCCGTTCCCTGCTCGCCCGCAGCCGGAGCCGCAAACTCCACGACGGAGCCGAGCGCGCCGAGGAGTTCCTCCACCGCTACGGGCACGCCAAGGCCGTCGTACTGGCCCGCTTCGTACCGGTGGTGCGCACCGTGCTCAATCCCCTGGCCGGAGCCCTGGGCGTGCCCGCCCGTGTCTTCACCCTCTGGCAGGTCGTTGGCGGGCTCCTCTGGACCGTGGGCCTCATCCTCGCCGGATACGCCCTCGGCTCCTCCGTGCCCGACGTCGACCGTTACCTCCTGCCGATCGTGGCCCTCGTCGTCCTCGTGTCCCTCACCCCGGTGGCCGTCGAAATGGTCCGCCGACGGGGCCCCCGCACCCCGGACGGAGGTACGCGGTGAGCCCGGTCGCCCCGAACGGCCCCGCCGAGAAGGCGCTGCGACCCCTGTGGACGGCGGGCGGTCGCCCGAACCCGCCACCTCCACTCGCCGGCCGGCCCACCCCCGCCCCTGACTCCTCTGGACCTGAGACGACCCCGCACTCCGGTCACGCGGTGATCGTCTCCGCAGCACTGCCCCTGGTCGTGCGGCACGGCACCTCGGTCACCACCTCGATGGTCGCCCGGGCCGCGGGAGTTCCGACAGCGGCGGTCTTCACCGCGTTCCCCGACAAAGCCACCCTGCTCGAAGCCTGCGCCGCCGCAGCCCTGAGAGCGGACGAAGCAGTGGCCGCTCTCTCGGCGATCGACCCGACCCAGCCACTCGAAACCCGGCTGACATCAGCCGCCGCCCATCTGCGCAGCTACGCAACCCGCCTGCTCCTGCTCGCCGATGCCATGCCCTCACGCCGGCCCCGGCTCCCCGGGCCCACGGAGAACATCGACGAGCACGCCCGGCACGAGGAAGAACTCGCGTCGCTCCGAGAAGCACTGACGGCCCTGTTCGCACCGGAACGTGAGCTCCTCCGCATCCCCCCGGAGCGCCTCGCCCGGGTCTTCCTGTCGATGGTCTTGTCCGACGCTCCGTCCGGCCCCGCGGAATCCCTGCCGACCGAAGAGCTCGTGTCGCTGCTCCTGTGGGGCTCACTCGCCCCTCCCTGACCGAAAGCAGTACGCCTTCCGCGCCCATGCCCTGCCAACCGTGCCGCCGTGGCGGTCTGTCCGGACAGGACGTCAGATGCTCCCTCTGCCCGTGGCCGCACCCGGCGCGCCCGGCAAGCCGTGGTGGTGGCCCGCCATACCGGTGCTCATGTGCTCGATGCTGCTGGCGGCGCTGGTCGCGTCCGCCTCCGCGGCGCACGGCACGCCGTTCGGGGTGGACGAGACCCTGCACCGCTGGGTGCTCGAACACCGCCCTCGCTGGGCGGTCGGCCTGGCCGTGGCGATCACCGTGACGGGAAGCGGAGTGCCCGCCTACCTGCTCGCGATGCTCGCCGGGGCCATGACCGTCAGGACCCGCCGCTGGCGCGGGACACTGGCGGGGGCCCTGGCACTGGTGTCGGTGCAACTGCCGCGCATCGCCCTGGCGTCGTGGCTGGCCCGGCCCCGGCCGTCGGCCGACGACTGGGCGTGGTCGGCCGACGGATACGCCATGCCCTCGGGGCACACCACGACCTCCGCGGCCGTGGCGGTCCTCCTCACCGCCGCGGTGCACCGAGCCGTGCGGGGCCGAGCGCGGCGGCCGCTCCTGGTGGTACCGGCACTCTGGGCGGCGGCCGTGGGCGTCAGCCGCTTCTACCTCGGCATGCACTGGCCCACCGACGTCCTGGCGGGATGGCTGCTGACCGCCCTGTGGGCCGGGCTGCTCGGGATGTTCCTGATTCTCCTCCGGCGCCGGAAATCCGGCGCCGTCCCGTCGAACGAAGGCGAAAACACGTGAGCGCGATCAGTGTGGGGCAGGCCGTGGTCCTGGGCATCGTGGAAGGGGTGACGGAGTTCCTGCCGGTCTCGTCCACCGGCCACCTCAAGATCACCGAAGGGCTGATGGGCATCCCCGTCGACGACAAGTCCGTCGTGGCCTTCACCGCCGTCATCCAGGTCGGCGCGATCGCGGCGGTCCTCGTCTACTTCTTCCGCGACATCGTGCGCATCGTCTCCGCCTGGGGCCGCGGACTGGCCGACCGCGAGGAGCGGTACCACCACGACTACAAGTTCGCCTGGTGGGTCATCTACGCCACCCTCCCCATCGTGGCCGTGGGGCTCGCGGCGAAGCCGCTGATCGAAGGCCCGCTCGCCTCCCTGTGGGTGGTGGCCGGATCGCTGATCGTCGGCAGCGGCCTGATGTGGGCGGCCGACCGGATGGGTCGCCACAAGCGCGGCGAGGACGACACCGACCTCAGGGACGCCATGCTCGTCGGCTCCTCCCAGATCCTCGCCCTGCTCTTCCCCGGCTTCTCCCGATCCGGCGCCACCATGTCCACCGGCCTCATCCTCGACCTGGAGCGGGTCGCCGCCACCCGCCTGTCCTTCTTCCTCGGCATCCCCGCCCTGACCGGCGCGGGCCTCTACGAGCTCAAGGACGCCGTCGGCGCCGGCATCGACCCCCTGCCCCTCGTCATCGGCACCGCCGTGTCCTTCGCCGTCGCCTACGCCTCGATCGCCTGGCTCCTGAAGTACGTCGCCAAGCACTCGTTCAACGCCTTCGTGGTCTACCGGATCGCCATCGGCGTACTCCTCTTCGGACTGCTGGGCACCGGCGTCCTGCACGCCTGACCATCAGGCAGACCCGTCCGCTCCCGTCGACGCCGCGATGCTTCGCCCTCCTCCCCAGGCGCAAGCCGTGCCCCGAGAGGGTCGTGGCCACTGTGTGGACGGTCACCTTGACGACGATCGACACTTAGGCCAGCCTTACCTTCGCTCACTCCTTGCATGTGTGGGCACACCCTGCAGAACATCCCTGGAGCACCCATGTCCGCCGCCGACGCCACCGCGACCGTACGAAGATCCGGACGGGAAGCAGAACTCCTCCAGCTCCCCTCCTGGTGCGGGACCGCCGCGGCGTCGCTGGCGGTGTGCGTCGGCTGGGCAGTGACCACGTGGATCGCCCTGCACCTGCGCGCCGATGTCACCCTCCACACCGTGGCACTCTTCGTGCACCTCGCCTCCCTGGTGCTGGGCTTCGGCGCGGTGCTCGCCATCGACTACTACGGCGCGCTGTGGCTCACGGGCCGCAAGACCCTCCGTGAAGTGCTCGACTTCACGGCCCCGCTGCACATCCCCGTCTGGGCCGGCCTCGGCGGCCTGCTCTTCAGCGGCGCGTTCCTCCACCCCGACCTCAGCTCACCCCTGACGTGCGTCAAGCTCGGCCTCGTCCTGCTGCTCTCCCTCAACGGCGTCCAGGCGTCCGCCCTGCACCACCGGCTGGCCGCCGTCGACGGCGGCCCCGTCAGCCGTCGGCTGATGATCCGCGGTGCCGTGACCGCCTCTGTTTCACAAGCCGCCTGGTGGGGTGCGGTCGCGATCGGCTTCCTGAACAGCCAGCACTGATCGCCCCGCCGGGGAACCGGTGCGACCAAGGTCGCCAGTCGGCACCGGGGATGCGCCCTGAGCTGCATCGATGCCACCCGTTCCTCCCCGTCTCCGACCGGAGGGACGCACTGTTCTTGGCACTTCGGTACAGCGGCTCAGCAGAACTCGGGGCGCAGTACGCCGCCGTGGGCACAGTCGACGACCAGAGGCGCGCCAGCAGCCCACCCGAGCTGCAAGGTGCAGATCAAGACGCCCATCACGCTCAGGACTGCAGGAATGCACGACCGACTCGTTCGGCCGTGATCCGGGCCGCGCGGCGGATCAGTGAACGTTTTCAGCTTCGCCACTCCGGGGTCTCCGCAGTGGTAGAGAGGGCAGAGGGCGATGAGTGTGGCTGAGAGTTGGTCGCGTGTGATGAGTCTTCTTCGGGAGCACGCGCCGGCCGATCACGCGGATCTGCCGGGGCCCGCTACGGAGCAGATGCTCGCGGCAGCCGAAGAGCGGATGGGGATCTCCCTGCATGGGGACCTGCGGACGTGGCTGTTGCAGAACAATCCGGATCTGCCGGAGGAGGACGTCGACGACGAAGTGGCATGCTGCGGCTTCGACGGGTTCCCCGACGAGGGAAGCTTCTTTCTGGGCATCCGGGCGATGGAGAGGCTTTACGCGAACCGCTCCACGTCCTGCGGATTCGACCCTCCGGACCAGCCGGACTACCCGTTCTGGCGTAACGAGTGGATCCCGTTCCTGTCGGACCAGGACGGCTGGAGGGGAAAGTTCATCGATGTGCGGGACGGGCGTGTCGGCAGCTGGTTCGTGGGTGAGATCACGGTCACGGGCGAGTACGAGTCGATGGCCCAGTACTTCGACTCCGTGGCGGAGACGCTGACGAGGATCGCCGACGGAAGCTCCCCGGTCTGTCGGTTCACCGAAGGCCGACTTGTCTGGTCGTGAGACGGTTCTCCACTGGATGACGGCCATTGCCCGCCGCCCCCACCCTGGAACGGCAATGAGCCTCGTCAGCGTTGACGTTCCAGCGTGAGGACGGCTGCGGCGATGACGGCCATCCGGTTGGGGCTGCAGCGGGCCCGGCGGAGGATCTGCCAGGACGTGCGTCGCGCGATACTTCGTTCGACCGGCGCTCGTGCCGCTCACCCAGGGGCCGGCCCCGGTGTAGGCGCGGTCGGCGAGCACGGGGACGCCCTGGCGTTCCTTTCGACCTCAGGGGCTCTCCATACGATGAATGATCTTGCCTCGAACTGGGGGGGACGGATCATGTCAGGGAATTTCGATCGCGAGTGGGGTCGGTCGCTCTCGGGCGCGGTCGCTGAGGGGGTGGACATGCGGTTGAACGGCGCGGGTGCTCCCGCCGGGCCGTTAGCCCCCGGGGGTCCGGGGACCTTCGCGTCCACCCCGGCCGAGAAGACGGCGGCGGCCAACACCATAGAGACCGAGCTGGAGCCGAACACCAAGACGGCCACGGAGCACGCGGACGAGGCGACGAGCACCGCGGTGAAGGGCTTCGAGGGCTGGGACACCGCCCCGGGCCTGAAGAAGGTATCGGATACCTGGGACAAGCAGGTGAAGGTCCTGATGGGCCGCCTGGGGTCGGAGAAGAGCGCGTTGCGGGGCGCATCAGGCCTGTTCGTACGCAATGACATCGGCCTGGGTGACCAGTTCCGGCCGATCGGTTCCCCGTCGAAGCTCAACGGGCTTTAGGGGGAGCGGGTGCTGACGTACTAAATGGGACTCGATGGCCGGCGAGCTGAAGAAGGTCGAAAGCCGTTACGGCGACAGCGTCCAGAAGATCACCGTGGGGCAGAGCTGGTCCGGTATCAGTGCCGGAGCAGCCCATACGAGCTTCGCGGCCACCCGCTACGAGTACTCCGCCGCCCAGATTCAGGCCAAGGCCATCGCGGAGTTGCTGCGCGACAACGACGACGGTATGGCCGCATACAGTGCTGCGGACTGGAAGTCGAAGATGGCCTACCACGTCATCGGTGGCGCGGTGACACCGCTGTACTTCACGACAGCCGGAGGCATGTCCCTCGCGATCGGCGACTCGATGCCGCGCGGTGTGGACACCTGGGCCTGGGTCATGGGCAACAACCTGAAGGCGGAGGCGGACGTCACGGCGAACGCGGGCATCGCCGACCTCTACCTCGACGCCGGCAACCAGATGGGGCTCATGGTCGACTCCTGGGCGGACGGCCGACAGGACATCAACGCCGATGTGAGGGCCGGCCTGAAGAACGCGATCTTGGACGGTCACGACCGGGGAAGCAACACCACGCACAAGTACCTGACCGACACCACCAACTGACGCCCACCTCGTCCAGGAAAGGCAGCCATGCCGCAGATGCCCCCACGCCGCACGACACCAGCCAGGGCATTCATCGTGCTCGGGCTCTGTCTGGCCCTGCTGGGAGGTGTCGGAGCATGGCTGCTGCTCGGCAGGGACACCGCTGAACCGTGCAACGGCCTGGCCGGGGACGAACGGGTGCAGAAGGCAGTGGGCGCGGCCGTCCACCCGGGCACGAGCTGCGCGGTTGTCGCTCAGGCCATCGTGAAGGCGTCGGCCGGGGACGCGACCGGCCGTCACACCCAGGCCCAGGCCCAGGCACTGAAGGACGTGCTCGTCTCCCTCGGATCAGGAGACCCGGCGAAACTCACCCTGGATCCCGCACTGCGTGTCCCCCTCGCCACCGCCCTCGCCGACTACGCACCCGATCTGCACGCGATGCTCGGCGGTATCGGCATCACCGACTTCCTGGCCAAGGCCGCACCCCAGGCGCCGCCGTGGCAGTCCGACGGCACCCACCACCTCACCGTGCTGCCCGACACCCTCAGGGGCGCGGTACACGCTGTCGCGCAGGACCCCGGGGCATACGCATTGCTGCGCATCGCGGAGACCCGGACCACCGCGCAGCGGCTCGCGGCGGTCCCCGCCGACGCCACGGGCTACGCCCTCACCGTCCCCCCGGCCGAGAGCGCGCGAGCACTCGGCATCCTCGACGGCATCGCCGACGCGGTCACCCACGGCAAGAACGAGGAGCAGGCACGGGCGTGGCGCGGGGCCGTTCTGGACCGGCTGCTGAACGGACAGGACTCCCCGAAGAGCAATCAGGATCCCCGGGCGGCCCAACTCTCGGCGGTATGGCTCCAGATCCTGAAGAACGCCCCCGAGGGGGAGCGCTTCGACCGGCTGCGTACGCAAGGTGTCGACATGACCCGTACGTGGGCCCAGGACCGGAAGATGGATGAACAAACCCAGCAGGGAGTGCTCGCCAAAGCCGAACGCAGCGCACTCAGCGCGTACCGTGAGATCAGCCCTGACACCTCGCGGTTGGCCAGGCCGTCTGGAACAGGCGGCTGGGGCCGGGCTCGTCTCGGACATCAGCAGCGCCGTGCTGACCACCGACGGCCTGCGGTGGCTCGTCGCTCCTGAGCGAGACAGCGACCTCGTACGCCGGCTCTGCGCGTCCCATGACGATGCCCACATCGACTGCGACCGGCACCCCACCGTGGAACCTCCTGCGGCGACAGGGTACGGCCCACCGGCCCCACCTGCCTGGTCGGCGACGGCGGTCGACGCCTGCTCCTTGTCACCACCGTCTAGCGGCGTACGCGCGGCATGCCGAGGCCGATCCACGAGATGATCTCGCGCTGGATCTCGTTGTTGCCCCCGCCGAAGGTGAAGATCACGGCGCTGCGGTAGCCGCGTTCGAGCTCGCCGTGCAGGACCGCTCCCGCCGAGCCGTCCTTGAGGGAGCCGGCCGCGCCGACGATCTCCATCAGCCAGGCGTACGCGTCCCGGCGGGCCTCCGACCCGTAGACCTTGACCGCGGAGGCGTCCTGCGGGGTGAGGGTGCCGGCCTGGACCGCGCCCACCATCTGCCAGTTGAGCAGCTTCATCGCGTCGAGCCGGGCGTGGGTGCGGGCGAGGCGGCCGCGGACCCAGGAGAGGTCGATGACCCGCCGGCCGTCGGCGAGTTTCGTCGCGGCGGCCCAGCGCTGGACGTCGTGGAGGGCCCGGATGGCCATGGTGCCGTGTGCGGCCAGGGTGACGCGCTCGTGGTTGAGCTGGTTGGTGATCAGGCGCCAGCCCTTGTTCTCCCGGCCGACGCGGCGGCTCGCCGGGACGCGGATGTTCTCGTAGTAGCTGGCGGTGGTGTCGTGCGAGGCCAGGGTGTTGATGAGGGTGCACGAGTAGCCGGGGTCCGAGGTCGGGACCAGGAGCATGGTGATGCCCTGGTGCGCGGGGGCGTCCGGGTCGGTGCGGACGGCGAGCCAGACCCAGTCGGCGGTGTCCCCGTTGGTGGTCCAGATCTTCTGGCCGTTCACCACGTAGGTGCCGGTCTCCTCGTCGCCCTCACGGACGGCCTTGCACTTGAGCGCGGCGAGGTCGGTGCCGGCGTCGGGTTCGCTGTAGCCGATGGCGAAGTCGATCTCCCCGGCGAGGATCTTCGGCAGGAAGTACGCCTTCTGCTCGTCGGTGCCGAACTGCATGATGGTCGGCCCGACCGTGTTGAGCGCCATCAGGGGCAGCGGTACGACGGCCTGCGCGGCCTCGTCGAAGAAGATGAACTGGTCCATCGGGGTCATCCCGCGGCCGCCGTACTCCTTGGGCCAGCCGACCCCGAGCCAGCCGTCCGCGCCGAGCCGGCGGATGGCGTCCCGGTAGAAGCGCTTCTGGGCGGCCGGGTCCTGGTAGCGGGCGTAGACGTCCTGCGGTACGAGCTCGGCGAAGTAGGCGCGCAGTTCGGTGCGCAACTGCTGCTGCTCAGGCGTGTATTCGAGATGCACGGCCCCTCCGGGGTCTCGCGGTCCAGCCGGTCTCTGCGTGGCGGCGGTCAGAGTAGAACCTGTTACAAGAATTCGGAAGCCCGGGTGTCGGCCGTTCGGGACCGGAGTTCATAATCGCGACCATGACGAGCCCACGCAGCAGAGCGGATTTCTTTGTCGAACCCGAGCGGCACGGCCGCTTCGCCGGACCCGCGACCGGTGACGAGCGGCAGATGCTGGTCGCCTTCCTCGCGGACCACCGCGCCACTCTGGAACTCAAGTGCGCAGGTCTCGGAGCGGAGTTGGCGCGGCGGTCGGTGGAGCCGTCCACGCTCTCCCTGCTGGGGCTGGTACGGCACCTGGCGGATGTGGAGCGCCGCTGGTTCCGGCTGGTCCTGGCGGGTCAGGACGCGCCGCCGCTGTTCTCCTCGGCGGACGACCCCGACGGGGACTTCGACGGCGCCCTGGCCGAGCCGGCGGCGGTGGAGGCGGCCTGGGAGGCGTGGCGCGCCGAAGTGGCCTTCGCCGAACGCCTCGTGGCCGAGGCGCCCGATCTGGACGTCGAGGCCGTCGACGTGTGGCGCGGGAAGGTGTCACTGCGCTGGGTGCTGATCCACATGGTCGAGGAGTACGCGCGGCACAACGGGCACGCCGACCTCCTGCGCGAGCGGATAGACGGGGCCATCGGCATCGGAGGGAGCCGGCCCTCATCCCCGGCCGGCCTGTCAGGTGAAGAGGTACACGACGTCGAAGTGGACGAGGTCGCGGGCGGTGTCGAAGAGGTACCGGCCCGAGGGGATCCCGTCGTCGGCCTGGCCGGCGGCGGCGCCCCGGCCGTTCGCGTACGCGTCGAAGCCCGGGCTGTGCTGCCAGACCGCCGCGGCGGGCAGGTGCTTCTTCAGCGCGGCGGGCGGGCCGGACGGCTCGCCGGGGGCGAAGGCGTGGTCGGGTCTGCCGGTGATCGCGGCCGCGCCGCCGGGCGGCAGGTGGGCGACACCGACCACCCGGATACGGGAGTCGGGGCTCGGGATGCCCCGGTCGCCGCCCTTGTCGTCGATGTCGTAGCCGAGCCAGTGCGCGTCGGTCAGCTCGCCCAGGAACGGCCCGAGCCGCCGGTTCAGCGGCTCCAGGTCGGTACGGACCTCGGGCGGACGCGACGGCTCCGGCCACATCAGGTACGTCGTGCCCGCGCCCACCGTCAGCAGCGGGAGGCCGGCGATCAGCAGGAACCGGCGGCGGTTCGTACGTCCCCGCTGCATGTCCATGATCGCCGCCCCCGCCGCCCGTCAGTTCAGGGCGCCGATCATAGCCTTCGCCGTCGCCGCCATCGCCGTGCGGGCCGCCGTCAGGTACGGCCGGGGGTCCGCCGGGGTCAGATGGGTGCGGATGGCCTCGGTCATGGCCACGTTGAGCGCGGTGCCGATGTTGACCTTGCGGATGCCGCCCGCGACGGCCGCCGCGAGTTCGGCGTCCGGCAGGCCCGAGGAGCCGTGCAGGACGAGCGGTACGTCGACGGTCTTGGCCAGCCGGGCCAGCAGGACGTGGTCCAGGGCCGCGGTCCGGCTGGTCATCGCGTGGCTGCTGCCGACGGCGACGGCGAGGGCGTCGACCCCGGAGTCGGCGACGAACCGCCGCGCCTCGTCGGGGTCCGTACGGGCGCCGGGCGCGTGCGGGTCCAGCGGCGCGGCACCGTTCTTGCCGCCGACCTCGCCCAGCTCGGCCTCGATCCACAGCCCGTTGGCGTGGGCCCAGTCGGCCGCGGACCGGGTGGCCTCCAGGTTCTCGGCGTAAGGGAGTTGCGCGGCGTCGTACATCACCGAGCTGTATCCGGCCTCGCAGGCCTGCCGGAGCAGCTCGGGGCTCTTGACGTGGTCGAGGTGCAGGCCGACGGGGACCCCGGCGGCCTCCGCGCACGCGCCGGCCGCCCGGGAGATGGGCAGCAGCCGCCCGTCGCGGAACTTCACGGCGTTCTCGCTCAGTTGGAGGATGACCGGCAGGCCCGCCGCCTCGGCCCCGGCGACCACGGCTTCGGCGTGCTCCAGGGTGATGATGTTGAAGGCGGCGACGGCCCGGCCGGCCGCGGCCGCCTCCAGGACCAGGTCGCCGGCGCGGACGAGGCTCATCGGACCGCCTCCTCGCCGGTGGTGAGGATCACCGAGCGCGTGAGGTTGCGCGGCGCGTCCGGGTCCAGCTGCCGCTGGGCGGCCACGGCCAGGGCCAGGCGGTGTACGCGGACGAGTTCGGCGAGCGGATCGAGCTGCCCGGGCACCCACTGGGAGCCGGTGGCGCGGACCTGCTCGGCGAGCCCGTCGGGGGCCTCGTCGAGCGACCAGGTGACGGTGCCGGGCCCGGAGACGCTGATGGGCCCGTGCCGGTACTCCATCGCCGGGTAGGACTCGGCCCAGGACAGCGAGGCCTCGCGCATCTTCAGCGCGGCCTCGTGGGCGAGCCCGACGCTCCAGCCGCGGCCGAGGAAGGTGAACTGCCCCCGGCCGGCGACCTCGGCGGGCAGCGGTTCGACGAGGGCGGTGCGGGCGTCGGCGACCACGGAGGGGGTGTGCAGCCCGGCGTGGGCGCGCATCAGGGTGAGGGCGGTGGTCGCGAAACGGGTCTGCACGACGGACTGTTCGTCGGCGAAGTCGAGGACGACCAGCTCGTCGGCGGCGGTCATCACCGGGGTGGCCGGATCGCCCACGACCGCCGTCGTGGGCACGCCCGCGTCCCGCAGCCCGGCCAGCAGGTCCAGCACCTCGGTGGTGGTGCCGGACCGGGTCAGGGCGACGACCCGGTCGTAGCGGCGGTGGCGCGGGAACTCGGAGGCGGCGAAGGCGTCGGTCTCGCCCTGGCCGGCCTCCTCGCGCAGCACGGCGGCCGCCTGGGCCATGTAGTACGAGGTCCCGCAGCCGACGATCGCGGTACGCTCCCCCGGCTGCGGCAGCACCGCCCGCCGGGCCGGGGCCAGTTCGGCGGCCCGCTCCCAGCATGCGGGCTGTGTGCCCAACTCGTACGCGACGTGACTCATACAGGCTCCCTCGTGCGACAGACGGGCTGAATGGCGCTGAATGCGTTTTCCTGCAAGGTAGCGGTCTGTTTCACGCAACTTCAAGCATCCACGGCTGGAGCGGCTGAGTTAGTGTCGCCGGGTGGACCGGCGGAGACCGCCGGGAAACGCCGCGGAACCCTGCGGAACGCGGGGAAGACCGTGGAACCGTGGAACACCGTGGAACGCATGTCGCACGACACCGAAGGGGGCGGCCGATGACCCGCAAGGAGCGCTGGCAGACACTGCTGGACCTGCTCGTGGAACGGGGCGAACTGGAGGTGGAACCCGCGGCGGAGGCCCTCGGCGTGTCCGCCGCGACCATCCGCCGCGACCTCGACCAGCTCGCCGAGCAGCAGTTGCTGGTCCGCACGCGCGGCGGGGCCGTGCTGCACGGGGTCTCGTACGAACTCCCGCTGCGCTACCGCACATCGCGCCGCGCCGCCGAGAAGCAGCGGATCAGCGAGGCGGTGGCGGCCCTGATCGCCCCGGGCGAGGTGGTCGGCCTGACGGGTGGGACCACGACCACCGAGGTGGCGCGCGCCCTGGCCGGGCGCCCGGACCTGGCACAGGGCTCGCCGGCGCTCACCGTGGTGACCAACGCCCTCAACATCGCGGGAGAGCTGGTGATCCGGCCGCAGTTCAAGATCGTACTGACCGGCGGGGTGGCCCGCCCCCAGTCGTACGAGCTGACGGGCCCGCTCGCCGAGCAGGTACTGGGCCAGCTGGCGGTGGACACGGCGGTGCTCGGCGTGGACGGCTTCGACCCGGAGGACGGCGCGGCGACCCGTCACGAGGACGAGGCCTCGGTCAACCGGCTGCTGTGCGAGCGCGCCCGCCGGGTGGTCGTCGCGGCCGACTCCAGCAAACTGGGCGTCCGCGCGTTCGCCCGTATCTGCGCGACCTCGTCGGTGGACGTCCTCGTGACGGACACGGGCCTGACGGCGGCGGTCGCGCGGGAGTTCACGGCGGCCGGCGTGGAGGTCGTGCGGGTATGAGCGACCCGACCGGCGGAGCGGTGAGCGGCCCGGCGAGCGGCGGCGCGAGGGGCGCCGATCCGCTGCGCCTCACCGTCCTCGGCAGTGCGACGCCGTATCCGCGAGCGGACAACCCCTGCTCCGGCTACCTGGTGTCCGGGGGCGGCACGCGGCTCTGGATGGACGCCGGCAGCGGGACCCTGGGGCCGCTGCAGCGGTACGTCGGGCTGGGCGAGCTGGACGCCGTCTGGATCTCGCATCTGCACGCCGACCACAGCGCGGATCTCCTCACGGCGTACTACGGCCTGCTCTTCGCCGATGTCGAGCGTGCGGCGCCGCTGCCGCTGTTCGGCCCACCGGGCACCGCCGACCGGCTGGCGGGGTTCCTCACCCACGGGACGGAGCGCAGCCCGGTCGAGTCCGCCTTCGCCGTGCACGAACTGTCCGACGGGCACCGGGCGCGGGTGGGCGCGCTCACCCTCACCAGCAGGGCGGTTGCCCACGGCATGCCCGCCTTCGCCGTGCGCGTGGAGGCCGGCGGCCACTCGCTGGTCTACTCCGGGGACACGGCGCCCTGTCCCGCGCTGACGGCCCTCGCCGAGGGGTGCGACGTACTGCTCTGCGAGGCCGAGAGCGCGCGCCGGCCGGCCCCGGACGAAGGCGAACACCTGCACCACACGCCGGAGGAGGCCGGGCGGACGGCGGCGGCCGCGCGCGCCGGCCGGCTGGTCGTCACCCACGTGGGCCGCGGCCTCGGCGCGGACGAGGCGGTGGCCCGCGCATCGGCGCACTACGGCGGTCCCGTCGACCACGCCGCACCGGGGGCCGTGTTCCCGGTCGGCTGACGGGGCCGGCACCCGCGTACGGGTTCGTGTTCCCGCCGCGCCGTTCAGTGCGTCGGCAGCCGCTCCGACTCGCGGACCAGCGCCGCCAGGACGGGCGCGATCAGCGGGTGGGTCTCGCCGCCCCGGCGGGTGGCGGCGAAGACGCGGCGGGTGGCCGCCGGGCCGGTGACCGGGCGGACCTGGACCTCCTTGAGGTCCATGCCGCGCAGCGCCGAGCGCGGGACCAGGGCCACTCCGGCCCCGGCGCCCACCAGCGCCGCAACGGCCCGGAAATCGTCCGAGGAGTGCATGAACCGCGGCTGGAAGCCCGCCAGTTCGCAGGCGAGCAGCGTCACGTCGTGGCACGGGTTGCCGGGGTACTGGCCCACCCAGTCCGAGTCGGAGAGGTCGGCCAGCGACACCGCGGGCAGGTCGGCCAGCGGATGCCCCGAGGGCAGGACCGCGTCGAAGGGTTCCGCGTACAACGGGAGGACGGAGAGCCGCGCGTCGTCGGCGCCCGGGCCGCCCCGGTACTCGACGGCCAGCGCGAGGTCCGCCTCGCCGTCCAGCAGCAGCGGCAGGCTCTGGTCACCCTCCGCGTCCCGCACCCGCAGCCGGATGCCCGGCTGTTCCAGCGCGAGCCGGGCGATGGCCGGGGCGAGTACTTCCGCGATGCCCGTCGCGAAGGCGGCGACGGTGACCTCGCCCGCCGAACCGCCCGCGTACGCCGCCAGTTCCGCCTCCGCCCGCTCCAGCTGCGCGAGCACCTCGTGGGCGTGGCCGAGCAGGATCTCACCGGCCGCGGTGAGCCGTACTCCGCGCCCGCTGCGGGTGAGCAGCACGTGGCCCGTCTCCTGTTCCAGCGCCGCGAGCTGCTGGGAGACGGCGGAGGGGGTGAGGTACAGGGCTGCGGCCGCGGCGGTCACCGTACGGTGGTCCGCCACGGCCCGCAGGATGCGCAGCCGGCGGGGGTCGATCACCCCACCATTGTCTCAGGGTGCGCAGACCCCTCCGACCTCACGTTCCCCTCAGGCCCCGGCGGTCCCGAGGGCGGCGCGGGCGTCGATGAAGGCGGCCACCGCGCGCTCCACGTCGGCCGTCGAGTGGGCCGCGGAGAGCTGGACGCGGATGCGCGCCGCGCCCATCGGCACCACCGGGTAGGAGAAGCCGATCACGTACACGCCGCGCTCCAGGAGCAGCTCCGCCATCCTGGCCGCCTCGGCCGCGTCGCCGATCATGACGGGGGCGATGGCGTGGTCGCCGGGCAGCACCTCGAAGCCTGCCTCGGTCATCTTCGTACGGAAGAGCGCGGTGTTGGCCGCGAGGTGTTCGCGCAGGTCGCCGGCGGACTCCAGCAGGTCGAGGACCTTGAGGGAGGCGGCCGCGATGACGGGGGCGAGGGAGTTGGAGAAGAGGTACGGGCGCGAGCGCTGGCGCAGCAGCTCCACGATCTCGGCGCGGGCCGCGACATAACCGCCGGAGGCGCCGCCGAGGGCCTTGCCGAGGGTGCCGGTGATGATGTCGACGCGGTCCATGACGCCGTGCAGCTCGGGGGTGCCGCGGCCGCCGGGGCCGACGAAGCCGACGGCGTGCGAGTCGTCGACCATGACCATGGCGTCGTAGCGGTCGGCCAGGTCGCAGATCTCCGCGAGCGGGGCGACGTAGCCGTCCATGGAGAAGACGCCGTCGGTGACGATCAGCTTGCGGCGGGCGCCGCCCTCGGTGGCTTCCTTCAGGCGGGCCTCGAGCTCGGCCAGGTCGCGGTTGGCGTAGCGGAAGCGGCGGGCCTTGGAGAGGCGGATGCCGTCGATGATAGAGGCGTGGTTGAGGGCGTCGGAGATGACCGCGTCCTCGGCGCCGAGCAGGGTCTCGAAGACGCCGCCGTTGGCGTCGAAGCAGGAGGAGTAGAGGATCGTGTCCTCCTGGCCGAGGAAGGCGGAGAGCCGCGCCTCCAGCTCCTTGTGCACCTCCTGGGTGCCGCAGATGAAGCGGACGGAGGCCATTCCGTAGCCCCAGCGGTCCAGCGCGTCCTTCGCGGCGGCGACGACCTCGGGGTGGTCGGCCAGCCCCAGGTAGTTGTTGGCGCAGAAGTTGAGCACCTCGCCGGCGGCCCCGCCCGAGGTGACGGCGACGGCCGCGTTCTGCGGGGTGCCGATGACGCGCTCGGGCTTGTGCAGGCCGGCGGCGCGGATCTCGTCGAGGGTGGAGCGCAGGTCCTCGCGGACGGTCTCGAACATGGTGCGGTTCTCCTTGTGCGGCGGAGGGCGACGAGGGAGGGGGCCGGGCCCCGCGGAGGGGGGAGGGTGTGCGGGGCCCGGCCCGAGGGAGATGGTTCGGTGGGGGTGACGGCCGGCCTGGCGGGGCCGGTGCGGCGGGTGGTTACGCCGTCCAGTCCAGGATGATCTTGCCGCTGCGGGCGGTCGACGCCTCGTCGAAGGCGGCTTCGAAGTCGCGGTGCGAGTAGCGGCCGGTGATGACCGGGCTGAGGTCGAGCCCGCCCTCCAGCAGCACGGTCATCGCGTACCAGGTCTCGAACATCTCACGGCCGTAGATGCCCTTGATCGTGATCATCGAGGTGACCACCTTCGCCCAGTCCACCGGGAACTCCTGGGCGGGCAGGCCCAGCATGGCGATGCGGCCGCCGTGCGTCATGTTGTCGATCATGTCGCGCATGGCCTCGGCGCGGCCGGACATCTCCAGGCCGATGTCGAAGCCCTCGCGCAGGCCGAGCTTGGTCTGCGCCTCGGCGATCGAGGACTCGGCGACGTTGACGGCGAGGGTGGCGCCCGCCTTGCGGGCGATCTCCAGGCGCTCGGGGCTGACGTCGGTGATGACCACGTTGCGCGCACCGGCGTGCCGGGCCACGGCCGCCGCCATGATCCCGATCGGTCCGGCGCCGGTGATCAGTACGTCCTCGCCGACCAGCGGGAAGGACAGCGCCGTGTGCACGGCGTTGCCGAAGGGGTCGAAGATCGCGGCGACGTCCAGGTCCACGGCGGTGCGGTGCACCCACACGTTCTGGGCGGGCAGGACCACGTACTCGGCGAAGGCGCCGTCGCGGCCGACCCCGAGGCCGATCGTGCTGCGGCACAGGTGGCGGCGGCCTGCCAGGCAGTTGCGGCACTTGCCGCACACCAGGTGGCCCTCGCCGCTGACCAGCGCGCCGATCTCGATGTCCTGGACGTCCGCGCCCAGCGCCGCGACCTCGCCGACGAACTCGTGGCCGAGGACCAGGGGGGTCTTGACGGCGCCCTGCGCCCAGCCGTCCCAGGCGCGGATGTGCAGGTCGGTTCCGCAGATGCCGGTGCGCAGCACCTTGATCAGCACGTCGCCGGCGCCGTACTCGGGCTCGGGGACGTCCATGAGCCACAGGCCGGGTTCTGCCTTGTGCTTGACGAGTGCCTTCATGGGGTGGCTCCAGGCATGCGGAAGGGTACGCCGCGGGCGGATGAGCCCGAACGGCGGCGGTGACGTGCACCAATCTGCCGATCGGCGCGGTGATCAGTCCATCGAGACTTTCTTAAGCGGGTCGACAGCGCAGCTTCACGCCTATGCTCCTCCCGTGACGGGGAAGGGGCTCGCGCTGGCGACGGCGCGGGGGAAAAGGGGAGGTGAGGGGCGTGCCGAGTCTGCGCAGCAGAGCGCTGTCGGCGGCGCTGACCGCGGCGGGACGGCGAAGACGCTACGCGAGCGCGGAGGCGGTCCGGGCCCGGGTCGCGGAGTCCGCCCGGCGGCCCGCCTCCCATCTGCCGCCGCGCCGGCTGGGGCGGGTCGCCGACATCTCGCGGACCTTCGTCGGAGCCTGGCCGGTGTACGACGTCTCCCCGCTCGGGACGGAGCCCGCGGCCCACGTGCTGTACGTGCACGGCGGCGGCTACGTCCATGAGCTGGAGCGCCCGCACTGGGCGCTGATCCGGACCCTGGTCACGCAGGCGCGGGCGCGGGTCGTCGTACCGGCGTACATCCTCGCGCCGCGCGGTACCGCCGACCGGACCGTCCCGGTCGCCGCCGACCTGCTGAGCGGTCTGATCGCGAGCGGCGGCTCCGGCGGGACGGTGCTGATCGGGGACTCGGCCGGGGCGGGGCTGGCGCTCGCGGCCGCTCAGCGGCTGCGCGACCGCACCGGGGACCAGCCTTCCCGGATCGTGCTGATCTCGCCCTGGCTGGACCTGAGCATGAGCCATCCCGACCAGGCGGCCATCGGGGCGGCCGATCCGCTGCTGGCCGTTCCGGGACTCCTGGAGGCCGGGCGGTTGTACGCCGGGACCCTGGCCGCGGACGATCCGCGGGTGAGCCCGCTGCACGGCGGCTTCGCCGGGCTGGCCCCGATGACGGTGTTCACCGGGACCCGGGACGTACTGACCACGGACAGCCGGGAGCTGCTGCGCCGGGCCCGCGCGGACGGGGCCGAGGTGGAGTTCCACGAGGCGGCGGGGCTGCCGCACGGGTACCCGCTGCTGCCCGTGCCGGAGGGCCGGGCGGCGCGCGAGCGGATCGTCGAGCTGATCAGGTCCGCGGCGGAGCTCTGAGGGCACGGCGGTGACGGCTGCCGCCGCTACGCCGTGCAGGTCATCAGTGAGCTGATCGGCCAGGCGCGGTACGCCGTCCAGTACGCCTCGTCGCGTACGGCGTCGGCGGGCGGGGTCCGGTTCGGCTGCCAGCCGACGGTGACGAAGCCCGCCTCGACGGCGGCCTCGGCGAGGTCGGCGTGGGCCCACTCGCGGAATTCGAAGGGCACCGGCGGCTCGGTCAGGAAATGCGCCTTGAGCAGCGGCGCGTCGCCGTCCCGGACCCGGTCGAGGATGCGCACCCCGTACGGCGACCAGTCCACGCGCGGGAACGCCCCCGCGTTCGGGACGATGGCGAGCAGCTTTCCGCCCGCGCGCAGATGGGCGCGGACGGAGCGGAACATCGCGTGCAGGGATCTGCGGTCGGGCGCGTAGCTGAAGACGTACGCGGCGGTCGCGAGGTCGAAGGGGCCCAGGTGGGGCAGGCCGGCGGCGTCGGCGACGTGGTACTCGACGTCGGGCCGGTCCTTGGTCGCCTCGTGCTCGCGGGCCCGCCGGATCATCTCCTCGGAGACGTCGACGCCGACGGTCCGGCGGGCGCCGCCGCGGGCGAGCAGCCGGGTGTTGTATCCGTATCCGCAGGCCAGGTCGAGGGCGTCGAGCCCGCGCACCCCGCCGAGGGCGTCGAGGGCTCCGTGCAGGGTGTAGGTGTCGGCCGCGGAGAAGGCCGCCGTGCTCGTGGACTCCGCGTAGCGCTCGCCGATGGTGTCGTACTGGAACCGCATGCTCTGCCTTCCGGGGGCCGACCGGGGGTGGGACGCCTGCGTATCGTGCCCCGCGGCGCCGTCCCGGGGGTGTCCCGCACACCCGTGCGTCCCCCGGACGAGGGAAGCGGTCGGCCTATCGGCCGGAGCGGGGCCCCGACCGGCCGGGATGCAGGGCCCGCGGCCGAAGGCGCATCCTGGCTGTGTGATGGCGAGAGCGGACGGCGTCGGCGCCGCCTCTGACACCACGGATGCCCCTGATGCGACGGCCCGGGTGCTCGCACGGGCCGCCGTGAACGCGATGGAGGCCGTCGGTGGGTACGCGGCCGGCGTCTACCTGCGCTCCCCCACCACCGGGCTGCTCCTGATGGCCGTGTTCACCGGGCTGCCGCTGCAGCTGTTCCGGCCGTGGTGGCGGATGCAGGTGTACCGCCCGTACCCGGTCGCCGAGGCCTACCGTTCCGGGCAGGCCGTGCACCTGCCCGACGCGGAGTCGGCCATGAGCCGCTTCCCGCAGCTGATGGCCGGGCTGCCGTTCCCCTTCGGCTCGCTGTACGAGCCGGTGACGGCCGGGACGGAACGGTTCGGCGTGCTGGTGGTGCTGCGCGAGGCGACCCCGGGGATCCCGGTCGGGGCCGCGGACCGCGAACGGCTTCGGCTGGCCGCGGAGCGGCTGGCCGCCGACCTCACCGCGGTCATGGCGGCCGGGGGGTCGGTGCTGTGGGAGGGCGACCCGGTGGGCGTGCCGGCGCCGCCGCCCGAGGCCGGGGCCGAGGGCGCCCGCAGGGCCGCGGACCGGCTCGCACAGGCGATGATCTCCTTGGACCGGGAGGGCCGGATCGGCTACGTGAACACCGCGGCGGAGGAGCTGCTCGGTCTCGACGGGCCCCGTCTGCGGGGGCGGCTGCTGTGGGAGGCGCTGCCGTGGCTCGGGCATTCCGCCTACGAGGACCACTTCCGGGCCGGTTTCATGTCCGGCGAGCCGGTGCACTTCTCCGCCCGGCGTGGCCGGCACCCGCCCGGGCAGTGGCTGTCGGTTGACCTGTACCCCGCGGCGGACGGCGTGACCCTGACGCTGAACACCTCGGCGAAACCGGCCTACGCGCCCGAGTCACGGGCCCGGCGCGGGCCGGACGCCGCCGTGGAGGCGCACGCGGACGCGAACACGGACACGGATCCGGGCATGGACACGGCCACCGGTCTCGACGCGTCCGCCGACGAGGCCTCCGCGCTGTACCGGCCGGTGGCCCTCGCCATCGCGCTGACGGAGGCGATCACGGCCCGGCAGGTGTCGGCCGTGGTCACCGAGGAGCTGCTGCCCGCCTTCGGCGGCCGCCAGCTGGCCATCTACCTGCTGGACGAGCGGCATCTGCACCTGGCCTGGGAGACCGGTTTCCCCCAGGGCTTCCTCAACCGGTTCGACGGGGTCTCCCTCGATGTGCGGCTGCCGGGCGTGGAGACGCTGACCACGGGCCGGCCGATGTTCTTCGAGTCGATGCAGCACCTGGCCGCCGCCTATCCGGGCATTCCGCTGGACGCCGATGTCGGCGCCCGCGCCTTCCTGCCGCTGATCGCCTCCGGGCGGCCGGTCGGCTCGTGCATCCTCGGCTTCGACGCGCCCCGCGGCTTCAGCCCGGAGGAGCGTACGGTGCTCACGGCGCTGGCCGGCCTGATCGCACAGGCCCTCGCGCGCGCCCGGCGCTACGACAGCGAGGTGGAGGTCGCCCGCGGTCTGCAGTCGGCCCTGCTGCCCCACCGGCTGCCGGTGCGCGAGCATGTGGACACCGTCGGCCGCTACCTCCCCGGCACCCTGGGCATGGACGTCGGCGGCGACTGGTACGACGTCGTCGAGACGGGCTCCGGCCTGCTGGCCCTGGTCATCGGGGACGTCCAGGGCCACGGTGTGGCGGCCGCGGCGACCATGGGCCAGCTGCGCAGTGCGGTACGGGCCTTCGCGCTCAGCGGCAGCACCCCCGAGCAGGTGGTGAGCGGCACCAACCGGCTGCTCATCGACCTGGATCCGGGCCAGTTCGCGAGCTGCTGCTACATGCTGCTCGACCCGGCGTCGGGCGCCGTGACGGCCGCCCGGGCCGGGCACCCGCAGCCGCTGCTGCGCCATCCGGACGGCCGGACCGAGGTGCTGGACCTGGCGGGCGGGGTGGTGATCGGCATCGACCCGGAGGCCTCGTACCCGGTCACGGAGCTGCGGCTGACGACGGGGTCGGTGCTCGCCCTCTACACGGACGGGCTGGTGGAGAAGCCGGGCCTCGACATCGACGCCGGGGTGGAGCGCCTGCGGAGGGCCTTGCAGGCGGCCCGGCCGGCCCCGCTGACCGAGACCGCCGACCGGCTGATCGGCGAGGCGGGCGACAGTGCCGACCGGCCGGACGACATCGCCCTGCTGCTGGCCTGCCGTACCGGCGGGGACCCCTAGGAGGTGTCCGGCGGGTCAGGCCGGGCTCGCCAGGGTGAGCGCGCTGTTCACCAGGCCGACGTGGCTGAACGCCTGCGGGAAGTTGCCCAGTTGGCGTCCGGCGAGCGGGTCGTACTCCTCGGCGAGCAGGCCCACGTCGTTGCGTACGGTCAGCAGCCGCTCGAACAGGGCGCGGGCCTCCTTGCGCCGGCCCGTCATGTGCAGGGCGTCGGTCAGCCAGAACGAGCAGGCCAGGAAGGCTCCTTCGTCGCCGGGCAGTCCGTCGACGGTGGAGTCCGCGGTGCTGTAGCGGCGGACCAGTCCGCTGCTGCCGAGTTCGGCGCGCACCGCGTCGACCGTGCCGATGACCCGGGGGTCGTCGGGCGGCAGGAAGCCGACCCTGGGGATGAGCAGGGTCGCCGCGTCGAGCTCCGCGGAGCCGTAGTACTGGGTGAAGGTGCCCCGCTCGGGGTCGTAGCCGTTGGCGCACACGTCGCGGTGCACCTCGTCGCGCATGGTCCGCCAGCGTTCCACCTCGCCGTCCAGCGAGGGGTCGCTCTCCAGGGTGCGGACGGCCCGGTCGGCCGCGACCCACGCCATCACCTTGGAGTGCACGAAGTGGCGGCGGGGGCCGCGGACCTCCCACAGGCCCTCGTCGGGCCGGTGCCAGTTGCGTTCGAGGAAGTCGAGCAGCGCGAGCTGGATCCGCCAGGCGTGGCGTTCGGAGGGCAGCCCGGCGGACCTGGCCAGGTAGAGGGAGTCGATGACCTCCCCGTACACGTCGAGCTGGAGCTGGTCGACGGCGGCGTTCCCGACGCGGACCGGGGCGGAGGCGTCGTAGCCGCGCAGCCAGGGCAGTTCGCTCTCGGGGATCCGTCGCTCGCCGCCGATCCCGTACATGATCTGGAGGTCGGCGGGGTCGCCCGCGACCGCGCGCAGCAGCCACTCGCGCCAGGCGCGGGCCTCGTCGAGGAAGCCGGTGGACAGCAGCGAGCCGAGGGTGAGGGTGGAGTCGCGGAGCCAGCAGTAGCGGTAGTCCCAGTTGCGGACGCCGCCGAGTTCCTCGGGGAGGGAGGTGGTGGCCGCGGCGGCGATGCCGCCGGTCGGGGCGTAGGTGAGGGCCTTGAGGGTGATCAGGGAGCGGGTGACCGCCTCCTGGTAGGGGCCCTCGTAGCGGCATTGCGAGGTCCATTCCGCCCAGTCCGCGAGGCTCTGGTCCAGCGCGTCGAAGGGGTCGCAGGGCTCGGGGCGCGGCTGGTGCGAGGGGTGCCAGGTCAGGACGAAGGCGACGCGGCGGCCGGCGGTGACCGGGAACTGGGAGCAGGTGCTGTTCGCCTCGCCCCAGGTGCGGACCGGGGGTTCGCTGCGGAACCAGGCGGAGTCGGGGCCGGCGACGGCGACCCGGTCGCCGTCGCTGCGGCGCACCCAGGGCACGACGTGACCGTAGTCGAAGCGCAGGCGCAGCGTGCTGCGCATCCGGACCGTGCCGCTGATGCCCTCGACGATGCGGATGACGTCGGGGGCGACCTCGCGCTGGGGCATGAAGTCGGTGACTTTGACGGTCCCGGTCTCGGTCTCCCAGTACGACTCCAGGATCAGTGAGCCGTCGATGTAGGCACGGCGGGTGCAGGGCTCGCCGTCGGCGGCGTCGAGAGGTGCGACACGCCAGTGGCCGTTGTCCTCTTCGCCGAGGAGCTTGGCGAAGCAGGCCGCCGAGTCGAAGCGCGGCAGGCACAGCCAGTCGATGGACCCGTCACGGCCGACCAGCGCGCTGGTCATCAGGTCGCCGATGAGTGCGTAGTCTTCGATGGGTTGTGTCATTTGTGCGCTATTCCCCTGAATGCCCGGGGCCAATCAGGGCAGGCCCCGGGCAGGATCCGATCAGGAGATCGTGACGAACTGGCCGATGCTCGGTACGCCCTGGGCGTCGAGGGCGAAGAGCATGTAGGTCCCCGGCAGGACCACACCGGTGTCGGCGGGGACGGACACGTGGTACGTGCCGCCTCCGGCGGCCGTGGACACCACGGGAACCCGGCGCTGGTCGTTGTCGGTGGAGTGGGTCGCGGCGGCGGCCCGCATCAGGACGAAGGACGCCACCGAGCCCTGGGTGCTCACCGTGAGCGAGGCGCCGGGCGCCGCCCGGGGAGGCACGCCCGCGGTGATGGCGGGCCGCGGCTTCGGGGAACCGTCCGCATTGAGCAGGTACGGCGGCGTGAAGATCGCACCGTCGGCGTGGTTGGTCGCGCAGTCGCCGCACAGACCGCCGCCGCCGGAGAAGATCCGGCCGTCCGGCAGCAGGTTGGCCACGCTGTGGTAGTTGCGCGGGACGGCCATGGTGGCGAGCGGGGTGAAGGCGCCGGTCGCCGGGTCCCACAGTTCGGGGGTCAGGACGGAGGTGGCGTCGCTGAACGGCACCGGATAGGCCTGACCGCCGAAGACGGCCACCTTTCCGTCGGGCAGGACCACGCTGTTGCCGAAGGCGCGGGCGTGCGCCATGTCGCCCGTGCGGGCGGCCTGCACCTGGCTGCCCGAGATGCCCACGGTGTAGGCGCGCTGGGTGGCGGGGGTGTCCTGGTAGGCGGGCGAGCCGCCCAGGGTGAGCAGTTTGCCGATGTCGTAGGCGACGGCGTTGCCGGTCATGGCGTCCTGGCTGTCGGCCCGGGGGCCGGCTGAGGTGATGCCGCCCTGCCCGCCGGTGGTGATCCAGTTCATCTGCTTGCTCGGGCCCAGCTGCAGTACCTTGCCGCCCGAAGTGGCGTGCAGCCACATGTGGTTGTCGGCGCGGTAGGGGCCGGCCGGGTCGGCCGTGAGCGCCGGGGCGGCGGGGACGCCGGGCAGGCTGCGCCAGGTGCGGGTGTCCGGGGACCAGACCTCGCCGGCCTTGTCGGTGCCCGCCGGTCCGCTCCAGGATCCGCCGAGGACGAAGGCCTCGCCGGTGGAGAGCAGGGTCATGGCCTGGTACCCGCGGGCGATGTTCATGCTCGCGGTGGCGGACCAGCTGTCGGTGGCCGGGTCGTAGATGCTCGCCTTCTCCGCGTTGCTGCCGCCGGTGACCAGGACCCGGCCGTCGGCCAGCATGGCGATGCCGGGACAGAACATGTCGTGTCCGGTGTTGTCGATGCGGCGCTGGGTGACCTTGCCCGTCTTCAGGTCCAGGATCGCGGTCTGCGTGTAGCCGTTGCTGCCGCCGAAGCGGTCGACGGCGTACGCGGACCAGGCCAGCAGCTTGTCGCCGGGCAGGGCGGCGGTGGCCACCGGCACCAGCGGGAAGCCGGTGACCCGGCCCCAGGAGCCGTGGACGGCCGGGTTGGCCGGACCGCTCAGGCGGATCTCGCCCGCGGAGGTCCACGGCCCGCGGCCGCCGGCCTCGCTCGTCGCGGTCAGCCGGACGTAGCGGGCGGACACGGCGCGCGTGAAGGTCGCGGTCTTGACGGTGCCGTCGTCCCGCCAGGTGCCCGCGGCCACCGCCGTGCCGAAGGTGACGCCGTCGGTGCTGGTGGCGATGGTGTACGCGCCCGCGCGTCCGTTGGGGCCGTCGGGGCGGGGATGGTAGACGAGGGCGGAGACGGCCTCGGTGCGGTGCATGTCGATGGTGATGCTGTGCGGCAGCGGGGTGGCGGTCGGCGCCCACTTGCTGTGCCAGATGGTCCTGTCGTTGCCGTCGAGGACGTTGGCCGCGCGGCCGTTCTCGCTGCCCGTCTCCTCGTCGCTCGCCGCGGCCGTCCATCCGGCGCGGGACAGGTCGACGGTGGCCGCAGGGGTGCCGGGGTCGCCGAGCAGGTCGATCTCGGAGGCGGAGGACCAGGGTCCGCGGCCGCCGGCCTCGCTGGTCGCGGTCAGCCGGACGAACCGGGCGCCCTGGGGGGCGAATCCGAGGGTCTTGGGACTGGCGTCGTCCGCGAGCGTGCCGGTGGCGACCGGGGTCGCCCAGTTCAGCCCGTCGGTGCTGAGGCTGATGCTGTACTCACCGACGCGCCCGTTGGCCCCGTCGGCGCGGGGCCGGTAGACGAGGGCGGAGACGACCTCCGTGCGGTGCATGTCGATGGTGATGACGTGCGGCAGCGGGGTGGGGGCGGGAGCCCACTTGCTGTGCCAGATGGTGGCGGTGTTCCCGTCGAGGACGTTGGCCGCGCGGCCGTTCTCGCGGCCCGTCTCCTCGTCGCCGGCCGTGGCCGTCCATCCGGCCCGGTCGAGGGTCGGAGCCATCGGCTCCATCGCGTTCGCCGGGGCGATGCCGTGGTGCGGTGACTGTTTCGCCGTCTCCTGGCCGACCGGCACGGATCCGGGACGGGGAGCCGGGGCGCGACCGGCCGCCGCCGTGCTCGTGACCCCGATCCAGGGGGTCAGGCCGATCAGCAGCGAGCCGAGGCCGAAAGCGATGAGCAGGTGGGAGCGGCGTATCGCGCGGTGAAAGGCGAGGAAGCGCCTGGACTGCAATCTGACCTCCTGGGGCGAGCCGGTGTGCCCCGAAGAACATAGGTGAGCGGCACATGAACTCGCCTGGAGTCAAAGAGAGTTGGCGCAAATCCTCGCAAGGGCCGATCGAGCGGGTCGTGGGCTTCGACGAGGCGGCAGCGCGCTGACCGGTTTCGGCCGGGCCTCCCCCGCCGGGACGGCGGTGACCGATCCGTTCCACGGCTGGTCCACGGCGGACGCGGCCGGGCGGCGGGCGTGGCGTCGGGATTTGTGCGGGTCGCCGGGTGATGATGGCGCGGTGAGACTTGATCACGTGTCCTATGCGGTGGCCCGCGACAGCTTCGTCTCGACCGTCCAGTGGATCGGATCGGCCCTCGGAGCCGGGTTCGTCGACGGGGGCGTGCACCCGCGGTTCGGCACCCGTAATTTCATCCTCCCGCTGAGCGGCGGCACCTACGTCGAGGTCGTCACCACCCTCGACCACCCCGCCGCCGACCGCGCACCCTTCGGCCAGGCGGTCGCGCGCCGCGCCGCCGAGGGCGGCGGCTGGCTCGGCTGGGTGGTCTCCGTCGACGACATCGCCCCGGTCGAGGCCCGCCTCGGCCGCACCGCGGCCGAGGGCCACCGTGTCCGCCCCGACGGGTTCGACCTGAGGTGGAAGCAGATCGGCGTGCTCGAACTGCTGGAGGACCCGCAACTGCCTTACTTCCTCCAGTGGTCGGTCCCCGTCGAGGAGCGCCCGAGCGCCGACCCGCGCACCCCCACCACTATCCACGGCGTCTCCATCGCCGGCGACGCCGCCTCCATCGCCGAATTCCTCGGCGAACCGGCCGACCACCCCCTCGACCAGATCGACGTCACCTGGGTCGAGGATGAGGAACCGGGCTTGGTCGCGGTCGAGTTCGCCACCGCCCACGGCCCGGTCACGATCTGACCAGGGCCCGACCGCCCCGCGTGAGCATCCGGCCGGGGTCTCCCGGCCGGCGCGTGCCTCTTCGGGGCAGAACCTAGTCGCGTACGAGGAGCAGCACGGCGGCGAGGACCACGCCGAGGGTGACGGCGAGGGCGCCGTGCGCGAGGCGGTGGCCGCGCAGGACGGGGAGGAAGCGGTCGACGGCGTACCGGCCGGGGCCGGTGAGGGCGAGGGCCGCGGCGCCCGCGGTCAGCAGCAGCTCGTACTCGATGCCCTTCGGGGCGAAGAAGGCGCCGGTGCCGTGGACGGCGATCGCGTTGATCAGGGTGCCGACGACGGCTGCCCCGGCGAGCGGGGTGAGCAGTCCGAGGACGAGGCCGAGCCCGCCGAGGGTCTCGGTGAGGCCGGCGAGGACCGCCATGGCATCACCCGCGGGGTAGCCGCTGGCGGTGAAGAACTGGCCGGTGCCGCTGATCCCGCCGCCTCCGAACCAGCCGAAGAGCTTCTGCGAGCCGTGCGCCGCCATGGTCAGACCGAGGACCAGGCGCAGGAGGAGCAGGCCGGTGTCGTGACCCGGGGTGGAGAGGGCGGTGCGCTCGGGGCCGGCGGCCGGTGCGGCAGCCTGCGGCTTCGTCGCGGTGGCGGAGGGGCTGGTCATCGAGGGGGGTCCTTCCGGTCGGGCGGCTCGGTGGGGAGGCAGGAGAGTTGTTCAAATTCGAACCGCTAGGCCCCGACCCTAACCATTGATTCAAATTGGAACAACCCGTGTAGTCTGGGGCCATGGCTGAACCGAGATGGCTGGACGACCGCGAGATGCGCGCCTGGAGCGGCTTCCTCGCCGCATCGGCCCTGGTGAACCGCCGTCTCGACCAACAGCTCAAGGACGACGCCGGGCTCTCACACCCCCAGTACGAGATCCTCGTACGCCTCGCCGCGGCGCCCGGGCGCGAGCTGCGGATGACCGAGCTCGCCAACGGTCTGATCAATTCCAAGAGCGGGCTGACCTACCAGGTCACCCAGATGGAGAAGGCCGGCCTGGTCCGCCGCCGCAGCTGCCCCTCCGACGTGCGCGGGGTCTTCGCCGTCCTGACCGACGCCGGCCACGCCAAGCTGGAGGAGGCCGCGCCGGGGCACGTGGCGACGGTCCGGGAGATCCTCGTCGACGTCCTCACCCCCGGGCAGCTCGATGCGCTCGCCGACGGGCTGGGCGAGGTCGGCCGCCGGCTGCGCGGAGAGGGCGCCTGAACGGATCCGGCCACCGCCGCGGTAGCACGGACCGTTTTCGGGGTATAGGGCCGCCATGGACGGAAAGGTCTGGCTCGTTTTGGGCACGGTGGTCGCGGTGGGACTCGCGATCGCCGCGGCCGTGCTGCTGGTACGGGTCTTCGCGGCCCGGCGGCTGCTGCTCGACGCGGGCATCCCGCTGCGCGACAAGGCCCTGTTCTGGGTGGCCGTCGCCTACACCGTCTCGCCGGTGGACCTGATTCCGGACCCGGTGTACCTGGACGACATCGGGCTCCTGCTGCTGGCACTGCGTTCGCTGCACGCGGCCGCCGGGGCCGTCGGGGCCACGAAGGAGCCCGGCGCCGCCGCTTGAGCCGCCCGGGCCGCCCGGACCGCCCATGCAGCGACCGCGTGATCAGCGGACGCCGTGGGGCCGGAACTGGATGCTGATGCGGGGGCCGACGGCGCGTGCCGACTTGGGTACGGCGTGCTCCATGGTCCGCTGGCAGGAGCCGCCCATGACGACGAGGTCGCCGTGCCCCAGGGGCAGCCGCAGCAGGGTGGCCCCGCCGTCGCGAGGACGGAATACGAGGTCCCGCGGGTCACCGACGGAGACGATGGCCACCATCGTGTCCTCGGTCGACGAGCGGCCGGTCCGGTCCCCGTGCCAGGCGACGCTGTCATGGCCGTCGCGGTACAGGCACAGGCCGGCGGTGGTGAAGGGCTCGCCGAGCTCGGTGGCGTAGTGGCCGGTCAGCGCCTCGCGGGCGGCCGTGAGCGAGGGGTGGGGCAGCGGTTCGTCCGCGGCGTAGAAGGCGAGCAGCCGGGGGACTTCCACCTCGCGCTCGTACATCTGCCGCCGCTCGGCACGCCAGGGCACGTCGGCGGCCAGCCGTTCGAAGAGCGTGTCGGCGCCGCTCAGCCAGCCGGGCAGGTGGTCGACCCAGGCGCCGGCACCGAGCTCGGTGCGCCGCAGGCCGCCGAGGGGGCCGAGCCGGATCTCGTCACCCTGGTCGAAGAGGGAACCCTGAAGGCCCTGGACTGCGCGCATGTCTCCACCCTAACCCCATCGATCGAACATGTGCACGAATACGGCGGTGGGCGCGTGCCGCATCACCCGCCGGGCGGTGGCTGGTGAACGCCGAAGGGCGTCCCCTGGTCGTCGTGGCGCAGCGGGAAGCGGCCGAACCGGGCGACCGACTCCTCGCCGTCGCCCCGCCCCGTCCGGCGCGACGGCCGGTACAGCAGGGTGACGGCCACGGAGGCCCCCGCGACGACGGCGATCGCGGTGCCCGGGGCGACGTACTGGGCGAGGCCCCCGGCGATCGCGGCGCCGATGCCCTGCCAGGTCATACGGCCGGCCGACTCGACTCCCTGGACCTGCCCGCGCACGGCCTCGGGGGTCTGTTCGAGGAGCTCCTCCTGGAGGGGCAGGGTGGCCGCGAACCCGACGGCGGCGAGGAACACCGCGACGGCCGCGACCGCGACGGGCGGATGGACGGCGAACAGCAGGAAGGGGGCGGCGAGCAGCAGCCGCAGGGGGAAGGCGAGGCGGCGGCGCCGCTCGGCGGTGAGCAGCCGGCCGACGGTCAGGTCCCCGAGGAGCATGCCCCCCGAGGCGGCGGCGAGCAAGGTGCCCGCCCGGCCGGGGTCGTAGGAGAGGAACAGCGCCTCGCAGCCGACGATCAGGCCGTTCGGGACCCACAGGTTCAGCAGCAGCATCCGGCGGCCGGGGTGGGCGAACAGCTCGGCGTTCGCCGCCCGGGTCCGGCGCAGCCCGGGCCGGCGGGTGAGCCGGATCGAGTGTTCCCGGACGGTGGCGGCCACCACGGCCGACCCGAGGGCGGTCAGGGCCGCGGAGACGACGAAGACCCCGTACGGGCTCAGGTGGTGCAGCAGTACGGCGCCGACGGCGTAGCCGACGATCACCGTGCCGCTTGAGGTGATGCTCATCAGCGAACGGGCGGGCGCGTAGGCGGAGGCGGGCACGACTTCGGCGAGCAGACCCAGCCGTGTTCCGGTGCCGAGGGACTGGAAGAAGCCCAGCGTCAGCAGCAGGGCGAACCGGGCCGCGAGCGGCAGCCCCGGGATCGCCTGGGCGGCGACGCCCGCCAGCGCGACGAGTTGGAGCAGCAGGAGGGTCCGGCGGGGCCGTTTCCCGTCCGCGACGGACATCAGCGTCAGCGCGCCGAGCACCGTCGCGAAGGTGGCGCCGTACATGCTCACGGCCGTCAGGAACGGGGAGCCGGTGCGGTGGTCGACCAGGGTGCCGAGCGCGAAGCCGGACAAAGTACTCGCGGCGACAGTGAGGGTGAAGCTGAAGTAGAGGCCGCCGAACTCCTTGTTGCGGAGCAGGGCGCGGTAGCCGGTGGTGGCGGGATCGGGAGACGCGGCGGGGTGGGTGGACCGGTACGAAGGCATGAAAAAAGCCTCCGGGCACGTGCACGGGGGCACGGTCACCGAAGGCCGACGAGGTCATTTTAGCAGTCTGCCGGTCCAGTTGACGGACATCTCGCGCCCCGTGGGTCACGCCTGGCCCGCGTTACCGCAGCGTAGGCGTGTGATCAGGAACTCACGGTCTTGGCCGCAGGCGCTGCGCACGGTAGCGTCACGGCGACATTTCCACATAGCGACGACGGCGAGACGGAAGCCCGGTGAGAATCCGGCATGGTCGCGCCACTGTGTGCTGCGGCGGCATCTCCACGATGGCGCCGCGGCGAGTCAGACCCGAGGACCGTCGTCCTGCACCACCACATGGGACGCGTTGTTCCCCGAGGAGGTTCCATCATGGCCGAGGCTCTCGCTTCCGCTGCCGTATCCACCCCCGCCGGCTCCCTGTCGGCTCCGCTGCCCGTGCGCGCGGTGCTGCCCTGGGCTCTGTTCGTCGGTCTCCTGATGCTCGTCGCCCTGTACTTCGTCGGCGCCGAACAGGGCGCCACGGCCGTCTTCGCCGGTGAAGGCGTGCACGAGTGGGTGCACGACGGCCGTCACCTGCTCGGCTTCCCCTGCCACTGAGAGGCCACGTACATGTACGCCTCTACTGTCAGAGGACTTCTGGTCCGCGGCATGCTCGCGGGCCTGATCGCAGGGCTGTTCGCCTTCGCCGTCGCCTACGTGGTGGGTGAGCCGCCGGTACGGGGCTCCATCGCCGTGGAGGAGGCCGCAGCCGCCAAGGACGCCGCGAGCGCCCCGAGCGCTCACGCCGGGCACGGTGGTGACGCCGCGTCGGGCGAGGCCGCCGAGGAGGAAGAGCTCGTCAGCCGGCCGGTCCAGTCGACCGTCGGCCTGGCCACCGGCGTCCTGGTCTACGGGGTCGCGCTGGGCGGCATCGCCTCGCTCGCGTTCTCGTTCGCCCTCGGCCGTGTCGGCGGGTTCAGCCCGCGGGCCACGGCCGCGCTCACCGGGGCGGGCGCCTTCGCCCTCGTCTACCTGGTGCCCTTCCTGAAGTACCCGGCCACCCCGCCTGCGGTCGGCAACCCGGACACCATCGGGCAGCGCACCACGCTGTTCTTCCTGATGATCCTGCTCAGCGTGCTGCTCGGGGTGGGCGCGATCATCCTCGGGCGACGGCTGGCACCGCGCCTGGGCAACTGGAACGCGACGCTGACCGCGGGCGCGGGCTTCATCGTCGCCGCCGCCCTGGCGTTCGCGTTCCTGCCGGACAACAGCGACGCCGTCCAGCCCGGATTCCCCGCGGCTCTGCTGTGGGAGTTCCGGGTCGCCTCGCTCGCCGTCCAGCTCGTGCTGTGGACGGTGTTCGCCATCGTCTTCGGCGTGCTCGCCCAGCGGCTCCTGGCCACGCGTGCCGAGGGCGCGGAAGTGAAGGCTCCGGCTCAGCAGGAGGCGCCCGCGCTCGGCTGACGCGGACCGCGACGCCTGTGCCCGGGCCCCGCCGACCCCCTGTGGGGGTGGCGGGGCCCGGGCACAGGCGCGTACGGGCGCCCTACGATGTGGGCATGAGTGCGGGCAGGCATCCGGCAGGAGCACATGAGGCGCGGTCGGCGCGCGTCGCTCCCGCCGCCCGGATCGCACCGGTGGCGCGGGTCGCACCGGGCGCGCAGGAGCGCGGTGACCGGCTGGAGGCCGCCGCGTCCGTGCTCGCCCTGCTCGCCGACCGCACCCGCCTGGCGCTCATGGAGCGCCTCGGACGGGGCGAGGCCGATGTCACCACCCTCACCGAGGCGTGCGGAGCCGCCCGCCCCTCCGTCAGTCAGCACCTCGCCAAGCTCCGTCTGGCCGGGCTGGTCACCACCCGCAAGGACGGCCGCCGGGTCGTCTACGCCCTGGGTCACGGACATGTGCGGCGGCTGGTGGACGAGGCCCTGAACGCCGCCGACCACCAGCTCGGTTCCCTCCCGCCGCACGACTGACCGCGCCGCCCGGAGCCGCCGGCGGCCGCCGGCCGCACCCCGGCGGCGCAGGCCCGGAACGGCGCACAACAGGTGCACAGGTGCGCACATGTTGATTACGCTGAATCCGACGTGCTGTCATCGATCCGCCGACCCGGACGGGGACGACCGTGCTGTCCGTACTGCGCAACGGCCCCTATCGCCGCCTGTTCACCGCCCAGGTCATCGCTCTGGCCGGGACCGGCCTCGCCACCGTCGCACTGAGCCTGCTCGCCTACGAACTCGCGGGCGCGCGCGCCTCGGCGGTCCTCGGCACCGCCCTCGCGATCAAGATGATCGCCTACGTCACCATCGCCCCGGTGATCGGTGCGCTCGCCGACCGGATTCCCCGCCGGGTGCTGATGACCGCCATGGACCTGACCCGCGCCGGTACGGCGGCGGCCCTTCCGTTCGTCACCGAGATCTGGCAGATCCATCTCCTGGTCTTCCTGCTCCAGGCGGCGTCGGCGGCCTTCACACCGACCTTCCAGGCCACGCTCCCCGAGATCCTGCCCGCCGAACGCGACTACACCCGGGCCCTGTCGATGTCCCGGCTCGCCTACGACCTGGAGAGCCTCTTCAGCCCCGTCCTGGCCACGGCCCTGCTGAGCCTGGTCTCCTACGACTGGCTGTTCGCCGGCACGGCCCTCGGCTTCCTCGCCTCCGCCGCGCTCATCCTCGCCACGGCCCTGCCCCGGCCCGCCCCGGTCGAGCGGACCGGCGGACTGCGCACCAGGGCCGTCTTCGGCACCCGCCTCTTCCGGGCCACGCCCCGCCTGCGGGCCCTCCTCGCGCTGGACCTCGCGGTCGCCGCGGCCGGAGCCGTCGTCCTCGTCGACACCGTCTCCCTGGTACGCGGCCACCTCGACCGCCCGGCCGGTGCCGTCCCGCTCGCCCTCGGGGCGTACGGCGCCGGATCCATGGCGACCGCGCTGCTCCTGCCCCGGCTCCTGCAACGCTCCACCGACCGCGCCGTGATGCTCCGCGCCGCCTTCTCCCTGCCGGTGGCCCTGGCGGCCGGGGCCGCGCTCACGGCGACCGGCCCCCGCCCGTGGTCCTGGCCGGCGCTGCTGGCCGTCTGGGCCGCGATCGGCGCCGCCTGCTCCGCCGTCCTGACCCCGGGGGGCCGGGTGATCCGCCGCTCCACCGCCGACGCGGACCTGCCCGCCGCGTTCGCCGCCCGCTTCTCCCTCTCCCACGGCTGCTGGCTGCTCACCTACCCGCTGGCCGGGTGGCTCGCCGCGGGGGCGGGGCTGCCGCTGACCGTGCTCGTCCTGGCCGTCGTCGCCCTGAGCGCCGCCACGGCCGCGGCGGTGATCTGGCCGGCCCGGGACCCGTACCGGCTGGAACACGTGCACCCGGACCTGCCGCCCGGTCACCCGCACCTCGCCGACGCCCGCCCGGCCACGGGCGGTTGGCGGCACGGGCACCACTACGTCATCGACCGGCACCACCACCGCTGGCCCGGGAAAAGGCCTGGCCGGTCGTACCGGGGAGCGTTACGATCACCGCGATGACCACTCACTCCCTTCACAGATCGGGGGTCCCGTCCACGCAAGGTGAGCGCTGATGCCCACCGATGACGTGCACGGGGATTCCCGCCTCTCCCTCTGGCTCCGCGTACGCGAGTACGCCGTGCCGGCTTCCATGATCGAGACTGCGACCGCCCGCCGCTCCGCCGGGGACTGGGCCGGGGCATGCGCCGCCGCAGGGTTCGACGTCGACTTCGACCTCCGTTCGCTGGCGCGCTCGCGCGGCCACGACCTCGCGGCCCGGATCCGGGCCGATCTCCGCCATCTGGCACCCGACCTGTTGCGCTGGCACATGCCGCGCATCGCTCCCGACGGACTGCTGCGTCCCGGACTGACCGTCACCCTCGCCCGGTACGACACGGCCGCACGGGACGACCCGTACGCCGTGCACCCCGAACGCCCCGCGCACCCCCTGCACCTCGTGGCCAGGACTCCGCCCGCCTGGGCGGACGGTGGTCAGCGGATCAGCCTCGCCCTGTGGGACGGATCCGGGTCCGGGCACGGCCCCTGGGGGGACCCGCGCCGACGGGCCCGTCCCGGCCGCCGGTTCCGCCTCGACCTGCACCGCCACCTGTGGGACGCCCGCAGGAGCGGAGAGTTGCGGGTCCGGTCCGGAGCCGACCGGCCGTCATCCGGCACCCTTCCGGCAGAGGAGTCCGAGATCCTGCGGGCGCTCCCGCCCGGGCACCGGTGCGCCGTCGGCCGGTGGGCCGCCGAGGCCGGGATCCTGCTCCGCGACGGGGGCCGGACCACCGGAACCGTCGCCGTACGGTTGGGGGCCCGGCAGCGGCTGCTGCTGGACCTCGTCGCGGACGGCCCGGGGCCGCCCGCGTTGCGGATCGGGGCGGCGCCCGCCCACGGCACCTCCGCGCTGCCGGTCCTGCCCGACGCGGCCGTCCGGACCCTTCCCGACCTGGAGCTGATCCGCACCGGGGCCATCGAGGCCGGGCGGCTGCACCCGCTGGTCGCCTCGGCACTGGTACCGGGCCGTGCGCCGGGCGGACCGGCCGGAACCGCCGACCTCGCGGGGCGGCCCCGCCTCGTCGACTGCCGGGGTGCCCGGCACCGTATCGGCCTGGTCGACGGGGTGCTGTCCGCACTGGACCACGACCCGGCGGAGATCCGCCGGGAGGAACTGCTGGCCGCGCTGACGGGCACTCCCCTGCCCTGCCTGCGGGCCATCGACACCGCGCACCGTCAGCCGGACTGTCTCACCGGGGTCCGCGAACGGCTGGACCACGGCGACATCGCCGGCGCGCTGGCCGTGGTGGAAGGGCTGCTCGGCCCCGACGCCCTGCTGCGCGCCGGGGCATTGCGGGACGAACTGGAGGCGGCCGCGCACCGGCGGATCACCTACGGGCTGTTCCGGTCGGGGCTGGTCGGACCCGGACCCGGCCGGATCCGCCCCGGAGCCGCCCGCCCACGGGACCTCCGGCTCCGCCCCCGCCAGGCGCACGCCGCCCGCTGACCGCTGCCCCCTGGAATCCCGCCCCCGGGCCCCCGGACCCGGCCCACTCCTTCCTCACGAACCCACAGGTGATCACTCATGCCCTCACACACTCCCCGCACGGCCACCGACGCCCCCGCCGACCCGTTCCCGGTGCCCGGCCGGCCCTCCCGGCTCGACGTCGCCGGACAACTGCTGGCCCTGCTGCGCGACACCACCACCGAGCCGCGCCCCGACGACCAACTGGAGGCCCTGACCCTGGCCGTGGCCGCCGACCTCCCCGTACTCCTGTGGGGTGAGCCCGGCATCGGCAAGACCGCGGCCCTGACACAGCTCGCGGAGAGCCTGGACCTGCCGCTGACCACGGTGATCGCGAGCGTGCACGAGCCGTCCGACTTCTCCGGTCTGCCGATCGTCGGAGACGACCCCGCCGAGCAGGGCATCCCGATGGCCCCGCCGGACTGGGCCGTACGACTCGTACGCGCCGGGCGCGGGCTGCTGTTCCTGGACGAGCTGTCCACGGCGCCGCCGGCCGTCCAGGCCGCCCTGCTCCGGCTCGTGCTCGAACGCCGGATCGGTTCGCTCCAGCTACCGCCCGGGGTACGGATCGTGGCCGCCGCCAACCCTCGGGGCTCGGCGGCCGACGGCTGGGAGCTGAGCCCGCCCCTGGCCAACCGGTTCGTCCATCTCCAGTGGACCCACGACCACGACGTCGTGATCCGCGGGCTCGGCGGGACCTGGCCCCGGGCCACGCTGCCGGGCCTCGACGCCGGGAACCTCCCGGCGGCCGTGGACCACGCCCGCCGTGCCGTGTGCGGGCTCCTCACCGCCCGCCCCGCGCTCGTGCACCGGCTGCCCAGCGGCGAGACCCGCCGGGGCGGTGCGTGGCCGTCGCCCCGCAGCTGGGACATGACGATCCGTCTGCTCGCCTTCGCGAACGCGGCCGGCTCCTCCCGGGAGGTGCTCTCCATGCTGGTCAGGGGCGCCGTGGGGGACGGTCCGGGGCTGGAGCTGCTGGCCGCTCTGGACCGGATGGACCTCCCGGACCCCGAGGAGCTGCTCGCCGACCCGGCGGGCGCCGACCTGCCCGAGCGGGGGGACCGGCGGCAGGCCACGCTCGACGGCGTGGTGGCGGCGGTCCGCAGGCGCCCCGACAGGTCGCGCTGGGACGCGGCATGGGCGCTGCTGGTCCGGGCCCTGGAGACCGGAGCCCCCGACCTGGTGGTCGTCCCCGCGACCACCCTCGCCGCGCTGCGTCAGGAGGACTGGGACGTCCCCGAGTCGATCGAACGGCTCGCCGGAGTGGTGGCCCTGTCCCGGCGGGCCGACCTGTCGCAGGAGCGGGCGGCGGCCCGGACCGGGGTCACCGCGGGGGCCGGCCGATGAGCGCGCCGACGACGGGGACGGACCGGGACGGGACGGAGGGGACGGAGGGGACGGACGGCGCCGGGACACGGCCGGCCGGAACGCACAGGGCGAAGGCGCGCCCCGCGGCGGCTCTGGACTTCGACAAGCTGTTCGCGGCCCGGCTGCATGCCGCGCGGGTCCGGCCGTATCTGGCGACGGCCCTGTTCGCCCTGCACACCGTCGCGTCGCGGCAGGTACCGACGATGGCTGTCGACCGGCACTGGCGGTGCTACGTCTCGCCGGGGTTCGTGGACCGGACACCGGTGGAGGAGCTCGCGGGGGTCTGGGTCCACGAGGTGTCGCACCTGCTGCGCGACCACCACGGGCGCGGGGACCGGGTGGCCCGCGAACGCGGACTGACGGGCCCGGGTGAACGGCTGCGGATGAACATCGCCGCGGACTGCGAGATCAACGACGACGTGTACGGCGAGGGGCTGGTGCAACCCGAAGGGGTGCTGACACCGGAGTACCTGGGGCTGCCCACGGGACAGCTCATGGAGGACTACCTGCGCCGGTTCACGCTCGGAGCGCTGACGCAGGACCTGGTCTGGCTGGACTGCGGCAGCGGCGCCGACGGCCTGGAACGCGCCTGGGACCTGGGGCCGGACGGCGCGCACGGCCTCAGCGCGCAGGAGCAGGACGCGGTCCGCTTCCGGGTGGCGCAGGGGATCAACGGCCGTCCGGGGAGCGCCCCGGCGGGGTGGCGGCGGTGGGCGGAGGAAGCGTTCCACCCGCCGCAGCCCTGGCGGGAGTTGCTGGGCGCGGCGGTCCGGTCGGCGGCCTCGGGGGCGGGCGCGGGCGAGGACTACAGCTACGCCCGGCCCTCCCGGCGCTCCGCCGCGGTGCCCGGCGCCGTACTCCCGAGCCTGCGGCGCCGACCGCCCCGGGTCTGCGTGGTCATCGACACCTCCGGTTCGGTCAGCGACACCGAACTGGGCAGTGCGCTGCTGGAGGTCGCCGCGATCGCCCGCGCCGTGGGCGGCCGCAGCGACATGGTCAGCGTGGTGCCGTGCGACGCGGCGGCCCGGATCGTGCACCCGCTGTGCAGCGGCGAGGGCATCCCGCTGATCGGCGGCGGAGGTACGGATCTGCGTGCGGGCTTCGCCAAGGCCCTCGGTTCGGGAGCCCGGCCCGACGTGATCGTGGCCCTGACGGACGGACAGACGGACTGGCCGGCCACGCGACCGCCGTGCCGCACGGTGGTGGGTCTCTTCCACCGGAACGCGCGGAGCGGCTGGAGCGAGGACGACCCCGAGTACGTGCCGGACTCCCCGCCCGCGTGGGCACGCGTGGTGACCATCGGCTCCGGCCACGGCACGCGGTGACCGGCCGGGTGTGTCCGGGCCGAAGATGACGGAAGGTGCTCCGGCAGGATACGAAGACCCGTGTGAGTGAGAAGACCCAGGCGGCGACCGTCCGCGTGTTCATAGCGCTGGCCCCGCCCGACGACGCGAAGGAAGAGCTGGAGCAGCGGCTGCTGCCGGCCTACGCCGCGTACCCGCGCATGCGCTGGAACCGTATCGAGGACTGGCACATCACCCTGGCCTTCCTCGGCGAGCTGCCCGTCGGCGCCGTGGGACTCCTGCGGGCGCCGCTCGCGGAGCTCGCCGGTTCCCGGCGGCCGCTGCGGCTCGCGCTGCGCGGCGGCGGGCACTTCGACGAGCGGGTCCTGTGGACGGGGATCGACGGAGACCTCGATGGGCTGCACCTCCTCGCCGACGAGGTGCGCGCGGCGGTCACGGACTGCGGGATCCCCTTCCACGGCCGGCCGCTGCGGCCCCATCTGACCCTGGCGCGCTCCCGCCGCCACGACACCACCAGCGCCGTGGAGGCTGCCGCCGGACTCGCCGCTTTCGCCGGGCGCCCCTGGGAGACCCGGCGCCTCCACCTCGTCGGGAGCAACACCGGGCGCGGACCCGGACCCATCCACTACCGCGACATCCAGGCCTGGTCCTTCGACGGCGACGACGGCGGAGGCGGAGGCGGCTGACCCCGGTACCACCGCCGCGCGTGCGCGCCGCGGCCTCCTCCCCGTGGGCCGCCCGGCCTCCTCCCCGTGGGCCGCCCGGCCTCGTATCGTGGCGGCGGACGGACCGTCCGCGCGCATCCGCCGCTGGTCCGGTCCGGGCCGAACACCCGCCGAGAGACCGGATGGAGTGGCATGAGGATGCTGATCAACAGTCCGCAGACCGTGGTCGCCGACGCCCTGCGGGGGATGGCGGCCGCCCATCCCGAGCTGGACGTCGACGTGGAGCGGCGGATCGTCGTACGGCGGGACGCGCGGGACGGCGGGCGGGTCGGGGTGGTGTCCGGGGGCGGGTCCGGTCACGAGCCGCTGCACGCCGGGTTCGTGGGGCACGGGATGCTGTCGGCGGCGTGTCCCGGGGAGGTGTTCACCTCCCCGGTGCCCGACCAGATGGTGCGGGCGGCCGCGGCGGTGGACTCCGGCCAGGGGGTGCTGTTCGTCGTCAAGAACTACACCGGGGACGTACTGAACTTCGAGATGGCCGCCGAACTCGCCGAGGAGGACGGCCTGCGGATCGAGCGCGTCCTGGTCGACGACGACGTCGCGGTGACCGACAGTCTGTTCACCGCCGGGCGCCGCGGTACCGGGGCCACCCTGTTCGTCGAGAAGATCGCCGGGGCGGCCGCGGAGGAGGGGGCGCCGCTGGAGCGGGTCGCCGCGCTCGCCCGGCAGGTCGACGAGTGCTCGCGGAGCTTCGGGGTGGCGCTGAGTGCGTGCACCACGCCCGCGAAGGGCAGCCCGACCTTCGACCTGCCGGACGGGGAGCTGGAGTTGGGCATCGGCATCCACGGCGAACCGGGCCGGGAGCGGCGCCCGATGATGTCGGCGCGGGAGATCGCGGAGGTCGCGGTCGGCGCCGTACTGGAGGAGCTCGCGCGGATCGGTCCGGCCGACGGGCCGGTGCTGGCGCTGGTCAACGGGATGGGGGCGACACCGCTGCTGGAGCTGTACGGGTTCCACGCGGAGGTGGCGCGGGTGCTGGCCGAGCGCGGTGTGCCGGTGGCGCGGGCGCTCGTCGGCAACTACGTCACGTCGCTGGACATGGCGGGCTGTTCGGTGACGCTGTGCCGGGCCGACGAGGAACTGCTGCGGCTGTGGGACGCGCCCGTCCGGACGGCGGCGCTGCGCTGGGGCCTGTGAACGTAGGGTGGCGGTGGATGTGGCCAGACGGGTGCGAGGCGAGGAGATCCGGTGCGTGACGCAGACTTCTTCCGGCGCTGGATGGCGGCCGCCGCCGCCTCGGTGGAGCGTGAGGCGGACCGGCTGACGGAGCTCGACTCCCCCATCGGGGACGCCGACCACGGGAGCAATCTGCGGCGGGGATTCGCGGCCGTGGCCGCCGCTCTGGAGGCGGAGCCGGTGTCGGCCGCGCCGGGCCCGGTGCTGCAGCTGGCCGGGAGGACGCTGATCTCGACGGTCGGCGGCGCGTCGGGGCCGCTGTACGGGACCCTGCTGCGGCGCACGGGCAAGGCGCTGGGCGCATCGGCCGAGGTCTCCGACGCGGAGCTGCGCGCGGCCCTGTCCGAGGGGGTCGGCGCGGTGGCGCAGCTGGGCGGGGCGGTTCCGGGGGACAAGACGATGCTGGACGCGCTGGAGCCGGGGGTGGCCGCGCTGGGCACGTCGTACCGGGCGGCGGCGAGCGCGGCGGAGAACGGGGCGCTGGCGACGGTGCCGATGCGGGCGCGCAAGGGGCGGGCCAGCTATCTGGGCGAGCGGAGCGTCGGCCACCAGGATCCGGGGGCGACCTCCTCGGCGCTCCTGCTGGCGGCGCTGGCGGACGTGGCGGAATCGGCGGACGCGCGGTGACGGCCGAGGACGCGGGGACGGCCCAGGACGCGGAAACCGGCCCCGGTCCCGGCTCCGGTCCGGGCTCCGGTTCCTCTCCGGCCCTGGTCGGCGTCGTGCTGGTGTCGCACAGCGCGCGGGTCGCGGAGGCGGTGGCCGAGCTGGCACGCGAGCTGGCGGCGGGCGGACCCGTGGCCCCGGTGGCCGCGGCGGGCGGTACGGCCGTCGGCGGGCTCGGCACGAGCGCGGAGCGGATCGTCGCGGCCGCCCGCGAGGTGGACCGGGGCGCCGGGGTGGCCCTGCTGGCCGATCTGGGGAGCTCGGTGCTGACGGTGAAGGCCCTGCTGATGGAGGACGAACTTCCGCAGGGGTCGCGGTTGTTGGACGCGCCGTTCGTCGAGGGCGCGGTGGCGGCCGTGGTGACCGCGTCCACGGGAGCCCCCCTGGCGGCGGTCGAGGCGGCCGCCGCCGAGGCGTACACGTATCGCAAGACCTGACCGCAGCCGTGCGGGGACGCCCGCTACGGGCGGCCGCGGAGGGTTTCGATCTCGCGGCGCTCGCGCTTCGTCGGGCGGCCCGCTCCCCGGTCGCGGATGCCGACCACGGCGGCCTCCACGGGCGTCGGCGGCGGCGGGCTGTTGTCGATCAGGCATTCGGCGGCGACCGGGGGGCCGACCCGCTTGGACACGGGTCGCCTGACCACGACGATCCGCTCGCGGCCCGCATGGAAGAGCCGTACCTCGTCGCCGGCACGCACGGGCTGCGCCGGCTTGGCGCGCTCCCCGTTGACCTTCACGTGGCCCGCCCGGCAGGCGGTCGCCGCGATCGAGCGGGTCTTGGTCAGGCGCACGGACCAGATCCACGCGTCGACCCGCACCGTGCCCGTCCCCGTTACCTCATCAGCCATGCCCCGACTCTAGCGAGCCGGGCGCGGCGGAGCGGAACGAGTTTTGGCAGATGCGCCAAGAAGTATCGCATCTGCCATGGAGATCAGGCCAAGAGAATTGCAAATGCGCCACGCGTACCCATACGTTGTCGCCCATGCAGTCCTACACCATCGGACAGGCGGCGCGCCTGCTGGGCGTCAGCCCGGACACCGCCCGCCGCTGGGCCGACGCCGGCCGGGTCGTGACCCATCGCGACGAAGGCGGCCGGCGCCTGATCGACGGACGCGACCTGGCCGCCTTCTCCGTCGAGGTGGGCCAGGGCGCCCACATCGAGGACGGGGAGCCGTACACCTCGGCTCGCAATGCCTTTCCGGGCATCGTCACGGCCGTCAAACTCGGCGACGTGGCCGCCCAGGTCGAGATCCAGGCAGGTCCCCACCGTCTGGTCTCCCTGCTCACCCGTGAGGCCGTCGAGGAGCTCGGGCTGGAGGTCGGCATGCAGGCCACCGCCCGCGTGAAGTCCACCAGCGTGCACATCGACCGCACCTGATCCGGACGGCGCCCGCCGCCGTCCACCCGCGGTCCCCCGCACCACCCGCTCAGCATCACCGAAGGTCCCCACCCGCTCCGCCCGTCACCGGCGCGGGTCACCACCGCGCGGTACCGGCACCAGGCCGGCCGCCGACCCGACCGAGGAGCATCTGCTCATGTCCCCGATCACGATCCGCCGTCGCACCGCCGCCGCGCTGACCGCCGCCCTGCTCGTGCCGCTGGCCGCGTGCGGCAAGAGCGACGACAAGAAGGCCGCCGCCGACCCCACCCCCGAGCCGAAGGCCGTGAACCTCACGGTGCTGGCCGCCTCCTCCCTCACCGACGTCTTCAAGACCGCGGGTGAGGCGTACCAGAAGAGCCACCCCGGCACGAAGATCACCTTCTCCTTCGCCGGATCGCAGGAGCTCGCGGCCCAGGTCAAGCAGGGCGCCCCGGCCGACGCACTGGTCACCGCCGACACCAAGACCATGGACGGGCTGAAGGCCGAGACCGGCGACGCCACGATCATCGCCAAGAACCGCCTGGTCATCGCGGCCGGCAAGGCCAACCCGTTCAAGATCGACGAGCTCAAGGACCTCGCCGACACCAAGATCAAGGTCGTGCTCGCCGCGCCCGAGGTCCCGGTCGGCCGCTACAGCAAGCAGATCCTCGACGCCCAGAAGATCGAGGTGAAGCCGGTCTCCCAGGAGCCCAACGTCCGTGCCGTGCTGAGCAAGGTCGAGCTCGGTGAGGCCGACGCCGGTCTCGTCTACAAGACCGACTCCGCCAAGTCCGGCGACAAGGTCGTCGCCGTGGACATCCCGGACGAGCAGAACGCCGTGGCCTCCTACCCGGCCGCCACGCTGAAGCAGTCCAAGAACGCCACGGACGCGGCCGCCTTCGTGGCCTGGCTGAGCACCCCCGAGGCGCAGAAGATCCTCCAGGACGCGGGCTTCCAGAAGGCGTAACCGCCGTACGACACGCATCCCCCTGAGGGGCTGCCTGCACCGGGGGGACAGGCAGCCCCTCTCGGTGTTCCCGCACGGCCCCCGGCCCCGCCACCGGACGCCCGCGCCTCCCCCGCAGCCGACACCCCCAGCCCAGGAACCCCCATGAGCAGACTCCGCACCCGGACCGGCACGCGCACCGGCATACGCATCGGCACCCGTACCCGTGCCCGCACCCGGCCCCCGCTGGCCCTGGCGCTCCCCGCCCTGCTCGCCGTCGCGTTCCTGCTGCTGCCGCTCATCGGCATCCTCGTCCGTACGCAGTGGGGCGAGCTCGGCGCCCACCTCACCAGCCCCGGTGTGGTCGAGGCCCTGAAGCTCTCGCTCCTGGTGTCCCTGTGGGCCCTGGCGCTCTCGCTGCTCCTCGGCGTGCCGCTCGCCTGGCTGCTGGCGCGCGTCGAGTTCAAGGGAAAGGCCCTGGTCCGTTCCCTCGTCCTGCTGCCGATGGTGCTGCCGCCGACCGTCGGAGGTGTCGCCCTGCTCCTCGGCTTCGGCCGGCGCGGGCTGCTCGGGCCCTGGCTGGAGGGCACCTTCGGGATCACCCTGCCGTTCCACACTTCGGGGGCCGTCGTCGCGGCCACGTTCGTCGCCATGCCGTTCCTGGTGATCAGCCTCGAAGGCGCCCTCGGCGGCCTCAGGCAGAGCTACGAGGAGACCGCCGCCTCGCTCGGCGCCTCGCCGGTCCGGGTGTTCTTCACCGTGACCCTGCCCATGGTGGCCCCCGGCCTGATCGCCGGTGCGGCACTGACCTGGGCCCGCGCGCTGGGCGAGTTCGGGGCGACGATCACCTTCGCCGGGAACCTGCCCGGCACCACCCAGACCCTGCCGCTCCAGGTGTACCTGCTGCTGCAGGACAAGCCCGAGGCCGCCACCTCCGTCTCGCTCCTGCTGCTCGCGATCGCCATGGGCGTACTGATCGCCCTGCGCGGACGCTGGACGGGCACCCCGGTCGCCCGTGAGGCCGCTTCGGCTCCGGTCGCCGAGGAAGCGCCCGCCTCCGACCCCGGGGCCACCATCGAGGGCGGCCCCGCCACCGAGGCCGGCGGCACCGCCCTGCCGCCCGACAGCGGCCGCTGGCCCCTGCACGCCACCGTGACCGGGTTCAACGAGCTCACCCTCGACGCGGAACCCGGCACCACGATCGCCGTGGTCGGCGAGAACGGCGCCGGCAAGACCACCCTGCTGCGCGCCCTGCTCGGCCTGACCCCGCGGGCCCACGCCGCACTGCGGCTCGGCGACACCGACGTCACCGCCCTGCCCCCGCACAAGCGCCAGGTGGCCTGGGTGCCGCAGGACGGCGCGCTGTTCCCGCACCTGACCGCCCTGGCCAACACCGCGTACGGGCTGCGCGCCCGCGGGGTGCCGCGCGCGGAGGCCCGCCGCGAGGCCCAGGTCTGGCTGGACCGGCTCGGCGTCGGGCACCTCGCCGGCCGCAGGCCCGCGCAGCTGTCCGGAGGCCAGGCCCAACGGGTGGCGCTGGCCCGGGCACTGGCCGCCCGCCCCCGGCTCCTCCTCCTGGACGAGCCGCTGGCCGCGCTCGACCAGACCACCCGGGCCCGGGTGCGGCACACCCTGCGCACCCACCTGGCCGGCTTCGGCGGGGTCTGCCTCATCGTCACCCACGACCCCGTCGAGGCGGTGTCGCTGGCCGACCGGGTCCTCGTACTGGCCGACGGCCGGGCCCTGCAGGACGCACCGCCCGCGGAGGTGACCCGGCACCCGCGTTCCCCGTGGGTGGCCCGCATGCTGGGGCGCAACGCCTGGCCCGGCACCGCGTCGGCCGACGGGCTGGCCCTCGCCGCGGGCGGCCGGCTGGTCGTCGCCGAGACGCTGCCCGAGGGGGCGAGGGCACTGGCGATCATCGCTCCGGAAGCGGTCTCGGTCCACCGGGACCGCCCCGGCGGCAGCCCCCGCAACGTCTGGCCGGGCACCGTACGGGAGATCACCGCGGTCGGCAGCCGGCTGCGCGTGCTGATCGCCTCGGCCGCCGCACCCGACCTGGTCGCCGAGATCACCCCCGACGCGGCCGCCGAACTGGGCCTCGTGGACGGCGCCGCGGTGTGGACGAGCGTGAAGGCCACCGAGGTCACGCTGGTACGCCTCTGACCCGGTGACCGCGCTGCCCCGAGGCCCGGGGCCGGTCCGGGCCGGTCCGAGGGCCGGGCAGGCTGCGGGCGGGCCTTGGCGCCCGGCCGCACCCGGCCCTCAGCCGGCGTCCTCCGGGGCGGCCAGGGCGAACTCGCACCACACGCACTTCCCACCGCCCCGGGGCTCCACGCCCCACTCGTCCGCGAGCCGGTCCACCAGCATCAGCCCGCGCCCGGACACCGCCCAGTCGCCCGCTTCGCGCCGCCTCGGCAGGGCGCTGCTGCTGTCCTCCACCTCGATCCGGATCCGGCCCTGCGCCGTGAGCCGCATGCTGACGTGGCCGCCGCCGTCCGTGTGGACCAGGGCGTTGGTCATCAGCTCGTCCGCCGCCAGTTCGATCTCGTCGGCCCGGTGCCGCGCGCCCCAGGCGGCCACCGCCGCCCGGATCAGGTGCCGGGCCAGCGCCGGGGCCTTCGTGTCGCCCGGTTCCAGCCGCTGCTCCAGCGGACCGCCACCGCGCGCCGTGGGGGTGCCGCGGCGGCGCAGCACCAGCATGGCCATGTCGTCCCCGCCGCCCGAGTCGCCCACCAGGTCGCACAGCACGTCGGCGAGTTCCTCCACGTCGATCGGGCCGCTGTGGACCGCCGCCATGAGCTCCCGCATGCCGCTCTCCTGGTCGGCGGCGCCGGGACGGTCGATCAGGCCGTCGGTGCACAGCAGCAGGGTGTCCCCGGGGTGCAGTTCGAGGCTGGTGACGGGGTAGCCGGAGCCGGTGCCGGTCTGCTCGCGGGGCGGCAGGCCGAGCGGCAGCCCGCCCGCCACCTGGATCCGGTGGACGCTGCCGTCCCCGCGCCGTACGACCGGGTCGAGGTGCCCGGCGCGGACCATCCGGAGCATTCCCGTGGTGAGGTCCAGCTCGGCGTAGGTGCAGGTGGCGAACCGTTCCGTCTCCAGATCGCGCAGGAAGGCCGAGGCCCGTGCCATGGCCGTACCGGGCGTGTGCCCCTCGACGATGTACGCGCGCATCACGATGCGCAACTGGCCCATGACGGCGGCCGCGTCCGTGTCGTGCCCCTCGACGTCGCCGATCATCACCCCGACCCGGCCCTCGCCGAGCGGGATCACGTCGTACCAGTCGCCGCCGATGTCCCGCCCCATCCGCGCGGACCGGTACCGTACGGCGATCCGCGCGCCCGGCACGTCCGGGATCCGGCGGGGCAGCATGGCCCGCTGGAGCCCCTCGGCCAGGTCGTGCTCCTGCTCGAAGAGGATGGCCCGCTGCAGGCTCTGCGCGACCCCGCTGCCGAGCGCCATCAGCAGGTTCCGCTCCTCGGCGGTGAATGCGCCGTCCCGGGTGTAGAGCAGCCCGAGCGTCCCGATCGGCCGCCCCTGGGCGATCAGCGGCAGATAGACCCCGCTGCGGACGGACAGCGGCTCGATGTACGGCCACAGGTCCGGATAGCGCTGCTGGAACTCCTCCCGGGAGACGAGGTAGACCGACTGCATGGTGCGTACGGCCTCGCTCATCGGAAGCTGCGCGTCGATCCGCGTGTACTCGATCTCGGGCACGTACGAGCCGAGCTGTCCCTCCGCGACCAGGTGGATGCGGCCGCCGTCGACGACGCCCAGCATCACGCTGACCGCACCGAGGTGCCCGAGGGCCTGCGGGTCCTTGAGGATGTCGGTCACGTCGTTGACGGTGCGGGCGTGGGCGAGGATGGCGGTGGTCCGCTCGACGACGCCGGTCATCCTGCGCCGCCCCTCGATCTCCTCCCCGGCGGCGCCCGGCTCGTCGGGGTCGTGGGCGGCGTCGCGGAGGATGCCGATGACGCGGTACGAGCGGCCGGACGGGTCCCGCAGGATGTGCCCCTGGATATGGGTCCAGGACGGCGATCCGTCGCGCCGGCGGCTGCGGACGTAGGCCCCGTAGTGACTCCGCCCGTCCTTGATCGCCTGGGCGACCCGGGTGTCGAGCCGGGCCTCCTCACCGGGTGCGAAGCGGCTCCGGAGCCCGTCGGGGGTCCCGTCGTATTCGTCCGGGCGCAGGTCGAGCACCTCGAGGGCGGTGGGATCGAGATACATCCGCCCGCTGTCGAGGTCCCAGTCGAATGTGCCCATGCGGTTGAGCGCGAGGCTCGTGTCCGGCCGCGCGGGCCAGCCGACATCGGGGTTCTCTGCCCTACGGGCCATGCAGCCAGGGTCTCACTCCCGCCCGCCGGTGTCCCTGCGGGAGCGCCCGCCACTGCTCCGGCCGTGGTCAGGCCACGGACGGCGGGGCGGGGCATCTGCTGCCCGGATTCCCGTGTTCGATCACGCGGACACGTCAGGGGACCCGGCCCGCCGGCCCGGCGTCCTGGTCCGGCGGGCTCGCGTCGTGCACCAACAGGGCGATCTGGACGCGGTTGTTGAGGTCGAGCCGGGTCAGGATCCGGGACACGTGGGTCTTCACCGTGGGCAGTGCCAGGTGCAGTTCGCGCGCGATCTCGGCGTTGGACAGACCACGCCCCACGGCGAGGGCCACCTCGTACTCGCGTTCGGCCAGCGACGCCAGCCGGGTGCGGGCGGCGGTCGTCCGGGCGCCCTGGCCCGCGTCGCCCGCCACCTGGTCGATCAGCCTGCGGGTGACGGCCGGGGACAGCACCGGGTCCCCGGCGGCCACCGTCCGGATGGCCGTCACGATCTCCTGCGGCGGGGTGTCCTTGAGGAGGAATCCGGCCGCCCCGGCCCGCAGCGCCCGCAGGACGTGCGCGTCGGTGTGGAAGGTGGTCAGGACCAGCACGTCCGGCGCGCCGGGCCGCGCCCGCAGGCGCTCGGTCGCGGCCAGGCCGTCCACGCCGGGCATCCGGATGTCCATCAGCACGACGTCGGGGCCATGCGCGGCGACCATGCCGGGCACCTCCGCCCCGTCCGCGGCCTCGGCGACCAGCTCGATGTCCGGGGCGCCGCCCAGCATCAGGCGCAGCCCGGCCCGGACGATCGCGTCGTCGTCGACCAGCAGTACACGGATCACCCGAGTCCCTCCCCCTCGTCCCCCGGTCGGACCTGCCAGGGTAGCCAGGCCCGCACCCGGAACCCGCCGCCGACGGGCAGGGCCGTCAGTTCCCCGCCGGCCAGCCGGGCGCGTTCGGCCAGCCCGATGAGCCCCTGGCCCCCGCCGACGGCCGCCGCGGGCAACGGGCCGTGCGCGGGGTCCGGTCCGGGGGGCCGGGTGTTACGGACCTCCACGGTCAGGCCGTCGCCCGGGCTCCCGGTCACCCGTACGTCGACGGACGCGCCGGGCGCGTGCTTGCGTACGTTGGTCAGCGCCTCCTGCACGATCCGGTACGCCGTACGTCCGGCCAGGGGCGGAGCCGCGGCCCCGTCGGGCGGCCCGGCCAGCTCGATCCGGCCGCCCGCGGCCCTCGCCTCCGCCACCAGCCGGGGCAGGTCGGCCAGTTCCGGCTGCGGGCGCTCGCCGCCCTCCCCGGGCCCGGTCCCCTGCCCCGCCCGGAGTACGCCGATCACCTCGCGCAGGTCGTGCAGTGCCAGGTGGGCGCTCTCGCGCAGCACGCCGGCGGCGCGCTCGATCTCGGCCCGCGGGGCGCCCGGATTGAACTCCAGGGCGCCCGCGTGCACGCTGAGCAGCGACAGCCGGTGGCCGAGTACGTCGTGCATCTCGCGGGCGATCTCCTCCCTGGCCTCCATCCGGGCCCGCTCGGCCCGCGACTGCGCGTCCGCCTCGGCCAGCTCGGCGCGCTCGCGCAGCGAGGCGATGAGCTGCTGCCGGGACCGCCGGAACAGGCCCCAGCCGATGGCTCCCGCGATCAGGGCGAAGTAGGTCACGGCCGAACCGGCCCGGTCCTCGGGCATGTCCGGCAGCCGCCACAGGAAGAGGGGCAGTGGTCCGAAGACCAGCGCCGCCACCCATGCGGTGGCCTTCCACGGCCGGGTCGCGGCCACCGTGAACACCGCGACCATCGCCGGCCCGGTCAGGTAGTGCGCCACGCTGCCCGCCAGGAGCAGCACCACGGCCAGTTCGACCGGCAGGCGCCGCCGCAGCAGGACCGCCGCGCACCCCAGCCCGCCGGCCACCTGGTCGGCGGCGCGCCAGCCCGCGCCGAGACCCTCCGCGACCGGGATGGACCGGGAACTGACGGCGGCGAAACAGGCGGCGAAGAGGAACAGGGCCAGGTCGGCGGCCCAGTCCCGGCGGGTGCGGTGGATGCGGCGCATGTCGGGGAAATCTACGGGGACAGGCGCGGGAGCGGGCGTCCTCGCCCCGGACCGGATACTTAAGTACGAGCGCGGGCAGCCCTTGGGCCGATGTCCCGGCCGTCCTCCGGCTCCTAACGTCGGGGCATGACCTCACCTTCCCCCAAGTCCCCGCTGGCCGCCGTCACGGGTGTGCTCTGCTTCGTCCTCGTCGTCGGCGGCGCGAGCGGCCTGCTGCACGAGTGGCTCGGCTGGATCCGGTTCGTGGGCTTCGTCCGCTTCCTCGCCCTCGACGGCTACGAGGTCTACAGCTACATCGTCATGATCGCCCTGGGCCTCGCGGTGGGGGCGGCGGGTGAGTCGCTGACCCGCCGGGACCGCGCCTGATCCTCGGTCCGCCGCTGCGGGCGCCCCGCACGACCGTGCTTCCTCCCCGGCACGGGGAGGAAGCACGGTCGTGGACGGGGGCGGTCAGTTCTGCTGGGCCGGGCCCTCGGGCTCGGGCTGAGGAGCCTCCTGCTGCTGCTCCTGCTCCTGCTGCTGCTGATCCTGCTGCTGCTCCTGCGGCGGGGCTTCCGTCTGCTGCGGGGCGACCGAGGGCGGCCGGGCCGCCGACGGCGGGGCCGACGTCCGCGGAGCCACCGACGGCGCGGCCGTCGGGACCTGGGGCGCGGCCGAGGTCTGCGGGCGCGGCGCCGGGGACCCCGGGGTCACCGGAGCTGTGGGTGACTGCTGAACCGTGGGAGCCGCGGAAGTCGCGGGCGTTGCCTTCGGGGTCGGTGACTCGACGGCCGGCTTCGACGGCGTCGGCGAGGGCGGCTCCGAGGGTGACCCGGGCGGGGTCTTCTTCCCCGACTCGGACGGGGATGCGGAGGGGGACTTCTCCGGTGACTCGGAAGGCGACTCCGACGGGGACTTCTTCGGCGACTCGGAGGGAGACGTCGACGGCGACTTCGAGGGCGATTCCGAGGTCGACTTCGACGGGGTCGGCTTCGGCGACGTGACGGACGGGCTCGGGGAGGTCCCGGACGGCTTCGGGGACGTACCGGAGGGCGTCGGCTTCGGCGAGGTCCCGGACGGGGTCGGCTTCGGCGAGGTCCCGGACGGGGTCGGGTGGGTCCCGGACGGGGTCGGGTGCGTCACCGACGGGGGCGGCGTGAGCGGCGGCGTCGGGATCGGCGGCGCCGGGATCGGCCGGTCGGGCCTCGGCTTGCCGCCCTGGTGACCGCCCTTGGGGCGCTCGTACCACTGGTTGTCACGGTGGTCGTAGATCACGATCTTGTTGATGACGGTCGGCGCCGGGGCGATGGCCACCACCTTGGCCGGCTGGTAGGACGGCCACGTCTGCCCGAAGCGCTTCGGGGCGGCCTTGAGGGCCACCGGCGGACCCAGCGGGTTCCCGCACGCGCACCGCACGCGCGGCACGCCCCGGTCGTCCACCAGCACGGCCGTCCCGGCCTGGAGCACGGCCTGGTAGGGGACGAGCTTGCCGTCCCGGTAGCTGTGGTTCGTCACCCGGGTGTCCATCCGCAGCTGTACCGAGGTGAGCGAGCGGAGGTAGCCGGGCACCCCGGCCGGCTGGAGGCCGAGCGCCGAGGCGAACGCCGCGTTCTTCGCGGGGTCCGCATTCAGCGATCCGATCAGCTTCTCGACGTCACAGCTGGCGACGTTCCTGGTGCCGCCGTACACGCCCGGCGCGGAGCCGCTGACGCTCCGGGTACCCACCGGCCCGGTCGGACTCGCGCTCGGGCTGACCGTGCCCTGGGGAGAGGGCGGCGGGCTGTCCGGCGGGGGCGGCGCGTCCTTCACGACCGTGGACTCCGTGAAGGGGTCGGGGCCGGAGGCGGCCACCGGCTGGAGGAACACCTCTCCGCCGGCGTTGTCGGACGTCCCGCTGGGACGGGTCAGGACCACGGCCAGGGCCACGACCGCCGCCACCGCGACCAGCGCGGTGGCGAGCCGTGGCACCGAGCGCCACCAGGGACCCTTGTCCGGTCCCCGTCCCGGAACTCCCGGACCTCCCGGCCCGCCCGGCCCGCCCGGTGGCGCCGACGGCGGCGGCGGTGGGGGAGGCCCCTGCTGCCCGCCCGAGAGCGGGCCGGAGGGCGGCCCGGTGGGGCGTTCTGAAGACGGCGGTCGGCCGGACGGTTGTGTGGTCACGGGCTCTTCTTCCCAGGAGGAGTGAGGTCCCCGGGGACCATTGTGTGCGCCGTCCGGGTGGTGCCCGCAAGCCGAGGGTGTCACGGTGGCAGGGTGAGTCGGACGCCGAGATCGTCATCGTCGGGGGGCTCCGCGAGGGCATGGCGGGACGCCCTCGTCGCCGTCGTCGCGGGCTTCGTGGTGATGGCCGTGGTCGCCGCCGCCGGGCTGATGTGCGCGGGCGCGGGCGACCTTCCGGGCGGCGCGTTCCCGCACGTGGTCGCCGCCGTCGTGGTGATGGCGGCGGGCGGTTCGCTGGAGGTGTCGGGCGGCGCCGGTTCACTGGCGGGTGCGGACGTGAGCCTCTCGGTGGTCCCGCTCTCGGTGAGCCTGGCCGGCGCCCTCGTGACCGGGTACCTCTTCCTGCGCCCCCTGCACAACCGGGCCGTGGCCCGGCCCCTCGAACTCATCGGCCGCGCGGTGCCGTTGGTCGTGCTGTGGCTCCTCGCCCTGACCGGTGCCGCCTTCCTGGCCCGCGAGACGTTCGGCATCTCCACCGGCGACTCCCCCATCGGGACCATCACCGAACTCCTCGACGCCGCGCCCACGGTGGGCTTCGAGGCGGACCTGCCCGCCACCCTCCTGTACGGACTGCTGTGGATCCTCGGCCTGTTGCTGATCGCCCTGCTGGTCTCGCGCCGCGCCCCGCTGCCGGCCGGGCTGGTCCGCTTCCACACGGCGCTGCGCCCGGCCGCCTTCGCCACGATGCTGCTGCTCCTCGCCTACGTCGTCGCAGGCGTCGCGGTGGGCGTGGTCGTGGCCGCCACCCAGGGCCATGCCGACCGGACCCTGGCCGTGATCCTGCTCGGGCTGCCGAACCTGGTCTGGCTCGCGCTCACCCTGGGCTTCGGCGGCGCCTGGGAAGGAAACGTCGAGGGACCGTTCGGGCTGCCGATGCCTCAGCTGCTGGACCAGGTCCTGCGCGGCTCCGACCCGTCCCGGATCGACGTGGCCACGCTCGCGGAGCAGGACTCCCGGGCGTGGTGGCTGGTGGCGGTGGCCGCTGTCCTGCTGCTCGGCACGGGCGTACTGGCGGCCGTACGCTCCCCCGCCCACGTCCGCCCCTGGCAGCACGCGCTCCATCTGGGCGTGGCCCTGGCCCTCGCGACCCTGGCGGTCTGCCTGCTGGGCCGGATCCAGGCGCAGTTCGGCCTCTCCCTGCTGGGCATCGGCGAGGTGGACGGCCTCAGCGGCCAGGTCCAGCTGCGGCCCGTCCTGTGGCGCAACGTCGGTCTCGGGCTCCTGTGGGGCGCGGTGGCGGGTTTCGCGGGCGGCCTGCTGGCCCGTCCGCTGCACCGCGGCGGCCGGGTCGACGAACCGGCCACCGCGACCCGGGCGACACCCGAGTAGGCCGGAAGCGGCTCAGGCCGTCCCTCCGGACGCCGGCGGGACGAACACCGGCAGCGCCCACGCCGGAACGGGCGGAGGGGCGGGCAGGTCGGGCCGCGCGGCCCGCGCCGCCCCGCCTTCGGCCCCCGCGGCCCGCCCGGTCGTCGGCGGTCGCTCACCCGTCCCCGCGCGCCGCAGGGCCCCGGTGAACTCCAGACAGCTGCCCCACCGGTCGTCCGGCGACTTGGCCAGCGCCTTCGCCAGTACCGCGTCCACCTCCTCCGGCAGCCCGGGCCGCCGCGAGCTCAGCGGGGGCGGGGCGTCGTACTGGTGGGCCCACAGCAGGGCGATGTCGTCGTCGCGCTGGAAGGGCGGTTCCCCGGCGAGGGTCTCGTAGACGACGCACCCCAGGCTGTAGACGTCGCACCGGCCGTCCACCGGCTTGCCGGAGATCTGTTCCGGCGCCACGTAGGTCACGGTCCCGACGAACTGGCCGTCGGTCGTGAACCCGGTCAGCGACAGCGTTTTCTTCGTCAGCCCGAAGTCCGTGAGGTAGGCGTGTTCGGGGTGGTCGCGGTCGGTGCCCGCGGCGATCAGGATGTTGCCCGGTTTGACGTCCCGGTGGACCAGGTCGTGGGCGTGCGCCGCGTCCAGCGCGGAGGCCACCTGGCCTGCGATCCGTGCGGCCGTCTCCACCGGCAGCGGGCCCGTCCGGTCCAGCATCACCCGCAGATCCGGCCCTTCGACGAGGCGCATGGCGATGTAGAGCAGTCCGTCCGCCTCCCCCGCCTCGAACACGGGCACGATGTGCGGATGCTCGATGGTCGCGGCCACCTTCGACTCGTGGGCGAACCGCTGCCTGAAGGTGTCGTTCCGGGCCAGTTCGGGAGCCAGCAGCTTCAGTGCCACCCGCCGGTCGAGCCGCAGGTCCCGCGCCTCGTAGACGACGGCCATGCCGCCGCGCCCGATCTCGCTCTCCACCAGGTACCCGGCGATCTGCCGGCCCCGCAGGTCGGTGGGGGACCCGCCTGCGGGCTCCGCCCGTTCCGCGTCCACCGTCAGTCGCCTCCGGGATCGCGGGTCTCCACGATCCGCGTCGGGTCATGGGCCGCCGCCCCGTCGGGCCGCTCCCCGGGCCCTTCGCGCGGGACCGCGACCGCGTCGGTCGGTGTCCGTTCCCTCCGTACGGCGGCCACGCCGCCCGGATCCGCGTCCGTGGGCGGCGGCTCGGGCGCGGGTTCGGGTGCGCGTTCGGGTGGGGCCGGGCCGCCCGGGCCGGCGACGACCGCGTAGGTCGTCATACGGTCGCCGTCGTCGTACAGCCAGCGGCCCGACCTCTCGTCGTAGAGCCACACCGACTCACCGTCGATGACCACCCCGGCGCGCAGCCCGCGTACGGAGCGGCGGAAGGCGTCGGTGTCGATCCGTCCCGAGGCGAGCTCGTCCACGGCCCGCCGGTAGCGTTCCAGGGCCTCGGAGCCGCGGGTGAGCAGGGGGCGCGGGTCCTCGGACCGGACCGGGTTCCCTCCCCCGGTGGTCGGCGGCGGGCGCGGTACGGCGACCAGCAGCCGCCCGTCCACCCAGGCGGACCAGCCGTTGGCGCACAGGACCTCCCCCCACTCGCCGCGCCGGGACAGCAGCTGCACGGGCAGGAACGGGTCCAGGGGCACGGTCGGCCGGGTGACGTCGGGCCCCTCCCAGGCGGGCAGTCCCTCCTGCGGCACGACATGGGTGGGCCGGAAGTCGTCCACCTCGCCTCCGGGGTATCCCCGCGGGCTGCTCATGGGGCCTACTTCCGCATCACGGTCGGCTCGTGGCGGCGCAGCAGCCGGGCGACCAGCACGCCGAACAGGACGGACAGGACGACGAGCATGCCCATTTCGAGGAGCCACAGGTGGGCCTCGTGGTCGAACAGCGGGTCCTGGGTGATCTTGCCGGGCACGATGGCGCCGAGGTCGATGGTGCCGGCCATCGCCCCCATGGCCCACCGGGCCGGTACGAACCAGGCCAGCTGTTCGATGACGGCGACGCCGGTGAGTTTGAGCAGGGATCCGCAGAAGACCACCTGGACGATCGTGAGGAGGACCAGCAGCGGCATGGTGACCTCCTCCTTGGTCACCAGGGCGGAGATCAGCAGGCCGAGGAGCATCGCGGTGACGGACAGCAGCGCGACGGCGAGGGTGATCTCCATCAGTGGTGGCATGAAGAGGCCCCGGCCGCCGGGGGCGTTGATCTCGACTCCGGCGAGGCCGACGAGGGTGAGGACCACGGCCTGGGCGACGGTGATCGCGCCGAGGACCACCACCTTGGACATCAGGTAGGCCGACCGGGACAGGCCCACGGAGCGCTCACGCTGGTAGATGACGCGCTCCTTGACGAGTTCGCGCACCGCGTTGGCGGCGCCGATCAGTACTCCTCCCACGCACAGGATGAACAGGGCGTTCAGCGCCGTTTCGGCCGTGAGGGAGTTACCGGCCAGCGCGCGGGTCATGGCGCCCATGACGAACGGCAGCGCGACCATGATGACCAGGAAGGTGCGGTCGGACCTGAGCACGGCGGCGTACCGGCGGATCAGGGTCGAGAGCTGGGAGCCCCAGCTCTGGGCCTTGGGCGGCGGCTGCGGCGGGACCCCGGCGGCCCACTCGTCCTGCGCGGTGAGCGGGGACCGGCCGGCGTCGACGTTGCGGTGGTACAGCGGTGAGGCCCGGTACTCCCCGGCCCAGTCGCGGTCGCGCTCGTTCTCGAAGGCCTCGAAGGCCTCGGGCCACTGCGGGAAGCCGAAGAATGCGAGGGCCTCCCCGGGGGCGCCGTAGTACGCGATGCGCCCGCCGGGTGCCAGGACCAGGAGGCGGTCGCAGCCTTCGAGGTTGAGCACGCTGTGGGTGACGACGATGACCGTGCGGCCGTCGTCCGCCAGGTGGCGCAGCATGTTCATCACCGAGCGGTCCATGCCGGGGTCGAGGCCGGAGGTCGGCTCGTCCAGGAAGAGCAGGGAGGGCTTGGTGAGCAGCTCCAGGGCGACGGAGACGCGTTTGCGCTGGCCGCCGGAGAGGCTGTGGATGGGCTGGTCGGCGCGTTGTTCGAGGCCGAGTTCGCCGATGACCTCGTCGACGCGGGCCTGGCGTTCGGCCTTGGCGGTGTCCTGCGGGAAGCGCAGTTCGGCGGCGTAGGTGAGGGCGCGCCGGACGGTGAGCTGGGAGTGCAGGATGTCGTCCTGCGGGACGAGGCCGATGCGGCTGCGCAGTTCCGCGTAGTCGCGGTAGAGGTCGCGCCCGTCGTACAGGACGGTGCCCTGGTCGGCTGGGCGCAGGCCGGTGAGGGCGCCGAGCAGCGTGGATTTGCCGGCTCCGCTGGGGCCCACCACGGCGAGCAGGCATTTGGCGCCGACCGGGAAGGAGACCTGGTCGAGGAGGGTCTTGCGGCCCTTGTCGACGGCGACGGTGAGGCCCTGGACGTCGAGGGAGACTTCGCCGGTGTCCACGTACTCCTGGAGCTGGTCGCCGACGAGGCAGAAGACCGAGTGGCCGATGCCGACGATGTCGCCCTCGGTGACGGGGGTCGCCCGGGTCACGGCTGCGCCGTTGAGGTAGGTGCCGTTGTGGCTGCCGAGGTCGACGATCTCGTAGCTTCCGTCGGCGAGGGCGTGCAGCTCGGCGTGCCGGCGGGACACCGTGAGGTCGTCCACGACGAGGTCGCTGTCGGCGGCGCGGCCGATGCGGACGGCGGTGCGGACGGGCAGCGGACGAACGGTCGTCGGCTGCCGGAAGGTGCCGGTCATGGCCGGGTTCGCGACCTGCGAGGGGCGGCCGGTGCCGGGTACGGGGGGCGGTGGGGGCGGCGCGGGACCGAGGACGGCGGCGCGCGGCCCGTCGTCGGCACTGCCGAAGCGCAGTTCGGTGCCGACGCCGACGCTCCACTCGTGGATGCGGTGGCCGTCGGCGAAGGTGCCGTTGGTGCTGCCCTCGTCCTCCAGCGTCCAGTGGTCCCCGTCGGGGCGCAGGATCGCGTGGTGCCAGGAGACGCGGGCGTCGTCGAGACAGATCTCGCAGAGGGGGTCCCGACCGACGTGGTAGATCCGGTCGGGATCCATCTCGGTGGCGCCCCAGTCGGTCACCAGGACGAGCTGGGGCGCGGTCGGCACACCGGGGCGCTGGACCATGACCAGATTTTCCCACGATCCCGAAGGTCCGGCACCGGTCAGGCATCACCGCAGGTCAGAGCCCTCTTATGGGTAATGACAACGGTCCCCGTTGCAGCCTTTGCCGATCCCGCCGGGGTGCGCTTCACTTCACGCGACGGAACCGAACACACGGGTGCCGCGATTCGACGGGGGACGCCATGAGTGGGCACGACCACGCGCACGACGGCCACGGGAACGGGAACGGGAACGGATCCGCGGGCCACGGCCACGGACCCGGAGGCCACGGCCACGGACCCGGAGGGCACAGCCACGGAGTGTCGGCCGACGCCGACCGGCGCTGGCTGGCGATCGCGCTCGCCCTGATCGGCGGCTTCATGGCCGTCGAGGTGGTCGTCGGCGTCATGGCCAACTCCCTGGCCCTGATCTCCGACGCGGCCCACATGCTGACCGACGCCGTCTCGATCGTCCTGGCGCTGATCGCCATGCGGCTGGCCGCGCGGCCCGCCCGCGGCGGCTTCACGTACGGCCTCAAGCGGGCGGAGATACTCTCCGCCCAGGCGAACGGGCTGACGCTGATCCTGCTGGCGGTCTGGCTGGCGTACGAGGCGGTGCGGCGGCTGATGGACCCGCCGCCGGTGGAGGGCGGCCTGGTCGTCGTGACGGCGCTCGCGGGCATCGTCGTCAATGTGGCCGCGGCCTGGTGCATCTCCCGGGCGAACCGCGCCGCGCTCGTCGTCGAGGGCGCCTACCAGCACATCCTGAACGACCTCTTCGCCTTCATCGGGACCGCGATCGCCGGCCTGATCGTGCTGACCACCGGATTCCGGCAGGCGGACGCGATCGCCACGCTGGTCGTGGTCGTGCTGATGGTCAAGGCGGGCTACGGGCTGGTGCGCGAGTCCGGCCGGATCCTGCTGGAGGCCGCCCCGGCCCATGTGGACCCGGACGCGGTGGGCGACCGGCTCGTGGGGCACCCGCCCGTCACCGAGGTGCACGACCTGCACATCTGGACGATCACCTCGGGTCAGGCGGCGCTCTCCGCGCACGTGCTGGTGGAGCCGGCGGGCGACTGCCACGCCGTACGCCGGGACCTGGAGCGACTGCTCGACAAGGAGTACGGGATCACGCACACCACCCTCCAGGTGGACCACGCGCAGGACTCCCTGCTCACGGTCGGCCGCGCGGGCGGTGGCCCGCCCGACGCGCACTGCGCGGACGCGCACGGGCCGGTCCACCGGCAGGGCCCGCACGACCACTGACCGCAGGACGTGACCGCATGCCCTGCGCGGCGGATCACTGGCGCGGGTGCGTTCGGGGCATGGATGGAGTCATGACGCACAAACGCAGTGCCGGACTGCTCCTGTTCCGGCGGACCGGACCGGAGCCGGAGCCCGGTGTCGAGGTACTCCTCGGACATATGGGCGGCCCGCTCTGGGCGGGCCGGGAGACCGGGGGATGGGCCATCCCCAAGGGTGAATACGGACCGGACGAGACCCCGCGGGACGCGGCCCGCCGGGAGTTCACCGAGGAGATCGGGCTGCCCCCGCCGGAGGGCGCGTACCTGCCGCTCGGCGAGGTGCGGCTGACCAGCGGAAAGCTGGTGACCATCTGGGCGGTGGAGGCGGACCTCGACCCCGCGCTGATGGTGCCGGGGACCTTCACCATGGAGTGGCCGCCGCATTCCGGGACCGTACAGGAGTTCCCGGAGCTGGACCGGGTGGCCTGGTTTGCTCCACCGCTGGCGGAAAGCCTGCTCATTCCCGGTCAACTTCCCTTCCTGGAGAGGCTGTTGGCACTTCTGAAGGTTTGACCCACACTTGCACTTGCCAACACCCTTACCTGCATGGACATTGCACACATGACGAACGTCGTGCTGGTGGGAACCTTGGACACCAAGGGTGTGGAGTACGGCTGGCTGCGCGAGAGGCTGCTGCGCGCCGGCGTCGAAGTGGTACTGGTCGACACAGGAATCATGGGCGAACCCCGGGTGCCCGCCGACGTACCGCGTGACGCGGTGGCCCGGGCGGCGGGAACGGAACTGTCGGAACTGCGCACGGCCGCCGACCGGGGTGCGGCCGTGTCGACGATGGCGAGGGGCGCGGAGGCGACCCTCTTACGCCTGCACGCCGAGGGCGCGCTGCACGGGGTGCTCGCCATCGGCGGGAGCGGCGGTACCTCCATCGCCACCCGGGCCATGCGCGCCCTGCCGCTGGGCGTACCCAAACTGATGGTCTCGTCCATGGCGTCCGGCGATGTCCGCCCCTATGTGGGCTCCTCGGACATCACCATGATGTACAGCGTGGTGGACATCGCGGGGATCAACAGCATCTCCGCGCCGGTCCTGGAGAACGCCGTGGCGGCGATCACCGGGATGGCCCGGGCCTACTCCCGCACCTCCCCGGAGAGCCGCCCGCCCCGGCTGGGCTCGGGCGGCCGCCCGCTGATCGCGGCGAGCATGGCGGGCGTGACCACGGCGGGGGTGGACGCGGCGCGCGAGCGGCTGACGGAACTGGGCTACGAGGTACTGGTCTTCCACGTCAGCGGCACCGGCGGCCGCACCCTGGAGACCCTGGCCGGGCAGGGGGTTTTCGCGGGCGTCCTCGACCTCACCCTCAGCGAGCTCGCCGACGACCTGTGCGGGGGCATCCTCACCGCGGGCCCCGACCGGCTCAGCGCGGCCGGGCGGGCGGGAATCCCGCAGGTCGTGAGCCTGGGGGCGCTGGACATGGTGAAGTTCGGGCCGCTGGAGAACCTGCCCCGGCAGGTCCTCGACCGGGGCGTCCACGTCCACAATCCGTCCATCACGGTGACCCGTACGACCGCGGCCGAGTGCACGGAACTCGGCCGCCGGGTCGCCGCCAAACTGCGCGCGGCGAACGGCCCCACGGCGGTCTGCGTCCCGCTCCGTGGACTGTCCACGCTCGGCGCGCCGGGTGGCCCGTACCATGACGCCCGCGCGGACCGGGCGCTGTTCTCGGCGCTGCGCGAGGGCCTGCGGGGCAGCACCACCAGGCTCTACGACTACGACACGCACATCAACGATCCGGCCTTCGGGCGGGCGGCCGCCGAGCGGCTGCACGCCATGATCGGCGCGGTGTCGGCCGCGGCCTGAGCCGTCCGCCGTGGTTGGGAACCGGCCACGGCGGAAACCACGTCCCATGGGGCGTCCGGTCCGGGGAGGGTCGGTGGACTCCGGTCGGGACCGGTCGTCCGAGGCATGCGGCGCCACACGGCAGGCAGGGGGCAGGAACGATGAACGACACGCAGGCGGCCTGGTCGGTCCCCGGTTACACCGAGGTCCGTGAGCTCGGTTCGGGCGGCAGCGGCCGCGTGGTGCTCGCCGTCCACGACGGCACGGGCACCCCGGTCGCGGTGAAGTACCTCAGCGACCGGCTGCGCCGGGATCCGGCGTTCGTCGGGGAGTTCCGGGCCGAGGCCCGCCTCCTGGGCGGGCTGGAGACCCCGTACGTGGTCAGGCTGTACGAGTACGTGGAGGCGTCCGGCGGCGCGGCCATCGTCATGGAGCTGGTGGACGGCATCTCCCTGCGCGCCCTGCTGAAGCGGTCCGGGCGGGCCGATGCCGAGGCCGCTCTGGTGGTCCTCAAGGGCTCCCTCCTCGGGCTCGCGGCCGCGCACCGGGCGGGCGTCGTCCACCGGGACTACAAGCCGGAGAACGTGCTGGTCGCGCCGGACGGCTCGTCGAAGCTGGTGGACTTCGGGATCGCGGCGAACCGGGGCAGCACGCCCGGTGTGGCCGGCACCCCCGCCTACATGGCTCCCGAGCAGTGGCAGGGCCGGCCGGCCTCGCCCGCGGCCGACGTGTACGCGGCGACGGCGACCTTCTTCGAGTGCCTCACCGGCCGCAAGCCGTACGACGGGGAGAACTTCGCCGAGCTCGCGGTCCAGCACATCGAGGCGCCCGTACCGGAGACGGAGGCGCCCGAGCCCGTGCGTCCGCTGATCCGGCGCGGGCTCGCGAAGGCGCCCGAACAGCGGCCGGAGAACGCCGAGGCGTTCGTGGCCGAGCTGGAGGGTGTGGCGCTGGCGGCGTACGGGCCCGAGTGGGAGGAGCGCGGGCAGCGCAAGCTGGCGGCGCTGGCCGCCCTGCTGCCCCTGCTGTTCCCGTCCGCGGGTGGCCCCGCGGCGGGTACCACGGCGGTCGCCACGACCAAGGTGCCCAGCGGTTCCGGCTGGGCACCGGGGCGCCGCGGCTGGCTCGCGGCGGGCGTGGCGCTGGTGCTGGGGACGGTACTCGTCCTGACGACGGACGCGATCGGGGCGGCCCCGGGCGCGGCTTCGGCGGTGAGCGCCTTCGCCACGACGAGCGCGGCCCCGCCCGGGTCGGCCCCGCCGAGCGCGGGCCCGAGCCCGACGGACTCCGCCTCCCCTTCCCCGTCCCCCAGCCCTTCGGCGTCCCCGAGCCCCTCGCCGTCCGCGTCCACGTCCACGTCCCCGTCGGCCTCTCCGTCGTGGTCGGCGAGCCCCACCCCGAAGCCGACGGTGAGCTGGCCGCCCACCCCGACACCCACGCCCACGCCGACACCGACGCTGAAGGTCACGGACGTCGCCGTGTCGCTGAAGCCCGGCGTCTACCGGGGCGACGCGACGATTTCGGTCACCTCCCAGGGCACCGGCTCGATCACCGTGACGGTGGAGTGGTTCCTGGACGGCACGCAAGGCGCCTACTCCGTCCGCGACGGCGAGGCGGAGTCGTTCGTGGTCCCGGCCGGCTCGACGGCCACCCAGGTCAGGTCGCACAACTTCGCGCGCAACCGCGGCTGCTACGGCGGGGTCCGGGTCACCACCAAGCCCACCGCCGGGAACAGGTCCGCGTCGGCATCGCAGTACCTGCCACGCTGCCAGGAGGTTCCCCGATGAGCGGTTCCGGCGCCCCCGAGGGCGACGACTACAGCGCCACCGTCCTCGGCAGCCACTGGTTCAGCGGTCCCCCGGCCGGGGCGGAGGCCGTGACGGCGGTCCAGCCGACGCCCCCGGAGGAGGCCGTGACGGCGATTCAGCCGTCAACCCCGGCCGAGTCCGTGACCGCGGTCCAGCCGGTGGCTCCCGACCGCGTCGAGGGGTCCGTGCTCCGGTTCGGGCCGGGGGTCACCGCGGCCATGCCCGCGCCGTTCCCCCTCGACGCCGTCATGGCCGCCGCACCGAACCGGCGGCGGCGCCTGGCCGGTCTGCGGCGGTACGCGCTCGCCGCGCTCGTCCTGGCCGCGGTCCTCGCGTACCTCGGGTGGCAGCGGCTCGGGCCCGGCATCGAGGTCCGGGACGTGGCCGTCAGTACCGATCCCAAGGGCCCGGCCTGCGACTCGGCGGCCGATGTGGTGGCCGTCGTGGCGACCAACGGACGCCCGGGCGTCCTCACCTACCGGTGGGTGCGCAGCGACGGCACCCGGTCCGAGCAGCTGACCGAGCGGGTGCCGCGCGGACAGCGGGAGGCCCGGCTGCACCTGCTGTGGACCTTCCGGGGCACGGGCAGCTTCCCGGCCAAGGCGGAACTGCAGCTGGTGTCGCCCGGGCAGCGCACGGCCGCGGTGGACTTCACGTACCGCTGCGTCCCTTAGGGCTTTCCGGGCGGGCGGATGACGGCGAGTCCGCCGTCGAGGCCGACCCGGGTGCGCGGCGGCGCGCGAGTGGCCGCGGGCTGTTCCGCCCCCCGCCGCAACCGGGGGACGGAGGTCAGGGGCTCCGACCGGGGTCAGAACCGGGCGTGCGCGGTGATGTCCGCCTCGAACTCGCCCGTCATCGCCGGGGTCACCGTCGGCCGGCACTGCCGGGCCGCCGCCAGGTAGTCCTCCGTGGTCGCGCCGAGCTGTGCGGCCGCCGCGCCCCGCGCGCCCACCGCCTCCAGGTCCCGCTCGAAGGAGACCTGCGCCGCGATCCGCGCCGCGTGCTCGATGTCGGCCGGTGTGAACAGCTCGGTGGCCGCCACCAGGGCCTTCACGTCGACCGAGCGGCCCGCCGTGTAGCGGGACCAGATCGCGGCGCGCGCCCCGGCGTCCGGGGTCCCGATCGGGATGAGGTAGTCGAAGCGGCCGGGCCGCAGGAAGGCCGGGTCGAGGGAGCGGATGGAGTTGGTGGCGCACACCAGCAGCCGCTCGTCGCCCTCGCGGAAGCCCGGTATCAGCTTCAGCAGCTCGTTCGTCACCCCGTGGATCCCGCCGGGCTGCGCGGGCTCGGTGCGCACCGGTGCGATCTCCTCGACCTCGTCGATGAAGACGAGTACGCGCTCCAGCTCGGCGATCCGGGCGAAGGCGTCGCGCAGCGCGGCCGCCAGGTTGCCCTCGTCGGCGAGGCGCGAGGGCAGCAGTTCCACGAAGGGCCAGCCGAGCCGGGAGGCGATGGCCCGGGCGAAGGTGGTCTTGCCGGTGCCGGGCGGGCCGAAGAGGGTGATGGCCCGCGGCGGCCGCACCCCGTGCGAGGCGGCCCGTTCGGGCTCGGCGAGGGGCAGCACCACGCGCCGCTCAATGAGGTCCTTCTCCTTCTCCATGCCGGCGACCCCGGCCCACAGGTCGTTGGGGAGGAAGCGGCCGCCGAGGTCGTCGAGGAGGCCCGCGGCCGGTCCGTGCAGCGGCTCGGTCTTCTCGAAGTAGGCGACGGCGGGCTGCCGGGTGTACCCGGCGTTGAGCAGGCCCTCGCCGAGCATGTCCTCCTCGGGCAGGACGTAGGCGATGCGGCCGACGCGTGCGGCGATGAGCCGACGTTCCAGTTCGACGAGCAGGGCGCTGGCCAGGCCGCGGCCGCGCCAGCCGGCGGCGATCGCGATGCGCATGACCCAGGCCCGTTCGCCGGTGACGCAGGCGAGCGCCGCGCCGATGGGGACGCCCTGGTGGACGGCGACCACACAGGGCTGGCGGTCGGTCAGCGCGCTGATGCACTCGGCGAGTGAGAAGACGGACTCCTGGCCGAGTTCGGCCGTGGTGTCGATCAGGTGGACCACCGCTGCGAGATCGCTCTCGCGGTAGTCGTGGATGAGCCAGTTCACCGGGTACCGCCCCTCGTTCGTGCTCCTTGCGGCGAGGCTAGGGGCGGGCGGCCCCGGCGCTCTCGCTCCGCGGTGCACAACACCCGGTCCGGAAACCGTCCGTGGCGTCCATAGACTGGTGCTTTCCGCCGACATCCCGCACCGAGGACCCGCGTCCCTTCATGCCTTCCGACATACCTGCGACATCCGAATCCCGTGGCCGGCGCGTTCTGGTGTGGCTGATCCCGCTGCTGTGGACCCTGGGGTTCGGTCTGTGGGGGCTCTCCCGGCAGGACAGCGTGTGGCGGGACGAGGCGGCGACCTGGCAGGTGGCCGGGCGGTCGGCGGGCGAGATATGGGCGATGCTCGCGAACGTGGATGCCGTGCACGGGCTCTACTACCTGCTGATGCACGGCGTCTTCGAGGTCTTCGGGGCGAGCACGACGACCCTGCGGCTGCCGTCGGTGCTGGCCGTCTCGGCCGCGGCGGCGTGCGTGGCGCTGCTCGGACGGCGCCTGGCGGGGTTCTGGGCGGGGCTCGGCGGCGGACTGTTCCTCGGGCTGCTGCCGGCGGTCCAGTTCTACCTCCAGGAGGGCCGCCCGTACGCGCTGGTCGCGGCGGGGGCCGCGTTCTCCACGCTGTTGCTGGTGTCGCTCCTGCAGCGCGGGCCCGGGCGGCGGGCCTGGCCGCGCTGGGCGGCGTACGGGATCACCGTGCTGGTGTGCGCCCTGCTGAACTGGCTGTCCCTGCTGCTCCTGCCCGCCCACGCGGTGACCCTGGGGTGGATACGGGCCGGGCGGGCGGTGTGGCTGCGCTTCGCGGCGTACGGTTCGCTCGCGGTGGCGGGGGCGCTGCCGCTGATCCTGTTCAGCCGCGGCCAGTCCGACCAGGTGTCCTGGATACCGCCGCTGAGCTGGCACATGCTGATCGGGCCGGGGATCCTCCTGGCGATCGGCGGCCTGGGTGCGTGGACGGACCGGCGGGACGGCAGGGCGCTGTCGGCGGCCGCGGTCGGCCTGCCGCTGCTGGCGGTGCCGCAGCTCGGGCTGATCGGGCTGTCGCTGGTGCAGCCGCTGTTCCAGGACCGGTACGTGCTGTTCAGCATGGTGGGGCTGGCGCTGCTGATCGGCGCCGCCCAGGCGGCCGCCGTACGGGCCTGCGCGCCCCGCCTGCCGAGGGTGGCGGGCCTGCTGGTGCCCGGCGTGGTCGGGGTGTCGGTGCTGGCCCTGCTGCCGGTGGAGCTGGACAAGCGGGACCCGGCCAGCCGGGTCGACGACGTGCTCGCGGTGGCCGGCGAGGTGGCCGGGCTGAAGCGGGAGGGGGACGCGGTGCTCTTCGTCCCCGCCGCGCGGCGGGACACGGCGCTGGTCTCGCCCAGCGCCTTCGGGGGCCTGGCCGACGTGGCGCTGGCCGCGTCCCCGGCCGCCTCGGCCACGTTGAAGGGCGAGGAGGCGGACCCCGCGCGCATCCGTGAGGCGCTGCTCGCGCAGCGGCGGATACTGCTGGTGACGGACGCGGAGAAGGTGGCGAGGCCGCCGTCGGCGGAGCGGGACAAGGCCAAGGCGGCGGTCCTGCGGGAGCACTTCGCGGTGGTGGCGGACCGGCAGGTGCGCGGGCGCCGGGTCATGGTCTACGAGCGTCGCGGATAGCCGCCGATCGGCTGCCGAGATCCGACAAAAGGGGGCCTGTCCGGGCATGCCCCGGCCTTCACAGCACCTTCACGAAATTCACAGGGGATTCATACGGAACACCATCCTCCGGACATAGGTTCGGCGGGCAGGGTGGAAAAATGATCCACTCCACGCTCCCCCGAACGGCCCGGCGCACCCGTGCGTGGCGGGCGTCCCGGATCCCGCTCGCGCTCTGTGCGATGGTCGCGCTGCTCGGCGTGGGCCGGCCCGACGCCGGAGCACCGCTCGGTGTGACCGCGCAGGCCCCGCCCGGCGCCACCCCCGACCGGGTGGGCGCGCTCTTCGCGGGCGGACCGGAGGGCGGGCACTTCTGCACCGCCGCCGTGGTGCACAGCGACGAGGGTGATGTGATCGCCACCGCCGCGCACTGCCTGGAGAACCCCTCCACCACGGTGTTCGCGCCGGGCTACCGCGACGGCAAGGCCCCGTACGGCTTCTGGAAGCTCACCGGCGCGTACCTCGCTCCGGGCTGGACGGACGGCCAGGACCCCGACGACGACATGGCCTTCGCGACGGTGGCTCCGGTGGACGGCGGGCGGGCCGGGGCCGTGGAGGACCTCGTGGGCGGTTTCGCGGTCGCCGCCGAGCAACCGGACGACGCCACGGTGACGGTCATCGGCTACCCGCGGACCCTGGAGACCCCGGTGCGGTGCGCGAACACCACCGACCTGCTCTCCCCCACCCAGCGCCGGATCGGCTGCCCGGACCTCACCGGTGGCACCAGCGGCAGCCCCTGGCTGGTGAACGGAGCGCTGGCCGGGGTGCTCGGCGGCTACGAGGGCGGTGGGAGCGTCCCGGAGATCTCGTACAGCGCGGTACTGGGCGCGGGCGCGCTGGAGCTGTACCGGCAGGCGCGCTCCTGAGACCCGGTTCAGGGAAGGACGGCGGGGGCCTCGAACCAGGTCGGCTCGTCGCGCAGGGCCCGGTGGATCCGGTCCAGGCCGAAGGGGTCCAGCGGCGGCAGCGCGTCCATCTCGAACCAGGCCACTTCGAGGGACTCATGGTCGTTGGCCCGTGCCTCGCCGCCCGTCGCACGGCAGCGGAAGGTGATGTCCTGGAACTGGCACACGTCACCGTTGGGGTAGGTCACCGGCTCCGTCATCTGGACGAGGACCACGCGCTCGACGACGCAGCGCACCGCCGTCTCCTCGTACACCTCGCGCACGGCCGTCTCGGCGGGCTGCTCCCCCGGCTCGGCGATTCCGCCGACCACCGCCCACTGCCCGGTGTCGGAGCGCCGGCCGAGCAGCACCCGGCCGAGGTCGTCGAAGACGATGGCCGTCACTCCGGGCAGCAGGAGCAGCTGGTGCCCGGCGGTGGCGCGGATCCGGCGGATGAAATCGGGTGTGGTCATGCCCCGACCCTACGAGGCCGCCGGCCCGTATCCCGATCCGGCCTCAGGCGGCGCGGCGCGCACGGATCCGGCGGTTCAGGATCCACCCGAGGCCGCCCGCGGCCAGCAGGAGCAGGGCGTACTCCGGGAGCGGGCCGACGACCGTGGCCGGGGTGCGGCCGGAGCGCAGCGGGATCTCGGCGACCAGCGCGTCCGCGGTGAACATCTTCGTCTGCGCGACGATCTTCCCGTCGGGGCGGATGACGGCGCTGACCCCGCTGGTGACGGGGACGAGGACGGTCCGGCTGTGCTCGACGGCGCGGATCCGGTCCATGGCGAGCTGCTGGTAGGTCATCTGGGTCCGGCCGAAGGTGGCGTTGTTGCTCGGTACGGCGATCACCTGGGCCCCGGCCTGGACGGTGGAGCGGACGGCGTCGTCGAAGGCGGCCTCGAAACAGGTGACCATGCCGACGCCGCTGCCGGCCATGTCGAAGACGCCGGGGTCCTTGCCCGGACCGAAGTCGCGGCGCACCCGGTCCACGTCGGAGCTGAAGAGGCGGACGACGGAGCGCATCGGGATGCGCTCGCCGAAGGGCTGGATCTTGCGCTTGTCGTAGGTCACGGTGGGGCCCTTGACCGGGTCCCACAGGATCATCGTGTTGCGCAGCGGGCCCGTCTCCGGGGCCACCACGGCGCCGATGGCGACGGGCACGCCGATGGCCTTGACGGCTTGGTCGATGACGTCGTGGGCGTCGGGCTCGGCGTACGGGTCGAGGTCGGAGGAGTTCTCCGGCCAGACGACGAAGTCGGGCTTCGGGGCACGCCCGGCCTTGACGTCCTCGGCGAGCTGGACCGTGCGCTTGACGTGGTTGTCGAGGACGGCCCGGCGCTGGGAGTTGAAGTCGAGACCGAGGCGGGGGACGTTGCCCTGGATGACGGCGACGACGGCGGTGCCGTCCTCGGCCGCGTCGGAGACCAGCGGGCGGGCGGCCAGGCCCACGCCGATCGGGGCGGCGACGGCGAGCGCGGTCAGCGCCGCGGTGGTGCGGCCGGGGTGGGAGCGGGCGATGCGCAGGGCCTCGTAGAGGCCGAATCCGCAGAGGGCGACGCCGAAGGAGAGCAGCGGCGTGCCGCCGAGGGCGGCGAGCGGGGTGAAGACGCCGTCGGCCTGCCCGAAGGCGAGCTTGCCCCAGGGGAAGCCGCCGAAGGGGGCCCGGGCCCGCAGGGCCTCGCCCGCGACCCAGACGGCGGCGGCGAACAGCGGCCAGGCCCGGAGCCGGCTGACCAGGGCGACACCGAGGCCGGTGAGGCCGATGAAGAGGGCTTCGAGGGTGCTCAGCGCCAGCCAGGGCACCGGGCCGACCTCCTCACCGGTCCAGACCAGGAGCGGCAGCAGGTAGCCGAGTCCGGCCAGGAGCCCGAGGCCGAAGCCGGCCCGGGCGCGGCGGCCGTGGAGGCAGCCGGCGAGCAGGGCGAGGGCGATGGGGGCCAGCCACCACAGCGGGCGGGGCGGGAAGCTGAGGTAGAGCAGCACGCCGGAGAGGGTCGCGAGCACGGCACGCAGCAGCCACAGCCCCCTCCGGTTCGCGGCGGACCGGGTGGCCGCGGGGGACGCGGCCGCCTCGGCCGGGGGCCCGTCGGCGGACTGCGAGGGCTCGTTCCCGGTCGCGCGGGTGACACTGCTGCTCATCTGGCGGAGTGTACGTCCCCACGCCTCGCGGACCGGTAAGCGCCCGGCCGCGCTCCGCGGGACACCCCTCTACCGGGCCAGGGTGCGCAGGTGGGTGCGGATGACCCGGACGGCGTTCTCGGCGTCGTCGACGGTGACCGTGAACCGCTTGCCGTCGTCGAGGAGGAGGGCCACGCCCTCGCCGCGCCGGACGATGATCGCGGTGCCCTTCTCGGGACGCCAGCGGTGGCCCCAGCCTCCCCATTGCTGCGGGGTGATGCTGGGGACGAACTCGGCGGAGGTGACCTCCGTGAGCCGGATCCTGCGGCGGGGCACCCCTATGTGGCCGCAGCGCACTTCCAGGGCCTCGGCGTCGACGGTGACGGCGACGTGCACGAAGGCCAGGGTGCCGTAGAGGATGAGCAGCCCGACGGCGAGGCAGCCGATCACGGACATGAGCAGCGGGACGATGCCGGCGGTCCAGGCGTAGTCGACGGCGAGTTCGACTCCGAGTGCCAGACAGGCCGCGCCGACGGCGGCGAGCAGCCACTGCACACGGTTGGAGGCGCGGCCCGCCCAGAGCGGACCCGGAGGGTGACCCGTCATGAGTAGCAGCGTACTCACGTTCCGCTTGCCCGCCACCGTCCCCCGCCCGGCCGGTGCAGCGCGGCACCCGCACCGCGAACCGCGACACCACACCTGTGGTACCACGGCTGTGGTTAAGGTGGCCTCGTGAATCAGGACCGGAGGGACCGGCTGCGGGACGCGGCCATCGCCGTACTGGCGCGGGAGGGCGGGCGCGGGCTGACGCACCGGGCCGTCGACGCGGAGGCCGTCGTGCCGACGGGCACCGCCAAGAACTACTTCCCGACCCGCGACGCCCTGCTGCGGGCCGCGGCCGAACGCTGCGCGGAGCAGTACCGCGTGCCGGCCGCGACCGTGGCGCAGACCGGACCGGAGGCCGGACCGGGGCCGTTCGACGCGGCGCAGCTCGCGGCCCTGCTCGCGGGGCTGCTGCGCAACGCGGCGGGGCCCGGACGCACGCGCGTGCTGGCGTATCTGGAGCTCCGGGCCGAGGCGGCGCGCCGGCCCTGGCTGGCCACCCTGCTGGACCCGGTCGCGGCGGCGGATTTCGCGGCGCACGCGTACCTGCTGCGCGCGGCCGGACTGCCGGCCGGACCGGAGCGGGCCCGTGCGCTGACCCTCGCCCTGCACGGCGCCGTCCCCCACCTGCTGACCGGCACACCGGCCACCCTGGCGGCGGCCGGCCTGGACGACCTGGACCGCTTCACGCGCGAACTGCTGGCGGCCGTGTGCGAGGAGGAGACCGGATGATCACCCGAGTGGACCGGGCCGTGGGAGCCGTCCTCGGCTCGGCGGCGGGCGACGCCCTGGGGGCTCCCTACGAGTTCGGGGCCGCCGGGGAACTGAGCGCGCGCGGTGCGGAGATGGCCGGGGGCGGGGGCTGGGACCCCGGGGAGGCCACGGACGACACGCAGATGGCCGTCCTGGTCGCGGAGTCCCTGCTGGAGTGCGGCGGTCTCGAACTCCCCGACGTCTTCCGCCGGTTCCAGCGCTGGGCGGCGGGGCAGCCCAAGGACATCGGACTGCAGACCGAGGACGTGCTGACCAACGGCGCGTCCTGGGAGCTCGCCGCGGCCCTGCACTTCCAGATCAACGCGCGGGCCGCGGGCAACGGTTCCCTGATGCGGGCCGCCACCTCCGCGGTCTACTTCGCCCCCGCCGGGCAGGAGGGGACCATGGACGCCGCCCGGCGGATCGCGGCCCTGACCCACGGCGACCGGGCCGCCTGGGAGGGGACCGCGATCCTGCACGAGCTCGTCCGCGTCGCCCTGGAAGGGTCCGACCCGCTCGCGGCCCTCCCCGTGACGCTCGCGGCCGTCCACCCGGACCACCGGGAGCGGTACGGCCGCGTACTCGCCGCCGACTGGCATCCGGGGCTGGCCACCGAGTTCAACGGGGCGGTGTGGCCCTGCCTGGGCTCGGCCGTGTGGGCGCTGCGGACCACCACCACCTTCGCCGGGGCGGTACGGGCCGCCGTGGACCTGGGCGGGGACACCGACACCGTGGCCGCGGTGACGGGGATCCTGGCCGGGGCCCGATACGGCCGGGCGGCGATCCCGGAGCACTGGACGGCGCCGCTGCACGTGCCGCTGCCCGGATTCGGGGGCCGGGTCCTGGACGCGGACGACCTGCGGACACTGGCTCAGCGGCTCGCGGCGGCCGGCTCCCCCTGAAGCCGCAGGCGCCGCCCCCGGAAGGCCGCGCGCAGCCTCCGGTCGTGCGTGACCAGGACCAGGGTGCCGCCGAAGTCGGCCAGGGCCGCCTCCAGTTCCTCCACGACCGCCGGGGCCAGGTGGTTCGTCGGCTCGTCCAGCAGGAGCAGGTCGAGCGGCCGCGCCACCAACCGGGCCAGTTCCACCTTGCGGCGCTGGCCGGCCGAGAGGTCGCGCACGGGCCGGGCGAGGTCCTGCGGGGCGAGCAGTCCGTGGCCCGCCACCCGGTCGGCGTCCTCCTGGCCGAACACCTCGACGACGGAGCGCGGTTCGCGCGCCCACGGGTCGTCCTGCCGGAGCAGTCCGACCCGCGGTGGCGTCCGTACGCTGCCCCGCGCGGGCTGCAGTTCACCCGCCAGGAGGTGCAACAGGGTGGACTTTCCGCTGCCGTTGGGGCCGGTCACCAGGAGCCGCTCCCCCGGCGTCAGCGTGAGCGAGACGGGCCCGAGCCGTCCCGGCAGGGCCGCGCCGTCGAGCTCCACCGGCCCCGCTCCCGGCGGTGGGCCCTGGGGGAAGCGGCCGGTGAAGGAGAGCGGCCGCGGGGGCGGCTCGACCGGATCCCCGGTCAGCCGGTGCAGCCGTTCGCGGGCGGCGCGGATGCGGCTCGCGGCGCCGTGGGTCCGCGACCGGGCACGGAAGGCGCCGGCCCCGCTGAAACCGCGGGGCAGCTTCCGCGGGATCGCGGCGAACCGCCCGATGTTGGTGTCGGCGAGCCGCTCGGCGTCCCGGACCTCCTGGCGCCACTGCTCGTACTCCCGCTCCCGGCGGGCCCGTTCGGCGGCGCGGGCCGTGCGGTAGCCCGCGTAGCCGTTGCCGTTGCCGTAGCGGCGTACCGTCCGGCGGTCCTGGTCCACTTCGAGGACGGCGGTCGTGACGCGGTCGAGGAAGAGCCGGTCGTGGGTGACGGCGACGACGGTGCCGCGGTGGGCGAGCAGGCGGGCCTCCAGCCAGGCGACCGCCTCGTCGTCGAGGTCGTTGGTGGGTTCGTCGAGCAGCAGCAGTTCCGGCTCGGCGGCGAGGGTAGCCGGGAGCGCTGACCGCCGGACAGGGTGCCGAGCGGGCGGTTCGGGTCGAGCCCGGCGCGTTCACCGAGGCGGCGCAGGGTGGCCGCGACGCGCCGTTCGGCATCGCGGCCGCCGCGCGCGTCGTAGGCGGCCAGGAGGTCGCCGTACGCGGCGAGTTCCTCCGGGCCGGCCCGGTGGAGCAGGGATTCGGCGGCGCGGATCCGGCGCTCCAGTGCGCGCAGGTCGGCGAGGGCGAGGCCGACGGCCTCGCCGACGCGCGCGGTGGGCGGGAGGTCGAGGGTCTGGGCGAGGTGCCCGAAGCCTCCGGGGACGGTGACGGCGACCTCTCCGCGGTCGGGGCGCTCCCGTCCGGCGAGGAGCCGGAGCAGGGTGGACTTGCCGGAGCCGTTGTCGCCGACGACGCCGACCCGTTCGCCGGGCCGGACCGTACAGCTGACGCGGTCCAGGACGACGTGGGTGTCGTAGCTCTTGGTGACCTCGGACAGGACGATCTGGGTGGTGGCGAGCGGAGCACGCAAGGGCGACCCCCTTCGAGAGATAGGAGACGAACCGTTCCGTCTCGCGAGATGACCACCGTAGATCAGGTCCGGATCACCAGCAAGACGATTCGTCTCGCGGAGGGGGAGGAGGGATGGGCGGCGGTCGGGTGGCCGGGCCGGGCCGGGCCGGGTCAGCCGACGGGCGCGCCCTGGCCCGCGAGCAGCCGGCCTTCGGCGTACGCGAACGCGGCGGCGGGCAGGGTGCCCTCGCGCCCGCTGCGCAGCACGGTCAGTCCGCCGGTGCGCGGCAGTCCGGGCTCGGGCCGCAGGCCCACGCGGCGCAGCGCCTGGACCGCGACGGGCTCGGCGGAGCCGTGGTAGACGAGCTCCGCACCCTGGGTCCGGGCGGCGAGGGCGGCCCGGATGGGGCCCTCGACCAGTTCGTAGTGCGTGCAGCCGAGCACCACGTCCGTGACATCGCCCGGGGTCAGGGCGGCGGCCGCGGCGACGGCGGCCGCCACGGCGGCGTCGTCGGCCGCCTCCACCGCGTCGGCGAGCCCGGGGCAGGGCACTTCGGTGACGCGGGCCCCGGTGGCGAAGTCGCGGATCAGCCCGCGCTGGTAGGTGCTGCCGGTGGTGGCGGGGGTGGCCCAGATCGCCAGCCGGCCGCCGGCGGCCGCGGCGGGCTTGATCGCCGGCACGGTCCCGATGACCGGGATGGCGGGCTCCAGCTCCGCCCGCACGGCGTCGAGGGCGTGCACGGTCGCGGTGTTGCAGGCGACGATCAGCGCGGCCGGCCGGTACGCGGCTGCGGCCCGGGCGACGGCGAGGGCCCGCTCGGTGAGGTCGGCGGGCGTCCGCGGGCCCCAGGGCATCCCGTCGGGGTCGGAGGACACGACCAGATCCGCGTCCGGCCGCAGCCGCCGCACCGCCGCGGCTGCCGCGAGCAGGCCGATTCCGGAGTCCATGAGCGCGATCTTCACCCGGCCACCTTAGTCGACACCGGCCCCGACGAGACCCTCCCTCCACAACACCGGGACCCACCCGGCCCACCCCGGAGGCCCTCCCCACGAGCCCACCGCACCCCGGCCGCCTGAACCGAATACACCCGCCATACCTGGCACGAGCTGCCGGAAGACCGGGGCCCCCGCCCTGAACGCCACCGCACCGACGCCGCCCGGCGGCGACTGGGTCACACCCGAACCGAAGGGGCCGGGGCATCGCGCCCCGGACGAAAAGCCGGGCGGCCGAGCCGTGAGGCAGCCGCACCGCAACCGCGAGGCCACCGCGACCGTGACGCCGCGACGCACCACGCACGGCGCCGGGCCCGCCACACCACGGCAGCACAGCCGTCAGACCCCGGCCGGAAGCCGCCGCACCCCAGGCCGGAGCCCTCCCGCCGGAGGCCACCGCGCCCCCGCCGGGGGGCCACGCCGCGGGAGGCTCCCCGGGAGGGCGCCGCACCCGGGGCGGCGGGGTGCGCGACACCGTCGGCCGGGCCCGGCACACTGCCGCCATGGGCCTCCTCACCGCCGCCTGCGCGGCCTACGCGTCCCTCGCCGCCTGGCTCTGGCTCACCCTCGCCCAGGGCATGTTCTGGCGGACCGACGTCCGCCTCCCGCCGCGTACGGCCCCCGCCCGCTGGCCGTCCGTCGCGATCGTCGTACCGGCCCGGGACGAGGCCGAGGTGCTGCCGCGGAGCCTGCCCTCGCTGATCGCCCAGGACTATCCCGGCGAGGCCGAGGTGATCCTCGTCGACGACGGCAGCACCGACGGCACGGGCGAACTCGCGCGCCGCCTCGCCCGGGAGCACCCCGGGCTCCCCCTCACCGTCGTCTCCCCCGGCGACCCCGCCCCCGGCTGGACCGGCAAGCTCTGGGCGCTCCGGCACGGCATCGCGACCGCCCGCACCGCGCACGCCACCGAGCCCGACTTCCTCCTCCTCACCGACGCCGACATCGCACACGAACCCGACAGTCTGCGCGAATTGGTCGCCGCCGCCACCTCCGCGGACCTCGACCTCGTCTCCCAGATGGCCCGCCTGCGGGTGGTCGGGCTCTGGGAGCGGCTCGTCGTACCGGCCTTCGTGTACTTCTTCGCCCAGCTCTACCCCTTCCGCCGGATCAACCGGCCCTCCGCCCGGACGGCGGCCGCCGCCGGCGGCTGCGTCCTGTTGCGCACCGCGGCCGCCGTGCGCGCCGGGGTCCCCGACTCCATCCGCCAGGCCGTCATCGACGACGTCTCCCTGGCCCGGGCCGTCGCCCGCTCCGGCGGCCGGATCTGGCTGGGACTCGCGGAGCGGGTGGACAGCGTGCGCCCGTACCCCGTGCTCGCGGACCTGTGGCGGATGGTCTCGCGCAGCGCCTACGCGCAACTGCGCCACCAGCCCCTGCTGCTGGCCGGGACGGTGGCCGGACTGGTGCTCGTCTACCTCGTGCCCCCGGCCGCCCTGCTGGCCGGCCTCGCGACCGGGCATCCGGCCATCGCCTGGGCGGGGGGTCTGGCGTGGCTGCTGATGGCCGGCACCTACCTGCCGATGCTCCGGTACTACCGCCAGCCCGCCGCGCTCGCGCCGCTGCTTCCGTTCACCGCGCTGCTGTACCTCCTGATGACCCTCGACTCGGCCGTGCAGCACTACCGGGGCCGCGGGGCATCCTGGAAGGGCCGTACCTATCCCCGCCCCAGCGACGCCTGAAACGGTGAACTGCCCCACGAAACAGAGTCATCCGAGGTCACCGACTTGTGACACTACGTCAGCAAGAAGTCGGTGCAACACCCAACCGGTGAGTACGAGTACGAACAAGATGGGGCGGAAGTGGCGAATCGTGCACGTGAACGTCAAGTGAAAGGTGAGGCCCTGACCTGCGAATATGCAGGTCAGGGCGGGGTTGACGACACCTCGCTATGGACCCGGTGAAGTCGTGGGCTTAACTTAGGTCCCATGACCTCCCCCCGCTCCACTTATGGCGGCGGTTACTACTCCGCGCCCTCCTTCCCGGACACCCCCATCTACGACTCCCTCGTCGCCGAACGCGGCACTCCGCAGATCGCCCCGATCCGCGTCCCGGCCGCCTACGAGTCCCCGAGCGCCGGATACTCGAGCGGCGGATACCTGCCGGCTCTCGCGTCGTCGATGCCCGCGCTGCCGCCGGCCCAGCCCCAGCAGCAACAGACCTCGGGGTACGGATACCCGTACCAGCAGCAGTCGGCCCCGCAGCCGATGCCGCTGCAGAACGCCCCGGCCCCGTACATCCCGCAGCAGCAGCCGATGGCGGCCCGCGGCGGATACATGCCGCAGCCCCAGCCGCAGCAGCCTCGCCCGGTCGCCATGGCCACCGGGTACGAGGCGATGCGCCCGGCCGCGCCGCGTCCGATGCAGGTGCCCGCACCGGTGCCGGCCGCCTCGTACGAGGACCCGTACGGCCGCCCCTACCAGGGGCGCGGCTACTGACGGGGCGCTGAGCCGCGGGCAGCGCGGGGGCTGGCAGGATGCCCTCATGTCGAACTTGCACGTGCAGGCGCTCCACATCCATCCCGTCAAATCGGTAGCGGGGACCGCTCCCGACGAGGTGGCCGTGGAGCCCTGGGGTCTGTCCGGGGACCGGCGCTGGGCGCTGATCGATCCGGAGGGCACGGTCATCACCCAGCGGCGCCATCCGCGCCTGGCCCTGGCCGCGGCCCGTCCCGTCGACGGCGGCCGGATCGCCGTGACGGCGCCGGGCATGGCGGAGCTGTTCGTGGAGGTGCCCGAGCCGGGTCCGCTGGAGCCGGCGATCCTGTTCGGGAAGAAGGTCGAGACCGTGGCCGCGGCGACCACCGCGGCCGACTGGTTCAGCGCGTACCTCGGGGAGCCGGTACGGCTGGTGCACATGGACGATCCGGCGGTACGCCGTCCCGTGGATCCGGACTACGCCCTGCCGGGCGAGACGGTGAGCCTGGCCGACGCCTATCCGCTGCTGATCACCACGCTCGCCTCGCTCGACGCGCTCAACTCGCTGATCGCGCGGGGGGACCATCCCGAGGAGGGTCCGCTGCCGATGAACCGGTTCCGCCCCAATGTGGTGGTTTCGGGGGGCGAGCCGTGGGCGGAGGACGGCTGGCTCCGCATCGGGATCGGCGACGCCGTCTTCCGCGGGGTGCGCGAGTGCGGCCGGTGCGTCGTGACCACCACCGACCAGGGGACGGCAGAGCGCGGCAAGGAGCCTCTGAAGACCCTGGCCAAACACCGGCGGATCGGCCGTTCGCTCGCGTTCGGGCGGCAGCTGGTGCCGGTGCGGCTGGGTACGGTACGCGTCGGCGACGAGGTCCGTGTCCTCGCATGACGTGTCCGGCTCCGCACCCCGGCGCAACTGGGACAGGTGGGACGAGAGAGGGCAGGAGGGGCGGGAGGGTGGTCGCGGACCGGCGACCGGCCGACCGGATTGACACCTTCGAGGGGCACGGCGCCCGGACTGGAACCAACTGGCACGACCAAGCCGTTGGATCAGTCAGGACAGAGGCGCAGACAGACGGAGACTGGCACAGGTTGGGGGAGCCGGACCGTGCGGACAGCAATGGGTGTGTGGCGTTGGCGGCGCAATCCGCTGCGCCGGCCGACCGATCTCTTCGAGGCGTGGGTGGCGTTCGCCGCGCTGGTGTGTGTCCTGGTGGTGGCTCCGGCCGTCGGCTGGGTCGCGGGCCTGCAGGTGGACGGTACCCTTCAGCAGGCCGCGCACGAGCAGCGGCAGGAGCGTCATCTCGTCCCGGCGGTGGTCCTGCGGCCCGCCCCGGAGTCGGCGGCGGCCGTGGGCGCCTCCGCGAGCGCCTCCGCCGACACGTCGGCGCAGCGGACGGCCCCGCATCGTACGCGGATCGTGGCCTCGTGGACCGCGCCGGACGGCAGCAGCCACGAGGGCACGGTGCCGGCCGCGGAGGAACCGCCGCGTCCCGGCGAGCGGTTCCGGGTCTGGACCGACGTGCGCGGCCGGCTGGTGGGGCAGCCGCTCGACCCGTCCGCGGCGATGTTCCACGCGGGGATGGCGGGCATGGCCGCCGCGATCTGCGTGGCCACGCTGGTGGAGACGGTCCGGCGGCTGGTCGTACGGCGGCTCACGCATCGGCGGTACATACGTCTGGACCGGGCCTGGGCGGCCGCCGGACCGGACTGGGGCCGAGCGGGTGCGGGCAGTTGACCTGGCGGCTCATCGGCTCCGCGCGCGCTACGGTGGAGCGGCCGGATCGGTCGCTCCAGTGACTTCGGTGGCCGCGGTGACTTCAGACGTCAGTGGCTTCGGTCGTATCGGCAGCGCGAGTACGAGGGTGGGGGCACGACAGCACCATGGTTCAGGGCACGGTCCAGGTGACGCACGGCGGGACTTCGCGGTGGCGGCGCCGCTCCGGTGAGTATCCGACGCTGACCGCCGCGCTCGCCGTCGCGGGCGACGGGGACGTGTTGTCCATCGCCCCCGGTACCTACCGCGAGAACCTGGTGCTGGAGCATGCCGTCACCCTGCGCGGGCCCGAGGGCGGGGCCGGGTCGGTGCGGATCGCCCCGCTCGACGGGGTCGCGCTGACCGTGCGCGCCTCGGCCGTGATCCAGGACCTGTACCTGGAGGGTCAGGACCGGGCGGCGCCCGCGCTGCTGGTGGAGGACGGCTGCCCCGAGCTCACCGATCTGCGGGTGAGCACCCGTTCCGCCGCCGGCATCGAGGTACGCGGCTCCGGGGCCCGGCCCCTGGTGCGGCGGTGCACGGTGGAGAATCCGGCCGGTGTCGGCATCTCCGTACTGGACGGCGGCGGCGGGGTGTTCGAGGAGTGCGAGGTCGTGGCCGCCGGGCAGAACGGCGTCTCGGTGCGCGGCGGCGGCCGGCCCCGCCTGGAGCGCTGCCGGATCCACCACGCCACGGGCGCGGGGATCGGGGTCACCGGCGACGGCTCGGGGCTGGAGGCGCTGGGCTGCGAGGTGTACGAGGTCAAGGGCGCCGGGGTGCAGATCGCCGCGCGCGCCACGGCGCGGCTCACCGACTGCTCGGTGCACCGCACCTCGGCCGACGGGGTCACGCTCGACACCGACGCGGTGCTCACCCTGGCCGGCTGCGACATCCACGACATTCCGGAGAACGCGGTCGATCTGCGGTCCCGTTCGGTGCTCACCCTCAGCCGCACCACCGTGCGCCGGTTCGGCCGCAACGGCCTGTCCGTGTGGGATCCGGGTACCCGGGTGGACGCCGAGTCCTGCGAGATCCACGACAGCACGGGTGACTATCCGGCGGTGTGGATCAGCGACGGGGCCACGGTCTCCCTCGACTCATGCCGGGTGCACGACGTGCCGGACGCGCTGTTCGTGCTGGACCGCGGCTCCCGCGTCGACGTGGTCGACAGCGATCTGTCCCAGGTGCGCAACACCGCCGTCTCCGTGAGCGACGGGGCCACCGCTCAGCTCGACGACTGCCGGATCCGCGAGGCGGCGACCGGAGCCTGGTTCCGCGACCACGGCAGCGGCGGCACGCTCGCCGGCTGCACCATCGACGCCGTGCAGACCGGTGTGATCGTCACCAAGGGCGCCGACCCCGCCCTGGAGCGGTGCACGGTCACCTCCCCCGCCGAGGCCGGTTTCTACGTGTCGGCGGGCGGCCGGGGCACCTTCACGGCCTGCCGGGTGACGGGCAGCTCCGGCTTCGGCTTCCACGTCATGGACGGCTGCCGCACCACGCTGACGCGCTGCCACACCGAGCGCTGCGCCCGCGGGGGCTACGAGTTCGCGGAGGACGGGCCGACCGTCGGGGAGTGCACGGGCGACGAGTCCGGCACGCGGCTCGCGGACCGGTCCGCCCCGGGCGGCGCGCCCGCCGGGGCGCGGGCGGGGATCCGCACGGCCACCGGGGCGCAGGGCCCCGTGGCGGCGCAGGGCTCCGTGGCGCGGCCGGAGCAGGTGGCCGCGCCTTCCGTACCGCGGCCCGCGGACGTGGTGGAGGGCGGTGCGGAAGCCCTCGCGCGGAGCTCCGGCGAGATGCTGGGCCGGCTCGACGCGCTGGTGGGCCTGGACAGCGTCAAACGCGAGGTGCGGGCGCTCACCGACATGATCGAAGTGGGCCGGCGCCGGCAGCAGGCGGGCCTGAAGGCCGCCTCGGTGCGCCGGCACCTGGTCTTCACCGGCTCCCCCGGCACCGGCAAGACCACGGTCGCCCGGCTGTACGGGGAGATCCTGGCCTCGCTCGGGGTGCTGGAGCGCGGGCACCTGGTCGAGGTGTCCCGGGTGGACCTGGTCGGCGAGCACATCGGCTCCACGGCGATCCGTACCCAGGAGGCCTTCGACCGGGCGCGCGGCGGGGTCCTGTTCATCGACGAGGCGTACGCGCTGGCACCGGAGGACTCGGGCCGGGACTTCGGGCGCGAGGCGATCGACACGCTGGTGAAGCTGATGGAGGACCACCGCGACGCGGTGGTCGTGATCGTCGCCGGGTACACGGCGGAGATGGAGCGCTTCCTGACGGTGAATCCGGGAGTGGCCTCGCGGTTCTCCCGGACCATCACCTTCGGCGACTACGGGCCCGAGGAGCTGCTGCGGATCGTGGAGCAGCAGGCGGAGGAGCACGAGTACCAGCTCGGGGAGGGCACGTCCAAGGCACTGCTGACGTACTTCGCCGAGCTTCCCAAGGGCCCGGCCTTCGGCAACGGCCGCACGGCCCGCCAGACCTTCGAGTCGATGGTGGAGCGGCACGCGGGCCGGGTGGCCCAGCTCGCCGAGCCCAGCAAGGACGATCTCACCCTGCTGTTCCCGGCGGATCTGCCGACGCTGCCGTCGCTGCCGGCCCTGCCCGCTCCTTGCTGACCGGGAGCCGCTGACCCGGTACCTCGGCCCGTGCTGCGGCGTCCAACCGCGCGAGCAGGGCGTCGCGTTCGGCGGCGAAGGCCGGGGCGGCCTGGTAGTCGCCGTGGCCCAGGATCGGGGCGGGCAGCGGATGGCGGGCGCTGCGTCCGTAGGCGATCGGGTCGGCGAGCGGGCCGCGGTCCACACCGGGCTCCGCGCCGGGCAGCGCCGGGCCGCCGATGGGGTCGGTGGCCCGCCACAGGTTGCGCCAGCAATCGACCTCGCGGTGCAGGGCGGTGAGCGGCCCGGGGCCGAAGTAGGCCGGGAACCAGCGGCCGTAGAGGCGGCCGAGCGGGGATCCGTAGGTGAGCAGGGCGACCCGGCGACGGGCGGGGGGCGGCAGTTGCCAGACGGCCGCCGCGGCGAGCACGCTGCCCTGGGAGTGGCCGGAGATGACCAGGCGGCCGCCGGTGCGGCCGGTCCAGGCGGCCATCCGCCAGGTCAGGTCGGGGACGGCCCGCTCGGCGTAGCAGGGCGGCGCGAAGGGGTGCGCGGCGCGCGGCCAGAAGGTGCCGACGTCCCACAGGATCCCTATGGTCCGGCGGGCGGCGGGGTCCCGGTAGGCACGGCGGCCCCAGGCGATGAAGGCGGCGATGCCCAGGCCGATCAGCCAGGACCCGGTGTCCTGGGCGGCGCGGGCGGCGGCTTCGAGCAGCGGCACGGTCCCGCGGGCCGCCTCGCCCGGCACCTTTCCGCTGAACCAGGCTCCGGCCAGCGCGCCCGCCCCCAGGAGCAGGGTGATCCCGGAGACGGCCGCCACGAACCAGGGCGCGGAGTCGGTGAGCGCGGCCGCGGTCCGCGCCCCGGCGATCCGGCGGCTGCGGTCCAGGTCGGGGATCTCCCCCGGGTACTCGGCGGCCACGGCGGCGGCGAGCCGGCCCCGCGCCCGGGCTCCGCGCACCGCGAACCGGAGGGCGAGCAGGGCCAGTACGAGGAGCAGCGGGGGCAGCACGGCGGCCTGCCAGGACAGCAGCACGGGCGGCCCGGGCAGTGCGGCGCCGCGCATTCCGGGCGTGGCTCCCCCGTCCAGCCAGTCGGCGACGCGCTGGGCGACCCCGCCGGACATCACCCCGCCGAGCGCGCAGCCGAGCATGGCGACGGCGGGCCCGCCCAGGCCGCGCAGGGCGGCCGCCGGGTCGGGGGCCCTGCGGTGCAGGTACCGGGCGACGGCGGCCAGGGCGAGCACGCAGAGCCCCTGACCCAGCATCAGCACGCCGAAGGTCAGGTCCCCGGGGAGCCGTCCGGTGGCGGTCCAGTCGGGGCGCGACCAGCAGGCGTGCACGAGGACGGCGGTGAGCAGGACGAGGGCGGTGGCGGGCAGCAGGGTGACGGCGGCCCGGTCGAGCCGGTGGTCGGGCCGGGCCTCGGTGCGGCCGCGCCGGCAGACGACCGAGGCCACGGCGACGGCCCCGGCGGCGAGCAGGACCTGGGTGAGCGTGCCGAGGGCTTCGAGGACGGGCGCCCCGGCCCGGCGGTCGTGGCGGGCGGTCGGTACGGAGACGGCCACCGCCACGGTGAGCAGCCCTGCGGCGGTGTGGGCGGCGCGCAACCGGGCCACGAGCCGGCGGCCGTACCAGAAGCCGGGGCGCCCGAGCGCGGGCACGGGGTCCGAGGCGGTGTCCGGGTCAGCGGCGCCGGCGGGCGGGGGCTGGGACTCGTAGGCGCTCCAGGTGCGGTTCGACAGGTACCAGAGCAGCCCGGTCAACCCGGCGGGAACCAGGGCCCCGAGGGCCAGGCGCCGCCCTGGCTGGGCCCACCAGCCGCCTCCGGGCGCGAGGAAGCCGAGCCACGAGTGGGAGCCGGCGCAGGTCCCGGACCCCGCGCACTGCCAGGCGAGGAGGTCGAGGGCGACCTCGCAGGCGGCGGCGATGAGCAGCACGGTCAGGCTGAGGGCGAGGACCCGGACGAGGACCCCGTACGTGCGCACGGCGCGCGGCGAGGGGTCGGCGGCGGGTGTGGCCGGCCGGGCCCAGTGGGCGAGGTTGGCGACCATGAAGGGCAGGAGCAGCAGCCACAGGGCGCGGGCACCGTTCCCGGAGGTGAGCCGGGACCAGCAGTAGGCCTCGGGGACGGGTCGCCCGGCGTACCGCTCGGGGTGGGCCTCGGCGTCGGCGTCCTCGGTGCGGCGGAAGACGGCGGCGGTGGAGTCGCCGGTGACCCGGACGGTGCGCGGGTCACCGAGCAACTCGCCGGGGGCTGCGCCGGCGACTCCGTGGACCAGGAGTTCGAGGGCGAGGGGGGTGTCGGACCGGGGGGTGTCGGACGGGGAGGCGTCGGACCGGGGGGTGTCGGACCGGGAGGCGTCGGACGGGGAGGTGTCGGACCGGGGACGTTCGGGCACAGCGGCCTCCGCTCGCGGGGGCAGGATCGGCACGGTTCCAGCATCCCGCGCGACGGAGCCGCTGCCCAGGACGACGGGCCGGTGAGAACGTGTCACCAGGACGCGGCCACCCGCGAGTTGCCCGGACGCCCCGGGCTGCGTGCCGCCCGCTCGGGACGAGCGGGCGGCACGGCCGGACAAGTGTCAGGGGGTGTGGTCGGGCCAGGGGACGTCGGTGGCGACCGGGGCCGCGTAGTCGATGCCGGGCACGGAGAATCCGTAGAGGCGGCGGACCTCGGCGCGGAACCAGTCGAGGTCGGCCAGTTCGGCAATGGTCGCCGTGTCGGCGCTCTCCCAGCGTTCGGCGACGGCCGCCTGGACGCCGTCGGACAGTTCGAAGGTGTCCAGGCGGATGCGGCCCTCGTCGTCCAGGGCGAGCGGGGCGGCACCGGTGAGCTGGTCCCACAGGGCGGCGAGCTGGTCGATCGGCGGGACGAGGCCGTCTCCGAGGACGCCGCGCAGCAGGCCGGTGTACAGGGCGATGCCGGGGATCGCGGTGGAGGACTGGGTGACGGCCGCGCCGTTGACGGAGGTCACGGCCCGCCCGCCCAGCAGCTTGCCGAGCCGCTCGTCCAGGGTGCGGGCGGTGGCCTCCAGGTGGGCCTTGGCCGCACCGATGGTGCCCTGCCGGTAGATCGCCTCCGTCAGCGGCGAACCGATGTAGGACAGTGCGGCGGTGGTGAACCCGTCGGCGAGCAGTCCCCGCCCGGCGAGGTGGTCGATCCAGCGTTCCCAGTCCGCGCCGCCCATCACGGCCACGGTCTGCTCCACGTCGTCGCCCTCGGCCGGTGCGGTCTCGACCTCACGGACCTCGGGAACGCCCTCGTCGTCGAAGACCAGGGTCTTGGTGCGGTCGGCGCGGCCGATCGGCCTGAGGACCGAGGCGTACGTGGTGCCGGTGTCGGGGTCGGTGCGCCGGGGCGCGGCCACCGAGTAGATCAGGTGGTCGAGCCGGCCGCCGAAACGCCGCTCGACGAGGTCGGCGACCTGGTCCTTCATCGTGTCGGAGAACGCGTCGCCGTTGAGGAGGACCAGGTCCCGGCCGGCGGCGCGGGCGATGTCGGCGGTGGCGGCGGTGCGGTACCAGCCGGCGGTCGCGGTGCGGCGCGCGGTGGGGCCCTTCTCGAAGGACACACCGATACCGCGGATGCCGGCGCGCTTGAGTCCGGCGAGCGTGGCCGCGAGACCGTACCCGGCGGAGGAACCGATGACCAGCGCGACCGGCCCGTCGCCCTCCGGTGCGCGGGCGGGCGCGGGGCACGCCCGCCACATGTCGGCCACCGACCGCGCGCACCCGGCGGGGTGGGAGTCGAGGAAGAGGAAGCCGCGGTTGCGGGGGCTGAGCACGCGCTCGGTCACGGAGGCAGTCCTTGGGTCGGCAGGCACGGAAGCACGGCGCCCGACCGGGCCGCCGCGTCCTCCCAGTCTGTGACAGCACGAACACGGTCAGTGTCCCCGCCAGGCACAATGATCATGAGCCGGTCTTGGAGTGTTCCGCCACTTCCCACCGGCCTGCCGCGAGCACTACGGACTTCTCGGCGGGGCGGGGCTATGGTGGCGCGCACGCCCGCCCAGAACCTCACCCCAGGGGGTACCGCCCATGGCTCGCCGACTCCGACCGGTGGGGCTCGACTTCATCGACGACGCACCGGTACGGCTGGTCTTCGCCGGCGACACCGTGGCGCCGCCCGAGGCCGTGTACCAGGCACTCGCGGAGGAAGTGGAGGGCTGGGCCGACTGGTTCGGGGCCGTGACCCTGGCCCGCCCCACGCACGGGGGCGCGGGCCGCGAGATCAGGCTGACGGGCGGGGTGCGCTTCCAGGAGACCATCATGGCGGCCGAACCCGAGCGGCGTTACGCGTACCGGGTCGACACCACCAACGCACCCGGAGTGCGGGCGCTGTTGGAGGAGTGGCGGCTGACCCCGGCGGGTTCCGGCACGCACGTCCGCTGGACCTTCGCCGCGGACGGCCCGGCCCCCTTCCGCCTCGGCCTGGCCGCCGCCCGTCCCGGCCTGGGCCGCTCCTTCCGTACGGCGGTCCGTGCGCTGGACCGGCGGCTCACCGCCCGGCGCGCGGCGGATCAGTAGCCGGGGACCCCGCCGTGCCGCTCACCCGGTCATGACCGGCAGCACGCCGCACGCGGTCCGCGCCGCCGTCTACGGCGGCGGCGCGCCCGGTGGCCGCCGCCCGACGGGGTGTCAGGCGGTCGGTTCCCGCCAGACCCCGGTCGTCAGCAGGGTGTCGATGGTCTTCGCGTAGGGGGCGATGTCGAGCCGCTGCGCCGCCAGCCACTCGTCGGAGTAGTACTTGTCCAGGTACCGGTCGCCCGGGTCGCACAGCAGGGTCACGACACTGCCCGTGCGGCCCTCCGCCACCATCTCCGAGATGATCTTCAGGGCGCTCCACAGGCCGGTGCCGGTCGAGCCGCCCGCCTTGCGCCCTATGGCCGTCTCCAGCGCCCGGCAGGCGGCGACGCTCGCCGCGTCCGGGACCTTCATCATCCGGTCTATGGCCCCGGGCACGAAGCTCGGCTCCATCCGCGGCCGGCCGATGCCCTCGATGCGGGAGCCGCAATCGCTGCTCGCGTCCGGGTCGTTGTGGGTCCAGCCGTCGAAGAAACAGGAGTTCTCCGGGTCCGGGACGCAGATGCGGGTGTCGTGCTGCATGTAGTGCACGTAGCGCGCGATCGTCGCCGAGGTGCCGCCGGTGCCGGCGGTCGCCACGATCCAGGCGGGCTCGGGGTACCGCTCCAGGCGCAGCTGCTGGTACATCGATTCGGCGATGTTGTTGTTGCCGCGCCAGTCGGTGGCCCGCTCCGCGTACGTGAACTGGTCCATGTAGTGCCCGCCCGTGCGGGCGGCGAGCTCGGCGGACTCCTCGTACATCTTCATCGGGTCGTCCACGAAGTGGCATGCGCCGCCGTGGAATTCGATGAGGCGGCACTTCTCCGGGCTGGTCGTGCGGGGCATGACGGCGATGAAGGGGACGCCGATCAGCTTGGCGAAGTACGCCTCGGACACGGCGGTGGAGCCGGACGAGGCCTCGATCACCGGGCGGCCGGGGCGGACCCAGCCGTTGCAGAGTGCGTACAGGAAGAGCGAGCGTGCGAGGCGGTGCTTGAGGGAGCCCGTCGGGTGCGTGGACTCGTCCTTGAGGTAGAGGTCGATGCCCCACGCCTCGGGGAGCGGGAAGCGCAGCAGGTGGGTGTCGGCGGAGCGGTTGGCATCGGCCTGGACCTTGCGGACGGCCTCCTTCAGCCAGGCCCGGTAGTCCGCGTCGCTGCGGTCGACGTCGACGGTCGTGGCAGTCGTGCCGGTGTTACCGGATGTTCTGGTGGTGCCGGTGGTGCTCATGTGCCGCGCTCCTTCGTGGGTGAACCTCGCCCCCCTTCTTTGCAATGTACGCCTCCCACCTGCACAAACGTTCACTTTGGGTTTCCATGCGGATCCCTTTCGATCGCGTTCGGTTGCACTGTGCGGCACCGTGGGTGACCCTGGTGGAGCATTACCGAGGGTGCAGCACCCGTAACACTCATGTCGGGGAGTCGCAGCCGTGATCAGTCATTCCCGCAGGCACTGCGTCGTCGAACTGCAGGCCTTGCCGTCGCGGATCGGCCAAATCCGCAGAATCGTTTCTGCACAACTGCGCCACTGGGAGCTCGACCCGCTCATAGACCGGGCTGCGCTCGGGGTGACGGAACTGCTCAGCAACGTCCATCGCCACGCGCAGCCGGACAAGACCTGCACCGTGGAGATCGAACTCCGGCTCGGACGGCTCACGGTCTCGGTCATCGACAGCGATCCGCGGCTGCCGGCCGTCCACGAGACGCGGGCGGAGGCGCTGGAGACGTGCGGACGCGGGCTCGCCCTGGTGGAGGCGCTCAGCGAGGCCTGGGGGGCGCGCGAGCGGCCGGACGGCCCCGGCAAGGCGGTGTGGTTCTCGCTCACGGCGGCCCCGGCCCCGGCGGAACCGGTACGGCCGGTCCCGATCAGGGCCACGCCCGTACGGGAACCCGCGCGTGCGGTGCTCCTGGCCGTCGATCCGGCGGCCGTCGCGACGGGCCTGCCGGCGGCGTCGCCGGTCGGCGCCCGGCCCGGGTGACGGACCCCGGCCCGGACGCCCCGGCCCGGACACGCCCCGCCAGGCCCCGGCCGTCTGTTTCGGAGAGACGGCTTAGGCCAGGGCTCCCAGCGGGTCGTCGAGCACCGGCTGCCACGCCAGCTCCGCCGCCCCGACCAGGCTGTTGTGGTCGAGGGTGCACGGCAGGATCGGCACCCCGCCGCTGCGCCCCCAGAGACTGCGGTCCGCGACCACCGCGCGCAGCCGGTCCGGGTCGGCGTACAGCAGCTCCCGGTGCAGCCCGCCCAGGATGATCCGGTCCGGGTTGAGGATGTTCACGAGGCCCGCGAGGCCGAGCCCGAGCCGGTCGATCAGCTCCTCCGTGGCCGCCCGGACCGCCGGTTCCGCGGGCTCGTCCCGCAGCAGGTCGCGGGCCTGCTGGAGCAGCGACACCTCGGGGCCGGCGCTGCGGCCCGCCGCGGTGAGGAAGGCCAGCGGGTCCGCCTCCACATCCAGACAGCCGCGGCTGCCGCAGTGGCAGGCCCGTCCTTCGGGGTTCACGGTGAGGTGGCCGACCTCCAGGGCCAGGCCCGAACTCCCGCTGTGCAGGCGGCCGTCCAGGACCAGCGCCCCGCCGACCCCGCGGTGCCCGGTGGCCACGCACAGCAGGTGCTGGGCGCTGCGCCCCGCGCCGTGCCGGTGCTCGGCCAGGGCCGCGAGGTTGACGTCGTTGCCCGTCAGGGCCGGGCCGTCGATCCCGGCCGCCTTCACGCACTCCGCGAAGATGGCCCGTACGGGAGAGCCGGCCGGCCAGGCCAGGTGCAGCGGGTTCAGCGCCGTGCCGTCCGGCTCCGCGACCGCCGAGGGGACCGCGAGACCCGCGCCGACGCAGCGGCGGCCGCTCTCCGCGAGCAGCTCCGCGCCCGCCTCCACGACCGCGCCGAGCACCTGCGCCGGATCGGCGGAGACGGTGACCTTGCCGGGGGCGGTGGCCACGATGCGGCCGCCGAGGCCGACCAGGGCGGCACGGAAACCGTCCGAGTGCACCTGGGCGGCCAGCGCCACGGGGCCGTCCTCGGCCACGGAGAGCCGGTGCGAGGGCCGGCCCTGGGCGCCGCCGGTTCCTCCGGCTCCGCCCGGGCGGGAATCGACCCGGATCAGCCCGAGCGCCTCCAGTTCGGCGGCGACCGCTCCGGCGGTGGCGCGGGTGACCCCGAGTTCGGCCGTCAGCACGGCGCGGGTCGGGGCACGGCCGGTGTGGACGAGCTCCAGCGCCGGCCCGAGCGCGCCGCGCCCCCGCTCCAGCCTGGTCCGCGCGGCCGTACCGGACGCGGATGGCGTGGTCGCATCCCCCACCCGCGGCGGGGCCCCGTTCCCGTTCATGGCATCGATCCTCGCATGATCGGAGGGTGCCGGGTGCCTCCGATCAGCCCAGGCCGCCGACCCGGAGTGTGATGTTCAGCCGGCCGGTCAGTCCGAGCTCCCGCGGGCCCGTACCCGGCAGGACCTTCGGCACCCCGTGGTAGGCCAGCCGGCTCGCCTCCCCGAAGACGAAGAGATCACCGCTGCGCAGCTCGACGTCCTGGTACGGGCGTCCGCGCGAGGCGGTGTTCCCGAACCGGAAGACGCAGGTGTCGCCGAGGCTGAGCGAGACCACCGGCGCGGTGGACCGCTCCTCGGCGTCGCGGTGCATGCCCATGCGGGAGTCGCCCGCGTAGAAGTTGATCAGCGCGATGTCGTACGCCGCCCCGGAGCCGGCCCCGGCCCCCGGCGCGTCCCCGTACGCGGCGGTGACCGCCTCCCGCCCCAGTGCGGCGAGCCACGGCGGCATCGGCTTGACCGGTTCCCCGTCGCCGTCGACGGCGGTGCGTGCGTACCCGTACGGATACCAGTGCAGGCCGAGGCACACCTGGCGGGCGGTCATCACCCCACCGCCCGGGGTGCGTACGGTGCGCAGGCCGGCGGGCGGCCGCGCCCACGCGCGGCATGCCGCCAGCAACTCGCCCTGGCGCTGAGCCCCGAGCCAGTCCGGTACGTGCACGGCGCCGGGGGCGATCACCGTCCGCTCGCGCGGGAAGAGTTCCCCGTCCATGCTCTCCATTGTCGCGGGCGGGCTGATAAGACTCACGGTATGGAGATCACCGAACATGTGAAGGCGCTCGCACGCGAGGGCGAGCTGCTCGCCGAGGCGGCCGAACGCGCCGGTACGGACGCCGCGGTCCCCACCTGTCCGGGGTGGCGCGTCACCGACCTGCTGCGGCACACCGGCTCGGTGCACCGCTGGGCCACCGCGTACGTCGCGGAGCGCCGGCTGGAGCCGGTGGGCTTCCCGGACGCGCCCGAGCTGGTGGGCGGCGAGCTGCTGGCCTGGTTCCGGGAGGGCCACACGGACCTGGTCCGGACCCTGGACGAGGCCCCGGCCGATGTGCAGTGCTGGACCTTCCTGCCGACGGCCCCGCCCTCGCCGGTGGCGTTCTGGGCGCGGCGGCAGGCGCACGAGACCGCGGTGCACCGGATGGACGCGGAGTCGGCGCTCGGTGCGGTGTTCTCGGCGGTGGAGCCGGAGTTCGCCGAGGACGGGGTGGACGAGCTGCTGACCGGCTTCCACGCGCGGCCGCGCAGCCGGGTGCGGAGCGCCGTGCCCAAGGTGGTGCGGGTGCGGGCGGCCGACACGGGCGCGGTGTGGACCGTACACCTGTCGGCGGCGCCCGCCCGTACGGTAGGGGGTGACACGGGCGAGGCGGCCGACTGCGAACTGACCGGCGAGGCGGCCTGGCTGTACGCGGCCCTGTGGAACCGGCTCCCGCTGGCGGGTCCGGGGGTGACGGGCGACCTGGCGCTGGCCCGGCTGTGGACGGATACGGCCGGAATCTGACCCGTCGGGCGCTTGTGACGGGCCGTGCGCACTGTGACACTCCACGCATGGAGCGACGTAGTCAGGCGGACCGGGACGCGATCACCATCGAGATCGGCTACGCCGTCGTCAGTGCCTGCTTCGCGGCCGCCCTCGCCTTCGGTGCGGTGTTCGGTCCCGCGCTCGCGTTCTCCCTCTCCCCTTCGACGCGCCGGATCCTGGCCGTGGCGGGCGGGATCCTGGCGGCTGCGGTGTTCCTGCTCCGGGTCACCCACGTGCTGCTCGGATTCGCCCGCCGGCCGGAGAACGACGGGGACTGACCGCGGGTGCGGCCGCTTGGATCAGGCGGAGCGGGCGGCTGCGCCCGCCCACACGGCGGGCCTGCGCTCCGACCAGGGCGCGGCCTTCTCCAGTTGCGCGGCGAGCCGGAACAGCACGTCCTCGCGTCCGTGGCCGGCGGCGAACTGGACGCCGATCGGCATGCCGGTGGCGTGGTCGAACCCGAGCGGCACCGACATCGCGGGCGTGCCGGCGACGTTGAAGGCGGCGGTGAACGGCGAGCGGTGGAACAGGTGCTCCAGCCAGCCGCGTCCGTCGGCGTTCTCGGCGCCCCGGCCGTAGGTGCCCAGCGGTACCGGCACCTCGGGGAGGGTGGGCGTCAGCACCACGTCCTGGGCCTCGAAGTGGGCGCCGATCGAGCGGGCGACCCGGTTGCGTACGTCGAGGGCCTGCACGAACTCCGCGCCGCTCACCTTGCGTCCCCACGCGTAGCTCACGAGCATCGCGGGCTCGACGGTGCTCTCGTCGACGGGGCGGCCGAACGCCTCGGCGAAGCCGTCGATCCACGTCACGAGGTTCGCGGACCACAGCCGGGCGTTGGCGAGGACGAACTCCTCCCAGCTCACGCCGAGGTCGACGGCGGTGACGTCGACCCGGTGGCCGAGTGATTCCAGCAGCCGGGCGGCCGCCAGGGTGGACTTGAGCACGGCCGGTTCCACGGCGCGTCCGTTCCAGGGGGTGGTGACCAGGCCGACGCTCAGGAGGCCCGGTTCCTCGGTGATCTCTTCGGTGTACGGGCGGCGGGGACGCTCCGCGAAGTAGGGGTCGCCGGTTTCCGGGCCCTGGATCAGGTCGAGCAGGGCGGCGCTGTCCCGGACGGTCCGGCTGAGCCCGCCGTGCACCGCGAGGCCGTTGAAGACCTCGTCGGCGTCCGGGCCCAGCGACACCCGGCCCCGGGTGGGCTTGAGCCCGAACAGTCCGGTGCCGGCGGCCGGCACCCGGATCGATCCGGCCGCATCGGTGGCGTGCGCGAGGGGGGTTATGCCGGCGGCGACGGCCGCGGCCGACCCGCCGCTGGAGCCGCCCGGTGTCCGGGTGAGGTCCCAGGGGTTGCGGGTGGCGCCGTACAGGACCGGTTCCGTGGTGGTGCTGTAGGCGAATTCGGGTGTCGCCGTGCGGCCCAGCGTCACCAGCCCGGCCCTGCGGAACCGCCGCATCAGGAACGAGTCCTCGCGTGCCAGGTTGCCGGCGGCGAGCCGGCTGCCCAGCTCGACGTGCTTGCCCCGCATGGACACGGCCAGGTCCTTGATGAGGAAGGGCACGCCCGCGAGGGGGGTGCTGCCCGGGGCCGGGGCGTCCTCGGCCGGCCAGCTCTCCACGACGGCGTTGATCCGCGGATTCACGGCCGCCATCGCGTCCTGGGCCGCACCGGCGAGTTCGGCCGCGGTCACTTCTCCCCGGGCCACGAGGTCGGCCAGTCCCACGGCGTCGTACTGGGTGTATTCGTGCAGTTCCACGGCGTTCCCCCTGCGATTCCGATCGGTCCCGTGCGATACCGATCGGTATCGCTTGAGGATGATCGGTAACGTAACATGGGCGGAGAGATGCCGGCCGACGCGACCGAAGCGAGACGCACCATGACGAGCAGCCCCCCGAGGCCGGGCCGGGATTCGAGAGTCGCCCGCCTCCCCCCGCGCGAGCGCATCCTCGACGCGGCCGAGGAGCTCTTCCTCCGTGAGGGCGTCAGGGCCGTCGGGGTCCAGGCCATCGCCGAGCAGGCGAAGACCACGAAGATGGCCCTCTACCGTCATTTCGCCACCAAGGACGCGCTGATCGAGGAGTGGCTGCGGATCGTCGCGGTGGGGTACGCGACGGCCTTCGACCAGGTGGAGGCCGAGCACGCGGACGACGGCCGGGCCCAGGTGCTCGGTGTGGCACAGTTCATCGCCGACGGACTGCCGGACATCGCCCGCCGGGGCTGCCCCTTCGTCAACTCCTTCGCCGGCCTGCCGGACCCCGGCCATCCGGCCCGCCGGCTGATCGAGAACCACAAGGCCGATCAGCGGCGTCGCCTCACGGCCATGTGCGAGCGGGCGGGTGCGCACCTACCCGATGACGTCTCGGCGGAGATCACCTTCCTCCTGGAGGGCGCCCAGATCAGCGCGCAGAACGGCAGCGTCGACCGCGCGGGCGACAGGCTCGTGGCGGCCGTCTCGGCGGTCCTGGACCGGGGGACGGCGGAGCGGGAGGACTGAGCCGTACCGCCCGGGATGCGGCGGCGTGTCGGCGGTGGCGTGTCGGCGGGCTGTCGGCCGGGAGTCGATGCCGTGTCGGGGGCTGTCGGCCCGATGTCGGTCGGGTCCGGCACCTTTCGAGGGGTCCGGCCGGTGCCCATCCGGCCGTGGCGCCGGAAAGGGGAACTCTCGTGCATGACGTAGTGATCGTCGGCGCAGGCCCGGTCGGTCTGTTCCTTGCCTGCGAGCTCGGCCTCGCGGGCTGCTCTGTCCTGGTCCTTGAGCGGGAGGCGGAGCCCGGCTCCCCGTGGCGGGCGGACCCGCTCGGGATGCGGGGCCTGTCCGCCGCCTCGGTCGGGGCGTTCTACCGCCGCGGGATGCTTCGCCCGCTGCTGACGGCGTCGGGGGTCCCCGAGGATCCCGGCCCGGGAGCCGAGGCGGACGAACCGTCACCTCCTCGCAGCGTGGGCCATTTCGCCGGCCTGGCGCTCGATCCGGCCGAGGTCGACCTCGCCGCCCTGCCGTTCCGGCTGCCCGGCCCGGCGGCGGACGGCATGATGACGAACCTCGCGGCGGTGGAGACGGTGCTGTCCGAGCGGGCTGCCGAGCTCGGTGTGGAGATCAGGCGCGGTGTCACGGTCTCCGGCATCGCGCAGGAGGACGAGCACGTGGTCGCGTACGCCGGCGAGCACGCCCACGCGGCGCGCTGGCTCGTCGGCTGCGACGGCGGACGCAGCACGGTCCGCGGGCTCGCGGGCTTCGAATTCACCGGCACCGAGCCGCTGTTCACCGGTTACGTCATGCTCGCCACGCTCGCCTCTCCCGGCGCGCTGAAGCCCGGGATCCACCTGACGCCGACGGGCATGTACATTCGGATGGCCGCCGAAGGTCACATCGGCATGATGGACTTCGACGGCGGCGCGTTCGACCGCTCGCGGCAGCCGACGCGCGAGCATCTCCAGGCCGTTCTGCGCCGCGTGTCCGGCACCGACGTGACGCTGGACGACGTGCGTCTCGTCTCGACCTTCACCGATCGCGCGATGCAGACGACGCTCTACCGGCGTGGACGCGTTCTGCTCGCCGGCGACGCCGCCCACATCCACTCGCCGCTGGGCGGACAGGGACTCAACACGGGCATCGGGGACGCCGTGAACCTGGGGTGGAAGCTCGCGGCGACCGTGCACGGGTACGCGCCGGACGGACTGCTCGACAGCTACACCGGCGAACGCAGTCCGATCGCCGCCCAGGTGCTCGACTGGTCGCGTGCCCAGGTGGCGGTCATGAGGCCCGGCCCGCACGCCCGGGCGCTCCAAGGCGTGATCGGCGACCTGCTCGGGACGCGGGGCGGAACGACCTATGCGTTCGAGAGGCTGTCGGGATCGTGGGTCCGCCACGACCTGGGCGGCGAGCAGCCGCTGGTCGGCCGCGACGCCCCGGACTTCCGGCTCGAAGACGGCACTCGCCTGGGCGATCTGACGCAGGACGGACGCGGCGTGTTGCTGGATTTCAGCACGGACCGCCGCCTGCGTGGTGCGGCGACCGGCCTGGAGGGGCGGCTGCGGTACGCGGCCGGGGCGGCGAGGAACGACCTCGGACTGGGCGCCGTTCTGGTACGGCCGGACGGCATCGTCGCCTGGGCGGGCGGGCCCGACTTCGAACGCGGGGCGTGCGAGCGGGCGGTCGGCCGGTGGTTCGGCCTTTCAGGCCGGGGAGGGTCCGCATGACGATCGTCCTCCGGCCCGGAACCACCGTGCTGTTCGCCGGTGATTCGATCACCGGCTGCCGGCTGCGCATCGCCGGCGAGTGGGGACTCCGGCACCCGGACCGGCCCGTGACCTGGCTGAACACCGGGACCGGGGGCCACAAGGTGGGGGACCTGGAAGCCCGCTGGCAGACGGACGTGCTCGACGCGCACCCGGACGTGGTGTCGATCCCTGCCGGGGTCAACGACACGGGCTGGCACACGGGGCGGAGTACTGGGCCGCGGACGGCGTCCGTCCGACGCCAGCGGGTCACGCCGCGCTCGCGGCGGCCTGGCTGCGCCTGGTCGAGTGAGCGGGCCCCGCGCACGCCGTGACGCCGGCCGGGGGTGGCGCGGGCCTCAGCCGAGGGTGGCCGCGTACATGGTCTGCGCACGGTACTTCCATGTGGGCCCCGCGTTCCAGGGGTTGGGCATGACCGTACTGGTCGCGTACGCGTAGCCCGCGCCGCGGTCGAAGGCCGTACGCAGAGTGGCGCGCATCGCCGCGGGGTCGGGGACGTCGTGGACCAGGTGCCAGAAAGCCGTGCCGCTCGGGTCGAGTTCGGTGCCGGTGCGGTAGCCGGAGAGGGAGTCGAACACGTTGCCGCCGAGCCAGCCGGCGCCGGTGTACGCGGCGTACGTGTCCTCGAACGTGACGAAGACGTCCGCGGTGCGGTGGCCCGGCTCCAGGTAGCAGTCGGCTATGGCGGTGCCGGGGTTGTTGACGACGAGGTCGGGGGCGGCCGGGTCGACGGCGTCCATGGCGTCCTGGACGTAGCGGCGCAGCTCGGCGTAGTAGTCGCGGGTGGCGTCGGCGGGGCCGCAGTCGCGGCTGACGACGTCGAAGAAGATGCCGTCGACGTGGAGGCGGCCGTCGGGGGTCCTGAGGTAGTTGTCGACGGAGGCCTTGGCCTCGGCGATGTCACGGTTGCCGTGGTCGGTGTGGACGTATCCGAGCACCCGGGTCTTCTCGCCGGTGGAGGTGGTGCGGGCGCGCAGCGCGTCGGCGCGGGCCCGCCAGGGGCCGTCGAACGGGGAGTCGCCGTTGCCCGGGTTGAGTACGACCACGGAGGGGGCCGGGGCGGCGGCGGTGAGGTCGGTCAGCATGGGGTCGTTCGCCCAGACGTAGGCGGGGACGCCGATCTCCAGGCCCCGCACGCCCGGCGTCCGGGGGGTGGGGGGCGGGTCGGGCGCCGGGGCGGCCTGCGGGGGCGTGTCACGGGCCGCGGCGATGATGGCGGGCGCCGACACGGCCAATAAGGCGGTGACCAGGGCGGCGTACAAGGCCTTCACGGCGCGGGGCATGAACGTTTCCTCCGGCGGCGGCAGGGGGGCGACCCGAGGAACACTAGACGGGCGGCCCATCGTTCAAGGCTGAACCGCCCGTATTCGTATGAGGAACAGAAGAGCGAGCCATCCCCTCATCATGTGAATCTCCTGGATCCGCACCACGGTCCGCGCCCCCGCCCTCCCGTCATACGGACGGCAGTCCGACCCCGTGCGCCAGCTGGTCGGCGGCGTGCGCGAAGAAGGCGGCACGGTCCTCGACGACGCGGTTGAACTGGCCGAACAGCTCGAAGGACACCAGCCCGACCAGCTGGGCCCAGGCGGCGACCAGCGCGGCGGTGACGGCCGGGGGCAGCCCCTCGGCGAAGTCGGCGGTCATCCGGTCCGCCTCGGGGCGCAGGGCGGGCGGCAGCGGCGGGAGGGCGAGGCCGGGGCCCTCGTACGCGGTGCGCAGGATGCCGATGAAGACGTTGGCGACGCGGGAGGCCGGGCCCACGGTGTCCATGGGGGCGCTGTAGCCGGGAACCGGGGAACCGTAGATGAGGGCGTACTCGTGCGGGTGCTCCAGCGCCCAGGTCCGGACGGCCTCGCAGACCGCGATCCAGCGGGCGCGGGGCGGGGCCCCGGCGGCGCGGGCGTGGCCGTCGACCGCCTCGGCGGCCGCGCCGACGCTGTCGTACGCGTCGATGATGAGGGCGGTGAGCAGTTCGTCCCGGCTGGGGAAGTACCGGTAAAGGGCGGAGGAGACCATGCCCAGCTCGCGGGCGACGGCGCGCAGGGAGAGTTTGGCGGCGCCCTCGGCCGCGAGCATACGGCGCGCCTCGTCCTTGATGGCGGCGGTGACCTCGATACGGGCCCGTTCCCTGGCCCCTCGCACGGTGTTCATGCGGGCCAGTCTGCCATGCAGGCGGAGCACTGCCCAGGAAACGGATTGCCGCTCTGTTTCGAGAGCGCTGCTCTTGCATTGGTGCATCAATCCGTGCACACTGCTCTCAAGCGAGAGCAGTGCTCTCTCAATGCGGAAAGCGGCCCCGGAGGTCACGATGAACGCGCCCACCCCGTACTACGCCCAGGCGACCCCGTTCGAGGCCCGCTTCAACGCGCTCTTCGGCAAGCTGGCCCGCTTCGGCATCAGCCTGGCGGGCAGCGCCGAGCTGTCGGTACGCGGCCGCAAGTCCGGCGAGATGCAGCGGATCCCGGTCAACCCGCACACCTACGAGGGTGCCCAGTACCTGGTCTCGGCCCGCGGCCACTCCCAGTGGGTCCGCAACATGCGGGTGGCGGGCGGCGGCGAGCTGCGCGTGGGGCGCAGGGTGCGCGCGTTCACCGTCACCGAGATCACCGACCCGGTGCAGAAGGCCCGGATCCTGCGCGCCTACCTGGAGAAGTGGGGATGGGAGGTCAACCGGTTCTTCCAGGGGGTCACCGCCAAGTCCTCCGAAGCCGAACTCCGGGCGGCCGCCGGCGACCACCCGGTCTTCCGGATCACGGTCTCCGGCTGACGCCGTGGCCGGCGGCCCCGGCGCCCCGGTGACAGGCGGCCGCCCGGACGGCGACCGCCCCCGCCCCCACCGGTCCCGCTCCCCCACCGGTCCCGCTCAGCCGAACGGCCGGCGCAGCCGCTCCACCAGCCGCTCCCACAGGTGGTGCCGCCACAGCCAGAGCGGCAGCTCCCGGTGCGGCACGAAGGACCACAGGTCGTCGTCGGCCTCGTTGCCGCGGGGGCAGCCGCGCAGCAGCTCCAGACAGCGGCGGTCCACCGTGCGGTGGAGCCGCGCGACGTGTGCCAGGGCGATGACCCCCTGCCTTCGGACCTCGCGGTCCGCCGACTCCAACGCCCTCGCGACCACGGGGAGCACGGCCGCGGGGTCGGCGTGATGGAGGGCGAGCCCGATCACCGCCACCCCGGCCTTCGGCTCGCCGCGCTCGAAGGCCGCGAGGACGACATCCGGCCGGTCCACCCCGAGGAGGTCCGAGCCTCCCCGCCAGTCCGGACCGTCAGGACCGCCTGCCGCACCCGCGGCCGGGCCCGTTCCGTCGGCCCGGGCTTCGCCGACCCCGCCCACGACGGCGCCTAGCCCTGGCCCTGGCTGCCGCGGGCCGCCGCCTGCCGGGCGTCCATCATGTGCAGCGCCTTGCGTGCCAGCGGGTACGTACGCACCAGCTCGGCCAGCGTCGTCGAGCCCCGCGTGATCCGGGCGAACGCCCGCCACGCCGGACCGAAGCCGGTGATCGCCGCGTGCAGCAGCCGCGGCTTGGCCTCGAAGAGGTGCAGCATCCGCGTGCCGACCCCCATCTCCACGCCCAGCCCGGCCTTCACCGCGAAGGCGTAGTTGAGGGCCTGGCGGCGCGCGTCCACCGCGTCCTGCGCCTCGGAGATCTTCACCGCCCACTCCCCCGCCAGCCGCCCGGAGCGCAGCGCGAAGGAGATGCCCTCCCGGGTCCACGGCTCCAGCAGTCCGGCCGCGTCGCCCGCCACCAGTACCCGGCCTCGCGAGAGGGGCGATTCGGGCTTGCGGCAGCGGGTCAGGTGTCCGGAGGAGACGGCCGGTTCGAAGCCGGCGAGTCCGAGCCGGGCGATGAAGTCGTCCAGGTAGCGCTTGGTCGCGGCGCCCTCGCCCTTGGCCGAGATGACCCCGACGGTCAGGGTGTCGCCCTTGGGGAAGACCCAGCCGTAACTGCCGGGCAGCGGGCCCCAGTCGATGAGCACCCGCCCCTTCCAGTCCTCGGCGACCGTCGCGGGGACGGGGATCTCCGCCTCCAGGCCCAGGTCCACCTGGTCCATCTCCACCCCGACGTGCGCGCCGATCCGGCTCGCGCTGCCGTCCGCGCCGACCACCGCGCGCGCCAGCACGGTCTCCCCGTCGGCGAGCACCACGGCGACGGTGCGCCGGTCGGGTACGGCCGCCCCGTGCTGTTCGACGCGGGCCACGGCCGTACCCGTACGGACGGTGGCGCCGGCCTTCTCGGCCTCGGCGACCAGCCCGGCGTCGAATTCGGGACGGTTGATGAGCCCGAACAGCATGTGCTTCGAGCGCCGGGTGCGGGTCAGCTTCCCGTCCATCGAGAAGGTGACCGCGTGGATGCGGTCCTTGAGGGGCAGTACGAAGCCCGGGGGCAGGGCGTCGCGCGAGGGGCCGATGATGCCGCCGCCGCAGGTCTTGTAGCGGGGCAGTTCGGCCTTCTCCAGCAGCAGGACGCGCCGCCCGGCCGTCGCCGCCGCGTACGCGGCGGAGGACCCGGCGGGTCCCGCCCCGACCACGACCACGTCCCACACCTCGCCGGTCTCCCCGGCCGCCTCGTCGGCCGCCCCCAGGGCGTCCTGCCCCGGTCCCTCGCCCGGGCCCGTGCCCACGCCCGTGCCCACGCCTGCGTCCATGCCCGCGTCCGTGCCCGCGCCGGCATCCATGCCTGCGCCCGCGTCTGCGTCTGCGTCGCGTACGTCGTCGTCGCTGCTCACGATGTGTTGCTGCTCCTGATCACCCGGTTGCTCCGATGCCGGGGAAATCCTACGGCGAGACAGCGCCCCGCTCCGCTGTGCGAGGATCAAGACTGTCTTTCGCCGTACCCGGCATACGCACACCCCGCGGATGCGGGCGGCGTACACGGAGAACAACGTCGCACCCAAAAGGAGCGTGCCCATGTCCCAGAATCCGATCGCCGAGACCGTCGCCTCGCTGATGCCCCGCGCCAAGCAGGAGCTGACCGAGCTGGTGGCCTTCCAGTCGGTGGCGGACTGGGCGCAGTTCCCCAAGAGCGAGAGCGAGGCCGCCGCGAACTGGGTGGCCGACGCCCTGCGTGTCGAGGGCTTCCAGGACGTGGCACTGCTCGACACCCCCGACGGCACGCAGTCGGTCTACGGCTTCCTGCCCGGCCCCGAGGGCGCGCCGACCGTGCTGCTCTACGCGCACTACGACGTCCAGCCGCCGCTCGACGACGCGGCGTGGACCTCCCCCGCCTTCGAGCTGACCGAACGCGACGGCCGCTGGTACGGGCGCGGCTCGGCCGACTGCAAGGGCGGGTTCATCATGCACCTGCTGGCGCTGCGCGCGCTGAAGGCCAACGGCGGTGTGCCCGTGAGCGTCAAGGTGATCGTCGAGGGCTCGGAGGAGCAGGGCACCGGCGGCCTCCAGCAGTACGCCGAGGCGCACCCGGCGCTGCTGGCCGCCGACACCATCGTCATCGGCGACGCGGGCAACTTCCGCCTCGGCCTGCCGACGGTGACGGCCACCCTGCGCGGCATGTGCCTGGTCAAGGTGAAGATCGACACGCTGGGCGGCAACCTGCACTCGGGCATGTTCGGCGGCGCCGCCCCCGACGCGCTGGCCGCGCTGATCCGCGTACTCGACTCGCTGCGCGCGGCGGACGGTTCGACGACCGTGGACGGGCTCGCTTCGGACGAGGTGTGGGACGGCCTGCAGTACCCGGAGGCGGACTTCCGCGCCGACGCGAAGGTCCTGGACGGTGTCGAGCTCATCGGCGAGGGCTCGATCGCGGACCGGCTGTGGGCGCGCCCGGCCGTCACGGTGCTGGGCATCGACTGCCCGCCGGTGGTCGGCGCGACGCCGTCGGTGCACGCGAGCGCGGGTGCGCTGATCAGCCTGCGCGTGCCGCCGGGCGTGGACACCGCCGTGGCCGTCAAGCTGCTGCAGGCCCACCTGGAGGCGCGCACCCCGTGGAAGGCGCGCATCGAACTGGAGGTCGTCGGCCAGGGCCAGCCGTTCCAGGCGGACACCGACAGCCCGGCGTACGCGTCGATGCGCTCGGCCCTGGAGGCCGCGTACCCCGGCCAGGAGATGCAGATCAGCGGCATGGGCGGGTCGATCCCGCTGTGCAACACGCTGACGTCCCTGTACCCGGAGGCGGAGATGCTGCTGATCGGGCTGAGCGAGCCGGAGGCGCAGATCCACGCGGTCAACGAGAGCGTGTCGCCGCAGGAGCTGGAGCGCCTGTCGGTGGCGGAGGCCCTGTTCCTCGTCAACTACGCGGAGTCCAAGCGCGCCTGACCCCGTACGGGAGCGAGCGGGCGATCCGCCGCCTCGGGCTGCTGCCCGAACGGCTGGACCGGATCGTCCTCACGCCGGCGCACCGCCTGGACGCGCCGGTGATCCGGGGCGAGCGGCCGGTGCCCGAACCGGTGCTGCCGGACTGGGAGATCCCGTTGTACGCGCACGGCCTGACCGTGCCCGAGGCCCCGCCCACCCGGGTCGACCACGAGGCCGCCGTCGGGCCGCTGATGCTGGGCGTCTTCAACGTCGACCGCGCCCGGGCGGTCACCGCCTTCGAGCGCCTGGCCGCGCCGGCCCCCTCGGTCGCCTGCCGCGGCCACGGCGATCCGCTGACGGTGGACGCGGCGCGGTCGCTGGCGAAGGCGGCCCGCGAGGCGGCCGCCACCGGCTGAGCACTCCGGGAAGGGCCGCCGCCGCCCTGCGTCCGGCGGGTCCGGTGGGTCAGCCGGATCCGGCGGTTCAGCCGGTCGGGACGCCGGCCTCCAGGTAGAGCGGCCGGCCGCGTTCGCGGGCGCGCAGGGCCCAGCGCAGGCGTTCGTAGCGGTGCTGCGGGAGCAGACCGGCGGCCTCGGCCTCCGTGACGAAGCGCCAGGCCCGCAGTTCCGGTCCGGGCAGCCGGAGCCGGGCCGTCGCCTCGTCCGAGAGGCGGCCGCCGTCGAAGAGCAGGCGCAGCCCGCCGTAGCCGGGCGGCTGGGGCGGCTCCCAGTCGACGACCAGCAGCCCGGGCGTGTGTTCCAGTACGACCCCCAGTTCCTCCGCGACCTCCCGTACGCCCGCGCCCGCGGGTGCCTCGCCCGCTTCGACGACCCCGCCCGGGAACTCCCAGCCCGCTTTGTACGTCGGATCCACCAGCAGCACCCGGTCCTGCTCGTCGAAGAGCAGCACCCCGGCCGCCACCGTTTCCCGGGTGGGCTCCGGGGTCTGCACGATGTCGCAGACCCTCGCCGTCTCCGAGCGGACGGCGTCGGCGATGCGCTCCGCCGTCTCCCGCGGGGTCAGCGCCCCGTTGTCGACGACGTGCGCGTCCGCGGTCAGCCAGCCGAGGGCCTGCTGGTAGACCGGGATGTGGTCGTAGGCCCATCGGCGCACCCGGAGGTCCACTTCCGCGGGCTCACCGAGTTCCCGCCGGGTCGCGATCCGCTCGCGAAGGATCGTTTCCGCAGGGGCCAGCAGCACATGCCGCACCGGGATCCGCCGCGCCGCCAGCCCGCCGAAGATCTCGTCCCGGTACTCCTGGCGCAGCAGCGTCATCGGTACGACGAGCACTCCGCCCAGTTCGGCGAGCATCGCGGCGGCCGTGTCCACCACCAACCGCCGCCAGCTCGGGAGGTCCTGGTAGTCGGTGACCTCCGCCAGTCGTTTGGCCGGCAGGAGTACGCGCAGCGCGTCGCCGATGAACTCCGGGTCGAACAGGGTGCTGTCCGGCAGGATTCCGGTCAGTTCGCGGGCCGTGCTGGTCTTTCCGGCGCTGAAGGTGCCGTTGATCCAGACAATCACGTCTACCCCTTATCCCCATGGCTCGTCCGGAGCCCCCAGTGGCTTGCCCGCATCAGCCTGCCACGAAAACCTCACGATCGGCCCAGTGCTTATCCTCAAGGTCACAGCCCTGCACGTGAGCCCCGGAGGATTCGCCACCGTGCCCCACAACCTCCGCCCGTCCGAGCCCCGCTACGGCAACCGGCCGACCATGAAGGACGTGGCGTCCCAGGCGGGCGTCGGCCTGAAGACGGTGTCGCGCGTGGTCAACGGTGAGCCGGGGGTGACTCCCGAGACGGAGCGACGGGTCCAGGAGGCCATCGAGGCGCTCGGCTTCCGCCGCAACGACAGTGCCCGCGTGCTGCGCAAGGGCCGTACCGCCACCGTGGGCCTGGTCCTGGAGGACCTCGCCGACCCCTTCTACGGCCCGCTCAACCGCGCGGTGGAGGAGGTGGCCCGCGCGCACGGGGCGCTGCTCATCAACGGTTCCAGCGCCGAGGACCCGGAGCGGGAACGGGAGTTGGCGCTCGCGCTGTGCGCCCGCCGGGTGGACGGGCTGATCGTGATCCCGGCGGGCGACGACCACCGCTATCTGGAGCCGGAGATGCGGGCCGGTGTGTCCACGGTGTTCGTGGACCGTCCGGCCGGGCGGATCGAGGCGGACGTGGTGCTGTCGGACAGTTTCGGCGGCGCGCGGGACGGGGTGGCCCACCTGATCGCGCACGGCCACCGCCGGATCGGTTTCATCGGCGACCATCCCCGCATCCACACGGTGGCGGAACGCCTGCGCGGCTACCGCGCGGCGATGGCCGCCGCGGGCCTGCCGGTGGCCGGCTCCTGGGTCTCGCTCGGGTCGACGGCCCCGCAACGCGTCGCGGCGGCGGCCGGAGCGATGCTCACGGGCCCGGACCCGGTCACCGCCGTCTTCGCCGGCAACAACCGGGTGACGGTGACCGTGGTACGGGTCCTCGCGGCGCACGGCCGTCCCGTCGCGCTGGTCGGCTTCGACGACTTCGAGCTGGCCGATCTGCTCCGCCCGGGCGTGACGGTGGTCGCCCAGGACCCGGCGGCCCTGGGCCGGGTGGCCACGGACCGACTCTTCCAGCGCCTCGCGGGCGCGGACCTGACACCGTGCCGCGTCGAACTCCCCACCCGGCTGATCCCCCGCGGCTCGGGCGAACTCCCCCCGTCCGGCTGACCGGACGGCCGGCCGGCCGGTCACCGGATCAGCCCCCGCGCGACGGGCAGGGCGCTGCCGGCCGCCGTCAGCCCGGCGAGCACGGACAGCGCGGGCGGGATCCCGCCGAGGTGGGTGAGTACGCCCGCCGCACCTCCGACGAGGAGGCAGACCAGGAGCACGACGGTGGTGTGCAGGGTCAGGAACGGTTCGTCGTCGCGTGGAGATGTCATGGCCCGATTCCACCGCCGCCCGGGCCGCCGGACGGCAGGGGCGGAACGCATTCCGTCGGTTCTCGATCACCCCGGAACCACGCCGATCACCCGTGAACCACCCCGTACACCGTGGAACGATGCCTGAACGGCAGCTCCTTTCCGGGGTGTTCGGCAATGTTCCACGCCGTTGTGCGCCGTCCCCTTAATGTGGCCGCATGGAGCCGGGTACCACCTACGAGCAGGACCTCCACGAGCTCGCCGCCGAGTTGAGGCTGCTGCGGATCGAACGGGGCAACCGCTCCTACCGCGAGCTGGAGGCCCGCGCACGACGCTCCGGCAGCGGGATCCGGCTGCCGGTCGCCACCCAGAGCGACGCCTTCAGCGGCAAGCGGCTGCTGGGCCTCGACACGCTGATGGGTCTGCTGCGGATCCTGTACGCCTACGACGAGTTCGGCCAGGAGGTACCGGTTCCCGGGCACGATCTCCCCGAACTGGCCGCCTGGCGAGCCCGCTGGCGCGTCCTGGCCGCCGCCAGGTCCGCGGCACCCGCCCGGGCCGGGGCGCGACCGTTGCGTCCTGCCGCCCCCGCGCCGCCCGCACCGCCCGCCCCCGGGCCCGACCCGACGGGGGCCGTCCTCCCGCCACCTCACCCGGCGGCCGCTCCGGGCGCCTTCCACCTCGTACGGCGGTTGTCCGGTGCCGCGCCCTCCACCTCGGCCCTGGCCTTTTCGGCCGACGGCCGGCTGATGGTCACCGCGAGCGACCGGAGCATCGAGATCTGGGACTCGCTGGACGGCCGCCGTATCGGCGAGCTGGAGGTCCACGGAACGGCCGTCACCGCGCTGGCGCTGTCCCCCGACGGCCGGACCCTCGCGACCGGCAGCTACGCCGGAACCGCACGGTTGTGGGACCTCACCACTCCGAAGGCGCTGGAACCGCCCCTGCTCGGGCACGTGGGTCCCATCCACTCCATGTCCTTCGCACCCGACGGCCAGACCCTGCTGACGGCCGATCACAGGGGTCCACGACGCTGGCACACGGAGTCCCACGAGCCGGTCGGTTCGGACCTGCCGGTGAAGGGGATCAGCGCCGTCGTGCACAGCGCCGACGACCGGCTGCTCGCCGTGGTCGTCCGGGCGGACCGGATCCGGCTGTGGCACATGCCGACGCCCCACTGGATCGACCTGGACCTGCGCCCCGGCACCGTCGGCGCGACTGTCTTCGCCCCGGACGGAGGGTTGCTCGCCACCGGGTGCGAGGACGGGACCGTGCGGCTCTGGGAGACGCTGGCCGGAGCCCCGGCAGGGCCGCTCCTGGACTGTGACGGCGACCCCGTCCGGAGCCTCGCCTTCGCCCCCGACGCCCGGATCCTGGCCGCGGTCGGTCACACGGGAACGGTGCGGCTCTGGGAGACGGAGACCGGACAGCCGCTGGGGTCGATGCGGAGCGGGCCCGGCACGGCGCCGCGCGCCGTCGCCGTCTCCCCGGGCGGCTTCCGGCTGGGTGTGGCCGTCGAGGGGGCCGGCCCGTCACTCCACGCGGGCCCCCGTCCCCCCGCCGCCGTCGGGGCCCGCGTACTCGCCCGTGCGCTCGCCGTCGGGCACGCCGTACCGCTGCCGGTCCTGCAGACGGACAACGGCGTCACCCTGGGCGGCCTCGCCTTCTCTCCCGACGGATGCCGGGTCGCCGCGCTCACGGAGGACCGCCGGTTGCTCGTGTGGGATCCGGTGCTGGGCGAGCGGCTGCCCGCGGAGACCGTCGACGCCGTGTCCGGCGGGGAGGCGATCTCCTTCACCGGCCCGGGCGGACGCCCCCGGGCGTGGCCCCTGATCGACGACGGGACGGCGCCACGTGCCCTGACCCCTCTGGACAAGTGGATGGCGGTCGCCCCGGACGGGGTGCTCTGCGCCGCGGTGGACCGGGGCGGCACGCCGTTCCTGTGGAACCGTGTGAGCCGGACGTACGAGGCGACCCCGCGGACCGGGATCTCCACCGTTCGACTGGTCTGCCTGTCCCCCGACGGACACCTGCTCGCCCTGGCCGGGGGGAACCGGGTCGAGGTGTGGGACATCGCCTCCCGTCGCGCGCGCATGCTCCGGCCGGCCGACGACCGGGCGGAGGTGACGGCGCTCTCCTTCGCCCCGGGCGGCCGCCTCGCGTCCGGACACGCGGACGGCGCCGTACACCTCGTCCAGTACGAGGGCGCACCGCATTGTGCGACGCTGCCCGGCCACCCCCGGACGGTCCACGACCTGGCGTTCTCGCCCGACGGCCGGCTGCTCGCCGTCGCGGGCGACCACAGCCTCGAACTGTGGACGCCCCATTCCGGCACCTCCCTGGGCGCCCCGCTGCGCGGGCACCCGGCCGCCCTGCGCGGGGTGGCCTTCTCCCCCGACGGCAGCCTGCTCGCCGCCTCGGGTTCCGACGGCACCGTCCGGCTGTGGCTGCCGCCCTCCCTGTGACCGTACGACACGGCGGCGGCCCGGCCCCGGTGACGCGGGGGCGGGCCGCTCAGGCCGTCGGCGGGGTCAGTTGGTCGCCGTCAGGGTCGCGGAGCGGCGCGGGATGGCGAAGGCGTCCAGTTCCGCGCGGGTCAGGCCGGTGAGGGCGGTGACCTCGTCGGTGCCCACGGCGCCGCAGTCGAGGCCGCGGACCAGGTAGCCGGCCAGGGCCTTGGCGGTGGCGGGCTCGTCCATCACGTCGCCCTCGATCTTGGCGACGTACGCCTTCAGGCGCGCGGCGGCGGCCTCCAGGCCCTCGCGGTAGAAGGTGAAGACGGCCGCGTAGCGCGTCGGCAGGTGCGCCGGGTGCATGTCCCAGCCCTGGTAGTAGGCACGGGCCAGGGCGCGGCGGGTCAGGCCGTAGTGCAGCTTCCACGCCTCGTGGACCTGCTCGGTGCTGCCGACCGGCTTGACGTTGGTGGAGCCGTCGGAGACGCGCACGCCGGTGCCGGCGGCCGCGACCTGCATGATCGCCTTCGCGTGGTCGGCGGCCGGGTGGTCGCTCGACTGGTACGCGGCGGAGACGCCGACGCAGGCGCTGTAGTCGAAGGTGCCGTAGTGCAGGCCGGTGGCACGGCCCTTGGACGCCTCGATCATGCGGGCGACGGTCGCGGTGCCGTCGGAGGCCACGATCGACTGGCTGGTCTCGATCTGGATCTCGAAGCCGATCCGGCCCGGGCGCAGGCCGCGGGCGGCCTCGAAGGCCTCCAGCAGCTTGACGAAGGCGCTGACCTGCTCGGCGTACGTGACCTTGGGGAGGGTGAGGACCAGCCCGTCGGGGAGGCCGCCGTGCTCCAGCAGGCCGGAGAGGAAGATGTCGGTGGTGCGGATGCCGCGGTCGCGGACGTTGGACTCCATGCACTTCATGCGGATGCCCATGTACGGCGCGTTGGTGCCGTTGGAGAAGGCCTCCGAGACGAGGCGGGCGGCGCGGGCCGCGGCCTGGTCCTCCTCCTCGTCGGAGCGGACGCCGAAGCCGTCCTCGAAGTCGACGCGGAGGTCCTCGACCGGCTCGCTCCGGAGCTTGGCGAGGACGCGGTCGTAGACGGGGACGGCCAGTTCGTCGGAGATGCCGAGGACCTTGGCGAAGGTGGCGGCGTCCGGGGCGTGCTCGTCGAGGGCGGCGAGGGCCTGGTCGCCCCAGGAGCGGATGGTGTCCGCGGCGAAGACGTCGCCGGGTACGTAGACCGTGTGGATGGGCTGCCGGGTGCCGGGGTCGCCCGGGTAGTGGCGCGCGAGTTCCGCGTCCACCGGCGCGAGGGAGGCGCTGATGCCCTCGCTGACCGCGCCTGCGAGGCTCGTCGCCACCTTCTCCTGCTGACCCATCGTGCACTCTCCTCTTTTCCGCTTCACGGAAGCTTAGATCCGCATAGCAGAATTTAGTCACGGGGTTCCGCTCCGTCAATGGTCCCCCGGTCGTCCTGGACAAACGACCCGGGGCCGCGCGGTGACAAACACCACACGACCCCGGTGCGGAAGAGTACGCAGGTCAGCCGCTACGGATCCGGATCAGGCCGTGGCCGGCGCCGCCCGCAGACGGGGAACGCAGACGGCGGCGACGAGGGCCGCGGCCGGCCACATTCCCAGCCCCCAGCCCACCGCCGCGTAGACGGCCCTCCCGTCGGCCGCCAGGATGCCGCCGAACACCACCGCGTTGAACAGCCCCGCCTCGGTGCCGAGCCAGGCCACCCAGGGGTCCCGCCGGGCCACCGCGCCCACCAGCCCTTGGACGAAGTAGGACAGGAACAGCAGCACGACCCCCGACAGGAGCAGGACCAGTACCCCGATCCACCACGGGGCCGGCGGCCAGAACAGCAGCAGCACCCCGATGAGGGCACCGGCCGTCAGCGCCGCCGCGACCCCCCGGCTTTCCTCTTCGACCACGTCGGCGGAACTCCTGGAGACGAGGAACGCCACCAGAGCGGCGAGCAGTGCGGCCCCCAGCGTCCCGAGGGCCAGCGAGCCCCACTCCCCCAGCACGACGAGTTGGGTGTACACCCCGGCGGCACCGAGCAGCGAGCCCCACACGAGCCGCGGCCGGGTGCCGGGTACGGACGAGGCCGGTATCGGGTGGCGGGATCCGGCCGGAACCGCGGGAGCCGCCGCCGGCGCTTCGGCCCCCAGCGCGGTCCGGGTCTCGCGCTCCGGCGCCGGTCCGGCCTCGGTCCGTGGGCGGGGCCGGGGCCGCGGGCGGGACTGGGGCCGCGGCTCGGGCCGGGCAGAGGTCGCCCCCTTCCCCAGCCGGTCGATCACCTGCTCCGCGTCGGCCGGTCGCGCCGCCGGCTCCTTGGCCAGCAGCTCCAGCACCAGCCGTTCCAGTTCCGCCGGCACCGCGGGCCGCAGGTCCCGGATCGGGTCGGGCTCACGGCTGAGGTGCTGCGAGAGCACCGACAGTCCGGAGCCGGTGAACGGGGGCCTGCCGGACAGCAGCTCGTACAGCATGCAGCCGAGGGAGTAGAGGTCGCTGCGACCGTCGATGCGACGGTCGCCACGCGCCTGTTCCGGGGACATGTAGGTCGGCGTTCCGATGGCCGCGCCGGTGGCGGTCAGACCGGTCCCCGTCTCCTCGGCGAGGCGGGCGATACCGAAGTCGCAGATGGTGACGTCGGCCTCGGCGGGCCCGTGCACCATGATGTTGGCGGGCTTGATGTCCCGGTGGACCACCCCGGCCCGGTGCGCCGCGGCCAGGCCCTCGCAGATCTGGACCGACCACCGGATCACGGTGCCGGGGTCCAGGCCCGAGCGGTGGTCGTGCAGCACGGCGGTCAGCGGCCGCCCCTGCACCAACTCCATCACGAGGAAGAGCACCGGGCTGCCGTCGACATCGGCCTCGCCGTGGTCGTGGACGGTCACGATCCGGGGATGGGCCAGGCCCGCGGCCGTACGGGCCTCTTTGCGGAACCGCTCCTCCAGGAGGGGGTCACCGGCCACGCCCCGGGAGATCACCTTGACCGCGACCTCCCGGTCGAGCCGCAGGTCCCGTGCCTGCCAGACCTCTCCCATCCCACCGGCCCCGAGCCTGCGCCCCAGCCGGTACCGCCCCTCCAATAACGCGCCCCGCATCGGAAGAACTCCCTCCCCGTTCCCGGGCCTTCCCCGGGCTGACCGCAGCCTACGCCCCTCCCGCGGCCGTACGAGGGGGGTTCGGGGGCCGCACCCCCCAGGGGGTGTCCCCCCGGTCCGAAGACGAAGAGGGCCTCCCCGGTCCGGTGGGGACGTCGCCGTCCGCACCGGCCCCGGAAGGCCCTCACTCGTTCGTGCAACCGGTCCGCGTCGTGCTCGGCGTTCCGGGAGCGGGCTGTCAGCCCTTGCGCGCCTTGATCTCGTCGGTCAGCTGCGGGACGACGGCGAAGAGGTCGCCGACGACGCCGTAGTCGACGAGGTCGAAGATCGGGGCCTCGGCGTCCTTGTTGATGGCCACGATGGTCTTCGAGGTCTGCATGCCGGCCCGGTGCTGGATCGCGCCCGAGATACCGGAGGCGATGTACAGCTGCGGGGAGACCGACTTGCCGGTCTGGCCGACCTGGTTGGAGTGCGGGTACCAGCCGGCGTCCACGGCGGCGCGCGAGGCGCCGACGGCCGCACCGAGGGAGTCCGCGAGGTCCTCGATGATGTGGAAGTTCTCGGCACCGTTGACGCCACGGCCGCCGGAGACGACGATCGCGGCCTCGGTCAGCTCGGGGCGGCCGGTCGACTCGCGCGGGGTGCGGCCGGTGACCTTGGTACCGGTGGCCAGGGCGCCGAAGGTGACGGCGAGCGCCTCGACGGCGCCGGCGGCCGGAGCGGCCTCGACCGGGGCCGAGTTCGGCTTCACGGTGATGACCGGGGTGCCCTTGGAGACGCGGGACTTGGTGGTGAACGACGCGGCGAAGGCGGACTGCGTCGCGACCGGGCCCTCGTCACCCGCCTCCAGGTCGATGGCGTCGGTGATGATGCCCGAGCCGATGCGGACGGCCAGGCGCGCGGCGATCTCCTTGCCCTCGGCGGAGGACGGGACGAGCACGGCGGCCGGGGAAACGGCCTCGTACGCGGCCTGGAGCGCGTCCACCTTCGGTACGACGAGGTACTCGGTGAACTCGGGGGCGTCGGCGGTGAGGACCTTGACCGCGCCGTGCTCGGCGAGCACCGCGGCGGTGGCGTCGGCACCGGCGCCCAGGGCGACGGCGACAGGCTCGCCGATGCGGCGGGCCAGCGTCAGCAGCTCAAGGGTGGGCTTGCGGACGGCGCCGTCCACGTGGTCGACGTAGACGAGAACTTCAGCCATGGGACTGCTCTCCTGCGATTGCGAAGTGTCTGGGGGCTAAGAGGGGTGGCCGAGGTTCTTAGATGAACTTCTGGCCGGCCAGGAACTCGGCCAGCTGCTTGCCGCCCTCGCCCTCGTCCTTGACGATCGTGCCGGCGGTGCGGGCCGGGCGCTGCGCCGCGGAGTCGACCGCGGTCCAGGAGCCTTCGAGGCCGACCTCGTCGGACTCCAGGTCCAGGTCGGACAGGTCCCAGGACTCGACCGGCTTCTTCTTGGCGGCCATGATGCCCTTGAAGGACGGGTAGCGGGCCTCGCCCGACTGGTCCGTCACCGAGACGAGCGCGGGGAGGGAGGCCTCCAGCTGCTCGCTCGCGGTGTCGCCGTCACGGCGGCCGGTCACGGTGCCGTCCTCGACCTTGACCTCGGAGAGCAGGGTGACCTGCGGGACGCCCAGGCGCTCGGCCAGGATCGCCGGCAGCACGCCCATGGTGCCGTCGGTCGACGCCATGCCGGTGATGACCAGGTCGTAGCCGGCCTTCTCGATCGCCTTGGCGAGCACCAGCGAGGTGCCCATGACGTCGCTGCCGTGCAGGTCGTCGTCCTCGACGTGGATCGCCTTGTCGGCGCCCATCGAGAGCGCCTTGCGCAGCGCGTCCTTGGCGTCCTCGGGGCCCACCGTCAGGACGGTGATCTCGGCATCGTCGGCCTCGTCGGCGATCTGCAGCGCCTGCTCGACGGCGTACTCGTCGAGCTCCGACAGCAGACCGTCGACGTCGTCACGGTTGACGGTCAAGTCCTCGGTGAACTGCCGGTCGCCCGTGGCGTCGGGCACGTACTTCACACAGACAACGATCCTCAGGCTCACGCCGGCTCTCCTACCGCATCGTCTTTTCTGGTACCGCCTTATGCAGGCAGCATAGGCGCCTTGTCGGGCGGATCCCGGTCGGGGCGGCCCGCGCTCCGAAGGGAATGTTACTCGTCAGTACACCGTGGGTCCCACCAAGTCGCAAGGCTGGCGAGCTGTGATCTGCCCAACGCCGTCCGACCCGGCCGAGCAGGGACGATTCAGTCGCGCAACGCGTTGAAGCGCCCCTGGTGGTACAGCAGCGGGCGGCCTTCCCCGGCCGGATCCCCGACAACCGCCTCGGCGATGATCACACGGTGCTCGCCGGCGGGCACACGGGCCACGACCCGGCAGACGAGCCAGGCCAGTACGCCGTCGAGCACCGGCACCCCGTGCGGGCCTTCGGCCCAGCCGGTCGGCGGGCCGAAACGGTCGGCTCCGCTCCGGGCGAACAGGCCCGCCAGCTCCCGTTGGTGCTCGCCCAGTATGTGGACGCCGAGGTACTCGCTGTCGCGCACCGCGGGCCAGCTGGAGGCCCCGGTGGCGATCGTGAAGGACAGCAGCGGCGGATCGGCCGAGACGGAGTTGAGCGAGGTGGCGGTGAACCCCACCGGGCGGCCGCCGTCCTGGGCGGTGATCACGGCGACCCCGGCGGCGTGCTGCCGGAAGACCGAACGCAGCAGGTCGGGCGAGCCGGGGCGGGCCGTGGCCGGGGTCGCGTCGATGACCGGGCCGGTGATCGTGTCGGTGGCCCCGCCCGTTCCCGTGCCGGGGCGGTGGGAACGGTGGGAACGGGGGGACGGAGCCATGGGGACCGTCGGGACTGTCGGAGCAGTCATCAGGGTTCTGCCTTCTGCCGCGGGACACGCGGGCGCTGTCGGGGATCGGGGGCCGGGTCGTTCAGTGGCCCCGACAGCGCGCGCTCGCGTGGCGGACGAGGTCCACATGGACCCGTCCGTAGAGCAGGAGTTCATACCGCATACCGCCAGCGTGACGATCTCCCGTGGACGCAGTCAAGCGAGATCGGGCAGATGTCAGGCGCGTCACGCTGTGTGCGGGCGCGTGCACCGGCGCCCCCGCCCCCGCCCCGCCGGGCCGACCGGTGGCCGGGACACGTGTCATACGGCGGCCCCGAGGGCGGCGATCACGTCCACCTTGCGCGGCATCCCGGCCGCCCGCCGCACGATCGTGCCCGCGGAGTCCAGGACCAGCACGGTCGGGGTCTTCTCGATCCCGAGGGCCCGCACCAGTTCGAGCCGCTCCTCGGCGTCGATCTCGATGTGCGCCACCCCGTCCACCATCGCCGCGACCTCGGCGAGGATCCGCCGCGTGGCGCGGCAGGGCTGGCAGAAGGCGCTGGAGAACTGCACCAGGGTGGCCCGCTCCCCCAACTCCGCACCCAGTTCGGCGGCGCCCAGCCGGGGCCCCGCGTCGTCCTGCCCGAGCACCCGCGCTCCCGTCGCCGAATTCGTGTACGTACATGATCCTCGTACGCTCGTCCGTGGATCGGAGCACCCCAGGGGCCCGCGACATTCCCGGCGTGATGAGAATCTCCCCGGGCCGGGGCCTCTGGACTGGCCAGCGGGCCGCGTATGGGGCACGATCCCCATGGTCGCGTACCTACGCTTCCGTAACTTCCGGCCGGGAGCACCTCCCCAGGCAGAAAGCGGGGTCTCCCCACCATGGCTGAGCTCGTCTACCCTCCCGTGATCGGTGCCGCGCACGGACTCTTCCGCGCGCTGGACATCCGTATCGACATGAAGGGCACCGAGAACATCCCCCGCAAGGGCGGTGCGGTCCTGGTGTCGAACCACATCGGATACCTCGACTTCATCTTCGCCGGCCTGACGGCGCGGCCGCAGAAGCGCCTGGTCCGCTTCATGGCCAAGGAGTCGGTCTTCCGGCACAAGGTGTCCGGTCCGCTGATGCGCGCGATGAAGCACATCCCGGTCGACCGCACGCAGGGCGAGGCCGCCTACCAGCACGCCCTGGACTCGCTGCGGGCCGGCGAGATCATCGGCGTGTTCCCCGAGGCGACGATCTCCCAGTCCTTCACGCTCAAGAGCTTCAAGTCGGGCGCCGCGCGCATGGCGCAGGAGGCCGGTGTGCCCCTGATCCCGGTGGCGTTGTGGGGCACCCAGCGGCTGTGGACCAAGGGCCGCCCGAAGAACCTCAAGCGCAGCCACATCCCGGTGACGATGCGTGTCGGCGAGCCCGTGGAGGCCCCGGCCGACCAGTACGCCGGCGCCATCACCCGACGGCTGCGCGAGCGCGTGCAGGAGCTGCTGGACGCCGCGCAGCGCGCCTACCCGGACAAGCCGAAGGGTGCCGACGACTCGTGGTGGCTCCCGGCCCACCTGGGCGGCACCGCGCCGACGGCCGCCGAGGTCCGCGAGGCGGGCTGACCCCCTCCGCTGCTTCCGCTTCCCATGACGCCGGCCTCCCGGACCCCGACGGGGTCCGGGAGGCCGGCGTCATGGCCCGGGCCGTCAGCTCCAGGCACCGCTCGGGGGTTCACACGGAGCGGCGAAGCACTGCCACTGCTGCTCGCCGCCCGGCCGGTGACCGCCCGGCCTGTCGTGCTCGTTCCACTTGTCGTGCTGGTTCCACTTGTCGTGGCGGTTCCAGTCGTCCTGGTACTCCGACTTGTCGTGGCGGTTCCAGTTGTCCTGGCGTTCCCACCGGTCGCGATGATCGCGCTTGTCGTGGTGGTTCCACTTGTCATGCCCGTTCCACTTGTCGTGCTGGTTCCACTTGTCGTGCTGGTTCCATTTGTCGTGGCGACCGCTCTCCTGGCCGGGCTGTTCGCACGGGGCCCGGAAGCACTGCCGCCCCTGCGGCGCCGTCGGGGCGGCGGCGAAGGCGGTCGTGGGCACGAGCACGCCTCCCGCGGCGATGGCGGTCGAGGCGACGAGCAGGGCGAGGCGTCGGGTTCGGAGCTGCTGGGTCATGGCCGTTCTCCTCGTGAGGGAAGCCGGAAAGGTCACTTCCAGTACGCCTCGCCCCGCGCATCCCGTCACGTCGCTCGATCTCGTGGCTTGACGGACCGCAGGGCTCGTGCTGCCGCCGGCTCGGGAGACCGTGTCAGCCCCGCCCCACCCCCTCCCCTTCCCGCCTGCGGCGGCGGTGGGCCGCGACCCGCGCCCGCGTGGCACAACTGCCGGAGCAGTAGCGGCGCGTGCTCCCCGGCCCGGTGGTGAGGAAGAACCGTCCGCAGCCCGTGGCGGCACAGGCGCCCCAGGCGATCCGCCCGTACTCCGTGAGCAGGTGGGCGAGCGCGAGGGCTCCCGAGGCGAGGAACCACTCGCCCCAGCCCGCCTCTTCGCCCCGGTCGACCTGCAGGTGCCAGGGGTGGCCGTCGTGCCGGGTGAGGCGGGGGCGGCTGCCGTACTCCGCGAACAGCGCGTTGAGGGCCTCGGCGGCGCGGCCCTCGTCGCTCTCGCCGAGCACCGCCGCCATCCGCCGTGCCGCGGCGCGCAGTTCGGCCGCACTCGTCTCGGTGAACGTTTCCTCGGTGAGGTCGTCCGGACGCTCCCCGTGCCCGGCCAGCAGCTCCGCGAGCTCGGCTCGCGGAATCTCAGGGGTCGCGCGGACCGCTTCGGCGAGGTCGATCAGCCGCCGCGCCGTCAGGAAGCCGTCCCGCGCGTCACCCATCGCCAAGTCCTTTCGCCCTACACGCGCATCAAGTAACGTCTTGCGCGTCTATCGCGTTACAGGATACCGGGGAGGGCCCCATGGGCGGATTCGGGCGGTACCTGGCGGCGGCGCTGGCCGCGCGCATCGCCTCGGAGGGCATGGGCATGGCCGTGGTGCTGCTCGCCCTGGAGCGCACCGGGAGCGCGTCGTACGGGGCGTTCGTCCTGACGGCCTGGCTGGCTCCACACGTCCTGGCGGCGCCGCTCGCGGGCGCCGCGGCGGCCCGCACCCGCCAGCCGCGCCTGTTCCACGCGGGCGCCCTGGCCGGGTTCGCGACGGCCGTCGCCGCGCTGACCGTCCTGCTCGGCCGGGCCCCCGTACCGCTGGTGCTGGCCGTGGCGGTGCTCGGCGGCTCCTGCGGGCCGATGGTGACCGGCGGACTGTCCAGCCTGATCACCGGCCTGGTCCCGGCCGGACCCGGGCGGGACCGGGCGTACGGCTGGGACGCGGCGACCTACAACGCGGCGGCGGTCACCGCACCGGCGGCGGTCGCCCTGGTCGCGGCCCTGGGCTCGGCCGGGCCCGCCATGGCCGTCCTGGCGGGGTCCGGAGCCCTCGCCTCGGCGCTGGCGTCCACCCTCCCGTACGAGGACCAGGGCGCGGGCCCGGCCCCGGGCTCGCCCCGGGCCGGGCTGGGCGCGGGGCTCACGGCCCTGTGGCGGGTCCGTGAGCTGCGGGCGGTCACCTCGGCCACGACCCTGGGCTTCGTGGGCATCGGCTCGCTCACCACCGTCTCCGTGCTGCTGGCCACGGAGCTCGGCAGCCCGGGCGGCGGGGGCGTGCTGATGACGGCCTTCGCGGTGGGCGCGCTGGGCGGCTCCCTCACGCTGGGCCGGATCACGTCGGTGGAGTCCGGCCGGCTGGTGCGATGGGCGCTGGCGGGGACCGGGGCGGCCCTCGCGGCGGCCGCGTTCGCCCCGTCGGTGGCCGTGACGGCCGTGCTGTTCGCGCTCGCCGGGGTGTGCGACGGGCCGCTGCTCACGGCGACGCTGCGGATCCGCGCGCGGTACGCGCCGGACGGCGTGCGGACCCAGGTGTTCACCCTGGGCGCGGGGCTGAAGGTGACGGCGGCGTCGACCGGGGCGGCCCTGGTGGGGTTCGCGGCCGACGCTCCCGCGGCGGCGCTGCTGACCGGGATCGCCGGACTGCTGCTCGCGGCGGCGCTGCTGCACGCCCTGACGGTGGCGCGGGAGCCCGTACGTCCGGGACGGCCCGGACGGGCGGGACGGCCCGTCGGCTCCGGGTCTACAGAGCCGTCGGCAGGTTCCGCCACAACCGCGGCCGGTCTGCGGACTCCCGAAGGGCCTTGAGCGCGGCCGGGTGCGGGGCGGTGTGGAGCTCGGGGTAGTCGATCTCTCCGAGTTCCGGGCGTACCGGGAAGGCCAGCCGTTCCCGGTCGAGGTCGAACCGGGCGTCCACGCCGGGCTTGTTTCCGCGCGGGTCGAGGCGGGACCAGCGCGTGCTGCCGGGCAGCCGCAGGGCGATCAGGCCGTGCACGACGGGGTTCGTGCCGTCGTCGTCGGCCAGGCGCTGGTAGCACAGGGCCCCCGGGATGCCCTGGGCGCGCAGGAGGGCGACCAGGGCGTGGGACTTGGCGTAGCAGATGCCGTTGCGCGTGGTGAGGACGTCGGACGCGCGCCAGGTGACGCGCGGGTCTCCGGAATCGCCCGAGTGCGGGATGGTGTCGCGGACGAACTCGAAGGCGGCTTCGGCGTATGAATATGCGGTGCCGGTGGCGGACCAGAGGGTGTCGGCGGTTGCCTGGACCACCGGATGCCAGTGGTCGATCGCCTCACTGGACGCCAAGTAGGCGTGAATGTCGGGGCTCTGCTGAATGAGCTGCATGGCCGGAGCATAGGTATACCCCCGGCCGCGAATCAATAGATTTACGGCCGAGGGTATAGCTATGCAGATTTAGAGGTGTGCGGGCCGGGCTATCGCGCCAGCTCTTCCTTCAGTGCCTGGAGGAAGCCGTCCACGTCCTCTTCCTGGGTGTCGAAGCCGCACATCCAGCGGACGTCGCCCGCGGCCTCGTCCCAGAAGTAGAAGCGGTAACGCTTCTGCAGTCGCCGCGAGACCTCGTGCGGCAGCCGCGCGAACACCGCGTTCGCCTGCACCGGGTAGAGGATCTCCACGCCGTCCGTCTCACGCACACCGGCGGCCAGCCGCTGCGCCATCGCGTTGGCGTGCCGGGCGTTGCGCAGCCACAGGTCCTTGGCCAGCAGGGCCTCCAACTGCACCGACACGAAGCGCATCTTGGACGCGAGCTGCATCGACATCTTGCGGATGTGCTTCATCTGCCGGACCGCGTCCGGGTTGAGCACCACCACGGCCTCGCCGAACATCATGCCGTTCTTGGTGCCGCCGTACGACAGCACGTCCACGCCGACCGCGTTCGTGAAGGCGCGCATCGGCACGTCGAGGGAGGCCGCGGCGTTGGCTATCCGGGCACCGTCGAGGTGGACCTTCATGCCGAGCGCGTGGGCGTGCTCGCAGATCGCCCGGATCTCGTCCGGGGTGTAGACCGTGCCCAGCTCGGTGTTCTGGGTGATCGACACGACCTGCGGCATCGCCCGGTGCTCGTCCTCGAAGCCCCAGGCCTCCTGGTCGATCAGCTCGGGGGTGAGCTTGCCGTCCGGGGTCGGTACGGCGAGCAGCTTGAGGCCGGCCATCCGCTCCGGCGCGCCGCCCTCGTCCACGTTGATGTGGGCGCTCTTGGCGCAGATCACGGCGCCCCAGCGGTCCGTCATCGCCTGGAGGGCGGTGACGTTCGCGCCGGTGCCGTTGAAGACCGGGAAGGCTTCCGCGTACGGCCCGAAGTGGCTGCGGATGACCTTCTGCAGGTGTTCGGTGTAGTCGTCCTCGCCGTAGGCGACCTGGTGGCCGCCGTTGGCGAGCGCGACGGCGGCCAGCACCTCCGGATGCACTCCCGCATAGTTGTCGCTCGCGAAACCTCGCACCGCCGGGTCGTGGTGGCGCCGGGCGTCGGTCTTCCCTGCCTCGGTTCTCACGGTTGCGGAGTGAGCCACAGACGCTGTCCGTTCACTTCGGTGGCGGACCGCTCCCAGACGCCGGCGATGGCCTCGGCCAGCTCCGTCACGTCGGTGAAGCCCGCGAACTTTGCATTGGGACGCTCGGCGCGCATCGCCTCGTGCACCAGTGCCTTGATGACCAGGATCGCAGCTGCCGCGCCGGGGCCCTCGTCACCCCCCGCCTTGCGGAAGGAGTCCGCCATGGCCAGGGTCCAGGCCTCGGCCGCCGCCTTGCCCGCGTTGTACGCGGCGTTGTTGGCGACCGGCTTGTGCGCCCCGGACTGGCTGATCAGCACGTAGCGGCCGCGGTCACTGCGCAGCAGCCCGTCGTGGAAGGCCAGCGAGGTGTGCTGGACCGTGCGGATGAGGAGCTTCTCCAGGAAGGTCCAGTCCGCGAGGTCCGCGTCGGTGAAGGTCTTGCTGCCGCGCCAGCCGCCGACGAGGTGGACCAGGCCGTCGATCCGGCCGAACTCCTTCTCGGTCTGCTCGGCCCAGGCCTTGGTGGCGTCCAGGTCGAGCAGGTCCACGGTGTCACCGGTGATGGTGGCGCCACCGTGGGCGTAGCGTGCCGCGTCCACGGCCTCCGCGAGGCGCGCCGCATCGGCGTCGGACGCGATCACCACCGCACCCGCCTCGGCGAGGCGGAGCAGGGTGGCCCGGCCGGCGGGCCCGCCGGCCCCGGCCACCGCCACCACCGCTCCGTGCAGCTTTCCGTTGCCGTTCCCGGAGCCGTTCATCTGTGCAGCCTCCTGTGGGCGAGAGCTCACGCGGCGACCCGCTCGGGCTGATCCGCGTTCAGAGCCGTGATGCCCTTGGTCGCGGCGATCGTGCCCTTGAGCTTCTTGGCGAGCGCCTCAAAGAACATGCTGAGCGGAAACTCGTCCGGAAGCACGTCGTCCACGAGCTTGCGCGGCGGCTGCGTCATGTCCAGGGCGTCGGGGCCCTTGGCCCACTTGGAACCCGGGTGCGGGGCGAGGTAGGTCGAGACCAGCTCGTACGCCTTGAACCAGTGCACGAGCTTCGGGCGGTCGATGCCGGCCCGGTACAGGTCCTCGATCTCGGCGCACAGCTGGTTGGTGACCTGCGGGGCGCGCATCCAGTCGATCTTCAGCTTGTTGTCCGTCCAGCGCACGACGTCGTGCTTGTGGAGGTAGGCGAAGAGCAGCTGGCCACCGAGGCCGTCGTAGTTGCGGTTGCGGTCGCCGGAGACCGGGAAGCGGAACATCCGGTCGAAGAGTACGGCGTACTGCACGTCGCGGCCGTGCTCGTTGCCCTCGGACTCCAGCTTCACGGCCTCCTTGAAGGCGGTGAGGTCGCAGCGCAGCTCCTCCAGGCCGTACATCCAGAACGGCTGGCGCTGCTTGATCATGAAGGGGTCGAACGGCAGGTCGCCGTGGCTGTGCGTGCGGTCGTGCACCATGTCCCACAGGACGAAGGCCTTCTCGCAGCGCTCCTGGTCCTCGACCATGCGGGCGATGTCCTCGGGCAGGTCGATGCCCAGGATGTCGACGGCGGCCTCGGTCACCTTGCGGTAGCGGGCGGCCTCACGGTCGCAGAAGATGCCGCCCCACGTGAAGCGCTCGGGGGCCTCGCGCACGGCGATGGTCTCCGGGAAGAGCACGGCCGAGTGGGTGTCGTAGCCCGGCGTGAAGTCCTCGAAGGTGATGCCGAGGAAGAGCGGGTTGTCGTACCGGGTGCGCTCCAGCTCGGCGAGCCACTCGGGCCACACCATCTTGAGCACGACGGCTTCCAGGTTGCGGTCCAGGTTGCCGTTCTGGGTGTACATCGGGAAGACGACGAGGTGCTGGAGCCCGTCGGCGCGCTCGGCGGCCGGGTGGAAGGCCAGCAGGGAGTCGAGGAAGTCCGGCACCTTGAAGTCGTCGGCGGCCCACTTGCGCAGGTCGGCGACGAGCGCCCGGTGGTACGCGGCTCCGTGCGGGAGCAGCGGCGAAAGCGTCTCGACGGCGGCGATCACGCGGTCCACCGCGGCCAGGACGGTGGCACGGCCGTGCGCGCCCTCGACCTCGAAGTCGATGGAGCCGTCCTTGGCCTGCCAGGGCCGGATCTCCTCCACGGCGGCCTTGAGCTCGGGCCACGCGGGGTGGTCGACCACCCGCGCTTCGGCGGTTATCACGGCGCCGCCGGTACCGGGCACAAGAGTTTCCGTCATGTCACTTCCTCCACAGGAGAACCTCACGTATGGGCAGAGTATGCGTGCGAGGCTCTTCCCCTCAAGAGGGAACTCGGGAAATTATCCTGCGTCACCCCCCACTTCACCGGAAGTCTTCCCGTCCATCACTGCGGAATTGAGCACTCCGCCCAATTGCGCCAAGGCCTCCCCGGCCGGCGGCCCCCCTGTCGGCCGGGGAGGGGCCGGTGGGGCCCGACGGGCGGCAGAGGCGCACATCACACCTCCCGGAAGTGCGGAATGACCTTTTCGCCCCACTGCCGCAAGGTCTCCAGGCAGGCCTCCTGCTCGACCGTGCCCATCTGGATCAGGCACATGACCTCGTCGGCACCCGCCCGCCGCAGCCGTTCCACGTACGCGATGGCGTCGTCGGCGCTCCCGTAGGCGTGGTCGGCGTTGAAGGTGGCCGTCGAGGTCGGCCGGACCGGGATGTCCAGCTCGTGCAGCCGGGCGACCGCCTGCTCGGCGGCCCTGCGCATCTCGGCGGGCTCGTCGGCGCCCGCCACCACGGCCTCGTCCGGGATGCCGGCCCCGCCGTACCAGTGGCCGATGGACTGGGCGAAGAAGCGCTGCCCCCGGGTGCCGATCCGGCGCGCCTCCTCGCGGTCGTCGAGCACGATGGTCGGGCACAGCACGGAGAAGTGGTCGTTGACCACCGTGGACACGAACCCGCTGCCGTCCCGGCCGGCGATCGCGGCGTCGTAGACGGAGCGCATCCCGGCGATGGACTCGGGGCCCGCGAAGCCCATCACCAGCGCCCCGATCCCCAGCTCGGCCGCCCGCACCAGGGTCTCGCCCCGGCTGCACGCCAGGAACAGCGGCGGATGGGGGGTCTGCCGCGGCCTCGGCAGGATCGGGTGCGGGTCGATGTCGATCAGCTCGCCGTGATACTCCAGCTCCTCCTCCCGCCAGGCCCTGCCGATGATCCGCAGCGCCTCCTCCACCTCGGCCGTGGTGCGGTCCCGGTCCACCCCGCACAGGGAGGTCTCCTGCGCGGTGCCGCCCCGCCCGGCCCCGAGGTCGAGGCGCCCTCCGGAGAGCAGGTCGAGCATGGCGGCCCGCTCGGCGACCCGTACCGGGTGGTTGAAGTTGAAGGGCATGCACACGACGCCGTGCCCGATGCGTATGGTGCTGGTCTTGGCGGCGACCCAGGTCAGGAAGACCTCCGGGGCGGACATGTGCGCGTACCACTTGAGCGAGTGGTGCTCGACCGCCCAGATCCGGTCGAATCCCATCCGTTCGGCCAGCACGGCCTGCTCGACGCAGTCGCGGATCACCTGGTGCTCCCGCTCCACGGTCGGGTCGGCAAGTTGGGCTTCGAAGATCACGGAGAATTTCACTGTGCCTCCAGGGTTGCGTCGTGTACCCGGTCTCACTTCAATTCGAAATATGACTAGTAGTCATGAGTCGAAGAAGCAAGAGCTGCCGCCGACCGCGTGGGCCGTTCTGGGCCTGCTCTCCTTCCCGGGCGAACGGACGGGCTACGAGCTGAAGAAGTGGGCGGACTCCTCGCTGCGCTTCTTCTACTGGTCACCCGCCATCAGCCAGATCTACGCGGAGCTGCGCCGTCTGGAGGAACTGGGCTACGCGGCCTCCGTCCGCTCGGGCCCCGAGGAGGCGCGCGCCAAGCGGCGTTACGCCATCACCGGCGCGGGGCGCGAGGCGCTGGCCGGCTGGGCCGCCGACACCGGCGAGGCCGGGCCCCCGGTGCTCAAGCACGGGCTGCTGCTGCGGATCTGGCTCGGCCACCTGGCCGAGCCGGAGCAGCTGCGCGGGATGGTCGGTGAGCACGTGGAGCGCACGCGGGGCGAGCTGGCCGCCGTGCGGGAGGCCATGGAGCACGCGAGCGGCGTACCGGACTGGACCTTCCCGGCCCTCGCGCTGCGCTGGAGCGAGCGGCAGCACCTGGCGGAGCTGGAGCTCGCCGAGGCCCTGCTCACCGACCTGGACGGGCTGGCCGGGGCCCGGCGGGAGCCGGGCCGTCAACCCGACGGGGACGCGCCCACGCCCGGGTGACGCGGCAGGCGCGGCAGCGCACCCGGAGGGGCGCACAACCCTGGCGGGAAGCGGCCGGGGCGCTCCTCCGGGGCCGTGCACGCCCGGTCCCTTCGCACTCGCGGCGCACTAGCATGCGACCTCATCACGCGCGGCCGGTCGGGACACCAGAGCCGCGCGGGGAGCCGCCGTCGACGGAAGCGAGAGAACCTTGACTTTCCTCACCATCGGTCACCGCGGGGTCATGGGTGTCGAACCGGAGAACACCCTGCGGTCGTACCTCCGAGCGGAACGTTGCGGCATGGACGTCATCGCTCTGGATCTGCGTCTGAGCAAGGACGGAGCGCTCGTCGCCGTGCACGACCCCGAGGTGGACCGGACGACCGACGGCTCGGGGGCCGTCGCCGATCTGACCCTGGCCGAGCTGCGCGAGCTGGATGCCGGTCAGGGCGAGCGCGTGCCGGTCCTGGAGGAGGTGCTGGACGCGGTCCGGTTGCCGCTCCAGGCGTCCGTCGGGGACCCGGCCACCGCCTCGGTGCTCGCGGAGCTGATCCTGCGGCGCGACCTGACCTCCCGGGTCGAGGTGGCCTCCACCCGCGAGGCGGTGCTCGCCGAGACGGCCCGCCTGGTGCCGGGGGTACGGACCGTGCTGTACGCGGCCTCGCCCGGCGGCGAAGCCGGGTCGGTCGTGGACCGGGCGCTGGCCGCGGGCGCCGCGACGATCGCCGTGGACATCCGGCGACTCAGCCTGGAGACGGTGGAGTCGGCGCACGCGGCGGGCCTGCGCGTGACGGGCCGGGCGGTCGACACCCTGGACCTGTTGCGGCTCGCGCGGGCGCTGGGACTGGACGGCGCGGCCACGGACTTCCCGGAGATCCGCAGCACCGGCCGGTTCACCGCCTGACGGCGTGGGCGGCGGCGGCTCCGCAGCGCCCCCGGCCCCGGCCCGTGCCCAGGCCACCGCTCCCGCCATCGCTCAGAGCGACTTGACCAGCAGCTCGAAGGCCAGGTCGTCACGGAGCGGGACACCGAAGCGCTCGTCGCCGTAGGGGAACGGGCTCATCTCGCCGGTGCGCCGGTAGCCGCGGCGCTCGTAGTAGGCGATGAGCTCCTCCCGGACGTGCACCACCGTCATCCGCATCTCCTTGGCGCCCCAGGTCTCGCGGGCGCGGCGCTCGGCCTCGGCCAGGATCTCCTTGCCGAGGCCCGCGCCCTGGAGACCGGGGCGGACGGCGAACATCCCGAAGTAGACGTGGTCGTCGCGGTGTTCGAGCTGGCAGCAGGCGACGAGTTCACCCGCGCGCTCGACGACGAGCAGGACCCCGTCGGGGGCGGCGATGACGGCACGGACCCCGTCCGGGTCGGTGCGCTGGCCGTCCAGGTAGTCGGCCTCGGTGGTCCAGCCGGCCCTGCTCGCGTCCCCGCGGTAGGCGGACTCGACGAGCTCCACCAGTTCCGGCACGTCCGCCTCGACGGCGCTTCGGAAACTCAGGGCTTCGGGCTGGGCGGTCGTCATCGGGCGCTCCGTTCAGTGCGGCGGCATATGACATGCCGGGAAGGCACGCAGAGCCTAACCCGGAGCCGCGTGAGGGTGCGGTGAGAGGGGCATCTCTCACCGTGACGCCGACGAACCGGGAGGTTCCGCCGTGCACGGTTCCGCCACTTCGCTCGCCACCCCCGTCTCCTCCTGGCTGCTGGTGCTGCTGTGCGCGGTGAGCGGCGCGTACTGCCTGCGGCGGGCGCGGGGTTCGGGCGGCGCCGCCGGGGAGGCGGTGATGGGTTTCGGGATGGCGCTGATGGCCGTGCCCCTCGGCGGGGGCGACGACGGGTGGCGGGCGCCGGTGCTGGGGGTGGTCTTCTGCGGCGCGGCCCTTCACGCCCTGTGGCTGCTGCGGGGCGGATCGCACCATGCGCACCACCTGGTGGGCTCGCTGACGATGGTCTACATGGCCCTGATGGCCGGGTCCGGGCCGGGGCACGGGCAGGAGCACTCCCCGGCGGCGGGGCCGCCCCTGCTGACGGGTGCCCTGCTCCTCTACTACGCGGGGTACGTGATGCTCGGCGGAACCCGGCTGATCACCGCGGGCGGCACCGTCTCCCGGCGGCCGGCCGCCGGCCGCGACGGACCCGCCGAGCTCATCCGCGCCTGCCGACTCGCCATGGGAATGGGGATGTTGGCCATGCTGCTCACGATGTGACGGCGCCGACGGACGTGTCCTGCGTCACCAATGGCCCGAGGGCGTACCCGCAGGTAGTCCCTCGCTCATAGGCTGGCGGCCATGATGGTCCCCGCCGTTCTCCTGTTGCTCGGCGCCCTGACCGCGGTGCTCGCCCCCCGTCTGCTGGCCCGGGCCCGATGGCCCGAGCGTGAGCCGGTCGTCGCCCTGTGGGTGTGGCAGTGCGTGGTCGGCGCCGTGCTCCTGTGCTTCGGGCTGTCGATGCTGCTGAGCGCGGCGGCCGCCTGGCTGGCGGTCCGGGGCCGGCTGTTCGCCTCCGCCCCGCACGGGGTGGTCGACGCCTACGCCCTCGGTGCGGCCGGCGGACCCTGGGCCGTCGTCACCGCGCTCGCGCTGGCGGGCGGCGGGCTGTGGACCGGGGCGATGCTGACCGGTGAGGTGCTGCGGGCGCGCGCCCGGCGGCGCGCGCAGGGCAGCGAACTGCTGGTACGGGCCCCGCTGCTGCCCGGGGAGGACCCGACGGGCGCGCGGCTGGTCGTACTGGAGGGTCCCCGGCCGGATGCCTGGTGGCTGCCGGGAGCGGCGCCGCAGCTGGTGGTCACGACGGCGGCGCTGGGCCGGCTGAAGGGCAGCCAGCTGGACGCCGTGCTCGCGCACGAGCAGGGGCACGCGGCGGCCCGGCACGACTGGCTGCTGCACTGTTCGCGGGCGCTGGCCCGGGGCTTCCCGCAGGTACCGGTCTTCGCGGCGTTCGAGGCGGAGATGCACCGGCTGGTGGAGATGGCCGCCGACGACACGGCCTCCCGGCGGTACGGGCGGCTGACGATCGCGCTGGCGCTGGTCGGACTCAACGAGGACCGGGGGGTGTTCGGGACCTCCTCGCCCGAGCACGCGCACGTCCCGCAGCGCGTGCGCAGGCTGCTGTCGGCGGCGCCGCGGCTCTCCCCCGGCCGCCGGCTGCGGCTGACGGCGCTGGCCACGCTGGTCCCGGCGATCCCGCTGGTGGTGGCCTTCGTACCGGGGCTGAGCGCCCTGGCGTAGCGTGCGCTCCCCCGGCGCTGCCCACCGCTGTCCGACGGCGGGTGGTGCGAGGATCGCAGCATGCGGAACGATCACTTGCGGTGGACGGGCATCGGCTGTGCCCTGCTCGGAGCGGTCCTGACGGCGCTGGTGGTCGCGCGATGGCGGCCCCTGATCGCCTACGACGAGCGGGTCAGCGGGGATCTGCACGCCCACGCCGTCACCCACCCCGGGGTCACGCACCTGATGCGGGTGCTCAGCGACTGGGTGTGGGACCCCTGGACCATGCGGGCGCTGGCGGTGGCCGCCTGTGCGCTGCTGTGGTGGCGGGGCCACCGGGGGCGCGCGCTGCGGGTGGCGGTGGTGACGCTGGCGGCGTCGGTGCTGCAGCAGGGGCTGAAAGTGCTCGTGGGGCGGGAGCGTCCGGTGTGGTCGGACCCGGTGGACTCGGCGCAGTACGCGGCCTATCCGTCCGGCCACGCCATGACGGCGACGGTGGTGTGCGGACTGCTCCTGTGGCTGCTCCCCCGGCCGGGCCCGGGCGGGTGGCCGGTCGCCTGGGCGGTCGCCGCGTGGGTGGTGGCGGTGGTCTCGGTGCTCGGGGTCGGCTTCACCCGCGTGTACCTCGGGGTGCACTGGCCGTCGGACGTCCTGGCGGGCTGGCTCCTGGGCGTGGCCCTGGTGGCTCTCGCGACGTCCGTGGCCGTCCGCGAACGCGGCTGCGACCCGGTGGAGCGGTGAGGGTACGGCGTGCCTGCCCTGGATGATCCCCCGTGTCACCCAGAGCAGGCGACCCCGTGCGCTGAGTATATTGGCCGGGAGCCAGTCAACGCAGGAGTAAGCATGTCCCCGCGCAGCGCATCGGTCAATGAAGAATTGCGCAGACGTTCCCGGGAGCGGCTGCTGCAGTCCACGGTCGAACTCGTGGCCGAACACGGCTACGAGGCCACGACGCTCGGCGACATCGCCGACCGGGCGGGGGCGGCACGCGGCCTGGTCTCGTACTACTTCCCGGGCAAACGGCAGTTGCTGCAGTCCGCGGTGCACCGGCTGATGCACCTCACCCTGTACGCCGCGCTGGAGCGGGAGCCCCGCAGCGAGTGCGGGCGCGAGCGGCTCGCGCGTGCCGTCGACGCGGTCCTGGGGCTCGCCCGGGACGAACCGCTGCTCATGCGCACGCACATGGCGGGCATCCTCACGGCCGAGGGCTTCGTGCAGTGCCCCGAGCAGCAGCGGCTGGCGGAGCTGCTGCGGGACACCGTCGTCCGGTACGGCTCGGCGGACCCGGACGCGGACTACCCGCTGCTGCGGGCCCTGTTGATGGGCGCGGTCGTGGCGATCCTGCTGCCCGGCGCCCCGATGCCGGCGCGTCGGCTGCGGGCCGAGCTGTTCCAGCGCTACGGGCTGGACTGGGAGCTCGGAGTTCCGCCGGACGGCGGGCCGCCCGGCGGAACGTCGCCCTCACCCTCCTCGCACCCCTGAGCTCAGCAGGTCACAGGTCATCGGCCATAGGGGCACAGGTCAGTGGTACTCGGGCTGGCTCTGCACGTTGAGCCGGTCCATCCACACCCACTTGGCGCTCTCGGTGCGCCAGTCGTCGAGCCGCAGCACGTCGAGGCCCTTGGCGATGTCGTTCGAGTAGATGTGCCCGTTGTAGTAGTACGCCGACCAGGACCCGCCGAGTCCGAGCTGGTCCGTCGTCAGCGGTCCGCGCTCGAAGTACGCGATCTCCTTGGGCCGGGCGGAGTCGGTGAACTCCCATACGGAGACGCCACCCTGGTACCAGGCCTGCACCATGATGTCGCGACCGCCGCCGACCGGGACCAGCGAGCCGTTGTGGGCCACGCAGTTCTCGGTGTCGGCCTGGTGCCGGGGGATCTTGAAGTAGCCGCGGAAGACGAGTTTGCGCTGGTCGCCGCGGCCGGTGATGTCGTAGATGCCGTCGGCGCCCCGGTTCGGACCGGTGGCCTCGTTGCAGGTGGCGCCGACACCGCCGCCGAGTTCGTCGGTGAACACCACCTTGTTCGCACGCTCGTTGAAGGTGGCCGAGTGCCAGAACGCGAAGTTCACGTTGTCCTGGACGCGGTCGATGACCCGCGGCTGCTCGGGCCTGCTGATGTCGAAGAGGATGCCGTCACCCATGCAGGCGCCGGCGGCCAGGTTCTTGGACGGCAGCACGGTGATGTCGTGGCAGCCGGTGGTCTTGGAGACTCCGGGGTTGGTGGGCCCGCCCGGGTTGCCGCCGTCGGGGAAGAGGACCGGGAAGGCGACGACCGCGGCCTTCGTCGGCGCCTTCTTCGGGACCTTCACGACCGAGATGCCGTCGTGCGGCGGCTTGCAGTCGGGGAAGGCCTCGTTCGGGGAGTACGAGGCGACGTAGAGGTAGATGTCGCGGTCGCCCGGCACCAGGGTGTGGGTGTGCGAACCGCAGGCGGTCTCCACGGACTTGATGTACTTGGGGTTCTTCTTGTCCTTGATGTCGAAGATCTTGATGCCCTCCCACGAGGACTTCTCCGTGGCGGGCTGCGAGACGCTGTTGCAGGAGTCGTCGCTGCGCGAGGAGTCGGTGGAGAGGAAGAGCAGGTCGCCGTGGACGGAGACGTCGTTCTGGCCGCCCGGGCAGAGCACCTGGGTGACGGTCTTCGGTGCCTTCGGATTCGCGATGTCGTAGATGGTGAAGCCGCTGTAGCTGCCCGCGTAGGCGTACCGGCCCTGGAAGGCCAGGTCGGTGTTGATCCCCGTGGGGTCGCTGCTGGGGATGTTGGCCAGCGGCTTGATGTTGGCGCTGTGCACGATCTCGTCCTGGCCGGGAATGTCGCCCGGGGCGAGTTCACGGCCTTCGGCGGGGCTCGCGCCCTGCCGGTTTGCACTGCCGGGTGATAAGTCCCCCGGGTCGGGGGTGGCGGCCGCCGGTCCGGCGGCCAGGAGCGTGGTGAGGAGCCCGGCCGCGGCGACGGCCACCCCGAGCTTCCTGTTCCGCACCCGCCTGGTGTGTAGCGAGGTCACTGTGCCCTCCCTTGAGAGCCCGATCGGTTCCGCCCGCGAGGGAGCGGAACCAGGACCCCGGAAGTATCTTCCCTTCATGGACATGGCAAAAGACCTCAGGGGTATCCGCTGGGCCTTACTGGCGCCGCCCGTCCGGTTCGCCGCCGTGCTGGCGGCGGCCGCCGGCCTCCTGCTGACGCTCTCCGGCTGCCAGGGGGACGGCGGACCGGACCGGGCCGACGACGGACGGACCACGGTCGTCGCGCCGGGCAGGCCGGGCGAGAAGGCCCGTCACCTCACCCCCGAAGAGGCCGCGAAGGCGAAACCGGACGACAGCCCGAACGCCGCCGACCACGCCTACGTGTCGCGCATGGTCGAACACCACCGGCAGGCGCTGACGATGAGCGCACTGGCCCCCGAGCGGGCCGCGGCGGACGGGGTCAAGCGGCTGGCGGAGCGGATCACGGCGGCCCAGAAACCCGAAATCGGCGCGATGGAGAAGTGGTTGGCCCTCCATCCGGCCCCAGCCGCGGGCTCCGGCGGGCACGGGCAGGGCCACGACCACGGCGCGATGCCGGGCATGGCGACCGAACAGCAGCTGGCGGACCTGGCCGCGGCCCGGGGGGCCGCGTTCGACCGGCTCTTCCTGAAGCTGATGACCGCCCATCACGAGGGCGCCGTGACGATGGCCGGCGAGGCGCTGGCGGGCGGGAACAACGTGGCGGTCGAGGAGATGGCCACCGAGGTCGTGGCCACGCAGAGCGCCGAGATCCACCGGATGCGCGCGATGGGCTGACTCCGCGGGGGGCCGGTGTCATGCTGGGACCACCTGCGGGAGGAGCTCCGCCGTGCTTCGTGTCGCCGTCGTCGGATCGGGCCCCAGCGGGGTCTACGCGGCCCAGGCGCTCGTGCAGCAGCGCGAGGTGCCCGGGGTGCGGGTGGACGTGCTGGACCGGCTCCCCGCGCCCTACGGACTCGTCCGGTACGGGGTCGCCCCGGACCACGAGAAGATCAAGTCGCTCCAGGGCAGCCTGCGCACCGTGCTGGAGGACGAGCGGATCCGCTTCCTCGGCAACGTCGAGGTCGGCGGCGAGGCACTGCCCACCGGCCGGCTGCTGGAGCTGTACCACGCGGTGGTGTACTGCGTGGGCGCCGCCCGGGACCGGATGCTGGGGATCCCGGGCGAGGAGCTGACCGGGGTGCACTCCGCCACGGCCTTCGTGTCCTGGTACAGCGGGCACCCGGACGCCGCCGCCGAGGCCTTCGACCTGCCCGGCGTGGACACGGCGGTGGTGGTCGGGGCCGGCAACGTCGCGGTGGACGTGACCCGGATCCTCGCCCGCGGCACGGCCGAACTGGAGCCGACGGACATGCCGCAGCCGGCCCTCGGCGCGCTCGCGGAGAGCGGGGTGCGCCAGGTGTCGATGGTGGCCCGGCGGGGTCCCTCGCAGGGCCGGTTCACCACCAAGGAACTGCGCGAGCTGGGCACGCTGCCGGGCGTGGACACCTGGGCCGATCCCGCCGAACTGGCACTCGACCCCGTGTACGGGGACCCCGCGGCGGCGGCCGCCCTGCCGGCGGTGGCGCGGCGGAACCTGGAGGTGCTGCGCGGCTGGGCCGCAGCGGCACCGGGCGCGGACGCCGGGCCGCGCCGGATCGCCCTGCGGTTCTACCTGCGGCCGGTGGAGATCCTGGGCGGGCCGGACGGCCGGGTCACCGGGATGCGCTTCGAGCGCACCGCCCCGGACGGCCGGGGCGGGGTGACCGGGACGGGCGTGCACGAGGACATCGGGGCGCAGCTGGTGCTGCGCTCGGTGGGGTACAAGGGCGTTCCGCTCACCGGGCTGCCCTTCGACCCCGCGAAGGGCACGGTCCCGCACGCGGCGGGCCGGGTGCTGCGCGCGGGCCGGGCCTCGGTCGGCGAGTACGTGGCGGGCTGGATCAAGCGCGGCCCGACCGGGGTGATCGGCACGAACCGGCCGTGCGCGAAGGAGACCGTGTCCTCCCTGCTCCAGGACGCGGGGGCGCTGGCCCGGCGCGACCTCCCGGGCGACCCGCTGGACGCCCTGCGGGCGGCGGGTCTGCGCCCGGTCCGGTGGCCGGGGTGGCTCGCCATCGAGGCGGCCGAAACCGATCTGGGACGCTCCCTGGGCCGACGCTCCGTCAAGATCCCGGACTGGCAGGGCCTGCTGGGCGCGGCGCGCGCGGGCCGGGCGTAGGCCGGTTCCCGCGGAAGTGCTTCCGGGTGGTCCTCCCGCCGGAACGCCCTCGGGCGGGAGTGTCGCCGTCCCGGCCCCGCGCACGCGGGCCGATCATGTCGCTGGAACGACGGCCCGGAGCAGTTTGCGGATGGAGTGTCATGGCATCGAACGGATTCCGCCGGTCATGGAGCGGGTGGCGGCCCTGGGTCCTGGGGGTGGTGACGACGGCGTCGCTGATTGCGACCCCCTCGTACGCCGGGGCGGCGGCCGGGGCGGACGCGGCCGTCCGGAACCAGCCGGGCGGCGCAATCCGGGCTGCCGGGAGTGCCGACCGGTGCCCGGACCACTGCGAGGGCCCCGGTGTGCCCCTCGGTGACGTCACGGTGATCAAGGAGGACGGGCTGACCGGAAACCCCCTGGGCGGCGCCGTCTTCCAGCTCTGGGAGGAGACCAACGGCATCCCGGGCCTCCAGACCACCGGCAGCGACCCGGACACCTCCATCGGCGGCACCTGCACCACCCCGGCCGACGGCACGTGCACCCGCACCCTGCCGACCGGCGTCTACTACTGGCTGGAGACCCAGGCCCCGCCCGGCTACGACCTGCCCATCAACCCGGTGTTCGGCCCACTGGTACTGACGGAGGAGAACATCGCCGAAGGCGTGACGGTGACCGCCGAGAACACGGCCACGCCGCCCGTGACCGCCGGTGAGGTCGCCTGACCCGCCCCTCACGACCCCGGCCCGGGGGCGGCCGTCAGGCCATGTCCATGGCAGGTGTCGCGCCCGTTCCGGACTCCTCAGCCGGTCCAGACCTTGTGGGTCATCTCGACCTGCCAGCCGTCGCCCAGCTCACGGCACAGGGCGGTGTAGGCGGTCTCCGCCCGCCGGCGGAACAGCCGCCACTCTTCCGCCGGCCACGGTGACGGGTCCGGCGGGTACTCCCAGTCGATCGACGACTGGTACCACGCGCACAGTCCCGCCAGTTCGGTCCGGGTCTGCGCACTGATCGGCAGCCGCTCCAGCTCGCAGGGGGAGCCGTACGGACTGTCCAGGTCCGGGGCGTCCGGGGGCCCGGCCACAGCGGGGTGTGCGGGACGCCGGCTTCGAAGAAGAACCGCAGATGGGGCATGCCGCACCCTCTCACGCGCCGCGGCTCAGGGCGCGAGCCGGGACGCCTCGGCCGCGGCCGCCGCGAGGACGCTGTCGAGGAGGCCGGGGAAGAGGGTCTCCAGTTCTTCCCGGCGCAGGGCGTTGAGCTTGGTGGTGCCGCGGTAGGCCTGGCGCACGACGCCGCTCTCGCGCAGGACGCGGAAGTGGTGGGTGGTCGTGGACTTGGTGACCGGCAGGTCGAAGTACGAGCAGGCCAGGTCCTCGGCCGAGGCGGCCAGGTCCAGGACGATGGACAGCCGGACCGGGTCGGAGAGCGCGTGCAGCACGCCCTCCAGGCGGATCTCGCGCGCCTCGGGGTGGGTGAGGGTGCGGGAGGCGTCCCGTTCCGTCATGTCCCTGCTCCACTCACTCGGTCGGTCCGCTCCGGACGCTGTGGGCCCCATCGTACGAGAGCCGTCGAAGAAGGCGGGCGGGTCCCGGAAAGCGGTGGTACGGCTCCGGCGCCCGCACCCCGGAGCCGTACCCGCGTCACCAGGAGCGGTGGTACTGCTCGGGCGTACGGATCTCCGCGCCCAGCTCGGCGGCCGCGCGGCGGGCCCAGTACGGGTCGCGCAGCAGTTCCCGGCCCAGCAGGACGGCGTCGGCCTCCCCGTTGGCGAGGATCTTCTCGGCCTGCTCCGGTTCGGTGATCAGGCCGACGGCGGCCACGGGCAGGGCGGTCTCGGCCTTGACCCGGGCCGCGAAGGGCACCTGGAAGCCGGGGCCGACGGGGATCTTCGCGTGCGGGGCCAGGCCGCCGGTCGAGACGTCGAGCAGGTCCACGCCGTGTTCCAGCAGCAGCCCGGCCAGGCGGACCGTCTCGTCGCCGGTCCAGCCCTCCTCCTCCAGCCAGTCGGTGGCGGAGATGCGGAAGAACAGCGGGAGCTCCTCGGGCCACACCGCCCGTACGGCGTCGACGACTTCGAGGGCGAAGCGGGCGCGGTTCCCGAAGGAGCCGCCGTACTCGTCGGTGCGCCTGTTGCTGTGCGGGGAGAGGAACTCGCCGATGAGGTAGCCGTGGGCTCCGTGGATCTCCACGACCTCGTAGCCCGCGGCGAGCGAGCGCTCGGCGGCGGCGGCGAACTGGCGGGTGATCTCCCGGATCTCCCCGACCGTCAGCTCGTGCGGCACCGGGTGGTCCTCGGAGAACGGCAGGGGGCTCGGGGCGACCGGCTGCCAGCCGTGCGCCTCGGGCCCGACCGGGCGCCCGCCCTTCCAGGTGCGGTCGGTGGAGGCCTTGCGGCCCGCGTGGGCGATCTGGATGCCGGGGACGGCGCCCTGGGCCTTGACGAAGGAGGTGATCCGGCGCAGTGCCTCGACCTGGGTGTCGTTCCAGATGCCGAGGTCGTAGGGGGAGATCCGGCCTTCCGGGGAGACGGCGGTGGCTTCCTGGAGGATCAGTCCGGTACCGCCGGTGGCGCGGGCGGTGTAGTGCGCGAAGTGCCAGTCGCCGGCCACGCCCGCGTTCGGACCGAAGGCCTCGGCGCTGTACTGGCACATCGGGGCCATCCACACCCGGTTCGGGATGGTGACGGAGCGGAGCGTGTAGGGCGCGAACAGGGCGGCGAAGGCGGCGGGTGCAGCACTCATCAGGCTCTCCAGATACGACCGGGCATGCCGGGGATCGACTAAGTACGAGAGACACCGTACTACGAGTTTCCTCGTACTACGAGACCTCTCGTACAAGCTCGTCGAGTTCCGCGCGCAGCGCCCCGGCCAGGGCCGCCAGATCCGGGACGGCCGCCGCGTCGGCGACCAGCCCGTAGTGGACCGTCCCCTTGTACGTGGAGACCGCGACGGCCAGCGACTGCCCCCGGGCCAGCGGGGCGAGCGGATAGACCTCGCGGACCGGGCTGCCGCCGAGGGTGAAGGTGAAGCTCGGCAGCGGCACGCTGGTGACGAGGATGTCGAAGAGCAGCCGGGCGGCCTGGGCCACGAGCGGGCCGCCGAGCCGGTGGCCGAGCGGGTGGACGTGGTCGGCGAGCAGGGCCACGGCCCCGGCACCGCGGGCGGGTCCGGCGTCCTTGTTGCGGTCCATGGCGGCGCGCACGCTGTCCAGGCGGCGCAGCGGATCGGCTTCGGCGAGCGGCAGCCGGAGCAGATATCCGGAAAGCCGGTTTCCGGCGCCTCCCGAGCCCGCGACCCCGCGACGGCGGGAGACCGGGACCAGCGCGCGCGGGCCCGCGCCCCAGGGCTCGGGATCGCCCCGCTCCGCCAGCCAGCGCCGCAGCGCGCCCGCGACCAGGGCGATCAGCACGTCGTTGACGGTGCCGCCGGCGCCCTTGCGGACGAGGTTGACCTCGTCCAGGTCCAGCGCGAGGCCGGCGACCGCCCGGGCGCCCGAGCCGGTGGAGTCCGCGGTGAGGGCCGTGGGCACCCCGAGCGGCAGTCCGGCCCGGGCCACGGCGGCGCCGATCTCCAGGGCCTGGCCGACGTCCTGGACCCGGGCCGCCAGGATCCCGGGGAGCCGGCGCAGCACGGAGCCGCCCCGCTGCTCGGGGACCGGGCGCACGGGCGGCCGCGGGGCCGTGCCTTCGTCGAACAGGGTGGCCGCGAGGGCCAGCGCGCCCAGGCCGTCGGCGAGGGCGTGGTGGAACTTGAAGAGCACCGCGAAGGAGTCCGGATCGGGTCCGGCCAGTACGTGCGCCTCCCACGGAGGCAGCGCCCGGTCCAGCGGCCGGGCCATCAGCGGTCCGGCGGCCGCGTGCGGGACGGCCTCGCCGGTACGGACGAGGAACACGTGCCGGGCCGGGTCGAAGCCGGGGTCCGGCGACCAGGCGGCCGCACCGACGGGCAGCAGCACGTCGCGGATCCGGCGGCGCAGGCGGGGCACGGCCGCGCAGCGCGCGGTGAGCAGGTGGGCGGCCCGCTCCGCGGCGCCGGGGCCGGTGGCGCGGAAGACGGCGAGGGCGCCGAGGTGCATGGGGTGGTCGGCGGATTCGATCCGCCAGAAGGCGAGGTCGAGCGGGGACAGGTGCTCGGTGGCCACATACGTCCTCTCGCGTGCGGCGGCAGTGACCTGAAGTCAATCCATTGTGGACACCTACATGCAAGCAGCAATCATTTCAGGCCGGTAAATGATCGGTATTGATCTGCTCATCCGTAGCTCTGCGCCGTCCACCGGGTCACTGTCACCGGACAGGTGCAGACTGGCCGAAAACATACTCCTCAAGGAACGCCCGCCGAGGGCGACGAGGCCCGGAGGTACCGGCCATGACCGACGCAGTGCTGCTCGTGGGGACCCGCAAAGGACTCTTCGTCGGACGACGCCGGGGCGAGGAGCCCTGGGTCTTCGAAGGACCCCATTTCAACGCGCAGGCCGTCTACGCGGTCGCCGTGGACCGGCGGGGGCCGGTGCCCCGGCTGCTGGCCGGCGGGGACAGCGCGCACTGGGGGCCGTCCGTCTTCAGCTCCGACGACCTCGGGGCGACCTGGCGGGAACCCGCCGCGCCCGCGGTGAAGTTCCCCCAGGACACCGGGGCCTCCCTGGAGCGGGTCTGGCAGCTGCAGCCGGCCGGCCCCGAGGCCCCCGGCGTGGTGTACGCGGGGACGGAACCGGCCGCGTTGTTCCGCTCGACCGACCGGGGCGACTCCTTCGAGCTGGTCCGCCCGCTGTGGGAGCACCCGAGCCGCGGGAAGTGGGTGCCGGGCGGCGGCGGCGAGGGCCTGCACACGGTGATCACCGACCCCCGCGACCCGGACGCGGTGACCGTGGCCGTCTCCACCGCCGGAGTGTTCCGGACCAGGGACGGCGGGGCCAGCTGGGAGCCGTCCAACCAGGGGGTCTCGGCGGTGTTCCTGCCGGATCCGAACCCGGAGTTCGGCCAGTGCGTGCACAAGATCGCCCAGGACGCCGGGGACACGGACCGGCTCTACCTCCAGAACCACTGGGGCGTCTACCGCAGCGACGACGCGGGCGGCCGGTGGACCGACATCGGCGGCGGCCTGCCCTCCGACTTCGGCTTCGCGGTCGCGGCCCATCCCCACCGGCCGGACACCGCCTACGTCTTCCCGCTCAACGCCGACTCCGACCGGGTCCCGGCCGAGCACCGGTGCCGGGTCTTCCGCACCCGGGACGCGGGCGCCACCTGGGAGCCGCTGACCCGCGGGCTCCCGGCCGGGGACCACTACGGCACGGTGCTCCGCGACGCGCTGTGCACGGACGACGCGGACCCGGCGGGCATCTACTTCGGCAACCGCAACGGCGAGGTGTACGCCAGCCACGACGACGGCGAGAGCTGGCACCTGCTCGCCGAGCACCTGCCCGACGTCCTGTGTGTGCGGGCGGCCACGTTCGGCCAGTAGAGTGATCCACCGTGGCAGCACGACCGTTGAACGAGATCGTCGAGCCGGGCTGGGCCCGTGCTCTGGAGCCGGTGGCGGGGCAGATCGCCGCCATGGGCGACTTCCTGCGCGCCGAGATCGCCGCGGGGCGGACCTACGTACCGGCCGGGGCCCATGTGCTGCGCGCCTTCCAACAGCCTTTCGACGAGGTCAAGGTACTGATCGTCGGGCAGGACCCCTATCCCACACCCGGGCACGCGGTGGGCCTGTCCTTCTCGGTCGCCCCCGACGTGCGGCCGGTACCGCCGAGCCTCGACAACATCTTCCTGGAGATGCACCGGGACATCGGCACCGGCCGCCCGGCGAACGGCGACCTCACCCCGTGGACCCGGCAGGGCGTCCTGCTGCTCAACAGGTCGCTCACGACCGCGCCCCGGCGCTCCAACGCGCACCAGGGCAAGGGCTGGGAGGCCGTCACCGACCAGGCCATCCGGGCCCTGGCCGCGCGCGGCAAACCGCTGGTCTCCATCCTGTGGGGCCGGGCGGCCCGCAACCTGCGGCCGCTGCTCGGCGAACTGCCCGTCGTGGAGTCCTCGCACCCCTCCCCCAAGTCCGCCGACTACGGGTTCTTCGGCTCCCGGCCGTTCAGCCGGACGAACGAACTGCTGGTGGGCCAGGGTTCACAGCCTGTGGACTGGCGCTTGCCGTCCGTCAGTTGAACGTATCTGATATTCACCGGATAAATACGGACAGATGCCTCGCGGGAAGGCCCTGCCCGAACACCTTGTTCCGATAAGCCAGTAGCATGCGGCGCCATGAGCTCCCCCACTGGGCCCGCAAATGGCCTGCCCGTACGAATGCCGCGACCCCGCCAGACCGGACGGCACCGCCGGCCCGAGCCCGCGGTGGCGCCCGAGGGCGCGCCCGCGCTGGTGCTCGCCGTGCCCGGTGCCCCCTCGGCCGCCTCGCGAGGGCTCGCGGAAGAGATCATCAGCATCGGCCGCTCCGAGCTGCCGGGCCTCGACGCCCGGATCGGCTTCCTCGAAGGTGACGACGCCACCGAGTTCCCGTCCCTGTCCGGCGTGCTGACCGCCGTCGCGACCGAGCGCGTCGCGCGCGCGGAGTTCGCCCGCGCCGCCGGCCACGAGGTGCCCGCGCCGACCGGCCCGGACGCCGTGGTCGTACCGCTGCTGGCCGGCCCCGACAGCGATCTGCTCCGCCGGATCCGCCAGGCGCTGATGGACTCCTCGGCCGCCGCCGAACTGGCCGACGTGCTCGGCCCGCACCCGCTGCTGGCCGAGGGCCTGCACGTGCGGCTGTCCGAGGCGGGCCTGGCCCGCGCCGACCGCGCCCGGCTCTTCACCGTGACCACCGCCGCCGACGGCATCGTCCTGGCCACCACGGGTGGCGAGGAGGCCGTACAGGCCGCCGGGATCACCGGCATGCTGCTGGCCGCCCGGCTCGCCGTGCCCGTCAAGGCCGCCGCGCTCGACCAGGAGGGCTCGGTGGCGTCGGTCGCCGAGCAGCTGCGCCGCGAGGGTTCCACGCTGCTCGCGCTCGCCCCGTACCTGATCGGACCGGAGGCCGCCGACGGGCTGCTCGACACCGCCTGCAAGGAGGCCGACTGCGCCACCGCCGAGGTGCTCGGCGCCTACGGCGCGCTCGGCAAGCTGGCCGTGGCGCAGTACGCCGCGGCGCTGGGGATCGCCCAGGACGCCGCCGCACACTGACCCGTCCGCACCGGCACGACGCGAAGGGCCCCCGCCGGCCACGGTCTCCCGTGGCCGACGGGGGCCCTTCCCCGTGCCCCGCGCGGCCGCGTCAGCCGAGGACCACGCAGGTGGCCGCGGGCACGGCCAGGGAGCCGGCCCGGTGCGGCTGCCCGGCCAGCGGGTCCACGTCGAACCAGGTGACGTCCCCCGAGCGCTCGTTGGCGGCGTAGAGCCGGTTCCCCGAGGGGGCGACGGTGAGATCGCGCGGCCAGGCACCCCCGCAGTCCACGGCGCCGGTGAGCTGCGGCTTTGCGGGCCCGTCGGCGAGGGAGAGGGTGACGATCACGTCGGCTCCGCGGACGGCGGCCCAGACGAAGCGGCCGTCGGGCGATGCCACGATCGCCGAGGGGTAGGCCCTGACGGCCCCTGAGGTGCCCCTGGAGGCCACTGGAACCTCACCGACCGGTTCCAGTCGCCCGGACGCCGCGTTCCAGCGGCAGACGGTCACCTGCGGCTCCAGCTCGTGCAGTACGTACGCCACCGCGCCCCCGGGGTGGAAGACGAGGTGGCGGGGGCCGGTCCCGGCGCGCAGCGGGGTCTCGGTGTGCACCCGCGGCGCCCCGGTCGCCGGGTCGAGCGCGCAGACCCGTACCGAGTCGGTGCCGAGGTCCACGCTCAGCACCCAGCGGCCGGTCGGGTCGGGCAGCACCTGATGGGCGTGCGGGCCTTCCTGACGGCCGGTGTCGGGGCCGGAGCCCTGGTGCGGCAGGACACGGGAGGGCCCGCCCGGGCGGCCGTCGGGGGCGAGCGGGAGGCTGCCGACGCTGCCGGAGGTGTAGTTGGCGGTGAGCAGCCTGCGCCCGGCCACGCTGAGGTGGGTGGGTCCGGAGCCTCCGACGCGGACGGCCGCGCCGAGGGGGGCGAGGCCCGTCACGGTGCGCCGGAAGGCGGTGACCGTGCCCGGCTCGGTCTCGTTCACCGCGTAGAGCACACCGGTGGACCGGGCGAGCGCGAGGTATGAGGGGTCCTCGGCGGCGGTGACGGCGAGCGGGGTCAGCGCCCCGGTCTTCGGATCCACGGCCGCCGTGGTGATCCCGCGGCCGCCCGCCGAGGTGAACGAGCCGATGTAGGCCCGGGGTTCACCGCTCCGGTCCCTGATGTCCGCACCGCCCACGTCTGACCCCTCTCACCGCTGCCGGATCCGTCCCGAGCCGACGGTAACAGAAGGTCTAGACCAAATCCCGCCCTTGGGCCCGCTCCTGCGCGCCCGGGTGGTGGACGTAGGCGGTACTGCTGCTGCGGTCCTCGTAGGTGCGATGGAAGACCGGGGTCGCGGAGCCGGAGATCGGCGGCACGATCCAGGACCAGTCGGCACCCACCTCGCGCCCTTTGCGCTCCTCGCGTTCCATGTGGGACAGGAACCGCCGGGACTCGGAGTGGTGGTCGGCGATGGTGACCCCGGCGCGGTCGAAGGAGTGCAGGACGGCCCGGTTCAGTTCGACGAGTGCGCGGTCCTTCCAGAGGGACCGGTCGCTGGAGGTGTCGAGCCCGAGGCGGCGGGCGACGGCCGGGAGGAGGTTGTAGCGGTCGGTGTCGGCGAGGTTGCGGGCGCCTATCTCGGTACCCATGTACCAGCCGTTGAACGGCGCGGCCGGGTAGTGGATGCCGCCGACCTCCAGGCACATGTTGGAGATGGCGGGTACGGCGTGCCAGCGCAGCCCCCATTCCGGCCAGCCGCCGCCGTCGGGATGGTCGATCGGCACCTCCAGGACGGCGTCCGCGGGGGTGTCGAACCAGCGGGGCTTGTCGTCCACACCCTGGACCACCAGCGGCAGGAGGTCGAAGGGGGTGCCGGGGCCGCCGGACCAGCCGAGCCGGAGGAGGGCCTCGGTGAGCGGGGCGTTGCGGGCGTCGCCGACGGTTATCGAAGGATGGTCGCCGTAACCCGCGTATCTGACCAGTTGCTCGCTCCAGATCAGCGGGCCGGGGCGGTCCGGGGTGTCCGGCGCGAAGACCGTGATCGTGGGCCTGACCCGGCCCCGGTTGGTCGCCTCGCGCAGATGGTCGAAGCACTCGGCGGCGATGTCGTCGGCGTCGGTGACCCCGCGGCGGTCGCGGACCCGCAGCGAGTTCCAGTACAGCCGCCCTATGCAGCGGTTGCTGTTGCGCCAGGCCACCCGGGCCCCGTGGGCGAGTTCCTCGGGGGTGTGCACATAGGTGCCGGTCTCGGCGAGCTCGGCCCGCACGGCGGCGAGGCGGGCGCGCGGATCGCCGGCGTCCGCGGTTTCCCGGTGGAAGAGTCGGATGAACTCCTCGGCCGCTTCCCACACCTGAGCGGTGGTGGAGCGCTGTTGAAGAATTTCCATTCCGGGCCGTTACCCCCTGTCCGACCAGATCCACCCTGTACGTGTCGGATGAATGTGCAGTAAACAATTACCCGTTGTACATGCCGCAGGTCAGCGTGGGGTGGTTGTCAGCCACGGAGCACACCTTGGGGTGATCCTCACGGATCGGGCTGCGGCAGGGCGCGCGGGGGCGTAAGATCCGGCGCGTTCCGGGAGTTGTCCGCATTCCGGTCAGCGGCAGGGGCGGCTCATGTAGAGCGCCTGCTCGCCGGCCGCGGGGGTGCCGCCGTACAGCGCGGTGTCGAGGCCGCAGAAGGTGAACCCCATGCGCCGATAGGCGTGCACCGCCGGGGCGTTGACCGAGCTGACCTCCAACCACAGGTGCTCCGCGCCCCGTTCGCGGGCGAACCGATCCGCGCGGTCCATCAGTGCGCTGCCGATGCCGCGGCCCCGGTGGCCGGGCGCGACCTCGATGTCCTCGACGGTCAGCCGCCGGTTCCAGGCGGTGTAGCCGACGGCGGCGAACCCGCACAGCAGCTCGCCGTCGAGGGCCACGAAGGTCCGCGCGTCGGCGTCCGAGTCCTTCCCGCCGCCGAAGACCTGCTCGTCGTGCTCCTCCGGCGGGAACACCTTGTGCACGGGCGGGTCCACGGGGACCTCGCGGAGCAGGAAGCCGAAGCCCGCGGCATCGCCGGAGCCCGGGTCGCTCACCTCGAAGACCGTGGCGGTGGTGAAGGAGCTGTCCAGGGCCTCGATGGCACCCGCGTCCCCGGGGCGCGCGAGGCGGTAGACGATTCCGTCGGCCGAGCCGTGTGCGGTGGTCATGGGATCCACCGTACGCAAAAAATCCCCCGGCCGAATTGGCTGCCGAGGGAGGGAAGAGCGTATATTCAATGGTTCACGACTTCGCTTAGAACGGAGCCGTGAGGAAGCTTACGAGGACACTGTATCGCGGCAGGAGTGCAATTGTCAACCGAGGAATTCCGGAAAGAGCAGCAATTCGTCACCGACCTCTATCGACGCCTCGACGGATTGCGTGACCAGGCCGAACGGGCGGTCGAAGGGGCACTGCGCGATGTCGGCACCGGGTTTCAGGCCCGGCTGGAGCGGGACGTCCTGGTCGCCGAGCAGTCCGGTCTGCTTTCCGCGCTGAATGCGGGCGAGAACGGCCTCTGTTTCGGCCGTCTGGAGTTCTCCGACGGCCGGGACCACCACATCGGCCGGCTCGGAATCCGGGCCGACGACACCGACCGCACCCCGCTGGTCCTGGACTGGCGCGCGGACGTGGCCCGCCCCTTCTACCTCGCCACCGGTCACACCCCGATGGGTCTGCGCCGCCGCCGGCACATCAGCAGCCGGGAGCGCGTGGTCACCGCCCTGCACGACGAGATCCTCGACCTGACCGACGCGGAGCGCACCGGGCACGAGGGCGCCGACGCGGACGCCGTGCTGCTCGCCGCGCTCGACGCCGCCCGGACCGGCCGGATGCACGACATCGTGCGCACCATCCAGGCCGAGCAGGACCGGATCATCCGCTCCACGCACCGCGGGGTGCTGGTCGTCGAGGGCGGTCCCGGCACCGGCAAGACCGCCGTCGCGCTGCACCGCGCCGCGTACCTGCTGTACGCGCACCGGGAGCTGCTCGCCAAGCGCGGGGTACTGATCGTCGGACCGGGCCCGGCCTTCCTCGGCTACATCGGCGGGGTGCTCCCCGCCCTCGGCGAGACGGGCGTACTGCTGGCCACCCCGGGTGAGCTCTTCCCCGGTGTGCACGCCACCGGGACCGACCGCCCCGGGGCCGCCGCGGTCAAGGGGCGGGCCGCCATGGCGGAGGTCCTGGCCCGGGTGGTGGCCGACCGGCAGCGTCTGCCGGAGACCCTCCCGGCGGACACCGGCGAGGAGTACGACACCGTCCCCGAGCCGGCGCTGGAGATCGACCACGAGGAGTACGGGACCCTGCTGCTGGACCGCACCATGGCGTACGAGGCACGGGACCGCGCCCGGGCCACCGGCCTGCCGCACAACCAGGCGCGTCCCTCCTTCGCCTTCCCGATCATCGACGCGCTCACCGCGCAGCTCGCCGACCGGCTGGGCGCCGATCCGTACGGCGGACCGAACCTGCTCGGCCCGGACGACGTCGCCCAGCTCGGCAAGGAGATCGCGACGAGCGCCGCCGTGCACGCGGCGATCGACACGCTGTGGCCCTCCCTCACCCCCCAGCGGCTGATCTCCGACTTCCTCGCGGAGCCCACGCACCTGCCCGCGCACGAGGCCGCGCTGATCCGGCGCGCGCCCTCGGCCCGGCCGCGGTGGACCCCGGCCGACGTGCCGCTCCTGGACGAGGCGGCCGAGCTGCTCGGCGAGGACGACAGCGCCCGGCGGGCCGCCGAGGAGCGGGACCGGCAGCGGCGCATCGCCTACGCGCAGGGGGTGCTGGACCTCTCCGAGGGCTCGCAGTCGTACGAGTTCGAGGACGAGGAGAACGAGTTCCTCGCGGCCCACGACATCATCGACGCGGAGCGGATGGCCGAGCGCCACGAGGAGGCCGACCACCGCAGCACCGCCGAGCGGGCCGCGGCCGACCGCACGTGGGCCTTCGGGCACGTCATCGTGGACGAGGCGCAGGAGCTGTCCGCCATGGCCTGGCGGCTGCTGATGCGGCGCTGCCCGACCCGCTCCATGACGCTGGTCGGCGATCCGGCGCAGACGGCCGACGAGGCGGGGTGCGGCTCGTGGGAGCGGATCCTCGCGCCGTACGTGGGCGAGCGCTGGGAGCTGGTCCGGCTGGGGGTCAACTACCGCACGCCGGCCGAGATCATGGAGGTGGCGGCGGCCGTGCTGCGGACGCGCGATCCCGGTTTCGAGCCGCCGCGTTCGGTCCGGGCCACCGGCGTGCTGCCGTGGGCGCACCCCACCGGCGACCTGGCGGCCGCGACCCGGGAGGCCGTGGCGCGGGAGCTGCCCGCCGAGGGGCGGCTCGCGGTGATCGCGCCGCGGGCGCGGCACGCGGCGCTGGCCGCCGTACTGCCGGGGGTACGGGAGGGCGCGGAGCCGGATCTGACCCGGGAGGTGGTCCTGCTGGACCCGCGCCAGGCCAAGGGGCTGGAGTTCGACACGGTGATCGTGGTGGAGCCGGCCGAGTTCCGGCCGAGCGATCTGTACGTGGCGCTGACGCGGGCCACCCAGGCCCTCGGGGTGGTGCACACCGCCGGCCGGCTGCCGGCGGGGCTGGCGGAGTCCGCGGAGGGTCTGCTCAGGCGCTGATGACGAGCGGCGCCCGGGGGTCGGTGCGCAGCGGCGTGGCGAGGGCCACGAGGGTGTGCTCCAGGCCGTGGAGGTGGGCGAGGGCCGGTTCCGCGGCGGCCGGCCGGGGGTGCGGTGCGGTGGCGAGCTCCGTGGTGGCGCCGGGGGCGGTCAGGGCCTCCACGGCCGCCTCCACGCGCCAGCAGGCGGCGGCCAGCCGGGCGTCGTGCGAGGCCTGGGGGTCGGCGGCGACCGTGACCAGCCCGCGTACGTCCCGGGCGCAGTCGTCGAGCAGCGCGAGCACCTGCCGGGCCCGGGCCTTACGGGCGCGCAGCGGGCTCAGCGGGTGCACGAGGGGCGCGAGCGCCATCCGTACCCGGCCCAGGAGCAGCTCCAGTTCGGCGGCGTGCGGGGCGGGGTCGGCGTCCGGGTCGCCCGCGAGGCGGTCCAGTGCGGCCGCGGTGCAGGCGCGTACGCAGTGCAGGGCGCGCTGGATCCAGGCGTCGTTGGCCGCGTGGGTGGTGACCGGGAGGATGATCACGACGGCAAGGGCGGCGCCGAGTGCGCCGATCGCGGTCTCCTGGAAGCGCAGGAGCAGCAGTCCGGGGTGCAGGACGCCGAGGAGCCCGTAGAGCAGACCTGCCATGACGGTGACGAAGAACATCATCCAGGAGTACGAGGGCGCGGCCGTGTAGAAGATCCCGAAGACGCATACGGCGACCAGTGCGGCGGTGGGCGCCGGCGCGCCGTGCAGGGGTACGGCGATCAGCAGCCCGGCGGCGATGCCGACGACGGTGCCGAGGACGCGGCGGAAGCCCCGTACGAGGGTCTCGCCCCGGGAGGCGGTGTTCACGAAGATCCACCAGGCGGTGCCGACGGCCCAGTACCAGCGGTCGTCGGAGAGCGCCTGGCCGATGCCGAGCGCGAAGGCGCAGGCGGCGGTGGCCTGGAAGGCCTGCCGGGTGGTCGGCCGCGCGAGCCCCGTTCCGGGCAGGCCGGGCGGGGCCGCGGGGGGCGGGGTGCGCCGCTCGATGGGCCACAGCAGGAAACGCACGGCTCCGGAGGCGACGAGCGCCAGGCCGACCGCGGCGAAGAGCTCGGGCAGCTGCCCGGGCCGGGCGTGCAGGAACTGGGTGACGAAGAACATCATGAAGCCGAAGATCCCGAGGGCGTGTCCGCGCGGGCCGAAGCGGCGGGCGTACACCCCGGCGAACACCACGGCGAGGAAGGCGGCGTCCCGGGCGAGCGGCACCCCGTGCAGGGCGGTGGCGAGGGCCAGGACGGGGAATCCGGCGACGGGCAGCAGGGCGGTGGTGAGGCGCTGGGCGCGGACGTCCGCGTCGAGAACGGTGAAGAGGGCGAGGAGGGCCGCCAGCCCCCCGGTGATGGAGGCGGTCTGGGAGAGACCGCACACTTCGGCGAGCGCGACGGCGGCGGCGACGCCGATCACCGCGCGGGCCGAGTTCCGCAGTCTCATACGCCCCGGATCCGGAGCCACGAACATCCTCTTCACGGCGGTGTGCCGCCCCCCTTGCAGTGGTGCGCGCCGGCCAGACGCCGCCCGGGGGTGGTGGGCGGCGGACGGGCACGGCGAAGGCGCCGCGCTCCGGAACCGGCCTCGTTGCCGTCCGGCGCTGCGCGGCGCCGTAAGTACATGGATACGCCACAGATAAGCATCCGGGGGCCCACTGGCTCAACCCGGCCCTCCAGCACTGGGCCATTGGTACAGCTGGGGCACGGACATGTCGGCCATGGGACTGCCATCGGACCACCCCCGACGGGAGCCGCCCACCGGCCGGGTCGCGCCGTCGTGGCCGACTCTCGTCCCCGTGACCACGCGCTGTTATCGTGCAGCGACCCGCGGGACGTACGGAAGGGGACCGACGTTGACGCGAACGGCGGAGTCCGGGGAGGCCGAGGCGTTCAGCCGGGCCGCCGTGGCGGTGTTCCGGCTGAACGGACGGTTCACCGCGGCCCTGGACCGGCTCGCGCTCGCCTCGGGGCTCAGTGCGGCGCGCTGGCAGATACTCAGCACGGTGACGGATGAATCACTGTCCGTGTCCGCCGTGGCGCGCCGGGTGGGGACCACCCGGCAGAGCGTGCAGCGCATAGCGGACCTGCTGGTGCGGCAGGGGCTCGCGATCTACCTGGAAAATCCGGCGCACCGGCGGGCGAAGCTGCTCACCGCCACCGAGCAGGGCGCGGCCGCGAAGCGGGAGATCGACTCCTGTCTCGCGGAGCTCGCCCGGCAGTTGTGCGAGGGCCTCGGCGGCGAGGAAGAGGTGCACCGCACGGCCGAGGTGCTGCGGGGGCTGTCCGGCGCGTTGTCGTCGATCGGATCCGACGACTCTGCGTGAAGCCCGCGCACGTGTCCACCGCTATACGGACAAGCTGGCCTGAAACCGCCCGTGTTTTTCCAAAGAGTTGACTGCACCGAGGAACGCTCTTTGCGGTACCGTTCGCGCCTGACGCGGGGTTTCAAGGCCGGGGGACCTTTTGAATCGGTTTGTCTTCAGAGTGCTGGGGCCGCTGCTCGTCCAGACCGATGACGGTCCGCTGCGTATCCATGGCCGACGCCAGGCCACGGTCCTGTCCATGCTGGTGCTCTACGCCGACCGGATCGTGTCGGTGGACACCCTGGTGGACGCCGTCTGGCCGGAATCTCCCCCGGCGACGGCCCGCAACCAGATCGCCATCTGCGTGGCCACCCTCCGCAAGACCTTCAAACAGGCCGGGGTGACCGATCTGCTGATCACCTCTCCGCCGGGCTACCTGCTGGCCAAGGGCGAGCACCGGATCGACGTCCAGGAATTCCTGGAGCGGGCCGAGCAGGGGCGGGACGCCGCCCGGCACGGACGGACCGAGGAGGCGTGCACGCAGTTCGAGGAGGCGCTCAGCATCTGGCGCGGCTCCGCGCCGGACGAGCCGTCCGGCTCCCGGCTGGAGGCGGAGACCACCAGGCTGGAGCAGATGCGGCTGGCGCTGATGGAGGAACGCGCCGGGATGATGCTCCAGCTGGGCCGGCACCGCGCGCTCACCGGTGAGCTCACCGAGCTGGTCGCCCGCCACCCCCTGCGCGAGCAGTGCCGCGAACACCTGATGCTGGCCCTGTACCGGTCGGGGCAGCGGGCCGAGGCCCTCGACGTGTTCCTGCAGGGCCGCCGGTTACTCACCGAGCAGCTCGGGATCGAACCGGGTCCCGGACTGCGCCAGTTGCACGAGCTGATCCTGCACGACTCCCCCGAACTGACCCGGCCCCCCGCCCATGCGGCGCCCGCGCCGGCGGCCTTGAGCACCGTCCCGGCGCAACTGCCCGCGGACGTGATGGCGTTCACGGGCCGGCAGCGGGAGATGGCCTCCCTGGACCGGCTCCTGAAGGAGCCGTACAACCCTCACACCCCGGCGCTGGCGACCATCGTCGGCGTGGGCGGGGTGGGCAAGACCGCGCTCGCGGTGCACTGGGCGAGCCAGGTCGCCGACCAGTTCCCGGACGGACAGCTCTTCGCCGACCTGCGCGGGTACGACGAGGAGCACGCGCCGGTGTCCCCCGCCGCCGTGCTCGACCGGTTCCTGCGCGCCCTCGGGATCGGCGCGCCCCAGATACCGGCCGACCCCGACGAGCGGGCCTCGCTGTTCCGGAGCCTGCTCAGCACCCGCAAGACGCTGATCGTCCTGGACAACGTACGCTCCTTCGACCAGCTCAGACCCCTGCTCCCGGGTGGCGGACGCAGCGTGGTGCTGGCCACCAGCCGGGAGAGCCTGGGCGATCTCACCGGGGACTACACGGCGCTGACCCTGCGCCTGCGGATGCTGGAGCCGACCGAGGCGACGGCGCTGCTGATCAAGCTGGCCGGGGCCGACCGGTTCGGCAGCGACCCGGTGGCGGTGGAACAGCTGGGCGCCCTGTGCGACTGCCTCCCGCTCGCGCTGCGGATCGCCGGCGCACGGCTGGCGGCCAAACCCGGTCTGAGCGTACGGAGCCTGGTGGCGCGGCTGCGCGACCACCGCTCGCGCCTCGACGTGCTGAGCCCGGGCGAGGGCGGGGTGCGGGCCGGATTCCGGCTCACCTACCGGGACCTGCCGCCCGAGGCCGCCCGGATGTACCGCAGGCTCGGGCTGCTGCGCACGGCGGACTTCGCGGCCTGGGCGGGGGCGGCCGTACTGGACACCGACGTGTGGCACGCGGAGGAGCTGATCGACCACCTGGTCGACGCGCAGCTGCTGGAGGTGGCCGACGCCGAGCCGGGGCGGGCGGCCCGCTACCGGTTCCAGGACCTGCTGCGGCTCTTCGCCCGCGAGCGGGCGGAGTCAGACGAGCCGGAGGGGGAGACGGACGCCGCCCTGGAGCGGGCCTTCGCGGCCTGGCTCTGGCTGGCCGAGGAGGCACACCGGCGGATCGACGGGCGGGAGTTCCCGGTGGGCCGGACACCGGAGGCGGCCCCCCGCTTCCTGCCGGAACTGGCCGACGAGCTGCTGGCCACGCCTATGGACTGGTTCGAGTCGGAGCGCACGGCCGTCACGGACCTGGTGGCGCACGCGGCGGAGACGGGCCGGGCCCGGTACGCGTGGACGCTGACCGAGAGCGCGGTACCGCACTTCGAGACGAAGAACTATCTGGAGGACTGGCAGCGCTGCGCCGAACAGGCACTGGCCTCGGCCCGGCGCGGCGGCGACGAGCCCGGCGAGGCGACGATGCTGCGGCTGCTGGGGTCGCTGGCGATCTACCAGCGGCGGTACGAGCAGGCCGAGGGCTGGAACATGGCCGCGCTGCGGCTGCTGCGCCACACCGGTGACGTGGGCGGGGCGGCGCTGGCCCAGCGGAACCTGGCCATGTGCGCGCGGTTCCAGGGCGACTGGGAGCGGGCCCTGGAGTACTGCGAGGCGGCCCTCGGCGGTTTCCACGCCTCGGGTGACATCGGGAACGAGGCCCATCTGCTCGGCTTCCAGGCGCAGATCGAGCTGGACCGGGGCAATGTGGGCGGGGCGCTGCCCCTCGCCCAGGAGGCGGTGGCGCTGAGCCGGCGTACCGGATCGGTGCGGGCGGAGGCGCAGAGCGTGTACCGGCTCGCCGAGGTGCGGCTGCGCGCGGGAGATCTGGGCGAGGCCGCGGAGGCTTTCGGCGCGGTCCTGCGGCTGACCCGGGGCGAGGGCGACCGGGTCGGGGAGGCACACGCGCTGCGGGGGCTGGGGCAGACGCAGTGGAGCCAGGGCCTGCTGACGGCGGCGGGGGGCACGCTGCAGCAGGCCCTGGAGATCACGGATGAGCTGGCGGACCGTTTCCTGTACGCCCGGGTGGAGACCGATCTCGGATGCGTGGAGGCGATCGGCGGCCGCTCGGCGGCGGCGGCGGAGAGGTTCCGGCGGGCGCGGGCCGCTTTCGGCGAGGTCGGCGCGCAGCCCTGGCGGGCGCAGGCCGGCCGGCTGCTGGCGGCGGTCCAGGGTGCGGCGGACGCGTCGGGTGCCGCGGACGCGTCGGGTGCGGCGGGCGGTGGGAGCGCCGGTGAGCTGCCGCATCGTTCCTTCACCGCGGCGGAGTTGACCTTGCTGCTGACGCACCCGGAGGACGATAAGGCGTAGCGGGTGCCGGAGCAGGCCGAGACCCCCGCTCGTCGAGGACCCGCCGCCGTACCGGCGCAACCAGATCTTCCGCGGACTGCGGCACGGCCTGGTCGACATGGCATCCGCGAGTGACCCGGCGGGAACGGGCGGGGGCGGGTCAGCCCCAGGGCATGTCGCCGTGCTTGCCGGCGGAGCCGTCGCGCGGCGGGTCCAGCGGCTTGACGATGCCCCAGGGCATGTCGTCGTCCGCCTGCGTGGTGGTCCGCGTGTCCGCCAGGACCGCCGCCGCTCCCCCCGTGCCGGCGAACACCCCCGCGAGAACGACCAGGCAGGCCGCCGCCGTGGTGTTCGCCGTCTTCGCCGTCCGCGTGCTGCGCATCTGGGAATCCCCTCTCGGTGGAGCATCACTGCCGCTCGCTGCGGCACGAATGGAACAGTAGGGACGCCTCCTTTTCCTTCCGTGTTCCATCGATTTCGTGACCCGGTCCGCCCTCGAAATCGCCACGATATCGAGGAGACAACGCGCTCCACTAGCTTCGTTCAGAGATTCTTCTCCATGAATCACGGATGGGGCGGTACATGGAATTCCGAGTGCTCGGGCCAGTCGAGGTACGGCGGGACGGCCGCCGGGTCGCGTTCTCCGGGGCGAAGCTGCACACCGTGCTCGCGGCGCTCCTCGTGGCCCGTGAAGAGGTGATCTCCGACGAACGGCTGTGCCGGCTGCTGTGGGGCTGGGCTCCGCCGGCCACCGTCAGCGCACAGCTTTACACCTATGTTTCCCGCTTGCGCAAGATTCTCGGCGAGGACGTTCTGATCGATCGCCGGCCGCCCGGATATGCCATGAGCATCGGTAATGCGACTCTTGACCTGAGTGAATTCGAGAAGCTGGCACTCGGGGGCCGCGAGGCGCTGATCGCCGAGGACTTCGACAAGGCCGGTGAGCTGCTGCGCGGCGCCCTGGCCCAGTGGAACGGGATGCCCTTCGCCAACGCCACGGAGTACCTGGCCGACGCCGAGGCGCCGCGGCTCACCGAGGCCCGGGCGGTCACGCTGGAGCACCGCATCGCGGCCGACCTCGCGCTGGGCCGGCACGAGCAGATCACCGGTGAGCTCACCGGCCTGGTCGCCGAGTTCCCGCTGCGGGAACGCATCCGGTGCCAGCTGATGACCGCCCTGTGTCGGTCGGGCCGGCAGGCCGACGCCATCCACCTCTACCATCACGGCCGCGCGGTGCTCGCCGACGAGCTGGGCGTGAATCCCGGCGAGGAGCTCCAGGCCACCTACCGGGCGCTGCTGGAGGGCACGCTGGACCGGCAGCCGCGCTCCGCTCCCGCCGTCCTCGGCGGCGGCACCCGGCGGGACGCGGCCGGCCGGCCCGACGGCGCCCCGGCCATGCTGCCCCCCGACACCGTCGACTTCACCGGCCGGGAGCCCGAACTGGAGCTGCTGTGCCGGGCGCTGGCCCCCGACGCGCAGGGCTCCGGGCGGCCCCGCCGGGTCCTGGTCACCGGTATGGCCGGGCTCGGCAAGACCGCTCTGGCCGTCCACGCGGCCCACCGCTGCCAGCGGCACTTCCCCGACGGGCAGTTGTACGCCGACCTGCGCGCGCCCGACGGTACGCCCCGGCACCCCACCCGGGTGCTGCGCGGGCTGCTGCGCGCGCTGGGCCCGATGGACGACGTGCCGGCCACCGAGGACCAGGACCAGCTGGTCCGCCTCTACCGGGAGCGGATCCGGGGCAGGCAGCTGCTGATCGTGCTGGACAACGCCTCCGGGGCCGCCCAGCTGGGGCCGCTGCTGCCCAACACCCCGGAGCCCGCGGTCCTGGTCACCGGGCGGACGGCCCTGCCCACCGTGGCCGGGGCGCACACGGTGGCCCTGGCTCCCCTCGCGCCCGGGGACTCGCTGGAGCTGCTCTCGGCCGCGGCCGGCCCCGCCCGGGTCGCCTCGGCACCCGGTGCGGCGTCCGCGATCGTCGAGCACTGCGCCGGTCTGCCGCTGGCCCTGCGGATCGCGGGGACCCGGATCGCCGCCCGGCCGCACTCCACCCCGGACCGGCTGGCCCGCAGGCTGGCGGATCCCCTGACCCGGCTGCGGGAACTGCACTCGGGCGATCTGGACGTGCACGGCTCGCTGCTGCCGTCGTGGCGGGCGCTGGACCCCGAGGTGCGGGCGGTGTTCCCGGCGCTGGCCGCTCTGGGGCCGCAGCCGTTCCCGGCCGCGGACGCGGCGATGTCGCTGAGCCTGCCCGAGACCGAGGCCGAGCGGCTGCTGGAGGCGCTCGCCGATGCGGCCCTGCTGGAGGTCAGTGGCGCGGACGAGTGGGGCCAGCCCTGCTACCTGTTCCACCCGCTCGTACGGCTCTTCGCACTCTCCCTGGGCGAGGCGGCCCCGCCCGACCGCAAGCCCGCCGCCCGGACGGAACATAACCGGCGGCTAACTCACCGCCCCTAGCCTCGGCCTGCCCCGCAGCAGGGCGCTCCGGCCCGTACGACCCCGCCACGCACCAGCCCACGGCCAACGGCCCGTGACACCGAATGGAGTTGGACCATGACCGAGCTCCTGCCCGCTCGCGCGGACAGTGCCGCGTCCTTCCCGATGACAGAGACGCAGCAGGCACTGATGATCGGGCGAGGTGAAGCAGTCGAGCTCGGCGGAATCGGCTGCTACGGATACTTCGAATGGGAGCGCGCGGACCTCGACGCCGAGCGGTTCGCCGCCGCCTGGCGCAAGGTGGTCGCCCGTCACGACATGCTCCGCGCCATCGGCCGCACGGACGGCACCCAGTGGGTGCCGGCCGACCCGCTGCCCTTCGGCATACCGGTCGTGGACCTGAGCGAGCTGTCCGCCGAGGCCTCCCGGGAACGGCTCGCCGAGCTGCGCGACGAGATGAGCCACGTGGTCTTCCCGGTGGGCAGCTGGCCGCTGTTCGACCTGCGGATCATCCGGCTGGGCGGTCCGGGGAACCTGAGCCGGGTTCACCTCGGGATCGACCTGCAGGTGCTGGACGCCTCCAGCGCCTTCCAGGTGCTCTTCCCCGAGCTGGTCGACCTGTACGAGGACCCGGACGCCGAACTCCCGGAGCCCGGTATCGGCTTCGCCGAGTACGCCCGCTGGCGCGCCGACGCCCTGCCGCACACCGAGGCCTTCCGCACCGCCCGCGACTACTGGCTGGAGCGGGTGCCCACCCTCCCGCCGGCCCCCTCGCTGCCCACGGGCGGCTCCGCGGGCACCGGGCGCGAGGTGCGCTTCGACCGGCGCGAGCACCGCCTCTCCCCCGCGGACTGGCAGCGCTTCTCGGCACGCGCGCACGAGGCGGGTCTGACGCCGTCGGTCCTGCTCACCGCGGCCTTCGCCGAGGTGGTCCGGTGCTGGGCGGAGGAGTCCGACTTCACCATCAACTACCCGGTCTTCCAGCGCCCGGCGGTGCACCCGGACATCACCGGCGTGCTCGGTGACTTCACCAACGCCGTGATGCTCGCCGCCGACGGTTCGGGCGCGACCTTCCTGGACCGGGCGCACGCCCTGCGCGACCAGCTCGCCCGCGACGCGGAGCACGGTGCCTTCAACGGTGTCCGGGTGCTGCGCGAGCTGACCCGGCTGCACGGGGTGGGCGCGCAGGCCGGCATGCCGGTGGTCGTGACCAGCCTGCTCGACTATCCGGTGCGCCGGCCCGTCACGGACCTGGGCCGGGAGGTGTACTCGATCTCGCAGACCCCGCAGGTCTCGCTCGACGTACAGCTGCGCGAGCTGGCCGGTGAGCTGCGGGTCATCTGGGACTTCGTCGACGGGGCGTTCGCGCCCGGCTTCGTCGACGCCGCCTTCGGCGTGTACGTGGACCTCTTGACCCGGCTCACCGACGACCCGGACAGCCTGCACACCGCGCGCTTCGACCTGATCCCGCCGGCCGAGCGGACGCTGCGCCGCCGGGTCAACGACACCGCCGGGCAGATCCCGTACACCACCCTGCACGAGCTGTTCGCCCGGCAGGCGGAGCGCACTCCCGAGGCCGAGGCCGTGGTGGACGCCGCCGGACGGCGGCTGAGCTACGGCGAACTGGCCTCGTACGCCTGGCGGATCGGGCACACGCTGCGGGACCACGGGGTGGCCCCGGGCGAGCTGGTCGCCGTCGTGATGGAGAAGGGCTGGGAGCAGTACGCCGCGGTGTACGGGATCCTCGCCGCCGGCGCCGCCTACCTGCCGCTGGACCCGTCCGTGCCGCCGGAGCGGCTGCGCCGCCTGCTCGCCGAGGCCAAGGCCGACCGGATCCTCACCCAGTCCTGGCTGGAATCCCGGATCAGCTGGCCCCCCACGGCCCGCCGCTACCGGGTGGACAAGGACTTCGAGTCGGGCACGGACACCCGTCCCGACACGGCGCAGACCCCGGCGGACCTCGCGTACACGATCTTCACCTCGGGCTCGACGGGTGAGCCCAAGGGCGTGATGGTCGACCACATCGGTGTGGTCAACCTGATCCGTGATGTCGCCGAGCGCTTCGAGGTCGGTGCGCGGGACCGGCTGCTGGCCATCTCCGGGCTGCACTTCGACGCCTCGGTCTACGACGTGTTCGGGGTGCTGACCCAGGGCGGGACCGTGGTGCTGCCGCCGCCGTTCGAGCACGCCGAGCCCGATGTCTGGGCCGATCTGGTGCAGGCGGAGCGGGTCACCCTGTGGAACTCCGTACCCGTCCTGATGGAACTGCTCGTCGGCGAGGCCGAGGTCCGCGAGCGGCGCGGCGGCAGCCGACCCCTGGAGTCCCTGCGGCTGTCCGTGCTCTCGGGCGACTGGATCCCGCTGACGCTGCCGGACCGGCTGCGGGCGCAGAGCCCCCGGATCCAGGTGGTGGGTTCGGGCGGTCCGACCGAGACGATCTGCTGGTCGCTGTTCCAGCCGATCGGCGAGGTCGATCCGGCCTGGACGAGCATCCCGTACGGCAAACCGATCACCAACCAGCGCTACTACATCGTCGACGCGGCCGCCTACGAGCGTCCGCTCGGCGTGGTCGGCGAGATGGCCGTGGCCAGCGACGTCGGGCTCGCGCTCGGCTACTGGAACGACGCGGAGCGCACCGCGAACCGCTTCGTGCACCTGCCGGAGAGCGGCGAACGCGCCTATCTCACCGGGGACCTGGGCCGGTACCTGCCGGACGGCAGCATCGAGATCCTGGGCCGGGACGACTTCCAGGTGAAGATCCAGGGCCACCGGATCGAGCTCGGCGAGATCGAGGCCGTGCTGCGCCAGGACGCCGCGGTCGAGGCGGCCGTGGTGGTGGCCCCGGCCAGCGCCCACGGGGTGCGGCGGCTGCACGCCTTCGTCGTGGCCGACGAGGACGCGGCCGGGCCGGTGCTGGAACGCCTCGCCGCACAGCTCCCCGGCTCCATGGTGCCGGCCGCGCTCACCGTGCTGCCGGAGCTGCCGCTGACCCGCAACGGCAAGGTGGACCGGCTGCTGCTGGCCTCCTCCGCCGGGCGGCAGCAGTCCGCCGACGAGGCGGCCGTACGGGACGCCGGGGACGGGCCGGGCAGCGCGCTGGAGCTCGTGCTGTGCGCGGCCGTCGCCGACATCCTCGGCCTGGACGGGGTGGCGCCCGGCGACAACTTCTTCAGCCTCGGCGGCGATTCGCTCAGCGGTACCCGGCTGGCCGGCCTCCTCAAGGAGCTGCTGGGAGTGCCGGTTCCGGTGAAGACCGTGTTCCAGAACCCGGTGGTCTCCGAGCTCGCCGAGAAGATCGCCGCGGACGGGCAGCACGGGGCGGAGGCGGTCGCCGCCGCGGAGGCCTTCGGCGAGCTGGAGGCGGACGAGCCCGGCGCGTCGGCCTAGGCCGGCCCAGCACGGTCATCACGGACCATTCCGAGAGGGGACAGTCATGAGTCTCACCCTGCCCGCGCCCGTCACCGGGCCGGAGCTGCCCGCGGCACCCGGCCCCGGGCCCGCTCCCGACCTGGTCGATTTCGCCGGGCACGCCGCGACACGGCTCAGAGAGCGCGACGGCGAGCTGTACACGCTGCTGGCCCGGGAGTCGGCGCGCCAGCGCGACACCCTGATGATGGTCGCGGCGTCCAGCGTCGCCGACCCCTCCGTCCTGGCCTGCGGGGGCAGCGCGCTCGGCAACCTGACCGCCGAGGGGTTCCCCGGGAACCGCTACCACGCCGGCTGCGGGGTCGCCGACGAGATCGAGCGGCTCGCGATCGACCGGGCGTGCGCGGCGTTCGGGGCCGAGGACGCGATCGTGCAGCCGCACTCCGGCTCCTCCGCCAACCTCGCCGTGATCACGGCGCTGCTGAACCCGGGTGACTCCCTGCTCGGGCTGGACCTGGACTGCGGCGGCCACCTCACCCACGGCTCCCCCGCCTCGGTGACCGGCCGCCACTACCGCGCCCACGGCTACCGGGTGACCCCGGACGGGCTGCTCGACTACGAGCAGATCCGTGAACTGGCCCTGGAGCACCGGCCGAAGCTGATCGTCTGCGGGGCGAGCGCGTACCCGCGCAGCATCGACTTCGCCCGCTTCCGGGAGATCGCGGACGAGGCCAACGCCTATCTCCTGGCCGACATCTCGCACATCGCGGGACTGGTCGCGGCCGGCCTCCACCAGAGCCCGGTCGACCACGCCCATGTGACCACCACCAGCACCTACAAGCAGCTGTACGGCCCGCGCGGCGGGCTGATCCTGCTCGGCCGGGAGGCCCGCAAGGCCGGACCGGAGCGCGGCACCATGGCCGCCACCCTGCGCCGCGCCGTCTTCCCCTTCACCCAGGGGACGCCCGACCTGGCGTCGGTGGCGGCCAAGGCGCGCGCCTTGGACTTCGTGGCGAGCCCCGACTTCGCGGAGCTCGCCAAGCGGCTCGCCGACGGAGCGCAGGCGATCGCCGGACGCCTCTCGGACCGTGGGTTCCGGCTGGTCACCGGGGGTACGGACACCCATATGGTGCTGCTGGACCTGCGGGGCACCGGCGTCACGGGGGACGTCGCCGAGCAGGCCCTGGAGTCCTGCGGGATCGTCGTCAACCGCAACCGGGTCCCCGGTGACACCACCCCGGTCCGGGTGACCGGCGGGCTGCGGCTCGGCACCAACACGCTGGCCGCGCGCGGGATGGACCACGCGGTGGCCGCCGAGTGCGCCGACCTGGTCGCGGACGTCCTCACGGCGCTGCGCGAGCGGGGCGGTGTTCTGCCGGACGCGCTGCGCGACCGGGTGCGAACCCGGGTGTCCGAGCTGTGCGCCGCCCATCCTCTGCCGGGGTATCTGCCGTGACCTTCAGCGGCTTCCCGCCCTCGGCACTGCGCCTGTACGAGGACCTCGCGGACGACAACGGCAAGGACGCGTGGCGGCTGCGCCACCGCGAGCGGTACGAGCGTGACGTACGTGCGCCGATGGACGAGCTGGCCGCTGAACTGAGCGCGTGGTTCAAGGAGTCGGCCTTCGGGGAGTCGACCGGACCGGGCGCGGTGACGGTGCTCGGCCCGGTCCGGGACACCCGGATGTCCCACGACAAGTCCCCGTACAAGACCTACCAGGGCGCCTACCTGGATCTGCTGCCCTGCCTGGGCTTCTGGGTGCACCTGGACCGGCACGGCCTGTACGCCTCCGGCCGCTGGTACCCCTGTGCCGGGGCCGAGGTCGCCCGGTACCGCGCCGCCGTCGAGGAGGAGGACGGCGGCGCGGAACTGGCCGCGATCGCGGGCCGGCTGGAGGGCCAGGGGTTCGTCCTGGGCGGCGACCGGCTCAGGTCCCGGCCGCGGGGGGTCCCGGCGGACCATCCGCGGCTGGGGCTGCTGCGCCACCGCAAGATCGACGCAGGGCGCCGCTTCGGCCCGGACGCCGGGCTGCACACGGCACGCGCCGGAGAGCTGGTACGGGAGACCTGGCGGCTGGTGCGCCCGCTGCTGGACTGGGTGGCGGCCCGCGAACTCACCCCACGGCCCCGCGAGCGAGGAGTTGACGTACCGTCATGAGCATCGGGAGTTTCGAGACCGTCGATCTGCGCAGCGACACGGTGACCCGGCCGGGTCCCGGGATGCGGGCCGCGATGGCCGGGGCCGAGGTCGGCGACGACCTGTTCGGGGAGGACCCGACCGTCCGCGCGCTGGAGGACCGGCTCGCCGGGCTCTTCGGCTTCTCCGGGGCCCTGTTCACCCCGTCCGGGGTGATGGCCAACCAGATCGCCCTCCAGCTCCTCGTCGGTCCCGGCGAGGAGCTGGTGTGCGACGCGGAGGCGCACATCCTGGCGCACGAGGAGGCCTCCCCGGCCCGCTACGGCGGGATCCAGACGCGCACGGTGGCGGCGGAGCGGGGGGTGGTCACCGCGGCCCTGCTGGCCGGGGTGGTCCGGCGGGGGAACCCGTACACGCTGGGCACCCGTGCGGTGGAGGTGGAGCAGACCCACACCCGGGCCGGCGGTACGGTCCACCCGCTGGACACGCTGCGCGCCGTACGCGAACTGACGTCCGGCCTGGGTCTGTCGGTCCACATGGACGGGGCCAGGATCTGGAACGCGATGGCCGCGACCGGCACTTCGGCGCGCGCGTACGGGCGGACGGCCGACTCGATGTCCGTGTGCCTGTCGAAGGGACTCGGCGCGCCCGTCGGGTCGGTGCTCCTGCTGCCGGCCGAAAGTCTGCCGCGGGCCGGGAAGTTGCGGCACGGTCTGGGCGGCGGGATGCGCCAGTCGGGCATCCTGGCGGCGGCGGGACTGTACGCCCTGGACCACCACGTGGAGCGGATCGCCGAGGACCACGCCAACGCCGCGCTGCTGGCGGCGGGGCTGCGGGACGCGGGGTTCACCGTGCGCCCGCCGGAGACCAACATCGTCCTCATCGAGGTTCCCGGCGCCGACGAGGTCGTCGCACGGGCCGCCAAGGAAGGAGTACTGGTGACCGCGCCGGGCGCGGAGACGGTCCGGCTGGTCACTCATCTGGACGCAGGACGACAGGCGTGTCGGCGGGCCCTCGGGGTGCTGACCGCCGTGATGACCGATGTCGTCGGCGGGGCGCGGGACACCGCGGCCTCGGGACGCCCGTAAGAAGAAGCGGAAGAGAGCGAAGTAGCAGCATGAGTTTAGAAGTACGGCCCGCCACGGCGGATCTGTGGGACGACATCCGCCAGGTGCTCCAGCCGAAGAAGAGCGCGCACACGTGCTGGTGCATGGCGTGGCGGCTGTCCACCGGCGACTACGGGCGGCTCACGGCGGACGAGCGGGGCGAGCACCTGCGCGGCCTCATGGAGAAGGCCGATCCGCCGCCCGGGGTCCTCGGGTTCCTGGACGGCGAGGTGGCGGGCTGGTGCAACGTGGCCCCGCGCCGGCAGCTCGACCGGCTGACCTCCTCGAAGACGATCACACCGGTGGACGATCTGCCCGTGTGGTCGGTGACCTGCTTCGTCGTACGCAAGGACTTCCGCGGCAAGGGGGTCGCCTCGGGTCTGCTGGAGGGGGCCGTCGAGCACGCGCGCGCCCACGGCGCGCCCGCCGTCGAGGGGTATCCGGTGGACCCGGAGGGCGGCCGGGTGAATCCGACGCTCGCCTATGTCGGGACGATGGACATGTTCGAGCGGGCCGGCTTCCGCCGGGTCCACCGGACCGAGGCCAAGAGCGACAAGCGGCACCGCTGGGTGATGCGCCGCGACCTGGTCTGACGGTCGTCGCGGTACGGGGAAGGGGCTCCCGCGGTGCGGGGGCCCCTTCCCTCGTGCGCGCCGGTCAGGGCGAGTGGGCCGCGATGTCCCAGAGGTGGGCGGGACGCCCGCAGCGCATGGCCTCCCAGGCCGCGCGCCGGTAGCAGCCCGCCACCAGGGCGTCCCGGACCAGGCCCGAGGCACCGTGCAGGTGGACCGCGTCCCGTGTCACGTCGAGGGTGGTCTCCGCCGTGAGGGCGATCAGTCCGGCGGCCTCCCCCGGGGTGAGCCGGTCCTCGTCGAGGTCCCGGGCCGCGTCCCCGACGGCCCAGCGCACCGCGTCGAGTCGGGCCAGCAGGCCTGCCACGCGCAGCCGGGGACCTTGGTGCTTGACCAGGGCCTGGCCGAACTGCTGCCGGCCGCGGATCCGGGAGACGACCGCGGTCAGGGCGGCCGCCGTGATCCCGGCCAGCAGCGAGGCCTGGTGGACGGCGGCGCGCAGCCCCACGCGGGCGAGGGCCTGCTCGGCGGCGAGGCCGCGCAGCAGCACCGCTTCGGCGGGCAGCCGTACCTCGTCGAAGACGGCACCGGCGACGGCTCCCCCGCCGTGGTCGCGCAGCGGCCGGATCCGCACGCCCTCGGTGGGCAGGCCCACAAGTGCCACGCACGGGCCGTCGGGGCCTACGGCCAGGACCAGCAGGGCGCCCGGGCCGACGCCGGCGGCGAACGGTCCGCCGGTCCCGGTGAGGACGACGGCTCCGGTGTCCGCGTCCGGCTTCCAGGTGATGCCCGGCGCCACGGTGCCGCGCGGATCGGGCAGCCGGCCCGGTACGGCGAGTTCCAGTTCGCCGGTGCGTACCTGGTCGAGGAGGCCGTGGGCGGCTTCGGGGGCAAGCGGGCCGAGGCCGGAGATCAGGTCGAGGGCGAGGAGGGTGTCGGTCAGCGGGACGGGCTGCATCGCGTTGCCCGCCTCCTCGCACACCATGGCGTTGACCGCCTGGCCGAGGTCGAGGCCCTCGTGGCCGATGGGCAGGGCGAACTCCCAGGCGCCGACCTGGGTCAGGGCCTCCCAGGCGCCGGCGGGGGTGTCCCCGTCGACCTCCAGGCCCTGGCGCACGGTGAGCCGGAGCTGCCGGAAGAGGGAGTCCTCGTCCTCCCGCTCCCGCCAGCGCTCGGCCGCCACCGCCGGGCCCCGGCCGCCCGTGTCGTTCCCGTTGACCGCCTGTGTCGTCACGGCCGTACCTCCGCCCCTGAGTCGAGACGCAGCCGGGCCAGCGTCTCCAGCATCATTTCGGCGGTGCCGCCCGATATCCGCATCCCCGGGGCTTCGCGCATCGCCGCATCGAGTGGGTGTGCCACCCCGTCGACCTCGGGGTCGTCGAGGGTCATGCTGGTGTCGCCGTCGAGCTCGGCGGCCCACCAGGCCACCTCGGCGGCGAGCTCGGTGGTGTACCACTTGGCGGCGGCGGCCTCGTCCTCGTTGAGTTCGCCCCGGTCGAGGCGGGTGAGGACGCGGCGGACCAGCGTGCCGGCCGCGAGCAGCCGCGCGTTGAGCTTGGCCAGGCCGATCTGGTCGTGCTGGCCGGCCTCCAGCCGGTCGGTGTGGACCTCCAGCCGCTCCACCGCGGCCCGGTACCAGCGCAGCGCCTTGACGTAGTAGTCGAGTCCGGTGCGCTCGAAGGCGAGGGTCTTGACGACGATCGCCCAGCCCTGGCCGGTCTCGCCGACCACGTCGTCGGCGGTCACGGCCACACCGTCGAGGGTGACCTCGTGGAAGGCGTCGTCGCCCATGCCCGGGATCTGCCGGATGGTGACGCCCGGCTGGGCCAGGGGGACGAGGAACAGGCTGAAGGCGTCGTCCTCGCCGCGCGCCAGGCACAGCCCGTAGTCGGCGAGCCGGGCGAAGAGCGAGTGGACCTTGGTGCCGTACAGCTTGTAGCCGCCCTTGCCGTCGGAAACGGCCCGGGTGGAGAGGATGTTGAGGTCGGAGCCGGCCTGGGGCTCGCTGAACAGCACGCAGCCGAAGGCGGTGCCGGCGGCGAAGCCCGGCAGGTGGCGGGCCTTCATGGCCGGGCTCGCGACATTGAGCAGGGTGGATCCGACGATCTGCACGGTGAGGGTGTGCAGCAGGTCGGGGACGTCGTGCATGGCCAGTTCCTCGACCAGCACGGCGGCCGCGACCTGGCTGATGCCCCGGCCGCCGTACTCCTCGGGCCACTGGGGCGCGAGCAGGCCCCGCTCGCCCAGGGCCCGGTGGACGGGCCGGGGGTCGCGGGTGCGCCGGGCCTCGGCCACGGGGGCGGAGACCAGGATGTCGTGGATGTCCTCGCGCAGGGCCCGCATGGGGGTGCGGGGCACGTCGGCTCCGCTCCGTACGAGCCCGCAGTCCGCGGGCGCGCGGTAGAACTCGGTGGTGAGCACGGGCAACTCCCTAGGTGGTGAGCGGGGATGCGGGCGCGGCGGCGGCCCGGTCCAGCACGTCCTCGATTCCGGTGAGCAGCCCTCGCACGTCCTCGGGCGTGGCCGCGTGGCGGTTGTACTCGGCGGTGCCGCCGATCTCGCCGTCCCGTTCCACGAGGCCGACGCAGGCGAGGGCGGCGGCCGGGTCGGGGCTGTAGAGCTCCAGGTGGCGGGCGGGCGGCCCGGGGAGCTGGCCGACCTCGATGCCCGGCAGGTCCAGGGGGACGGACGGGTAGTTGTGGAGGGCGAACAGGACGCGGTACGGGGGAGGCGTGCCGTCGCCGAACAGGACGTCCACGGGCAGGCGTTGGTGGGCGAGCGCCTCGGCCACGGCGGTGCGGGTGCGGTGCAGCAGCTCCCGGAAGGTGGGGCCGCCGGCGAGGTCGAGCCGGATCGGCACCACCGTGGTGAACTGTCCGACGGCGCCTTCGAGCGCCCCGGCGAAGCGGCCGGCCGCCGGGGTGCCGATCACCTGGGAGGTACGGCCTTCCCTGCGGGCCAGTACGACGGCCAGCGCGGCGAGCAGCGTCATGAACGGGGTGGCTCCCTCGGCCGCGCCCAGCTCCAGTCCGGCGTCGACGGGTCCGCGGGCCAGCCGTACGGGCAGATGGCCGCGTTCGAATCCGCCGGGCGCCCGGGGTGCGGGCGGGTCGGCGGCGAACACCGCTCGGCGGCGGGCGAGTTCGGCGGTGCCGTCGGGTCCGGAGAGCCAGCGGTGCTGCCAGTCGGCGTAGTCGGGGAACTGGAGTCCGGGCGGCGCGAGGGCCGCCGGACCCTCGCGGTAGCCGGCGGCCAGGTCCGCGAGGAAGACCCCGGAGGACCAGCCGTCGAAGACCGCGAGGTGGGAGGCGAGGATCAGGACGTGCTCGCCGGGGGCGAGCCGCAGCAGCCGGAACGCGCTGGTGCGGCCGCTCTCCAGGTCCAGGACGGTGGAGGCGCTCTCGGTGCTCTGCAGGGCCACGCGTTCGGCCGCGGCCCGCGGGGTGAGGCCCGAGAGATCGGCCCGGGTGAGCCGCAGCACCGGCTCCCCGTCCACGTGCAGCCTCGGCTGCCCGGTGGTGGAGACGGACAGGCGCGTGCGCAGCGCCTCGTGGCGGCGCAGCACCCCGGTGAGGGCCGCCACGAGCCGGCCGGGGTCGAGCGGGCCGGTCAGCCGCAGTGCGTGCGAGCCGGTGGCGGCGGCCGGGTGGGTGCGCTCTTGGCGCCACAGCCGGGACTGGAGCGCGGTCGGGGGGACCGGCCCCGCGCCGGAGCGCGGGGCCGGATGGGCGGGTACGGGCTGCCGGGCGGCCAGCATCAGGCGGGCGAGTTCCCGCTTCGCCTCGGGGAGCGCGGCGAGCGCCCCTTCGAGCCCGGCCGGGTCGGCCATCAGGCACCGTCCGGGTGCTGGAGGGAGCCGAGGAGGGCGGCGGCCTCGTCGTCGCTCATGTTCTCGATCTGCTCGAAGACCGCGAGCAGCCGGTCCTGTTCGCCTGCGGCCTCGGCCTTGGCCGTGCGGACCAGTTCGGCCAGGCCCGAGACGGTGGGGCGGCCGAAGAAGTCGGCCAGGGCGATGTCGATGCCGAACAGGGCGCGGACCCGGGAGACCACGATGGTGGCCTGCAGGGAGCTGCCGCCCAGGGCGAAGAAGTCGCCTTCCACGTCCGGGTTCTGCCATTCGAGCAGCGGGGTGAGGATGTCGCGGCAGATCTGCTCCTCGACGGCGTCGCGCGGAGGTGTACCGCCCTGTGCCGACTGCTCGGCGGGCAGGGGCAGGGCCGCGGTGTCGACCTTGCCGTGCGGGGTGAGGGGCAGTTCGTCCAGGACGACGACGACCGGCACCATGTAGCCGGGCAGGCGGCCGGCGGCGTAGGCGCGCAGGCCCTCGGCGTCGGCCACCTCGGAGGCGTACGAGCCCACTTGTTCGACGGTGACGTAGGCGGCCAGCATGCGCTCGCCGCCCGCGGCGGGCTGGGCCACCACGACGGCCTGCTGCACGGAGGGGTGCCCGGTGAGCACGGACTCGACCTCGCCCGGCTCGATGCGGTGGCCCCGTACCTTGAGCTGGCGGTCGGTGCGGCCGAGGAAGTCCAGGTTGCCGCCGGGCAGCCAGCGGACCAGGTCGCCGGTGCGGTAGAGGCGGGCCGTCTCGGGGCCGTCCGCGTAGGGGTTGTCGGCGAAGCGGTCGGCGGTGAGATCGGGGCGGCCCAGGTAGCCGCGGGCCACGCCCGGGCCGGAGACGCACAGTTCGCCGGGTACGCCGGGCGGGACCGGGCGCAGCCGCTCGTCGAGGACGAAGGCCTGGTGGCCCGGCATGGGGCGGCCGATCGGCGGGTTGCGGTCGTAGCTGCCGGTGCAGTCCATGAGGGTGACGGCGACGGTCGCCTCGGTGGGCCCGTACCCGTTGACGAACCTGCGCTCCCCCGCGGTCCATTCGGCGACCAGCCGGCCGGGGAAGGCCTCGCCGCCCACCGAGACGAGCCGCAGGCCGGGCAGGGCGGCCTGGTCGAGCAACGGCAGCAGGGCGGGCGGGAGTTCCGCGACGGTGACCGCGTCCTCGCGCATCCGGGTCTGGAGCAGGGCGGGATCGCGGCGCTCGTCGTCGGTGGCGATGACGAGCGAGCCGCCCGCCAGCAGGGTGGTGAAGATCTCGAAGACGGAGACGTCGAAGGTGAGCGGGGCGAAGTGCAGGACCCGGTCCTCGGCCCTGATCTCGTAGGCCTTGGCGATGGTGCGGGAGAAGTGGGTGACCGAGCGGTGCTCGATCATGACCCCCTTGGGGGTTCCGCTGCTGCCCGAGGTGTAGAGCACGTACGCCAGGTCGCCGGGGGTGGCGGTCGGCGCGAGGGAGGGGACCTCACGGACGGGGGCCGCCGTACCGGTGGTCACCAGCTCCAGCGGTACGGGCAGCCGCGCGGCCTCGTCGACGAGGGCGTGGCGGACCTTGGCGTCGGCGAGGACCGTACGGGTGCGCTCGGCCGGGGCGGCCGGGTCGACCGGGATGTAGTGGGCGCCCGCCTTGAGCACGCCGAGGACTCCGGCGACGGCGGACGGGCCCCGGGACACGCACACGGCGACGGGGTCGCCGTGGCGGACGCCGCGGTCGCGCAGCCGGTGGGCGATGGCCTCGGACCAGCGGTCCAGTGCCGCGTAGTCGAGCCGGGTGGAGCCGTGGCGGACGGCGACGGCGTCGGGGTGGATGGTGGCCCGCTCCCGGAACGCGCGGTCCAGGGTGGTGGTCCAGGCGGCCTCGTCGACGGGGCCGCCGCGGGACAGCTCGCGGGCGTGCCGGGAGGCGGCCGGCTCCTCGACGAGGCTGATGTCGCCGACCTGGAGGTCGGGGTTCTCGGCGACCTGCTCCAGGACCTGGCGGAAGGCGGCGAGCAGGGCGCTCGCCGTGCCGTGCCGGTACAGGGAGGTGTTGTATTCGAGGGAGAGTTCCAGGCCGTCGTTCTCGCCGACCAGGAAGCTCATGTCGAACTTGGCCGCGCCGTCGTGGAGTTGGTCCATGGTGAACTCGACGTCGGCGGCCTGCGCCCGGTGGGTGCCCCAGCGGCCCAGCGAGGTGAACTCGATCTGGAAGAGCGGGTGGCGCAGCGGGTCGCGCACCGGGCGGACGGCCTCGACGACCTGCTCGAAGGGCAGCTCGCTGTTGGTGAAGGAGTCCATGACGGAGGACGCGGTGCGGGTGACCAGCTCGCGGAAGGTGAGCCGGTCGGTGACCTCGGTCCGCAGGGTGATCATCTGGACGAAGCAGCCGATGACCTGCTCCAGGTCGGGGTGCGGCCGGGAGGCGCTGGCCGTGCCGACGACGACGTCCTCGGTGCGGGTCCAGTGCCGCAGCAGCGCGTTGAAGGCGGCGAGCAGGGTGGTGAAGACGGTGGTGCTGTTGGCGTCGGCGAGCTCGGTGAGGCGGTCCAGCAGTTTCTGGTCCAGGGTCAGCTTCAGACCGCGGCCGTCGCCGCGGGTCTCGGGGCCGCGCGGGTGGTCGGGCAGGACCTCGGTGGCGACGGCGCCGGCCAGGAGCTGGCGCCACTTGGCGGCCAGCGCCCGGCCGTGCTCGTCGTTCTCCAGCTTGGCGCGCTGCCAGGCCGCGAAGTCGGCGTACTCGACAGCGAGCCGGGGGGCCTCGGGGCGCCTGCCCGCGGCGGCGGCCGCGTAGCCGGCGGTCAGTTCCTCGGTGAAGATCCGGGTCGAGCCCGGGTCCCAGGCGATGTGGTGGACGATCCAGAGCAGGACGTGGCGCTCCGGGCCGAGGCGCACGAGGTGGGCGCGGACGGGCGGGCCGGCGGCCAGGTCGAAGGGGGCGGCGGCGCAGCTCGCGGTGAGCTCGGCGAGTTCGCGGTCGGCGTCGTCGCCGCCCGACAGGTCGGTGCTCTGGACGCCGAGCACGAAGGAGGGGACGGGTTCCTGCCAGGGGACCCCGTCGATCTCGACGAGTTTGCTGTGCAGCACCTGGTGGCGGGCGACGACGGCGTTGAGAGCCTCGTGCAGGGCGGCCCGGTCGAGGGGTCCGCCCAGGCCTATGGCCAGGGCTATGTTGTTGCGGGCCTTGCCGGCGCCGAGCTTGTCGACGAACCACATCTGCTCCTGCTGGAACGAGGAGCGGGACCGCGGTCCGTGGTCGGCGCGCGCCAGTTCGATGCGGCGGCCCACTCCGGCCGTCATCTGGTTGCGCATCCGTCCCAGCAGCCGGGAGCGCTGTCCCTGGGGCAGACGGCCGAGCCGTTCGGCGAGATCAGACATGGGTTCCTCCGTTGCGGTGCAGGTCGTCGAGGAGAGCGGCGAGCCGGTCGGGCAGGTGCTTGGCGAAGTAGTGGCGGCCCCCGGGGATCACGGCGAGGCGTACGTCGGCCGCGTACCGGCCCCAGGCGCGGTAGCCGTTCTCGTAGCCCTCGGTCGCGTCGTCGGCGTCGCCGATGATGCAGGTGAGCGGGGTGTCCAGGGGCCGGTCGTAGCCGCCCGGGGTGCGGGCGAAGAAGCGGGCGGCCTCGGTCATGTCGTGGCGGACCATCCGCAGGACCGCGGTCAGGTCGCTGTCGTCGAGGACGCCGTCGAAGCCGTCCATGGTCGTCAGGTAGGCGACGAGGTCGTCGTCGCCGGAGACGCGTTCCATCTCCAGGGCGTACTCGGGGTCCTCCTCCGGGAGGGCCGCGGCGAGGTCGAGGGCGATCGGGCGCTGCCCCAGCCGTTCCAGTACGTGGGTGGTCTCCAGGGCGGTGACGACTCCGGCGCAGTGACCGTAGACCGCGTACGGGCCCCGCACGGTGCGGGCGATCTCCTCGGCGGCGCGTTCCGCGAACTCGGCCACCGCCAGCATCGGGCCGGGGCGCAGCGGGTCGTGTCCGGGCGGGGAGACGGCCAGGAGCTCGATGTGCGGCGGGAGCTGGGCCGCGAGGGGCTGGTAGGCGATGGCGTCGCCGCCGCCGTGCGGGAAGCAGACGAGGGTCAGCGAGGTGGTGCCGGCCGGGCGTGTGGGGGTGAGCCGGTGCAGCAGGCTGTGCACCTGGGTGCGGCCACCGCCGAGTTCGGCGGTGCGGGCGGCGAGGCCGGCCGGGGTCGGGTTGCTGAAGAGGTCGACGACGCGCAGGGCGGCGGCACCGCTGTCCGGCAGGGCGGTGGCGACGGCGCGGACCGCGCGCACGGCGGCGAAGGAGTCCCCGCCGAGGGCGAAGAAGTCGTCGTCGGGCGCCACCTCGGCGGCGCCGAGCACCTCGGCCCAGACGGCGGCGATCCGCAGGGCGACGGGGTCCCCGCCGGCGGGTGCGGCGGGGGTCCGGTCCGGCGCGGGGGTGCCCTGCCGCGGGTCGGGCAGCGCGCCGCGGTCCACCTTGCCGTTGGGGCTGAGCGGGAGCCGCTCCAGCAGGACCAGTTCGGCGGGGACGCAGTGCGGGGGCAGGACGGCCGCGAGGGCGGTCCGCAGGGCCGCTGTGTCGAGGTCGGCGCCCTCCTCGGGCACCACGTAGCCGACCAGGCGGTCGGAGCCGGCGGTGCGGCGGGCGGCCACGACGGCCTCGCGGACCCCGGGGCGGTCGCGCAGCGCGCTCTCCACCTCGCCGGGTTCGATGCGCAGCCCGTTCAGCTTGATCCGGAAGTCGGTGCGGCCGAGGAGTTCGATGGTGCCGTCGGCGCCGTAGCGGGCCAGGTCGCCGGTGCGGTAGAGGCGTTCGGTGCGGCCGGGCCCCAGTTCGACGTGGACGAACCTCTCCTCGGTGAGCTCGGGCCGGCCCAGGTAGCCGCGGGCCAGTCCGACGCCGCCGAGGTGGAGTTCGCCGGGTACGCCGACGGGAACGAGGCGGTCGTTCGGGTCGAGGATGTACGTGTGCTGGTTGGCCATGGGCCGCCCGTACGGGAGCTTCGTCCACTGCGGATCGACCCGGCCGACCCGGTACTCCACCGAGTGGATGGAGGCCTCGGTCGCCCCGCCGAGGGCGACGAAGGACAGGCCGGGGGCGAAGGCGCGGATCCGGTCGGGCTGGGTGACGGGGATCCAGTCGCCGCCGAGGAACGCCGTGCGCAGGGTGGGCAGCCGGGGACCGTCCGCGTGTTCGAGCTGGTCGGCCAGGAGCCCGAGGAGGGCCGGGGCGGAGTTCCAGACGGTGACCCCGTGCCGTTCGACGAGGTCGGCCCAGTGCGCCGGGTCCTTGGCGGCGGCCGGGTCGGGCAGGACGAGGGTGCCGCCCGCGGCCAGGATGCCGAGGGTCTCGTAGACGCTCATGTCGAAGCTGGGCGAGGACAGGGCGAGGACGGAGTCGCCGGGGCCGATGCCGTAGGAGCGGTTGAGGTCGAGGAGGTTGTTGACCACGCCCCGGTGTTCCAGGGCGATCCCCTTGGGGGTGCCGGTGGAGCCCGAGGTGAAGATGACGTAGGCCAGGTCCCGCGAGGTGACGGGGACGGCCGGGCGGGTCGCGGGGCGTTCGGCGAGCGCGGCCCGGTCGGTGTCGAGCAGCACCTGCGCGGTGCCGGCGGGGACGGGCAGCCGGCCGATGAGTTCGGCGTCGGAGACGACGATGGGCGGCGCGGAGTCCCGCAGCAGCAGCGCCAGGCGTTCCGCCGGGTAGTCCGGGTCCAGGGGTACGTAGGCCCCGCCGGCCTTGAGGACGGCGAGGATCGCGGTGACCAGGCCGGGGCCGCGGCGCAGGCACAGGGCGACGGTCCGGTCGGGGCCGGCGCCGGCCTCGGTGAGCCGGTGCGCGAGCCGGTTGGCGCGCTCCTCCAGCTCCCGGTAGGTGATGTTCCAGCCGCCGAGTCCGCCGAGGATCACGGCGGGCGCGTCGGGCCGCCGGTCGGCGTGCTGCTCGAACAGCTGGTGCAGGCAGGCGTCCTGGGGGAAGGGGGCGCGGGTGGCGTTCCAGTCGTCCAGGGCGGCCCGGCGCTCGCCGTCGGTGAGGAGCGGCAGGGCGGACAGCGGGGCGTCGGGGCGGTCGAGCGCCCCTTCGAGGGTGGTGAGGAAGTGGCCGAGCAGCCGGTCCACGGTCGTGGCGTCGAAGAGCGCGGTGGGGTACTCCACGAGGGCGCGGACCGCGGTGCCGGTGTCGTGGACGCTGATCATGAGGTCGTACTTGGTGGCGTGCGAGGAGAAGTCGATGGGCTCGGTGGTGACGCCCGCGAGGCCCGGGGCGGTGTCCGGAGTCTCGTCGAGGAGGAACATCACGGAGGTGAGCGGCGGCCGGCTGGGGTCGCGGGGCAGTGCGAGGGCGTCGACGATCAGGTCGAAGGGCAGTTCCTGGTGCGCGTACGCCTGGAGGGTGGTGTGGCGGGTGGCGCGGACCAGTTCGGCGAAGCCGGGATCGCCGCCGGTTCTGATGCGCAGCGGCAGGGTGTTGACGAAGAAGCCGATGAGGTCGCCGAAGGCCGGGTGGTCGCGGCCGGAGACGGAGGTGCCGACGACGATGTCCTCCTGGCCGGTCCAGCGGCGCAGGGTGGCGGCGAAGCCGGCCAGCATCGTCATGTAGAGGGTGGCGCCCTCGGATTTGCCGAACTCCCGCAGCCGGGCGATGAGCCGGGGCGGGAGGTCGATGTAGCGGGAGGCTCCGGCGTGCCCGAAGACGGGCGGTCTGGGCCGGTCGGTGGGCAGGTCGACGGGGGTGGCGCCGTCCAGTTCCTCCCGCCAGAAGGAGGTGAGGCCCTCCAGCCGGTCCCCGCTGACGCGGCGGCGCTGCCAGGTGGCGAAGTCCGCGTACTGGAGGGCGAGCGGGGCCGCCGCCTCGCCGGGTGCCCCGGTGCGGGCGGCGTAGGCGCGCTCCAGTTCGGTGTACAGGACCCGCATGGACCAGCCGTCGGTGACGATGTGGTGCAGGTTGAGGACGAGGACATGGTCCTCGGCGCCGATCCGGCCGAGCCGGGCCCGCAGCGGGACGGCGCCGGCCAGGTCGAAGGGGGCGCCCGCGTCGGCGTCGTAGAACGGCCGGGCGGCGTCCTCGTCGGGCAGTTCGGTCAGCGGCAGGGGCAGCCGGTAGCCGTCCACGACGCGGGGCACGGCCTCGGTGGCGCCCTCCCGGTAGGTGTAGACGGTCCGCAGCACCTCGTGGCGGTCCACGATGTCCTGGAGCGCCGCGTGCAGGGCGGGGACGTCGAGCGGGCCGCGGATGCGGGTGGCGACCGGCACGTTGTAGGCGGGGCTGCCCGGCTGGAGCTGGTCGATGAACCAGAGGCGGCGCTGCGCGAAGGAGAGCACGGGCGCCTCGGCGGGGTCGCGGGGTGCCGGCTCAGGGTCCTCCCGTACGGCGGAGCGCCCGCCGGTGCGGCCCGTCAGGGCCTGGAACAGTGCCCGGCGGGACTTCGGCAGTGCGGCTATGCGTTCGGCGAGGGACTCGCTCACCTTGAGCCTCCGTGCGTCTTCGGGAGAGGGAGTACGGCAGGACGCGCCGCGGGAGCGCGGCGCGGGCTTGCGGGTGCGGTACGGGCGTCAGCGGGTGCGGCGGGCGCGGGTGTGGATCCACCTCGTGGGGGCGGCGTCCGGGGCGGGGCCCGGCGGCCGTGCCCGGTCGCGTGTGCCGGGAGCGGATGCCGTTCGGCGGGCACCCGCTCCCGTGGGGGCGGAGCGTCAGGCGGTGATCCTGGCCTCGTCCGCCGCCGGAGATCCCTCCTCGGCGTTGTCGCCGGCGGGCATTTCCTTGATCTTGGCCACCGGCCCGGTCAGCAGGGTCAGTCCGCCGGCGATGGTGACCGCGCCGGCCACCGCGAGGCCGGCCGTCAGGCCGATGCCCTCGCCGAGCGCGCCGCCGGCGAAGTAGCCCAGCGACAGGGCTCCGTAGACCGCGGAGAGGGCGGTGCCGCTGACGCGGCCCATCTGCTCGTTCGGGGTGACACCCTGCACGAGGCTGAGGACGTGGATGTCGAACATCGGGGAGACGAAACCGATGACGGCCTGGACCACGATCAGGCCGACGAAGCCGCCGACCGCGCCGCCCGTCGGGACCAGGATGTAGCCGGCGCCGAGCACGACCGCCGTGATGACCAGCAGGCGGCCCACCGAGAGGCTCTTGGAGACGACCTCGGAGAGCACCGCGCCGACGATCACGAAGACCGACATGACGGCGAAGGCCGCACCGACCTGGCCGGGGCTGAGGTCCAGCACCTTGTACGCGTAGACGATCAGCAGGGCGTCACCCATGGCGGCGCCGAGGTTGACCACGACGTTGGCGGTGAACAGGCCGCGCAGGACCGGATTGCCGAAGAGGGTCTTCATTCCCTCCTTCATCTCCGCCTTGGCGGAGGCCTTGCGCTCCTGGGTCCGCTCGCGGGTGTCCCGGTGGCGGATGACGAGGAGGGCCACGAGCGAGACGAGGAAGGTGAACGCGTCGGCGGTGATGGCGCGTGCGGCGCCGAGCAGCTGGATGAGGGCGCCGCCGGCGCCGGCGCCGACCGCCTCCGCGACGCTCCGGCTGATCTGGAGTTTGGTATTGCCCTCGATGAGGTTCTCGGTGCCGATGAGCTGCGGCAGCCAGGACTGGTAGGAGACCTCGAAGAAGGTGGTGAGGACACCGGTGAGAGCGGCCACGACGTAGACGTGGGTCATGCTGACGGAATCGAGGGCGAATGCGAGCGGAATCGTGCCGAGGGCCAGGAAGCGGCCCAGGTCGGCGGCGATCATCACTGTGCGCCGCGAGACCCGGTCGGCCACCAGCCCGGCGATCGGGGCGAGCAGGAGGAAGGGGAGGAAGCGCAGCGCCCCCAGCACGCCGACCTCCAGGGCTCCGCCGTCCAGCACCACGACCGCGAGGGTCGGAAGTGCGAGGAGGGAGATCTTGTCGCCGAAGTTGCTGACGGTCTGCCCGAACCACAGGCGATTGAAATCGGAATGCCGACCGAGTGCCATGTCGACGCCCTTTTCTGATTGGGTACGGAATTGTCGGACGGCACTGACGCTATGGAGCCGGAGTTAGACCACGGTTATGAATCCGGGGACTGTAGACCGCTTGTAGACATGCGATGAGCTCAGCTGGAGAAGCGTGCGATGTCGGCGCTCTCGCGGGCGATTCCGGCGGCCACGGCGGGGGTCGGGGGCTCGGTACCGGGGAACGGTTCGACCTTGACGGGAGTTCCGCGGCGGCCGCCGGACCAGGTGCCGACGGCCAGGCCGTCGACCAGCACGGTGGCGCGGATCTGCCCGCCGCCGGGCCACACCCGGCGTTCGTGTGCGGCGGGTACGGACAGGTCCCGGTCGCGGTAGCCGACGAGGTAGTTGTCGTAGGCCGGCAGCAGGCGTACGTCCGGCTCCGCGGGGGCGGGGGCGGCCTCCGGCCCGGTCTCCCGTACGGCGGCCCACGCGTTCTTGCCGGTGGTGGCCTTGAGCCCCGACCAGTGGACGAAGTCCAGGGCGTCGGAGGGTCCGTACGCCGCGCGGTAGCGGCGCGCGAGTTCACGTTCGGCGGCCGCTCCGGTGAAGGGCAGGGGTCCGGTGGCGGGCAGCCAGTCGTCGAGGAGGACGAAGGTGGCCTCCCCGTCCCGCTGCGGTCCGTGGCAGATGCGCCCGGCCAGGGCGGCCCGGCGGATCAGGTGGAAGGCGGACTGCCCCTTCGGCTCCACCCCGAGGGTGGTGAGCCGGTCGGTGAGCTGGGCCCGGGTCAACGGCCCCTCGCCGTCGATCGCTTCGGTGATGAGGCGTTCCGAGCGCGTGCACAGGGCCTCGTCGAGGTCCAGTTCGCGCAGCCGCCGGGCGGCGAGTGCGAGGTGGACGGGGCCGAAGAGGGCCAGCAGCCATCGGGCGTCGGCGGCCGGTACCAGCTGGAGGGTGCCGCGCATGAACCAGCCGCGGACGGCGGTGCGTTCGGTGTCGGTGGCCCGGCGGACCGCCTCCCGGGTCAGCCCGCGGGCCCGCACCCGGAGCCCGAGCTCCGCCGCGGGCAGGTCCTGGGCCTGCACGGCCAGCACCCGGTCGAGGACGGCGGCGACGGATTCCTCCCGGACCTCGCCCCCGATCGCCTGTGCGCGCGCCCTGAGCAGCCGGTCGGTCGTACGTCGTTCCACGTGTCCAGTCTTTCAGCCGAGCGGCCGTGGCCGCGTCTTCTCGTTGCCGGTCCGGCCCGCTCCTGCTCCGAACGACGCCGAGGCCCTGTGCCGGGCGGCCGACGGGCCGCCCGGCACAGAGCCGGACCGGAGCGTGCGCGGCCGTCAGCGCCTGCGGCGCAGCACCGCGTAGTAGCCGGGCAGCCGCAGGGCGTCGGAATCCGACCTGGGGTCGATCGCGTGCAGTTCTATCGCCTCGTCCTCGACGACCTCCCACCCGTCCGCGCCGAACGCCTCGGCCAGTTCGGGCCGGGTGAAGCGGTGCGAGTGCCGGACACCGGCCGCCTCCAGCGGGCCGACCAGGTCCTCGGCGCGGCCTCGCTTGCCGCCGACGAAGCCGAGGTAGCCGAAGGAGTTGCTGGAGTAGTCGGGCTCGTGCACGATCAGCGTGCCCTCGTCGCCCAGCAGCCGGTCGGCGACCGCCGCGAGCCGGGCCCGGGCCTCGCCGTCCAGGACGTGGAAGACACCGCGGACGAAGATGTTGTACGGCCCCTCTCCCAGGACGGCGGCCTGCTCGGCGTCGGTCATGTCGATCGCCAGGTAGTCGACGTTCGGCACGCCCTCGGCCTCGCGCTTGGCGTGGTCGATGGCGCTGACCGAGACGTCGACGCCGATGACCGAAGGGTAGTGCGGGGCGAGTTCGCGGCTGTAGCGGCCGTTGCCGCAGCCGAGGTCGATGACTTGCAGGTCGCCGCGGAAGTGGCGCTGCGCCTGGTCCAGCAGCCAGCGGAACTCCTCGCCGCTGTCTGCGTCCCAGATGACGTCGCCGCCGCGGCCGGTGCGCCGGATCCCGGCCCAGTACCGCTCCCAGGCGTCGCCGGTGTCGCGCTCCTCGGCCTTGCCGGGGGCGGCGTCCTCCTCGCCGGGCGGCGGGGAGTGCCGTTCCCAGACCTCGTCCTCGGCGAGGGTGTCCAGCAGGGCGGTGAACTCCTCGAACATCGCGTCGATGAGGCCGTCCGGGTAGACGGCGGGCAGGAAGTCCCAGTTGAAGGTGAGGCCCTCGGGCTTCTCGAAGACCTGGAAGTCGAGGGAGACCTGCGGGGTCTGGGAGATGCCGTAGACCGGGGCGCCCAGTTCGGTCTCCTCGTACTGCGGCGGGTGGCCGGCCAGGCTGGTCATCACCACGGGCATGGCCGGGGCGAGGGAGCCGCGCAGCCTGGTGAGTTCGCGCAGGACCTGCACCCCGCTGAAGTAGCGGTGCTCCAGGTCGGCCCAGAGCCGGCGCTGGACGGCCTGCGCACGCCCGGCGAAGGTGGACTCCGTCTGCTCGACGGCCAGCAGCAGGGTGGTCGTGGTGTCCGCGAGCAGCGAGTTGACCTGCGGGTGCAGCGGGAGGCGGTTGAACAGCGGGAAGTTGATGGTGAAGCGGGCCTGTCCCGCGGCCTTCCCGAGGATCTCGGCGTAGGCGGCCGCCAGGACCCCGGACGGGGTCACCTCGCGGGCGTGCGCGCGTTCCTGGATCCGGCTCCACCGCTCCGGGGAGACGACGTGGCTGCGGCGCTCGAAGCGGACCGGCAGCTCCGGGGCGTCGGCCGGGCGGGCGGGCAGCTCGGGGGCGGGCGGGAGGGTGGCGAGGCGGTCGCGCCAGTACCACTCGGAGCGGCGGTAGAGCTCGCTGTCGCGCAGCGAGTTCCCGACGGCGAGCACGTAGTCGCGGAAGGTCAGCTCCAGCGGGGCGAGTTCCGCGTCCGGTTCGGCGTAGTAGGTGACCAGGTCGGGGACGAGGACCTGGAAGTAGCTCCAGGCGTCGGCGACGAGGAAGTCCAGGCAGAGGTGGATCCGGGCCCGGCCGCCGCCGAGCAGGCTGATCCGTACGTCGAACAGCGGCCAGGCGTCGGCGTCGAGGACCTGGTGGGACAGCCGTTCACGCAGGTCGGCCAGCTCGGCCCGGCGGGTCTCCTCGTCGAGGCCGCCGAAGTCGGTGACGGGGATCTCGTAGGCCGGGATCTCCTCGAACACCTGCTGGGTTCCGTCGGGCAGGACGCGGGTGCGCAGGGCGTCGTGGCGTTCGACGAGCCGGCGCCAGGCCCTCTCGAAGCGGGCCGCGTCGAGCTGCTCGCTCTCCCACTCGAAGTAGCCGTGGCAGCCGACGTTGCCCAGTTCGACGAGTCCGCCGCGGCCGATCCACAGGGCCTGCTGGCTCTCGGTGAGCGGGAAGGGCTCGAAGCGGGCGGAGGGGTCCGGGACGATCGCGGGGAGTCCGCCGAAGGAGCCTCGGCCGCCGGTGCGTTCGGTGGTGACGAGGGTGGCGAGCTCGGCGACCGTGGGGCAGGTGGAGAGGTCGGAGAGGCTCAGCTCGACGCCGTAGCGGCGGCGGATCTCGTCGATCAGCTGGAAGGCGAGGAGCGAATGCCCGCCCAGCTCGAAGAAGTTGTCGTGGATGCCGACGCCGTCGGTGCGGAACGCCTCGGCCCACAGCCTGCCGAGCCCGTCCTCGACCTCGTTGCGGGGGGCTTCGTAGCCGGCGCCGACCGCGTCGCGGCCCTCGGGGGGTTCGGGCAGGCTGCGCCGGTCGACCTTGCCGTTGGGCAGCCGCGGGAGGGCCGGCAGCACGACGACGGCCGAGGGGACCATGTAGTAGGGCAGGGTGCGGGCGACCTCGGCGCGCACGGCGGCGGAGTCCGGCGCGGCCGCGCCGGCCGGGGAGACGTAGGCGATGAGCCGCTTGTCGCCGGGGGCGCGCTCCTGGGTGACGACGACGGCCTCGGCGATGTCGTCGAGCCGGGCGATGTGCGTCTCCACCTCCCCGAGCTCCACGCGGAAGCCGCGGATCTTGACCTGGGAGTCGGAGCGGCCGAGGAGTTCGACGGCGCCGTCCTCCCGGCGGCGGGCGAGGTCGCCGGTGTCGTAGAGCACCGGGTGCGGGTCGCCGGGCAGGAAGTTGGGGTGGAACTTCGCGGCGGTGAGCTCGGGGCGGCCGTGGTAGCCGGCCGCGACCCCGGCGCCGGAGACGTACAGGCGGCCGACCTCGCCCTCGGGCACGGGGCTGCCGTCCTCGTCCAGGAGGTGGACGCGGAGGTTGGCGATGGGCACGCCGACCGGGACCTGGCGGTCGGCCCGGACCTCGTCGGAGGTGGCCCGGCTGGTGAAGTCGATGCCGGCCCCGAGGTCGAGGCAGGACAGGACGTTGGTGGTCTCGGTGGTGCCGTAGGTCATCACGACCTGGAACGGGGTGTCGACGGGCGGCCAGCTGTGGACGCGCTCGGCCGTGGTCACCAGGATCCGCAGCGCCGTGTCCGCGGGCCAGTCCAGGCCCCACGCGGGCTCGGCCAGGGCGGCCACCAGCATGGTGTGGGTGATGCCCTCGCGGACGATCCAGTCGCGGATCTGCTCGGGGCTCTGGGCCTGTCCGGCCTCGGGGATGTGGATGGCCGCACCGGCGGGCAGGTAGGCGAGCCACTCCATGATCTGGACGGCGAAGCCGGGGGTGGACATCCAGGAGGCCCGGTCGCCGGGCCGGACCCCGTAGGCACGGGTGGTCCAGTGCACGAGGTTGGTGAGCGCGCCGTGCCGTTCCAGGACGGCCTTGGGGGTGCCGGTGGAGCCGGAGGTGTAGATGAGGTGGCTGACGGTGTCGGGTCCGGTCACGACGGCGGGTGGGGTGTCGGGCAGGCCGGCTCCGGCGGTGGCGACCTCGGCCTGCGGGACGCCCTCGGGTATCCGCCGGCCCAGGTCGGCGGGGGTGAGGACGAGCAGCGGCGCGGCGTCGGCGATCATCGCCGCGAGCCGGTCGTCGGGGTTGACCGGGTCGAGGGCGACGATCGCGGCGCCGGTCTTGAGGATGGCGAGGGAGCCGATGACGTACTCGGCGCTACGGGGGTAGCAGAGGCCGATCCGGGTCCCGGCGGCGGCTCCGCGGGCGATCAGCGCGTGCGCCAGCCGGTTGGTGGCGGCCTCCAGTTCGGCGTAGGTCCAGCTGCGGTCACCCTGCGCGAGGGCGGTGGCCCGGGGGGTGCGGGCGGCCTGTTCGGCGAGAAGCTGCGGATACCCGGTGGCGGGAAAGGCGGCGTCCGAACGGTTGAAGTCGACGAGTGCGGTGGTCACAGTGCGGGCCCTTTCTTACTTCGCGAAGGCTCGGCTGCGCAGCAGCCGCACGGGGAGACTGTTGATCCCCCAGGTGAAGTTGGAGGAGTTGAAGGTGACGGGTCCGGCGAGTTCGAAGCCGTCCAGCGCACCGAGCATCTCGGTGAGCAGGGCTCCGAGTTCGAAGCGGGCGAGGCGGGCGCCGAGGCACAGGTGGCGGCCGTGCCCGAAGGCGACGTGCCGGTTGGGGCGGCGGTCGACGCGGAAGGCGTGCGGGTCGGCGAAGACCTCCTCGTCGCGGTTGGCCGAGACGTTCCACAGCGTCACCCGGGCGCCCTCGGCCACCGGGATCCCGTTGATCTCGGTGTCGCGGACGGCGGTGCGCAGGGCGTGCACCCCGGGGGTGGTCCAGCGCAGGATCTCCTCGACCGCCGGGGCGATGCCGCCCTGGCCGAGGCCGCGCAGCAGCCGCCACTGGTCGGGGTGTTCGGCGAACATGTGGACGGCGCCGGCCGCCGAGTAGCGGGTGGTCTCGTTGGCCCCGGAGAGGACGCCGTTGAGGTTGAAGACGATCTCGTGGTCGCTGAGCGGCCGTTCGGTGCCGTCGCCCTCGTCCACGAGGGTGTCGTGGGCGATCTGGCTGACCAGGTCGTCGCCGGGGCGGGCCCGGCGCTCGGCGAGCAGCTCGATGAAGTAGAGGAAGATCTCCGAGTGCGCGCTGGTGCGTACCTCGTCGTCCGGGGAGTCGAAGGCGTCGGTGGTCAGGGCACCGATCCAGGCCCAGTCGGCGCGCGGGATGCCCATCATGGCGCAGACGACCCGGTTGGGCAGCTGCTTGGCGAGGTCGATGAAGTCCAGTTCGTCACGTTCGGCTGCCTCGGCCACCAGCTCGCCGACCACCTTCTCCACCATCGCCTCCAGGCGCGGCATCTGCTGCGGCCCGAAGGCCTGGTGGAGGGCGCGCTTGAGGCGGGTGTGGTGGGGGACGTCGGAGACGATGAGCATGCGCTGGGCGACGGCGGCGACGGCGGCCGGGTCGCTGCCGAGGCGCATCCCGCGCGCCGAGCTGAAGGTGTCGCTGTCGGCGTAGACCTTCATGATGTCGCGGTGGCGGCTCAGCGCCCAGAAGCCCCCGTCGTCGCTGCCCGGCTCGGGGTGCCAGTGGACGGGCGAGTGGGCGCGCAGCCAGGTGAAGGCGGGCCAGAAGTCGTTGCGGCCGAAGGGGCCCGGGTCGAGCAGGTCGATCTCCATCTCAGGCTCCTCGCAGGCTGAGCGGGCGGGTGTCGGGCCACTGGGCGTCCACGAAGCCGGCGCATTCGTCCTCGGTGCCGTCGAACCCGGCCGGCGTCCAGCCGTCGGGGGTCTCGCGTGCGGCGGGGTACAGCGCGTACTGCCCCTCGTGGTTCACGAGGACCTGGTGGGTGGTGGGCACGGTGTCCTCCGGACTCGGGCGGGTGTGGACGGTCGGGCGCTCAGGCGCCGGTCGCGGTCGCGGTGGGGGCGTGGGCCGGCGTATCGGCGCCCGCGGCCCGCAGCAGGGTGGTCAGGTGGTCCAGTACGGGCCGCGGGCGGCGCAGCACGGCGTGGTGGCCGCCCGTCGTGGTGTGCCGGGTGAAGGCGGCGGTGGTGACCGCGGCCCAGCCGTCCAGGTCGGCGGAGCTGACGGTCTCGTCGCCGTCGGCCCCCCAGGCGTGGACGGGCGTGCCGAGGCGGACGCCCGGCTCGTGGACGTAGCTCAGGGACAGCTGGGCGTCCTTGCGGAGCATCGCGACCATCAGGTCACGCGTGTCCTCGTCGAGCAGTTCGGGGTCGAGGCCGGCCGTGTCGAAGAGCTTGTCCAGTTCCTCGCCGTCGTCGACGATGCCGCGGCCGGCGCCGTCCCAGTGGCCGGGGGCCCGGCAGCCGCTGACCACCAGGGCTCGCGGGGCGACCCGGCGGGAGACCTCGTAGCCGAGGAGGCCGCCGAAGCTGTGGCCGAAGACCACCAGCGGCCGGCCGTCGGCGACGACGTCCCGCAGTTCCGCGGCGATGGCCTCCACGGCCTCGCCGAAGGTGTCCGGCATCGGGTCCCGCCAGCGGTTCTCCCGGCCCGGGAGCTGTACTCCGTACACCTGGGCGGTACCGGCCAGTTCGGGCCGCCAGGAGCGGAACTGCTGGCAGCCGGCTCCGGCGGGGGGCAGGCACAGCAGCGCGGGCAGGGCCCGGTCGGCGGGGTCGTCGGACCAGGTGGAGATCCAGGCGCCCATGGCTCAGGCTCCTTCGGCGGAGTCGGCGGCCGGGTCGGCGGCGGATGCCTCCCGTTCGGCGGAGAGCCGGTCGAGTTCGGCGGCGAAGTGCCGGGCGGTCGGTTCGGCCAGCAGCGCGCCGAGGCCGACGCGCAGTCCGGTGACGCGGCGCAGTTCGGACACCGCGCGGGCGGCGGCCAGGGAGTGGCCGCCCAGCTCGAAGAAGTCCGCGTCGGGGCCGGGGACCTCGGTGGCGAGCACGTCGGCCCAGACGGCCATCACGATGCGCTCGCTCGGGGTCGGGCCGGCGCCCTGGGCCACCACCGGTGTGCCGGGCGGCTGTTCCGGCGCCGCCAGGGCCTTGGCCAGTGCTTCGCGGTCGGCCTTGCCTGTGCTGAGGGTCGGGATGCGCTCGAGCACCCGTACGGTTCCGGGCACCGCGGCCGCGGGCAGCTGCTTGCGGCAGCGTTCCACGACCAGGTCGGCGAGGCCGGCCGGGTCGGCGCCGGGGGCCGCGACCACGGCGAGGCCGAGGGTCTGCCCCCCGGCGAGCGGGCAGCAGGCGGCGGCGACGACCTCGGGGAGTTCGGCGGCGATCCGCTCCACCTCGCCCAGTTCGATGCGGTGGCCGCGGATCTTCACCTGGTCGTCGCGTCGGCCCCGGTACTCCAGTTCGCCGCCGGGACGCCGGATCACCACGTCGCCGGTGCGGTACATGCGGGTGCCGCCGCCCTGGAAGGGATCGGGCAGGAAGCGGCTCGCGGTGAGTCCGGGGCGGCCCCGGTAGCCGCGCGCGACGGCGGGGCCGCCGAGGTAGAGCTCGCCCTCGGTACCGGCGGGCACCGGGCGGAGCTCGTCGTCGAGCACGTACGCGCGGTAGCCGGGCAGCGGTCGTCCGATGGTGGTCACGTCGTCCCCTCGTCGGCTGTCGGCCCAGGTCGCGGCGATGGTCACCTCCGTCGGCCCGTACACGTTGAGCAGCCGGCGGCCGCGGGCGAACCGCTCGGCCAGCGCGGCGGGGCAGGCCTCCCCGGCGACCACCACCACCTCGGCGGAGTCGATCCCGGCGCCGTGCGCGGCGAGCAGCGACGGGGTGAGGGAGACGGTGCGCAGGCCTGCGGACAGCGGTTCGCGGCCTTCGGCTGCGGCCCGGCGCAGCCCGTCCAGGGAGAGGTCGGTGAGGGCGACCCCCTGGCCGTGCGTCAGGTAGAGCAGGGTGCACCAGAGCCAGCCGTCGAAGGCGGGCGAGACGGCGTTGAGGCCGAGGCCGCCCGGGGGCAGGCCGAGGGTGCCGAGGGCGTCGACGAAGGTGTCCAGGCCCCGGTAGGTGACCTCGACGCCCTTGGGGCGGCCGGTGGTGCCGGAGGTGTAGATGAGGTACGAGCAGCTGTCGGGGGCGGGTACGGACACCGCGAGCGCGCCGGGGGCGCCGCGGCGCACGTCGGCGGGGGCCAGCGCGGTGATCCCGCCGGGCTCCAGGCCCGTGGGTACCTCGGTGGCGACCAGGACGGCGGCCCCGGCGTCGCGCAGGACGCGGCCGAGGCGCTCGACGGGGTGCGCGGGGTCCAGGGGGACGGCGGTACCGCCGAGGCTCCAGACGGCGAGCAGGGCGGGCACGCTCTCCCGGGACCGGCCGAGCAGCAGCCCGACGGAGGTCTCCGGGCCGACTCCGGCGTCGGCGAGCGCGGTGGCGTACCGGGCGGTGCGGGCGGTGAGCGCGGCGTAGGTGAGGGTGCCGTCGAAGGCCTTCACGGCGGTCTCGTCCGGCTGTTCGCGGGTCCACCGCTCCAGGCGGGCGAACAGCGGCGGGAGTGCGCCGCCGGCCGGGGCGTCGGAGCCCGGCGCGGCGGAGCCCGGTTCGGCCCGGGCCGCGCGGGGCGGTGTGTCGTCGGCCGGTACGCCCGGGGCGGTGGCCCCTGCGGACTCGGCGTGCCGGTCGGTCATCCGTCGTTCCTCTCGGTGTCCGCGGGGCGGGCGGCCGCGGTGGCGCGCAGGCGCGGGCCGACCACCTGGCCGCCCGTGCCCTGCGGGAGCTGCATCGACTTGGTCTCCAGGAAGGCCTCCAGTCCGGCGGTGCCGCATTCACGACCGATCCCGGACTGCTTGAACCCGCCGAACGGGGCGGCCGGGTTGAACTGGCCGCCGTTCACGTCGACCAGGCCGGAGCGGAAGCGCCGGGCCACGCCCTCGGCGCGGGCGCCGTCGCCGGACCAGACCGCGCCGTGCAGCCCGTAGCGCGTGCCGTTGACGATCCGGACCGCCTGGTCCTCCTCGTCGTAGGGGATGACCGAGAGCACCGGCCCGAAGATCTCCTCCTGGCCGATCGTGCTCAGCGGGTCCACGTCGGCGAAGATCGTCGGCCGGACGTAGTAGCCGGTGTCCAGGCCGGCGGGCCGGCCGGGGCCGCCGTGTACCAGGCGCCCGCCGCCCTCGTCGACGCCACGGCGGATGTACGCGGTGACGCGGGCGTGCGCGGCGGCGGAGACCAGCGGTCCGAGGTCGGTCGCGGGATCGCGCGGATCGCCGGTCACGTACCCGGCCATGGCCTCCGCGGCGAGCTGTACGGCCTCGTCCTGGCGGTCCCTCGGTACCAGCAGCCGGCTCCACTGCAGGCAGGTCTGGCCGGTGTTGAAGAGCATCTGGTCGACGGTGGCGGCCACGGAGGCGGCCAGATCGGCGTCGTCGAGGACGAGGCTCGCGTTCTTCCCGCCGAGTTCGAGGTGGACGCGCTTGACGGTGCCGGCGCCGAGCGCGGAGACCTCGCGGCCGGCCCGGGTGGAACCGGTCAGGGAGACCACGTCGATCAGCGGGTGGGTGACGAGCGCGGTGCCGACGGCGGCGCCGGTGCCGACGACCATGTTGAAGACGCCGGGCGGCAGATCGGCCTCGGCGATGGCCTCGGCGAGCAACCGGGCGTGCAGCGGGGTGATCTCGCTCGGCTTGTGCACGACCGTGCAGCCCGCCGCGAGGGCGGGGAGGATCTTCTGCACGGTGAGCAGCAGCGGGGTGTTCCAGGGGGTGATGCACGCGGCCACCCCGGCGGCCTCGCGCACGACGAGCGAATGGCCGACGCGCTCCTCGAAGGTGTAGGAGGCGGCGGTCTCGACGCAGTGCGCCGCCATGCCGAGGGAGAGTCCGACGTGGGTCTGGCGGGCCATCCGGGCGGGCGCCCCGACCTCGGCGGTGATGGTCTCGGCGAAGCGGTCGGCCCGGACCTCCATGGCCTCGACGACCCGGCGCAGCAGTGCCGTACGTGCGCGCGGCGGGGTGGCGGCCCAGCGCGGGAACGCGGCCGCGGCGGCGCGCGCGGCGAGGTCGGCGTCCCGGGCGGTGCCCGCGGGCACGGTGGCCAGGGCGCGCTCGGTGGCGGGGTCGGTGACGACCAGGCGGCCGTCGGCGTCGGAGGCGGCCCAGGCGCCGCCGATCCACTGGTCGGTGTAACGGGGCGGCAGCGGGGCCGCGTCGGGCTCGGCCCCGGCGGGTCTGGAGTCCTGTGGCTCGGTCGGCACGGTCAGCACGGTCACGGTGGGGTCCTCACTCGGTCACGGGATCACGGGCTCGCTGAACAGCTGGGTCGGTGTCACGCGGTCGCCTGGTCGGCCGTACGGGCCAGGGCGGCCGCGGCCCGGTTGTCGGGCCTGGCCCGCCGCACCGGGCGGGCCGGCGCGGCCGTACGGGCGTCCGCGCTCCAGGCGGGGGTCCCGGCCCGGCGGCCCGCCGCGGGCCGCAGCGCGCGGACGGTGGCGGGCGGGGCGCCCGTCACGGCGGAGACCGGGGCGCGGGCGGCGGCGGTGACGGCGGCGGCGCGCGCCGCGGCCGGGAGCAGGGTGCCCAGCAGCCGCTGGGTCTCGGGGCCGGGTGCCACGGCCAGTTCGTCGCGCATCCGGCGGGCGCAGAGCTCGTACCAGCGGCGGACGCAGGCGAGTTCACCGCGCCGGCCGTGTGCGGCCATCAGCGCGCGGTAGGTCTCCTCGTGGTGGCGGTCGATCTCCAGCGTGCGCTTGCACACCTCGATCAGCTCCACGAAGTCCTCGCGGGCCTCGGCGTCGGCGCGCAGCACGCCCAGGGCGCGCAGGGCGAGCGCCCTGAGGTACTCCCGCTGCTCGACGACCCAGTCGGCGCTCTCGCCGCGCAGGAACTCGCCGCCGTAGAGGCCGATCGCGGCCCGCAGCCGGGTACGGGCGAGCGGGGCGTCGCCGGCCGCGGCGGCACGCAGGCCGGTGTGCACCAGTTCCTGGAAGCGGTCGAGGTCGGACCACAGCCCGGTGATGTGCAGGACGTAGCCGAAGTCCCGGTAGACGAGCCGGATCCCGGAGTCGCCGGGGCGGTCGGGGTGGGCGTCGAGCACCCGGCGCAGGGCGTGGGCGGCGACCTTCAGGGAGCTGCCCGAGGTGCTGTCGGTGCCGGGCCACAGGGATGCGTAGAGCCGGTCGCGGGTGAGCATCTGGCCGCGGTGGACCACGAGGTACTGGAACAGGCCACGGGCCTTGCCGGCCCGCCAGCGCTGGACGGGGGTGCCGTTGACGGTCAGCTCGAAGTCGCCCAGGAAGCGGACCCGTACCGCCGGCCCCGCCGTCCCGTTCGCTGCGGTGGTCATCGCGTCCTCCCGGTGGTTTTCAGCCTGCCGCCCTCTGCCTGCGAGGAGTGTGTCCGGGGGCTCTACGACGGCCCTACAACGGCCGGATCCGAACCGTGTAGAGCGGTGATAGGGCGTTTTTCGACACTGATGAGCACGACCACCCGAACCGCCGAATCCGAAATGAGGGCTGTTTCATGACCAGCAGCGACACCCGGCTTCAGAAGGTCGTCATCCTGGGCGGCGGCACGGCCGGCTGGATGACGGCCGCCTACCTCGGAAAGGCGCTGCAGGGAACGGTCGACATCACCGTGCTCGAAGCGCCGACGATCCCGCGCATCGGTGTCGGCGAGGCCACCGTGCCCAACCTGCAGCGTTCCTTCTTCGACTACCTGGGCATCGCCGAGGACGAGTGGATGCGGGAGTGCAACGCGAGCTTCAAGATGGCCGTGCGCTTCGTCAACTGGCGGACCGACGGGCAGGGCGAGTCGACGGCCCGCGAGCTGCCGGGCGGCGGTCCGGACCACTTCTACCACCCGTTCGGGCTGCTCCCCGACTACGACCAGACTCCGCTGTCGCACTACTGGTTCAAGCGCAAGTACGAGGGCCGCACGACCGAGCCGTTCGACTACGCCTGCTTCCGCGAACCCCCGGTGATGGACGCGATGAAGGCCCCGCGCTGGCTCGACGGCCGGCCGGCCACCCGGTACGCCTGGCACTTCGACGCCCAGTTGGTGGCCGACTTCCTGCGCCGGTTCAGCACCGAGAAGCAGGGCGTGAACCACGTGCAGGACGAGATGGTGCGGGTCGAGCAGGACGAGCGCGGCTATGTGACCACGCTGCACACCAAGGGCGGACTGGCCCTGGACGCCGACCTGTTCGTGGACTGCTCGGGCTTCCGCGGCCTGCTGATCAACCAGGCGATGGAGGAGCCCTTCATCGACATGAGCGACCACCTGCTGTGCGACAGCGCGGTGGCGACCGCCGTCCCGCACGACGACGAGGCGAACGGCGTGGAGCCGTACACCTCGGCCATCGCCATGTCGTCCGGCTGGGCCTGGAAGATTCCCATGCTGGGGCGGTTCGGGACCGGCTACGTGTACTCCAGCAGGTTCACCGACCAGGACACCGCCACCCGCGAGTTCGCGGACATGTGGGGGCTGGACCCCGAGGTGACGAAGTTCAACCACATCCGTTTCCGCGTCGGCCGCAACCGCCGGGCGTGGGTGAAGAATGTCGTCAGCATCGGCCTGTCCTCCTGCTTCCTGGAGCCGCTGGAGTCGACGGGCATCTACTTCATCACCGCCGCGATCTACCAGCTGGCCAAGCACTTCCCGGACAGGACCTTCAACGACGGTCTGATCAACAGCTTCAACCACGAGATCGAGGTGATGTTCGACGACACCCGCGACTTCATCCAGGCGCACTTCTTCTACGCGCCGCGCAACGACACGCCGTTCTGGCAGGCCAACAAGAAGCTGACCCTCCCCGACAACATCCAGCAGAAGATCTCCGCCTACAAGGCCGGCCTGCCCATCAACTCGCCGATCACCGACGAGTCGACGTACTACGGCAACTTCGAGGCCGAGTTCCGCAACTTCTGGACCAACGGCAGCTACTACTGCATCTTCGCGGGCCTCGGCCTGGAGCCGGACGCTCCGCTGCCCTCCCTGGCGCACCGGCCGGACTCGGTGGCCAGTGCCGAACCCCTCTTCGACACGGTCAAGCGCCAGCAGCAGAACCTGCTGGAGACCCTGCCCAGTGCCTACGACTACCTGCGCCGGCTGCACGGCGCGTAAGGCCCACCGCTCCCACGGCCCGGCAGTACGGCTCTTTCGCCGGCTGCCGGGCCGCAGTTGCTTCAGCCACCTCAGGAGTCAGACATGCCCCACCGCTCCGTGCCCCCTCCCGCCGCACCGGACGAGTCGGCCGGGAGCCGTCCGGCGGACCTCCGTCCCTTCATGGCCGTCTTCCCCACCGGGGTCTCCGTCGTCACCACACTGGACTCCGATTCCGTACCGCACGGTCTGACCTGCACCTCCCTCGCGAGCGTCGCGCTCGAACCGGCGACGCTCGTGGTGTGCATACGGGCGGCGAGCCCGACCCTCGCGGTCCTGCTCGCCGAGGGCCACTTCGCCCTCAACCTGCTGCACGAGCGGGCCCGCGGCACCTCGGACCTGTTCGCCTCCGGGGACCCCGACCGCTTCGACCGCGTCGAGTGGCGGCTGCCGCTGGGCGCGGGCGGACCGCACCTGACGGCGGAGGCGCACGCCGTCGCGGACTGCGCCGTGGTCAGAACCGTCGGCTTCGGGGACCACACGGCCGTGTTCGCCGAGGTCCGCCGGGTGACCGTGCGCGACGACCGCGAACCCCTGCTCTACGGGCTGCGCCGGTACGCCCCGTGGTCCGCGGCGGCCGCGGTCCCGCAGCCGGCCGCCCACCACGACCGGCCCGCCGCGCTGCGGCCCGCGCCCGAAGGAGGTACCCGTGTCGTCCGCTGACCCGCTGCCCGCCCTGCTGATCGCCGTACCGGTGGTGATCGTGGCCAGTCAGGCGGGGGCCGCCGTATGCCGCCGGTTCGGCCAGCCCCCGGTGGTGGGAGAGATCGCCACCGGCATCCTGCTGGGCCCCTCCCTGCTGGGCTGGCTCTGGCCGCAGGCCCAGCACGCGCTCTTCCCGCCGTCCGTACTGCCGTACACCTCGGTGCTCGGGCAGCTCGGGCTGCTCGCCTTCATGTTCCTGGTCGGGCTGGAACTGGACCTGAAGAGCCTGCGCGGTCACACCCGGGTCGCGGTGGCGGTGAGCCAGGCGGGCATGCTGCTTCCGCTGGCCCTGGGCGCACTGCTCGCCCTCGCGATGTACGGCGGGTTCGCCCCCGAGGGGGTGGGCCGGATGCCGTTCACCCTGTTCATGGCCGTGGCCATGGCCATCACCGCGTTCCCGGTCCTCGCCCGGATCCTCGCCGACCGGGGCCTGTACGGGACTCCGCTCGGCGCCCTCGCGATGGCCTGCGCGGCCGTGGACGACGTCGTCGCGTGGTGCCTGCTGGCCCTGGTGGTGGCCCTGTCCACGGCCGGGTCCCCGCTGGAGGCGGCCACCACGGCCGGACTCGCGGTGGCCTTCACGCTGGTGATGCTGTACGCGGTACGGCCGTTGCTGGCCCGCTGGTCGGCCCGCGCCGACCGGGCCGGCGACGCGGCGGTGCTGGTGGCGCTGTTCAGCGGGCTGAGCCTGTCCGCGCTGGCCACCGATCTGATCGGCGTGCACGCGCTGTTCGGGGCGTTCCTCTTCGGGGTGGTCACCCCGCGCACCGGGCAGCGCATCGAGGCCTCGGCGGCCCGGCTGCGCGCGTTCACGGTGCCCGTCCTGCTGCCGCTGTTCTTCGTGCACACGGGGCTGCGTACGGACATCGGGGGCCTGACCGCCTCGCCCGGGCTGTGGCTCTGGACGGCAGCGATCCTCTTCGTCGCCTTCGCCGGCAAGTGGGGCGGCGCGACGGGCGCGGCCCGCGCCTGCGGAAGACCCTGGCGGGAGGCCCTGTCGATCGGCGCCCTGATGAACTGCCGGGGGCTGACCGAGCTGGTGGTGCTCAACGTCGGTCTGGAACTCGGCGTCATCGGGCCGCAGCTGTTCACCATGCTGGTGCTGATGGCTCTGCTGACGACGGCCGTCACCAGCCCGGCCCTGACCCGGCTGCGTGCCGGGAAGGAGGTGAGCCGCGGGGCACCGGCGACGGCCGAGCCCGAGAGCGCCCTCTCCAAGCCCTGAGGGGCGGGCCGGGGCCGGAGGGTGTCCGCCCCAGCCGCACGACGGCTGTTCAGACGCCCTCCGGCCCGGTCGGCACGCACAGCACCGGGATCGGCGACAGGTGCAGGAGTTTGTGCGGGGTGGAGCCGAGCAGCGCCCCGCGCATCGGGCTGTCGCCCCAGCTGCCGACGATGATGACGCGGGCCCCGTGGCGCTCGGCAGCGTCCAGCAGGGCCTGCGCGGGTTTCTCGTCGGCCACCTCGACCGTGGAGGGCACCCCGGCCGCGTCGGCCTCCTCCACCGCGTGCGCCAGCGCGCTGCGGCCCGCCTGGCGGACGGCTTCGCGGTGGGCGCGGTACTCCTCTCCGGTGGGGCCCGGGGCGGCCGCGCCGTAGACGAGAACGAGGGGCTCGCCGAAGGCGGTGGCCACCTCCAGCGCCACCTGCAGGGCCCGTTCCGCGCCCGGCGACTCGTCGTATCCAAGGACCACGGACATCGGACACCCCTTAGAGATGTGTCTTGCGCTTCCCGGCATGGACGAGCTCCGGGTCGGCGACGCCGCGGCGCTCCTGCCAGAACCGGCCGTCCCGGATCCGCCAGAAGCACATGACGGCCACGCCCACGAGCGCGATGCCGATGCCGATGACCAGCGGCGGGCCGAGCCCGAACCAGGAGACTCCGCTGGCCGAGTTCGCCGGGTTGGACATGTCGCCGATCGACTCCACCAGCAGCCAGGCCAGCAGGCCCGCGCCGACCACCGGGCCGAGCCCGATCAGCAGGAAGTTGTGCAGGTTCTCGAGGAGGTGGCGGCGGTAGTAGATGGCGCAGGCCAGGCCGGTGAGCGCGTAGTAGAAGGCGATGAGCAGGGAGAGCGCGGTGAGCGAGTCCAGGAGGGCGTTCTCGCTGATCTGGTTGACGACGAGGTACCAGCCGATGGCGATTCCGGCGACCCACCACGTGCTCACGTCCGGGGTGCGGAACCTCGGGTGGATGTGCGCCAGACGGTGCGGCAGCGCGTGCCGGCGGGCCATGGACAGGGCGGTGCGGGAGGCGGGGATGATCGTGGTCTGGGTGGAGGCGAGCGCCGAGGTGCAGACGGCGAGGAGCACCACCCAGTCCCAGCCGCCCATGACCTCGTGGGCGAGGACCGCGAAGATGGCCTCCTCCTCGCCGGCGTTCTCGGCGAGGTAGGCGGTGCCCGCGTAGGCGACGACCGCGAAGCCCACGGACAGGTAGGTGACGAGGAGGATCACCGTCGACCAGACGCCCGCCTTGCCGGGCGCGGTGGCGGAGTTCTCGACCTCCTCGGTGAGGTTGACCGCGGACTCCCAGCCCCAGTAGATGAACACGCCGAGCAGCAGCCCGCCGGTCAGGGCGGCGCCGCCCGCGCCGAAGGGGTTGAGCCAGCTGAGGGACGGCTCGATCGAATCCAGGGTGCTGGTGTCGGCGTAGACGCGGTAGAAGGCGACCACGGCGAAGGCCAGCAGGAAGAAGACCTGGGCGAGGATGAGGATGTCCTGGAGGTGGGCCGAGAGCTCGGTGCCGATGACGCAGATGCCCGTCATGGCGAGGATCACCGCGACGGTGAGGCCCTGCCGGATCCAGGCGTTGGCGGCCCAGCTGTCGAGTCCGACGGCGAGCAGGCCGAAGTTCACGGCCACGTCCGCGAGCGAGCCGATGACGAGGACGCCGGTCATGGCGATGGCCCAGCCGCCGAGCCAGCCGGCCCACGGGCCCATGGCCCGGGTGACCCACGAGAAGGTCGTCCCGCAGTCCTGGTCGACCTTGTTGAGGTAGTAGAAGGCGGCGGCGATGAGCAGCATCGGGACGAAGGAGGCCAGCATCACGCCGGGTGCGTAGATGCCGACCAGTGCCACGATCGGGCCGAGGACGGCGGCCAGGGAGTAGGCGGGCGAGGTGGAGTTCAGGCCGATGACGAGCGCGTCGAGGAATCCGATCGCGTTGGCCTTGAGCCTCGCGTCCTGGCCCTCCGGTCCGGCACCCGCACTGCCGTCGTCCGTGTACGACTCGTGAACCATGTACGAATGGTCACGCAGACGGCACCGCCGCGCGAGGCGAGGCGGCCCCGGTCAGGGCCGGGTGTTCCAGCCCGCGATCACCGGGAGCCCGTGCTCCGCGGAGAGCACGCTCACGGTGCCGGTGCGCAGCAGGAAGAGCCGGCCGTGCTCGGGCTCCAGGCGCAGGTAGCGGGCGGTGAGGACGCGAAGGAAGTGGCCGTGGGCGACGAGCACCACGTCGCCGTCGTCCGCACGGAGTACGGGGGCCACGCGGGCCAGGGCGCGGTCGGCGCGGGCGCCCACCTGTGCGGCGCTCTCGCCCGGGTGCTCGGTGTCGCCGGGCGGCACGCCGTGGGTCCACAGGGACCAGTCCGGGGTCGTCCGCCGGATCTCGGCCGTGGTGATCCCCTCGTAGCCGCCGTAGTCCCATTCGTACAGGTCGGGGTCGGGCTCGCCGCCGGTGAGCCCGGCGAGTTCGGCGGTGGCGGCGGCCCGGCGCAGCGGGCTGGTCAGCACCAGGGCCGGCCGGCTGTCGTGGAAGAAGGGGGCGAGCGAGATGGCCTCCTCGACCCCGCGCGGGGTCAGTGGCAGGTCCGTGCGTCCCGTGTGGCGCCCGTTCGCGCTCCAGGCGGTCTCGCCGTGCCTCACCAGCAACAGGTCACTCATCCTTGGGACCCTACGACCTTCCGGCATGTCGGCGCCGGAGCACCCGTGCGGGCGTGTCACTGTCGGGCGTCATGGACGAGAACCGGGAGGCCGGGCGGACGGCCGGTTCGCCGCTGCTCCCGCCGCACATGCCCGCGCTGATGATCGCACTGACCGCGGTGACCGGGACGGTGGAGGCGGCGAGCCTGCTGGCGCTCGGGCCGGCCTTCACGGCGATGCAGACGGGAAACGTGCTGTTCGTGGCCTTCGGCGCGGCCGGGGCGGGGAGGCTGGAGACGCTCGCTCCCGGGATCTCCCTGGCCGCGTTCGTCGTCGGGGTCGTCTGTGGGTCGCATCTGGAGTCCGTGACCGAGATCCGCGGGAGGCGCTGGTTCGTCGACGGTCTGATCGCCGAGGCGGGGCTGATCCTGGCCGCCGGGGCCATCGGCTGGGGGCTGCTTCCGCAGTACGGGTCCCCGGCTCCACGGCATCTGGCGGCGACGGCGGTGCTGGCCCTGGCGATGGGGCTGCGCAACACCACGATCATGCGGGCGAACGTGCCGGGCGTACCGACGACGCTGGTCACCCGGTCCATGACCGCCTTCCTCGGCGCCTCGGCCATGGGGCGGGAGAACATCTACGGCTTCCGGACGGCCGGCTGGAAGCTGCGCGGCCTCACCGTCCTCGCCATGTTCGCCGGCGGGTTCCTCGGGGCGCTGCTGCTGCGGGCCGGCTGGACGGTGGGCTGGCTGCTGCTGCCGGCCGGCGCGGTGGTGCTGGTGGTGGGCCTGCTCTACCGGAGCCAGCCCGGGCTCCACACGGACCAGGCCCCTGGCCGGGAACGACCGGGGTGAACGGGGCCATTGGTACAGTCGGGTCGTGGCGGTGGACGAGCTCGACACCAGAATCCTGCGCCTGCTGATCGAGCAGCCGCGCACCAGTGTCCGTGAGTACGCCCGGATCCTCGGCGTCGCGCGCGGCACCCTGCAGGCACGGCTGGACCGGCTGGAGCGCACGGGCGTGATCACCGGCACCGGGCCGGTGCTCTCCCCCGCCGCACTGGGGCATCCGGTGCTGGCGTTCGTGCACATCGAGGTCACCCAGGGGCATCTGGACGACGTGGGTGACGCGCTGGCCGCCGTGCCCGAGATCATCGAGGCCTTCTCGATCACCGGCGGCGGGGACCTGCTGACCCGCGTGGCGGCCCGGGACAACGGTCACCTGGAGGACGTGATCCAGCGGCTGATCCAGCTCCCGGGCGTGGTCCGCACCCGTACGGAGGTGGCGCTGCGCGAGCGGGTACCGCACCGGCTGCTGCCTCTGGTCGAATCCGTGGGCAGGAATGCCGGCAAAACCTGACAGGATTACCGATACGGAACACCATCGGCAGGACGGGCTCAACGGATGATTTCCGTCATATTCGATCTCGACGGCACCCTGGTGGACAGCGAGCCGAACTACTACGAGTCCGGGCGCCGCACCCTGGAGCGGCACGGGGTTCCCGATTTCACGTGGGAGCAGCACTCCCGCTTCATCGGCATCGGCACCCTGGAGACCTTGGAGATCCTGCGGGACCGGTACGGGATCCGGGCACCGGTCGAGCAGCTGCTCGCCGAGCAGAACGCCGCCTACCTGGAGCTGGCCCGCACCCGGACCGAGGTCTACCCGCAGATGCGGGGGCTCGTCGAGCGGCTGCGCACCGACGGCGCGGCCATGGCGGTGGCCTCCGGCTCCTCCCTGGAGGCGATCGACGCGGTGCTGTCGGGCACGGGGCTGGACGCGCTGCTGACGACGGTGGTGTCCGCCGAGGAGGTCGCGCACGGCAAGCCCGCTCCGGACGTGTTCCTGGAGGCGGCGCGCAGGCTGGGCGCCGCGCCCGCCGACTGCGTGGTCGTCGAGGACGCGGCGCCGGGGGTGCGGGCCGCGCACGCCGCGGGCATGGGCTGCGTGGCGGTCCCGTACACCCCGGAGATCGCGGGGGACGCGGCCTTCGCCTGCGCCGGGCTCCTCTTCCCCGGCGGGCAGCCGGAGTTCAGCGCGGACGCCGCGTACGAGTGGCTGGTCGCACGCCGCCGGACCGTGTAGCGCCCTCGCGCGGGTGGCGCCGCACGGCCCGGCAGGCCGCTCTCAGGACTCGGGACGGGCCAGACGGCCGAGCAGGGCCACCGCATCACCGACGGGCACCGGCCGGAAGAACTGCGCGTCGGCGCGCTCCACGGCGGCGATCGCCCGGGGGGCCAGTTCGGCTCCGGTGTCGGTGACGCGCAGCCGTTTGGCGCGGGTGTCGGCCGGGTCGACCTCCCGCTCGACGAGCCCCTTGTGCTCCAGGGTGCGCAGGACCTGGGAGGTCATCTTGACGTCGGTGCCGGCCTGGCGGGCGACGGCCAGCTGGTTGGGGTGCTCGCCCTGGCTGTTGAGCCACCAGGTACAGGCGAGCAGCACGAACTGCACGTGGGTGAGGTCGAGCGGGGCCAGGGCCGCGGCGATGTCGCGCTGCCAGCGCAAGGTGGCGTGCCACAGCAGGAACCCGGGGCTCTCGCCGGGGCTGAGGGGCATCAGCGAAGCGCCAGGCCGGCCAGCGAGGCCATCGTGTCGGGCCAGTCGGCGGTGATGCCCGGGCCGATCTGCGGGCCGGCCTCGTCGGCGCCGTCGCCGGTGATCTCCATCCGGTAGAGCACCCGGATCCGGCCCTGGCCGACGGGGTCGATCCGGTGGACGGTCCGCAGCAGCAGATCGCCGAAGCGGGCCTCGTCGACGAACCGTTCGCCTTCGACCGCCTCGGTGATCCGCAGCGGGACCGGGTCCTCCCCCGGCGGCGTCATCGTGATCCGCGTACCGGCCGCGAACGGGCCGCTGATCTCGATCTTCTGGATTCCCGCGTTCCAGGTGCCCCAGTTCTCCACGTCCGCCCAGAGCCGCCAGATCGCCTCGGGGCTGGCTCCGGTCTCGATGCTGTGCTCGTACTCCCACATGGGTGGCCTCCTGGTCGGATTATCTATCCATAGACTATCTGTGCGCAGACTATCTGTCCACCGGGCGGGGCGGGACCCCGGCGAGGAGGGCCTGTCCGTTCTCTGGCGGCCTGCGGGGGCAGCTGTCACCATGCCCGCGTGACCGCGACCCTGACCCCGGGCACCCGGAGCGGCGGACCTCGCCGATGGCCGCTGCTCGGCAACCTCCCCGCCTTCGCCCGCGACCCCCTGGCCTTCTTCGAGTCCCTGCGCGACGGCTACGGGGACTGGGTGTCCTGGGCGCTCGGGCCGCAGCGCAACATCCTGGTCTCCCGGCCCGAGCACGCGGGCGAACTGCTCGGGGCCGTCGAGTCCACCTTCCGGCCGACGGAACTGGGCTGGGCCTTCCGCCAGTTGCTGGGCAACGGGGTGGTCGTCGCCACCGGGGACGACTGGCGGCGCAAACGGGCCCTGGTACAGCCCGCCGTACGGCCGCGCCAGGTGCGCTCGTACGCCGCCACGATGGTGGAGTGCGCGGACGCCCTGGCGGGCGGCTGGCGTGCGGGTCAACGGATCGACGTGCACCGGGAGATGGCCGGGCTCACCCAGCGGATCGCGGTGCGCACCCTCTTCGGGAGCGACGCCGCCGGCCGGGAGGCGCCCATCAGCACGGCCATGGCCACGGCGCAGCGGGAACTGGGGGCGGAGTTCCGCGGGCTGACGCTGTTCCTGCCGCCATGGGTCCGCACTCCCGGACGGCGCCGGATGCGGGAGGCCGTGGCGGTGCTCGACCGGGAGATCGAACACGTCATCCGGGAGCACGAGGCGGCATCGGCGGCCGGCGCGGAACGGGACGACCTGCTGAGCCGGCTGCTCGCCGCCCGCGACGAAACCGGCGGCCCGCTCTCCCGCAAGGAGCTGCGGGACGAGTCGATCACCCTCTACATCGGCGGCCACGAGACCACCTCGACCACCCTGACCTGGGCCTGGCAGCTGCTGTCGGGGGCGCCGGCGGCGCGGGCCCGGCTGACGGAGGAGCTGGACCGGGTGCTGGGCGGACGGCTGCCCGCGTACGACGACTACGCACGGCTGCCCTGGACCCGGCAGGTGGTCAAGGAGGCCCTGCGCATCTACCCGCCGATCTGGCTGATCTCGGCCGTGGCCACGGAAGGGGCCAGCCTCGGCGGGCGGGCGGTGCCGGCCGGGACCTCGGTGTGGACCAGCCCCTGGTCGGTGCACCGCGACGCCCGGTGGTTCCCGGACCCGGAGGCCTTCCGCCCCGAGCGGTGGGACGCGGACGCCCCGCATCCGGTGCCCGAACACGCCTGGTTCCCCTTCGGCGGCGGCCCGCGGGCCTGCCTGGGGGCGCGGTTCGCGCTGGTGGAGGCCGCGCTCGTACTCGCCGTGCTGGCGCAGCGGTTCCATCTGGACAGCGGGAGCGACCGGGCCGGGGTCTTCCCGGGGCTCACCCTTCAGCCGACCGGTCCGGTCCTGGCGACCCTGCGCGCCGCCCGCCCGCACGACGGGGGCGCCCGCTGAGACCCGCCGCTGTCGCGGCCCGGGAAGATCCGGCGCTCGCCGCGAGTTGGTAGAACCGTGAACGACATGACGCGGGGCGCGGACGCGCCGGTGGACGTGGACGTGGTGGTCGTCGGCGCCGGGCAGGCCGGTCTGTCCAGCGCCTACCACCTGACGCGGGCGGGGCTCGACCACGTGGTCCTCGACCACGCGCCCCGCCCGGGCGGCGCCTGGCAGTTCCGCTGGCCCTCGCTCACCTACGGCAAGGTCCACGGGATGCACGCCCTGCCGGGCATGGAGCTGACGGGCGCCGACCCGTCGCGGCCGTCCTCGCAGGTCGTCGGGGAGTACTTCGCCGCCTACGAGGACCGCTTCGGCCTGCGCGTGCGCCGGCCCGTGGACGTGTCCGCCGTACGCGAGGGGGACGCGGGGCGGCTGCGCGTGGAGACCTCGGCCGGCACCTGGTCGGCGCGGGCCCTGATCAACGCCACCGGCACCTGGGACCGGCCGTTCTGGCCGCGCTACCCGGGCCAGGAGACCTTCCGGGGCCGCCAGCTGCACACCGCGAACTATCCGGGGCCGCAGGAGTTCACGGGGGCGCGGGTGATCGTCGTCGGCGGCGGCACGTCGGCGGTCCAGCACCTGCTGGAGATCGCCGAGGTGGCGGCGGAGACCATATGGGTGACCCGGCGGCCCCCGGTCTTCCGTGACGGCCGCTTCGGCGAGGCCGAGGGCCGGGCCGCGGTGGCCCTGGTGGACGAGCGGGTGCGCCGGGGGCTGCCGCCGCAGAGCGTGGTCAGCGTGACGGGGCTCGCGCTGAACGACGCCGTCCGGGCCGGTCTCGCCTCGGGCGTGCTGGCCCGGCGGCCCGCGTTCGACCGGATCACCGCCACCGGCGCCGCCTGGGCGGACGGGAGCCGTGCGGACGCGGACGTGATCCTGTGGGCCACCGGATTCCGGGCGGCCGTCGACCATCTCGCCCCGCTGCGCCTGCGCGAGCCGGGCGGAGGCATCCGGGTCGAGGGGACCCGGTCCGTGCGCGACGGGCGGATCCACCTGGTGGGGTACGGCCCGTCGGCGTCGACCATCGGCGCCAACCGCGCGGGTGGCTCGGCGGTCCGCGAGATCCGCCGGCTCCTGAGCCGCGAGCCGGCGGCCACGCCCGTGCCGTGATCAGGTCCCGGTGCCGGTGCCGGTGCCGGGCCGTGCGGTTTTCCGCAGGTCCGGCGCTGAGCCGCGGTTTCCGCGTGGAGGTGCGAGCGGGGCAGCCGCCCCGGGCGACCGCCCGCGTCCTCGTGGTACCCCGCCGTCCGCAGACGCAGGCGGGCGCTGTCACCCCGCGCGCGGGCCCGCGTGTGCGGCGCGGTGCTTGTTGAACTCGGCCACGTGCTTGCGGTGTTCCTCGTAGGTCGCCGAGAAGCGGGTGTCCCCCGGCTTGACGGTGACGAAGAACAGCCAGTCCCCGGGCGTCGGGGCGACCGCGGCCGCCATCGCCTCCAGCCCCGGGCTGTCGATGGGCGTGGGGGGCAGGCCCTGGCGTTCGTAGGTGTTGAAGGGGCTGTCGATCCGGGTGTCGCTCAGCTTGGTGTCCACGGTGCTGCGGTTCAGCGCGTAGTTGATGGTCGAGTCCATCTGGAGCGGCATCGACTTCGCCAGCCGGTTGTGCACCACCCGTGCGACCTTGCCCATGTCGGCGCGCCCTTCGGCCTCCGCCTCGATGATGCTGGCCAGGGTGGCCGTCTGGTACGGCGTCATCCCGTGGGCCTTGCCGCCGTCGGCGACGGCCCGGGTGGCGAGCTTCTGGTTCGCCGTCCGCACCATGTGCGCGAGGAGGGTGGCCGGGGTGGACTTCGAGGTCACCGGATAGGTCGCCGGGAAGAGGTAGCCCTCCGGATTGCCCTTGGCCTCCGCGGGCAGCTCCAGCCCGGCGGTGGCCACCGCCGCCTTGGTCGATCCCGGGGCGAGCTTCAGTTCGCGGTCGACCGCGGCGTACACCTGTGGGGCCCGCCAGCCCTCGGGGATCAGCAGCCGGCGTGGCGTCTCCGGCACGTCGCCACCGCGCAGTATCGGGATCAGGACTGCCGCGCCGAGGGCGAGCAGCGTGCCGAGGAAGAGCGCCAGCCGGCCCCGGCGGGTCAGCCGGGAACGGCGCTGCGGCGGCCGGTACTCATGACGCATGCGGGAACGCTAACCCGCCATTCATCACATTTCCGGCACCCGACCCGTGCGCCGGTCATACGGTCACACATTTACCGGAGCCAGCTGGACACCCTCGGGCGGCTCGGGCGCGAGCGCGGCGTCCCGGTCCCGGCGGACCAGGGCCGCGTACCGGCCGTCGGCCTTCAGCAACTCCTCGTGGGTCCCGCGCTCGGCGATGCGCCCGGCGTCCAGGACCACGATCTGGTCGGCGTCGCGGACGGTGGAGAGGCGGTGCGCGATGGTGATGGTGGTGCGGCCCGCGGAGAGGTTGTCGATGGCCCGCTGGACGGCGTGCTCGGTACGGGTGTCCAGGGCACTGGTGGCCTCGTCGAGGATCAGCACCGGCGGGTCCCGCAGGATGGTCCGGGCGATGGCCAGGCGCTGCTTCTCGCCTCCGGAGAACCGGTAGCCGCGCTCGCCGACCAGGGTGTCGTAGCCGTCGGGCAGGGAGGCGATGTGCTCGTGGATCTGGGCGGCGCGGGCCGCCTCGGCGATCTCCTCGTCGGTGGCGTCCGGCTTGGCGAAACGCAGGTTGTCGGCGACCGAGGCGTGGAAGAGGTAGGTCTCCTGGGAGACCACGCCGATCGAGCGGGCCAGCGAGTCGAAGTCGAGGTCGCGTACGTCCACGCCGTCGAGGGCGACCCGTCCGCCGGTGACGTCGTAGAGGCGGGGCACCAGGTAGCTGAGCGTGCTCTTGCCGGAGCCGGTCGGGCCGACCACGGCGAGGGAGCCGCCGGCCGGGACGGTGATGTCGATCCCCGAGAGGGTCGGACCGTTCTTGGAGTCGTACGTGAAGTGCACGCCCTCCAGGGTGACCTCGCCCTTGGCCCGGTCGAGGCGTACCGCGTCCGGGCGCTCGGTGATGTCCACCGGCAGATCGAGGTACTCGAAGATGCGGGCGAACAGCGCGAGCGAGGTCTGTATCTGCACACCGGTCGACAGCAGGCTGACGGCGGGCCGGAACAGGCCCTGCTGGAGCGTGACGAAGGCGACGAGGGTGCCGACGGAGAGCGAAGGGGCGCCGGTCTGGAGGGCTATGCCGGCCGCCCAGTAGATGAGGGCGGGCATCGCGGCCATGACGATGCCGATGGTGGACATCCGCCAGCGCCCGGCCATGCTGGAGCGCACTTCCAGACCGACGAGCTTCTCGGACTCCGCGGAGAAGGCGGAGGTGAGGGACTCGGAGCGGCCCATGGTGCGGCCGAGCAGGATGCCGCTCACCGAGAGCGACTCGGTGACCGTGGCGGCCATGGCGGCCATCTGCTTCTGCCGCTTCGTGGTGATCCTCTTGCGCTCACGGCCGACCCGCCGGCTGATCCACACGAAGACGGGGAGCAGGAGGAGCGAGACGAGGGTGAGCCGCCAGTCGAGCGCGAGCATGGCGACCACGGTGGCGATGACGGCCGTCAGGTTCGAGACGAGCGAGGTCGCGGTGGAGGTGACGGTGGCCTGCATGCCGCCGATGTCGTTGGCGATGCGGGACTGCACCTCGCCGGTGCGGGTCCGGGTGAAGAAGGCCAGGGGCATCCGCTGGAGCTGTGCGTAGACGGCGGTGCGCAGGTCGTGCATGACGCGCTGGCCGACGGTGGTGGAGATCAGGGTCTGGAGCACGCCGAAGACGCTGGTGACGACGGCGGTGAGGATCATGCCGAGCGCGAGCAGGCTGAGCAGCCCGGTGCGGCCCTGGGGAATCGCGACGTCGAGTATCTCGCGGAGCATGAACGGCGAGGCGACGCCGACCAGCGAGGAGGCGCCGACCAGGAGGCCGACGACGGCGAGCCGCCCGCGGTAGGGCCGGAACAGTCCGACGATGCGGCGCAGCTCGCGCGGCTGCTCCGCCGGGGCCGGACCGGCGGGGTCGACGGGGTCTTTCGGCGGCATCCACTTCGGTTCGTCGTGCGGCATGGGCACCCTCTCGGGGTCAGGAGTCAGGGTCGAGGTCTTCGCGACGTCCCCATTCGGTCAAGTCTGCGCCATGGGAGCATAGGTCATTGTTACCTATACTCACAATGAGCGGCATCCTGATATTGTTCCCGCATGAGCTCCGCCTCCGACAGCGATCGCCTCCTCGCCGAACAGCTCCTGCGCCTGACGCGCAGGCTGCACCGGATCCAGAAGCGCCACATGGTGCCGCTCGGGATCACTCCCGCCCAGAGTCGTTTGCTGCGCCTCGTCTCGCACTACGAGGGCGAGCAGGCACCCCGTATGGCGGATCTCGCCGCCCGCCTGGAAGTCGTTCCGCGCGCCGTGACCACCCTCGTCGACGGCCTGGAGGCGGCCGAGTGCGTACGGCGTGCGCCCGACCCGGCGAACCGCCGCGTCATCCGTATCGAGCTCACCGACACCGGCCGCGGCACGCTGCGCCGTCTGCGCAACGCGCGAACCGACGCGGCGGAGGAGATCCTGGCTCCGTTGACCGCCGACCAGCGCGAGGTGCTCGGCGGTCTGCTGAACGCCCTGTCGGACGCCCCGGCGGAGCACACCTGCTGAGTAGGCCACCCGTGGGCCTCGACGACGCGAGGGGTCGCAGATGCCGCTGCTGGAACCGAAGCCGGGGGCCCTGCGCCCCCGCGGCATCCGCGGCCCCGCGCCCGACCGGCTCCCCGCGCACCGCGCCGCCGGCACACCCGAGCCGCTGCGCACCGAGCTGACCGAGCTGCTCGGACCGGAAAAGGTGCTGTGGAAGGTCTCCGACCTGGTCCGCTACGCCTCCGACGCCTCCCCCTACCGCTTCGTACCCCAGGTCGTGGTGATCGCCCAGGACATCGACGACGTCTCCGCGGTGCTGTCCTACGCCCACGGCCGGCAGCGCGACGTCGTCTTCCGCGCCGCCGGGACCTCGCTCAACGGCCAGGCCCAGGGCGAGGACATCCTGGTCGACGTACGCCGCCACTGGGCCGGGATCGAGGTGCTGGAGGAAGGCCGGCGGGCCCGGATCCGGCCCGGCACCACCGTGGCCCGGGCGAACGCGGCCCTCGCCCGGCACGGCCGGATCCTCGGCCCCGACCCGGCCAGCGCCGTCGCCTGCACCCTCGGCGGGGTCGTCGCCAACAACGCGTCCGGCATGACCGCGGGCACCACGCGCAACTCCTACCGCACGCTCTCCTCCCTCACCTTCGTCCTGCCGGGCGGCACCGTCGTGGACACCGCCGACCCGCTGGCCGACGAGGAGCTGTCACGCGCCGAACCGGACCTGTGCCACGGGCTGCTGGACATCAAGCGGGAGATCGAGGCCGATCCCGCGCTCGTCGCCCGGATCCGCGCCAAGTACGAGATCAAGAACACCACCGGCTACCGACTCGACGCCTACCTGGACGGCACCACTCCCGTCGAGATCCTGCGGGGGCTCATGGTCGGCTCGGAGGGGACCCTCGGATTCATCTCCGAGGTCGTCTTCGACACCCTCCCGCTGGACCGCGAAGTCTGCTCCGCGCTGCTGTTCTTCCCCTCGCTGCCCGCTGCGGCCGCGGCCGTGCCCCTCTTCAACGAGGCGGGCGCCGTCGCCGTCGAGCTGATGGACGGCAACACCCTGCGCGCCTCGGTCAGCGTCGCGGGGGTGCCCTGCGACTGGGCGGAGCTGCCCCGGGAGACCACCGCCCTGCTCGTGGAGTTCCGGGCTCCGGACCGGGCGGGCCGCGACGCCTGCGCACACCGGGCCGCCCGGGTCCTCGACGGGCTCGACCTGGTCGCCCCGGTGGCCTCGGTCACCAACGCCTTCACCGGTGACCCGAAGACCGTGCACGGCTACTGGCAGGCCCGCAAGGCCTTCGTCACCGCCGTCGGCGGAGCCCGCGCCCGGGGCACCACGCTGATCACCGAGGACTTCGCGGTGCCGCCGTCCCGGCTGGCCGAAGCCTGCGAGGCGCTCCTCGTGCTCCAGGCGGAGCACGGCTTCGACGCGGCCGTCGCCGGTCACGCGGCCCACGGCAACCTGCACTTCATGCTCGCCTTCGACGCCGCCGACCCCGCCGACGTCGCGCGGTACGGGGCCTTCATGGAGGCCTTCTGCCGGCTCACCGTGGAGCGGTTCGACGGCTCCCTGAAGGCCGAGCACTCCACGGGCCGCAACATGGCCCCCTTCCTGGAACTGGAGTGGGGCCCCGCGGCCACCGCCCTGATGTGGCGTACCAAGCGGCTCGTCGACCCCGCCGGGGTGCTCGCCCCGCGCGTCCTCCTCGACCGCGACCCGCGGGCACATCTGCGCGGCCTGAAGACCATTCCGCAGGTGGAGACGGTCGCCGACCCCTGTATCGAGTGCGGCTTCTGCGAACCGACCTGCCCGAGCGGGGACCTGACGACCACTCCGCGCCAGCGGATCGTGCTGCGCCGCGAGATGATGCGCCAGCAGCCCGGCTCGCCCGTGCTCGACGGCCTGCTCGCCGCCTACGGCTACGACGCGGTGGACACCTGCGCCGGCGACTCCACCTGCAAGCTCGCCTGCCCCGTCGGCATCGACACCGGGGCACTGATGAAGGACTTCCGCCACCGCCGCCACAGCCCGCGCGAGGAGGCCGCGGCCGCGCTGGCCGCGCGGCGGTTCGCGGCCTCCGAGTCCGCCGCCAGGCTGACCGTGGCCGCCGCCGACCGCGTCCCCGCCCGGGTCGGGGGCCGGCTGCTGGAAGCGGCCACCGGGGCCGCGCGCAGGGCCGTACGTCCGGACCTGGTTCCGCGGTGGTCGGCGCAGCTCCCCGGCGCCGCGCGGCGGCTTCCGCCGACCCGGAGGGCGGGCGCCGCGGCCGTGTACTACCCGGCCTGCGTCAACCGGATCTTCGGCGGCCCCGAGGGCCGGTCCGGTCCCTCCCTGCCCGAGGCCGTGGTGGCCGTTTCGGAACGGGCCGGGCGGCCCGTCTGGATCCCCGGCGATGTCGCCGGCACCTGCTGCGCGACGATCTGGCATTCCAAGGGCTACGAGGCCGGCGCCCGGGTGATGGCCAACCGGATCGTCGAGGCGGCCTGGGGCTGGACGGCCGGCGGGCTGCTGCCGCTGGTCGTCGACGCCTCCTCCTGCACGCTGGGCATCGCGCGCGAGGTGGTCCCGTACCTGACGCCGGAGAACCGTGCCCTCCACGCCGAGCTGCGGATCCTCGACTCGCCCGTGTGGGCCGCCGAGGAGCTGCTTGCGCGTCTGGAGGTCCGGCGCAGGGTGGGCTCGGCCGTGCTCCACCCCACCTGTTCGATGCGGCACCTGGGCGACGAGGCACACCTGCGCACCGTCGCCGAGGCCTGCGCCGAGGAGGTGGTGGTCCCCGACGACGCGGGCTGCTGCGCCTTCGCGGGCGACCGGGGCATGCTGCACCCGGAGCTGACGGCCTCGGCGACGGCGCGGGAGGCGGCGGAGGTGACCGCACGGGCCTTCGACGCGCACCTGTCGGCGAACCGGATGTGCGAGGTGGGCATGGACCGGGCCACGGGGCGGGTCTACTATTCGGCGCTGCTCGAACTGGAGCACGCCACCCGCCCGTGAGCGCCGGGGCGTGCGACCCCCGTGACCAGGCGGCCCTTCGCTGCCCGGTGCCGTAAACCTGCTGGCCGCAGCGGGCGGCCCACGGAAAATCGATTGCCCGGCACCGGTCCGGAAGGCGAACCTTGCACGGTTTGGACCACTCGACCAGTCATGGGGCGTCATGCAGATCAGCGATCTTCCGTATCCGGATCCGGGGGTACCCGACGCTCGTTCAGGCCCCCGGTTCCTGCTGTGGCTGGGGCGCGGCCAACTCGGCGGACAGCTCAAGAGCCTGTGCTGGGGCATGCTGCACTTCTCCGGCGTCGCCGGACTGCCGTACGCCGTGGGCCTGGGCATCGGCGCCGTCGCCGACCGCGAGCCGAACCGGCTGCTGCTCGTCGGCGCACTGCTGCTGGGCATCGGCGTCGCCATCTCGGTCGGCGACGCCATGCTCCACCGCACGGCCGTCACCAACTGGATCACTGCCGCGGCACGGGTCCAGCAACTCCTGGCGCGCAAGACGGCCGAGCTGGGATCCGCCCTCACCCGCCGGGTCGCCGCAGGCGAAGTGGTCGCGGTGTCCACGGGCGACGTCGAGAAGATCGGATGGTTCGTCGAGGCCGTCTCACGCTTCCTCGCGGCCGTCTTCTCCATCGTCCTCGTCTGCGTCGGCCTGCTGTTCTACGCCCCCGAGCTCGGCGTGGTCGTGGCCGTGGGCGTACCCCTGATCGCCCTGGCCTCGCTGCCGCTGCTGCCGCGCGCCACCAAGCGCGCCGACGTCCAGCGGGAGAAGGCGGGCAAGGCCACCGAGCTGGCCTCCGACACGGTCGCGGGCCTGCGCGTGCTGCGCGGAATCGGCGGTGAGGAGCTGTTCCTCGGCCGCTACCGCGAGGCCTCGCAGGACGTCCGCAAGGCCGCCGTGCGCAGCGCCCGGATGTGGGCGCTGATCTCCGCGATCCAGGTGGTGCTCCCGGGCGCGCTGATGATCACCGTGGTCTGGTACGGCGCCACGCTCGTCTCGGACGGGCGCATCGCGGTGGGTGAGCTCGTCGCCGCCTTCAGCGCGGTGGCGACCCTGCTCTACCCGCTCCGGCACTTCGAAGAGATCGCCATGGCCTACTCCTTCTCGCGTCCGTCCGCCAAGCGGGCCGCGCGGGTGCTGTCGCTGACCCGGACGGACGCCGCGGCCGGGCGTCCCGCGCGCACCGGCCCCGCGAAGGCACCGGCCGCGGGCGGGGACCTGTACGACCCCCGGACCGGGCTGCTGGCCCCCGCGGGGCGGTTCACCGCCGTCGTGTGCGGGGACCCGGACCTGGCCGGGCGGCTCGCCGAACGCCTGGGCGGCCACCCGATGGACGAGGGCCCGGGGGCGGACGCTGAGTCCGACGCGCAGGCGGGTGCGGAGGCGGGTGCGGACTCCGGTGCGGACTCCGGTGCGGACTCCGGTTCCGGGGCCGGGGCGCCGTCCGTGCTCCTCGGAGGAGTCGCGCTGGACGAGCTCGAACTGGACACCGCGCGCACCCTGGTCCTCGTACAGGACAAGGACCCGGTGCTGCTGTCCGGGACTCTGCGGGAGCTGTTCGACGTGCCGGCCTCCGGAGCGGTCGACTCCGGTGCGGCGCTCGGCGCGGCCCAGTGCACGGACGTCCTGGACGCCCTGCTGCAGTCGGCGCCGGACGGGACCGAGGACCCGATGGACGCCCGGATCACCGAGCGCGGCCGGTCCCTGTCGGGCGGCCAGCGCCAGCGGCTCGCGCTGGCGCGGTCCCTGGTCACCGACCCGGAGGTACTGGTGCTCGACGAGCCGACCTCCGCGGTCGACTCGCACACCGAGGCACGGATCGCGGACGGGATCGCGGCCCTGCGCGCCGGGCGGACCACGGTGGTACTGGCGTCCTCGCCACTGCTGCTGGACCGCGCGGACCGGGTCGTGCTCATCGACGGGGGGACGGTGGCGGCCGTCGGTACCCACCGCGAGCTGCTGCGGAGCGAACCGCGCTACCGGGCGGTCGTCACCCGCGAGACCGACGAGGAGCAGCGGCTCGGCGGGCTGGAACTGACAGAGCTGGAAGAAGCACTCACAGAGATCGAGGAATCCGCATGATCGGCGTGGCGCCGCCGGAGTACGATCCGGCGGCCCCCGAATCGGCCGCGACCCTGCCCGTGGGCACGTCGGCGACCGTACGGGGCTATGTGCGCGGCCTGTTCCGGCGCCACCGGCGGGCCTTCGCGGTGCTGGTGAGCGTGAACGCGGCCGCGGTGATCGCCTCCATGGTCGGCCCGTACCTGCTGGGCCGGATCGTGGACGACCTCTCGACGGGGGCGCGCGAGCTGCATCTGGGGCGTGTGGCGCTGCTGTTCGCGCTGGCTCTGGCGGTGCAGACGTTCTTCGTCCGGCTGGTACGGCTCCGCGGGGCGATGCTCGGCGAGGAGATGCTGGCCGATCTGCGCGAGGACTTCCTGGTGCGGTCGGTGGGTCTGCCGCCGGGCGTGCTGGAGCGGGCCGGTACCGGTGACCTGCTGTCGCGGATCACCACCGACATCGACCGGCTGGCGAACGCCATGCGCCAGGCCGTGCCGCAGCTGGCCATCGGCGTGGTGTGGGCGGGGCTGCTGTTCGGGGCCCTCGCCGTGACCGCGCCGCCGTTGGCACTGGCCGCGCTGGTGGCGCTGCCGGTGCTGGTGATCGGCTGCCGCTGGTACTTCAGGCGGGCGCCGTCGGCGTACCGCTCGGAGGCGGCCGGCTATGCGGCGGTCTCGGCCGTCCTCACCGAGACGGTGGACGCGGGCCGCACGGTCGAGGCGCACCGCCTCGGCCCGGAGCGGATCGCGCTGTCGGAGCGGCGGATCTCGCAGTGGGTCGCGTGGGAGCGGTACACGCTGTTCCTGCGGACGGTCCTCTTCCCGGTCATCAACGTCACCTTCGTGACGATCCTCGGTTCGGTGCTGCTGATCGGCGGCTTCTGCGTGATGCGGGGCTGGATGTCGGTCGGGGAGCTGACCACGGGCGCCCTGCTGGCCCAGATGCTGGTCGACCCGATCGGTCTGATCCTGCGCTGGTACGACGAGTTGCAGGTCGCCCAGGTCTCGCTCGGCCGCCTGGTGGGCGTGCGGGAGATCGAACCGGACGCGGGGGACGCGAAGGTGGCGCCCGAGGGCCGGGACGTGCGGGCCCAGGAGGTCCACTTCGGCTACCGGGAGGGCGTGGACGTCCTGCACCAGGTGTCCATGTCCGTTCCGCCGGGCACCCGGATGGCGCTGGTCGGCCCTTCGGGCGCGGGCAAGTCCACCCTGGGCCGGCTGCTCGCGGGCATCTACGCGCCCCGGAGCGGCGAGGTCACCCTCGGCGGGGCCCGGCTGTCACGGATGCCCGCGGAGCGGGTGCGCGAGCACGTGGCCCTCGTCAACCAGGAGCACCACGTGTTCGTGGGCACGCTGCGGGACAATCTCCGCCTCGCGCGGACGGGCGCCGGGGACACGGAGCTGTGGGCGGCGCTGGCCGCGGTGGACGCCGACGGCTGGGCGCGGGCCATGGAGGCCGGCCTGGACACCGAGGTCGGCTCCGGCGGCACGGCACTGACCCCGGCGCAGGCGCAGCAGATCGCGCTCGCCCGGCTGGTGCTGGCCGACCCGCACACGCTGGTGCTGGACGAGGCCACCTCGCTGCTGGACCCGCGCGCGGCACGGCACTTGGAGCGCTCGCTGGCTCGGGTGCTGGACGGCCGTACGGTCATCGCCATCGCCCACCGGCTGCACACCGCGCACGACGCGGACGTGATCGCGGTGGTCGAGGGGGGCCGGATCAGCGAACTCGGCTCGCACGACGAGCTGGTCGCGGCCGACGGGGCCTACGCGGCCCTGTGGCGGTCCTGGCACGGCTGAGCGGGCCGGGACACCCCCGGGCCGGTGCCGCCGGGCGGCGGTGAGGACTTGCTCCCCCGCCGCCCGGCGACACCGTTCCGCCCGGTCGTCCTGTTGCCCGGTTCGTTAGTCCGCGGTGTCCGCCCCGCCCGTCCTCACGGCCGGCCGGTCGGCGGGGACGAAGGCCTGCTTGCGGGCGCAGGTCCAGATCACCGGGTGGGTGTCGCCCTGGGCGTCCTCGGCGGCGCCGCCGACGCGGTCGTCGTCGGTGACGGTGTAGGCGGTGGTGAAGGCGTTCGGGGCGAGCGCGGGAAGGGCACGCATGGGGCCTTCACCGGTCCAGTACTGGGCCCGCTCCTGCGGGTGGTCCTGTGGGGGCGGCCACGCGTAGAGGAAGTGGCTGGCGATGCCGACCGAGACGTTCGTGTTCGGGCTGAGGCCCTCGAAGGTGCCGCGGTGGGCCGCCGGGAGCCGGGGCGCGTAGCGGACCGATCCGTAGGGGGCGGCCCAGACGGCGGGCAGGTTCAGCCATTGCTCCTGCACCGACAGGTAGGTGCCGGCGATCCGGCCCGAGTCGTCGATGTCCTGCGGCCGGTACTGGTGGTCGAGGCTGCCGAGGGGGCTGAGGGCGGTGGGCCCGGCGTCCACGGCGGCGGACCAGAGCAGCCCGGGGCTGGCGGGCCCGTCGTCCCCGGTGGCGGAGGGTCCGAAGCCGGAGCCGATGACCTGACCGGCGTTGTTGATGCCGGTCACGTAGTCGAGCCGGTAGCCGGGCGGCACGAGGAGTTTGCGGTGGATCCTGCCGCCCGCCCATTCGAGGCCGGTGGTGACTCCCGGGTCGTCGTCGTAGCGTGTGCCGACGATGTGTCCCCGGTCGTTGACGTCGGCGGCGGTGTGCCCGCCGGGCAACAGGGTGACGCCGCGTGCCCCCGGCCGGTAGCTGAAGGCCAGGGTCTCGGTCCAGGTCGCCGTGGTCAGCGTGCCGACCATGAGGCCGGACCGGTTGACGGCCGCCACCCGTCCGCCGGTGGCCCCCGCGGGGAGCGGCACGGCGAACACCTTGGTGCCGATCCAGTAGGCCGGCAGGTCGTGGGAGACACCGACCGACAGCCCGGCCGGGCCGATGTCGTTCACCTGCGTGCGGTGCAGCCACGGGTTCGGATACGGGTCCTCCCCCGGGAGCGACTCCAGGATCCTGACGGACGGTCTGCAGTCCGGTCCCGCGTCCGGCGTGCCGCCGGACTCCGCCGAGGCCGTGTGGGCCGGTAAGGCCACGGTGAGCGTGGCGAGCACCGCCCCCGCCAGCGTTGTACGGATGCTTCTGTTCCTCCTGCGCACGGATCCCCCCCGGGTCCTGACGCGAGCCGACGGCACTGACGGCTCGTCGGCCCACATCATGACCGGCCGGGGCGGGCCTGAACAGACCGCCTCGGGTGCGGTGGCCCGGCCGTGTCAGATGAAGCCGAGGGCCGAGGCTCCACCGAAGCCGCCCAGCAGGATGAACACCGGCATGAGGACCTTCAGCTCCACCCAGCTGCCGGCCCGGAAACGCATCGCCTTCGGCGGCCCGATCGGGTACCAGCGCTTGCCCGCGATCGGCAGCGGCCACAGGACCGGGCAGCCGGAGACGGTCAGGGCGTCGCCGATGTCGTGGACCAGCGCCCCGAGCACGATCGGCAGGCCGAGCCAGAGGTACTCCTGGCCCGGTCCGGTGAACAGCCAGTTCGCCCCGTTGCCGGGCTGGTCGAGCACCCCGGCCAGGATCCACGCGCTGGTCGCGCCGAGCAGCCAGACCAGGACGTCGCTGGACATCCGGGCGGCCCGCCAGAGCAGCCCCTCGACCGCCAGCACCAGGTGCACGAAGAGCAGCGCCAGCACACCCCAGCGCTCGGCGGTGACGGCGAGCAGGGAGGAACCGCCACCGATCAGCACGGCCCAGAGCCAGGTGTGCGTCAGGGTGCGGTGGCCGCCCGTGCGGCGGGCGTCCTTCTTGGAGCGGGTGCCCTTGTAGACGGCGTAGGAGATCTTGTCGACCACCTCGCACACGCCCTTGGAGAGCGGGCCGAAGGCACGCGAGATCGTCGCCGACTTGTGATCGAGGTCGGGGGCCAGAGCCGCCCCGGCGCAGATCAGCGCGCCGACGACGAGGACCGGCCAGGGCATGGGGTGTCCGGCGGCCGCGGTGGCCGCGCCCACCCCCAGCCAGGCCGCTGCCCCGGACAGTGAGTGCGCCGGACCCATCATGGTCGTTTCCCGCCCCGGTGGTGTGTGGTCGGGCCCGGTCGACTGTTTCGTTCGGGCCGCATCGACGGCACAGCGTACCGTCGGTGATCTTCGTTCCGTCCGCCGGTTCCCTGATCCGGGGGGAAGCCAGGCAAGATGGGGGGTGTGACCCTCATTGATCAGCTCCCGCCGAACGCCGACCCCGACGCCCTCTTCGAGGCTTTCTCCTCGTGGGCGGAGGACCAGGGCATCACCCTGTACCCGGCTCAGGAGGAGGCGCTCATCGAGGTCGTCTCCGGGGCTAACGTGATCCTCTCCACCCCGACCGGCTCCGGCAAGAGCCTGGTCGCGGCCGGCGCGCATTTCACCGCGCTGGCCCAGGACAAGGTCACCTTCTACACCGCCCCGATCAAGGCGCTGGTGTCGGAGAAGTTCTTCGACCTGTGCAAGCTCTTCGGCACCGAGAACGTCGGCATGCTGACCGGTGACGCCTCCGTGAACGCGGACGCCCCGGTGATCTGCTGCACCGCCGAGGTCCTGGCCTCCATCGCCCTGCGCGACGGCAAGCACGCCGACATCGGCCAGGTCGTGATGGACGAGTTCCACTTCTATGCCGAGCCGGACCGCGGCTGGGCCTGGCAGATCCCGCTGCTGGAACTGCCGCAGGCGCAGTTCATCCTGATGTCGGCGACCCTCGGCGACATGAAGCGGTTCGAGGAGGACCTCACCCGGCGCACCGGACGGCCCACCTCGGTGGTCCGCTCCGCGACGCGGCCCGTCCCGCTCTCGTACGAGTACGTGACCACGCCCATCACCGACACGATCACCGAGCTGCTGGAGACCCGGCAGGCGCCGGTCTACATCGTGCACTTCACCCAGGCCCAGGCGGTCGAGCGGGCGCAGTCGCTCATGAGCATCAACATGTGCACGCGCGAGGAGAAGGACAAGATCGCCGATCTCATCGGCAACTTCCGCTTCACCACCAAGTTCGGCCAGAACCTCTCCCGCTACGTCCGGCACGGCATCGGTGTGCACCACGCCGGCATGCTGCCCAAGTACCGCCGCCTCGTCGAGAAGCTCGCCCAGGCCGGTCTGCTGAAGGTCATCTGCGGCACCGACACGCTCGGGGTCGGTGTCAACGTCCCGATCCGTACGGTGCTGTTCACGGCGCTCACCAAGTACGACGGCAACCGCGTCCGCACCTTGCGCGCCCGGGAGTTCCACCAGATCGCGGGGCGCGCCGGCCGGGCCGGCTTCGACACCGCGGGCTATGTGGTCGCACAGGCTCCCGAGCACGTCATCGAGAACGAGAAGGCGCTCGCGAAGGCGGGCGACGACCCGAAGAAGCGCCGCAAGGTGGTGCGCAAGAAGGCTCCCGAGGGCTTCGTCGCCTGGTCGGACACCACGTTCGAGAAGCTGATCGCCGCCGACCCGGAGGCGCTCACCTCGCGCTTCAAGGTCACGAACATCATGCTGCTGTCGGTCATCGCCCGGCCGGGCGACGCCTTCCAGGCGATGCGCCACCTGCTGGAGGACAACCACGAGCCCCGCAAGGCCCAGCTGCGGCACATCCGCCGGGCCATCGCGATCTACCGCTCGCTGCTGGACGGCGGGGTGGTCGAGAAGCTCGACACCCCGGACGCGGAGGGCCGCACCATCCGGCTCACGGTCGACCTCCAGCAGGACTTCGCGCTCAACCAGCCGCTGTCCACCTTCGCCCTGGCCTCCTTCGACCTGCTGGACCCGGAGTCCCCCTCCTACGCGCTGGACATGGTCTCCGTCGTGGAGTCCACGCTGGACGACCCGCGGCAGATCCTCGCCGCCCAGCAGAACAAGGAACGCGGCATCCAGGTCGGCCAGATGAAGGCCGACGGGATCGAGTACGAGGAGCGGATGGAGCGGCTCCAGGACGTCACCTATCCCAAGCCCCTCGAAGAGCTGCTCTCCCACGCCTACGACGTGTACGCCAAGAGCCACCCGTGGGTCCGCGACCACCCGGTCTCCCCGAAGTCGATCATCCGCGACATGTACGAACGCGCGATGACCTTCACCGAGTTCACCTCCTTCTACGAGCTGGCCCGCACCGAGGGCATCGTGCTGCGCTACCTGGCGAGCGCGTTCAAGGCGCTGGACCACACCATCCCCGACGACCTCAAGTCCGAGGACCTCCAGGACCTGATCGCCTGGCTGGGCGAGCTGGTACGCCAGGTCGACTCCAGCCTGCTGGACGAGTGGGAGCAGCTGGCGAACCCGGAGGTGGAGACGGCGGAGCAGGCCCAGGAGAAGGCCGACCAGGTCAAGCCGGTCACCGCGAACGCGCGCGCCTTCCGCGTCCTGGTCCGCAACGCCATGTTCCGCCGGGTGGAGCTGGCCGCACTCGACCACGTCAACGTGCTGGGCGAGCTGGATTCCGAGTCCGGCTGGGACGCGGACGCCTGGGGCGAGGCCCTGGACGGGTACTGGGACGAGTACGACGACCTGGGCACCGGCCCCGACGCGCGCGGCCCGAAGCTGCTGCAGATCGAGGAGGACCCGGCGCACGGCCTGTGGCGCGTCCGCCAGACCTTCGCGGACCCCAACGGGGACCATGGCTGGGGCATCAGCGCCGAGGTCGACCTGGCCGCCTCCGACGAGGAGGGCCGGGCCGTCATCCGGGTCACCTCGGTCGGCGAGCTCGGAGCGCTCTGACCGTCCGCCGCACCCCGCCGCACCCGACGTACCCGCCCGACCTGCCGGCCCAGCCGGACCCGCCGGACCCGACCGTGGAGATCCTCTGATGACGAACCCCGCCGAGAGACTGGTCGATCTGCTCGATCTGGAGCAGATCGAGGTCAACATCTTCCGCGGCGCCAGCCCGCAGGAGTCCCTCCAGCGAGTCTTCGGCGGCCAGGTCGCCGGCCAGGCGCTGGTGGCCGCGGGGCGCACCGTCGAGAGCGACCGCCCGGTCCACTCGCTGCACGCGTACTTCCTGCGCCCCGGCATCCCCGGGGTGCCGATCGTGTACCAGGTGGAGCGGGTGCGCGACGGGCGGTCCTTCACCACGCGCCGGGTCACCGCGGTCCAGCAGGGCAAGACGATCTTCAATCTCACCGCCTCCTTCCATCATCCCGAGGAGGGCGGCATCGAGCACCAGCTGCCTCCTCACCACGTCCCTCACCCGGACACGCTCCCCAAGGTCGCGGACGAGATCCGCGAGCACCTCGGGGCGCTGCCGGAGGCGCTGGAGCGGATGGCCCGCCGCCAGCCCTTCGACATCCGGTACGTCAACCGGCTCCGCTGGACTCCGGAGGAGCTCAAGGGATCCGATCCCCGCAGCGCGGTGTGGATGCGCGCGGTCGGCCCGCTGGGCGACGACCCCCTCATCCACACCTGCGCCCTCACCTACGCAAGTGACATGACCCTCCTCGACGCCGTGCGCATCCCGGTGGAACCCCTGTGGGGCATGCGCGGTTTCGACATGGCCTCGCTGGACCACGCCATGTGGTTCCACCGGCCGTTCCGGGCGGACGAGTGGTTCCTGTACGACCAGGAGTCGCCCATCGCGCACGGCGGCCGGGGCCTTGCCCGGGGCCGCATCTACGACGAGGAGGGCAGACTGCTGGTGTCCGTGGTCCAGGAGGGCCTCTTCCGTCCGTACCCCGCCGCGTCGTCCCGGCCGGCCCAGGCAGCCCGTCCGTCCGAGCCCGCCCCGGAGAACTGAGCACACCCATGCCCACCCCTGCCGTCCCCTGCCCCTGCGGGCTGCCCGCCTCCTACGCGGAGTGCTGCGGCCCCTTCCACTCGGGTGCCCGGTCGGCGCCCACCGCCGAGCGGCTGATGCGCTCCCGGTTCAGCGCCTTCGCCGTCGGCGACACCGCCTACCTGCTGCGCTCCTGGCATCCCGCCACCCGTCCGGCCCGCCTCGACCTGGATCCCGAACAGCGCTGGGAGCGGCTGGAGATCCTCGCCACCGAGCGCGGCGGGATGTTCGAGACGGAGGGCTCGGTGGAGTTCCGCGCCCACTACCGCGAGGGCCGGCACACCGGCTCGCTGCACGAGCACAGCAGCTTCTCCCGCGAGGCCGGAGCCTGGGTCTACGTCGGCCCCCTCTCCCCCGTCGACTTCGACTGACCCCGCGCCTGTACCAGGGCGAAGTCCAGGCTGGCCCGGTACCAGTGGATCTCGTCCGGCGGGCCGGCCTTCAGCAGCTCCGTCGCCACCGCGGCTGCCGCCGGAACCTGCGGGTGCCCGTAGGGCGGGGGCGGTCCGAGGGCGGCCAGGACGATCCGCTCCGCCGGGTCGGGCACGGTCTCCAGCAGCTCGGCCTCAGGGAGTACGGAAGCCAGTACGGCGGCGCGCTCCCACGGGTCGGCGGCTCGTCCCAGCAGCAGCCCGACATGCCGCCCGCGCCACTTCCGGGGGCGCAGATCCGCCCCGGCCGCCATCAGTTCCCTGTCCGCCGACGGCGCGATCCCGCTCAGCATTCCCGGCTCCCGCGCGGCGAAGCTCCGTAGCTCCGTGGTCAGGTAGAGCCACACCACGGCCCGGTACCTGTTGATCCGGTAGCCGACCGGGATCACGTGCCCGCAGCGCGCGAGCCGCGTGAACCGGCTCGGGCCGACCCCCACCACCTCGGCCGCCGCCTGCGCCCCGGCCACCGTCTCGACCCGCTCGCGCAGCGCGCCCGGCGGGCCCGCCGCCGACCTGACACGGTCCAGCTCGGCCCGTGCGAAGCGCGCGGCCCCGCCGATCGTGCGCGGCCCGGCCCGCACGATCCCCAGCTGGACGGCCCTGGCGAACTCATGGCGGCTCAGACCCAGTTCACCCGCGGCCTGTACCCCGCCCAGCAGCACGTCCACGGCGACTGCGCCGGCCGCATCCTCCCGAAGTGCGGTCCCCACCTGCGTCATTACGGTCCTCCCCCACGAGCGGTGATTACTCTGTGTGAAGACCGTAACTCGACGTGATGACACCCCGCGAGGCCTGTGGACAACTCCCCGGGCGACGCCCAAGCCGGACCGGATCAGCCGCCGGTGATGCGCCGCTCCGCGACACCCAGGTGCTCGCCCACCCGGTTGACCAGCAGTGTCATCTCATAGGCGACCTGGCCGATGTCGGACTCGGCGGCGCTCAGCACGCACAGGCTGCTGCCCGCGCCCGCCGCCATGACGAAGAGCGCTCCCTCGTCGTACTCGACCATCGTCTGACGCACCTCGCCGGCCCGGAAGTGGCGGCCGGACCCCTTGGCAAGGCTCTGCAGACCGGCCGCGACAGCCGCCAGATGCTCCGCGTCCTCCCGCGCCAGCCCCGCGCTCGCGCCCGTGACCAGGCCGTCATTGGACAGCACCACCGCGTGCCGCACCTGCTGGACCCTGCGCGTCAGGTCGTCCAGCAGCCAGTCCAGTTGCTTGTCCAGTGCCATTCCCAGCCCCTCCCCGTCGACGCCGGCCGCATGGCCGCGCCCCGCCCCCGTGTACTCGTGCCGCAAGCCTTCCCCACCAGCGCCTTTCGGGCAAGGAGGATGTCCCCATGGCGAAGAAGATGACTCAAGAGGAATGGCGGGCGTTCGTCTCGCACTCCACCCGCACCGGAAAGCTCTCCACCGTGCGCGAGGACGGAAGCCCGCACATCGCTCCTATCTGGTTCGTACTCGACGGCGATTCCTTCGTCTTCAACACCGGAAAGGACACGGTGAAAGGCCGCAACCTCATCCGCGACGGCCGGGTCGCGCTCTGCGTCGACGACGACCGGCCGCCCTTCTCCTTCGTCGTCCTCCAGGGCCGCGCCGAGATCACCGGGTACGCCGACGACGCGGACGAACTGCTCACCTGGGCCACCCGGATCGGCGCCCGCTACATGGGCGAGGAACAGGCCGAATCCTTCGGACGCCGCAATGCCGTCCCGACCGAACTCCTCGTCAGGGTTCCCATCGACAAGGTGATCGCCCAGGCCCGTATCGCCGAATGACCCGCCCCTGACTCCCGGTCGGGCCGACCGGGCCGACCGGGCCGACCGGGAGCGACCGCCTCCACCGGGCCCACCGGGCCGGTTCACACGGAATCGGCCTGGGGCTCCACCGAGTCCAGCAGCCGGGCGGTGTGCACCCGCCCGGCGTACTCGACCAGCCTGATCAGCACTTCCTTCCCCGAATCCCGGTCGCGCGCGTCGCACAGCACCACCGGTGTCCCCTGCTCCAGGTCCAGCGCCCGCGACACGTCGTGCGCCCCGTACCGCCGGGCGTCCGTGAAGCAGTTGACGGCCACCACGAACGGGATGCGCCGGTGCTCGAAGTAGTCCACCGCCGGAAAGCAGTCCTCCAGCCGCCGCGTGTCGGCGAGTACCACCGCACCCAGCGCGCCCTGCGACAGCTCGTCCCACAGGAACCAGAACCGGTCCTGCCCCGGCGTGCCGAACAGGTAGAGGGACAGGCCGGAGCGGATGGTGATCCGCCCGAAGTCCATGGCCACGGTCGTGGTCGTCTTCTGGTCCACGCCGCCCGTGTCGTCGACCAGTTCACCCGCCTCGCTCAGCGCTTCCTCCGTCCGCAGCGGCCGGATCTCGCTGACCGCGCCCACCAGCGTGGTCTTGCCCACCCCGAAGCCGCCCGCCACCAGGATCTTCAGTGCGAGTGCGGCCAGTTCCGGGTCCTCCCCGGGACCGGGATCCACGCCCGGGGCCGGTCCGGCAGATCGGTCGTCATGCTGTCCCATCAAAGCGCTCGCAATCCCTCGATGACTTCACGCAGAATCCGCTCGTCCGGCAGTTGTGCGGGCGGCACCGGCCGGCTGACCTTGACGTGCCCGCCCTCCAGCAGGTCCCCGAGCAGCACCCGCACCACCCCCACCGGCAGGTCGGCGTCGGCGGCGAGTTCGGCCACCGACTGGGTCTCGGACCGGCAGAGTCCGAGCAGTGCCCGGTGTTCGGGGCCCATCAGGGACTCGGCCGCCTCGTCCGTGCCCTCCGGGTCGACCGCGACCAGCGCGATCAGGTCGAAGCGGACGCCGTGGGGTCCCGGCTTCGTACGCCCGCCGGTCATGGCGTACGGGCGGACGAGTGGGCCCGCGTCGGCGTCGTACCACTGGCCGTTCATGTGCCGGACCGCCGCCCTCAGCCCGCGGCCGGCGGGTGCGCCGCGAACCGGGGCGGCGTGTAGAGGTGCTCGCCGACCCGCTTCACCAGCCGGGCCATCTCGTAGGCGATCAGGCCGATGTCGGCACTGGCGGCACTGAGCACGGCCAGGCACGAACCGTCACCGGCGGCCGCGACGAAGAGGAACCCCTCGTCCATCTCGACCATCGTCTGGCGCACGCCCCCGGCGTGGAAGTGCCGTCCCGCGCCCTTGGCCAGGCTGTGGAAGCCGGAGGCCACCGCGGCCAGGTGCTCGGCGTCCTCCCGGCTCAGTGCGCTGGAGGCGCCGACCGCCAGGCCGTCGTTGGAGAGGACCACGGCGTGCCGGACCTCACGGACCCGGAGCACGAGGTCGTCGAGCAGCCAGTCCAGTTCACCGGACCTGCGGACGCCGTCGAGGTCGATCCTCTGGTGTTCGATCATCACACTTCTCCTTCGCTGCCTGCGTGAGGGGAGTTCTCCTGGGCGCCGCGGACCCAGCCGGCCCGGTAGGCCGCCATCCGGTCCCGGGCCTGCTCCGGGCTGCGGCCCGACGGCTCCTCGGGGAGCCGGGACGAGGCCGGGGCCTTCGGGGCGGGGGCCTCCCGGAGCTGCGGGACGAGGCTGGCCTGGCGCACCCGGCGCGGCAGTTCCGTCACCGAGGCCGGGGGCGCCGCGGCCGCCTGGGTACGGGCCCCCGCGCCGCCGGGGGCACGCGGCCGGAGGGAAGCCACCGGGGCCGGGCGCGGCTCCTCGCGTACGGGGTCCGGGGCCCCGGCCGGAGCGGGGGGCTGCGCGTCCTCCCGTACGACGGCCATCGCGGGCGGCTGTTCGGCCCGCGCGACCGGCTTCGGCGCCGGGGAGGAGGCGGACGGCGACGAGGCCCCGCCCGAAGCGGCGGCCGACGGCTCCGGGCGGGGTGCCCGGGCGGCTCCCCGGGCCGTGGCGGAGCCCGGGGCCGAGCCCTGGGCGGGGGCAGCGTCGTGAGCGGCGGCGTGGGCGGCGGCGGGGCCTCCGGCCGTGATCGCACCCTGGAGCATGGAGTTGGGCAGGAGCACCACCGCGGTGGTGCCGCCGTAGGGCGAGGTGCGCAGGTGCACCTTGACTCCGTGGCGGGCCGAGAGCCGGCTGACCACGAAGAGCCCGAGCCGGTCGCTGTCGAAGAGGTCGAGGGACTCGGACTGCTCGATGCGCCGGTTGGCGTCGCCGAGGGTTTCGGGACCCATGCCGAGCCCGCGGTCCTCGACCTCCAGCACGTAACCGGTGCCGACGGGCTCGCCGCTGACCCGGACCTTGGTGTGCGGCGGTGAGAACGTGGCGGCGTTCTCGATGAGTTCGGCGAGCAGGTGGGTGAGGTCGGCGACGGCGCCCCCGACCACGGCGGCTTCCGCGAGCTGCCGGACCTCGATCCGCGGGTAGTCCTCGATCTCGGAGACGGCGGCCCGCACGACGTTGGTCAGCGGAACCGGCATGCGCCAGGCCCGGCCCGGGGTGGCACCCGACAGGATGATCAGGCTTTCCGCGTGCCGGCGCATCCGGGTGGTCAGGTGGTCGAGGCGGAAGAGGTCGCCGAGCTCGTTCGGGTCGTCGGCACGGCGTTCCATCGAGTCGAGCAGGGTGAGCTGCTTGTGCACGAGGACCTGGCTGCGGCGGGCGAGGTTGACGAAGACGCCCGAGATGCCGCTGGCGAGTTCGGCCCGTTCGACGGCGGCACTGAGCGCGGCACGGTGAACGGTGCCGAGCGCCTCGCCGACCTGGGTGATCTCGTCCTCGGCCGGGGGCCCGGGCGGGGTCTCGGCCGCGACGTCGATCTCCTGACCGGCACGCAGCCGCTCCATCGCCTGCGGGAGTTTGCGGTGGGCGATCTCCAGGGCGGTGTTGCGCAGCGAGACGAGTTCGACGACCAGGGCCCGGCCGATCCGGACCGAGATGACGAGTGAGGCGGCGACGGCCGCCAGGCCCAGGAGCACGGCGGCCCCGGCGGGGGTGAGCGCCCCTTCGGTGAACGGATCGGCCCGCTCGGTGCCCGTGGCGTGTACGGCCGCCTCGACCTCCCGCATCGAGGAGGCGATGGCGTTGTGGGCGGCCTCCCATCCGGCGGGCACCCCGCGGCTCTCCTTGGAGGTGCCTGCGGACAGCGCCCGGTCCTCGGCTCCGGTGAGGTCGGCGTACGCGGCGCTCTTGGCGGCGGACTCCCAGACGGCCTGCTGGGCGGCGGGGAGGTCGCGGGCGGCGGAGTCGGTGAGAGCGCGGCGGGCCTCGACGGCGCCGGTCAGTTGCCGAAGCGTTTCGGCCGTGCGCGGACCGGGGGCGGCGAGCAGTGCGTCCTCCCGGGACAGCAGTTCCGCGGCGCGGGAGAATTCGAGCAGGACCCGGGCGTCGGGTCCGAGTTCGGCCTTCTCTCCGCCGGTCAGGGCGCCTGAGGCGGCGAAGGCGGAGTCGACCACGCGGCTGTAGATCGCGTAGGCCGCCTCGGGGGTGGCGCGGCGGTCGGTGATGTCCTTGCGCGCCGAGCCGAGGCCCTCGGCGGCGGCGACGAACGCCTCCAGCCGGACCACGATGTCGGAACGGTAGTCGCCGGAGTCGGCGACGGTGTGCTGGTCGCCGAGCCGCAGCCGCCGCACGGCGGTGTCGGTCCGGCGGGCCTGCTGGTCCAGGACGCTCGGGTCGGCGGCGGGGTCGGCGAGGAGGCGGACGGCTGCGCGCCGTTCGGCCTGGAGTTCGGTGACGGCGGCGGCGACGGGCGTGCGTATCTCGGCGTCGACCTGGTGGACCCGGCTGAGCCGGGCGATGTCCTGGGCGGTGTTGACCGTGGCGAAGGCCCAGAGGGCGAGGAGCGACACGACGGGGACCATCAGCAGCGAGACGATCTTCGCGCGGACGGTGGCGGGGCGCAGCCGCAACCGCGGCCGGGATCCGCTCGCGCGCGCGGCGGGCGGGTGGGGCTGGTGGTCCCGGATCTCCGCAGGCTCCTCGGCCGGCGGCCCGGCGTGGGCCCGGCGGCCGCGTGCCGGGGGCGCGGGCAGCCTCGGCGCCGCTGCTTCCGGTCTTCTGCGGGGTGTTCGCATGGGCTCCTCGTTCCGGGCGGTGCCTACGGGTGTGCGGTGCGGCGGGGGATGCGGTGGGGGTGGTTGCGGTGATGCGACGGTGGGGATGGGGTGACGGCCGGCGCACGGCCGTGCGGTGCGGTGGGGTGCCTGCAGTGCGGTGCGGTGCGGCAGGATCAGCCCGGTCGGTGCGCGACCGGTGTCCGGTCAGTGGGCGGTCACCGTGGGCTCCCCCAGGTGCCGGGCGGAAACGGAGGCGGCCCGCCCGTCGACCGTCGGGGAGAGCGCGACGAAGGCGGCGGTGATGAACAGGTACGAGCCCAGGCCGACGGCGAGCGGGAAGATGAACTGCATGGCCGTGGCCCCGGGCAGGGTCGCGTCCGAGGGGCTGACGCTCACGGCGACGGCCATCATCCCCGTGTAGTGCATGCTGCTGACGGCGGCGCCCATGACGAGCGAGGCGACGGCGACCGCCACCGGTGACTTGATGTTGAGCGCGGCCCACAGGGCGGCGGTCGCCGCGATCACCGCGATGGCGACGGAGAGTCCGACGGTGAGCGGATCGTAGGAGACGTCGCCGTGCAGGCGCAGGGCCGCCATGCCCAGGTAGTGCATGCTGGCGACGCCGAGTCCGGTGGTGAGGCCGCCCAGCACGAGGGACCGGTTGCGGTCCCTGCCGTAGCCGACGGCGAAGACTCCGGCTCCGACGACCAGCATGGCGACGAGCAGGCTGAGGATCGTGAGCGGCACGTTGTAGTGGATCTCGGTGCCCGTGACCTCGAAGCCGAGCATCGCGACGAAGTGCATGGTCCAGATGCCGGTGCCGATGGCGGAGGCCGCGGCGAGGAGCCAGTTGCGGCGGGAGGCTCCGGTCGTGGCGAGCGCACGGACGGTGCAGCGCAGCCCGAGGGCGGCGCCGATCGATGCCATCACATATGACAGCGCGGGTGTCAGCCACCCATAGGCGGCGTGGTCCAGATGTCCCAGGTGTTCCATGGCCACCGGACGCTAGTCCGGGTGAGGGCGCGAACAGGGGGCGCATTCCGAAAGCAGTTGGAACTGCTGGAATATGACAGAGCTACGTTCATCTTCGATCGCACCACGTGCCAGCTTGCGCAGGGGGCCGCCCGCAGGGCCCGCAGCACCCGCAGGCACGTGGACGGAGGGGCGGAGACGCGGAGGGCGGTGGGGGATCATGGGCGCATGAGCGAAGACCACACACACGTGCAGGAGTTCTTCGGGGCGCGCGCGGCCGACTGGGACCGCAGGTTCCCCGGGGACGGACCCGCGTTCACCACCGCGGTGACCGAGTTCGGACTGCGTCCCGGGGACCGCGTGCTCGACGCGGGCTGCGGCACCGGGCGGGCCATGACCGCACTGCGGGCCGCCGTCGGACCCGCCGGGACCGTGCTGGGCGTGGACCTCACCCCGCAGATGCTGGCCGCGGCACGGCAGGCGGGCCGGGACGCGGAGGGCGCCCTGCTGCTGGCCGACGTGGCCCGGCTGCCGCTGCGCGACGAGGTGCTCGACGCGGTGTTCGCCGCCGGGCTCATCGCCCATCTGCCCGACCCGGGGGCGAACCTGCACGAGCTCGCCCGGGTGGTCCGCCCCGGTGGCGCGCTCGCGCTCTTCCACCCGATCGGGCGAGCGGCCCTCGCCGCGCGCCACGGCCGCGAGCTGACCCCGGACGACATGCGGGCCGAGCACAACCTCGGCCCGCTGCTCACCGGTTCGGGCTGGGACATGACCTCGTACGCCGACGACGACGACCGTTTTCTGGCGCTCGCCGTACGTCACCCGTGACATACGCCTGTACGTCGGCCCCGCACCCCGGGTCCGCGGAGGTGCCCGGGATCAGGCCGGAGGCTGGGCCTCGGCTCCGGCGGGCCGGCGGGGATGCGGAACGGGGCAGCCGCCCGAGCCGGGCACGGGGAACGTGCCGAGCTCACCCACGTCGTAGCCGTCCGGATAGCCCTTGATCTCCGGGTTCTGGCGGGCGTAGTGCGGGTTCCGGCGCGGGGGCAGCAGCCGCACCGCGCGGCCGCGCAGCCACAGGGCGCCCTCGACGAGGCGCCGGACCGGGGCGCGCGGGGCCTCGTACCGGAAGGCGCCCAGGAGCGGCTCGTCGAGGAGGGCGAGACTCGCGCGCCGCACGGCGGGGGCGACCGGCGCCGGGTACCAGGAGGCCATGAGGTCCAGGGTGGAGTCGGCGACCTTGCGGGCGCCCTCGTCCCAGCCGAAGTGGGCCTCCTCGTAGGCGTCGAGGGTGGCCTCGAACTCCTCGTACGAGCCCGGGATGTCCGTGATGCCCAGGTGGCGGCCGAGGGCGGCGTAGTAGTTCGCGCAGGCCCGGCGCTCGTGGTGGGTCAGCGGACGCCAGCCGTAGGCGTCCAGCCAGCGCGCCGGAATCACCACGAAGGTGCACAGGACATAGCGCATGTCCTCGTTCGAGATGTCGTAGCTGCGGTGCATCTGGTTGACGCGGCGGATCGCGGTGCGGGCGGTGTCACTCTCGAAGCCGTGCTCGACGACCGCGTCCAGGAGCAGCGCGGTGTCGTCGTAGCGCTTCTGGGTCCGCTCGGTGAACTCGGCCGTCTCGGCCAGCAGGCCACCGATGCTCGGGACGGCATATGTCCGGAACAGGGCGAGTTCCAGGGCGCGGCTGAAGTCCCAGGGGAACTCGTAGGTGGCGGTGAGCCGGTAGATGGCGAGGAAATCCTTGTCGGGATCGAGACGGAGGATCTCCCTCAGCCGATCGTATCGCTGCACCAGGTGTCCCTTTCTGTGGCGGGTTCCCAACTCTACGTGCAGGTAGCAGCCTTGGAAATCGTGTCCCGCAGGCTCTCGACGGGCGGGTTACCCGCTGGTTAAGGTGCGCCGACGAGAGAGCTACCAGGAGGCCAGGTGTCCGACGACGAGGGTGGCGGCTCGCTGTACGTGCTGACCGCTGTGCTGCTGACCCCGGCACAGTTCCCCAGCATCCTGGGCGACGACTTCCCGGAGGCGTGCTCGCTGCTGGGCGTGGCGCCGGGCGGGGACGGGTACGGGCTGGTGCTCGGCCAGGACGAGGAGGGGGCGCGCTGGACGGTCGTCGTGGACGACGTCTCGCTCGTCGCGACGGCCATCGCCTCCTGGGACTGCGGGATGGAATACGACCTGTCCCCGGACGAGCGGACGATCGTGGTCTCGCTGGCGGGCTGGCCGCTGGAGTTGTCGGTGGCCGCGTCGGGGATCCCGGAGCCGCACGATCCCGAGCAGGGAGCGGACGGTACGGGGCGGGTCCCGCTCGCCCCGCCCTCGGCGGAGGCCTGGGGTCCGGTGCAGCGGCGGATGGGCGCGGACCAGATCGCGCGGGAGTGGGCGGACTGGCGGGAGCGCGTGGCCACGGACGGCGGGGCGGCGGCCGCCGCGCACCCCGGGCTCGCGCGGGCACTGGAGGAGGCCGCGGGATACACGAAGTCCCCGCCACCGCCGGGCCGGGTGCGGTCCTCGTTCGCCGGCGAGGGGGTCCGCACGCTGCGGGTGGACGGGCCCGGCTGGTCACTGGTGGCACGGACCGGCGAGGCCGCCTTCGTCCTGCTGGACGAGGAACCGAGCGAGGTGCTCGCGGTCCCCCGCGAGGGGGATTCCGACCTCCCGGACCTGCCGGACCTGCTGACGGCGCTGGACGCCATCGCGGTACGACCGTCGTGAGCGCGAGCCGGAGCGGGCGACGGCGGCGACCGGAGCGACAGAAGCTACGGGGGCGGCGGTCCTGACACGCATTCCATACCGAGCGGTCCGTCGGTGCCCGGCTTCCGGGCACGGGCCGTCCAGACCTGTCACACCCGAAATGAATCAGCCAACGAGGCTGGAAATCGCTCTGGATCCCCTTCCAGCGGAATGATCGAATCGGCCAGTCACGCGGCTCAAAGGCGCACCCCCGCGCCTTCGGCCCATTCCACGACGGAGGCCATTCTTGAATTCCATGTCCTACCTGGACCTGCACCGTGAAGTCTCGCAGGACATCGACGCGGAGATCGACACCGCACTGGAGCACCTCGGCTCCCTGGCGGGCACGACCAGGAACACCGTGGCCAAGCTCTTGGAACAGCGCAAACTGAGACATCCCCTGTCGGTGTTGCCGCTCCTCACGCACGGCATGGAGACGGGTAATCCGAGGCCGGCCATTCCGCTGTCCGCCGTGCACCTCCTGTGGTGGACCTCCGCCTGCTACCTCGACGACCTGGCGGACGCCAACGGCGCCTCCATCTGCGGTGAGCTCACCGAGAACGAAGCCCTGCTCGCATCCGTCATCACGGGAAACTCGCTCCCCATCCAGATACTCCTGTCGCAAGATCTCCCGGAGTCGGCGCGCAGCGCGCTGATAACCGAGATCCTGAACGGCTGGATCATCGGCGTCGACGGCCAGGTCGACGACATGCGCGGGGACATCTGCAGCGCCTCGCGGAAATCGGTGGTCGAGACGTACCGTGGCAAATCCGGCGCGCCCTTCGGAATGATCACGGCAATGGCCGCGATATTCTCGGGAACGACGGCCGAGAAGGTGGAACTGTGGCGCGAGTTCGGCTACGTCTTCGGCATACTTTGGCAAATCTTCAACGACCAGGAAGACATCATTTCCGGCCGTAACGAGGACCTCCTCAACGGCACGGTCACTTATCTCCTCGCCTCCGTCGTCGAGGACGCCGCGCCCGATTCCCGGGAGTACATTCTGGGCCTGTGCGCCGCCGCCGGGCGCTCACATCAGGCCAGAGCGGAACTCGAAGCCCTGCTGCGGACGCCCACCGCCCTCGACCGGTACCGGGCGGAGATCGACGTCTTCCGCGCCGAGGCCCACCGCATCCTGGACGTACTGGGCGGCGACGAGACCTACTCCCCGGTGCTCCGGCACCTCGTGGACCACGCGTCCCAGATGCTGCTCGAAGCGGATCTCGCCCCGGCCGTCGTGAGCGGCGCCGCCTGACCCGGCCGCCGCCCCGGGCGGATCCCGCCCCACGACCGCACCTGCCGGGCTCCGCGCCGAAGCCGGAGCCCGGCCGCCCCGCCGGGCGACCGCGCACCGGCCGCGGTCAGCGGCCGATCTGCTTCCTGGATATACCCCGAAGACGACGCCGCTGGGAGGAGTCCAGCAGGAGGTAGGCGGCGACTGGTACGCCGATCAGGACCAGCAGGCCCGCCCAGAACCCCACGGTCCAGAACAGCACGATGGCTGCCACGACTCCGGCAACCGCGATCTTTCCGCTCGTTGACATCTGCGGACACCTCCTTCTGCCGTCGACCACTACTACCCCGCTCAACGTGCCGTCACGACCGCGCGTTCCCGTGCACCCGAACGACTTCGCACGTGACCCGGGTCACGGCCGCGCCCGCGCCGTCGGGCGCCGTCGGGCGCCTTCGGTGGGGTACCCTCGGCCACCCCGTCCCCAGTAGTCAAGTTTGAGGAATGCGTGCTCTCCGAGATCTCCGACCTCATCCACCACCACGCCGTGTTCCTTCCCGCCGACCCGGCCCGCGGCGGCCGCATCGCCCTGTGGCGGACAGCCGGCGGGGCCCCCGGTGCTGGTGACGACGCCGGTACCACTGCCGGTGCCGGCACCCCGTCCCGCACCGGCGGCTTCGAGGAGCTCACCGTCGTCACCCCCGACCTCCGCCGGGCCACCGTGGTCGCGCTCGTCCTGCCCATGGACGAAGCGCTGCCCCTGCTCACCCGCGCCCGCGCCGCGGCGGCCGAGGAGGCGACCGCCACCCGCACCACCGACGGAACCGGTGCTTCCGCCACGGCCTTCTGGGGCGCAGCCGCACTGCTCGCCCTGCGCTTCGCCGCGCGCGGGCAGCTCCTGCCCGGGCTGAGCCGCGCCGGTCACGACGCCTGGAGGATCGGTCCGCTGGACGCCGCCGACCTCGACGAGGTCCGGGAACTGGCCGCCGCCATGCCGCCCACCGCCCACTGCGTGCCGCTGAACGCCGACGGGCCCCCCCGGCTGCCCGCGCCGGAGCCGCTGCTGCGGGGCTTCCTCGACGCCGTCGCCGACACCCTCCCCCGCTCCCCCGCCGCCCTCGCGGCCGCCGGTGGCCCCGCGTACGCCGACCGCCCGCCCCGGCTCCACCCCGAACTGCGCGGATGGGCCGCCGAGGTGGCCGCCGGCCATGACGCCGGGGTACGGATCTCCCTGCGGATCGAGCTCGACCAAGCCCTCGACGCGGCCGCCGCGGAGCAGCCCTCCGAGGCCGCCCCCGCCTTCCGGGCCGTCCTGCAGATGCACAGCCCGGCCGATGCCGCCCTCGTCGCCGATGCCGCCGACGTATGGGCCGGATCCGGAGCCGCCGCGGCAGCCTTCCCGCCCGGCGCCCGGCTGGACGCCCTCCGCGCCTTGCGCCGCGCCTCCCGCCTGTGGCCCCCGCTCGCCCCACTGCTCGGCGCGGCCGTACCGGACGCGGTCGAACTCGCCGACGAGGAGGTCACGGAGCTGCTCGGCGAAGCCGCCACCGCCCTGGCCGCCGACGGGGTCCAGGTGCACTGGCCGCGCGGGCTCGTGCGGGACCTGAGCGCCCGGCCCGTCCTCGGCTCCCCCGACGGCACCGCCGCGAGCGCCCGCCCCTCCGGTCTGCTCTCCCCCGGCGCCCTGCTCTCCTTCAGCTGGCGCCACGCCCTCGGCGACCAGGGCGATCTCACCCGCGCCGAACTCGACCGGCTCGCCGAGGCGAAGCGCCCCCTGGTCCGGCTGCGTGACCAGTGGGTCCTGGTCGATCCCGCCGCGGCCCGCCGGGCCCGCGCCCGCCAGGACCACAGCATCGCCGCCGCGGACGCGCTGGCCGCCGTACTCACCGGGTCGGCGGAGATCGACGGCAAGCGGGTCGACGTGGAGGCCACCGGTCCGCTGGAAGGCCTGCGCGCACGCCTCACCGCCGATCCGCAGGAGGCCGACGCCCCCGGCCCGCCGCCGGAGCTGCGGGCCACCCTGCGCGACTACCAGTTGCGCGGCCTGCGGTGGCTGGCCCGGATGACCTCGCTCGGCCTCGGCGCCTGCCTCGCCGACGACATGGGCCTCGGCAAGACCGTCACCCTCATCGCGCTCCACCTGCACCGCAACCGGCCCGAGGCCCACGAACCCGGAGCCGGAACCGGAGCCGGAACCGCCGGACCCACCCTGGTGGTGTGCCCGGCCTCGCTGCTGGGCAACTGGCAGCGGGAGATCGAGAGGTTCGCCCCCGGCACCCCCGTGCGCCGCTTCCACGGCCCGGGCCGCAGCCTCACCGGACTCAGCGAGCCCACCGGGCCCACCGGGCCCACCGGCGGGTTCGTCCTCACCACCTACGGCACCATGCGACTGGACGCGCCCGTACTCGCCTCCATCGGCTGGGGCATGGTCGTGGCCGACGAGGCCCAGCACGTCAAGAACCCGCGTTCCTCCACCGCCAAGGCCCTGCGCACCATCCCGGCCGCGGCGCGCGTGGCCCTGACCGGCACCCCGGTCGAGAACGACCTCTCCGAGCTGTGGGCCGTCCTCGACTGGACCACGCCGGGGATCCTCGGCCGCCTCGGCACCTTCCGCTCCCGCTACGCCGACCCCGTCGAGAGCGGCCGCGACCCGCAGGCAGCAGCCCGGCTGGCGGCGCTCCTGCGGCCGTTCCTGCTGCGTCGCAAGAAGTCCGACCCCGGCATCGCCCCCGAGCTGCCGCCCAAGACCGAGACCGACCACACCGTCGCCCTCAGCCGCGAACAGACCTCGCTCTACGAGGCGGTCGTACGCGAGACCCTCGCCGCGATCTCCGAAGCGGACGGGATGGAACGGCGCGGCTTGGTGGTCAAGCTGCTGACCTCCCTCAAGCAGATCTGCAACCATCCGGCCCACTACCTGCGCGAACACAGTCCGGCGGAGCGCGGCGCGAAGGCGGCCGGTGGCGACGGCGGACGCTCCGGAAAGCTGGAGCTCCTCGACGAACTCCTCGACACGATCCTGGCCGAGGGCGGCTCGGTCCTGGTCTTCACCCAGTACGTGGCGATGGCCAGGATCCTGGAGAAGCATCTGACTGGCCGCGGGATCGTCTCGCAGTTCCTGCACGGGGGGACTCCGGTGCCGCGCCGTGAGGAGCTCGTCGACCGTTTCCAGGCGGGCGAGGTCCCCGTCTTCCTGCTGTCCCTGAAGGCGGCGGGCACCGGGCTGAACCTCACCCGGGCCGGGCACGTCATCCACTTCGACCGCTGGTGGAACCCGGCCGTCGAGGAGCAGGCCACCGACCGCGCCTACCGCATCGGCCAGACCCAGCCCGTACAGGTCCACCGGATCATCGCCGAGGGCACCGTCGAGGACCGGATCGCGCAGCTCCTCGCGCACAAACGCGCCCTCGCCGACGCCGTCCTCGCGGGCGGCGAGAGCGCGCTGACCGAACTGACCGATGCCGAACTGGCCGAGCTCGTGGCGCTGCGCCCGGCCGCGCACGCGGGGAGCGAGCGATGAACAGCCGGGACCGAGACCGAGACCCGTACGAGAAGATCTTCCCGGCGGCGGCGCCCGACCCCGGCCGCGGCTTCGCCCGGACCTGGTGGGGCCATGCCTGGCTGCGCGCCCTGGAGGACAGCGCGCTCGACGGGACGCAGGTCAAGCACGGCCGCCGGTACGCGCGCTCGGGCGCGGTCGGCGCGGTGTCGGTCCGCCCCGGCGGGCTCACCGCGGTGGTGCGCGACCCGGACGGAACGGCGCACCGAACGGACGTACTGGTACAGGAGTTCACGGAAGCGGAATGGGACCGCCTGCTGGATCTGGCGGTCGCGGAGGCCGGGTACATCGCGGCATTGCTGGACCGGGAGGTACCGCCGGAGCTCGCCGAGGACGCGGCGGCGGCCGGGGTAGACCTGCTGCCCGGCATCGGCGACCTCGATCCGCGCTGCGACTGCGGCGAGTGGGACCACTGCCCGCACACGGCCGCGCTCTGCTACCAGATGGCCCGGCTGCTGGACCAGGACCCCTTCGTGCTGCTGCTCCTGCGGGGCCGGGGCGAACGGGAGCTGGTGGCCGAACTGGCGGAGCGGAGCACGACGGCGGCCGGCGCCGAGGCGGAATCGGATACGGGCACGGACGCGGATACGGATCCAGAGGCTCCACGAGCGCCCGCCGACGAGGGGGTCCCGGCGGCGGAGGTCTTCGCGACGGCCCGCATCCGGCCGGCTGCGCTGCCCCCGCTGCCGGGGCTGCCACAGGCACCGGGTCAGCCGCCCACGCTGGACACCGAGGTCGATCCGGAACCACATCTGGACGTGGACGCGGTGGAGTTCCTCGCCCAGGCGGCAGCGGCCGAGGCCCATCGGCGGCTGGCGGAGGCCCTGGCTCCGGGACACGCCGATCGCCCTCAGGCGGCCTCCCTCACGCTCGCCGAGGACGCCGTACGACTCACGGTCGAGGCAGGCGACTTCCGGGTCCGGTCCCGCCTGGCGGCGGCTACCGGGCGCAGCCGGGCCGATATGGAACTGGCCGTACGCGCCTGGGGCTTCGGCGCGGCCCCGGGCCTCGCGGCGCTGGAGGACGACTGGACGCCGGACCGGACCACACTGGCCCGCGCCCGGGCCGCCCTGGCCGCGGCCTTCGCGGACGGTGAGGCGCCGGTGCTCCGCCGGGTCCGCGCCCGCTGGACGGAGGCGGGCACCGGCCGCCAGCTCCGGCTGGGCCGGGAGGGGCGCTGGTGGCCGTACCGCCGCGAGGCGGGCCGCTGGATCCCGTCGGGCCCGTCCGCCCCGGACCCCGGGTCGGCACTGGAGGCCGATCCCGCCCCATGAGTTTCGGCCCCGCGCGGGCCGCGTACCGCCGGCGCCCTGGCCGACGTACGGCTTGCCGGGACCCGGAGCCGGGACGACGATGGGAGCGCTCCGTAGCTCCGCAATTCCGTAACTCCACAGCTCCGTAGCTCCACAGCTCCGTACCGCGGCACCACGGGAGGATGACATGGGCGATCCGTCGGTGGCGCTGCCGGGCGGGGCCGATCCGGCCGCGCGCACGCGGGAACTACGGCGGGCGCATGCCGCGTTCACCAGGGACGGACGGGTCGAGGCTCCCGTACGGGCGGTCATCGCGCGGTCCTGGCGGCGGTGCGCGCGGGCCCGGCTCAGCCCGGAGTGCGCTCCCCGGGTGGAGCTGGCGGAGGCGGATCTGCGGTCGTACCGCGAGGCGCACCCGCTGGCCCGGGTGATGCCGCTGTTCCGGGATCTCGTCGGGGCGTTCGCCGCGCACGGGGCACATCTGCTGGCGGTGTGCGACGCGCGCGGCAGCCTGCTGTGGGTGGAGGGCGAACCGGGCACCCTGCGCCGGGCCGAGGGCCTGGGCTTCGTCCCGGGAGCGCACTGGGCGGAGAGGGCGATGGGGACCAACGCCCCGGGGACGGCGGTCGCGACGGGCACCCCCGTGCAGGTCTTCGGGGCCGAGCACTTCAGCCGCCGGGCGCACCCGTGGACCTGCGCGGCGGCCCCGGTGAGCGATCCGCGGACGGGCAGACTGCTGGGCGCGGTGGACATCACCGGGGGCGACGGCCTGGCCCACCCGCACTCCCTCGGCTTCGTACAGGCGGTGGCCCGGGCGGCCGAAGCCCAGCTGACCCTGCTCGAACCGGATCGACGGGCCGCCGCGGACACCCTCGCCGCGCTCGGCGAGGACGAGGCGCTGCTGGTCACCGCCGGACGCAAGCTCCGGCTGGGGCGGCGGCACAGCGAGATCATGGTGCTGCTCGCGCACCATCCCGAGGGCTTGTCCGGCGAGGAGTTGGCGATCGCCCTGTACGAGGACGAGTCGGTGTCGCCGGTGACGTTGCGCGCCGAGATGTCCCGGCTGCGCGCCCTGCTGGGGCCGTCGGCGCCGCTTTCGCGCCCGTACCGCCCGGCCGGTCCGCTGGAAGCAGATTTCACCTCACTGACCAGGCAGTTGGCCGCCGGGGCGGTGTCCGCGGCGCTCCACCACTACCCCGGGCCCCTGCTGCCGGCCTCCGCCGCACCCGGTGTCATCCGGCTGCGCCGACGGATCGAGGAACAGGCACGGGCGGCCGTGATCGCGCGGGCCGATGCCGGACTGCTGACCGACTGGGTGTGCAGCCCCTGGGGCGCGGACGACCCCGAGGCGTGGCGGGCCCTGGCGGCCGCCCTGCCACCGGAGCGCCGACCGGCCGCGCTGGCCCGCGTCCACGCCCTGGACCGGGAGCTCGGCGCGCGTCCGGGGTCGCGCGGGCGGCGTGCAACGTATCCGCAACCTGCCCGCTCCTAGCCTCCGTCCGAGCGCTGTCCGACGGCGGCCGGCGCCCGGCAAGGGGAGGACACATGGCCCGTTACGCTGCGCCCGGTACCGAGGGGGCGCTGATGTCGTACGCACCCCGCTACGACCACTTCATCGGCGGCGAGTACGTTCCGCCCGCCCGCGGCCGGTACTTCGAGAACACCTCCCCCGTCAACGGCCAGGTCTTCACGGAGGTCGCGCGGGGCACCTCCGAGGACGTGGAGCGGGCGCTGAACGCGGCCCACGCGGCGGCGCCCGCCTGGGGACGTACCTCGGTCACGGAGCGGTCGTCGATCCTGCTGCGCATCGCGGACCGGACGGAGCAGAACCTGGAGGCCCTCGCGGTCGCGGAGACCTGGGAGAACGGCAAGCCGGTGCGGGAGACCCTGGCGGCCGACCTGCCCCTGGCCGTCGACCAGTTCCGGTACTTCGCGGGAGCCCTGCGCGCGCAGGAGGGAGCGCTGAGCCAGCTCGACGACGACACCGTCGCGTACCACTTCCACGAGCCGCTGGGCGTGGTCGGGCAGATCATCCCGTGGAACTTCCCGATCCTGATGGCGGTGTGGAAGCTGGCCCCGGCGCTGGCGGCTGGAAACACCGTCGTCCTCAAGCCGGCCGAGCAGACCCCGGCCTCCGTCCACTACTGGCTGGGCCTGGTGGCGGACCTGCTGCCGCCGGGCGTGGTCAACATCGTCAACGGCTTCGGGGAGGAGGCGGGCAAGCCGCTCGCGTCCAGCCCGCGGGTGGCGAAGATCGCCTTCACGGGGGAGACGGCCACGGGGCGGCTGATCATGCAGTACGCGGCCGAGCACCTGAAGCCGGTCACCCTGGAGCTCGGCGGCAAGAGCCCGAACCTCTTCTTCGACGACATCTGGTCGAGGGACGACGACCTGCGCGACAAGGCGCTGGAGGGCTTCACCATGTTCGCCCTCAACCAGGGCGAGGTGTGCACGAGCCCGTCGCGCGCCCTGATCGAGCGGGGCCGGTACGGGGACTTCCTCGACGCGGCCGTGGCCCGTACCGAACTGATCGTGCCGGGGCATCCGCTGGACACGGACACGATGATCGGAGCGCAGGCCTCCGAGGAGCAGTTGAAGAAGGTCCTGTCGTACGTGGAGATCGGCAGGCAGGAGGGCGCGAAGGTCCTCACGGGCGGCGAGCAGCAACAGCTGGAGGGCGACCTCGCGGGCGGCTTCTACGTGCAGCCGACCATTTTCGAGGGCGACAACCGCATGCGGATCTTCCAGGAGGAGATCTTCGGGCCGGTGCTGTCCGTGACCTCCTTCCAGGACTTCGAGGACGCCGTCCGGATCGCGAACGACACGGCGTACGGTCTGGGCGCGGGAGTCTGGACGCGGGACATCAACACCGCCTACCGCGCGGGCCGCGCGATCCAGGCGGGCCGTGTCTGGACGAACTGCTACCACGCGTACCCGGCCCACGCCGCCTTCGGCGGCTACAAGCAGTCGGGCATCGGCCGCGAAACCCACAAGATGATGCTGGAGCACTACCAGCAGACCAAGAACTTATTAGTAAGTTATTCACCAAAGAAGATTGGCTTCTTCTGAGAACTTGAGGACCACGCCTAACCTGCATAAAGGCCCCGTCAGGCACCGCACCCTGGTCTCCGGCCAGCTACGAAATCGCATGATTTCCAGAGTTCGCTTGCCTCCGATATCCCACTTCACACAGAAGATCCGGGCCGTGCACGGGCCAGCGCGAGGATGGCGCCGACGAGGTCGATGTCGGTGCCGGTGTGACGCCGGCGGCAAGGACGAGCTGGCCCCGGGCAGCGGCGAGGGCGGTGAGGAAACCGGCCCGGTCCGGATCATGCACATCCTCACCGAGATCAAGAACCGCGGCGTGAACGACGTCCTCATGCTCGTCTGCGACGGCCTGAAGGGCCTGCCGGAAGCCGTCGAGACGGTCTGGCCCCGCACCACCGTCCAGACCTGCGTGGTCCACCTGCTGCGGAACTCCTTCCGCTACGCCGCCCGCCAGGACTGGGACAAGATCGCCAAGCTCCTCAAGCCCGTCTACACCGCCGCGACCGAGGACGCGGCCCTGGAGCGGTTCGCCGAGTTCGCCGACGCCTGGGGCCGGAAGAATCCGGCGATCGTGCGCCTGGGGGAGAACGCCTGGGAGGAGTTCACGCCATTTCTCCGGTTCGACACTGAGATCCGCCGCATCGTCTGCACCACCAACGCGATCTGGGTGTTGTACTGCCGCTACCGGTCAGGGAGTAGCTACCCTGGGCGGCGCTCAAAGCGGTCCGCTCTGACTCTGAACGCGATTGGCGCCCGATGGGTTGCCCTGGATTCGAAGTGTCGGGCGGTTCCGTGAGCGCGGGCCTCGAGTGCCTGGCTTGAAGAGAGCCTGTCCGACTCAACCCAGATCTGCCGGCAGCACGAGGCCCGCGTTCCCACGGTAGCCGGTTCCCGGGAGGGGCAGTGGAGTTGGAAGTACGGCATGGTGTGGGCGGGATAGACCCCCACAAGCACAGCGCAACGTTGGCGGTCGTCGACAGCCACGGGCACCTGGTCGATGTGGTCTCCGTCCCGGTGACCACGGCGGGGATCAACGACCTTTTGGAGTTCCTTACCGACACTGAGCTGGTCATCGATCGCATCGGTGTCGAGGGATCTGCCGCGCTGGGCCAACCAGTGGCCGTGGCACTCTCCGCGGCTGGATACGACGTGCGCGAGGTGCAGCCGAACCGTACGGCCGAACGCCGTAGGCGCCGACGCCGCGCGAAAACCGACATCGAGGACGCCGAGGCGATCGCGCGCGAGACCCTGGCCGATCCCCAGTTGCCGCCCGCCGGGAAGCACGCGGCCCCCGAGGCGGCCTGGGAAGAGCTCACTGCAGTGCATGACTGGCGCAAGTCACTGATCTTGCAGCGCGTGCGGCAGCTTACTGAAGCAGAAGCGGTCCTGGTCTCGCTCCCCCTGAGCCTGCGGTCGCAGCTTCCCTCAACCAGCCGGGTTCTGCCACAGCTCGAAATGCTCGAGACTTCCGCCGGCCAGTGGGACGGGCTGGCCGCCGTTGACCAGGTGCGGCTGGATCGTCTGCAGGCGGCCCTGGACGACATCCGCCAGCTGACCTGCAGGATCAAGGCCCTGGACAAGAGGATCCCGCCCCTGCTGGAGCGGCTCGGCTGTACTCTCACCGAGCTCTGCGGCATAGGAGCAGTCACCGCTATGGACCTGCTGGTCGAGGTCGGAGATCCCGGCCGGTTCACCACCGAGGCGCAGTTCGCCCGCTGGTGCGGGTCGGCCCCCATCGCTCTTTCGTCCGGAGAGGGCCACGGGCCGGTGCGGCGGCATCGCCTCGACGTGGGCGGCAACCGGAACGTGAACTCGATTCTTCACATCGTGCACGTCACGCAGGTCAGATGCCACGAGCCGGCACGTTCCTACGTCGCGAGGAAGATCGCGGAGAACAAGACGAAACGCGAAGCCCGCCGAGCCCACAAGCGTCAGCTCGCCAACGTCATCATCCGCCACATGTGGAGAGACGACGCTCGCCGCCGCACCTGGCCAAGCCCTCTCCCCGCAACCGGTTGACAAGAGAGCTTCGAGTCCGTGAACGCCAGGATCCGGCGGGCGGTCAAGGCCCGCGGGCACTTCCCGAACGAGACCGCAGCGTTGAAGTGCGTCTACATGGCGATCATGTCGCATGACCCCACAGGGAAGGGCCAGGCCCGCTGGACCATGCGCTGGAAAACCGCCCTGAACGCCTTCGACATCACCTTCGACGGCCGACTCTCCGCAGCCCGCCAGTAACCCCGACCACCCTTGATTGTCACTCTTCGTGTCCGGACTGATACGGTGCGAATGTGTACGCGTGATCAGTAGTCGGCTTCGCGGCATCGTTCGCGGTCATGGTTTTCGACACAGCGAAGCCTGATCGGTCCTCAGCCGTGATGTGACCGGCAAGCGAACAGTGGTTCCGGCGTTCACGATGACGGGCCTCTTACCGCACGCCCGTCTCTTCGGTTTGCCCACCTGGAGGATTTGCATGTCGCTTTTAACATCCCGCGGCACGGTACGAGCGGATGCACCTGCGCCGTGGGACTGTTCGGCGGTTGATGCGTTGCTTGCACGGTTCCTCGCCGACAAGGAGCAGGCATCGGGCGGTCCTGAAATCGCGATGTTCGTGGAACTGCTGGAAGGGTTCCTGTCGGGCGGCAAGCGGCTGCGCCCGCTGCTGTGCTACTACGGCTGGCAAGCCGCAGGTGGGCACGGCGGCACCATCGCCGTGACTCATCTGGGCGCCGCATTGGAGCTGTTCCACGCCGGCGTTTTGATCCATGACGACGTCATGGACGGCAGCGACGTCCGGCGGGGCCGTCCGACGGTGCACCGCACGCTCGCCGGAAGCCATGCCCGGCATGCCTCGCCCGACCGTTTCGGCGTAAACATGGCGATCCTGCTGGGTGATCTCGCGCTGTGTTGGTCCTACGACCTGCTCCAGGTCGCCGAGCTGGCCACCCCTCGGGCAGGAACGCTCAGGGCCCTGCTGGACGCCATGCGCTTGCAAGCCATGACCGGCCAGTACCTCGACCTTCTCGCGACGGGAAGCTCCGCCATCGCAGTCGAGGAAGCACTGGCCATCTGCCGTGCGAAGACCGCCCGTTACACCGTGGAGTATCCCTTGCTGGCCGGTGCGCACCTGGCGGGCGCCGATCAGGGCATGCTGGCCGCGTGCAGCGCCTACGGCGTTCCGCTCGGTGAAGCCTTCCAGCTCCGTGATGACCTGCTCGGGGTCTTCGGTGACCCGGGAACCACCGGCAAATCCGATCTTGACGATCTGCGTGACGGCAAGCACACCGTGTTGCTGGCCATTGCCAGGCAACGTGCCGACTCGGTCCAGGCCGGCGCTCTGCGCGCCCTGATCGGGAACGCTCGGCTCGACCGTACCGGTGCCCAGGACGTCCGCGACATTCTCGTCGCCACGGGAGCGCGCGACGCCGTTGAAGACATGATCGACCAACGCCGGGTGCGTGCCCTGACTGTTCTCGACAGCTTTCCTTTCCCGGCTGCCGCGGCCGCATCCCTGAGGCATCTGGCCGACATGGCCACCCGCCGCGACCACTGAACAGGCCCTCACCCCGAACAAGGAACTGTCATGGCAAGTCGGCATGTCCCCTCACTCCTCGCCCCCGCTGCTGCACCGGGTGATGACTCCCTCTTCGATGTCGGCCTGCAGCTGGTGGAGCGGCACGACGGAGGAAGGAAGCCACAGGAATTCGAGATGCAGGGGTTGCGGTGGGATCTCATTCCCCAGGTGTTCGCTCCGGTCCACACCGACTCCACCCAGCTGTTCACCCAATGGCTGCCGTTCCCCGTAGGGGGGAGCTTTCTGGAAGTGGGCTGCGGAGCCGGCGTGACCGCGGTGATGGCGGCGCTGGCGGGGTGCTCGCGGGTCACCGCGGTGGACATCAACCCCGAGGCGGTGCGCAACACCGAGCTCAACGCCGTCCGCCACGGTGTGACCGACCGGATGAACGTGCTGCACAGCGATCTGTACGACGCCCTGGCGCCCGGTGAACAGTTCGACGTGGTGTTCTGGAACTCCAACGTCATCTGCGCCCCCGAGGAGTTCGTCTACACACGCCCCATGCAGCACGCGATCTTCGATCGTGGCTACGCCACGCACCACAGGTACCTGCGCGAGGGCCTGGCACGGCTGACCGATTCGGGTCGCCTGTTCCTAGGGTTCAACAGCCTCGGTGACCCCGGCCGGCTGAACTCACTGGCCGCCCGGTGCGGTGTGCGGCTCACGGAGCGGGAACGGACGACCCGCCGGGCTGGTGACGTTCCAGTGACGTTCCAACTGCTTGAGGCCGTCGGCGTCCGCGATGAGCGGAGGAGCGCGTGACCGCCACGCAAACGCCGGTCGCCGCCTCGATCAGGCCCCGGCCCAAAATGATCAGCTACCTCAGGCTCGCCAAGGCCCGGGTGTACCACTACGTCTATGGCTGGGCCCTGGGGCTGCTGCTCCTGCGATCGGACGGTTTCCTGAGCGGCGGCACGCCGCTCGCCATGGCTTTCATGCTTGTCGGCACGCTGGCCATCCAGTGGAGCGCGTCAGCCGCCGACGACGTGAGCGGGTTCTTGAACGGCAGTGACGCCCGTAACTACGCGGGACGGCCACTGGTGACGAGGGTGAGGAAACCACTGCTCACCGGCGCTCTGACCTCGCCGGAGGCGATCGGGTTCGCCGTCGTGACGTGGATCGGCGGAATACTCACGATCTCGCTTGCCGCCGGCGTTCTGGACTGGCGGGTTCCCTTACCGGCCATGGTGGTCGCCTTCAGTGTGCCGGCTCTCGCTGTCCAGTACTCCTGCGGCCTCAAGCTGAGCTACCGGCCGCTGGGGCTCGAGTCGACGATCTTCTTCACCGGTGTCTGCACCGTACTCGTGCCCTACTGGTTCGCCGCCGGAACCGTCAGCCGTGAGACGCTCCTCATGAGTGCGTTGTTCGGACTGTGGTTGCTCCTGGTGGTGTCGTACGGGAACGCCTCCGACCGGGCAGGAGACGCTGCCGTCTCCCGGAAAACCCTTGCCGTCGTCCTGCCACCCCTGGCGTTCGCCGTCGTACTTCATGTGCTGGTTGCGGTCAACGCCGTACTGCTTGTTCTGCTTTTCACCACGACACGGCTGAACGCGGGATTCATCGTGCTCAGCGCTCCCGCGGTGGCACTCCAACTCGCCCAGCTGTACTACGGGGTGTACCGCCGCCAGTTGCGCAAGGCCCGGTTCCTCGTGCTGATCTCCATCGACCTCGGGTTCCTCGGCCTCGCCACCGCGCTCCTGACGGGGCGCCCCTCATGAACCAAAGCGCTGGCGACCGGGCTGTCGTGCTCGGAGGAAGCATCGCCGGAACGTTCTCGGCCAGGGTCCTCTCAGAGTTCTACCGTGAAGTCATCGTCGTTGACCGCGACCGGGTGGTCAGCGTGAACCGGCCCCGGCGCGGCACTCCCCATGCCGGGCATGCCCACGGACTGCACGCCCGCGGCTGCCTCATCCTGGAGGAACTCTTTCCCAACCTGCTTCGGGACATGCTGCACGCAAAACTTCCAGTGGGGGATCTGGGCGAGCAGCGCTGGTACTTCAACGCCCGGCCGTTCCGGTCCACGCGGACCGGCTTACCGTCCGTGACCGCCCAGCGGCCCGTGTTGGAGGAGTACTTCCGCGACAAAGTCGCCGCGCTGCCCAACGTCACTTTCCTGGAGCGGACTGACGTTCTCGGCTTTCTCTCCACACCGGACGGCAGACAGGTGACCGGGGTCCGGCTGCGCTCGACGGCAGCGGATGCCGGAAGCGCATTCAATCTCGACGCGGATCTGCTCGTCGATGCCACCGGCCGCGGATCGCGCACGCCGGTATGGCTGGAGGAGCTTGGGTACGAGCGACCCGTCGAGCAGCGGATGGCGATCGGTCTGGCCTACACCACACGGCTCTACCGACGCCGCCCGGACATGCTCAACGGTACGCAGTTCATCAACTGCATTGCATCACGCGAGTTCCCGCGAGGGGCGTTCTTCGGTCAGGTCGACCGGAAAACCTGCATCGTGTCGCTGACCGGCATCCTCGGCGACCATCCACCGACCGATCCCGGCGGATTTCTCGCATTCGCCAGGTCTCTGCCCGTCGCTGACGTCTACGAGCAGATTCGGCACGCCGAGCCGCTGAGCGACCCGGTCTGCTTCCGCTTCCCGGCGAGCGTGCGCCGACACTACGAACGGCTGCCTCGCCTTCCCGAGCGGCTACTCGTGCTCGGCGACGCAGTGTGCAGCCTCAACCCCAACTACAGCCAGGGCATGACCGTCGCGGCCATGGAAGTGATGGCCCTGCGCCGGCGCCTGTCACGCGGCACGCCGAGCACCATCGCGTTCATGCGCGAAGTCGGGCGGATCGTAGACCAGCCGTGGTTCATCTCGACGACCAACGACCTCAAGTACAACGGAATGGCAGGGCATCGTGGGCTCACCGCGCGGATGGGGAACGCGTACGTGACGCGGTTGCATCATGCGGCGGCGAAGGACCCCGCCGTCACGAATGCCTTGATGCGAGTCGCAGGGCTGATCGACCGGCCGACCGCGCTCATGCGCCCACGCGTTCTCCTCGGGGCACTGCGACCTCAGAAACCGGGGACAGGGCCCGTCGAGTGACCGGACCGCCCACCGCTGCGGTGCCAACCGACCTGGCCGGCCCAACGCGCGGCCAGCACCTCCACGGTCCGGGGATGACCGGCCGCTTCCTTACGGCGTTCGCCACCTCGACCTGCTCCCCCCTTGGCCGCCCAGCCACCAGGTCACCGGCGGCGTCGCGACGGCTCATGCTCCGCGGTACCCGCCTGCCTCTGCTGCGCTGGCCCGGCCGGACCAGCCAGAGCAGAAGCGGCAGAACAAGGCACGTACCGGGCCGACAACGTGATCGTTGGACAGGGCCTGCGACACACCAGGGAAGGCGCGAATGAAACCGTCGAGACGACGAGCCTGGCTGACCGTGGTCCTGGCGATGCTGGCCGCGGTGTGCGCCGGTGTCCTGGCGCCGACTGCGATGGCATCGCTGGCCACCGGCGGCTCGGTGGCCACCGGGATCGAAGCAGTGCACGCCCAGCGGCGGGCCGAACGGCTGGGTGTTCCCTCTCCAGACCTGTTCCTCGCCCTGTCCCCCGCCGGAACGCACCCGGCGCAGCCGCCTTTGGCAGACGGCGTCGTGGCAGTGGCCGCAGCCCTGGCCGGCGACCGCGAAGTGGCCGGCGTATGGACCCCCACCGCGCGCGAGAACACGTGGTTGCGCTCCCGGGATGGCAAGACCATGCTGGTCGCCGCCCGTTTGAAGAAGACGGACGGACAGCCCCCGCCTGATGTCTCCCGCCTGATCAAAGCCGCCCGCACGGCGGCCGGCGGCCTGCGGGTGGAAGCCAGCGGTCCAGCTGCCGCCAACGAGGAAATCGACGAAACAAGCGCACGCGACCTCATGCGGGCAGAGCTGATCACAGCTCCCGTACTGTTCCTGCTGCTGGTCTTCGCCTACGGCTCCCTGGTAGCCGCCCTCCTGCCGGTCCTGGTGGCCGTGCTGGCAGTCGGCTGCACCATCCCCGTGCTGGGACTGCTCGCCCAGGTCACCGAAGTCTCCTGGGCAGCGGTCAACGCCGCCTCAGCGATCGGCGCGGGACTCGCAGTCGACTACAGCCTCTTCCTCTTGGCCCGGGTCCGCGAGCAGCGCGCACGAGGCGACAGCGCACAGCAAGCGCTGTCCACCGCGCTGCACTCCACCAGGCGGTCCATCGTCTTCTCCGCCGCCGCGATCACCGCCTGCCTCGCGGCCGCACTGGTGGTGCCCGTACCGGTATTGCGCGCCCTGTCCATGGCGGGCATGATCGTCGCGATCCTGTCCGCCGCCGTTGCCCTGCTAGTACTACCCGCTTTCCTGCGTCTGCTCGGCCCGCACACCTACGCTTTCGATCCCTTGTCCCGGTGGCGACGCACACACCACGAGAACGGCAGCAAATTCTGGCGGTCCACCGCCCGCACGGTCACCACACGTCCCCTGCTCACCACCGCTCTCGCGGCCGTCCTGCTGGGAGTGATCACGCTGCCGCTTGGCCACGCCCGGCTCGGCCTGGCGGACGAGCGCACTTTGCCGCCCTCCGCCCCGGCGGCGGCCGCCGCCCAGCACGTCAGGGACGCCTTCGCCGCCCCACCCGAACGGCTGCTGACCTTGGTCGTCACCGGCCCCGATACCGCCCGAGGCCTGCCCGCCTACACGCAACGACTGGCCCGCGTCCCCCACATCATCGGCGTCCGCATCGTGCGCCCCGCCCAGCCCGCGAACGGACCCAGCCTCACCGGCCGCCCCTCCCCCGCCGCCGTGCTCCTGCTCGCCTCAGCCGCCGACCCCGGCACCGAGCAGGCGGCAACAGTCGTACGGGCCGTACGAGCCACAACCGCACCCGGGGCCGTCCTGGTGGGCGGCCGGGCCGCAGAGGTCACCGACACCATCACGGCCATCCGCAACACCATGCCCCTGTGCTTCCTCCTCCTGGCCTGCGCACTCCTGACCCTCCTCGCTGCCTACACCCGCACGATCATCGCTCCGATCAAAGCCGTCCTGGTCGCCGTGGCCAGCCTGGGAGCCAGCCTCGGCATCCTGGTAGTCCTGTTCCAAGACGGCCACGGCCGCACCCTGGTCGGCAACTTCACCGTGACAGGAACCCTCGACACCCCCATGCTCCTGTTCACCCTCTTCGTCACCCTCGCCCTGTCCATCGACTACGAGATCTTCCTCCTCGGCCGCATCCGCGAGGAATACGACCGCACCGGCAGCAACCGCACCGCCGTCATCGATGGCATCGCCCGCACCGGCCGCCTCGTCAGCAGTGCCGCCGCAGCCCTCGCCCTGTCCGCCGCAGCCATGGGCACCTCAGACGTCAGCCTCCTCAAATTCACCGGCCTCGGCATCGCCATCGGCGCCCTGGTCGACGCCGTTCTCGTACGCGGCATCCTCGTCCCTGCCGTCATGGCAGCACTCGGCCCCGCCAACTGGTGGACGCCCGCACCATGGCGAAAACCCGTCACCGCCTCCTGAACGGCGCTGATCAGCCGGACCGGACGACGAGAGCCTGGTCCTGATCGGATCCGACGTTCCTATGTCGCCGCTGTCGGCCGGGTGGTCGCGCGGCGGCGGGGGCCAGGAGTTCACCGCCGAAGAACGTAAGAACGTCGGCGGAGTGGTGACCCCATCCGCCGGTCAGGTCAGGTTTGGTTGACGCGGCGTGATTCCCCGCCCGGCGACGCCGCTCACCCAGCGGGTCTATCGGGCTGTGGAGCTCGTGCCACACCCTCAGCGGGAAGACCGCAACGAAGTACCACACCCGCGCTTCATCCTCGTCCCCGCGCTCCACGAGGAGCTGGAGGTCCTCGTGCCCGAGGACCGGGGCGACCGTGGAAACCCGGACCGCCCGATGCTCAGTGCAGTGGAGCACGCGAAGGCGCACCGAGCGGTGCCGCGCCGTAATCTAGCCCAGCTCGCCGAGACGGCGCGGCGGACGCCGCTGCGAGGACCGCTGCGGGGGTTGTCGGCTTCCTACAATCGGTCGCACCCTGGCGATCAGCCTCTCGGTCCGGCCGACCGCTCTCGCTGCCCGCCTTCTCCGAGCCCGCTTCCGACGCTCCCGTACCCGCCCAGGCGGGTGGGCGCCGGCTGATGCCGGTCGAGCAGGGCGCCGACTTCCGCCAGCCGCCCGGCGAGACCGAGCCCGAGCCCGCACCCGCCCCGGCCCGACGTCCGCTCGCCCCCGGCGGCCTCACCTTCTCAAACCCGGACCGCCATATCTGAGCGCTACCACCACTGGTTGCGCCACGTCCAGGACCAGCTCACCACCTAGCCCCACCGCCCGGTGTGCCAGCGCCTCCACCTGGACAGTGGTCGTAGCCGGCCCGGCTCCCGCCTCGGATACCGTGTTCCTCTACGGGGTGCCATAACGGATGTGACGCCCCCCACCGGAGGTAGTCAGCGTATGAGTTCAAAGCGCAGCAAGAATCCAGCCCTGCCCGTACTTGACGACGCATTCCGACTCGCGTCGGTCAAGGACACCGAAGAGTCCACCCGTGACTTGGCCGCACGGCTGGCCACCACCGAGCTGCGCCGCGTTTCCCACCCGGGCCGGGTCACCTGGGAACCCACCGATCAGGCCGAGCCCGTACCGGTCCCGCCGACTGTGGTCGACGGTGACGGGGACCTGTGGCTGCGGGACCGGGGCACTGGCACCTGGACCATGCCCGAGTTCAACCCGAAGGAGTTCCCGGCCCGCTGTGGCGAGGTTCTGACGTGGAACCAGCTTGCCTGCGAGTTCGGCCCGCTGACCGCACTGGCCGACGACCGCCGCATCGGCGGCGGCCGGCGCTGACCGCGCAGCCTTCTGGGATGACCGCGCCCCTGAAGCGCCCGTTACGGGTAGCTGGGAGCTCCAGCTCACCGCCGAGCTCGACGATGGCGGCGAGCAGGTGAGCGTGGTGGTGGCGTGCGACGGCCTCGAGCAGCGTGGTGCGGGCCTGGCGCCACCCGATGTCCTCGGTGCGGCCGGCGTCTGTGGACCAGCCGGGTAGCGGTCGGCCTTCAGTTGCCGTGGTGAGCGCGCGGCCCAGCTCGCCGATCGACTGCTGCCAGTCGGCCAACTGCCTGAGCAGGCAGCGCACCAGCTCGTCGACGACGGCCGCCGGGCCGGCGCCGAAGGCCCGCGCTTCGGCGGCGGACTCGGCGAGGACGTCTTCGTCCAGGTCCTCGAGGGCCTCACGCCACGGAGCGGCCGCAGCGTCGAAAGCGGCCAGGGCGGCGTGCAGCTCGGCGTCGAGAGCGGCGGGCGAACACGGCAACGGGGTGCTGATGAGGATTCGTGAAAATGGCTCTGCCCGGAGTTCCGTGAAATCCCAGGTCAGGAGCCGCATGCTGGAACGTTTCGGCAGGGCATGCGTGTGGTGGGGGTTTGCTCGCTGGATGATGTGCTGTTCCCGGGCGTCGATGTGCGTTTGGAGGCCATGCAGTTCACGGCGGAGGCCCTGGTCGTGGTGGCGGCCGCTTGCGGGCCGCCACCTAGATGCCCGGGATGCCGTGCCCGAGCTCGGCGGGTGCATTCGTGCTACGAGCGGTCTCTGGCCGAGCGGCCCTTGTCTGGGAGAAAGCTGCTCGTGCGGCTGCGGGTCCGGCGGTTCTTCTGCGACTGGGCCTCGTGTCCACGGCGGACGTTTGTCGAGCAGGTCAGCGGGCTGAGCGAGCGTTATCGCCGCTCCAGCCTCGGGCTGAAGACCTGGCTCCGCCAGGTCGAGCTCGGCGGGCGGGCCGGCGAACGGCTGTGCCGCCGCATGCACCTCGCCGCCGGACGCACGCGACTGCTGGAGCTGCTGGAGCTGCTGGAACCACCGACGGCGCCGGAACGGTCTCCGCGAGTGCTCGGAGTCGACGAGTTCGCCTTCCGCAAGGGCCGCACCTACGGCACGATCCTCGTCGACGTGGAAGCCGGCCGCGTCGTGGACGTCCTGCCCGACCGCACCTCCGAGACCTTCGCTGCCTGGCTGCGCGACCATCCCGGCGCCGAGATCCTCGGATCCAGAGACTCGCTCTGGCATCGCACGGTCCGAGCCGCCCGGTGAAGCAGCGATCGCGCTTGCAAGGCCTGCTGGGGCGGCCACTGTCGGGCCTCCGAACCGCCAGTGGCGCCGGGTTGGTCGAGCCCCTCCCGAGGCGCGTTCGTTGCCCGTACAGGACTTCGTTGCCGTACAGGACTTCGTCACCGCGCGGACCGCTCCAGCGGTCCGCCACGTCGGAACCTGTCCCCAACACGTCTCCAACCAGCCGACTTCGCTGCCGCCTCCTGCAGCTGGTGGCGAACAACCAAAAAACGCTGCGGTCGGGGTGAATCAATATCTGTCACCGCGACCTAAGGATTTAACGGATCCCGCGGGGAGAGTTTCTACCGCAACACGGCGGCCGGAAATATTCAACGCACACAAGCCGCTGCAGCGTGCTACTGTCGTTCTCGGTTGCAGTTTTGGTACCCAAGAACTTCAAGCGCCTCCAGACTGGAATTCATTCCACTGGAAGCGCTTTGTATTTTCCGGTCGTTTACCGGGCGGGGCATCATCGCGGCGACACGGCGTCCGCACAGTGCAGTCGCCGATGTATTGCCCCAAAGGAGATATGACATGGCTGCTGGTACCGTCAAGTGGTTCAACGCGGAAAAGGGTTTCGGCTTCATCGAGCAGGACGGTGGCGGCGCTGACGTGTTCGCCCACTACTCGAACATCGCCGCCCAGGGCTTCCGCGAGCTGAACGAGGGCCAGAAGGTCACCTTCGACATCGCGCAGGGCCAGAAGGGCCCGACGGCCGAGAACATCGTTCCCGCCTGACGCTGACACGCATTCTGCAGCTGGGGCCCGCATCCCTCGGGGTGCGGGCCCCAGCTGCACGTATTTCCCGCGGTGGGTCCACCCGCGGCATTGAGCATGGAGACACTCGGCCGAGCGGCTCTCTCGGATATGCACCCGAGTCAATTATTTTGGTTGCCGCGCCTACATGGCGCCACCTTATTCCAGCGACTGAGCGCGTGCAGACTTTCTGTCCGCCAGATCTGCTTTCGCATTCCATTCGGCCCGTTCTCGCAATTCCCTGCGCCGCTCCTACGCTGCGGGAATTCCTTGATACGTGCCGTATCAAGGAAGGTTCCGCATGAACCCCACGCGTACGAACGAGCGCTCCTCCCGCAGCCGCACCGGCGGCCCCGCTTTCGGCGCCGGCTCCGGTTCGGGCCGGGGCAGCCGCTTCGGCTCTTCGGCCCCGAGCCGCTCCGGAGGTCCGAGCCGCTCGGGCGGCTACGGTCGTCGGCCCGCCGCGATCCAGGGCGAGTTCGCACCGCCGAAGACGATCACCCCCGCACTGCCCGCCGTCGAGGCCTTCGCCGACCTCGCCATGCCGGCCCAGCTGCTCGCCACGCTCACCCGTGAGGGCATGGTCACGCCGTTCCCGATCCAGGCAGCAACCCTGCCCAACACCCTCGCGGGCCGTGACGTCCTGGGTCGTGGCCGCACCGGCTCGGGCAAGACCCTGGCCTTCGGCCTCGCGCTGCTGGCCCGTACGGCCGGCCAGAGCGCCGAGTCGGGCCGGCCGCTCGCACTGGTCCTCGTACCCACCCGTGAGCTCGCCCAGCAGGTCACCGCCGCGCTCACCCCCTACGCCCGGGCGGTCAAGCTGCGCATGGCCACCGTCGTCGGCGGCATGCCCATCTACCGGCAGGCACAGGCGCTGCGCGCCGGAGCGGAAGTGGTCGTCGCCACGCCCGGCCGCCTGAAGGACCTCATCGACCGTGGCGACTGCCGGCTGAACCAGGTCGCGATCACCGTGCTCGACGAGGCTGACCAGATGGCCGACATGGGGTTCATGCCCCAGGTCACCGCCCTGCTGGACCAGGTGCGGCCCGAAGGGCAGAGGATGCTGTTCTCCGCCACCCTGGACCGGAACGTCGACCTGCTGGTGCGCCGCTACCTGACCGACCCCGTCGTGCACTCCGTCGACCCCTCGCAGGGCGCCGTCACCACGATGGAACACCACGTCCTGCACGTCCAGAACTTCGACAAGCAGGCCGCCACGACCGAGATCGCCGCCCGCGAGGGCCGCGTGATCATGTTCCTGGACACCAAGCACGGCGTGGACAGGCTGACCGAACACCTGCTGAGCAACGGGGTGCGCGCCGCGGCCCTGCACGGCGGGAAGTCCCAGCCCCAGCGCACCCGTACCCTCACCCAGTTCAAGAGCGGGCACGTCAGCGTCCTCGTGGCCACGAACGTCGCGGCCCGCGGCATCCACGTCGACAACCTCGACCTCGTCGTCAACGTCGACCCGCCGACCGACCCCAAGGACTACCTCCACCGCGGCGGCCGCACCGCCCGCGCCGGCGAGTCCGGCAGCGTCGTCACCCTGGTCACCCCCAACCAGCGCCGCGAGATGGCACGCCTCATGCAGGCCGCGGGCATCACCCCGCAGACCACCCAGATCCACTCCGGCGACGAGGTCCTGACCCGCATCACCGGCGCGCAGGCGCCCTCCGGCATCCCGGTCACCATCACCGCACCGGTGTCCGAGCGGCCCAAGCGCAGCACGGCCTCCCGCGGCCGGCGCGGCCCTGCTTCGGTCGCCCGGCGGGCGAGCGCGCGGCAGTCCGCCTTTGATGCGGCGGCCTGAGAACCACGTGATCAGGAAACTGACCCATCTCTGCAGGAGGCAGATTTTGACGCTGGTCCAGATGCAGCCCCGCTCCGCGCATGCCGACCTCGCGCACCGGACGGTGGACGACGCCATGGAGGCGGCCGGTCCGCAGGTCTGTGACGACATGACCGTCGAGGTGGCCCTGGCCGTCACGGCCAGTTCCCGCACGGACCATCTACTCGTCTGCGACGAGGACGGCCTCTGCACCGGGCTGATCACGCGCGAGCGGCTCAGCGCCATCCGCGACAGCGCCGCGTACACCGACCGGCTCCGTCTGCGCGATGTCCTCGGCGACCGTGGGCCGTTCACCTCGCCCATGACCACGATGGCCGAAGCCGAGCACGCGATGCACTACCGCAGGCTCGACGCCCTGCCCGTCGTCGATGAACAAGGCAGCGCCCTGGGCGTCCTCGCCCTCGCACGCTGAACCACCTCACCGTGGCCGGACCCTTCCCCTCTTCACCCTGTGAGGCATCATGCGCTGTGTCATCGCCCGCTTCCCGTTCGACCTGACCAAGACGGGCGTCCTGGAGTCCATGAAGGGCATCAAGCCCGAACAGGTCATCGGCGAGTCCGTGATCATCGGCCGCCGCACCTACCCCGTCAAGCAGGTCGGCCAGGTCATCACCCGCCAAGACCGCCGCGACTTCAGCGCCGGCGAAGTCCTCCGCGCCATGACCCAGCTCGGCTTCACCTGCCGCGGAAGCCTCCCCCGAACCGCCATGGCCACACGCGCACTCAACCCCCTCCAGCGGGCCTCCGCGATGCTCGGCACCCCCGTCACCGCCTGACCAGTGGGCCCGGCGCATGCCGCCACCCGAACAGCGAAGAGGGCCCGACCGGCACGCGCCGGTCGGGCCCTTCGCATACCCACAGGGAAGCGCATTTGGGTGGGCCGCACTCCGGGCGGCCTGGCATCAGCGCCCTGATCGCCGCCCGCAACCGCGTACAGGCCGCCCAAGCCGACATCGCACTCGCCGCCGTCCCCGCCCACACGCTGCACGTCCTGCGGATCATCGGCCTGGACCAGACCCTCCGACTCCTGCCCGGCACCGAGTCCTGACCGCCATGACTCCGCGCGGAGAGGCCCTGAATCGCCTACCCGACCGCAGGCTCGCGCCTATGCGCCGGTCCGACGGGGCAGGAGGGCGCGTACGGTCTTCCCGCCTTCAGGCGTGGGCGTGGGCGTGACGACGGTGGCGTGGGCCAGGTCGTTGACCATGTGCCAGCCGAACCCCCCGGTGCCGTCCACGAGGTCGGGGGTACGCATGCGCGGCGGGAGGGGACTGGAGTCCTCGACGGCGACCTCGATGGTGTCGGGGTGCACGGCCGGCCGGAGCGTGTAGGAGCCGCCGCCGTGACGCAGGGCGTTGGTGACGAGCTCGGAGACGACCAGGATCACGGTGTCTGCGTGCTCCGGCTCGATGGCCTGCTGCCCGAGGGTTTCGAGGAAGGACCGGGCGGCCTGGCGCGCCTCGGCGACGGCGGACAGAGAAGCAAGGGCTGTGCACTCGGCGCTCATCGTGGTCATCGCGCGCTCCGGGTCTGTTGTCGGTGTCCGGCCTTGCTTGCCCGGTCGTTGTTCCCTGACCCACGACTGTTCAACCTGACGGGACCCAATTACCTCAGCGACACGCACTCAAAAATCTATCTTGGCTGGAGTAGACATTGGACTGTGGCGTAGTTATGGTTTCTCTCGTAACCCAGAGAGACAGCAGGGCCGCGCAGAGACGAACTGCCGGCAGTAGTACACGCAGAACCCGTAGTTGCAGTACGCAGGACGGTGCGGTGGTGGAGTTCCGAAGCCAGGGCTGGTGCAGGACGGCGACGGGACTGACGACCGGACCGGGTGGCCCGCAGTGATCAGGGGCCGCCACAGGCAGTACCCAGCAGTGAAGTGAGTGAGCGGTACCTCGGTGAAGGCGTCGACTGCGGGCGCGCGCACCGGGAAGTTCGGCAGTGGGGTTCTAAGCCAGAGAAGACGCAGGATGGGCGACGGGGCTGGCTGCCGAAACGTGGCGCTAGGTCAGGCCACGAGCGGTACCAGCGGTTCGCAGTACCAGCAGTAAGAGAAAGACCAGCAGTACGCAGTCCCCCGCTTGGTATGTAGTTGAAACCGAGGGATGAACGGAGGAGTTGAAGCGCCATCAGGATCGCCCGGACGTAGGTCTGAGTCCGGGTACCGCAGGACATCGATAGTGAGGTGGTCTCCGGTCAAGCAACCGCGATCCCCGCACCCCCGACAGCCTTTCGGTCGGGTCAGCGGAAACAGAAGGCCGGCGCAGTATCAGGGCCGGCAGATGGTGTAGCAGTTCCTTCGGGGCCCTGGTGTCGTACGCGCCAGGGCCCCTCCCCTCGTTCCGACCCCTTCCTCCACCTGTTTCGCAGTGAGGTGCGATGACAGCAGACGACTCGTTCAGCCGTCTCGACGACGACGGCTACCCCGCCTACACGATGGGCCGGGCCGCAGAGATGCTCGGTACCACCCAGGCCTTCCTCCGCGCCATTGGAGAGGCCCACCTGATCACCCCGCTGCGTTCCGAGGGCGGCCACCGCCGCTACTCCCGCTCCCAGCTGCGTATTGCCGCCCGCGCCCGGGAACTCGTCGACCAGGGCACTCCGATTGAGGCGGCCTGTCGGATCGTAATGCTCGAGATCCGACTTGAGGAAGCTCAGCGCGTCAACGCCGAGCACCACTCCCCAGCGTCCGAAGGACGCCCGCGCACGGCGGCCTGAGGTGGACGTGCCCGCCGGTCGCGGTGGGCACTCCCGCCCGCGCGTGTCGGAGGTAGGACGCACCGTGCTCCCTATGGTGACAGGCCGTTGGGGGCGTGTAGCGTCTGCGTCAGCTGTCGTGGTTCGGAAGTCCCCTTTGCCCACGCCCTGGTGTGGGCGTTTTGCTGTGCAGTGCCGCAGGAACCAGGACGATCACCTCCGCCTTCCGCATGGAGCGGGAGGCGTTCATCGACTGGAAGGCATGAGACATGGCTACGGGAACTGTGAAGTGGTTCAACGCTGAAAAGGGCTTCGGCTTCATCGCCCAGGAGGGTGGCGGCCCGGACGTCTTCGCCCACTACTCCGCGATCAACTCCTCGGGCTTCCGCGAGCTCCAGGAGGGCCAGGTCGTCACGTTCGACATCACCCAGGGCCAGAAGGGCCCCCAGGCCGAGAACATCAACCCGGCCTAACCCTCCCCACCCCGCCCGCGCGGCCACCGCGATCGGCGCTCACGGCTGTCCATACAGCTCGCAGGCGCCCGAACAGCGGACGTCTGCGATGTCGGCGGGATCCGAGGAGTACCGGATCAGGGCCGCGCAGCGTTTGCTGCGCGGCCCTGATCCGCGTCTGGAGCGGGACCGACTCACGGGGAGGCAGACCGGCGACTGTCATCTCGGTGGAGGGCGGCGTGCGCTGTGTCCAAGGCCGCGCCCGGATGGTCCGCGCCTTGTACGCACGACTGGACCGGCTGGTCGGGCCCGTGGCCGGCAGGCCGTAGGGCCCGGGTCAGGGCCATGACGGTGAGCCCCGTGATTGCGTCAGGACGGTTCGGTCAGGACGTGATCGGCGTGGGCAAGCTCGGAGACGTGAGCGGCCGCCCCTTCCAGGGGCAGGAGAGGCCGCAAGGGGCAGGAGGCCGGGGTGCGGTCGTGATCGACTTCCCAGGTGGGGAAGGGTGCCGAGTGAGCACAGGTGGTGGAAACGGCGTAGAGGGTGCCGGAACAACCCTGGCACACCAGCGAGCCGTGGATCACGCGAGTACCTCCGTTCGAACCGACGCAGCTGCGCCGTCAGCAGGGTGGGGGTCCCCTGCCAGGTGCAGCTGCCGCAACGTGCTCTCCGTCTGGCGCCAGAAGTGCTCGGCAGAGACCAGACGCTGCCACAGCGGGTCAGGACAGCAGGGGACGGTGGCGCCTCGGGCCGCCCACTCCTCGGCCAGCCGCGCGTACAGGGGTGTGCTCTCGTCCGGGGCCTCTCCACCGGCCTGCCCACCGGCGTGCGCCGGACTACGGGAAGGCCACCGGCGCAGCTGTTCCGGAAGACGGGCAGCGGCTCTGCGCTTACCGCTGCCGGCCTGAGCACTGCGGTCGAGGTATACCCAATGATCATCCGTCACGTTCGTCAAAACGATTCTTCCACCCCGTTGGACACCGTTTCCGGTTGGCGGCAACGGGCCCTCCTCCGCTCCCTGGAGCGGCCGGGATCGGCAACCGCTCGCCGCAGTGGCGTGGCGAACTCGGCGGCGCGTCCGGTGTCCAGGTCCAGCTCGGCAGCCTCAGGAAGCGGCCATGTTCGAGCCCGATTACCTCCTGACCAGCCAAGAGAAAATCTATATCGGCTGGAGTAGACATTGGGCGATGGCGTAGCTATGGTTTCTCTCGTAGCCCAGCGAGACAGCAGGGCCTGGCAGAGACGAACTGCCGGCGGCAGTACCCGTAGGTGCAGTGCGCAGGACGGTGCGGTGGTGGAGTTCCGAAGCCAGGGCTGGTGCAGGACGGCGACGGGACTGACGACCGGACCGGGTAGGCCCGCAGTGATCAGGGGCCACCTCAAGCAGTACCGCAGTTAACGCAGTGGCAGTACCTGTAAGTGCAGTTCTCGTAGGTGCAGTACCCAGCAGTTAAGACAGTGAGCAGCACCTCGGTGAAGGCGTCGAATATGGGCGCGCGTACCGGGAGGTTCGGCAGTGGGGTTCCAAGCCAGAGCAGACGCACGACGGGCGACGGGGCTGGCTGCCGAAACGTGGCGCTAGGCCAGGCCACGAGCAGTACAAGTGGTTAGCAGTACGCAGTATCAGCAGTAAGCATCACCAGTAGTAGTACCCCGCTTGGTAAGTAGTTGATCATCGAGGGAAGAACGGAGGAGCTTGGCGCCATCAGGATCGCCCGGGCCGGCAGGTTGAAGCCCGGGTACCGCAGGACATCGTTAGTGAGGTGGTCTCCGGTCAAGCAACCGCGATCCCCGCACCCCGATCACGCATGAGTCGGGTCTGCGGAAACAGAAGGCCGGCGCAGTCTCAAGGTCGGCAGATGGTGTAGCAGTTCCTTCGGGGCCCTGGTGCCATAGGCACCAGGGCCCCTCCACGCGTTCCAGAAAGAGGTTCAATGACAGCAGACGACTCGTTCGGCCGTCTCGACGACGACGACTACCCCGCCTACACCATGGGCCGGGCCGCCGAGATGCTCGGCACCACCCAGGGCTTCCTCCGCGCCATCGGCGAAGCCCGCCTCATCACCCCGCTCCGCTCCGCGGGCGGCCACCGCCGCTACTCCCGCTACCAGCTGCGCATCGCCGCCCGCGCCCGCGAACTCGTCGACCGCGGCACCCCGATCGAAGCCGCCTGCCGCATCATCATCCTCGAAGACCAACTCGAAGAAGCCCAACGCATCAACGCCGAATACCGCCGCGCCGGCGAATCTTCCGCTCCATCGACCTCCGCCTGAGGTGATCGTGCCCGTCGTCATCGGCGGGCTCACGACTGACGAACTCGGTGGTCCCGTCGAGGAGGCTGACGCGCAGCAGCTGTCCGGTGACGAAGCCCCGCCTGCCGTTGTCCACGATCGCCTGGTTGGCCTCGACAGCCTGTTCTTCGAGCTCGGCCCCGGCACGTCGCACCCTGCGCAGGGCGCCCACGGCCAGGGTGGCGAGAAGCGCGGCTTCCACGTCGTGGCCCATGGCGTCGGTGACGGAGAGCTGCATGGTGTCGCGGTCGACGACGTAGTCGAAGGTGTCACCGCCGACGTGCGTCGCCGGTTCCAGTGCTCCGGCGACCATGAACTGGGCCGCCTCACATACCGGTGAGGCGGGGAGGAGCCGGTGCTGGACCTCGGCCGCCAGGTTCAGGGGACGGGTACGGCAGCCCCATTGGTAGACGTCGGTGAAGGACCGGTTGGCGATGACGATGTAAGCCAGGGCGTGCGCGGTCGCAGCGATCTGCCTCATCCCGTCGTCGTCGGGACGGTCCGGCAGGAACAGTTCGACCAGGCCGGTGGCGTCGCCGCGGTTGGTGACGGGCGCCACCACCCTGACCAGACCGTCTCCCTCCAGCTGGACGGCAGGCCGTTGTGTGCGCAGTACGTCCGCCTAGACGGTGCCCGGCAGAGCGACGCGCTCAGGGGGCTCACTGGACTCGACGTCGTCGGCTGCCCCGAGCCGCACCACAGACGACCCGGTGAAGTCCACGATCAGGAACGTGGCCGCAGCAGCGTTCAGGCGGCCCCTGAGCATCCGGGCGACGACATCCAGTGACTCCACAGAGGAGGCGGCTTCCGCTGCCGCGAGCGCCCGTGCTGCCGAGCTGGTTCACCCGACAAGCGGGCAGCGGCCCGGACTCGGGAAGTGTCGCCCCCATAGCTGCCTGCGCTGGGAGCCACTGTCCGGCCACGGGCGTAGCGCGCACGCCCGGAATGCTCTGCGGACTCGGTTGCGCGGCAAGCACAGGGGCATGCGGTCGGGCAGACGCGAACCGGTGGTGCACCGAGCCACCACGCCCGGTCGCCGAGGACGAGGAGATGGTCTGTGAGCGGAGTGTGGATGTACGCGCAGGACAGCAGTTACACGTCCGGGCAGTCACTGGCGGGTTTCACCGTGGAAGCCGCTGACGGTGTCATCGGGCACGTGGACCGCCAGCAGGACCAGCCGGGCATGCAGCACCTGGTGGTCGACACCGGCGTGTGGGTGTTCGGCAGGAGCGTCCTGATCCCGGCCGGCGCCGTCACCCGCATCGATACGGCAGCGCAGGTGTTGAGGGTCTCGGCCACGCAGGAAGAGATCAAGGCCGCGCCCCGGTTCACGACGGACAGCGAAACAGCCGAGCACGGCTATCTGTCCGCGGTCGGCGACTACTACGTCTCCCTCCGCCGCCCGCTCGCGCCCTGACCCGACGCCGGTCGGCAACTCACCGGCCCCCACACGAATGGGCGGGCATGTATCGACACGTCTCGTGCTCAGTAGGCGGCGAGGGAGACGGCGATGTAGTGCGCGGTGAAGGCTGCCACGGTCAGGGCGTGGAACACCTCGTGGTAGCCGAACCAGCGGGGTGAGGGGTCGGGGCGCTGGAGGGCGTACACGACGGCGCCCGCGCTGTAGAGCAGCCCGCCGGTCACGACCAAGGTGAGTACGGCCGCGCCGCCGCTGTGCAGGAAGTCGGGCAGGTAACGCACCGGCGCCCAGCCCAGGGCCAGGTAGCAGGGCGTGTACAGCCAGCGGGGCGCGCCGATCCACAGGACCCGGAAGGCGATGCCGGCCAGAGCGCCCGTCCACACGATCCACAGGAGCACGGACCGCTGGGCAGGGGCGAGGAGGAGCACAGCGAGCGGGGTGCAGGTACCGGCGATGATCAGGAAGATGTTGGCGTGGTCCAGGCGGCGCAGGACGGCCTCGCCTAGCGGTCCCCAGATGCCGAGGTGGTAGACGGCGCTCGTCCCGAACAGCAGCCAGGCGGTGACGGCGTACACGATGCAGGCGACGGTGGCCTGCGGTGTTCCTGCCAGGCAGATGAGGACGATGCCTGCGGCCAGGGACGCGGGGACCATGCCGGCATGGAGCCAACCTCGTAGCTTCGGCTTGATCGGCTCCATCAGATCGGCCGCTCGCTCGACCAGGTCGGCTGCGGGCCGGGAGCCCTTGCTTCCTCCTTCCGTCGGTGCGGAGAGAACACCGTCGGCGTCGGCGTCGTCCCGGGACACTGCTTCCCGTCCTGACTCGGACTGCTGGGCATCACTGGCAACCATGAGTTCATGCTAGGAGCTGACCCGGAGCAGCATCACGTGAGGTGTGCCGAAGTCCGACGGCGCGGCCGGGTCATCCGGCTCGTCGCGTCGGTCCTGGCAGTCTTCCGCCAACTGGGTCCGTGGAACTCGTGTAATTCGGCGGGCCAGGGGAACGATTTGGGCTTCCGAACGGGCCTCTCCGCTCTCCTACGTGCAAGGACCGCCGATGCTTCCCGAGTTCCGCTCCCACGCGTCCGCACCCCTCTCCCATCAGCTGGAACAGCGCCTTGGGCTGGACCCCCGCCTCGAAGCCGGCCACATCGACGTGGAGCGCGTCGCGGACATCGCCGTCGTCGCATCGGCCCACTCCGACGGATACGTGGCCACCGCACACCTCCTCGGTCTGCTGGCCGCGCTCCCCGCCCCCACCGAGTCCGGAGAGCACTTCTGGTCGGAACTGTGGAGGTCCTCGGGCTCCCTCTACCTGCTGCCCGCCAACATCAAAGCGTGCGTGCTGAGTTCGCTGGCAGGAGAAGGCACCGGCCTGGCCGGGCAGATCCTCTCGGCCTTCGACGAGATGACCCCGCCCCAGCGCATCGCAGCCGGAGAGGTCATCGGCCATGCACTCGCCGAGTCCGACCACCTCCCCGACCTCAAAACGCAGGTCATCGGCGAGCTGTGGCTCCGCGACCTCGAACTCACCGCCTGGCGCGTCCTGCATGCAGACCACAAATCAGCCGATCCGGCCAGGCGGGAGGCCTTCTTCGATGCATGGACGAGTGTCTGATCCGCAAGGTCACCTGACTCCTCCCTCCCCTCACCCCTCAACCGTCAGGCGCCCCTTGTCGCCCGCCGCACCACTCCCTTGTCGCGGGCAGCACGCACCCGGGCGTCAATACCCCCGGCGACCTCCTGCTGACGTTCATCGTCGGAGTGCTGGTAGATCATCGCGGCCTTCTCCGATGACTGCCCGGCACGGACCATCGTGTCCTTGAGGGTCGCGCCGGACTGGGTGGAGAGGTTCCAGAACCATTGGTTCTCTGAGCGTTTTCGCAGGTCAGGGCGTTATGGATGCCAGGAAGTCAGCAAAAGTCAGCATCAGCGCCCTCTCCCAGCGGCACGATTGCCTCCAGAAACCTGGTCGGTCTTTCCTATGTATCACCCATGACAGCAGCGCAGCAGGGGTGCTCAAGCGTTGAGCCCAGCCGCTCAGGGCGATCCCCCATCGCCACGCACTCCACGTGGTGCGTCATCGGGAACAAGTCGAGGCATCCGGCGCATGGGAGCTCCGTCGAAGCTGACGCCCAGTGCCACCCAGTGACGCTTGTGGGGTCCAACATGAGGTGACAATGACGCGCAGTTCCCCCTCCGGCTTCCACTCGAGGCCGCAGCGAACAGTAGTGGTTGCGCCGCTGGGTGGAGCAAGATCCGGGCCAGTTACGGGCCAGCACCGCGCCATCGACGACGGATCCCTCTATTTTGCCTGGTCAGGAGCGGTGTAGGGGGTGTACGACCAGCACTCGAAGAACCTCCTGGTCAGCTACTCCCCGAGGAAGCTCGGGCTCTTCTGAGCACCCCCGGCAGCCGCTGACACCGCAGCCGTGGACCACCGTCGGTCCACCGGACTCCCCGCCGCGATCCTCGGCCTCACGGCGAATGCGCGGAATCGGAGGCACCGATCACAGGTCTCGGCTGCGGCGTCGACAGGTCCGCTCGGTTCGTCCGCCGGAGCATCGCCAGGCGGCTGGCCGTGCGGTCCAGGTCGCGGGTGAGGGCCTCGCCGGCGGGGAGGGCGGTCAGGGGGTCTGCGCCGATGAGGACGAGCCGGACGTCCCGGTCGCAGGCCACGTCGACGAGGTTCGCGAACCGCTGCCGTCCGTCCGCGGAGGCCTCGGCCAGCGGCGGCACACCGTCCAGGACCAGGGTGGGGAACTGTTCGGCGAGGGCCAGGTAGTCGGGCACTCCCGTCGCGTCCTCGCACAGGGCGTCGAAGTCGAACCACACGAGGTCGCCGCGCACCGCGCGGGCCGGGAGCTCCCTCAGGTGGGCCTGGACCGTGGTGGCATCCGCGGGGACCGGGTGGGTGAGGCCCAGCGCCTCCAGGCCGGGGTCGCCCGGGGGCAGGCACAGGCCCGTCGCGAACCGGCGGCCGCCGTCCTGCGACCGGGACACCGCGAGTCGGCGGAAATCCACCGGACCCGTGACGTCCAGGACGTCCATCCGCTCCTCTATGAGCTGGATGGTCGGCTCGAACAGGTGGTGGTAGAGCGGGTCCGGCATCAGCCCGGTGGGCGGGTAGTTGGAGGTGGTGACCAGGGTGATCCGGCGATCCAGCAGCGTACGGAAGAGGCGTGCGATCAGCATCGCGTCGCCCGCGTCGTGTGCGTGGAACTCGTCGAAGACCAGCACCCGGCTGTCGCCGATCAGCTCGTCGAGGGCGCTGTCGACGGCGCTTTGCCCGCCGCGACGGGAGCCCGGTCGGGTCACCCCGTCGTGCAGCCGGCGGAAGAAGTCGTGGAAGTGCAGACGGCGTTTGCGCCCGCCGGGCAGCCCTTCGTAGAAGGTGTCCACCAGCCAGGACTTCCCCCGGCCCACCGGGCCCCAGACGTACAGGTCCCGCGGCGGTCTGGGAAACGTCCAGGCCGGCCGGGCGAGGTCGCCCGCCAGGCGGGCCAGCCGTTCGACAGCGGCCTCCTGTGCCGGGGCGACCGAGAATCCGCGCCGCGCCGCGGCCTGGTGGAAGTGGTGGCGCATGGCCTGCTCGTGCTGGGACACCGGTCTGCTCATCCGTTCGTAAGCCGGTCTTCGGGTCGGGGCACCGGCCGAGGGGTCAGGCGGGTCCGGGGAGCGAGGTCGCCGGTTCCAGGACGTCCACCGTTCCGCGACCGCCGTCCACCCGGATCCTGTCCCCCGTCCGGATCCGTGTCGTGGCGTTGCCGCATCCGACCACCGCCGGGATACCGAGCTCCCGCGCGACGATCGAGGCGTGCGAGAGGTTCGCGCCGACGTCCGTCACGATCGCGGAGATCCGCGTGAACAGCGGCGTCCAGCCGATGTTCGTCACGGTGGTCACCAGGACCTCACCCGGCTGGATGGCCTCGCCCTCCTCGACGTCGGCGACGACCCGGGCGATGCCCTCCACCACGCCGCCGGACGCGGGTGAGCCCGCGACCGTGTCGGTAGCGGGTGTCGTGTCCTGCGCGTCGAACAGGTCGGCCCGCCGGTTGGGGTCGGCAGCCCAAGTCGCCGGGGCGAACTCGCCCCGGATCAGGGTCGGGTAGGTGGGCAGCGCGCGGTAGGCGTCGTATGCGGCGCGACGCGCCTGCACCCCGGCGAGCGGGGTCCGGTCACCGCCGAGCACGGCGAGGATTTCCTCGCGGGACAGGAAGAACAGGTCCTCCCCGACCCCGCTGACCTCACCGGCGCGCAGGACGAAGGTGCGCAGTAGCCAGAAGACGCGGGCGACCTCGGTGCGGGCGGCCTCCCGCAGGCGTGCCGAGGCCGCCCAGGTGTCCACCGCGGCGCGGATCCCCGCCACCCGCCGGGGATGGGCGGCGGTCAGGCGGTCCCATGCCGCCGCGCGAGCGGTGGTCTGCCGTGCGAGGCGCAGTGACGCGTCCTCCTCGACCGTGCCGAGCGCGGCGAGCTGCCGGTCGATCCACTGCGCGTCCTCGGCAGGCCGCGGGAGGGAAACCTCGAACTCGTGCGGGCCGCGGTGGCCATAGGTACGGGTGTAGGTGTCGCGGTCGGTCTCGCCGCGGGCGAGTCGTTCCAGGCCGAGCAACGGTCCCATGCTGGCCAGTTGGCCTTCGTCACCGAGGCCGGTGGTCATCAGGTCGGCGTCTCCCTCGCCGACCAGGGACTCCAAGGTGCCGCGTACCTTGACGAGGGAGTCGCCGCCCTGGCGTGTGGCGGCTTGCAGCATGTGGCAGCAGCGGCGGAAGTACGGTGCCACCTCCGACTCCCACAGGGCCGACAGTTCTCCCGTGGTCGCCGCGGCGGTGACACGGGCGCGCAGTTCCTCGCAGCGCGCGGGTGCCTCCTCCAGGAACGCCGGCAACTGCTTCCCGTTCGCACGGATACGGCTCATCACCGCGAACGCCTCGCCGATGGTGTCCCGCCAGACGCGCAGCCGGGATGCGGGCAGCAGCGGAATGGTCATGCCCTCGGGGAGGCGCCCGAAGACCAGCTCGTTGGCCCGGGCGAACTTGCGGCCCTGTCCGAACGCGGCGGCGAGGGTGGCCGTGACGCTGAGGTTCATGTAGAAGCGGCCGCCGATGTTCCCGTACATCGGGCGTCCTTCAAGGCTGGCCCCGACCATGACGTCACCCATGAACGCCTTGACGAACGACCAGGTCACGGGCGTCATCACGTCCGGGACGGCCTCGCCGAGGTTGGCGCTCGTCCAGAGGGAGTCGGTGCCGGTGCTGTCGTTCCACACCTCGGGGCGGGGCGCCGGGGCCGTGGTGACGGGCCGTGCCTGGAGGATCCGGAAGGAGCCCGCCTCGCGCGCCCACTCGATGTCGCGCGGCTCCCCGTACAGCTCCTCGATCGCGAGTCCGAGCCGGGCCAGTTCACCGGCCTCCGCGGTGGTGAGGACGGGGGCTTCGCGCAGGTCGGAGGGGACCGGCTGCTCCTCGGTGCCGTCGGCGGTCGGAACGGTCATCACCTCCTTCGCGGCGATGCGTTCTTCCACAACGACCAGTCGGGCCCGGTCGACAACCAGGGTGTCCGGAGTGACCAGCCCGCTGACGACGGCTTCGCCCAGCCCCAGGCCGCGTTGACCACGAGCCGGTCGGTGTGCCCGCCGAGCGGGTCGACAGTGAACATCACCCCGGCGGCATCCGCGGCCACCAGCTCCTGCACCACCACTGCCAGCGAGACGTCTTCGTGCGCGATGCCCGCCCTGGCGCGGTACACGAGGGCACGGTCGGTCCACAGCGATGCCCAGCACCGCCGCACGGCTGCCAGCAGGGCGCTCTCGCCGGCAATGTTCAGGTACGTGTCCTGCTGGCCGGCGAAGGACAGGTCGGGCAGGTCCTCCGCCGTGGCCGACGACCGTACGGCGACCGTGCGCGCGCCGTCGCCGAGTTCCGCGTACGCCTTCGAGATGGCCTGCTCCAGGGCGCAGGGCAGCGGGCCCTCTTCGAAAAGCGCCCGGATGCGGGCCCCCGCACCGGCGCCCGTGCCCGTGCTCGTGCTCGTGTCCGCGTCCGGTCGGGATGCGGCGGCGAGCTCCGCACGGATGCGGTCGGCCACGCCTGTCGAGGTGACGAACTCCTGGTACGCGGCGGTCGTCACATGGAACCCGCCCGGTACCGGTAACCCTGCGCGCGCAAGCTCCGAGAGGGCCGCTCCCTTGCCGCCCGCTGTCTCCAGCGTCGCGGTCACCGCGTCCAACGACAGCACGAATCCCATGACCTGATCCCCCAACTCGGCCTCCGAGAAAGGATCATGATCGCATCTGGACCGGTCCCACGAACAGGCCTGTCCGCCGCGTCGCCCATCGACCCCGCCAAGCGTTCCCGCCGGCTCCCGTTTCCCCTGGTCGACGTGGGTGCAACTGCTGTACCGCCAGGAGACGAGGAACCTCCTGGTCTCCTGGCTCACCGAAGAGGCTCGGCTTCTTCCAGGAGCACGAGGAACGGCGCCTGACCTGGGCTCTTGCCCGTCAGGCGCTGTTGGCGCGACCCGTCAGCCGACCCGAAGGCCGACCGCCAGCGTCAGCTCGAGGACCCGGTGCGGCGATGCGAGATCCGGAAACAGCTCCCGCAGCTGCGACATCCGGTACCGGACGGTCTGGGGATGGACGAACAACGCCGCCGCCACCTCGTCCCGCCTGCCTTGGTGGAGCAGCCACGCCCGCAACGTCTCCTCCAGCCGCCGTGCGGTCGCGACGGGCAAGGTCCCGAGCGGTGCGAGGGCTCGGGCCCGCAGGTCCGCGAACGCTTCCGCGTCGGCGCTCAGCACCAGCTCGGGCAGGTGGTCCTCGGTGTCGCGGATATCGGAGGAGAGGGAGCGCGCGCGTGCGGCTCGTGCGTACGAGGCGGAGGCACGCGTCCATGGCCGGGCCGGGCCGACCACGGCGGTGCGGTCGGTCAGCTGCCGCAAGAGATGCGACCGGTCGGCATCGGGGACGAGCAGCACACCGAAGGCGTCCGGCAGATCGTCGAGGACGAGGGTGCCCGGGTCGAGCGTGCGGTAGGCGGGCCGGGCCTGGGCGGCGGGCAGCAGGACGGCGGTCAGCGAAACCGGAGGCTGCCACCCGGCCCGTTGGACGGAGGCGAGCAGCACGTCCGGGCTCGCGCCGGCGAGGAGGTCGCGGGCCAGGTGTTCCAGGTGGCGCTCGTGGTCCCGGCCCCGGGCGGCCAGTTCGTCGGCGTGGCCCGCGGCGCTCGCGGCGGAGAGCTCGTCGATGTAGGCGAAGGTCAGCTCGGCGAACTTGGCGACCTCGGCGGCGGGCAGACCTGCGGGTACGGCACCCGCTGCCAGGCATCGCCAGGCCACGCGGGCGCCGACGCGGTAGGCGCCGAGCAGGGCGTCCATCGAACGCCCGTCGCGCACCTCGCCGCGGCCCAGCTCGTAGGCCGCGTCACCGGCGTCGCCGCCCGTGGCGTTCCCGCTCGCGAGGTCCAGGTAGTGCCCCAGGGCGGTGCGGACGGCTCGGCGGATGGTGACGCCCATGCGGCCCGAAAGGGCGTTGGCGTAGGGAGGGACCTCGTCGATGATCGCCTGCACGACCTCGTCGGCGGTGGTCGTCAGCGCGGCCCGAAGTGCGGTGACCGTTGTCTGGTCCAGGACCAGTTCGGTGACCCTCCGGATTGGATGGCTCATGTTTTATTCCCTGCGAACAAATCAGCCGACGAAATTTACGTCTTGCGGTCAGGACTTTACGCCTTGAGGCGCATCAAGCTGGGGTCATGACGAGTGCAGCCCTCCGCAGTAGGGCGTGGAAACTGCTGGAGATGATCACGACGCCGCTGCTGCCGTCGGACTACCTCGACCTGGTCAGCCCGCTGCGTGCGGGTGCTGACCTGCGTGGGCGCATCGAGGCGGTGCACCCCGAGACGGGTGACGCCGCGACCCTCGTGATCAGGCCGGGAAGGGGCTGGCGCGGTCACACGGCCGGTCAGTACGTGCGGATCGGGGTCGACGTCGACGGGAGGCGCCTGTGGCGTGCCTACTCCCTCACCTCGCCGACGAACCGCCAGGACGGCCGCGTCACGATCACCGTGAAGGCGATCCCGGACGGCAAGGTCAGCAACCACCTGGTCCGCAGGGTGAAACCGGGCACGCTGGTCCAGCTCGACCAGCCGACCGGTGACTTCGTACTGCCGAAGGCCAAGCCCGCCAAGGTGCTCTACCTGACGGCCGGCAGCGGCATCACGCCGGTGATGGGCATGCTGCGTGACGTCGAGTTCGACGACGTCGTCATGGTCCACTGCGCGCCACGGCCGCAAGACGTGATCTTCCGCGACGATCTGCACGACCTAGTCGCGGACAAGAAGCTGCGGCTCACCGAGGTGCACACCGACACGGACGGCGTGCTCGACATCGCCCGTCTCGGCGAACTGGTACCCGACTGGGCCGAGCGCGAGACCTGGGCCTGCGGGCCCGCGGGCCTGCTCGACGCCGCCGAAGAGTTCTGGAGCGAGCACGGCGTCGAGGAGCGCCTGCACACCGAACGCTTCCGCCCCGGCATCGTCGTCGCCGGTGACGGCGGCGAGGTCACGTTCAGCGCCACCGGCAAGACCGTCGACGCGGACGGCGCCACGCCGTTGTTGGACGTCGGCGAGGAGGCCGGCGTGCTCATGCCGTCCGGGTGCCGTATGGGCATCTGCTTCGGCTGTGTCACGCCGCTCAAGGCGGGCGCCGTCCGCGACCTGCGCACCGGCGAGATCACCGAGGCCGAGCCGGGCGTCCTCATCCAGACCTGCGTGTCCGCCGCGGCGGGCCCCTGCGATATCCAACGGTAGGAGCACCTTGACCGCCATCGACCCCACCGCCCACCTGACCGCGGAGCAGATCGAGGAGCTCGGCCGCGAGCTGGACGCGATCCGCGACGAGGTGATCGCCAGCCGAGGCGAGAAGGACGCCGCCTACATCCGGAAGGTCATCTCGGCGCAGCGCAAGCTCGAGCTGGTCAGCAGGGGCGTGCTGCTGTTCTCCTTCTTCCCGCCCGCTTGGCTGATCGGCACCGCCGGGCTGTCCGTGGCGAAGATCATGGACAACATGGAGATCGGCCACAACATCCTGCACGGCCAGTGGGACTGGATGCGGGACCCGAAGATCCACTCCACCACCTGGGAGTGGGATCACGTCTCGCCGTCCGATCAGTGGAGGCACTCGCACAACGAGCTGCACCACACGTACACCAACGTGATCGGCAAGGACAACGACCTCGGCTACGGCATCATGCGCGTCGACGAGGACCAGAAGTGGCACCCGTTCCACCTCGGCCAGCCGCTGTGGAACTTCATCAACGCCTGCTTCTTCGAGTACGGCATCGCGGCGTACGACCTGGAGCTCGGCAAGAACCTGCACAAGCGCCGCCGCAAGAACCCGGAATTCCGCGCGCGGGCCAAGGCCGTGGGCCGCAAGATCCGCAAGCAGGTGCTCAAGGACTACGTGATCCACCCGCTTCTGTCGGGCCCGTCGTTCCTCACCACGCTCGCCGCCACGTTCACCGCGAACCTGGTCCGCAACATCTGGTCCCACTCGGTGATCATGTGCGGGCACTTCCCCGAGGGCGTGCAGGTCTTCGAACGCCGGTCGATCAAGGGCGAGACCCGCGGCCAGTGGTACCTGCGCCAGATGATGGGCTCGGCGAACATCAGCGGCAGCAGGGCCATGCACTTCATGACCGGCAACCTGTCGCACCAGATCGAGCACCACCTGTTCCCGGACCTGCCGAGCAACCGGTACGCCGAGGTCGCGGTGAAGGTGCGCGCGCTGTTCGAGAAGTACGAGCTGGAGTACGTCACCGGGCCGCTGCCCAAGCAGGTTTTCTCCGCGTGGCACAAGGTCTTCCGGCTCTCGCTGCCGAACAAGAAGCCCAAGGTCAAGACGCCGGACCGCGAGCAGGAACTCGTCGCGGCCTGATTCCCGGTACCAAGGTTCAGACCTTTCCGCTGGGGCCGTCGTACGACACCTGGCGGACGGGCGAACCGAATCAGACGCGGCCACCCGGAGCGCAGCTGGTTCACAGCAGGCGGCGTACATGTTTTCGGCATATTCGAACAGGCGATAACCGTCTCGACGTTGCACGTGTGCCAGCAGGGGGCGAGATGAAGTACGACCTGTCCGACCGTGTCGTCATCGGGATCGCCTCCAGCGCCCTGTTCGACCTCGCCGACTGCGACGCGGTGTTCCGGGAGCAGGGTGAGGACGCGTACCGGAGGTACCAGGAGGCCCACGTGGACGACGTCCTGGACAAGGGGGTGGCCTTCCCCTTCGTCCGGCGCCTGCTGTCGCTGAACGACCTCGCGGAGCCCCTCGATCCGCTGGTCGAGGTCATCATCCTGTCGCGCAACGACCCGGACACCGGCCTCCGCGTCATGCGTTCCATCGCGGCGCACGGCCTGCAGATCAGTCGGGCCGTGTTCCGGCAAGGCCGGTCGTCACACCGCTTCATACGCGCTCTGAACATGTCCCTGTTCCTGTCGGCCAGCGGTTCCGACGTTCGGGAAGCGGTGGCCGACGGCCTGCCGGCGGGGCATGTACTCGCGACCGAGCGAGTCGATGACGACACCGACCAGGAACTCCGCATCGCCTTCGACTTCGACGGCGTACTGGCGGGCGACTCCTCCGAGCGGATCTTCCGAACCGCCGGCATCGACGGGTTCCGCGCGCACGAAGTCCTCAATGCGGCCACCCCTCACGACCCGGGTCCCCTGAAGGACTTCCTCGCGGGCATCAACCGCATCCAGCGCCGCGAAGAGGAAGAACGCCGCAAGGACCCCGCCTACCAGCCCCGCCTGCGGGTGTCCCTGGTCACCGCCCGGGACGCCCCCGCACACGAACGTGCCGTGCGTAGCCTCAAGCAGTGGGGACTGCGCGTCAACGACGCCTTCTTCCTCGGCGGCATCGACAAGGCCGCCGTGATGAGCGCCCTCGACCCGCACATCTTCTTCGACGACCAGGTCGCCCACCTGACCGGCACGGCGCCGGCCACCCCGAGCGTTCACGTGCCGTTCGGAGTCGTCAACGCACCCCATCCGGGGCCTGAATGAGTGGCGTACTCGCCCAGGGGCCCTGATGGAGCGGCGGCAGCGGCCCAGGGTGGCCGTACGGCGAGTGGAGGAGTGCAGGGGCCCGAAGGGCCGGTTCGTCGTCTTCGTCCTGCGCCAGCGGATCGCTCGACGGCGCGAACCTCGGGCGTGAGCCGCTTCGGATCCCCGTCGGCCACCGCCGTTGGCGCACTGCTCGTCGGACGACTCCGCGCCAGGCTCTTCCCCGCAGGCACGGAGGTGCCCGGAACCGCCTGCCGGGCGACAGAGCCGCAAGTCACCCCCCTCCCCCTTGTCGCAGCGCGGGTACCGGGCGCGCTGCGACAGGGCGGATACACGTCTCAGGACGGGGCGGAGGCCGTGCTCGGGGCCGGCGAGACGGCCGGGTCGCGAGTCCACGGGCGTCAGGTGGGTGTGTGGGCGGTCTTGTTCGTAGCGGTGCCGTCTTCGTCCTGGGCCTGCGACACGGCAGGCTGCGGCGGAGCGGGCGGGGTGCGGATCAGCAGCGCGACCAGCACGGCCAGGGCGCCCAGCAGGGCGCCGATGCCGAATCCCCACCGGATGCCCGTGGCGAGGGCGGCCGTGGCGTCGGCGCCATCGGCCGCCGCCGTGGCGGCGTGTCCCGACATGACACTGATGGTGAGGGCGGTGCCGGCGGCGGCCGCGACCTGTTGGAGCGAGCCCAGGATGGCGGAGCCGTGGGGGTAGAGGTGCGGCGGCAGGACGGACAGGCCGGAGGTGAAGACGGGGGTGAAGACGAACGCCATGCCCGCGCTCAGGGCCACGTGAAGGGCGAGCACCAGCCATGGCGAGGTCTGCTCGCCCGTGAGGGCGAACAGCGCGAGGCTCAGCGCCGTGAGGGCGGCTCCGGGTACGACCAGGCGTGGTGCGCCGAGTCGGTCGTAGAGCTTGCCGACCTGTGGTCCGAGCAGGCCCATGGTCAGGCCGCCGGGGATGAGGAGCAGCCCGGTCTGCAGCGAGGTCAGGCCGCACACCTCCTGCAGGTAGATCGGCAGGACGATGAACGCACCCATGAGCGCCATGAAGGACAGGCACATCAGGGCCAGCGCCACGGAGAAGTGCCGGAAGGTCAGGGTGCGGAGGTCCAGCAGCGGGGTGGAGGAGCGCTGCAGTGCCAGTTGCCGCCACACGAACAGGCCTACGAGCACGGCGCCGGCCAGGGTGGTGGCCTCCGGGGGCACGGGGGCCTGGGCCGCGTTCTCGGCACCGAGCCCGCTCAGGCCGTACACCAGGGCGCCGAAGCCCGCTGCCGCCAGGGGGACGGACAGCCAGTCGATGGGGGCGGCCTGCGGCTCGCCGATGTCGACCAGGTTGCGCCGGCCGAATACGGCCATGGCTCCGGCGATGGGGAGCACGGCGAGGAAGAGCAGGCGCCATGACCCCAGCTGCAGCAGCACGCCGGAGACGGCCGGGCCGAGGGCGGGAGCGACGGAGATGACGAGGGTGATGTTGCCCATGACGCGGCCGCGGTCGTGCGGGGGCACGAGCGTCATCAGCGTCGTCATGAGCAGCGGCATCATGACGGCGGTGCCGCCGGCCTGGATGACGCGGGCGGCCAGCAGTACGGGGAAGGTGGGCGCGGCCGCGGCCAGGGCCGTGCCGGCGAGGAACAGTGCCATGGCGAGGCCGAAGGCGGTCCGCGTCGTCACGCGCTGGAGGAACCAGCCCGTCACCGGGATGACGACGGCCATGGTGAGCATGAAGGCCGTGGACAGCCACCCTGCGGCTGCCGCGGTGACCTCGAAATCGCGCATGAGCCGCGGGATCGCGTTGACCATGATCGTCTCGTTGAGGAGGACAACGAACGTGGACAGCACGAGAATCCGCAGCACGGAGGTGACGCGGGCGGGCGAGAGGGCGGGTGTTTCGTGGAGTGCGGGCATGGTGCCTTCCGTCATGTGAGTGTCCTCCGCGCGTGGCGGTCACACTTACAGACTGCGGCGCCGGGAAGAACTCATCGGTCTTCTCCGATCCTGTCGGTGCCGCCGTCCGGGCTCAAACCATTTTGCCGACCCGGAACGGCCGGGACACGGCTTCTGGAGCAGGACGACGAGAAGCGCGGCACCCGGTTCCCCGCCGGGCGGGGAACCGGGCTCATCCGTCGTTCAGTCGCAGCAGTCGCAGCAGCACTTGCACGGATTGCAGCAGCCGCCGCCACCGCCACCGCAGCCGTCTCCCGAGCCGCCGCCGGAACCACCAGAGCCACTGGATCCGTGACCGCCGCCCGAACCGCCCCAGGAGCCACCCGAGTTCCCGCCGCCCTGACCGCCGAACCAGCCGTCACCGCCGGAACCGTCCCTGCCGGAACCTTCCCGGTTCGACGAGCCGCCGTTGCGGTTGCCGTCGCCGAACTGCCAGGACTCTCCGTCGTCCTGGCCGCCGTCATCGTCGCAGCGGCAGCACCTGAAGCAGGACCTGCAGTCGCCGCACAACCGGCCCCACTCCCGACACCGCCGACACTGCCCGTCCGACGGCCGGCCCGACGCCATGACCCCGTGCTCCGGGACCGCGCCCGCAAGCACCCCGACGCCGCAGGCCGCATCCGTACCCGTGCCTGTGCCGGTGCCGGTGCCGGTGCCGGTGCCCGAGGGCGTTTCCGTCTCCGTACGGCGTCCCAGCCAGGGCAGCATGCGCGGGCCCCGCACCTGGCGGCGGTGCTGATGGTGACGATGCCGAGGATCGAAGACTCGATCGACGGCACGCTCCAGCTCGCCGCCCAGAAGCGCCCGCACCAGCCGCGCGTCGACGAACACGGCGTCGGACAGGGCGAGTCGTATTCCGCGGACGGCGTCGTCGCAGAGCCGGCGCACCTCGGCGCGGTCCGCGCCGGTCACGGCGATCGGGTTCCACGCGCCGGACGCCTCGTCCGCGTCCAGGTCCTCCACCGCGTCCAGCAGATGCGCCAGCCGACCGAACAGGCGGCCTGCTTCGGCCAGCAGTTCGACGTTGCCCGGGCGGTCGGTGAGTACCGCGGTGTACGCGAAGGCGGCTGCGGTCGCCGTCTCCGAGGGCTCCGTGACCGTCAGCAGCGAGTCACCGAAGCCGGTCGACCGTTCGACGTCGGGCTGACGCTCGACCGCCCCGAGCAGCAGCGCGGTGTCGAAGCCGAGCCGTGCGCCGCCCGCGACGCCCGCACGGTCCCACTTGTGGGCGATCCGGCGTGCCGCCAGCGCCACCGGGCGGCGCCCCGCCAAGCCGTCACCGTCGGCCGCGTGGTCACGCATCTTCGCCGCGGCCAGCACCAGCGAGACCGTCGCCGCCAGCCGCGCGCCCTCGCCCTGCGCCACGTCCGCCGACCGCATCCCGCGCAGCGGGCAGGGACCGGCACCTCGACGCCAGTCCCCGGTACGCTCCGACTGCGCTTCGGTCAGCACCGAGACGATCAGGCCGTCGTAGTTGGTGGCCACCCTCGCGAACTGCCCGTACTCGCTGCGCAAGGCCAGGCACAGCCCGCACAGATGCGCCATCCACTCGGTACGCAAGCCTTCGCCCAGGCGATGACGGCATGGCCTGATGATTCCGAACACCGAAGTCCTCCCCCATAGGAACAGCTACCCGGACGCATCCGGTCGGACGGCTCTCGGACGCAGGACTGCATGTGAGGCACGACCCGGCGTGACGTCAACCGCATGTGACGTCAACGCGCGGCCGACATCCTAGATGGTCCGTCTCCGGTGGGCTCAAGCGGATCGGTGCCGCCCGCGCCGCTCATGCGGCCGGGCATTTTTCGAGCGGCGCACACGCGCGGAGCTCGACGCAATCCTGGCCCCCGTTACCGACCGCGATACCCACCTCCGACTCGCGGCCCAACCACCGGAATTTCCGGCCGCGTGTACTAGGATCCGCCGCGAGAATTACTCGATCGTCCGCTGCCCACCCCCATCGACAGGAGGCCCGATGATCGGCGTGCTCGTGACTTTCACACCGACCGAGAAATACGATCGTTCAGCTCTGACGAAGATTGCCGGCGAACTCCGAGGACCGTTCGAAGGAATGGCCGGCCTGCGCTTCAAGAGCTTCATGCTCGACGAACACGGCCTTCAGGCCAGGAATTTCTACGTGTGGGACGACGAGGAGAAAGCCCGCGCCTTCTTCACGGAGGAGCTCGTCGGCAAGGTGACGGAAGTTTACGGCGCCCCGCCCACCATCGAATACCTCGATATCGTGGGGTTCGTCGACAACTCCGGCACCTGATTCCCAAGGGGCCGTCGCACACATTCTGCCGTCCGCTCGGCGCCTCGTGCCGTACCCGTATAGCGTGACCATCTGCTGCATGGGGGCCCATGGGTCCGGACGGTCCGTGCGGGGGTTTTCGACGGAGAGTGGATGAGGCTGCGATGAGTGAACTGACGAAGCCCGAGGTCGAGGTTCCGGAAGGTGACGCTCCTACCGAGCTGACCGTCCGGGACCTGGTCGTCGGGGAGGGACCCGAAGTGAAACCGGGCATGGTGGTCAGGGTCCACTACGTCGGGGTGACCTTCGCGTCCGGGAAGGAGTTCGACGCCTCCTGGGACCGGGGCCAGCCGTTCAAGTTCGCTCTGGGCAGTGGCAGGGTCATCAAGGGCTGGGACCGGGGCGTGAAGGGGATGCGGGTCGGTGGCCGACGCGAGATCATCGTTCCGCCGCGTCTCGGCTACGGCAACCAGTCGCCCTCGCCGTTGATCCCCGCGGGCTCGACCCTGGTCTTCGTGGTGGACCTGGTGGACCTGTATTCCGGTACCACCGGGTGGAGCAGCGCCCGGTAACCCGCGCTCTGCTGGCGGGGCCACCAGGCCCGCGTGCTGTTGGCACGACACCCCGTCAGGTCTGCTGTACGGGCGCGGCGTACGCTGAGGTTCCGCGCCGCGGCGCGTATGGCGCGACCCGACGGAAGGCTGATCGTGCGTACTCCCCTCTCATGGCTTGCCGGCAGGTACGCGCTCGGAGCGGGAAGCGTCAGAGTGGCCGCACTGGGTTCGGTCGTGGCGAGTATCGCGATCATCGTGACCGGTGGAATCGTCCGTGTCACCGGCTCCGGTCTCGGCTGCACCGATTGGCCCATGTGTACGGGAGAGACGCTGGCCCCCACCGCCGAGATGGGGGTGCACGGAGCCATCGAATTCGGGAACCGGCTCCTGACCGGGGCGCTGTGCGCGGTGGTGGGCTGGGTCATCATCACCGCGCGCCTCCAGGAAAAGCCGATGCCCGCCGTGCTGCGCGGAGGCTGGGCGCAGTTCTGGATCGTCGTGCTCAACGCGGTCGTCGGCGGAGTGACCGTGTGGATGCGGCTGAGTCCGTACATCGTTGCCGCGCACTTCCTCGCCGCCACGCTGCTGCTGACCGCCGCGGTGTACACCTGGCACGCGGCGTACGCCGATGGCGATGACCATGCCGATGGCGATTCCGGTGCCGGTGCGGACCGGGCCGGCGCGCCGGGCCCGCTCGCGCGGATCCGGTCGCTGGCGGGGGCCCTGGTCGTGGTGACGGCCCTGCTCGTCGTCGTGGGCACGCTCGCCACCGGCTCCGGTCCGCACGCGGGCGACTCCTCCGACGTGCCGCGGATGCCCTTCGACTGGACGGCCGTGACCGTCGCCCACGGCGTGCTGGCCGGGGCGGTCCTGGTCCTGGCCGGAGTTCTGTTCTCCGCGCTGCCCGAGGACGGCTTCGGAGCCGCGCGGCGCAAGACGGGCGTGTTCCTGGCCGTGCTCCTGGGCCAGGGTCTCGTGGGGCTGGTGCAGTCGCTGACGGCGCTGCCCTCGCTCCTGGTGATGCTCCACCTGCTGGGCTCGGCGCTCGTCTGGACCGGAGTGCTGCAGGTGTACTTCACGGTCAGGAGGGCCTGTTCCCGCCCGCGGGGCCCGCTCGGCGACGCACCGCTGCCGCGCGCCCGGGGCGCCGTGACACACGCCTGACCGGCTTGGCCCGCGGGGATGGCGGCCCTGCTTCAGTCCGCTCGTCGCCGGGCCCTGGCCGCCCAGGCCCGCGCGTGGAGGGGGATCGAGCCGTCCGCCGCCCGCGGCAGCGCCGCACGCAGCCGCTCGCGGAGTTCCGCGCGGTGTTCCCCGGGGAGCTGGGACAGGTAGGCGGGGGCCGGGCCCTGGCCTCCCAGGAACGGGGTCCAGTAGTCGTCGAAGTCCGCGAACGCGGTCGGCACCCGGATCTCCTCGACCTCCACGTCCTCCAGACCGGCTCCGGCGAGCAGCTCGCCCAACGGGCCCGGGGCGCACAGGGGGAACCTGGTGCCCTCGTCCCGTGTCCGTGCCTCCCCGTCCAGGGCGACCGCGGCATCCCAGAACGCGCGGATTGCCTCCATGCCGCCCTGTCCGTAGTCCCACACGTACACCCCGACCCGTCCCCCGGGCACGACGACCCTCGCCAACTCGGCGGCCGCCCGTGCCGGGTCCGGAACGAAGTTGAGTACGAGCCCGCTCACGGCGACCGATGCCGTGGCGTCGGGGAACGGCAGCCGCGTCGCATCGGCCAGGACGAACCGCGCCCGCCGGTCGACGATGTGCCTGCGGGCGTAGTCCACGTAGCCCCGGGACGGGTCGACGCCGACCACGGCCGCCGGCCGGGCGAGGTCCAGCACCGCCCGGGTCACCGCACCCGTGCCGCACCCGACGTCCAGCCAGCGGCCTCCCCCGGGCGCGGCCGTCTCCCGGACGAACCGGTCGGCCACCAGGCGGCTCCACCGCCCGACGTACGGCTCGTACGCCTCACCGGTCGCCCACATCGGCCCACACCTCTCCTCGGCACGCACGCCCCCGACGATGATGCTGCGCCGACCGCGCCGAGGACGGGACCACCACGCCCGGTCAGCCGCCCGGCCGTACCAGTCCCGATTCGTAGCCGATGATGACCAGTTGGGCCCGGTCCCGGGCGCCCAGTTTGCCCATGATGCGGCTGACGTGCGTCTTCGCCGTGAGGGGCGAGAGGCCCAGTGTCTCGGCGATCTCCGTGTTGTTCAGGCCTCGGGCCACCAGTACGAGGACCTCGCGTTCGCGGTCCGAGAGGCCGTCCGGTCCGGCCGTGACCGGGACGTCCGGGAGCGACAGGGCCCGGGCGATGAGCCGGGAGGTCGGGCCGGGTGACAGCAGGGCCTCCCCGGCCGCGACCGTGCGGATCGCGGCGAGGAGTTCCGCCGGGTGGATGTCCTTGACGACGAAGCCCGAAGCGCCCGCCCGCAGCGCCCGCATGACGTGCTCGTCGGTGTCGTAGGTGGTGAGGACCAATACCTTCACCCCGGCCAGGTCCTCGTCGGCGACGATCAGCCGGGTGGCCTCGATTCCGTCCAGCTCGGGCATGCGGACGTCCATCACGACCAGGTCGGCCCTGGCCGAACGGGCCAGCTCCACCGCTTGCCGGCCGTTGGCCGCCTGGCCGACGACCTCCATGTCCGGCGCCGATTCGACGAGCATCGCGAACGACGCCCGGACGAGCGTCTGGTCGTCCGCGAGCAGGACCCGGATCACACCGTCACCTCTCTCCCCGCCAGCGGCAGCGCCGCAGTGACCTCGAAACCCCCGCCGTCGCGCGGGCCCGCGCTCAGTGTGCCGCCGACGCTCCTCGCCCGCTCACGCATCCCGAGGATCCCGTACCCGGAGCCGGCCGTCCCTCCGGAGGCGCTCCCGCCGTTGGTCACCCGCACCCTCAGCATTTCCTTCTCCAGCCCGACGTCGACCCGTACGTCCGCGCCCGGTGACCCGTGCCGCACGGCGTTGGTCAGGGACTCCTGCACGATCCGGTACGCCGCCGCGCCCACCGCCGCCGGTACCTTCGCCGCTCCCGTCCGCACCATCAGCTCCGCGCCCGCCGACCGGACGAGATCGGGCAGCGAGGCCAGGTCCGGCAACGGGCCCTCCGGGGTGGCCCGCAGTACGTCCAGGGTCGTGCGTACCTCGGAGCGGGCCTCCCGGCAGGTCTCCGCGATGCCGTCGAGCGCCTTGACGAGCGCCTCCCGGTCGAGCCGGTCGGGGTCGGCGACCAGGACGTGCGCGGCGACCGATGTCTGGACGCCGATGAGGGTGATCGAGTGTGCGAGGAGGTCGTGCAGGTCCCTGGCGATGCGCAGCCGCTCCTCGGCGACCTTGCGCTCCGCGTCGCGTTCGGCCCGCTCGACGACGCCCGCCACCAGTTGGCGGTAGAGCCGGATGCCGGCGCCGAAGGCCAGCATGGCGATCACCCAGCCGGAGACCCTCAGCAGCTCCACCGTCTCGTGCGGATTCACGAAGAGCTGCATGGTGAGCGTGAGGGAGGTGACCGAGAGCCCGACGATCAGCGTCCGCTTCGGCCTGCCGGTGGACGCGACGGTGTACAGCGCGGTCATCGAGGCCGGGATCGGGGCCAGGTGCATGTAGTCGAAGGCGTGGTACGGCGCCACGCAGGCCACCACGGCGAGCAGTACCGGCATGGGTGCCCTGCGCCGCCATGCCAGCGGGACGTGCGCGGCGAGCAGCAGCGCCCAGCCGAGGGCGTCGGGGCGCCGGCCGTCCTCGACGGTCAGCGCGAGCACTGCCGCGAGGAGCGCGAAGACGGCCGCGGCCGTCGCGTCGCGCCGCACCGGGTGCGGCGCGGCCTGTGGGTCGCGGGTGAACGCCGCTGCGAGGTCCATGATGCCCATCCTCCCTGCGGGCAGGGGCCCCCGGGCGTACGGGGCGCCCCCGCCCGGCCCGGCCCCGGTCAGACCCGTACGCGCTCCCGCCCGGTGTCCGAACCGGCCGTCGGTACGGGCTTCCCGGCCAACGGCCCCGGCCACCAGACCTTGCGCCCCAGCAGCACGCTCGCGCTGGTGACGAGGTAGGTGCGTACCAGGAAGGTGTCGAGCAGGACGCCGACCGCGATCACGAAGCCGAGTTCGGCCAGTTGCACCATGGGCATGTTGACGAGGACCGCGAAGGTGGCGGCGAGGACGAGTCCCGCCGAGGCGATGACCCCGCCGGTCGTCCGCAGGGCGGTCAGCGCCGCGGCTCCCGGTTCCGCGCCGCCCAGGCACTCCTCGCGCATCCGGTGCATGAGGAAGATGCCGTAGTCGACGCCGAGCGCGACGAGGAAGACGAAGGAGAGCAGGGCCAGGCCCGGGTCGGTTCCCTCGAAGGCGAAGAGGGACTCGAAGAGGAGACCGCCGATGCCGAGGGACGCGCCCCAGACGGCGACGACCGCGGCGACCAGGATCAGGGGGGCGACGATGCTCCGCAGCAGTGCGATCAGGACGAGCAGGACGACGACGACGGCGAGCGGGACGACGATGTTCCGGTCGCGGGTGCTGGTGTCGGCCATGTCGAGCCGTTCCGCGCTGGGCCCGCCGACGTACACGCCGTCACCGAGCGCGGAGCGCAGCTCTCTGATGGTCGCGGTCTCGGCCGGTGTCTGCGGCGGGTACGCGGCGACGACCGTGATCTCCGTCCACCCCTGCCCGCTGCGGCCCGCCTCGGCCTTCGTGACGCCCTCCGTGGCGCGGGCGGTCTCCAGCGCCCGGGAGGAGGCGGGTGTCGGGGCGACGACGGTGATGGGCTGGGTACCCGCCCGCGGGTACGCGGCGGCCAGCGTCTTCATCGCGGCGACCGCCTCCGGGGTGGAGCTGAAGGAGTCCTCCTGCTTGAGGGCCCCGGGCAGGTTCAGCGTGCCGAGCGCGAGGGCGGCCAGGGCCGCGGCGCCGGCGACGAGGACGGCGAGGGGCCGCCGGCCTGCCGAGGAGCCCATGGCGGCGAAGAGGGAGCGGCGCGCGGCCTTCGGCTCGCTCCCGTACGCCGGGATCAGGGGCCAGAACACCCGTCGGCCGAGGACGACGAGCAGTGCGGGGAGGAGCGTCATCATCGCGACGAGTGCGCACAGCACACCGACGGCGGCGGTGGGGCCCATCCCCCGGCTGCTGTTCATGTCGGCGGCGAGCAGGCACAGCATGCCGAGGGCGACGGTCCCGGAGGAGGCGAGTACGGCGGGTCCGCAGCCGCGCAGGGCTGCCGCCATCGCGTCGTACGGGCGCGGCGCGCGGCGCAGTTCCTCGCGGTAGCGGGAGACGAGCAGGAGTGCGTAGTCGGTGCCCGCGCCGAAGACGAGGATGGTCATGACGCCCGTGCTCTGGCCGGAGACGCTGATGTCGAAGCCCTGGTGGAGGGCGTAGGTGACGGCCATGGAGAGGTAGTCGGCGGTTCCGGCGACGACCAGCGGGACGAGCCAGAGGAAGGGACTGCGGTAGATGACGATCAGCAGGACGGCGACCACGGCGACGGTCGTGTAGAGGAGCGGCCCGTCGAGGGAGTTGTAGACCTCGCTCGCGTCCGTGGCGAGCGCGCCGGGTCCGCCCACCTCTCCGCTCACGGTCTCGCGGACGTCGTGGACGAAGGCGTCCCGGGCCGCCTCGTCCGTACCGGGCTCCGTGCTGGACACGGCGTACAGGAGCGTGCTGCCGTCCTCGGAGGGAACGGCCTGCGGCGGCGAGGTGAGCGGGTGTTCGGCGGCGACCTGCCGCACTTCCCAGGCGGCGGTCGCCTTGTCCTCGGGGGTGAGTCCGCCGTCTCGGTGGTAGACCAGCACGAGGTCGGTGGACTCCCCGCCCGGCATCTGCTCGGTGATCTTCGCGACCTGGGTCGAGTCGGCGCTCGCGGGCAGGTAGTCGACGGCGCGGTCGCGCTGTACGTCGCCGAGCTTTCCGGCGAGGGGTGCGGCGAGGGCGATCACGATCACCCACAGGGCCAGCACCCCCCAGCCGACGGTCCTCTTACGGCCCTGCATCGGGCCTCCCTTCGACGGTCCTCATGGGGTCGATCCCAGATTCCCGCCGCCGGAAGGCCGATTCGTCGTGCTGACGGCCGACTTGGGGGGTACTGCCGGGGGCGGTGGACCGCGGGGGCTACTCCCGGGGGAGTACGGGAGCGAGCCCCGCGACGAAGGAGCGGGGCGGGTGACCGTGCCACAGGTCCAGCGCGGGCCCTCTCAGGGGAGAGGGCGGCCGCGTCGCTCACCGGGTGGTGCGGAAACTGCCGGTGTACACGTCCGTACGGTTCTGTGGTGCGCCGGAGTTGGTCTCGGTGAGCACCGCCCGCACCCCCTTGCCGTCCGCGACCAGGCCTTGGTAGTCGCCGAGGAAGTAGCCCCCGGCGAACGGCGCCTGCAGCCAGTCGAAGACCCGTGAGATCCGCCGTTCGGTCCGCAGCTCCGGGTTTCCGTGCGGCAGGGTGGCCAGCTGGTAGGCGGTGGGCAGGGTGGTGGTGTCACCGGGCTGGAGGAAGCGCAGGTCGTAGTAGGTGAGCGCGACCGTGCCCCGCTCGTCGACCGCGATCGCCGGGGAGAAGGCCGGCACGTCCTGCGGGCTGATCAGCTCGGGGGTCCCCCAGGTACGTCCGCCGTCGGTGGAACGCACGAGCTGGACGGAGTCGAACCGGCCGCCGGAGAAGTCCGCGCCCTCGTAGGCCATGTACAGCGTGCCCGTCTTCGGGTCGACGGCCGGGCTGGGCAGGGTGGACCCGGCACGCAGCAGTTTGGTGGGGTCGTTCGGGTCGACCTCGGGTACGGAGGTGTCGCGGGCCACGGTGGCCGGGCCGCTCCAGGTCTCTCCGGCGTCGGTGGAGGTGACCACCTCGTAGTGGGCCTCCGTGACGGTGCTCAGGTCGTCGGAGTAGGTGATCCGGTCGTAGAAGTCGTACAGGGTGCCGGTGCGCTTGTCGACGACGATCACATGGCCGATGGTCTGGGTGTTGGGCACGGAGGCGGTGTCGACGAAGCGCCGGGCCCCGCTCCAGGTGCGGCCGCCGTCGCGGGTGAGGGAGATGTAGCCGGGACCGTCGAGGGAGCTGGGGCCGGGCGGATCGTTGTCGAGGCGGTTCCAGACCTGGTAGGCGGTGCCTTCGCGGATCGGGTCGGCGGTGACCGAGGGCTTGTCGTTGAAGAACGGCAACTCGTCGACGTGCGTGGTGGTGAGGTTCTGCCAGGTGCGGCCGCCGTCGCGGGACGTGGCGGCCAGGAGGGCGGTGCGCGTGCTCTTGGTGAAGTCGACGCCTTCCCCGCTCGCGTAGACGGTGCCGTCCGGTCCGGTGCTCACCCAGGGGTCGGTGGCCCGTTCGTAGTCCGCGCCGCCGGGGGCGCACAGGCTGAAGGGCAGCGTGCTCCGGTGGAAGGTGTGGCCGTCGGTGGTCCAGGAGGCCACCAGGCCGCGGGCGGCGCCGTCGCTCCAGCGGTCCTGCTGGTAGGCGGTGACCACGCGTTTCGGGTCGCGCGGGTCGACGGACAGGTACGGCTCGACCTCGGTGCCCGGGTAGACGACGCTGTCGGGGGACCTCGCGCCGATGGTGCAGTCCGCGTACGGGTCGCCGTCGGACACCTTGATCAGCGATGCGCCGCCGGGGTTCCGGTCGGCTGCGGCGGGGGTCGCGCCGGTGACCGTGACGAGCAGGAGCGCGGCGGTGGTGACGGCGGTCAGGGGCAGGAAGACGCGCATGCGGGATCTCCTCCGGGCCTGGCGGCCGGGGTACGGGACCGCCGTCGTCAGGGCGGCCGAGGGGCACGGAGGTGTACCGGAACGCGGGGGTGGGGCGGCTCCGCCTGATCCTTTTCGGCGTCGCGGCCGGTGCCCTTGATGGGCCGAACGACGGAGTCCTCCCCGGAGGCGTCGGCACGCACGGCGGAGCCGACCAGCGGTGGAACGTGCCGGTCGGCTCGTAGGTTGTGCGGTGACGCGGTGCTGCTAGGGGGTGTCTTGTCGGTCAGGGCGGATCAGGGAGCGGTCAGGTGACCGCCTGCGTGGTTCCGTCAGGCAGCGTGCAGAGATAGCCGGCGTAGGGGCGTGCGGTGACCTGTCCGCCGGCGGCCGTGCACTCGTCTCTGGTGATGTTCGGAGACGAGGCGGCCCCGGCGCTGACCGCGCCGACGGCGCTCATGCCTGCCAGGGTCGCCGCGGCCAGGGCCAGTCCCAGGATTCTTCGCATGCGCATGACTTCCTCCTCCTCTCAGGCGCCTGCGTCGGCCTTCGGGAAGGACAGGGCTCAGGACGACGGCGCCCTCCTTCTCAGCATGGGCGCTCCGCATGGGGCCCGCGCGGCGAGGTCGCCCACCACCGCCGCCCGTGGCGGTGAACCTCCGGCGCGCGGTGTCCCGTTCGGGGACGCGGCCGACGCCGCCGCTCCACCGGGGTGTCATGGCGGCGGACGGGTCCCGGGCGGGTACCCGTCCGCATCGGGTCGCGGCTCCATCCGGGACACCACCACCGAGAGCCGCGCGCAGACCCGTTTGATCTCCTCGTACGTCCTGTCGCGTTCGGTGATGACGGCCGCGATGAGCAGGGCCGTCAGCGCGGTCGTGCCGTTGAAGGCCTGCAGCGTGACCATGTTGGCGAAGACGTCCTTGCCGACGAACGGGCCCTGGTCGCCGTCGGCTGCCAGGACCGCCAGCGTCGACACGGCGAGCGCGCACGGCGCCGCGCCCGCCAGCCGGAACCGGAAGGCCGCCCAGATCAGGAACGGCGAGACGAGGAAGAGCAGGTTCGTGTCGCGCGTGCGCGTCGCGAGGAGCGTGACGGAGACGGTGCCGAGGGCCAGCGCCACCGCCTCCGGCCAGCGGCCGGGTCCGGCGCGCGACGGCCATCGGGCGTTGCGCAGCACGAGCAGGAAGGGGGTGACGACAAGGATGCCCATCGCGTCACCGGCCCACCACACCGACCACGTCGGCCAGAAGTCGCCCGCGTCCAGTGCTCCGGAGAGGACCAGTACGCCGCTGCCGATGGTCGCACTGATCGACATCCCGGCGAGCGCGCCGAGGAAGACCAGTGCCAGTACGTCGCGCAGGCGGTCCAGCTCGTTCCGGAAGCCGGCTCTGCGCAGCATCAGGCAGGCGCAGACCGGCGCGAGGGTGTTGCCCGCGGTGATGGCCAGGACGGAGAGCAGCGACGGCCCGAGGGACACGTTGACCAGGAACGCGCCCAGGGCGATGCCCGGCCAGACGCGCAACCCCATCAGGAGCAGTCCGGCGAGCGCGACGCCGGTCGGCGGCCACAGCGGGGTGACCTGGTCGCGCACCAGCTGTTGCAGGAGGCCGATCTGTGCGGCCCCGTAGTAGACGGCGGCGACCGCCAGGACGCGCAGCGTCGTGGACCCGAGACGACGACCCATCTCCGCGCTGCCCACGACAGCAGTCTGCGCTCAGATCACGCCCCTCGCTACCCCAGTGACCTGCGCCGGTCAGGCCTCCGGCGGACCGTCGTAGCGGACGACGAGGACCGCGGCATCGTCGCGGTGTCCCGTCAGGTCGGCCACCTTGACGACGGCGGAGGCCAGGACGTCGGGGTCGGCGTCGAATCCGGCGCGCACCAGTCTGGCCACTTCGGCCAGACCGGACTCCATCGGGTAGTGCGGGCCCTCCACCACGCCGTCGGTGAGCAGGACGAGCACCCCTGCCTCCGTCAGCCGCCGGTGGGTCACCGGGTACTGCTCGCCCGACACGATGCCGAGCGGCGGCCCGCCGCGGTCGAGGGCGATGCCGTGACGGCCACCGGCCGTGGCCCAGACCATCGGGACGTGGCCGGCCCTGGAGACCGTCAGGTCCCGGCTGACCGGGTCGAAGCGAAGGAAACAGCAGGTCGCGAAGAGGCCGGCCCCCATGGCGATCAGCAGATCGTTGGCGCGGCCCAGAATCTCCCGGGTGTCGCTCGTCGTCTGCGCGAGGGCGCGCAGGCTGGTGCGCACCTGGCCCATGAAGGCGATGGCCTCCACGTCGTGACCCTGCACGTCGCCGACCGTGAACCCCAGTGACCCGTCGTGCATGACGAAGGCGTCGTACCAGTCACCGCCCACCTCCAGACCGCCCCGGGAGGGCGCGTACCTGGCGGCGAGATGCAGCCCGGGCAGCCGCGGCAGGCCGGGTGGGAGCATGTGGCGCTGCAGGGCCACGGCCAGCTCGACCCTGGCCCGCTGGTACTCGATCCGGTCCAGGGCCTGATCGACGAGCTGCCCGAGAGCGACGAGGAGTTCCTGCACGTTGTCGGGCCGCTCGGGACGGTGTCCGCGCATCACGGCTCCCGGCTCTCCCACAGCCTGCTCACCTCACCCTAGCCGCTGCTCGCGGAGGCCTCCACAGCGGTGAATCAGCAGGCCGGACGGGGGATGCCGGTCTCAGGAGGGACCGATCTCGAACTCGGGTGCCTTGAGGCTCTTCAGGCATTCGGTCTTCGGCGCGGCCGGGTCGTCGAAGAACGAGACCGCGATCTCCTGGGCGCACTTCGAGGTGGCGAACACCACGTGCGGCTCGTACGGGACGGTGACGACCTTGGCGTTGTCGAGCGTACGGGCGACGTACGGTCCGTTGTCCGCCCCGGTCTGGGAGTCGAAGCCGCCCGACAGGGCGAGGGTGGGGATGTCACCGCGGGTGGCGTCCCGGATCGAGGGCGCCGCCGCGGGTACGTTCCAGGCGTCGCAGTCCGGGTGGAGGAAGGCGAGCTGGGGAGCCTGGGCCTGTACCGAGCGGGGGAAGGACGGGAAGGCCGCCCGGCCGGCCCGGAGCGCCGCGTCCTCGCTCTCGTACGGTGTCCACTCGCTGCAGAAGACGCCGTAGACGAGGCCGTGCGCGACCCTCCCCATGGCCTGCGGGCTGAGTTTGCCGCCCGCCCACTGCTGCGCGATCCGCTGCGGCCTGCCGTGCGCCAGCTCGTCGAGCGCGGCGGGTACCTGGGGCGCCACGTGGGTGGCGGAGGTCATCCAGTTGACCAGGGCTCCGCCGTCCAGGACGACCTTCACCGGCTTGTCGCTGCCGGGGACGGTGACGGTGGTGGTGACCGGCTTGGCTTCGAGGTCGCGGACGAGCCGGTCGAAGGTGGCCGACAGGTTCGGGTAGCGCTTGTTGCACGCCGGCTGCGCCGCGCAGGCCTTGAACAGGCCGTCGAAGCCCTGGCGGGCGCTGCTCCAGGTCGAGGCCGAACCGGCCTTCGACGGTGGCAGTATGCCGTCGATGCCGACCGAGCGGAGTCCCTCGGGGTGCAGGCGCATGTAGACCAGTGCCAGGTGGGTGCCGTAGGAGATCCCGTACAGGTTCCACTTGTCGATGCCGAGCGCCTTGCGCAGGTCTTCGTAGTCGGCGGCGCTCTCGGTGTCGTTGTAGGCGGAGAGGTCGATGCCGCGGCCCGCCAGCTTCTCGCGGCAGGCCTTCGTGGCCTCGACGTGCAGGCGTCCGGTGGACGGAGCGTCGTACTCGAGGCCGACGGAGCGCGCGTTGAACTCGTCGATCTCGGGGCAGAGGAGATCCGGGTCGGCCGAGTACGTTCCGCGCTGGGACATGAAGATCACGTCACGGTCGCGGTTCAGCCCGCCGTCGATCGCCATCTTCGCCTCCCCCACCGCGTCGTCGCCGGGGCCGCCCGCGAGCCACACGATGGGGTCGGACGTCGGCTTGCCGGTCGCGGCGGGGACGATCGCGACACCGAGTCGGATCGTCCGGCCGCTCGCTCCGGCGCGGTTCTCGGGCACGGTGAGCGTTCCGCAGCGGGCCCCGTCGAGGGCCTCGACCGGTTCCGGTGTCTTCGGGCAGGGTCCCGGTTCGAAGCGGGCGTCGCCCACCGTCCGCGCGACCGTGCCGATCGGCGCGTCGGGGCCGGGGCTCGTTCCGGTGCGGGACTGCGCCTGGGCGGGTGCGGCGAGCAGGCCGGTGACGAGGATCCCGGTCACCATGCCGGCCGACGTGGCCAGGAGTCGTCGTGCCGTGCGGCGCCGGCGGGGCGCTGGGTGCGGTGCCATCTGCCCTCCCCGTCATTTCGGGGTGATCGTGAACGGTTTGGGTTCGAGGTCGTCCACGCAGCCGGTGTCGGGTGCGGTGGGGTGGGCGAAGAACGAGGCCAGCACCTGCTGTGCGCAGGGGGACTGCGGGACCACCCAGTGCCCGATTCCGGGGATCAGCACGGAGGTCGACCGGGACAGGTCGCGTGCCACGCCCCGCGCCCAACTCGCCCCGGTCTTCGCGTCGAAGGTGCCGGACAGGACGAGCGCGGGCACCGGGCTGACCGTGGCCACACGCTGGACGGAGGAACGGTCCGGGACGTTCCAGATCCGGCACACGTCGTACTGGAAGGGGAGTTGGGGCACCTGGGCCAGGACCGTGTCCGGCCAGCCGGGGAAGGCCTCGCGCCCCGCCTTCAGCACATCGGCTTCCGAGTACCCCGGCGCCCACTCGCTGCACGCCACCGACTCCGTCAGGCCGTGCGCGAACGCGCCGACGTTCTGGACCGAGCCGGCCGCGCGGGCCTGCGCGAAGCGCTCCGGATTGCCGTTGCTCAGTTCGTCGAGCGCCGCCGGGATGTTCTCGGGCCGGACGTTGAAGCCGACGATCAGGTCCAGCAGAGCGCCTCCGTCGAGGACGACCTTGACCGGCTTTCCTCCGCCCGGCGGCGGGACGTTGAGCGTCAGGGGGTGCGCTTCCAGCTTGCGTACCTGCTGCGTCAGTGTGCGGTGGAGGTCCGGGTAGCGGCTCTTGCAGGCGGGCTGTGCCGCACACGCGGCGAAGATGGTGTCGATCCCCTCGGCGGCGCTGCTCCAGCCCCACGGCAGGACCGCTTCCCGGGGAGGTGTGATCGAGTCGATCGCCATCGCCCGGATCCCCTGGGGGTGCAGGCGCAGGTAGGTGAGGGCCAGGTCGCTGCCGTAGGAGTACCCGTAGACGTTCCACCGCGGGATGTCGAGGGCCGTGCGCAGGTCGGCGAAGTCGGCGGCGTTCTCGGTGGTGTTGTAGGCGCTCAGGTCGACGCCGTCGGCCGTCAGCCGGTCCCGGCACTCCTGCACGGCCTTCAGCATGAGCTGTTCCGCCGGCTGTGCGCCGTAGCGCAGGCCGACGGCCTTGCCGTTGGCGCGGTCGATCTCGGGGCAGGCGAGGTTCGGCCGGTCGTAGAGGTTGCCGCGCTGGGCCATGACGATGAGTTCGCGGTCCTTGTTCAGGCCGGATTCGACGAGGAAGGGGATGTCGTCGAAGGTGTCGCCGCCGGGGCCGCCGGCCATGAACACGACGGGGTCCTGTGCCGGTTTCGCCGGGTGGACGGCCGGGATGACGGCCACGGCCAGGTCGATGGTCCGGCCTCCGGGGCGGGCACGGTTCTCGGGGACCTTCAGGAAGCCGCACTTCGCGCTCTTCAGTGCCTCGATCGGCTCGGGCGGCCGGGGGCACGGGCCGGACACGAACCGCGGCGCGCCACTGGGGCCCGGACCGGGGCCGGGACCGGCGAAGGGGGCGAGCGGCGAGGCGGCGCTGCCCGTCGTCGTACCGAACACCGACAGACAGACCAGTGCGGCCGCGGTGGTCGCCGCGTGGATCGTGCGCTTCGGCATGTGAACTCGTTCCTCTGCCGAAATCGGCGGCGGCCCCAGGGCCGGGCGCGGCAGCGGTTCGGAGGTTCGGACGGAACGCTCGCTCTCGACGCTACCGGGTGGGCCGTACGCACGCATGCGGAGCGTTCGGGCGCGACCGGATTCTCCGGAGCGGATCCCCGCGCGCGGACGGGGTTATACCGTGAGGGGGACACGCCAGTTCGCGCCTCGGGAGCCCAGATGAGCGAAGAGTCGGCCCCCGTGGGCGCCGCCGGCGGCCTGCCGGCGATCGACGGCCCGGCGGCCGCCTGATGACCGGCCCGCACCCGCCGCGCCGCGCCCGCATCGCCTTCTCCGACTCCGCCGCCGAACAGCTGGAGAAGATCACCGGCGAGGCGGAGATCCACGCCCTGGACCGCACCCTGGTCGTCATCTCCGTCGACCCCGAGATCGGCCGGCCGGTCGCCGCCCACACCACCGGTCCCCAGCTGCGCCGGTACACCGACGAACTCGAAGCCGTCCGTGTCCTGTACTTCGTCACCGCACTGCGCACCGTGGTCGTCGTCGCGTACATCGAGGTCTAGAGACGTCCCACCCGGTCCGGGTGTCGCCCTCATGGAACGCATGACACGGCGTCAAAGTCCTCGCTAGCATGGCGAAAGGCCAGTTCGGGGCGGTCCGTGCGGCTCGCTCGACGTGCCGGCAGGGGGCGATGTGATCACAGCTGAGCGGTTACACCAGTGGAGGGCGGCCGAACCGGCCCATTCCGACATCCTCGTGGTGCGCCGCTCGCACGTGCCGGCCGACCCCCGGGGCAATCCGCACACCGAACGCCGGGCGAGCGTGCCGCCTCAGGCGGTCGCCGCCGCAGGCACGATCGACGCTCCGCCCGGCATGGACAACCTGCCGCTGAGCGTGACCGAGACCTTCGTGGGCCGGACCGACGACGTGGCGGGCATCCGGCGGGCCCTCGCCTTCGGCGAGGGGATCATCACCCAGCTCCAGACGCTGCACGGCCTGGGCGGGGTGGGCAAGACGTCGCTCGCCATGCGGTACGCCCGCGAGCACCGCACCGCGTACAACCTCGTCTGGTGGATCGCCGCCGAGAGCCGCGAGCAGGTGGACGCCGCCCTCGCCGATCTCGCGGTCTTCCTGTACCCGACCTGGGCGCTCGGCGCACTGCCGGATCAGCAGACCGAGTGGGCGATCCTGTGGCTCCAGTCGCACGACGGCTGGCTCCTCGTCTTCGACAACGCCGAGGACCCCGCCGACATCAACCCCTACCTCGGACGGCTCCGCGGCCACGGGCACCAGCTCGTCACCAGCCGGCGCGCGGACGGGTGGCGTCCCGGCGCGCAGCCGCTGCGCATCGACGTGCTGGCCGCCGAGCCCTCGGTGAACCTGCTGTGCCGCCTGGCCATGCCCCGGTCGGAACCCACCGACGACCAGCTCCGGGAGGCCGACGCCCTGGCCACGGAGCTCGGTCACCTGCCGCTGGCTCTCGCGCAGGCCGGTGCGTACCTCCGTCAGACCGGCATGTCCTTCGCCGCGTACCGGGACGTCCTCTCCCGGACGCCCGCCACCGTGCTGGACGCCGCCGGCGACCGTCACGACGCGGACCGGACCATCGCCCGCATCTGGCGCACGACCCTGCGGACCCTGGAGGAGACCGCTCCGCTGGCGGCGAAGCTGCTCCACACGCTCGCGTGGTACGCACCCGAGGCCGTACCGCGCGCCGCTCTCTCGGTACCGGTGGAGACCTCGCCGACGGCCACCGGACCCTCCGGCGTCGACGAAGCCCTGACCCTGCTCGGCGACTACAACCTGATCAAGCTCACCGATCAGGACGTCACCGTGCACCGGCTCGTCCAGACCACGCTGCGCAACCCCCTCCCGTCCGGCCCGGCGCGCGCCCCCGGGCGCTCGCTGCTCGACATCGGCCGCGACTGGGCGGAGGCGGCCCTCCTGCGGGCCCTGCCCGACGGCCCCCGCACCGAGAGGCCGGTGCAGGCCCGCTGGCAGGAGGTGCTCCCGCACGTCCAGGCCCTGGCCGCCACCCGTCCGGCCGGGTGGCCACCGCACGAGGGCACCGTCCGGCTCTACGAGCGGGCGGCCCACGAGCTGGTCGAGCGCGACCAGAAGATGCTCGCCGTGCGGCTGATGGAGGCCGTGGTGGAGGGCCTCACCCGGCTGCGGGGAGCGGATGCGCCCGAGACCCTCGACAGCCGGGACACCCTCGCCGACGTGCAGAGCACGGACGGCGATCCCCAGCAGGCGGTGCTGCTGTGCCGTGAGCTGATCGCCGACCGGGTCCGGCTGCTCGGCATCGACGACCCGGCGACCCTCACCAGCCGTCACACCTACGCGTACGCGCTGCGCAAGGCGGGCGACCACCAGACGGCGGTCCGTGAGTTCGAGGCGGTCGTGGCCGACCGCACCCGTGTCCTCGGCGCGGCGCACGCCGATACGCTCGACAGCCGTGACGGTCTGGCATACGCCCGGCAGACGGCGGGCGACCACCGGCGGGCGGTCGAGGACTACGAGAGCCTGGTCGAGGACCGGGCCGAACTCCTGGGCACCGACCACGCGTCGACGCTCGACAGCCGCAACAGCCTCGCCTACGCGTGTTCGGACGCGGGCGACCACCGGCGGGCCGTGCGGCTGTACGAGGAAGCGATCGCCGACCGGGCCCGGGTGCTCGGGGCCGACCACGCGGACACGCTGACCAGCCGCGGCTGGCTCGCGCACGCCCAGCGGGCGGCGAAGGACTACCCGGCGGCCGTCGCCGGCCTCGAATCCATCGCGGCGGACCGCACCCGGCTCCTGGGCGACGACCACCCCGACACCATCGGGACGCGGGCCGACCTCGCGGACGCATGGTGCCGGGCGGGCGTCACGGACCGGGCGGTGCGCGAGCTCGAGGACGTCGTCTCGGCACGCTCGCGCGTCCAGGGGCCCGACCACCCGGCGGCGCTCGACGACCGCCAGAAACTTGCCTTCGCGTACTCGGCGCACGGCGATCACGAGCGGGCGGTCAGCGCGTACCGCAGGCTCATCGCCGACCGCTCCCGTGTCCAGGGGGCGAGCCATCCCGCCGCCCTGGACGCCCGCGGCAGCCTCGCGTTCGCGTATGCGGACGCCGGGGAGTACGGCCGGGCCACGCGGCTGTTCACGGCGCTGGTGTCGCGCCGCACGCGTACGCAGGGCGCCGACCACCCCGCCACGCTCGAAGCGCGCGACCGCGTGGCGTACGCGTACCGGAAGGCGGGCGACCACGCGCGCGCCCTGGCCTGGTGCGAGGCGGTCGTCGAGGACCGGGCCCGGGTGCTCGGAGCGGACCACCCCAGCACCCTGGAGAGCCGCAGCTCGCTGGCGCACGTCCTGCGGCTGGCGGGACGGTTCGACGCCGCGGTGACCGAGTTCACCGCCGTCACGGCGGACCGCACCCGCATCCTGGGTCCCGACCACACGGACACGCTGATCACCCGGATCGGCCTCTGCTACGCGCGGGACCTCGCGGGGGACATGCCCGGCGCGCTCGCCGGCTTCGAGGAACTGCTGGTGGACTTCACCCGCGTCTGCGGCGCCGACCACCCGGACGTGCTGAACGTACGCGCCTGGCTGTCCTACGCCTGCCGACGAGCCGGTGACCACCTGCGGGCGGCCGCCTTGGACGAGCGGCTCATCGAGGACCGCATCCGTGTCCTGGGGCCCCGGCACCGTGACGTCTTCCATGCCCGGGAGTCCCTGGCTCTGACCTGGTACGAAGAGGGGGACGCCCGCCGGGCCGCGCAGCTGTTCGGCGAACTGGCCGAGGAGACCGCAAGGGTCCTGGGGCAGAACCACTCCCGCACGCTCCAGACCCGCGGAAACCTGGCCGCGGCCTACCGGATGGCGGGAGAGCACCAGCAGGCCGTGGACATGCTGGAGCGGCTCGTCGTGGACTCCGGGGAGGTGCGCGGTGCCGACCACGTCGGCACCCTGGCGTTCCGGCACGAGCTCGGCTTCGCCCTCCTGAAGGCGGGACGCTACGAGGCCGCGCTGCGGGAGATGGAAACCCTGGTCGCGGATCGCACGCGGGTCCAGGGCGCCGACCATCCGGCGACGCTCGCCGCGCGCGCGAACCTGGCCTACGCGTGCCGGGACAGCGGTGACCACACCCGCTCGATCACGCTGCACGAAGCGCTGATCGACGATTCGCGTCGGGTGTGCGGCCCCGACCACCCCACCACGTTCCGCAGGCGCCAGGGCCTGGCCCTCTCCTGCGGGGCGGCCGCGGATCACGTACGTGCCGTCCGCCTCCTGGAGGGGCTCCTGCACGACCAGCTCCGCGTGACGGCCCCGGAGCACCTGGACACGGTGCTCACCCGGGAGCTTCTGGCCGGGACCTGGCTGAACGCGCGACGGTACACCGAGGCCGTCCGGGGGTTCGAGGCGCTGGTCGCCGACAGGACGCGGATCCAGGGCGCGGACCATCCGAGCACGCTGATCAGCCGATCCAACCTCGCCCACGCCCACGCGCGCGCCGGAGCGGCCCGGAACGCGGTCGACGAGTACCAGCGGCTCATCGCCGACCTGGCCCGGATCCATGGACCGCTGCACCCGAAGGTGCTCGGCGCGCGCAAGGATCTGGCCCGGGCGGTCAACTCGGCCGGCGACCTCCGGCAGGCCGTCACGCTGCACGAGGAGCTCCTGGCGGACTTCGAACGGGAGCAGGGCGAGGATCACCTCGACACCTTGCTCTGCCGCAACGGGCTCGGCTTCGCCTTCCAGAGGGCAGGTCGGTACGAGGCGGCCGTGCGGGAGATGGAAACCCTGGTCTCCGATCGCACCCGGATCCAGGGTCCCGATCATCCGGCGACGCTGACCGCCCGCGCGAACCTCGCCTACGCGTACCGGGACGCCGGTGACCACCCCCGCTCGATCGCACTGTACGAAGCGCTGCTCGACGACTCCCTCCGGGTACACGGCGCCGACCACCCCGTCACGCTCGAACGACGGGGGCTGCTGGCGGACGCCTACCGCCTGGCGGGCTCCCACCAGCGTTGTCTCGCGCTGTACGAAGGACTGCTCGCCCACCGCCTGGGATCCCTCGGCGCGGACCACCCCGACACCCTGACCACACGGAAGCGGCTGGCCTTCTCCCTCCGCCGTGCCGGTCGGTACCGGGAGGCGCTCAAGTCGTACGTGGAACTGCTGGCGGACGTCGTACGGGTGCAGGGCGCGGACCACGTCGACACCCTGGGGTGCCGGCGGGGACTGGCGATCACGCGCCGGACGGTGGGTCAGTACGCGACGGCGGTACGGGAGATGCAGGTTCTGGTCGCGGACCGGACCCGGCTTCATGGGCCGGACCATTTCGACACGTTCATGAGTCGTGCCGACCTCGCGCTGGCCTGCCGTGACGCCGGGGACCGGACTCGTGCGGCCGCCCTGTACGAGGAGTTGACCAAGGACGCCCTCCGGGTGCACGGCCCCGACCACAACGGCACCCTCCACTTCCGCAGTGCTCTCGCCCTGATCCTGCTCTCGCTGCCGGGCCGGTCCCCGGACCACTCCGTTTCCCTGTGCGAGCAGTTGGTGGCCGACCACGCCCGGATCCTGGGTGACGACCACGCGCATACGCTCTCGAGCCGCGAACTGCTCGCCTACGTCCTGCTGCTGGCCGGCGAAGCAGGCCGCGCGATCCCCCTCTTCGAGACCGTGATCGCCGACCGTTCGAGGATCCTCGGCCTCGGCCTTCCCGCTACACCGGACGGTGTCGCCCGGGCCCACTCGACGGGCCAGGACGCGCTGGCGACCGTGATCGCCTGTCTTGAGCACATTCAGGACCTCAGCCATCCCACCGCCGTCGACGCGCTCGCCAGGGCGTACGGAGAGGTGGGAGACCGGCAGCGGGAGGTGGCGCTCCTCACGGCGGTCGCCTCCGGGCGCGGGCAGGTCCTCGGGCCGAACCACCCCGACACCCTGGAGAGCCGTACGGGCGCCTACTTCGCCCGTGCGGCCGCCGGTACCGGTGACGGTCCCGTCGTCGGCGCGCGCCTCGCGGCCGACTGGGGGCGGGTGCTGGGACAGGAGCACCCCCGGGTCCAGGAGGTCCGGGAGCGGCTCGCGGCGGCCTACCCCGCGTGGACGGTTCGGCTGAGGCTCCTGGCGGACGAGGTGAACGTCGCGGAGCCGGTCGAGGTGGAGGTCCGCCTGGAGCGTTCCGGCGACGGCGATCCGGACACCGGGCCGCCCGGACCCTCCGGTGCGGAGGGACAGCGGGCCGCGGAGCCGTCGGAGCAGGACGGTCCGGCGTCGGAACAGGACAGTCCGCCGACGGCTCCGCCCCTGCCTCCGCTGCTCCTGGTGGCCGCGACGCGCTCGGCCGCCACCGTGGAGCCCCAGGTCGCCGAGTACGCGTCGGGCAGCCGGCCCCCGGTGCTGGTGTTCACGGCGTCCGAGCCCGGCGAGCACCGGCTGCGCCTGACCGTGTACGACCGGGACATGGGCGTCGTGTTACAGGACGTCGAGAGCAGCATCGAGGTGACGGACGATGCCCGCTCCGGCCCCGCCTCCTACGTTCCGGGCACCAGGAGGAATTGAGCAGGTGGTCAAGCAGCTCACGGTGGACGTCATCCACAACCCTTCGCTCGATTTCACGGCGCTGCCTCCGCGACAGCAGTCTCCCGGCAGCCCGATCCGCGCGAAGCAGCCCCTCGATCTCGTGGTGATGCTCCGCCATCACAGTACGGACCGGCTGCACCTGTCGGCCTTCGTCACCACCCGGCGTACTCCGCAGTGGGGCATCCAGAACGCTTACCTCAACATCTCCGCGAGCGAGCTCCTGCAGGCGGCGGCCCGGCTCCGCACCGAATGGAGCAGACGGCTGGTGCACTACCAGCCCCGGGACGCGGACGGGATGCCGCTGGGTGGTCATCCCTTCAGCGACGAGGTGGACCTCTCGGCGCACGCCGACTTCTCCCGCCGGCTGACGGAGGATCTCGCCGACGAGGGGCAGCACTTCCTGGAACGCCTGCTGCAAGGTGCGGACGCGCCCATGACCGGGTTGCGGACCTTCCTGATGGACATGCTCGCCCGCGAGGAGGGGCTGCGCATCTCGTTCGACTCGGACCTGCACCTGCCGTGGCCGATGCTGGCCGTCGTGCCGCCCGACGGCGCTCCGCTCCTGCACGGGTTCCTCGGGTACCGGCACCAGATCGAGCAGACCGGTGCGCATGCCTTCCCCCACACCCAGCGGGAGGTGCTGGCCCGTACGACGCCGGTCACCAGCCTCAACACCGACGTCGCGCTCGACGCCGTCGGCCGGGCACCGGAGGTACGCAAGATGCTGGAGGAGCGCTCCCAGCTCACCGTGCGGACCGAGTCCGAGGAGCTGTTGGACGATCTCGCCGCCCCGGTGCTGGACGACGACGTCATGTACTTCTGGTGTCACGGCGCACTCGTCGAGAACGGATCGCCGTACCCCCATCTGGCCGTCAAGCTGACCGACAGCCAGCCCATCGACGCCGAGCTCGTCCTGCGCAAGCGCCGTCGGCACACGAGCTCCGGCGACGCGCTCTTCCGGCCTTTCGTCCTGCTCAACGCCTGTTACACGGGTCAGACGGCTCCTGAGCCCGGGATCAAGCATCTCGGAGCGGCGCTGGTCAACCTGGGAGCGGACGGGGTGATCGGGCCGCAGTTCGACATACCCCAGCTCTTCGCATCCGAATACGCGCTGGAGTTCCTGGGGCGCTACCTCAGCGGCGACAGCACGGCGGGCGAGATCGCGATGGGGCTGGTCCGCTCGTACGTCCACCGGTTCCACAATCCTCTGGGGCTGGCGTACTCGGTGTACTGCGGCATCGACAGCAGACTGGAGCAGACCCTGTGAAGCCACTCCTGCGAACTGCCGGCCGGCCGGGCCTCGGTGGCAGGGCGACGACGACGCCCACGGTGGTCCACCTGGACGAGAAGGGCAGGCTCCGCTCGCCCGGGTCCTCCGCGCCCGTCCGCCCCGACCGGCTGGCCGAGCATCTCGCCCGCGAGCTGCGCATCCCGGAGGAGGCGACGGACCTGTACGTGTACGTGCACGGGTGGCAGACCTCTCCGGATGTGGCCGTGCGCAGTGCGGCCCGGCTGCTGCGCGAGGCCCGGGAGCTGGCCACCGCGCGTCCGGACCTGTACGCCGGACTCGAAGGCGGGTACCGCCCGTGGTGCGTGGTCGTGTGCTGGCCGTCCTCCAGCCTGCCCGGCCTCCGCGGCTACCGGCGCATCCGGGAGCGTGCCCATGCGATGAGCGCGCCGGGAACGGGACAGGCGGCGCACGTCCTGGGGCACCTGCTGGGCTATCTGGACACCCATCGGACGGACCCCGGCGACCCGGCCGTGCTGCGGAACCGCAACGGGCAGTACATGCACCTGCTCGGGCATTCCTTCGGGGGGCGGTTCCTGTGCGAGGCCGTCCAGTGGGCGGCCGAGTCGCCGCAGCAGCCGCGCGTGCTCGGCTGGTCCCACCCGGTCGACCCGCGGCGGCCGTTCACGGTGGACAGCGCGCTCGTCTTCCAGATGGCGGCGCCGCGCGACAGCTTCGACACCATGTTCCCCGAGCTGTTCGCGACCGGCGTCCGGCCCGCCGCGCCCCTGCGCGGACCGCTCGCCCTGACCCACTCCCGGTGGGACCGCGCCACCGGCTTCTGGCACCTGCGGGCGGAAGGGGCTCCCGGCATCGGCCACTCCGGGGCGGGCGCCGCACCGGTGGCCCCGTACTCCACGCGGCTGCTCACCGTCGACGAGCCGTACACGCGCGGGCTCCTCGACCACCGCATCGTCAACATCGACGCGGGCTGGCGGTTCCGGGGAGGCCGGGCGACCCGGCTCGCACCGGCCGGGGCGCACTCCGACTTCCTCCACCCCGAGTCCGCCCACCTGCTCGCCGGTCTCGCGGCCCTCTCCCGTTAGGCCGTGTGTCAGGACGGGAGCCATGACCGCCAGGTGGCCTCGTTCTCCTTCGCCCAGCGGCCCGCCGCCTCCTGTGGCGACAGCTTCTCCTCGGCGATCATCAGGGCGACGTCGTTCTGCATCTCGGTCGTCCACCGGAACTTCTTCAGGAAGGCCGCGGCGTCGCCTCCGCGGGACGCGAAGCGGGCGTTGAGGAACTTCTGCAGCGGCGTGTGCGGGTACGCGCAGGCCACCTTCTGCGGATCGGCGTCGCAGCCCTCCTCGTAGGCGGGCAGTTTCACCTCCGTCATCGGGACCTTCTCGAACAGCCACTGGGGCTTGTACCAGTAGCTCAGGAACGGCTTCTTCTCCTTGGCGAACTGCCTGATCTGGGTGATCTGTGCAGCTTCGGATCCCGCGAACACGACCTGGTAGTCGAGGTCCAGGTTCTTCACGAGTGCCTTGTCGTTCGTCACGTAGGACGGGGAGCCGTCCAGCAGCTGGCCCTTGCCGCCGCTCTCCGCGGTGCGGAACTGGTCGGCGTACTTGTTCAGGTTCTTCCAGTCGGTGACGTCCGGGTGTTCCTCGGCGAAGTACGTCGGCACGAACCAGCCGATGTGGCCGGTCACCCCGAGGTCGCCGCCCCGCGCGATCGTCGCCTTGTCCTCGACGTACCGCTTCTCCTGCTCCGGGTGGCCCCAGTCCTCCAGGATGGCGTCCACGCGGCCCTGGCTGAGCGCGTCCCAGGCGGGCACCTCGTCGATCTGGACGGTGTCCACGCGGTAGCCGAGCTCGTGCTCCAGCAGGTACTGGGCGACCGCGACGTTGGCCTGCGCGCCGACCCACGACTGCACGGACAGCGTCACGGTGCGGGAGCCCTTCGCGTCGGCGTAGGGGGAGGCCTGGCGGGTCATGTCGGCGGCGCCGCAGCCGGTGAGGGCCGTCAGGGCGACGGCGGTCGCGGCCGCGAGTGCGGCGAGGGGTGTGCGTCGTGTGCGAGCCATGTCAGGCCCCCTTTCCGGCGAGGTCGTGGCGTCGTGTCGGCTGGGTGACGCGGTCGAGCACCAGGCCGAGGCAGACGATCGCCGCGCCGGCGACCAGACCGGTCGCCAGGTCGCCCTGGGCGAGGCCGAAGACGGCGTCGTAGCCGAGCGCCCCGCCGCCCACGAGGCCGCCGATGACGACCACGGCGAGGACCAGCACCACGCCCTGGTTGACGGCCAGCAGCAGCGCCGGCCGGGCCAGGGGCAGCTGGACCTGGAAGAGCTGCTGCCGCCCGGTCGCGCCCATCGAGCGCGAGGACTCCAGCGCGGCCGCGTCCACCGCGCGCACGCCCTGGGCCGTGATCCGCACCACCGCGGGCAGCGCGTAGACGACGGCGGCCGCGACGGCCGGGGCGCGGCCCACGCCGAAGAGGGCGACGACGGGAATCAGGTACACGAACTGCGGCATGGTCTGGAAGACGTCGAGGACCGGGCGCAGCGCGTGCCCCAGGCGGGTGCTGCGGGCCGCCGCTACACCGAGTGCGAAGCCGAGCAGCAGGGTCACGGCGACGGCGGCCAGCACCTGGGAGAGGGTGTCGAGCGCCGGGTCCCAGACGCCGAGGACGCCGATCGCGGCCATCGCCAGGACGGCGGTGGCGGCGGTGCGCCAGGTGCCGATGAGCAGGGCGAGTACGCCGATGGTCAGCAGGACCGCCCACCAGGGCAGCCACTGCAGGCCGTCGCGCAGGGGGTTGAGGACCCAGGTGGTGAAGCGCCCGGCCCAGTCGGCGGTGCCGCCGACGACGGGGACGCCGGAGTACAGGTGGGCGGTCATCCAGTCGACCGCCTTGTTGACGGGCTCGGCGATGTCCAGCGTCCACCCGTCGGGCCAGGAGAGCCGGTCGGACAGACGGCCCGCGAGGGCGACGGCGGCGGTCGCGACGGCGGCGACGGCCCAGCCGAGGCCGGACCGGCCGGCCGGGGTTTCGCCGATCCGCTCCCCCGCGGCGGCGGTGACCCGGTCCAGGACGACGGCGAGCAGCACGATCGGTACGCCGGCGGCGAGCGCGGCGCCGACGTCGACGGAGGCCAGCGCCTGGTAGACGCGGTCGCCGAGGCCTCCCGCGCCGATGACGGACGCGATCACGGCCATGCCGAGCGCCATCATGATCGACTGGTTGACGCCGAGCAGCAGTTCCTTGCGGGCCAGCGGCAGCCGGGCGGTGAGCAGCCGCTGCCTGCCGGTGGCGCCGAGGGAGGTGGCGGCCTCCACGACGCCGGCGTCGGCGTCGCGCAGCCCGAGCGCGGTGAGCCGGGCCATGGGCGGGGCCGCGTAGACGACGGTGGCGAGGACGGCCGCGGGGACGCCGATGCCGAAGACGAGGACGACGGGCAGCAGGTACGCGAAGGCCGGCAGCACCTGCATGGTGTCCAGCACGGGCCGCAGGATCCGGTGCATACGGTCCGACAGGCCGGCGGCGAGCCCCAGGAGGCCGCCGAGCAGCACGGACGCGGCGACGGCGACCACCATCAGGGCGAGCGTCTGCATGGTGGGCACCCACATGCCGAGCAGCCCGCACACGGCGAAGGCGGCGAGGGAGGTCAGCGCGAGCCGGACTCCGGCGACGCGCCAGGCGACCAGTGCGGCGGCGGTGGTGACGCCGGCCCAGCCGAGGGCGAGCAGCACCAGGTACACGGCGCGGACGGACACGACGACGATGTTGCTGACGTGTCCGAGGAAGTAGAGGAAGAGCGGGTGGCCGTCGCGGTTGTCGATGATCCAGTCGCTGGCGTGCCCCAGCGGTCCGGACAGGTCGACGGACAGCGACGCCGGCCAGTCGCCGGTGCCCAGGAACAGGGAGCAGAGGAAGAGTGCGACGGCCGCGCAGGCGACGACGAGCCGGCCGCGGTGGCGCGTCAGCGCGCGCAGCACACCGGTTCCGGTGCCGGTGGGGGGCGTGGGCCCGGGCGTGGTCGTGGGGCTGGGAGGGGCGGGGGTGACGGTGGCGGTCATCGGCCCCACCGCCCGGCGGTGGCGCGCGCGGTACCGGCACAACAGGCACGGGCGCGGCCGCCGGTCGTGCCGCACGGCGGCGGCCAGGTCGTATGGGAGTACATCAGGCCACCGCCTTTCCCGTGGCGGCCGGTACCCCGGCGACGACTCCGAGGAGTCCCGCGTGGTCGACCACGCCCAGGCACCGGCCGTCCTCGACGACCCGTGCGTTCTCGCCCGTCCGGGCGACGGCCTCGATGGCCTCGTGGACGGTGGCGCTCGGCGCGAGCGCGGGGCCGGTCTCGGACTCCTCGGCGCGCGCGGGGCGCATCGCCGAGCGCACGGTCAGCACCTGCTCGCGCGGCACGTCCCGGACGAAGTCCCTGACGTAGTCGTCGGCGGGGGCGCCGACGATCTCCTCGGGGGTGCCGAGCTGCACGATCCGGCCGTCGCGCATCAGCGCGATGCGGTCGCCGAGCTTCAGTGCCTCGCTCAGGTCGTGGGTGATGAAGACCATCGTGCGTCCCTCCTCCTGGTGCAGGCGCACGACCTCCTCCTGCATGTCGCGGCGGATGAGGGGGTCCAGGGCGCTGAACGGCTCGTCGAACAGGAGGACCTCGGGGTCCACGGCGAGGGCGCGGGCGAGGCCCACGCGCTGCTGCTGGCCGCCGGACAACTGGCTCGGCCTGCGGTGCTCCATGCCGTCCAGGCCGACCTTGGTGACGAACTCCGCCGCTCGCTCGCGCCGTTCGCCGCGTCCCACGCCCTGGATCTCCAGCCCGTAGGCGACGTTGTCCAGCACCGTCCGGTGCGGGAGCAGCCCGAAGTGCTGGAAGACCATGGCGGCCCGGTGCCGGCGCAGCTCGCGGAGCCGGCCGGTGTCCATGGACAGCACGTCCTCGCCGTCGATGGAGATCGTGCCGGAGGTCGGTTCGATGAGCCGGGTGAGGCAGCGTACGAGCGTGGACTTGCCCGAGCCCGACAGGCCCATGACGACGAAGACCTCGCCCTTGCGGACGTCGAAGGAGACGTCGCGGACGGCGGCGGTGCAGCCGGTGCGTTCGCGCAGCTCGGCGGCGTCGAGGAGGGCGAGCTCCCGGTCGGCGGGCACGCGGTCGGCCTTCGGGCCGAAGACCTTCCACAGGTCGCGTACGGAGAAGAGGCTCTGCGCAGCGGGCTGCGGCGGAATCGTGGTGTGCGGCGGAGTGTTCATCGGGTGGTTCCTCCCAGCAGATCGGCGCATTTCTCGCCGACCATGAGCACGCCGATCATGGGGTTGACGGCGGTCATGGTGGGGAAGACGGACGCGTCGGCGATCCGGATGCCGTCGAGGCCCCGGATCCTCAGGTCGGGTGCGACGACGGCGAGTTCGTCGTCGGCGGCTCCCATCCGGCAGGTGCCGGCCGGGTGGTAGACGGTGTGCGCGACCTGGCGTGCGTAGGCGCTGAGTTCCTCGTCGGAGGTCACCTCGGGGCCCGGGCACACCTCGCGCTTGAGCCAGCCGGCCAGCGGTTCGCTCGCCGCGATCCGCCGGGCGATGCGGATGCCGTCGACGAGGGTCCGGCCGTCGTAGTCGTCCTCGTCGGTGAAGTACCGGAAGTCGAGTGCGGGCTTGACCCGGGGGTCGGCGCTGGTCAGGTAGAGCCGGCCGCGGCTGCGCGGCTTGGGGATGTTCGGGGTCATCGACACGCCGTGCGCGGGCCGTTCGTAGCCCAGGCGCTCGGGGTTGTCGGTGAAGGGGATCTGGTAGAAGTGGAACATCAGGTCCGGGCCCTCGGAGGCCGGGTCCCGGCGGACGAACAGCCCGGCGTCGGAGTCCATCGCGGAGTTCTCCGGGATCGGCCCGTGCGTCTCCCACACGATGACCGACTCGGGGTGGTCGAGCAGGTTCTCCCCGACGCCCGGCAGGTCGTGCACGACGGGGATGCCGAGCTTCTCCAGGTCGGCGCGCGGCCCGATGCCGGAGTGCAGGAGGAGGCGCGGGGTGTCCACGGCCCCGGCGCACACCAGGACCTCGCGCCGGGCACGTACGACGTGCTCCGCGCCCTCCTTGGTGCGGATGTGCACGCCGGTGGCGCGGGTGCCCTCCAGTTCCAGCCGGAACGCCCAGGTCTCCAGGGCGATGTGCAGGTTCGGCCGGTCCAGGAACGGGTGCAGGTAGGCGACCGAGGCGGACGACCGCTTGTTGTCCTCCGGGTGGTAGGCGAGGTCGAAGAAGCCGGCCCCTTCGTCGAAGGGGCGCCGGTTGAAGCCCTCGACGCGCGGCACGCCGAGCGCGGTCTGCGCCGCGTCCACGAAGTCCCGGGCGATGGCGTTCCGGTCCTTCTCGTCGACGGGGACGATGTTGTTGCGCAGGCGGGCGAAGTAGGGATCCATCGCCTTCGCGTCCCACCCGTCGGCCCCGGCCCCGGCCCACTCGTCCCAGTCGGAGGGAAGCGGCTTGAAGGCGATGAGGGTGTTGTGCGAGGAACAGCCGCCCAGCACCCGCGCACGGCTGTGGCGGATGTGCGAGTTGCCGCGGGGCTGCTCGGTGGTGGGGTAGTCGTAGTCGAGTTCCCCGCCGAGCAGGCCCATCCAGCGGCGCAGGGTGAGGACGTCGTCGCGGCCGACGTCGCTGGGGCCGCCCTCGATGACGGCGACGCTGACGTCCGGGTCCTCGGTCAGCCGGGAGGCGATCACGGAGCCGGCGGTGCCGCCGCCGACGACGACGTAGTCGTACACGTGCTGGTCGTTCATGCCCGGCCCTTCGCCGTCGTGCCCGCGAACCAGCGCACGGGGCGCGGAGCGAGGTTCTGGTAGATGTGCTTGGCCTCGCGGTATTCGGCGAGTCCGCCGGGGCCCAGTTCACGGCCGATGCCGGACTTCCCGAAGCCGCCCCATTCCGCCTGGGGCAGGTAGGGGTGGAAGTCGTTGATCCAGACGGTGCCGTGGCGCAGCAGGCCGGCGACCCGCCGGGCCCGTTGTCCGTCGGAGGTCCACACCGCTCCGGCGAGGCCGTACTCGGTGTCGTTGGCGAGGGCGACGGCCTCCTCCTCCGTGCGGAAGGTCTCCACGGTGAGCACGGGGCCGAAGACCTCTTCGCGGACGACGCGCATGCCGCGGTGGCAGCGGTCGAGGACCGTGGGGCGGAAGAAGTAGCCGGGACCGTCCGGCTTCCCGCCGCCCGCGCGCAGGACCGCTCCCTCGGCGAGGGCGGAGGCCACGTAGGCCTCGGTCCGGGCCAGCTGGGCCGCGGAGACCAGCGGACCGCACTCGACACCCGCGTCGGTGCCGCGTCCGAGCCGGATCAGGTCGGCCCGGCGGGCCAGTTCGGCGACGAAGCGGTCGCGCAGCGGCTCCTCGATGATCAGCCGGGAGCCGGCGGAGCAGACCTGGCCGCTGTGGATGAAGGCGGCGTTGAGGGCCTGGTCGACGGCGGTGTCGAAACCGTCGGACGTCAGGCACGCGTCGGCGAAGACGACATTGGGGTTCTTGCCGCCGAGTTCGAGGGCGACCTTCTTCACGCTGTCGGCGGCCGCCCGGGCGACCTTGGTGCCGCTGACCAGGCCGCCGGTGAAGGAGATGAGGTCCACGTCGGGGTGCTCGGCGAGCCGGGCGCCGACGGTGTCGCCGGGGCCGGTCACGATGTTGGCCGCGCCGAGCGGGAGCCCGGCCTCCAGGAGCAGCTCGATCAGTACGACGGTGGTGAGCGGGGTGATCTCGCTGGGCTTGATCACGAAGGTGTTGCCGGCGGCGAGCGCGGGTGCGATCTTCCAGCTGGCCTGGAGCAGCGGATAGTTCCACGGCGTGATCAGGGCGCAGACCCCGACCGGCTCCTGCACGACGACGCTGCGGATCTCTTCGGAGCCGGCGTCGACGGCCCGGCCGCCGCTCTCGTTCTCCACGAGGTCGGCGAAGTAGCGGAAGGCGTCGCGGACGCAGTCGACGTCGACGCGGCCCTCCTCCAGCGTCTTGCCCGCGTCCCGGCTCTCCAGGGCGCCGATCCGCTCGCGGTCGCGCTCCAGGAGGCCGGCGACCCGCCGCAGCAGGGCGGCACGCTCGACGACGGGCGTGCGCGGCCAGGCGCCGTGGTCGAACGCGGCTCGCGCGGCGGCCACGGCGTCGTCGGTGTCGAGGGCACCGCCCTCCGCCACGACCTCGAAAGGGGTCGCGTCGACGGGGTCGATGATCTGGCGCGTGGCCCCGGACAGGGCTGCGCGCCACTCTCCGCCCACGTGGATGGTCTGTTGTGCTGCCGTCACGGTACGTATTGCCTTTCGTGCTTCGAGTCCCCCTGTCGGTCAGACCGACGTGATCCGGCCGCCTGCCCCGACCCTCCAAACCCATGCGCAAAACGTTGCGGAGAGTGGCCCGCTTCACGCGCGAAAACGCATCAAATTTGGACATTTAACTCAGGGGGACTCACCCGTTCGGCTTACATCACCCCCGGGGCGACGGGGCCGGCGTTTACGCAGGTCGGGTTCGTCGGGCGGCGGCCCCGGCAGGGGCGGGGACGCGCCGTCCACGGGCAGCGCACCCGGGATGCCGTTTACCTGGCAGCACGTTTCCAGCGACAGGAGGAGCTCATGGCCGGCAAGCAAGGCAGGAAGAAGAACGTCTCGCCCGGAGCGGTGACCGCGAGGGCGAACCTGGAACGGGCCGTCGCCGACGTGGATCGCGTGCTGGGCCTGCAGGAGCTGCGGGCCGGCCAGGGTGGCGGCGCCGCGATCGCCGGCTTCCACAGCACCCAGTCGGTCGGCTGCAGCACCTACAGCGTGGCCTGCGGCCCCCACGCAACGGTGGAGATGTGATTCCGGAAGGACCGCACGTCCGCCGGGGCCGCCTTCCCCGCCCCGGCGGATGAGCACCCGTGGAACGCCAGGCGGCGATGGCCGCCCACCACCTCTTCGGTCTCGTCGACACCCTGCACTACGAACCGCTGTCCCGCCGGGCCATCACCCCTGAGTACCGCGACGCCCTGCGACGGCTGCTGCCGGACACCTGGGCCCTGGAACGCGGTGACGTCTGGCTGCACGCCCGGATGGCCGCGGGAGCCGACCCGCGGACGGCCCCGCCGCCCACCCAGGGCTTCAAGATCCACGTCTCCTCCGCCCCCGCGCACACCTTCCGGCTGTTCGATCTCGTCGTACCCGTCTGCGTGGAGAACGGCGTGGAGTTCAAGGCGGCCGCCGACCCGGTGATGCTGGGCGTGATCAACTCCAAGACCCAGGAACGCGGCTTCTCGGGCAAGTTCATGACGATCTACCCGCCCGACGAGGACGTCTTCGTCGGGCTGATCGAGACCCTGTACCGGCGAACGGCCGACGAGGCGGTCGAGGGACCGTACGTCCTGTCGGACCGCCGCTACCGGGACAGCAAGGTCCTCTTCTACCGGTACGGGGGCTTCCGGCCGCCGCGGCGGCTCAACATCGACGGCACGCAGAGCACCTTCCTGGTCGCCCCCGACGGCGCGTACGTGGCCGACGAGCGGCTGCCCTGCTTCCGGCTGCCCTCCTGGGTCCGCGACCCCTTCGCCGGGGAACCGGCGCAGGACCCCGCGGCGCGGTCCGCCGGAGAACCGGCGGCCCCCCTCCTGAACGGCCGCTACCGCATCGAGGGCGCCCTGACGTTCTCCAACGCCGGCGGCGTCTACCACGGCACGGACGACGTCACGGGCGGGCCCGTCGTCGTGAAGGAGGCCCGGCGTCTCACCAACTGCTGGACGGCCGGGGACCGTACGGTCGACTCCGTCGACATGCTGCGCCACGAGTACGCCGTACTGCGGCGGCTGGAAGGCCTGGACTTCGTACCGCGGCCGGTCGACCTCTTCCGGGAATGGGAGCACACCTTCCTGGTCGAGGAGCGTGTGGAAGGCATCGCCTTCCACGACTTCTGGGCACAGGACGACGTCATCCTCGCGCCGTACATCCGCCGGGAAGGGCGGGTGGAACGTTTCGTCCCCCGTTTCCGGGAGGTCGCCGGCCGCCTGATCCGCATGATCGAGGAGGTGCACGCACGCGGAGTGGTCCTCGGCGACCTGTCGCCGAACAACATCCTGATCGACACCGAGACGCTCCGGATGCGGTTCATCGACTTCGAGAGCGCGGTCCACGCGGACGACGAGGCGGCGCTGCTGGCCTACGGCACGCGCTGGGGCACCCCCGGATTCATCCACCCGGACCGCGCCGCCCGCGACAGGCTGCTCCCCTGCGACGACTGGTACGCCGCGGCCATGCTCCTCTACAGCGGCGTCGTGCCCGCCACCGCGTTCTTCGCCCTCAACCCCCTGGCGAAGGACCTCTTCCTCGACGAACTCGTCGCCCTGGGTGTCCCCGTCCGGGTGAGGTCCGTCGTGTCGTGCCTGACCGACGGCAGGGTGGACGAGGCGAAGGCCCTGCTCGCGGACTGGGAGGACGGGTGACGCCCATGCAGCCCCTGACGAACGACACCCTCACGGCCGGAGGCAGTCCCCCGGCCCACCCGGACGCCGAAGTACGGCGGACCCTCGGCGGCATCGCCGACACCCTGCTCCGCACCCACAACGTCCGGCGCACCGACCGCCTCTGGCCCGCCGACTACACGGTCTTCACGACGAACCCGCTCAGCGTGGCCTACGGCGCCTGCGGCCCCGCCCTGTTGCTCCGCTCCGCGGCGGGCGCCCAGGGGTCCGGCGCCGCCGCACTGCCCGCCGAGGTGGCCTCCTGGATGCTGTCGCGGCCCCTCGGCACGGACACCTATCCGCCCGGGCTGTACGTGGGGCTGGCCGGCATCGCCTGGGCCTTCCACGATCTCGGCTGGGAGGACAGGGGCGAGGCCGTGATGGCGATGCTCCACACGTCCCCGCTCCTGTACGACGAACCGGGCATGCTCCTCGGGATCGCCGGGTGGGGACTGGCCTCCCTGCGCTTCCACGCGAGGACGGGGAAGCAGGTCTACCTCGACCGTGCCGTGCAGGCGGGGGACGAACTGCTCAGAACCGCTCGGCAGGAGGGCGACACCTGCTACTGGCCGTCCGCCCGCGACGCGAGCGTGCACTACGGATACGGCCACGGAGCGAGCGGCATCGCCCTCTTCCTCCTCCACCTGCACCTGGTGACCGGCGACGCCCGCTTCCGGTCCTACGCCGTCCGCGCCCTGGAGTTCGATCTGGCCCATGCGAGCGAGAGCGGTCTCGGCCTGCAGTGGCAGCGGGTCCGGGACGACCCCGTCGTGTACCCGTACTGGATCCACGGAGGCGCCGGCGTCGGCAGCGTGCTGGTCCGGTTCCGCGACCTGCTCGGCATCGAGCGGTACGGCGACCTCGCCCGACGGGTCGCGGACGACACCTTCGTCAAGTACACCTACAGCCCCGGTCTCTTCGAGGGCATGGCCGGGATCGGCGAGTTCATGCTGGACATGTACTCCTCCACCGGCGAGCGCGCGTACCGGGACAGGGCCCGCGACATCGCCGGGACCATCCTGTGGTTCAGGGTCGAGAACGAGGACGGCATCGCGTTCCCCGGCCGCTGGCTCAACCGGATCGCCCACGACTACGCGACCGGCTCGGCCGGCATCGGGATGTTCCTCTCCCGGCTCGTGACCCCGGGCCGACGCGCCTTCGTCGACCTCGACCGGCCCTGAGCCCGGGCTACTTCTCCACGATCGGGTCCAGCACCACGGAGCCCGGCAGTGCCGCGGCCATGTCGTGGGCGTAGACGCCGGGCCGCACCCAGATGAACCAGTTGCCGGCGGCGACGAAGGTGTGCCGGTAGGCCCGACGCCCTACCGCGATCGAGTCTCCGACCTCGTCCCGGCTGAACCGGGCCGTGTCCAGCACCTTGATCTCGTTGTAGACGGTCGTTCCGCGATGCTGCACCTCGCAGGTGGCGTTCGACCCGTACGCGTAGTGGTTGACCAGCGTGGTCCTGCAGTCGAATCCGCCCTTCACCAGAGCGGCGACGACCTCCTCGGCCGTCGCGTACTCGGGTCCGGTCGGCACCTCGCTCGGCATCGGCGTCAACGGCTTGGGACCCCGGTCACCGCCGCCGACCAGACCGCATCCGCTCAGTGTCAGCACGAGACACAGCAGCAGCGGGCCGGACTTCCGTGTGCGCATGCGTCATTCGCTCCTCGGCGGTGTGGGTGCCGGGCCCGGGCTCGGGGAAGGGGTGCCGGGCTCCGCGGGACCGGTTCCCGTACCGGTGTACGGTCCTCCGCCCTCATGGTAGATAGGGTCGAGGGAGACGTGGTGGCCGGCCGGGGTCTGCGACTCCAGCTGCCGCACAGCGGTGGCCCGCTGCTCGTCCGTCAGCGCGTACCAGGCCATCGCGTCGTCCAGGTGCGGCTCGACCTTGTCCCAGTTCCCTCCGCGGACCTTGATGTCGCCGCCCCGGCTGCCCGACTCGTCGCCGTACTGCTCGTTCAGTTCCCGGACCTCCGGGGTGTCCGCCGCGTACAGCGTGAAGAGCTGCTTGTCGGTCCTCGCACCGTAGGGGTTCTCCTGGAGGTCCTTGAGGAGGTACGCGCTCATGCGGATGTTCTCGTCCGGGTTCTCCTCGATGTACTTGGTGAGTTCCGAGTCACCGAGGTTCCCGAGGAACGTCCCGTCCTGAAGCGTGAACGCCTCCTGGTTCTGCCGCATCACCTCCCTCGCGGTGTCCGGCTTCATGTGCGTGATGCCGAGGGACTTGTCGGGCTTGAGGGACTGCTGCAGCGTCCAGTCGAATATCCGTCCCGCCTGGGCCAGCGGGCCGGTCAGGCCGGGGCTGAAGTTCTGGTACCACTGCTGTTCCTGCCACAGGATCGCCAGCAGCAGCTTGCGGCTGATACCCGTCTCGGCCGCCGCCCGGTTCACCGCGGCGAACTGGGCCGGGGAGACATTGATCGGGTGCAGGCCGTCGGTGCCGCCCGAGAGGGACAGGGCGACGGCGAGCGGGGAGCCCGGCGTCAGGGCCTCCTTGGCCAGCGCCGGATCGGAGATGGCGGTCAGGCCCTCGATCGTGCGCAGGGCCCGCGCCGCGTCCACGTCGGCCTGGGTGGCCTTGCGCAGGGCGTCGACGATGATCCCCTGCGCGTGGTTGACCGGTTCGAGGTGCTCGGTGCTGCCCGCGGGGACCATGACCGGGCGCGACAGCTGGACCCGGCCGCTGTCGTCGACTTTCAGGTCGCGGGCGCGGGCGTAGTCCAGAGCGCTGTTCAGGTCCCGCTGCGCCCCCACGATCGCCTCGGCCAGGTCGTCGTAGACCTTGGCCATCGCGCGCAGGGCCAGCCCGGACGTCTCGTAGTCGTCGGCGTGCTTCACGAACCGTTCGGTGGCGGCGCGGCCGGACTCGCCGGTCCAGCACCGGCTGACCGTCCGGGCGACGTCCTGGCGCGCGTACGTGGCGAGGCCGTCGCACTCCTTCGCCACGGCCACCGCGTCGTCGGCCGCGGTCCGCCACTTCTGCGGATCGGCCTGCTTCAGCTCGGGTACGGAGACCATCAGGCGTCCTCCAGTACGCCGCCGGCCGCGCGCAGGCGGTCGGCTATCGCCTGGTCCTCGGCAGTGATGCCGTTCGCCCCCTTGGTCAGGGCGTCGGCGGCGTCGTCGACGAGGTCCGCGAGCTCCCTCAGCCTGCGCTGCCAGCCGGCCACGCAGTCGTTGCTCGCCGGACCGGCCACCCATCCGGAGTGGCTCTTGCCCACGGCTTCGGCGTCGTCGAGCGTGGACCGGCCCCGCGCCTGCGCGTTCGCCGTGCGGATGCCGGACGCCTTGGAGTGCACGGGCCGGTCCACGAGGCCGAGGTCCGGGTCCCCGGCGGACGGGGAGGGACCCGGTCGCGGAGTCGGCGCGGGCGACGGACCGGCGGAGGCGAGGCGCATCACGGCCTCTCCCTTCGCCCGCGTCCACTCCTCATCGAATTCGAACGTCATTTCCCTAGCCTCGCACACCCGGATTGCCCCTGCTGCAACCTTTTCTGACTGATCATCATGCGGACTCCCGGACCGTTCTCCCGCCGGTGTTGGATCAGGTCTCGCGAAGTGGTGCGTACGCCTCGGGTCCGAGGCCGAACGTCCAGGCCACGCCCTGGCGGGCCGTGCGGGTCGTCGGCGGTACCCGCAGCCAGTAGGTGCGGCTGGTGCCGTCCGGCTCCGGCGTCGAGTTGACGACCTCCACCATCGCGACGGCCTCGTCGCCCGGCATGGGTATGCGCCACAGGAGACCCGTCTCGTCCCGGTGCACAGGGGTGGCCCCCGACTCCCGCAGGTAGCGGTCGTAACCGTAGAACTCCAGCATCACCCGGCGCAGTTCGGTATTCTCCTCCTCCCGGATCCGCTCCGGCGTCAGCGTGCCGAGGCCCGCCAGGAAGTCGGCCGGAACGGGCATGCCCCGCCACGCGTGCAGCGCGAACCCGTCGGGGAACGCCAGCGCCGGGCCGTCCCCGCGGTCCAGCCGGCCCGCCTCGTCGCGGTGCAGCTCCACCGGCCGCTCGCACAGCACGGCGAGGCGTTCGTAGGGCCACCACCAGCCGGCCGAGCGGGCCAGGACGCCGAGCCCGTGCAGCGGGGTGCCCTCCCGTGTGTCGAAGGCGCACAGCCAGGCCGCGTCGTGCTGCCCGAGCACCGCGTCCAGGAGCAGCAGGCGCAGCCGCCGCTCCTCGGCCGCCGGAGCCTCGGCTCCGGCCGTCAACTCCTCGACGAGGCCGGTGCGGACCCGCTCCGCCAGGCGTTCCGTGTGCTCCCACAGGCGGCCGCCCGTCGCGCTCCAGTGCCGCCCCCAGCCCTGCGGGCCGAGCCGCCGCTGCGTCCGCTCCCGCTCGGCCGCCCACGGCGCGCTGCGCACCGCCTCCCGTACGCCGCGCCCGCGCGCGGCCGGCCCGCACGGCCCGCCGTCCCCGACGAGCAGGCGCGCCGCCGCCCGGGGCGAGTCCGCCCAGACGATCCGCTCCGGCTCCGCCAGGCCCGCGGCCCGGTAGGCGAGGCGCACCCCGGCTTCCGCAGCCGCGCGGTCGGCCGGCCCGGTGGCCGCCGCGGCCGCCCTCCACACGTCGATGTCCGTCAACACGATCCCGCTCCCCCACTGTCCGCCACGCCGTCAGTCCGCCACGATCCGTACCGCTCCGGGCAGGTACTCCCGCTGCCGCACGACCCGGTACCAGCCCTTGGGCAGGGGTATCGCCGCGTGCTCCTCGTGCACCACCCGCCCGCCGTCCGGCAGATGCAGCAGCAGCGGGCCGAAGACTCCCGGCTCGCGGACGAGTCGGCCGGGTCCGACCACGGCGTGCGCGTGCCCGGTGACCTCCCCCAGCGCGAGGACCATCCGGCCCCGCGCGTCCCGCGGCTCGTGCTCCGCGTCGGCCGCGTGCGGCGGCACCGCCGACGCGTCGAGCGGCACGATCAGCACGTCCCCCTGCCGGTACATGGGTGTCCCCTTCCCCCGCGCCGCCCGGTGCGCCGCGTTCTTCTCCGAAGGTAGGGGGCGGGTCTGACAACAGCCTTCCACCCGCCCTGCCTCGGCCGCTGTCGGTGCCCCTTGGTACAACTTGCAGCACATCGGACGCGACAGGCGAGGAACGGCGGGCACCCCATGAGTTACCCGAGACACCTGACGGAATCGTGCGGGCTGCCCGTCTTCGACTTCCCGACCCCCGAGGACGCGGAGACGACCCGGCTGCCCGCCGCGGACGCCGTCGCGTGGCGGATCTCCAGCGACAGCTACGACAGCGAGGAGAGCTGGACCGAGGCGTTCGCCCGGTTCGGCACCGCGGTCGACACCACCCGGGTCCGGGCGATCGTCGTCGGCTCCTGGGAGGAGGCCTACGAGAGCGGGCCCGAGGAGATCATCAGCGCCCTCCTCGAAGCGCGCCCCCGCCTGCCCGCCCTGCGGGGGCTGTTCCTCGGGGACATGGAGTCCGAGCAGTGCGAGATCTCGTGGATCACCCAGGGTGACGTCGGCCCGCTCCTCGACGGCTTCCCGGAGCTGGAGGAGTTCGGCGTGCGCGGCGGCTCGGGGCTGGTCTTCCCCGCCCTCACGCACCACAGGCTGCGCTCCCTGACCGTGGAGACCGGCGGTATGCCCGCCGAGGCGGTCCGCGGTGTCGCCGCCAGCGACCTGCCCGCCCTGGAGCACCTCGACCTGTGGCTCGGCACGAGCAACTATGGCGGGGACGCGGCGGTCACCGACGTGGCGCCGATCCTCGACGGCGACCGGCTGCCGCGCCTGCGTCACCTGGGCCTGCGCAACAGCGACATCCAGGACGAGATCGCCGCGGCCGCCGCGTCCGCTCCGGTCGTCGCCCGCCTGGAGACCTTCGACCTGTCCATGGGCGTCCTCACCGACCAGGGCGGCGCCGCCCTGCTCGCCGGCCAGCCCCTGACGCACCTCAACAAGCTCGACCTGCACCACAACTACCTGGGTGCGCCGCTGCGCGAGCGCCTCCAGGAGGTCCTCGGCGGTGCCGGTGTCACCCTCGACCTGGACCGCGGCCGCGCCGACGAGGACGAGTACGACGGCCGCACCTGGCGCTACGTCGCCGTCGGCGAGTAGCGCGCGGGCCATGACGGACCAGGCACCCCCGCCGCGCTGGGCGGTCGTCGGCAACCCGGAGAACCGGCGTGTCGCCCTGTTCTCCGGGGCGGTACGCGATGCCGGGCTGCCCGCTCCGCGCGTCGTGCCCTGGACGGACGTCCTCGGCGCGGGCGGCGCCGCCTTCGCCGACGACGAGATCGTACGGATCGAGTCGCCGGGGGAGAACGCCGCTGTGGACCGGCTGCTGCGCGGCGCCGGGGACCCCACCCGGGTGGAGGGCGGCGCCCGCTGGTACGCCGCCTTCATGGCGGCCGTCCGGTCGCTGACCGGAGGCCTGCGCCTCGACGATCCCGCCGAACTGGCGGTCCTCTTCGACAAGCGCCTGTGCCACGAGGCGCTCGCCCGCGCCGGGGTCCCCGTGCCGCGGTCCCCGACCTCCGGCGGCGGCGCTCCCGTGCGCGGCTGGGACGACGTCCGGGCCCTCATGGCCGCGCACGCGATGCCGCGGGTGTTCCTGAAGCCCGCCCACGGGTCCTCCGCCTCCGGTGTCGTCGCCGTCGAGACGGCCCCCGGGGGCCGGATCCGGGCGACCACCTCCGTGGAGAGCGCGGAGGGCGGCCGCCTGCACAACTCCCTGCGGGTACGCCGCCTCACGCGCGAGCCGGAGGTCGCCGCGCTGGTCGACGCCCTCGCGCCCGACGGTCTCCACCTCGAGCGCTGGTGGCCCAAGGCCTCCCTCGGGGACGGGGCGGCCGACCTGCGCGTCGTCGTCGTGGCCGGGCGGGCCACCCACGCCGTGGTCCGCACCAGCCGGACGCCCATGACCAACCTCCACCTCGGCGGCCGCCGCGGCGACCTCGCCGCCGCGGTCCGGGCCGCGGGCCCCGCCTGGACCGAGGCACTGCGGACCTGCGAGCGGGCCGCGGCCTGCTTCCCGGGCACCCTGTGCGTCGGTGTCGACCTGCTGCCCGCCGTCGGCTGGCGACGGTTCGCCGTCGCCGAGGTCAACGCCTTCGGCGACCTCCTGCCGGGCCTGACCGGACTGCCCGGCAGTGGCGCCGAGGGCCGGGACACCTATGCCGCGCAGGTGGCCGCCGCCGTCCGAAGACACGTACAGCACCACCCCACGAGGAACCACCGTGCACCCGCCTGAGACCCCAGCGCTCCCGCTCCCCGACATGAACGAGATCGTCGGCCGCGACGACCTGCTCCTGCTCACCCTGGACACCCTGCGCCACGACGTCGCCGTCGAACTGGCCGCCGCCGGGCGCATCCCGAACCTGGCCCGGCACCTGCCCCAGGGGGTCTGGGAGGAGGCGCACGCCCCCGGCAGCTTCACCTACGCCTCCCATCAGGCGATGTTCGCCGGCTTCCTGCCCACCCCCGCCCGGCCGGGCCCGCATCCGCGCCTGTTCGCCGCCCGCTTCGCCGGCAGCGAGACGACCGCCGGCCGCACCTACGTCTTCGACACCCCCGACCTGGTGTCCGGCCTTGCCGCGGCCGGGTACCGCACGGTGTGTGTCGGAGGCGTCGGCTTCTTCAACAAGCAGGGCGCGCTGGGCGGCGTACTCCCCGGCATGTTCCAGGAGAGCCACTGGGAACCGGCCTTCGGCGTCGCGTCGCCCACCTCCTTCGAGGCCCAGGTCGAGCGGGCCGAACAGGTCGTCGCCGCGCTCCCCGCCGAACAGCGGCTGTTCCTCTTCGTCAACGCCTCCGCGCTGCACCAGCCCAACTGGTTCCACCTGCCCGGTGCCACCGCCGAGGCGGGCGACACGCGCGCCACCCACGCGGCCGCCCTCGAATACGTCGACCGGCACATCGGCCGGCTCCTCACCGCCATGAGTTCCCGCCGCCGCTGCTTCGCCATCGTCTGCTCCGACCACGGCACCACCTACGGCGACGACGGCTACACCGGCCACCGCCTCGCCCACGAGGCCGTCTGGACCGTGCCGTACGCCCACTTCTTCCTGGAGCCGTCCGCATGACCGCCCTCGCGCCCGCCCCGATCGCGGCCACCGCGCCGCCCGGGATCCGCCCGTACACCGCCTACGTGTACGCCTACCCCCACAAGACCGCCTACCGGCCGCTGCCCGACCCGCCCCTCCTGCGGGACCTGTGGCGGGGCGAACGCAAGGACGCCCTCTCCCTCTACCTGCACATACCCTTCTGCGAGGTCCGCTGCGGCTTCTGCAACCTCTTCACCCGCATCGGCGCCCCCGACGGGCTCACCGGCCGCTACCTCGACGCCCTGGAGCGCCAGGCCACCGCCGTCCGCGACGCCCTCGGCGACGACGGCCCGGTCACCTTCGCCAACGCCGCCTTCGGCGGCGGGACGCCCACCTTCCTGACAGCCTCCGAACTGGAACGGCTCTGCGACATCGCCGAGCACCGGATGGGCGCCGACCTGCGCGCCGTCCCGCTCTCCGTCGAGACGTCCCCGGCCACCGCCACCGCCGACCGGCTGGCCGTCCTCGCCGAGCGCGGCGCCACCCGCGTCAGCATCGGCGTCCAGAGCTTCGTCGCCGAGGAGGCCCGGGCCGCCGTACGCCCCCAGCGCCGCGCCGATGTCGAGGCGGCGCTCGGCCGCATCCGCGACGCCCGCGTCCCGGTCCTCAACATCGACCTCATCTACGGCATCGACGGCCAGACCCCCGCCACCTGGCGGACCTCCCTGGACGCCGCCCTGGCCTGGCGTCCGGAGGAGCTGTACCTGTACCCCCTGTACGTACGCCCCCTCACCGGGCTCGCCCGGCGCACCGCCCTCACCGACCGGGCCTGGGACGAGCAGCGCCTGGACCTCTACCGGAGAGGCCGCGACCACCTCCTCGCGCACGGCTACGAGCAGGTGTCGATGCGCATGTTCCGGCTGGCCGGCACGGCGCCCCGGGGACCGGACGACCACGCCTGCCAGACCGACGGCATGATCGGCCTGGGCTGCGGGGCCCGTTCCTACACCTCCGCGCTGCACTACTCGTTCGACTACGCGGTCGACATGGGCGAGATCCGCGGGATCATCGACGACTACACCGCCACCGCCGACTTCACCCGTGCCGTCCACGGCCGTCCCACCAACGGCGACGAGGCCCGCCGCCGCCACCTCCTGCAGTCGCTGCTCCAGGCGCAGGGCATGCCGGTCGCCGACTACCGCGAGCGGTTCGGCGCCGGGCCGCACGAGGACTTCCCCGCCGAACTGGCCGCGTTCGCCGCCCGCGGCTGGCTCGACCAGGACGGCGCGGGCCCGCTGCTGCGCCTGTCCCCCGAGGGCCTGGCCCACTCCGACGCGCTCGGCCCCGAGCTGTTCTCGCCGGCCGTACGGGCCGCGATGGCCGCCTACGAGGCCAAGTAGCCGCCGTGGACCTCACCGTGCTCTACCGGGGCCCGCTCGCCTCCTGCGACTACGCCTGCCCGTACTGCCCGTTCGCCAAGCGGCGCGACACCACGGACCAACTGCGCGCCGACCGGGCCGCCCTCGAACGGTTCACCGGCTGGGCGCGCTCGCGTACCGGGGAGGACCGGCTCTCCCTCCTGTTCACCCCGTGGGGCGAGGGGCTGGTCCGTTCCTGGTACCGCCGCGCCCTCGTCGAGCTCTCGCACCAGCCGCACGTCGACCGCGTCGCCATCCAGACCAACCTCAGCTGCCGCACGGACTGGCTGGCGGAGGCGGACCCGGCCACGCTCGCCCTGTGGTGCACCTACCACCCGGGGCAGACTCCGTACGACCGCTTCCTGTCCAAGGTGCGCGACCTCGCCGAGCGGGGCATCCGCCACAGCGTCGGGATCGTCGGCCTGCCCGAGAACCTGGAACACGCCCGGAGGCTGCGCGCCGCGCTGCCCTCCCACGTCTACCTGTGGGTGAACGCCGCCGACGGCCACACCTACACCGACGCCGAGGCCGACACGTGGACCGCTCTCGACCCGCTGTTCCCGTACAGCCGGCACCCGCACCGCTCGGCCGGACTGCCGTGCCGCACGGGCGAGTCGGTGATCTCGGTGGACGGCGACGGGACGGTCCGCCGCTGCCACTTCGTCCGCGCCGAGCTGGGCAACCTCTACGACGGCACCTACCGGTCCGCGCTCGGTCCCCGGCCGTGCCCGCTGACCACCTGCGACTGCCACATCGGCTACGTCCATCTGGAGACGCTGCCGCTCTACGACGTCTTCGCGGGGGGTGTCCTGGAACGCGTCCCGGCGGCCCGCACGCCCCTGCTGCCCGAAGCGCTGCTGTGGCAACGCCCCGTTCCCCGTCCGGGTCCAGCGGGCGGGCCATAAACTCAGGCGCACCTGACCAAGCCCTCCACAAGGAGAGTTCATGACCGTGGAGCAGGAGCACCCCTTCGCCGCGTTCGGGCTGCCCGGCGAACCGGGTTCCGAGGTGTTCTGGGCGTCGGCGGGGTCGCCCGCGTCGGTGCCGGCCGACGGCGGCGGCGGTTGGGTGACGCTGTTCCTGTGGCGGGGCTCCGCGGCCCGCATCGGCTTCGAGAGCTGGTCGCCGGACGTCCCCCTGCGCCGCTGGGGCGACACGGACTGCTGGTACGCGGAGGTGCGCATGCCGGTGCGGCTGCGGGTGACCTACCGGTTCCTCGTGGGCGACACCGCGTACGCCGACCCGTTCAACCCGGTCGGGGCGGGTGGCGACCGGTCCCTGGCCGCCACCCCGGACGCCCCGGCCCAACCGCACTGGCCCGCCCTCCGCGCCGACGACGTGCTGCCCGTCCCGCCGGCCCGGGTCCGCTGGGCGAGCAAGCGGCTCGGCGGGCGGCGGACCGTACGGATCCACCCGGCGGGCGGCGGCGGACCCGTGGTGCTGCTCCTCGACGGGGACGACTGGCTGTACCTGCACCCGGCGGCGACCGCCTTCGACTCCGCCGTCGCCAGTGGCGAGATGCCTCCCGTCACCCTCGTCTTCCTGCCGTCGAAGGACCGGGAGGCCGAGTTCGGGTGCCGGCCGGATCTGTGGGAGGCGGTCCGCGACGAACTGCTGCCGCTGGTCGCGCAGTCCGGTGTGCCCGCGGACCAGGACCGGCTGGTGGTCGCCGGGCAGAGTCTCGGCGGGCTGAGCGCGGTGTACGCGGCGCTGGAGTTCCCGGAGCTGGTGTCCCGGGTCGCCTGCCAGTCTGCGTCGCTGTGGTGGACACCCGGCGCGGTCGTGTCGGCGGACCCCCTGGGCGGCCCGGTCGGCGGTACCGTCGCCGCCTGTCTGCGGGAGCGCCGCCCCGACCTGTCCGGTCTGCGGATCGCCTTCGACGTGGGGGAGCACGAGACGCGGATGCTGCCCCACTGCGCGCTGGTCGAGACCCTGACCGAGCGGGCCGGAGCGACCGTGCGGGCCTCACGGTCGGCGTCGGCCCACGACCGGGCGGGCTGGCGCCAGGCCCTGCTCCGGGACGTGGCCTGGGCGCTCGGCTGAACCGCCGCTTCCGGACCTGCCGCACCTGCCGGACCTGCCCGGCCCGGCGGGGCGACGGGTCAGCGGGCCACCGCCAGGCCGTACTCCGCGTCCGCGGCAAGGAGGTTGCGGTGGGTGTCCTCCGCCGTGATGACCCCGTCGTCCAGGACAAGCACCCGGTCGGCGGCGTCCAGGAGGGCCGGGCTGCTGGTGATCACGACGGTGGTGCGGCCCCGGCGCAGCTTCGCGATGTTGCGTGCGACGAGCTGCTCGGTGACCGCGTCGACGGCCGTGGTCGGGTCGTGCAGGACGAGGATGTCGGAGTCGGCGGCGAGGGCGCGGGCCAGGGACAGCCGTTGGCGCTGTCCGCCCGAGAGGTTCGCGCCGCGGTCGCGGACGCCGCGGTCGAGTCCTTCGCGGTGGAGGGCGACGACGTCGGTCAGCAGGGACGCCTCGACGGCCTCGGCGACCGTGCGGCTGGTGCCGGACGGGTCGATGTTCGTGCGGAGGGTGCCCGCGAAGATCTCCCCGTCGTACGGGTTGACCAGCATGTGCTCACGGACCGCCTCGACCGACAGGGCGGCGAGCTCCTCCCCGCCGACCCGCACCGCTCCCTCGTACTCGTGCGGCGGGACCCGCACGGCCAGGATCGCGGCCAGGTCGGCCGCCGCGCGCGGCTGGTAGGCGGCGATCGCGACGAACTCGCCCGCCGGCACCTGGAACTTCAGGGCGCGCAGGGCCCCGTACCGGACGCAGTCGATCTCCAGGTCGCCGCCGGCGGCCGGGCGCTCCGCGCCGTGGGCCGCCACCGGGGGCGCGACCAGCACCAGTGCCATCCGCTCGGCCGACGCGCGGGCCGTCATCACGTACTTGGGCATGTCCGAGAACAGCTTCAGCGGTTCCATGATGAACTGGGCGAGGCCCACGGCCATGACGAGCTCCCCGACGTTGATCCGGCCGTCGAAGGCCAGCCAGCCGGCCGTCAGGGTCACGGCGGCGGCGAGCGCCGCGTTGAGGGCCGTCGCGGTTCCCGCGTAGGCGCCGTTCACCCCGGCCACGGTGATCGCCTGGTGCTTGGCCTCCGTGCTGACCCTCCGGTAGGACCGGAAGGCCGCGTGGTTGCCGCCGAAGCCGTGCAGCGGGCGCAGGCCGGTGATCAGGTCGGCCACCTTCGCGCCCGCCCGGGCCACCCGGGCCTGCTGTTCGCGGGTACTGGAGCCGATCCGCCGGGACATCACGCTCAGGACGGAGAGGATCAGCGCGGTTCCCACGATCACCAGCAGGCCGAGCCGGATGTCGGCCAGCCCCAGCGCGACGGCCGCGACCAGCACCGCGACCAGTGAACTCATGAGCAGCGGCACCACCTCGATGATGTCGGCCGTCTGGTCGGCGTCCTCGGTGGCGATGGTGAGCACCTCGCCGGTCTTGAGGCCGGCGTCCCTGGCGACCGGCTCCAGCCCGCAGTCCGCGACCCGTACCCGCCAGCGGTGCGCCTCCGTCGTGTTGGCCTTCTGCAGGACGCGCATGCCGAACCGCCACGACAGCGAGACCGTCGTGATGATCACGGCCAGGACGCCGATCGACAGGGCGAGCGCGCCGGGGCTGCGGTCCTGCATCGTGTGCTCGACGATCAGGCCGAGCGCGATGGGGAAGGCGGTCTCACCGGCCTGGTAGAGGCCCATGAGGACGGTGCCCCCGGCCATGGCGCCGATGTTGCGGCGCAGGGCGGTCCTGAGGATGTCGGACCCCGGTCGGGGCCGCTGGGAGTCAGCAGTTTTCATCGAGGTGGCGGGCAATCATTTCCGGGGTGCGCAGGGTGAACAGATCACGGATGGTGATCACTGGACCGTACTCCCGGCGGAGGAGGCCGATCAGCCGCACCGCCAGCATGGAGTGCCCTCCCAGGGACACGAAATCGCTCAGCGCGCTCACCTCGTCGTCGTCCAGGTCGAGTGCTTCGGCGAAGAACTCGCAGACCGCGGTCTCGGTCCCGGTCTCCGGGCCGCGCTCCCCCGCCGTGGTCAGCGTGCCGAGCGGCCTGGCCTCCGGCAGGGCCTTGGTGTCCGCCTTCCCGTTCACGGTCAGCGGGATGCGGTCGACCTGCGCGTAGTGCGTCGGGCGCAGGAAGTCCGGCAGTACGGCGCCCACCTCGGCGGCGACCGCCGCGAGGTCGCGGCCGTCCGAGCCGTCGAGTACGAGGTAGGCGGCGAGCCGGTACGCGCCGTCGACCTGCGGGTCGGGCTGGGCGACCGCGGCGGCGAAGCGCACCGCCGGGTGCGCGGCGAACGCGGCCTCGACCTCGCCCGGTTCGACGCGGTGTCCGCGGATCTTGACCTGCTGGTCGGTGCGGCCCAGGTACATCAGGTTCCCGTCGGGCCGCCGGGCCACGAGGTCCCCGGTGCGGTACATGCGTTCGCCGGGTGCGCCGAACGGGCAGGCGACGAACCGGTCCGCGGTCTGCGCGGGTTGTCCGAGGTACCCGCGCGCGATGCCGATGCCCGCCACGTACAGCTCGCCGGGGACTCCGTCCGGCAGCGGGCGCAGCCACGGGTCCAGGACGTACACGTCCGTGTTGTCGATGGCCACGCCCACCACCGGGTCCTGGCATTCGAAGGTGCCGACGCCCAGGGTGTTGATCGTGTACTCGGTGGGTCCGTAGAGGTTGTAGCCGGCGGTGCCCTCGGTCTCGGCGAGCCGCTGCCACAGGGTCGGGGTGACGGCCTCGCCGCCCAGCAGCACCAGGGCCGGCCGCCGCTCCGGATGGTCGAGGAGGCCCTCGGCCACCAGTTGCTGCGCGTACGTCGGGGTCACGTTGACGACGTCGACCCCGTGCTCCAGGCAGTACTCGACCAGTCGGGGGGCGTCACGGCGCAGTTCCTCGTCGCAGATGTGCACCTCGTGGCCGTCGGCGAGCCAGAGCAGTTCCTCCCATGACATGTCGAAGGCGAAGGACACGGTGTGGGCGATGCGGAACACCCGGTGGCCGTGATCGGCCAGTACCGGCTCGAAGATCCGGCGCTGGTGGTTGATCAGCATGTTGGTGAGCCCGGCGTACTCGGTCACCACGCCCTTCGGACGGCCGGTGGAGCCGGAGGTGTAGATCGTGTACGCGGGGTGGCGCAGGCGGTCCGGGTCGTCGGGTGCGAAGGTCACGTACGGCTCGGTTCGCGGGAGGGGCCGGTCGAGTTCGATCAGGTCGCCGGTCAGCCGGGGTGACACGGCGCTCACGGTGAGGGTCACTTCCGGGCGGGCGTCCGCGACGATGGCGGCGATCCGCTCGTCCGGGTGGTCCAGCTCCAGCGGCACGTACGCGGCGCCCACGCGCAGTACGGCGAACAGCGCGACGATCGAGTCGAGGGAGCGCGGGATCGCGAGGGCCACCGTGGTCTCGGGTCCGATGCCGCGTGCGGCGAGTACACCCGCGAGCTCCCGGCTGCGGTCGCGGAGCAGGCCGAAGGTCATGGTCCGGCCGTGGGCGACGAGCGCGACCCGCCGCGGGTCGCGGTCGGCCGCCCGGTCGAACCGGTCGACCACGGTGTCCGTGCCGACCTCCGTGCGCGCGGCGGGTGCCGGGGCCGGACCCGCGCCCGGCAGCGCGCCCACCGGTCCGGTGGAGCGGGCCAGGTTCCCGAGCAGGCCGAGGTAGTCGTCGAGGAGTGCGCGGGCGGCCGGGGTGTCGTGGTCGCGGTACTCCAGTTTGACCGTGAGCCGGTCGCCGGGGGTGACGACCCAGGTGAACGGGTAGTGGGTGGAGTCGTCGGCCCGTACCGAGGTGATGCCGTGCCGGGTGTTCATCTCGGCGAAGGCGCCCATGTCCAGGAAGTTCTGGAGGACGAACAGGTTGTCGAACAGGGTGTCGTGGCCGCCGGCCCGCTGGATCTCGCCGAGCCCGAGGTGTTCGTGCTCCATCGCCTCGACCCGGGCCGCCTGTACGGCCGTCAGGTAGTCCCGGACGGTGTCGTCCGGCCGGGCCCGCGTCCACATGGGCACGGTGTTGAGGAGTACGCCGACGACCTCGGAGAGGTTCTCGCCCTCGCGGCCGGAGACGGTCACGCCGAACACCGCGTCGGCGCGGCCCGTACGGGCGCCGAGCAGGAGACCGAACGCGCCGGTCAGCACCGAGTTGAGGGTGACGCCGTACCTCCGGGCGGCCTCCCGCAGGAGCTGGGACCCTTCGGCGGAGAGGGTGTGCACGAGCGTGCGCGGCAGGTCGTCGACCAGGACCGGCACGGGCCCGGCGAGCAGCGTGGGGCCGGTGAGGCCGGTCAGGTGCTGCGCCCAGAAGCGTTCCGAGACGGCCGGGTCCTTGGCGTCGAGCGCCCGGGCGTAGTCCTCGAAGCCGGGCTCCGCCGGGATCGGTGGTGTCAACTCGGCGGCCACGGCGGCCTCGTAGGCGTCGAACAGGTCCCGCAGCACGATCTCGCGGGACCAGCCGTCCCACAGCAGCAGGTGGTAGCTCAGCAGCAGGCCGTCGCGGTCTCCGGGCAGCCGGACCACGGTCAGGCGGATCAGGGGCGGCTCCCCCGGGTCGAATCCGGTGTCGCGGTCACGGGTGAGGAGGGCGTCGACCTCGGCCTCCGCCGCGAGGTGGACCGTACGGACGCCGACCCGCCGGCCCGCGCCCAGGACCTGGACGGCCCTGCCGTCGCCGTCGGTGGTGAAGCCCGCACCGACGACGGGGTGCCGGGCGATCACCCAGGCCATCGCGTCGGCCAGCGCGCCGGTGTCCAGGCGCCGGTCGAAGGTGAACCAGCTCTGCGCGACGTAGTGTCCGGCCGGGCCCGCCAGCTGCGTCTGGAAGAACAGGCCGCGCTGGAGCGGGGTGACCGGCGCCGTGCGCTGGGCGGTCGTGGCGGCGTCCGCGATGTGTTCCAGTGCGGCGCGCCAGTGCCCGGTGATCTCGTCGGGTACGCCCTCGGCGAGGGTGAAGACCGCGTGCAGGCTTCCGGTGTCCGCGTCGGTCCAGGCGTTGACCTCGACGGCGTACGGGCTGCCCTCGTCGGTGCCGGTGAGGTGGAGTGCCTGTGACTCGTCCCCCCGGCCGAGGTAGTTGAACAGCACCTGCGGGCGTGCGGTGAGCAGCGGGGCCGTCTGCGGATTGAGGTACCGCAGCCCGCCGTACGCGATGTGCGCGCGCTCGTCCGGCTGGCGTTCGGCGACCTCGCGGGCCGCCGCGACGGGGTCGGTGTGCGGCGCGAGCCGTACCGGGGCGATGGCGGTGAACCAGCCGACCGTTCGGGTGTAGTCGTGGTGCGCCGCCGCCGGGACCCGGCCGTGCCGCTCCAGCTCGATCGCGAGATCGGTGGGCGAGGGCTGGATCCCGGTGAGCGCGGCGCGCAGCGCGCCGCACAGCAGCTCGGTGAGGCCGACACCGAGCGCGGCGGGCGCGGTGCGGGTCACACGGTCGCCGGTGCCGGGCGGCAGGACGACCGTGATCTCGCGCGGCCGCTCGGCCACGGGCAGCAGCGGGGGCGCCTGGAGGGTGGTGATCCAGTGCCCCAGGTCTTCGGTGCCGCGGGCCGACCCGTCGGCCAGTGCCCGCGCGTACTCGGCGTAGGAGGTGGTGGGCGGCGGGAGCGGCGTACCGCGCAGGGCGGCCGCTATGTCGTCCAGCAGGATCAGCCAGGAGACGGCGTCGACGGCGAGGTGGTGCGCGGTGACCACGAGGGTCCGGGTCGGCTCCAGCCAGGAGAACGCGATGACGTCCCCGGCCTCGGGGTCGAGCCGTCCCGCGGCTTCGTCCGCCGCGGCCGTCGGGTCGGGCGCGTCGCTGCGTACGACGGAGACCGGACGGGCGGCTTCGGTGCGCAGGGCCCACACCCCGTGCTCGGTGCGCAGCCGCAGCCGCAGGGCCGGGTGTGCGGCGACGACGGCGTTCGCGGCGCGTTCGGCGTCGGCGAGGCCGGTGCCCTCGTCCGCGACCACGGCCCGGGCCTGGGCGAACCGGGCGAGGGATCCGCCGAGTTCACGTCGGCGCAGGATGATCGGGGTCGGTGTCAGCGGGCCGTCCTGGCGGGCGGGTGCGGGTGCGGTGGGCGCCGGGGTCCGCGGGGTGCTCGCCGCCAGGTGCTCGGCGAGCGCGTGGGGGGTCCTGAGCAGGAACACGTCCCGGGGGGCGATCGCGAGGCCCAGTGCCCTGGCCCGGTTGACGACGGTGATGGCGAGGATGCTGTCGCCGCCGGCCCGGAAGAAGTCGCTGTGGGCGTCGACGGCGGCGCCGGGGAGGGCGTCGGTGAAGATGTCGACCAGTGCGGTGAGCGTGGACCCGGTGGTGGCGGACCCGGTCGCCGGGCCGGTCGCCGCGGAGCCGGTCGCGTCCGGCGGTCCGGCGTGCGGCACGTCGTGCGGCGCGGCGCGTGCGGTCAGGGACTCACGGTCCAGTTTGCCGTTGACGGTCAGCGGCAGGGCGTCGGCCGGCAGGACCAGGCCGGGCACCATGTGGGCGGGCAGCTTCGAGGCCAGCAGGCCGGCGAGGTCTCCGGGGACCCGGCCCACGACGTGCGCGACCAGGTGGTCCGCGCTGCCGGCCACGGTGACGGCCACGTCGACCACACCGTCGAGTTCCCGGATCGCGGACTCCACCTCACCGAGCTCGATCCGGAAACCCTTGAGCTGTACCTGGTCGTCGGCCCGGCCGGTGAACTCCAGCTCGCCGTCGAGCGTACGGCGGGCGAGGTCGCCCGTGTGGTACATCCGGGAGCCGTCGGCCGCGAACGGGTCCGCGACGAACCGCCCCGCGGTGAGGGACGGCCGGCCCAGGTAGCCGAGGGAGACCTGGTCGCCTGCGACGTAGATGGCGCCCACCCGGCCCGGCGGGACCGGCCGGAGCCGGTCGTCGAGCAGGTAGGTGACCAGGCCGGGGATCGGTGCTCCGATCGGGCTGACGTCGTCGCCGGTGCGGAAGTCCTCCTCGGTCAGGACCCGGTGGGTGACGTGCACGGTGGTCTCGGTGATGCCGTACATGTTCACCAGCTCGGGCGAGCGTGTGCCGTGCCGCTCGACCCAGCCACGCAGCCGCCGGGGATCCAGCGCCTCGCCGCCGAAGACGATCCGGCGCAGGGCGGTGGCGGGCTCCTCCGCGCGCCGGTCGGCCTCGATGAACCGGTAGAAGGCCGACGGGGTCTGGTTGAGGACGGTCACCCGGCGCTCGCGCACCAGGCGGTGGAAGTCGACGGGCGAGCGGGTCAGTCCGTACTCCGGTACGAGCAGTTCGGCGCCGTGCGCCAGTGCTCCCCACAGCTCCCACACCGCGAAGTCGAAGGAGTACGAGTGGAACTGGACCCATACGTCGTGCGGGCCGAAGTCCATGTCCCGCCGCGTGTTCGCGAGCAGGGTCACCACGCTGGAGTGCGGGACGACGACCCCCTTGGGCCTGCCGGTCGACCCGGACGTGTAGATCACGTAGGCGGGGTCGTGCCAGTCGGCCCCGGACCCGGCGGCGTTCCGGGTGAGCCGTGCCTCCTGCGGCGGCCGCTCCCCCTGGACGAGCACACGGGCCGCCACCCCCGCTCGGGCCAGCAGCCGCGTGAAGCGTTCCCGGTGCTCCGGGTCCACCAGCACCACCTGGGGAGCCGCGTCGGCGAGGATGTACTCCAGCCGTGCGTCCGGGTACGCGAGGTCCAGCGGTACGTAAGCACCGCCCGCGGTGACGATCGCGACCAGGGCGACGACCTGTTCGAGGGAGCGCGGAACGGCGACGGCGACCCGTTCGCCCGGCCGGACACCGGCGGCACGCAACAGATGAGCCAACTCGTCTTTTTCCGACATCAGTTGACCGTAGGTCAGGGACCGGCTGCCGCCGTCGAGGGCGCACTGGGTGACGGCGGTGGCGGCCGGATCGCGGTGCGCGGCGGCGTCGAACAGTGCGCCCAGCGTCGTCGGGGTGATGCGCGCCGGGGGGCGGGTGGTGCCCGTGGCGGCCAGGTCGTCGACGAGGGCGTCCGGCCGGGTCAGCAGGCCGGTGAGGGTGCGGGTGAAGGTGGACAGGATCGCCCGGGCGGTCGACTCCTTCACCAGCGCGCCGTCGTGGATCAGGTTGAAGCGGGGGCGTCCGTCGGGCGCGCGCTCCACCACGAGGGTCAACGGGTAGTGCGGCGCGCCCTCGTTCACGATGTCGCTGATGACGAGCGTGTCCGCGGGCCCGCGCAGGGCCGCCGCATCGGTCGCCACGTCGAAGACCACCAGGGTGTCGAAGAGCGGGCCCGCACCGCTCAGGCGGCTGATCCGCGCCAGCGAGACGTGCTGGTGCGCCAGTACCGCGCTCTGGTGGTCCCGTACGGAGGCGAGCAGGTCGCGCGCCGTGCCGCCGGCGTCCCATCGGGCGCGCACGGGAATGGTGTTGATGAACAGACCCACCATGTCAGCGATGCCGGGCACGTCGGCGTCGCGCCCGGACACCGTGGAGCCGAAGACCACGTCCCTGCTCCGCAGGAGGCCGCCGAGCGTCACCGCCCAGGCGCTGTGCACGGCCGCGCTCAGCGGCACGCCGGCGGACCGGGCGGCCTCGTCGATGTCGCCCTCCGGCGAGGCGGCGGTGTCGGCGAACCGGTCGGACGGTGTGCGGCCTTCGGCGACCAGCGAGGGTCCGGGCAGCCCGGCGAGCTGTTCGCGCCAGACCCGGTCGCTCTCGTCCCCGTCGCGGCCGGCGAGCCAGCGCACGTAGTCGCCGAAGCCGCCGAGCGGGTGCACGGTTCCCGGGGCGTGGTACTCGGCCAGCAGCGCGCGCAGCATCGGCGGCACCGACCAGCCGTCGGCGATGATGTGGTGCACGGTCTGTACCAGGACGCCGCGGCCGGCGCCCGTGCGGATCAGCGTGTACCGCATCAGCGGCCCGCTCGCCAGGTCGAACCCGGCGCGGCGGTCCCGCTCGGCGTGCTCGCGGATCTCCTCCTCGGTGATGCCGGGGCGGTCCAGGACGGCGAACGGAGCTTGGACCCCGCTTTCCAGTACCGAGACCACGCGGCCGTCGGCGAGGGCCGTGAACCGCGCGGCCAGGTTGGGGAAGAGCGTGAGCAGCCGGGTGGCCGCCGCCGCGAGCCGGTCGGCGTCCACCTCCCCCTCCAGGGTCAGGAGCTGCTGCTCGACGTAGCTGCCCGCGGAGTCGTCGTCGAAGACCGAGTGGAAGTAGAGGCCCTCCTGGAGCGGGGTCAGCGGCAGGATCTCCCGCAGCGCCGGGCCGTCCAGCTCGTCGACGTCGGCCTGGGTGAGCGCCGGCAGACCGAAGTCGCTGGGCGAGTGGCCGCCCAGACCCAGTGCGGCCAGGTCGACGGCGGCGAGTGCGGCCAGTCCGGCCAGGGCCTCGTGGAAGTAGCGGACGATGGTGTCGATGTCCTGGTCGGTGAGGAGCCCGTCGGGCCAGGAGAGGGTGGTGACCAGTTCGTACGCGCCTCCGGCCGGGGCCGGTTCGGCGATCGCGTTGAACTCCAGGGCGCGGGGCAGCCGCATCCGCGGGTCGCGCCTCTCACCCAACTGGCCGGTGGTGTGGGCGAGTTCCCATTCTCCGGAGGAACCCGCGTCGAAGCGTCCCAGGTAGTTGAACAGCACCTGGGGTGCGGGCGCGTCGAAGCCGGTGCCGGCCAGGTAGCGCAGGACTCCGTAGGAGAGGCCGTTGCCCGGCACCCGGGCGAGGTCCTCCTTGACCGCCTTGAGCGCGGTGACGAGGTACGCGGGCGAGGTGAGGTCGGCGGCGGCTCCGGGGTCGACGGTCACCGGGAACAGGGTGGTGAACCAGCCCACGGTCCGTGACAGTTCCGGCTCGAAGCCGGCGGAGTCCGCCACGTGGCGCCCTTCGCGGCCGTGGCCCTCCAGTTCGATGTGCGCGAACGTCTGGTCCTGCCCGAGGTCGCGGCGCCACCGGGCGAGGGTGACGGCGAGCGCGGTCATCAGCACGTCGTTGACCCCCGCGTGGAACCTCGCGGGAACGTCGCCCAGCAGCGCGGCCGTGACGTCGGGGCCGGCCGACAGGGTCCTCGTCCGTTCCCGGGCGACGGTGTCGGCCGCGGACAGCGCGCGCCGGCCCAGGGGCGCGTCCTCGCCCGGGAGGGGGCGCCGGAAGTAGGCGCGGTCGGCGTCGAACGCCGCGCGCTCCAGCAGCTGGGTCCAGCGCCGGAAGGACGTGCCCACCGGGGGCAGGTCGATCGGCGCGCCCGAGACGTACCAGCGCCACGCCGTGGCGAGGTCCTCCATCAGGATCCGCCAGGACACGCCGTCGATCACCACGTGGTGGGCGACCAGGACCAGTTGACGCGCCTCGCGGCGCCAGACGGCGCGCAGCATCACGCCGCGGGCCGGGTCCAGTCCCTCGGTGGCGAGCGCGACGCACTGCTCCAGCGGCCGGTCGCTCTCCTGCCATCGCACCGCCGCGCGGTCGGCCTCCGGGATCTCGAAGCTCCAGCGCTCGCCGCGCACCAGCTCGGCGCGCAGCATGTCGTGCCGTGCGACGACGGCGGTGAGGACGGCGTCGAGCGCGTCGGGCGTCAGCCCCGCCGGGGTGTTCAGCACCACCGACTGGACGAAGCCGTCGACGGCGTCCGTGGTCGCGCCGAGCCACTGCACGATCGGCGAGCCCACGACCGTACCGGTGGCGACGTCGCCGTGGTCCACGGCGGCGGCCTCGCGGTCCGCGACGGCCGCCAGCGCGCCCACGACGGTGTGGGTGAAGATCTGGTGTGCCGTGACGTGGAGGCCCGCCTCGCGCAGGGCGCTCAGCAGGGAGATCGCGAGGATGCTGTCCCCGCCGAGCCGGAAGAAGTCCTGGTCGACGCCGACCGCGTCGCGCCGCAGCACCGCCGCGACCGCCGCGCACACCAGGCGCTCGTTCTCGGTGACGGGCGGGGCGAACGCGCCCGCGCCCGGGCCGGTCGCGGGTTCCGGCAGCGCGCCCCGGTCGAGCTTGCCGTTCGCGGTGAGCGGGAACTCCTTCATCACGACGACATGGGCGGGCACCATGTACTCCACCATGTGCCCGGTGGCCCACTCCCTGACCTCGTCGGCGCGCAGGTCCTCGCTCCCGGTGGCGGGGATGACGTATCCGACGAGGTAGGTGCCTCCGGCCGTGTTCTTCCTGGCGACGACGCAGGTGTGGCGTACGGCGGGGTGCTCGGCGAGGCCGGCCTCGACGTCCTCGATCTCCAGCCGCATCCCGCGGATCTTGACCTGGTTGTCGGCGCGGCCGAGGAAGTCCAGGGAGCCGTCGGGGGCGAAGCGGGCGAGGTCGCCGGTGCGGTAGAGCCGGGACCCGTCCGCGGCGAAGGGGTTGGCGACGAACCGGGAGGCCGTCAGGGCGGGCGCGCCCGCGTATCCGCGCCCCAGCAGGAATCCTCCTACGTACAGCTCGCCGCCGACCCCGACCGGGACCGGGCGCAGCTCGTCGTCCAGCACGTACAGCTGGGTGTTGGGGTTGGGCCGGCCGATCGAGGTCGACAGGCGTTCCGCCGCTCCCCGGTAGACGACGTGCGAGACGCCGATCGTCGTCTCGGCCGGGCCGTAGCCGTGGTACATGGGTATGTCGAGGCGGGTGCGGAAGCGTTCGTACAGCTCCGGGGTCAGCACCTCGCCGCCGCACCACACGTGCCGCAGGCTGTCCAGCCGTCCGGAGTCGCCCGCGATCTCCAGCAGGACGTCCAGCATGGACGACACGAGGTAGGTGAAGGTGACGCGCTGCTCGGCGATCACGCCGAGCAGGTGGTGCGGGTCGCGTTCGCCGCCGGGCCGCAACACCACCAGCCGGCCGCCGCTCACCAGCGGCAGGAAGATCTCGTTGACGGAGATGTCGAAGGACAGCGGCGCCTTGAACAGCGACGCGTCGTCGTGGCCGAAGCCCAGGATCTCCTCGACCTGCCACAGCAGGCGCTCGCTGATGGCCTCGTGGCGGATCATCGCGCCCTTGGGCCGGCCGGTCGAACCGGATGTGAAGATCACATAGGCGAGGGCGGCGCCGGGCACGGTGACCCCGGTCCCCTCGCCGGGGTAGGAGCCGAACCGCCAGTCGGCGAGGTCGACGGGCACGGCTTCCGGTTCGTCCGGGGCGTGTGCGCCCGAGTCGTTGAGCTGCAGTACGACGCGGGCGTCGGCGATGACGACGGAGCGGCGCGCGGCGGGCCACTGCGGGTCGAGCGGTACGAACGCGGCTCCGGCCTGGAGCACGCCGAGCAGGCCGATCACCATGGCGGCGGAGCGCTCCAGGGAGACGGCGACGATCTGTTCGGAGGTGAGTCCGCGTTCGATCAGGTGGTGGGCCAGCTGGCTGGAGAGTTCGGCCGCCTGGCGGTAGGTCAGTGAGCGGTGCTCGTCGACGACCGCGACGGCGTCCGGCCGCAGGCGTGCCTGCTCGCGGAACATCTCGACGACGGTCGGGCGGATCCGGTCCGCCCCGGTGTCGTTCCACTCGGCCAGCGTCGCGAGCCGCTCCGCGATGCCGGACGGGCCGATGGTGGACAGGGGCCGGTCCGGGAAGTCGGCCAGGTCGTCGAGGGCGAGCTGCGCGTCGGCCGGTACGACGCCTTCCGGGAGGGTGATGGTCCGGCCGCGCGGGCCGGACCGGCCCTCCCGGCCCTCCGAGGCGTCCTGGCCCTCCGCGGCGACCTCCCAGCCGGCCGTGCCCGCGCCGCCGTTGTCCGCCCAGCCGAGCACGTCGGCGAAGAGGGTGCCGGGGGTGAGTTCCAGGCCGTCGGGGCTCTGTCCCGTGGCCCAGTACGCCAGTCCGATGGCGCAGGCCCTCGCGATGGTCGTGTCGCCGTAGTCGCCGGATCGCCGGCGCACGTCGGCCAGGCGGGCGCGGGCGAAAGCAGCACGAGACGAGCGGTCGATTCCGTCATCGAAGGCTCAGCATCCCTTCCAGATCGATGTGTTGACCCAACCGAAAAAGGTCCCGGACACGGCCTAGCTGCCTTCCCGCCAGGCCCGCCACAGCCGTGCGTAGCCGCCGCCCAGGGCCACCAGCTCCTCGTGCGTCCCCTGCTCCACGACGCGTCCCGCGTCCAGTACGGCGATCCGGTCCGCCGCCATCGCCTGGGTCAGCCGGTGCGCCACGAACAGGGTGGTCCGGCCCGCGCACGCGACCCGTACCGCCCGCTCCAGCTCGGCCGCTCCCTCGCTGCCCGCCTCCGCCGTGGATTCGTCGAGCACCACGACGGGGGTGCGGCCCAGCACCAGCCGGGCCAGGGCGATGTGGGCGACCTTGGTGACGTCGAGGCGCTCGCCGCCCTCGCCGACCGGGGTGTCCAGCCCGTCGGGCAGCGCGTCGGCCCATCCGCCGGCGCCGACGGTGCGCAGGGCCTCCCGCAGCTCGGCGTCGGTCGCCTCGGGTGCGGCGAGGCGCAGGTCCTCGGCGAGCGGACCGGAGAAGACGTGGGTCTCCTGCGTCAGGATGCTCACCAGGGCCCGCGCCCCGGCCTCGTCGAGTCCGGCGAGGTCGGTGGACCCGATGCGCACCGACCCGGACTGCGGGGTGCCGATACCCGCGATCAGCGCGGCCAGGGTGGACTTGCCCGCGCCCGTCGCCCCGACCAGGGCGAGTGAGGTCCCGGCCGGGATCGTCAGGTCGACGTCCCGGACGACCGGCTCCTCGGAGTCGGGGTAGCGGAACGTCAGCCCCGCCACCTCGACGGCCACCGGGCGCGGCCCGTTCCCGGCGCCCGCCACGGCCAGGGCGCCCACCAGCCGGTCCTCCGCGTCCTCCTCCAGCACGCCGACCAGGCGGGTCAGGCTCGCGCCCGACTTCTGCGCCTCGTCGAAGGTGAACATGATGGAACCCAGCGGGGTGAAGAGGCGGTGGAAGAGCAGCGGGGCCGCGGAGACCTCGCCGAGACTGGCGGCGTCGGCCTCCAGCAGGGCGTACCCCACCACGATGATCAGGGTCAGGCCGATGAACTCGGCACGGTTCTCCCTGCCGACGAAGCGGCCGAAGAGCCGGAACACCTCGATGCCGAGGTCGCGTACCCGCCACGATTCGTGGGTGACCTTCTCGCGGACGGCCCCTTCGAGGCGGTACGCGCGGACCGTGTCGATCCCGTTGAGTCCGCTGATCAGGGCCTGCGCACGGTCGGCCTGGGCGGCCCGCTGCCTCCGGTAGAGTGGGGCGGAACGGGGCAGGTACCAGTGCAGGGCCAGCCCGTACGCGGGCAGCGCGCAGGCACCGGCCAGGCCGAGGCGCCAGTCCAGGCCGAACATGCCGATGGTGGCGATGACGACCAGCACGCCCGCCGAGAACACGGTGGGGACGGCCGTCCTGATGCCCTTGGACAGGACGGCCACGTCGTCGCCGACCCGGGAGAGCACGTCGCCCCTGCCGACCTGCTCGATCCGGGCGCTCGGCAGGCCGAGCACCGCCCGGACGGCGCCTTCGCGCAGCCGGGCGAGCAGGTCCGCGCCCAGACGCCCGATGAGGTAGGTCGACAGGGCGGTGGCCGCCGCGCCGAGCAGCGCGGCGGCCACCATCAGCACCCCGGTCGTGACCAGGACCGAGCGCGGTCCGCCCGCGACCACCCCGTCGACGACCCGGCCGAGCAGGAGCAGCGGGAGCACCTGGAGGGCCGCCCCCGCCACCGTGGTGAACACGGTGGCGAAGGTCAGCCACGGCACCTCGCGGCAGTGCGCCGCGACCCAGCGGGCGGCCTCGCGTCCGGTCGTCGTGCGCAGGGCCGACGGGGCGACGCGCGCGGCGGTGGTGCTCACACCTGGCCGGCCGACTTGACGAGCTCGTCGATCGCGTACGGCAGGGACAGCAGCGTGCCCTGGGACATGGCCGCGCCGGCCGCCGGTCCCTCGCTGTCCAGGAGGTAGGACACCTTGCCGTTCTTGACCGCGTTGAGGTTGGTGAACAGCTGGAACTTCTTCAGCGCTTCCTGGTCGGCCGCGTCGGCGACGACGAAGATGCGGTCGACGTCGATCAGGTCCATGCGCTCCGGGGAGAGGACGGTGTAGAACTTGCCGTCCGCGATCTTGTCGATCTCGGTCTGGCCCTTGTAGCCGATGCCCGTCACCAGCCGGCCCCGTACGTCGGTGGTGGTGAAGGGTGCGGCCGAGTCCTTGTACCAGGACAGGGCGACGGCGGTCTGGTTCGCGAACTCGGGGTGTGCCTTCCTGGCCGCGTCGAGCTTGTCCTGGATGCCCTTGACCAGCTCGGTGCCCTTGGCCTCCTGGCCGAGTGCCTTGGCGATGTGGACGGCGTTGTCCTGCCAGGGGGCGCTGAACGGCTCCTTCTCGGACTTGGTGCGGCCCACCGTGGGGGCGATCTTGGAGAGCTTCTCGTAGCCCGCCCGGTCGATCTCGGAGTACACCGCGATGATCAGGTCCGGCCGCAGGGCCGCGATCTTCTCGTAGTTCGGGCCGGCGTCACCGTTGTTCATGACGACCTCGGGGCGGGTGTCGCCCCACTGCTCCTTGACCCAGGGCCACTGGGTGTTGACGTCGGGGGAGGTGCCCGGAGGGTTGGGGTACTGGTCGACCATCCCGACCGGCTTGATGCCCAGCGCCAGGACGGCCTGGTCGTCGGTGTAGCCGACCGAGACGACCCGCTTGGGGGCCTTCTCGACCTTCGTGGAGCCGAAGGCGTGCTCCACGGTGACCGGGAAGGTGCCCCCGGCGGCCGGGGCGTCGTCGCTCTTCTTGGCGGCCTGGTCCGCCGAGTCGGAACCGCATCCGGCCAGGAGGCCGACGCCGAGCGTCGCGGCGGACACTGCCGCGGCCAACCGCTGCCACGGCTTCATACGTGTAGACCGGTGGAAAAGCATCCGAAATCCCTTGCTTTCGTGCCGTCCATTGCAGTCCCGCCCGAGGGCAGCCAAACCCTACCGCGAGCAAGTGAGGCTAGCCTAGCCTTACTTGCGGCGTAACTTTGTTTGATCTACGGGGTGCGCACGTGGGCTCGTCCGATGGGCACGATGAGGGGCCGGTCCCCCACCGGGTCGTCGATCACCTTGGCGCGCAGCCCGAACGCCTCGTACAACAGCTCGGCGGTGATCACGTCACGGGGGTGCCCCTGCGCGAGGATCGAACCGGCCTTCATCACGATGAGGTTGTCGCTGTAACGCGTCGCCAGATTGAGGTCGTGCAGCACCAGGACGACGGTGCATCCCGACTCGTGCAGGTCGTCCACGAGGTCGAGCACGTCGATCGCGTGCGCCAGGTCCAGGTAGGTGGTCGGCTCGTCCAGCAGCAGCAGGTCGGTGCCCTGAGCGAGCGTCATCGAGATCCAGACCCGCTGCCGCTGCCCGCCGGACAGCGCGTCGACCGGGCGGTCGGCCAGGTCGGACACCCCCGTCATGGCCAGGGCCCGCGCCACGACGTCGGCGTCGTCGGAGGACCACTGCCGCAGCCAGCTCTGGTGCGGATGGCGGCCCCTGGCGACGAGGTCGGCCACCGTGAGCCCCTCCGGTGCCACCGGGGCCTGAGGCAGCAGGCCGAGCTTCCTGGCCACGTCCCGGGTCCTGAGCCGGCCGATGTCCTCGCCGTCGAGCACGACCGATCCGCTGGTCGGCTTGAGCAGCCGGGACAGGGTCCGCAACAGCGTCGACTTCCCGCATCCGTTGGAGCCGATGATGGTGGTGATCACCCGCGGCGGGATCGACACGTGGAGATCGTCGATGACGACCCGGCCGCCGTAGCCGACGGTGACCCCTCTGGCCGCCAGCCGTGCGGCCCCGTCCCCGTCGGACTGGGTCCCGGCGATGTGCGATACGGCCACAACTCCCCCTGAAGTAGGCATGTCTGAAGGGTCTGACGGTCTGAGGTCCGAGGTCCGAGGTCCGAGGGTCCGAGGGTCCGAAAGGACAGGGGTGCCGGCTATCGGAGGTTGGCCCGCACCAGCAGGTGGATGAGGAAGGGGCCGCCGATCACGGCGGTCACCACACCGACCGGGAGGGTGATCGGCAGCGCCGTACGGGCGACCAGGTCCGCGCCGATCAGCAGCAGGGCCCCGACCGCCCCGGAGGCCGCCATCGGCGGTGTCGGGCACTTCGCCAGCCGCATCGCCACCTGGGGCGCCACCAGCGCGACGAACGGGACGGGGCCGGCCGCGCTCACCGCCACGCCGGCCAGCAGCACCGCGCACAGCAGCAGCACCGCGCGCACCCTCGTGTACCGGACGCCGAGGCCCGCGGCCACGTCGTCGCCGAGGTGCAGCGGCTTGAACTGGAACGCCACCACCGTCACGACGGCCATCAGGACGAGGGTGCACCACAGGGCCACGCCCACGTCGTCCCACGACCGGTTGTCCAGCGAGCCGACCAGCCAGGCCTGGGCCCGGGCCACGTCCCTGATGTCGGCCGTGACCAGCAGCCAGGTCGTCACCGCCTCCATCACCGCGCTCACCGAGATGCCGATGAGGATGAGCCGGAAGCCGTCGATCCCGCGCCGCCACGCCAGGAAGTACACGAGGAGTCCCGTGCCGAGGCCGCCCGCGAGCGCCGCCCCGGACAGACCCACGGAGTCGACGACCGCCGCGGCGGTCCCGCCCGACACCGTCACCAGGAACACGGCGACCGCGCCGGCACCCCCGGTGATCCCCAGAATGTCCGGGCTGGCCAGCGGATTGCGCGCGATCGACTGGGTGATCGCGCCGGAGACGCCGAGCGCGACGCCCACGACGAGCCCGGCCAGGGCGCGCGGCATCCGCAGGTCCATGATCACGAATTGGTCGACCTGCTCGCCCCCGCCCACGACCGTGGCCATCACCCGGGACAGGCCGATGGGGAAGTCCCCGACGCCGATGGACACGCAGAAGACGAGGAAGGTCGCCGCCGCCAGCAGCAGCGTGACGCAGACGACCCACGGCCGCCAGACGAACGAGACGGGGCCGAGCCGCACGCCCGGCGTCACCGGTGCCTTGACCTCGGTCCCGGTCATGCGCTCCTGAACTTTCCGCGCCACACCAGGGCCGCGAAGAACGGGGCCCCGAGGAGGGCCACGACGACACCCGCGTCCAGCTCCCCCGGCCGCACCAGGAGGCGTCCCGCGATGTCGCAGACCAGCAGGACGATGGCGCCGAGCAGGCCCGCGTACGGCACCAGCCAGCGGTAGTCCGGCCCGGTCAGGTACCGGGCCGTGTGGGCCACCATCAGACCGAGGAAGGCGATGGGGCCGCATGCCGCCGTCGCGGCTCCCGCGAGCAGGGTGACGGCGGCGATGCCGACGGTCCGGCTCAGCACGATGTTCACCCCCAGCCCCCGCGCGACGTCGTCGCCGAGGTTGAGCAGGTTGAGGGCGGGCAGCGCGATCAGCGCGAGCACCAGGCCGACGGCGATGAACGCGATCACCGGCCCGATGACGTCGAACCCGACACCGGCCACGGAGCCCGCGTTCCAGAAGCGCAGGGCGTTCAGCGAGGCCTTGTCCGACAGGGCGACCGCCGTGGTCGTCGCGGCGAGGAACACCGTGACCCCTTGTCCGGCCAGGGCGAGGGTCAGCGGGTTGCCGGCCCCCCGGCCGATGCTCGCGAGTCCGAAGACGACGACGCCGGCGACCGCGGCACCCAGGAAGGCGAACCAGACGTACTGGAACGGGTCGGCGAACCCGAACAGGGCGATCACCAGCACCACGGCGAACGAGGCACCGGAGTTCACGCCCAGCAGGCCCGTGTCGGCGATCGGATTGCGCGTGTACCCCTGAATCAGCGCCCCGCCGACCCCCAGGGCCACGCCCGCCACCACGGCGAGCACCGTGCGCGGCACCCGTACCGTCCGCACGATGAGCCGTATCTCCGTGAGCCGCTGGTCGGGGTCCGGCGCCGCCGACAACCCGCGCCACACCTCGGCGGGGGTCAGCGCCCGGGCGCCGACGGCCAGCGACACCACCACCGCGGCCAGGAGGACCAGCACCAGGGCGACCGAGCCCGCGACCCGCCGCCGGGCCTCCGTCACGCCCCCGAGCACGGGGCGTTCCACCGCAATCGTGCCCATGTCGCTCTACGTCATCCCTTCGATCCACCAGGGGAGGCATGGCCGGTGGCGCTCGCCACCGGCCGGACGGGTCGACACGCCGACGCAGCCGCGACCGGAACTTAGGCAAAGCTAAGCTGATTCCATGGCACGCTGTCGATAGACAAAACGGGCAGGCGGGAGTGACAGTCCACCAACTCGCCCCAGAATATGCACTGTTGAACGATTAGGTAATCCTAACCTTACCGGCTCTGGCCGACGCCGTCGAAACGCGCCCCGGCCCATGGCCGGGGCGCGCTCCGGAGCACTCGCAGTCCGGGCCGTCAGGTGTGCAGACGGCTGTTGGGCCCGTCCTGGTCCCCCGCGCTCTCGTCGTTGAACCAGTAGTCCCCGGCCGCCAGGTACCGGAAGGAATGGGTGCTCTTGCTGGGCAGCTCCACGGTCACGGCGCGCTTGCCGTCCTTGCGGCGGGCCAGTGTGTGGACACCGGGCTGCCAGTCGTTGAAGTCGCCCACCACGCTGACCGGTCCCGGCGGGGTGTCGACGGGCAGGATGAAGGTGACCTCGGTGCGGTCCTTGCGCAGTTTGCGCTCCAGCATGGTTCGCTCCTGACAACGGCAGTGGGGGTGGTACGCCGCCCATAGTCGGCGGCGGACGCACGGGACGCACCCCGGCGCCGCCACTCCCACCACGGACCCACCACATCGAGTGACCCGGCGGCACGCAATGTCACCCTGCGTGTCGACGCCCCCGGGACACCACCCGTCCGCTCCTGTCAAGGTACGAAAGGCCGGGACTACGGCCTCGTACGGCCTCCGGGCACGGTGGATAACGACCTTCCTGCGCGAGAAGCAGGAGCGAATCGCCATCCGTACCGGAGGCATCCATGTTCCGCCGCGCAGGGGCCTTCGTGACCCGTTACCCCCGACTCGTGCTCGTCGGCACGCTCGTGTTCCTCTCCCTGTCCGTCGTGTTCGGCATGGATGCGACCGGCCGGCTGAAGACGCAGGGATACGACGATCCGCGGTCCGAGTCCAGCCGCGCCGCGCACGTGGCCGCCGAGCGCCAGGGCGCCTCCCCGAACCTGGTCCTCGTCGCGCGGAGCGGCAACGGCTCCGTGGACGCCCCGGCCGTCCGCGGCGCGGGCGCGGAGCTGACCGCGAGGCTTTCCGCGCAGCCGCACGTGAGCGCCGTGACCTCGTACTGGACCGGCGGCGCGCCGGAGCTGCGCAGCCGCGACGGACACGCGGCGATGCTGGTCGCGCACATCGACGGCGAGGGGGAGGAACTCGCGGCGCGGGCCGAACGGCTGCGCGCGGACCTGGCCACCCCGGCCGGCACCCCGGGCGACGCGGAGCAGGCCCTGACGGTGCACGTCGGAGGAAGCGCCCTCGTCGACGCCGAGCTCCAGGACCTCTCGGAGTCCGACCTGAAGCGGGCCGAGTCCGTCGTCCTGCCCGGCACCCTGATCCTGCTGGTCCTGGTGTTCGGCAGTGTGGTCGCCGCGGCTCTGCCCCTGCTGATCGGGGTCCTCGCCATCGCCGGGACGCTGCTCGTCCTGAGCGTTCTCGGCAGCGTCACCGACGTGTCCGTGTTCGCGCTGAACCTCACGACGGCGCTCGGCCTGGGGCTGGGCATCGACTACGGGCTGCTGGTCGTCTCACGGTTCCGGGAGGAACTGGCCGCCGGATTCCTCCCGAGCACCGCCGCGATACGGACCGTGCGCACCGCGGGCCACACGATCGCCTTCAGCGCCGCGACGGTCTCCGCCGCGCTCGCCACCCTGCTGGTGTTCCCGCCGTACTTCCTGCGCTCCTTCGCCTACGCGGGCATCGCCGTGGTGGCGATCGCGGCGGTGAGCGCCGTGACCGTGCTGCCCGCCCTGCTCGCGCTGCTCGGGAAGCGGGTGAACGCCTGGGCCGTGCCGTGGCGCCGCAAGGTCCGGTCCGGCTCCCGGTCCGGGTTCTGGGAAGGCCTGGCACGGATCGTCGTACGCCGCCCGCTGATCGCGGCGCTGCCGGTGATCGGCCTGCTCGTACTGCTCGCCGCGCCCTTCGCACACGCCGATTTCGCCACCCCCGACGACCGGGCGCTGCCGGTGAGCGCGTCCAGCCGGCAGACCGGTGACCTGGTGCGCGACCGCTTCGACATGAAGGGCTCCAGCGCGCTGACGGTCGTCGGCACGGGCAGCGCCTCCCCGCAGGAGCGGGCCGGCTACGCCCGGCGCCTGTCGGCGTTCCCGCAGGTCGCCCAGGTGGCGGGGCCCGACGGGACCTTCCGGTACGGGGCGCCGGCAGCGGGCTCGGCAGCGGGCTCCGGCCCGGCCGGATCCGCCGCCCGGCCCGCCGCCGACGGGCCGGTCCGGCTGTCCGTGATACCGCTGGTAGACCCCCAGTCGCACGACGCCCAGCGGCTCGTCCACGACATCCGGGCGACCCCGGCCCCGGCGGGCACCGAGGTTCTCGTCGGCGGACCGAGCGCGGTCCTGGTGGACGCCAAAGCCACCGTGGGCGAGCGGATCCCGCTGGCGCTCGCGCTGATCACCGTGACCACCTTCGCGCTGCTGCTGGGCTTCACGCGCAGCCTGCTGCTGCCGCTGAAGGCCATCGTGCTGAACGCGCTGAGTCTCGCGGCCGTCCTCGGCGCCATGGTGTGGGTCTTCCAGTCGGGCCATCTGCACCAGCTGCTCGGCTTCACCCCGGGCCCCCTGAGCACGACCATGCCGGTCCTGCTGTTCTGCATCGTCTTCGGGCTCTCGGTGGACTACGAGGTGTTCGTCCTCGCCCGCATCAAGGAGGCGCACGACGCCGGTCAGGACAACGCCCGCTCGATCGTGACGGGCATGGCCCGTACGGGCGGCATCGTCACCACCGCCGGGGCACTGCTCGCCTTCACCCTCCTGAGTTTCGGCACCTCGCAGGTGTCCCTCCTGCAGTTCTTCGGGATCGGCGCGGGCCTCGGTGTCCTCCTCGACGCCACGCTCGTACGGGGCGTCCTCGTACCGGCGCTCATGCGCCTGGCGGGCGGCCTGAACTGGTGGGCGCCGCGGCCCATCCGGCCCAGGGAGCCGGCCCCGGCATCCCGGCCGCCCCCGGCGCCCGTCCGCAGGTGTCCCGCGGCCCGGCCCGCCCCGCGGACCCCGGCCCGCGCGCGCCACTGACCGCCGGTGCACGCAGCCCGTATCCGCCCCTCCCCCTCCCCCGCTCGCCCCCCTCACGACAAGGAAGAACTCCCATGACCGACATCGCCATCACCGGACTCGGCTGCCGCTTCCCCGGCGCGCCCGACATCAGCGCCTACTGGAAGCTCCTGCTGAGCGGGGAACGGCAGTTCTCCGCCGTGCCGAGGGAGCGCTGGAACCATGAGACCTTCCACGAACCCGGGAATCCGTCGGCCCCGCACGCCGCCTACACCGACCAGGTCGCCTTCCTGGAGGACGTGGACCGGTTCGACGCCCTGCACTACGGCGTCCCGCCCGCTCGCGCCCGGGCCATGGACCCGCAGCACCGGCTGCTGCTGGACGTCACCCGCGAGGCCCTCGACGACGCGGGGCTGGGCCGGGGCGACTTCGACCGGGAGAACACCGGGGTCTTCTGCGGGATGTCGGTGTCCGACTACAAGGACCTCATGTCGGCCCCCATCCGGGCCATCGCCCTGGCCGAGAACGCCCGGCAGGACGCGGCGGACCATGCGGACCTGCTCGACGCCGTCAGGGAGCACGCGGGATCGCTCGGCACCGTCCAGGCCTTCAGCCTGCCGGGGAGCCTGCTCAACATGGCCCCCGGCACCGTCAGCCGGCACTTCGACCTCGGCGGGCCCAGCTACGCCGTCGACGCCGCCTGCTCCGGGTCGCTCGTCGCCCTGGACCAGGCCATGGCCCAACTGCGCCAGGGCAGCTGCCGGATCGCCGTCGTCGGCGGCGTGTACCTCAACCTCACACCCGACAGCCTGATCGGCTTCTCCACGCTGCGGGCGCTGTCCGCCACCGGGATGTGCCGCCCCTTCGACGAGGCGGCCGACGGTTTCGTCCTCGGTGAGGGCGCCGGAGCCGTCGTCGTACGTCCGCTCGCGGACGCGCTGGCCGCCGGTGACCGGGTCTATGCGGTGATCAAGGGCATCGGCTCGGCCAACGACGGCGCGTCCCCCGGACCGCTGGCGCCCGCCCCCGAGGGCCAGCTGCGCGCCATGCGCCGGGCTTACGACGACGCGGGGATCGCCCCGTCCTCGGTGGGCTTCCTGGAGGCCCACGGCACCGGTACCGCCACCGGCGACCGCGCCGAGGTCGAGGCGCTGCGCCGGCTGCGTACGGAGTACCCCGACGACGACCCGTCGCTGTGCTACGTCGGCGCGGGCAAGGCGCTCATCGGTCACTCGCTGTCCGCCGCGGGCATCGCCGGACTGATCAAGACGGCCCTGGTCGTCCACCACCGGACGATCGTTCCGCAGCCGCAGACCGACCCGCACCCGGGCCTGGGCATCGGCGCCGCGGGCCTGCGCATCGCCGAGACCTCACGGCCCTTTCCGGATTCGGGTGCTCCGCGCCGGGCCGCCGTCAGCTCGTTCGGCTTCGGCGGGACCAACGTCCACGTGGTCCTGGAGGAGCGGCCCGCCCCCGCCCCCCGCCTTCCGGAACACACCGGGGACGCCGGGGACACCGGGGACACCGGCCCTCAGCTCGTCCTGCTTTCGGCCGGCAGTCACGAACTGCTGGACCAGCACATCGGCGACGTTCTCGGCGCACTCGACACGGCGGACCCCGCCCCGCTGGCAGCCGTGGCCCACACCCTCGGCTCCCGCCGGCCGCTGACGGCCCGGCTCGCGATCGTGGCCGAGGACACGAAGTCCTTCGTGCGGCGGCTGTGCGAAGCCCGCCGGCAGCTCGCCGAGGGCGACCGGGGCGACCTCGGCGACGGCGCCTTCGCCGCCGACGCCCCGCTGCCGGCCGAGCAGCGCCGCCTCGCGTTCGTCTTCCCCGGTCAGGGCAGTCAGCGGCCGGGCATGATGCGGGACCTCTATCAGCGGTTCCCCGGCTTCCGGGCGACCGTCGACGACCTCGGCGCCGTGGCCCGCGAGGGCACCGGCTTCGACATCGCCGGCCTGCTGTACGGCGGGGCGGCCGGCGTCGGGGACGACGCCGGGGAAGCCGGGTTGCGGCTCGCCTCCACCGAGGTGTGCCAGCCGCTGCTGGGGACCGTACAGATCGCCGCCACCCGGCTGCTCGCCGGTGCCGGCATCGCTCCCGACCTGGTCCTCGGCCACAGCGTCGGGGAGTTCGCCGCGGCCGCGGCGGCCGGCGCCCTCACCGACGAGGACACCGTGCGGCTGCTGGTGCACCGGGGCGCGACCCTCCGGGAGGCCGAGAACGGCCTGCGCGGCGGGATGCTCGCCGTACAGACCGACAAGGAGACCTGCCGCCGCCTGGTGACCGGCATCGACGACGTGTGGCTCGCCTGCTTCAACCAGCCGCGGCAGGTCGTGGTCAGCGGTACGCCACAAGGGCTCGACGCCATGCGGCGGGCCTGCGCCGAGGCGGGGGTCGTCACCGTGGACCTCGACGTGTCGAACGCCTTCCACTCACCAAGGCTCGCCACCGCCGACGAGAGGATGCGCGCGGACCTCGCCGGCCGCCCCGTCAGCAGCCCCGTCCTGCCGTTCGTCTCGTCCGTGAACGCGGCCGTCTGCTCCGACCCCGAGCGGCTGCGCGAGCTGTGGGCCCGGCACGCGTCCGCGCCGGTGCAGTTCGGTGACGCCGTACGCACCGCCTACGACCAGGGGGCGCGCGTCTTCCTCCAGGTGACCGGCGGCAACTCGCTGCTGACCTCGGTCCGCCGCAACCTCACCGACCACGGCGACGTCCACGTCGTCCCGGTCACCGGGGCGACGCCGGACGGCGGCCTGGGCTTCGTCCGGGCCCTCGCCCGGCTGGCGGTCCTCGGCGCCCCGGTCGACCCGCGGACCCTGGTGCCCCGTGAGGAACGCCGCCTGGTCGACCTGCCGGTGGCCAGGCTCGCCACCCAGTCCTACTGGGTGCCCGCGCGGCGCCCGGGGAAGACGGGCGCGTCCGTCCCCTCCCCCCAGCCCCAGGCCCGGCCCGTTTCCCCCGAGGAGATCCCGATGAACGACTCGCCGCTCCACCCGATGGAAGAACTGCTCCAGCTGGTACAGCAGCAGACGGCGCTGCTCGCCCGCCTCGCCGAGACCCTCCCCGGGCCGAACCCGGCCACGGAGGCGGCGCTGCTGGCCCGCCTCGCCGAGACGCTGCCCGAGCGGCACCGGGCCGCCGGGGCCGCCGCCCCGGCGACGGCCGAAACCACCCCGGTGCCCCCGGCCGTCCCCGACACACCGGCCTCACCCGCCGCACCGGCCGTCCCCGACGCACCCGCCGATCCGGAACCGTCGCCGACCGGGGACATGACTACGGTGACGGAGGCCGTGCTCGCGCACGTGGCCCGGGTCAGCGCCTTCCCCGTGGCCCATCTGCGCGAGGACCAGCTGCTGATCGAGGACCTCGGTTTCGACTCGCTGATGCTGACCGACCTGTTCACCTCCCTCAAGCGGCAGTGGCCGCACTGGACGCGCGACGAATCGGTCACCGACCGGCCGACCGTCGGAGGGATCGCCGCGATGATCGCGAACGGCTGCGGCGACGCCGTCCCCGCTCCTGTCCCCGAGCAGCGTTCCGGAGGCGAGGAGGCCCCGGCTCCTGCGCCCGCCGACCCACCCGCCGACCCGCCCGCCGCGCCGCTGCCCGAGGAGCACACGCGGATCGAGTGCTTCCCCGAGGTCACCGCCCACACCGAGCGCATCGCCTCGCTCGACGGGCTGGGCCTGCCCAACCCGTACTTCCTCGTCCACGAGGGCGCGCTGACCGACACGACCGTCATCGACGGCCGGGAACTCCTCTCCTTCTCCAGCTACAACTACCTGGGCATGGCGACCCACCCGCAGGTGAACGAGGCGGCCCACGAGGCGATAGAGCGCTGCGGCACCTCGGTCTCCGCCAGCCGCCTGCTCTCCGGCAGCCGACCGCTCCACCTGGAACTGGAGAGCGCGATCGCCGACCTGCTCGGATGCGAGGCGGCGATCACCCTGGCCAACGGCCACGCCACGAACGTCACCGTGATCGGGCACCTCGTGGGACCCGGGGACCTCATCGTCCACGACGCCCTCGCCCACGACAGCATCCTGCAGGGGTGCAAGCTCTCCGGCGCGACCCGGCGGCCCTTCCCCCACAACGACGCCACCGCGCTGGACGCCCTGCTGACGCAGGTCCGCGACCAGTACCGGCGGGTGCTCGTCGTCGTCGAAGGCGTGTACAGCATGGACGGGGACATCGCCGACCTGCCCGCCCTCGTCGACGTCAAGCGCCGGCACGGTGCACTGCTGATGATCGACGAGGCGCACAGCATCGGGACGATCGGCCGGACCGGGCGCGGCATCGGCGAGTACTACGGCACCGACCGCTCGGCCGTCGACCTGTGGGCGGGCACGCTGTCCAAGGCGCTGGCGAGCTGCGGCGGCTATGTCGCGGGAAGCCGACCGGTGGTGGAGTACCTGCGCTACACCGTGCCGGGCTTCGTCTACAGCGCCGGAATGACCCCGGCCGACACCGCTGCCTCGCTCACCGCCCTGCGCATGCTGCGTGCCGAGCCGCAGCGCGTGGCACGGCTCTCGGAGAACGCGGCGCTGTTCGTCCACCTCGCACGCGAGGCGGGCGTCAACACCGGGGACAGCCACGACACACCGGTCGTGCCGTGCATCGTCGGGGACTCGCTGAAGACCCTGCGGCTCGCGGAGGCCCTCTTCCAGCAGGGCATCAGCGTCAGCCCCATCCTCCATCCGGCCGTTCCGGAGGAGCAGGCCCGGCTGCGCTTCTTCATCACGTACGACCACACCCCGGGCCAGATCCGCCGGGCCGTGGCCGCGCTGGCGCGCGAGCTGCTGCTCCTCGCACCGGTCCCGGCCGCATGACCGCCGCCGTGGACGCCGGCACCGGCACCGGCACCACCTTCCGGCCGATCGCACCGGACCGGGTCCACCGATGGGGCGGAGCCCTCCTGGTCGTGGCCCGGGCCGGCGGCCTCCGGCAGGTGCCGCCGCTCTCACCGGCCGAGCGGAGCCTGGTGGCCGCGCTGCCCGCCTGGCGTCAGGCCGAGTGGACGGCCGGCCGGCTGCTGGCCAAGCGGCTGGTGCGTGAGGTGGTCGCAGCGCCGGCCCGGGACGTGGAGATCCTCCCGCGGGACGACGGCAGCCCCCGCGTCCTCGTCGGCGGCAGCGCGATACCGGCTCTGCACCTCTCCATCAGCCACACGGCCCGGCACGTCGCCGCGGCTCTCGCGCCGGAACCCGTCGGGGTGGACCTGTGCGAGACCGCCTCGGCCGACGCCGTACGCCGCGTCGCGGACCATTTCCTGTCGCGCGAGGAGCTCCGCCTCATCGGCAGCGAGCGGCCCGATGCCCTGACCGGGGCCTGGGCGCTGAAGGAGGCCGCGGTCAAGGCCGACCGGAGCGGGATGTTCGGCGCCGCTCCGCGCGGCATCCCGATCCTCGGCCTGCGGCCGCCCGTCCTCGGCGGACGGCGCCGCGCGATGGTGTGGCGGGCGGGCGACGCGGCCCTGGCCCTCGTCCTCGCGCACCCGGGTGGCTGAGTGCCCCGCGTGACGGCACTGCGTTGGTGCTCCTTGCCCGGCTGAATCATTCTGGTCTGAGGAGCGCCTGGCCGTGCACGTCCCCGTGGGACGGCGGCAGCGGAACGAGCGAGGGCGAGATGAGTGGCGATGGAGCAAGTTCCCACCTCTCCTGGTGAGCGGCCCGAGGAGACGGGCGCCTCCCTCGAGTCGGCCTACACGGCCTCGGCGACGATCAACGAGCAGGGCATCGTCACCGAGTGGAGCGAGGGCGCGACCCGGCTGCTCGGCTACGTACCGTCCGAGGTGGTGGGCCTGCCGGCCGCCCACCGGCTCGCCGACGTCCTCGGTGAAGCGGCGCGGCGGGTGCCGTCCGAGCAGGAGCGGTGGAGCGGGACGGTGGCGCTGCGCCACCGGGACGGTCACCGGATGGACGTCGCCCTGCTCGCCCACCGCTGGACGTCCAGCGGCGGGACCACCAAGTGGTTCGTGGTGTCCGCCGTCGGCGCCACGCACCGCTCTCCCTGGGACGAACCGCTGAAGGAATGGGCGTTCACCCAGTCCCCCTGCTTCCTGGCGGTCTTCGACGCGGATCTGCGGCTGGTGCGGGCGAACGCCGGCATGGAGCGCATGCTCTCCCTCTCGGAGGCCGAGATGCGGGGACTACGGCTGCCGGAGATCGCGCCGGATCCCGTGAGCGACGAGACCGAGCGCCGGATGCGCCTGGCTCTGGACTCCGGCGAGGCGCAGTACATGGAGGCCTTCGTCCACCCGACGGGGGCGGGCGCGGATCACGGCTGGGCCACCTCGCTGGCGCCGTTGCGGGATCCGGACGGCCGGGTGCGCGCCGTGTGCCTGGCCGCTCACGACCGGGGCGGTGTGGAGAGCTTCCAGCACCAGATGCTCCTGACGGACGAGGTCGACACCGCGCCCATCGGGACCACGCTGGACAGTGTCCGTACCGCGCACGAGCTGGCCGACGCCGCCGTCCCCCGGTTCGCCGATTTCGCGGTCGTCGACCTGCTGGAGCCGCTCCCGCGCGGCGACGAGCCGTCCTCGGTCCAGGCCGGCGGGCCGGTGACCGTGTGCCGTGCGGCGGCGCGTTCGGTCCTCGACGGAACCCCGGAGTCCGGGGTCGCCGTCGGGGACACCACCAGCTATCCGCCGCTGTCGCCGCCCGTCGAGGCGCTGGTCGCGGGCCGGGGAGCCGTGTACGGGGCCGCGGACCCGGCCCTGGCCCGGTGGGCGGCCGAGGACCCCGGGGCCGCCTGGATCGGTGAGTACGGGGCCCACTCGATCATGGTGGTGCCGATGCGGGCCGGCGGGGGCACGCTCGGTGTGGCCGTCTTCAGCCGCCACCGGCGCCGGGAACCCTTTCAGCCGGAGGACCTGCGGGTGGCCGGGGAGCTCACGGCCCGGGCGGCGGCCGGGATCCGCAACGCCTACCGGTCCGGCCGGGAGCACACCACGACCATGACCCTGCAGCGCAGCCTGCTCCCGCACACGCTGCCCGACCAGGCGGCGCTGGAGATCGCCTCCCGCTACCTGCCCGCGGCGGGCGAGGCCGGTGTGGGCGGCGACTGGTTCGACGTGATCCCTCTGTCGGGCGCCCGGGTGGCGCTGGTCGTGGGGGACGTCGTCGGTCACGGCATCCGGGCCACCGCCACCATGGGACGGCTGCGCACCGCCGTACGCACCCTGGCCGACGTAGACCTGGGCCCCGACGAGCTGCTCACCCACCTCGACGACCTCGTCATCCACCTGTCCGCCGACGAGGGCGACCAGGAGTCGGGCGGGGAGACGGCCGGGGGCATCGGCACCACCTGCCTCTACGTCGTCTACGACCCGGTGATCCGCCGCTGCACGATCGCCCGGGCCGGCCACCCGCCGCCCGCCGTGGTGTCCCCGGAGGGGTCCGTGTACCTCCTGGACGTCCCGGCCGGTCCCCCGCTGGGCCTGGGCGGCCTGCCCTTCGAGACGCTGGAGGTCGAACTGCCCGAGGGCAGCATCCTCGCCCTGTACACGGACGGTCTGCTGCAGGCTCGCGACCACGACCTCGACGAGGCGCTGGACAGCATGTTCGCCGCCCTGGTCCGGCCCGCGGACACGCTGGACACGGTGTGCGACCGCGTACTGACGGCCATGCTGACGCACCGCCCGGACGACGACGTGGCCCTCCTCGTCGCCCGGACCCGGGGCCTGCACGCCGACCAGGTCGTGGTCTGGGACCTCGCCTCCGACCCCTCCGTGGTCGCCACGGCCCGGCGCCAGAGCACCGAGCAGCTGACGGCCTGGGGGCTGGAGGAGGCCTCCTTCGTCACCGAGCTCCTGGTCAGTGAGCTGGTCACCAATGCGATCAGGTACGGGCAGCCGCCGATCCAGCTGCGGCTGATCCACGAGAAGAACAGCACCCTGATCTGCGAGGTCTCCGACGCGAGCAGTACCGCCCCGCACATGCGGCGGGCCCGGACCTTCGACGAGGGCGGGCGGGGCCTGCTGCTGGTCGCGCAGCTCGCCCAGCGATGGGGCACCCGGCATGCGGCGATCGGCAAGACCATCTGGGCCGAGCAGTCCCTGACGGAGTACTGAGGACGCGTACAGGGCTGGGCGGTATGCACGGAAATGTTCCCTGTGACGTGCCTGTGACAGTCGACGGACAGCTCCATGAAGTCCCACCGACAAGCTCTTTATCAGGGACAAACACCGACATTCAGGTAATAAGTCCCCTGCTTCCGAGGACGTGAGCAGTGATGACCAGGCCGATCCGTCGGAGGAAATCATGAGCCTCACCCTCGTCGCCCCGCAGACCGAAGCCACCGCCACCGCCCCCATCCTCGCCCCGCGCGAGCAGGAGGCGCTGCGCCACATCGCCGCAGGCTGCACCTACCTGCAGACGGCTCGCCAGATGGGGCTCTCCAAGCACACGGTCGACGCCTACCTGCGCCGCATCCGCGCCAAGCTGAACATCAGCACCACCGCCGAGATGACCCGTCTGGCCATCTCCATGGGGCTGTGACGTTCACGGGAGAACGGAAGCGCCCCTGACGGGCGTGGCGGCCTGCGGGCCGCCGGGGGTGGCGGGGGTGGCGGCCTACGGGCCGCCGGGCAGGCCGTAGAAGACCGGCCGGGCCCAGACCGGGGGCTCCCGCGGGGGCGCGGAGTCCCCCGGGACGACGGGGGAACGGGCATCCTCCCGCGACGGCGGACCGGCGTAACCGCCGATGCCGCCTCCAGTGGCGAGGCGCAGTGCGGCCACGAACTCGAGGCAGGACCCGTAGCGGTCCTCGGGGACCTTCGAGAGGGCCTTGGTCATGACATCGGCGGCGGCGGGAGCGATTCCCGGCCGCCGTTCCGTCAGTGGGGGCGGGGGGTCGTACTGGTGCGCCCACAGCAGCGCCGCGTCCTCCTCGCGCTGGAAGGGCGGCCCGCCGGCGAGGGTCTCGTAGACGACGCACGCCAGGCTGTAGAGGTCGCACCTGCCGTCCACCGGCCTGCCGGAGATCTGTTCCGGGGCCATGTAGTCGAGCGTGCCGACGAACTCCCCGTCCGTGGTGAACCCGGTGAGCGCGAGCGCCTTCTTCGTCAGCCCGAAGTCCGTGAGGTAGATGTGCTCGGGGTGGTCGCTGTCGGTTCCCGCGGCGACCAGGATGTTGCCGGGCTTGACGTCCCGGTGCACGAGGTCGTGGTCATGGGCCGCGTCGAGCGCCGATGCCACCTGGGCGGCGATGCGCAGGGCGGTCGCGACGGGCAGCGGGCCTTCGCGGTCCAGGAGCGCGCGCAGGTCCAGGCCGGAGACGTAGCGCATGGCGATGTAGAGGACGCCGTCGGTCTCGCCGGCTTCGAAGATGGGCACGATGTGCGGGTGGTCGATCGATGCGGCCACCCGCGACTCGTGCGTGAAGCGGCGCCGGAAGGTCTCGTCGCGGGCACGCTCGGGGGCGATCAGCTTGAGCGCGACCGTACGGTCGAGGCGCAGGTCCTTGGCGCAGTAGACGACGGCCATGCCACCGCGGCCGATCATGCGCTCGACGCGGTAGCCGGCGATCTGCTTACCGATGAGGCCCGAGGCGCGGCCCGCGTACACGCTGAGGTTCGAAACCTCGCTCATCGGGCGCCCACCTCACCCGGCCGTGTGACGCCGCCGGAAGCGGCGGGCCGCTGTTCCATACCTGGAAGTCTATCGAGCGCCCCGTCCGAGCGCCCCGTCGCGGAACGCGTCCACGCGCAGGAACGCACACCGTGACCGGCCCCCGAAGGGACGGTCACGGTGTGCGATGCGGTCCATGACACTCGGCCGGAGTCAGTCGTCGTCGCTGCCGCCGGCGCCGCCGCTACCGCCGAAGCCGCCGGTGATCCCGCAGCCGAGGCCGAAGCAGAGGCCGCCGTCGCCGCCGGTGCCGCCCTTGCCGCCGTCACCACCGGGCAGTGCGATCCCGCCGGTGCCGCCCTTGCCGCCGTTGGCGCTGCCGTTGCACGTTCCGGCGCAGATGCCGCCCTTGCCGCCGTTCGTACCGTTGCCGCCCGGCACGCCCGTGGTGCCTTCGCCGCCGTTGGCGCTGCCGTTGCACAGCCCGGCGCAGATGCCGCCCTTGCCGCCCTTGGTGCCGTTCACCGATCCGTCGCAACTGCCCGCACAGACCCGGTCACCGACGCGGACACTGCCCTTGTCCACCTTGACGCTCTTGAAGACGGCCTTGCCGTCGAACCGGCCGCCGCCCGGCCGCCCGTCGCCGTTGCCGTTGCCGTTGCCGTTGCCGTTGCCGTTGCCGTTGCCGAAGGCTGGGGTCACGTGAGCGGAGGGGGCCGGAGCCGCCGTGGCGACCGGTGCCACCGCACCCGCGCCGATCAGAGTCGCCGAAATGATGAGACCGAGCCGGAACTTCGTGGATCGCATACGCATGAGAATTCTCCCTTGCCTGGAATTCGCTTCGCCGGGATTTCGCCGGCGCCCCGGCCTCCTGCGGGCCGGGGCGCCGGGGCCTCACTGACCGATGTCGTCCGCCATCAGGGCGAACCAGTCGCCGTCGACGTAGTTCTGCTTCCAGGAGTCGATCTGCTCGTCCGTGATCTTGTACTTGTCGGCGATCTTCTTCGTGGTCTCGTCCGGGTCGTCGGCCGCCAGCACGATGAGCACGATGCGTACCTTGTCGACCACCGTCAGATCCGACTTCGACTTGTCGGGCAGGTCGTCGAACTTGAAGCAGCCGGTCCCGCCGGGCTGCCCGGGCTTGCCCGGCTGACCGGGCTCACCGCCCCGGCCGCCCTTGCCACCCTCTCCGCCCTTGCCGCCTGCGCCGAACCCGATGCAGTGCTCGGGCTGGTCGGCCGGGGCCGAGGCGCTGATGTTCGTGGGGGTGTGGGTCTGCGACGCCTGCGCGGCGCACGCCGTACCGGTGACGAGGGCCAGAGAGGCCGTGGCCAGGATGATCGGACGCTGCCAGGACTTCGTGAACATGAGGGGTTTCTCCGTTTCGGCGCAAAACCGATGAGGGGGATGAGAAAGGGGGTGGGGGGTGGGGGTGGAGGCCCGAAGGCCTCCACCCCGTTGAGCCGGGTACTGCGGTGAGCGGTGAGCGGTCAGAAGAGGCTGCCGCCACCGGCGCCGCCGTCGCCACCGAGGCCACCGATCAGGCCGCCGACGCCACCGTCTCCGGCCTTGCCGCCGTTGCCTCCGTTGAAGAAGCTGAAGCCGCCGTTACCGCCGTTGCCGCCCTTGCCTCCCTTGAGGAAGCCGTCGCCGCCGCCACCGCCGCCACCGGCGTTGCCGCCCTGGAGGACGCCGAAGCCGCCGTCGCCGCCGTTACCACCGGCGCCACCGATCCGGCCTTCGCCGCCACCGCCGCCGCCACCACCGGCGCCGCCGAGCAGGAAGCCGTCGCCGCCGCCACCGCCGTTACCGCCCTTGCCGCCGGTGCCCTTGACGCTGCCGCCACCGGAGCCACCGGACCCACCGGCGCCACCGACGAGACCGCCGGTACCGCCCTTGCCACCGTCACCTCCGGCGCCTCCGGCGTTCGGGAGCGCAGTAGCCACGTGGGAGGCCACCGGAGCGGCCGAGGCCATGGACGCGGGAAGCACAACTCCTCCTGTGACCACAGCGGCCGCGGCGACCAGAGTGGCGATACGGAACCCGCGACGGCTGGGGCGGACAACGTTGTTCGTGTGCATCTTGCGGTTCATGACTTTCTCCTACAGATCAAGAGGTGTATTTGAGGTGCCCGGTTTTCCGGGACGGTGCGGTGATGTCGGCGAGAGAAGGGATCCTCGGGAGGTATTCCGTTTCTTTCGTCTGCCTCGTTCTGTTTCCGGTGAGGCCCGCACCACAAGTAAGCCCCGGGGGCCACACCCGGGTCATGTTCCGGAATCTCGGGACTTGACACCCTCATAAACACCGGCTAAAAGCGCCGTCGCGACGCTGCGGTGGCCGCGTACCGAGCGGTTCCGGGAGCACGGTGGCGTACAGGCCTACAACCCGGGGAGGGAAACGCTCTCAGCCACGACCCTGGAGAACGCCGGCCCGGGGCGGGTCGCCCGCTCGACCGGCTCCCGGACGGTCCCCCGCGCGTCCTCGACCACCCCGCCGTCGCGCGCCCGGCCCCGCCCCGGGTCGCGGGGCGGGGCCGGGGTGGGGCCGTGGTGGGTCAGCGGGGCTCGACGAACGTGTGGCCCTGGTGGCCCCCGGCGCTGCAGGAGCGCTTCTCCGCAGCCGTCATCTTGCGGGTCTTCACCACCACCGCGTTGCTCTTGCCGTCCGTGCCGTTCTTGGCCGGGCTGGTGATCGTGTCCTGGAAGAACCAGTAGTAGTGGCTCCACCTCGGGCTGTCGTAGTGGGTCTGCCAGGTACCGGAGACCTTCTGCATCACCTGGGCCCGCGAGATCCAGCCCACCTCGCCCGGCTTCACCGTCATGTTGAGCGAGCTGCTCTCCGAATGACTGCTCGACCAACTATGGCTGTAACTCGCGGTTACGCTCAGGTCCACGATGCCCGCTATCTTGCCTCCGGCCGTGACGGAGACGCCGAGCGAGTCGGTGGAGCCCACCGTGTCGTCCCAGGTCATCGACTGGGTGGAGTCGGACGTACTGCAGTTGAACAGCGAGTTCGACACCTGCCGGAGCTCACCCAGGTACGCCTCCCCGAGCCTGGGCGAGTTGAAGGTGCACTTGCCTTCGCCCGAGGCGCAGTCCGCCATGAGCTGCTGCCGGGTCGGCTGGTCGGCGGCCGTGGCCGGAAGGGTGGTCGCCGCGGCGACGGCGCAGGCCGCCACCGTCAGGGTCAACGCGCGGGCCGCGTAACGGCTGACGCGGTGTGTGGTCATCGTGGTGCCTCTCACGGTGCTGGGGGGATCGGTGAACCGCCGTACGCCGGAGGCCCGTTCACTCGCCCCCACCCGTGCGGTCGATCACCGCCTCTTGCTCCTGAGATCATCCCGACCTACCGGAGGGGTACGGTCCATTTGAGTCAACCCGCCACCGGGCACAGCACCGTGACCTCCGGGCCGCAGGCGACCACGAGCCGCCCGTCCGGCGCGGCCCCGAGGGCGGTCACCGGGAGCGGCAGCGCGTACTCGTTCCCCGCCTCCCGCCCCGTGGCGAGGTCCCGGAACCGCACGGCCTGGCCCTGGCCGATGGCCACCACCGGCCGGGCGCCCGCGACGGTGACGACCATGGGCCCGTTCGGATCCGTGTGGCCGGTCAGCGGTTCGCCGGTCTCCCGCATCGTGGCCAGGTCCCACAGGCGGACGGTCTGGTCCCGGCTCCTGCTGACCGCGACGGGCCTGCCGTCGACCAGTGTGGTGGCCACCGATGTCACCCAGTCGGTGTGGCCGGTCAGAGGTGCGCCGATCTGCCGGCCGGTGGCGAGGTCCCACAGCCGTACGGTCTTGTCCCAGCTGCCGGTGACCGCGACGGGCCGCCCCGCCAGTTCCGCCGTCGCGACGGCGGTCACCCTGCTGGTGTGGCCGGTGAGCGGCTCGCCGACCCTGCGGCGGGTGGCGAGGTCCCAGATCGCCGCGGTGCGGTCCGCGCCGGCCGTAACCACGACCGGCCGGTCGTCCAGGGTCGCGCCGGCCAGGGCCAGCACCCGTCCGTGGTCGCTGGTGACGGGCTCGCCGAGGTGCTTCCCGCTCACCGGATCCAGCAGGTGCAGGCTGTCACCGGGGCCCGCGGTCACGACCACCGGCCGCCCGTCCATCACCGAGGCGACCATGGCCGTCACCTCGCCCTCCAGGCCCGTCACGGGGGCCGCCGCCGGCCGGCCGGTGCGCAGGTCCCGGACGCGCAGCGTGTGGTCGGCGCCCGCCGTGACGACCACCGGGGCCCCGTCGAGGACGGCCGTGGTGATCGCCGAGACCGTTCCGGTGTGGCCGGTGCGGGAAGGCGCGTCCGCGTGGACGTGGGTGAGGTCCCAGGTCCGGAGCGTGTGGTCGGCGCTCGCCGTGACGGCCACGTGCCGCCCGCCGACGACGGCCGTGGCCACGTCCAGGACCTTGCCGGTGTGGCCGGTCAGCGGCGGGCCCACGGGCTTTCCGGTGGCCCGGTCCCGTACCACCACCGTGTCGTCCCGCTCCGCGGTGAGCAGGACCGGGCCGCCGCCGTCGGAAGGGCCGTCCCCGCGGCCGGAGATCCGGTGCCAGAGGTCCCCGTCCTGCTCCGGGCCGGGCCGGAGGGCCGGCGCCGTGCCGCTCGCGCCGACGGCGACGATCACCCGCATGCCGTTCACGCGCTGCCGGTCGTCCGTCACGTCCCAGATGCGCAGGGTCCCGTCCGCCTCGGCTGTGAGGGCGACGGTACGTCCGTCCAGCACCGCGGTCTCCCGCGCCCGGCTCCGTACGAGGGCGCCGTTCCGGCGGTCGAGGGCCAGGGGCCCGATGAAGCGGGGCTCCTCACCGTCGAGGCCGACGGCGACCGCACGTCCGTGCACCACCGTCACGGTCGTCACGCCGGGCCGGTCCACGCCGCCCGACAGGGCCGCGGCGGCCGGGGAGGTCCCCACCGGCTCGCCGGTGGCCAGGTCCCACACCTCCTGGTCCGCCTCCCCGGCGGTGACGGCGAGCACGCGTCCGTCGATTTCGACGGTCCGCACCACCTCCAGTGACCGGGCCAGTTGCTCGCCGGTGCCCAGGTCCCGCACGCGCACCGTCCGCTCCACGTCGACGTCGTCGACGGTGAGGACGACGCGGCGGCCGTCCAGCAGCGCGATGCCGGTCGCCGAGGGGTGGGCGGCGACCCTGCGGCCGGTGAGCGGATCCCCCACGTACAGGGTCCGGTCGGACCCGAGGGTGAGGAGGACCCGGCGGCCGTCCAGGACGGTGCTCTCCACCAGTGCGACGAACTCCCCGGCCGCGCGACCGGTGGCCAGGTCCCACACCAGGACCGAGTCGTCGTCGTGCAGGCTGAAGGCCACGGGCCTGCCGTCGGCGACCGCCGTGGCGACGGACAGCACCTCGGCCGTCATGGAGGACACCGGGTCGGTGCGTCCGGTGACCGGCTCGTGGAGCTGCTCACCCGTCGCGAGGTCCCAGACGCGCACGGTGTTGTCCCGGCCGCCCGAGACCGCGACCGGCCTGCCGTCGACGACCGCCGTGGCCACCGACCGCACCGGGCCGCCGTGGCCGATGAGTGGGCGCAGCCGCCGCTCGTCCGGTACGGGGCCGTCGGCCCACTGCACGGTCCACCGCGGCTCGGGCAGCGGAGCGTTCACGTCGTCGGGCGCGCCCGTGGAGGTCTCAGACATACCCCAAAGCTAGACACCGCCTCTGACAACGCCCTTCCCTACCACACCGCGCACCGCCGGCCGGAGCGTGCGGACCACCACCATTTCGCCCTGCGCGGGGCGGAACTCCGGTAGGGGTCGCGGGCGGGGATTATGCGGGGCCACCGCCCATGTGCGGTCGGGGCGGATGGCGTTGAGTCGGACCTGCCGATCGGCCGGCAGACAAGCGACACCAGCGCGCGAACCGCGCACCCGACCTTCGAGGAGGTGATCCGGATGAGCGTCCTCAAGCTTCAGAACATGGAGGCCCGCACCACGCAGAGTGCTGCGGCCACCGTCAGCCTGACGAGCAGCAACAGCAACTGCTGCAAGGCTCCGCGCGAGCCCGAGAACCCGAACTGACCCACCGGGTCCGTGCGCGGGCTCGGCGCGCCCCCGCACGGACCCGCCGTTCCCGGCGGCAACCGCCGCGGCCACTGCTGCCCGCCGCCGGCCCTCGGACGATCACAGAGGCTGACATGCGCAACGAACGCTGGGTCTACCGCTTCCTCTTCGCGTGGAACGACACACTGTTCTTCGATCCGCTCGATGTCTTCTACGAGCCGAACGAGGACCACTTCCTCGCCGCGCTCGACGAGCGGACGCGGTCCCGTTTCGTCCGCAGCGGCATCTGGTGGAGCTTCCGCCACAACGAGGCCCTGCCGGCGCAGGGCTGGAAGATCCACGTCTCGTCGAGCCACCGCCACGTGCGCGAGGTCGCCGCCTCGGTGATCGGACACCTGACGGAGCGCGGGACCGACTTCAAGATCGCGCTCGATCTGAACATCTTCGAGATGCTCAACTCCAAGTCCATCTCCCGGGGCAGCGGCGGCAAGCTCGTCACCGTCTACCCGCGTGACGACAACGAGTTCCGGACGTGCCTGGCCGACCTGGCCCGCCTCCTGAAGGGCGTCGAGGGCGCCTACGTCCTGTCGGACCTGCGGTACCGGGACAGCAAGGCCCTCTACTTCCGCTACGGCCAGTTCCTCGACACCCATACCGTCGACGTCCTCGGCCGCAGGCGGCCGCGCATCCTCGGACCGGACGGCCCCGTCGCGGACGACCGGCGCCCGGGCCACGCACGGCCCTCCTGGGTGCCCTGGCCGTTCGACGACTGGCAGCCGCCCGAGGAGGAGGACGAGGCGGACGACGGCCTGCTCGGGGGCCGCTTCCGGGTGACCGGCGCGATCCAGTTCTCCAACAGCGGTGGCGTGTACACGGCCGAGGACACCGCGGACGGCGACCGTCCGGTGCTGCTCAAGGAGGCCCGTCCGCACACCAACATCAACCCGCGGCAGGACCACGACGCCGTGGACATCCTCGGCCGCGAATGGATGTTCCTGAACCGGCTGGCCGACGCGGGCTCGTACCCGGCGCCGATCGCGAAGTTCCGCCACTGGGAACACCACTACATCGCCGAGGAGTTCGTCGACAGCTCCGACATCCGCTCGGTGCTGCTGGAGCGCAACCCGCTCGCGCGGCCGGGATCCGGCATCGAGGGTTCCCGCGCCTACCTGCGGATCTTCCTCGCGGTCTTCCGCGGGCTGGCCCGCGCGATCCAGGCCGCCCACGACCGCGGGGTGATCCTCGCCGACTTCACGGCCGCGAACCTGCTCATCGACCCGGACACCTTCGAGGTGACCATCGTCGACCTGGAGGCCTGCCGGCTGGCCGAGGGCGGTGACGCCGCCCTGACGAAGCCGGTCGAGCTCTACACCCCGGGGTTCAGTCTCTCCCGCAACCGCTTCAAGGCGTACGGGCCGGAGGGCGACCGGTACGCCCTCGCGTCCACCATGGCGTATTTCGTCTTCCCGATCGCCGCCATGTCGTACCTGCGTGAGGACGTCCTCGACCTGTACCGGATCTTCATCACCGAGGGACTGGGTTGGCCGGAGCGGGTGCACGGGCTGATCACCGACCTGGCCCGGGGCCGGATCGACCTCACCGGGCTGCTGCGGGCCCTGGAGGACGAGGACGGCCTGCTCGACGCGGTCGAGGCCCTGCCGCCGCGCCCGGTCGTCGAGGAACGGCTCGCCCTGCCCGAGGCCGAGACCGGGGTGGCCGCCTTCATCGAGGCCACCGCCGACACCGGCCGCGACACGCTCTTCCCGGTGGACCCCTTCGCGCACGTCACCAACCCGCTGAGCCTGGGCTTCGGGGCGAGCGGCGTGCTGTGGGCGCTGCACGCCAGCGGTGTCCCGGTCCGGCCGGAGTGGCTCGCGTGGCTGGGTCGCAGGCTGGACACCATCGATCCGGCCCGCTACCCGGACGGCCTGATGAACGGCCTGTCCGGCATCGCCTGGGCGGCCGACTCCCTCGGGCTCGCCGCGGCGGCCAGGGAACTGCTGACCCGGGCCAACGAGCGCGCGGTGGAGAAGGGCGACCACACCTTCTACTACGGCCTCTCCGGGGTCGGCATGACGAACCTGCGCTTCTTCCTGCGCGGCCACGACCCCCGCGACCTCGCCGCCGCGCGGGAGTGCGCGCGGGCCCTGCACGAGACGGCGCGGCGCGACGGCGGGCGGGCCCACTGGCTGAACGAGTTCACCGCGAAGGGCCCGCTGACCGGTCTGGGCTTCGGGCAGGCCGGTGTCGCGATGTTCCTGCTGCGCATGCACCAGATCACGGGAGACGCCCGCCACCTGCGGCTCGGGCGGGAGGCGCTCGCCTGGGAGATGGCCCACGCCCGACCCATCGACGACGCCGGCGGGCCGGTCATGTTCGAGCACGAGGGGACGATGGAGCCGTACGTCGAGGTCGGTTCGGCGGGCGTGCTGAAGGTGCTGCTGCGCTACGGGGACACGGACGCGGCCCGGACCGTCCTGCGCGGGCTGGACGTCCGGTACTCGGTGATGCCGGGCTACGCCTTCGGCATGGCCGGGGTCGCCGACGCGCTGCTGGACGCGGCCGCGTTCACGGGCGACCGGTCGTACCGCGACACGGCGCTGCGCCAGCTCGACTTCGTCCGGAACGTCTTCCTCTTCGAGCCCGCGGAACGCTTCGGGCTGCCGCGCGAGGAGGGCCGGCCGCCCCTGCTGGGGCTGCCCGGTGACGGACTGCTGCGCTGCTCCACCGACTATCTGACCGGCTCGGCGGGCGTGCTGCGGGTGCTCCACCGGGTGAACCGGGGCGGCCCGGCCGACTTCCTCCTGGACGAGGCCGGGCGGTGAGGCAGCTCTGGCGCACGCTGCGCGGTCACCGGGCCCCCTTCGTGGTGATCCTCGCCGCCGAGGTCACCACGAGCGGGCTGGAGGCGCTGCTGCACCCGCTGCTGCTCAAGGCCCTGTTCGACGAGGCGATCCTGACCGCCGACCTCCGGCGCTTCCTGGTCCTCGGCCTGACCTACCTGGCGCTCGGGCTGACCCTCAACCTCACGGGTTACTGGATCGCCTGCCGGCGCAAGCGGTTCGAGAACGCGTTCACGCTGGTGCTGGAGACGGAGCTGCTGGGCCGTGCACTCGGCCTGGACGGCCGGAAGGTGTCGCGGGCGGGCAACGCCTCGTACGTCAGCCGCATCCACAACGACGTGTCCCAGGGGGTGCTGCCGGCCGTCGACGTGTCCCTGCGCATCGCGCGGCAGGCGGTCACCTCGGTCGTCTTCCTGGGGGTGCTGCTGTACCTGTCCTGGCAGGCCAGCCTCGTCCTGCTGGTGATCGTGCCGCCGCTGGTGTTCGTCAGCAACCGGCTCGGCAGGCGGATCGAGGAGAACACCGGCCCCGAACGCGAGGCGGAGGCCCGGTACGTCAACACGCTGACCCGGACCCTGGAGGCCTTCCCCGCCCTGCGCGGTCTGCCGTCGCTGCTGCCGGGCACGCGCCGCGCCAACCAGGACGCGCTGCGCGGCTTCCTCGGCATCACCTTCGTCAACTTCCGGCTGGCACAGCGCCAGCGGACCCTCAGCGACCTGGTGATGAACCTGTCGGACACCGCTTCGATGATCGTCGGGGCCTTCTTCGTCTTCTCCGGCCGGATGTCCTTCGGCAGCTTCCTCGCCTTCGTCAACTCGCTGTGGCGGGCGGTGACCGGGATGTTCGACCTCGTCAACATGATTCCGCAGGCCCGCCGGAGCACCGCCGTCCTCGAACGGATCGAGTCCCTGCGGGCGTCCCGGGAGACCCCGTACCACGACGAAGGGGCGCTGGTACGGGTCCGCGGGGCGCGGGTCGTGTACGGCGGCGCCGACGGGGACAGGCCCGGGGGCGGCGGCGGGCCCGGGGGCGGCGGCGGGCCCGGGGAGCGCGAGGTGGCCGGGGTCTCGTTCGACACCTTCGAGCTGCGCTCCGGCGAGCACGTGCTGCTGCGCGGTCCCAACGGCTGCGGGAAGACCACGCTGCTGCACATCATCTCCGGGACGCTCGCCCCCGACTCCGGGTCGGTCACCCTGCCGCCCCGGGTGGCGAGCCTGACCGCTCCGGTGAACCTGCCCCCGCTGCCGGTGCGCGACCTCGTCCCCGACGCGGGCCTGCGCGCGGCGCTGGACCTGGACGCGCCGGCCGGCAGGCTGCCGTCGGAGCTGTCCTCGGGCCAGCGCCAGCGCGTCGGGGTCGCCGCGCTCCTGTGCGAGGACGCGGACGTGTACCTCGCCGACGAGCCGTTCGCGAACCTCGACGACCAGGGCCGGGAGCTGGTGTTCCGGCTGCTGCGCGAGCGGACCGCCGGGCGCGGGCTGCTCGTCGTGCACCACGGGGACGAGGACCTCGACGGCCGCTTCGACCGTGTGGTGACCCTGGCGGCCGGACACCCGCTGGCCCGGCTCTCCTGAGACGGCCGGGGCGGTCAGGCGACCAGGTCACGGGTGGCGGTGGCGAAGGCGGTCCGGTTCGGGTGGCCGGTCTTCTGCAGCAGGCTCGCCACGTGTTTCTCGACGGTGCGCAGGGAGATGTGCAGGCGGCCGGCGATGTCCTTGTTGCTGATGCGTTCGGCGACCAGCCGGGCCACCTCGAACTCGCGGACGGTGATCCCGCACCGGCGCAGGTCCGGCGGCACCCGTTCGGTGCCCGTGCGCCGTTGCCGGACCGAGGCGCCCATCCCGCGCAGCAGCGCCCTGCTGGCTCCGGCGACCGCCTGGAGGCCCGCGTCGTGGAAGTACTCCTCCGCCTCGCGCAGCCACTCGACCGGCGTGCCCCAGCCGTCGTCGTGCGCCGACTGCGCGACCAGGCGCAGACAGAGCCGGCGTGCCATGGGGAAGGGTTCGGCCGCCTCCAGCGCCTTGCCCGCGGCGGCCGTCGCCTCCTCCGGGCGGCCCTCGCGGCCGAGCAGCACGGCGTGCGCCAGGCCGGTGAACTGGTGGTTCCAGCGGGTGGTGCCGGCGCTCGCCCGTGTGACCTCGGCGTGGTGGCGCCGGCCCATGCGGCCCGCCAGTACGCCGAGCAGCAGGATGATTCCGTGCTTGCCGAACCCGCCCGTCGCGGGATTCTCCGCGTCGTAGGCGAGGGCCTGCGCGAACTCCTGCCCGGCCGCCTCGTGGCGTTCCTCCAGCAGCGAGCAGAACGCCCGCGCCAGCCCGTACGACATCGCGCGCACCCCGGGTGCCGCGTCCAGCAGCGGGGCCAGTCGCTCCAGCGCGCCGCGCATCTCGGCGCGGCGGCCCTGGTGGGCGTACCGTACGGCCTCGGCGAGCCGGAGCATCGCCAGGTGGCGGCCGAGTCCCAGGCGTGAGGCGTCGGCCGCGGCCTCACGGATCCGGTCCCCGGCCTCGTCGAACCGGCCGTGCCGGATCCGGTCCAGCGCGAGGACGAAGCCGCTCTCGTGGGCCAGGGGCAGCAGGCCCATGCCGAGGGCTTCCTGCCGGGTCTGTTCGATCCGGGTGGACCGGTCCTCGTGGCCGGCGGCGACGACGGCGAGGTGCACGTCGGCGGCCACCCGCGGCACGGGGAGGCGGCGGGCGAGGGCGATGGCCCGGGCCCGCCGGAAGTGGGCCGCGGCCGCGGGCTCGTCCTCTTCCCGGGCCAGCTGCCCGAGCAGCAGCAGGGCCCGGCAGGCCACGTCGGGCAGGTCGGCGCGCCGGGCGGCCTCCAGGGCCCGGTGGGCGTACCGGGTGGCGGTGCGCAGCCGGTCGGGGGCGAGCCGGCTCAGTTCCACGTGCACGGCGGAGAGGTCCACGAGGGCCGCGTACGCGTCGGCCGGGTGGCTGCCGAGCAGTGCGCGGGCGATGTCGAGGTGCCAGAGGGCTTCCGCGGGTCGTCCGGTCAGCGTGGCGATGTCGCTCAGCCGGGCGTGGAGTCCGGCGCGCCGTGGGGCGGGGATGCCGTGCTCGCCGCCGTCGCCGCCGAGGGTGTCCAGGATGACGGCGGGCGCGGGCAGGCGGTCGAAGCGCGCCGAGCGGGCGACCGCGTCGAGCAGGAGCTCCAGCACTGTGGCGTGGAGTTCGGGCGCGGTGCCCGGTTCGACGAGCCGGTGGGCCCGGGTGAGCAGCTCCACCGCCCGGTCCACGGCGCCCTCGCCGGTGGCCCGGCCGGCCGCCTCGCCGTACAGGCGGATGGCCTCGGGGGTGTCGCCGGCGTGCTCGTGCAGCTGGGCGGCGTGCTCGCACCACGCTCCGGGCAGCCCGGGGTGGAGTTCGGTGAGGGCGCGCGCGGCCCGCCGTACGTACCTGGCCCGCTCCCCCGGGCCGAGGTCGTCCAGCAGGGCCTCGGCCGCCAGCGGGTAGCGGAAGGTGTACCACTGGGTGCCCGGCCCGTCCGGCGTGATCAGGTACGAGGCCACGGCGGCGCGCAGGACCGCGGACAGTTCGGCGTGGTCGCGGCCGAGCGCGCGTTCCAGCACGGGCAGGGCGAAGCGGCGGCCGAACAGGGCCGCCATGCCGAGGAGTTCCGCGCCGAGCGGGCCGAGCCGCCCGGCCTGGCGTCTGACGCTGTCCGCGACGGTGGGCGGGACGCTGAGCGGGACGGAGGCCGTCCCCGGGTCGTGGCGGGCGGGGCGGGCGGTGAGGTCGTGGACGAGCTCCTTGACGACGAAGGGGATCCCGGCGCTGGACTCGACCGCGCGGTGGACGAGGTCGGGGCAGACCTCGACCGGGGGGACCCGCAGCTCGGCCGCGATGAGCAGGTGCACGTCGGGGCGGCTGAGGGGAGCCAGGTCGAGCACCTCGGCGGCGCCGCTCCGGCGGGAGCGTGTGGCCAGTTCGGTCGCCGCGCACGGTGCGCATCCGGTGACGAGGAGGAGGACCGCGGGCTGGTGCCCGATGTTGTCGAGGAGGTATTCGACGACCGCCAGGGTGCCGGCGTCGGCGTCGTGCAGGTCGTCGAGGACGAGCAGGCAGCCCTGCCGCTCTCCGACGACGGTGAGCAGGCGCAGCATCGTCTCGGCGACCACGAGGTGGGAGGCGGCGTCGGCGTCCTTGTCCCGGGCGCCGGTCAGCAGCCGGGCCATGACCGCACCGTAGCGGCCGAGTTCGTCCGGGTCGGGCAGCAGGCCGGCCCGGGACAGCAGGAGCAGCGCCTCGACCAGGGGCCGGTACGGGACGGGCGGGCCGACGTCGCTGGCCCGCCCCCGTACCGTGACCATGTTCGTCTCGGCGGCCACGGCGAGGGCCTCGGTGGCGAGCCGGGTCTTGCCGACACCGGGCTCGCCGGTGACGAAGAGGGCCGCGCCGCTCCCGGACCGGGCGGCCGCCAGCGCGCGCATGATCTGCCCCATCTCGGGGCCGCGGCCGATGAGTTGCCCTCGCCTCGGGTGCGGGCCGCCGTCCGGGCCCGCGACGGTACAGTCCTCCGGCAGCGCCGGCCAGAAGATGGACACCGGCTCGTCCCCTTTCCGGCGGGCCTTCCGATGCTCCGCCGGGGATGACGATAGGGACCGCGCGTGTGCCCCCTGTAGCCGTCCGTTTGGGGGGCTTGTGCGGGGGGTCAGCCCGCGTCGAGGCTGTCTTCCCGTACCCGCCGGGCCAGGTCGAGCTTGGTGTAGGTGGGGCGGCCGGCCTGCTGGTACTTGGCCTTGACCCGGTCCAGGTAGTCCTTGGCGGTGTGGACGGTGATGCCGGCGCGCCGGGCGGCGGACTTCAGGGTCAGCCCGGAGGCGTAGTCGAGGAGGATCTGCCGCTCCCGGGGCGAGAGGCGGGGGCGGGCGGGGCTGTCGTCGTAGGCGCAGGCGAAGGCGAGTTCGGTGGAGAGGGAGCCCTGGCCCGAGGCCAGGTCCTTGATGGCGGCGACCAGGGTGGGCAGGTCGTGGTCCTTGGTCAGGTAGCCGTCGGCGCCCGCCCGGACGGCCTCGATGATCCGGGAGCGGTCGGGCACCGTACTGATCATCAGGACGCGGCTGCCGGTCCGCAGCAGCCGCCGGATGTTGTCGGCGGGGGCCGAGCCGTCGCGCAGGAGGAGGTCGAGGAGGACGATGTCGGGCGGCGCGTAGCCCGTCGCTCCGAATCCGTACGGACGCTGCGCGTCCGGTGCGCCGAGGAGTTCCCCGACGGTGGCGGCGGTCGCCACGAGCCGCAGCTCCGGCACGCCGCCGAGCCAGGCCCGCAGGCCGTCGAGGAGCATCCGGTCGTCGTCGACCACCGAGACGGTGATCACCCGGGCCATCTCAGCTCCACCCGTACGCCCTCGCCGGGGGCGGTGTCCACGGTCGCCCGGCCTCCCACTTCCGCCATCCGGCCGTGCACCGAGCCGCGCAGGCCGAGGCCCGGCTCGCACCGCTCGGGGTCGAAGCCGGGCCCCCGGTCGACCACGGTGACGACGGCTCCCCCGCGTGCGTCCGGGTCCCGGGTGGCGGTGAGGTAAGCGTGTCCCGTGCCCGCGTGGCGCCGTACGTTGTTCAGGGCCTCGCGGACGGCGTCGCCCAGCGCGGCGGCGACCTCGGGGGGCACCTGCGGCAGGTCGTGGTACTGGGCGGTGACCCGCAGTTGGAGTCCCTCGACGGATCCGACCGCCTCTTCCAGGGCCGTACCGATCTCGCGGTGGTGGACCTCGTCCGCGGTCTGCTGGATCAGCCGGCGCAGGTACGCGGCTTCGCGCGCGCAGCGTCGGCGCACCTCGGGGGCGTTGGCGTCGACCGAGCCGGAGGCCAGGGTGGTGAGGGTGGCGAGGACGGTGTCGTGCAGGGCCCGGTGGTGTTCCAGCCGCTCGGCGTAGCGCGCCTTGTGGGCCTCGGCGGCCACGGCGCGGGCGTTGGCCTCGTCGAGGAGCCGGCCCTGGCGGAGCAGGTACCAGCGGAAGAGCCAGGTCATCACGGCCGAGGACACGATCGAGTTGAGGTGGCCGAGCAGGACGGCGGGGCTCGCGCCCACCGCGTGGTAGCCGATGACGTGGGTGGCGACGAGCAGCGCGATGACGGTGAGAGCGTGGAGTCGTTCGAGGGAGATGGCCGCGACGGCGCTCGCCGAGCCGCCGAGCAGCATGGCCCACGCGATCGCGGGTGGTTCGCGCACGCCGCCCCAGGCGCAGAGGGCCAGGGGCAGGACGCAGCCGGTGACCAGGACGTCCGCCCAGATGTGCCGGCGGTCGAACCAGCCGCGCCGCAGGGCGGTGCCGTAGGTGAGCACGCTCAGTCCCAGGGCGGCGGCGAATCCCGCGTACTGCAGGGGGAGTTCCGACCGGCGCTGGGCGACGGCGAGGGCGCCCACCGTCAGATGGCTCGCCCGGTACAGGAGGGTGGCCACGATCATGAAGGACTGGGCGCGCTGCAGGCCCGATCCCACCCCGCTCGTCCCGCGTAGTGCCCGTATGCGCCGTACCGGTAAGGACAGCAACGCCAAGACCACACCTTCCCGTACCCATTTGCCTGTGACATCTGCCATTTTGCCCTAGCAGGTGCACGTCAAATAGGCGCGTACCGGCCTGCTCACGGCTTGGCCGAGGTGGCACCCCAGGTCGACCGGAAAGGTGTTCCCGGCGACGGACCGGCGCCCGTACGACGCCTCTCCGGCGCCTATCCGGCCATCACGACGACGGAATGCCGGCCACTGGCCCCGTCGGGCATGGTCGGGGCGCGCCGTTCGGTCTGGGTCTCGCCCGTCCGGTCGGTGGCGCGGACGGTGAGGGTGTGGGTACCGGCGGTGGCCTGCCAGGCGTAGGACCACTGGCGCCAGGTGTCGCGGGTGTCCTCGGTGGCGAGATCCGCCTCCTGCCACGGCCCGTCGTCGATCCGGAGCTCGACGCGGTCGATGCCGCGGTGCTGGGCCCAGGCGACTCCGGCCACCGTCACCCGGCCGGCGGCGGGGCGGGCGAAGGGTTTGGGGGTGTCGATGCGCGCCTGGGTCTTGACCGGTGCCCGCGGCGCCCATGCGCGCTTCACCCAGTACGGGTCGTAGGCGTCGAAGGTGGTGAGCTCGATGTCCTCGATCCACTTGCAGGCCGATACGTACCCGTACAGGCCCGGGACGACCATCCGCACCGGAAACCCGTGGGCCGGCGGGAGCGGCTCGCCGTTCATCCCGACCGCGAGCAGGGCGTCGCGCCCGTCCATGACGTCCTCGACCGGCGTGCCCAGCGTCATGCCGTCGACGGAGCGGGCGACCAGCTGGTCGGCGGGGCCGCCCTGGGACGGGGGCCGTACGCCGGCTTCCGCGAGGAGGTCGGCGAGCCGGGCGCCGAGCCACCTGGCGTTGCCCGCGTACGGTCCGCCGACCTCGTTGGAGACGCACGTCAAGGTGATGTCCCGCTCGACGAGCGGCCGGGCGAGCAGTTCCTCGAAGGAGAGGTTCAGCTCGCGGCGCACACCCTTGCCGTGGATCCGCAGCCGCCACGTGTCCGCCGGGACCCGGGGGACGACCAGGGCGGTGTCGACGCGGTAGAAGTCCTTGTTCGGCGTGATGAAGGGGCTGACCCCCGGTACGCGGAGGGCCGCGCCCGGGGGGAGGTCCGGCGCCGGTGACACGGGGGACGGCAGCACCACCGCGGCCCGGGAGGCGATCGCGTCGCCGGAGCGTGCGGAGGCCAGGGCCCGTCCGACGGCCCCCGCACCGGTGCCGAACGCGGCGGCGGCCCCGGTCAGCAGCAGGAAGCGGCGGCGGCTCCATCCCGCCGCGGTGCCGGTGCCGGTGCCGGTGTCGGCTCCGGTTTCTCCGGCATCCGGCCCGCCCTGGGGCCGGAAGGACACGAGCGGGCCGGTCAGGACGTACAGGGCGGCGGCGCCGGCGAGTCCGGCGGTCAGGGACGGCAGGGCGTCGGCGAACCCGCCGGAGTCGGGCCGGTTCAGCGCGGCCACGGCTCCCACCAGCCCGAAGAGGAACACGCCGGCCGCCGCGGTCCGCCGCCCGCGCAGGGCGAACAGGCCCAGGGCCATGGCCAGGAGGGCCGCCACGGCGAGGATCCCGAGCTGAAGGACCAGCTTGTCGTCGGCTCCGAAGGTGCGGATCGCCCAGTCCTTGACCGCGGCCGGCGTACGGTCGACGGCCGCTCCCCCGACGACGGTGACCGGGCCGGCCTCGGGCCGGATCACGGCCGCGACCGGTTCCGCCAGCGCCAGTGCCGCGTAGCCGGACACCAGACCGGCCAACGCGGCCGCCGCTCCGCGCATGATGACTGCTCCGTCGATGCTCACACCGGTGACTTCGCGGCGCGGCCGCCGCCGGATTGGTCGCACACCCGGCCGAAGGGTCCTGGCGCGGACCTCAGTCCCGCGTGACCAGGCCGGTGACGAGTGCGGCGGTACGCCGGTGCCACGAGCCCGCGCCGCGGAGCATCGCGTGGCCGCCCGTGGCCATCGGGATGGCGGTGGCACAGGCGCCCGCCAGCCGGGACCGGCGTACGAACTCCCAGGACCCGGCGGCCGAGGTGACCCGGTCCTGCTCGTCGTGCAGCAGGTAGAGCCGGCGACCCGCGAGGTGGTCGACGGGCTCGCCCGGCGGACACCAGGGGGCGAGCGCCACCACGCCGTGGACCAGGGGTGCTCCGGCTGCCCGCAGTGCGGCCCGGCCCCCCATGGAATGGCCGACCAGGACCACCGGCACGTCCCCGGCGATCCCGCGCAGCCGCGCGAGGGCCGCCTCGGCGTCCCGGGCGGCGTCGCAGCGGGAGCCGTTCCAGCCGCGGTGCCGGTAGCGCACCTCCGCCACCAGGACGTCGCGGCCGCGCGTGGCGCGGACGACGGCGGCCGCGAAGGGCCGCATCCGCAGGGCGGGAAGGTTGAGCAGCGGCGGCGGCTCCGGCCCCTCCTCGCGGCCGCCGTGCAGCAGCAGGACCGCGGCCGCCGGTACCGCGGGGGACGTACGGAGCACGAGGGCGCGGCCCTCGCCGGTGGATTCCGTCTCCCGTTCGGTCCCGGCCGTCACCCCGCCTCCCGGCGTATGCGGCGCGGCGGGCGCGGGAAGAACCCGCTGGTGCGGGCGGCGTAGGCGGCGTAGCCGGGCCGGTCCGCCATGTGCGCCTCCAGGAGTCTCTTGCCGCTGCCCCAGATCAGCAGCGCACTCATCACCAGCGGTGAGACCAGCGTGAGTGCCGCAGTCTGCCAGGTCGCGCAGGCCAGCAGGTACAGACCCCACCAGACCAGGAAGTCACCGAAGTAGTTGGGGTGCCGCGTCCAGCTCCACAGCCCGCCTTCCATGATCGTCCCGCGGTGCTCGGGGCGCTCCTTGAAGCGGGCCAGCTGGAAGTCGCCGACCGCCTCGAAGAGCAGTCCGGTCGCCCACAGCAGCAGGCCCGCGGCGGCGAGCGGCCCGAGGGGAACGGGCACGTACGACGCGGCCTGCACGGGCAGCGAGACGAGCCACACCAGCGCGCCCTGGAGGAGGTAGACCTTGCGCAGGGCGTAGAGCCGGGTGCTGCCCGGAGCCCGCGCGAGCATGCGGGCGTAGCGCGGGTCCTCGCCGTGACCCCGGCCGCGGGCGGCGATGTGCAGGGCCAGGCGCAGCCCCCAGACGACCGTCGCCGCGGCGACCGCGAGCCGTCGGCCGTCGTCACCGTACCCGCTCGACAGCAGCCAGCTGACGAGCGCCACCGCCGCGAAGGCCACGCCCCAGGCGACGTCCACGATCCGGTGCAGGCCCTTGACCGTGGCCACGGCGAAGGTGACCAGCATGACCGCGAGCGCGGAGCCGGCCGCGGCGGCCAGGTTCAGGGACAGGGCGCCCCAGTCGGGGGTCATCGGGGCTCCCGCGGCTCGTCGTCGTCGGCGGTGAGGAGCAGGTGGCGTACGTCCAGGTAGCGTGAGCGGAAGCCGGCCTCGGAGTAGGCGAGGTAGAGCTCCCACATACGGCGGAAGGTGCGGTCGAAGCCGAGGGCGGCGACGGCGTCGGACCGGCGGTCGAACTCCTCGCGCCACAGCCGCAGCGTCTCCGCGTAGTGGTCGCCGAAGCCGTCGTCCTCCACGGTGCGCAGTCCGGCCGCCGCGCTCGCGCGCGCCATCGCCTCCCGGGAGGGGATCAGCCCGCCGGGGAAGATGTACTTGCTGATCCAGGTGTGCGTGCGGGCGGTGACGAGCATGCGCTCGTGCGGCATGGTGATGGCCTGGAGGGCGACGCGGCCGCCGGGGGCGAGGAGGCGGCGCAGGGCGGCGAAGTAGGTGGCCCAGTACTCGGCGCCGACCGCTTCGATCATCTCCACGCTGACGACGGCGTCGAAGGAGCCCTCGACGTGCCGGTAGTCGCGCAGTTCGACGGTGACCCGGTCCCCGAGGCCGGCCGCGGCGACGCGTTCCCGGGCCAGGTCGCGCTGCTCGGCGGAGAGGGTCACCGTCAGCACCTCGGCGCCCCGGGAGGCGGCCCGGATCGCCAGTTCGCCCCAGCCGGTGCCGATCTCCAGCAGCCGGGTGCCCGGTCCGACGTCCGCGAGGTCGAGGAGCCGGTCGATCTTGCGGTGCTGGGCGGCGGTGAAGGTGGCGGGTGAGGCGGGGAACGCGGCGAAGACCGCCGCGGAGTAGCTCATGCTCCGGTCGAGGAACAGCGTGAACAGCTCGTTGGACAGGTCGTAGTGGCGGTGGATGTTCTCCCGCGCCCCCTCGGGGGTGTTGCGCTGCTGCTCCGGGCGCCTGCGTACCCAGGCTTCGCGCAGTCGGCGCAGCGGCGCCGGCACCAGGTCGTCGACGTGGGCGGCGAGCACGGTGAGGACGCCGACCAGGTCGTCGCTGTCCCATTCGCCGGCCATGTACGACTCGCCGAAACCGATCAGGCCGTCGGCGCCGATCCGGCGGTGGAAGGCCTCGGGGTCGTGGAGGGTGAGCGTGGGCAGCGCTCCGGCCTGCAGGGGCACACGGTACGCGGACGGCTCTCCGGCCCCGTACCGGACCCGGAGCGGGAGCCGGGCGAGGGCCCGGCCGATGATCCGCTCGGCGACGGCGGTGCGCAGGGCCGAGGCGCGGGGCGGCCGTGCCACGTCGGGCCAGCGCGCCGGGTCGACGGGGGCGGGCGCGCTCTCGTGGGCCGCGATGTACGAGAAGGTCACAGGGTGCCTTCCTGCGGGTGACGGACGGGAGGGACGGCGCTGACGGGAGGGACGGCGCCGACGGAACGGACGGGGCGGGGGCGGACCGGGAGGCCGCGGAGGAGGAGGCGGATCCCGTGGAAGCGGATGCCGGCGGAGACGCGGGCGGTGGACCACGGGTGCCGCAGGGCGGCGCCGAGCAGGGCGCGGGCACCGGCCGGCCGGTGGGTGCCCCGCACGGTCGCGGTGAAGGGGCAGGTCCCGTCGTCGTGGCGCAGTTGCACGGTCAGGTCGAGGTCGTCGCCGGGGACGGGCAGCCGCATCCGGTAGAAGCCCTCGACCGCGAAGAACGGCGAGACGTAGAAGTCCTTGGGCACCTCGGCCAGCGAGTCGGCGCCGGGGCGCAGCAGGTAGCAGTGGCGCTCGCCGTAGGTGTTGTGGACCTCGGCCACGACGCAGACCGGGGTACCGGCGCGGTCGTGGCACCAGTAGAGGGTGAGCGGGTTGAAGACGTGCCCGAGGACCCGGGCGTGGGCGAGCATCAGGATGCGTCCGTCCGCGTTCTCGATCCCGTGGGCGGACAGCTGTGCCTCCAGGCCGGCCCGCAGGGTGGGGGCCTCGCCGCCGAAGTGGTCGCGGGCGTCGAACCGGGCCAGCGGGCGCAGCGCCCGGGGTATGCGCGGCGGCTCGTCGATGTCGATGAGCCACAGGTAGGTGCGCTGCTGGAAGGCGTGGCGGACGGGGGTGGTGCGGGTGTGGGCCACGGTGCACGCGTAGAGGGCCGGGACGTGGGGCGGGGCGGCCGGCCGCGCAGAGGTGCCGGTCACCACCGCACCCCCAGGGCCTCGGCCGCGGCGACGCCGGAGCGGCAGCCGTCCTCGTGGAAGCCCCAGCCGTGGTAGGCCCCGGCGAAGGCGGTCACGGACGTGTTCAGCCGGGGCAGTTCCCGCTGCGCCGCCACGGACCGGGGGGTGTAGACGGGGTGTTCGTACACCATGCGGGCGATGACGTCGAAGGGGTCGACCCGGCCGCGGGCGTTGAGGGTGACGATGTGCGGCTCGGCAGTCGGCAGCCGCTGGAGCCGGTTCATGTCGTAGCTGACCTGGACGGTCTCGGGCCGGGCGGAGCAGGAGGGGAGCCAGTAGTTCCAGGAGGCGCGCGCGTGCGCGGAGCGGGGCAGCAGCGACGTGTCGCCGTGCAGCACGGTGGGGTTGCGGGAGTACTCGAACGCGCCGAGGATCCGGACCTCGTCCTCGGTCGGATCGGCCAGCAGGCGCAGCGCCTGGTCGGGGTGGACGGCGACGACCACGGCCGCGTACGGGGTCGAGTCGCCGTCCGGGGTGAGCACGCGCGCGTGGTCGGCGGCGCGCACGACGGCCCGCACCGGGGTCGAGGTGCGGACGGAGGTGAGGTGCTTGGCCGCCTTGGCCACGTAGGCGGCGGAACCGCCCGTGACCGTACGCCACTGCGGGGATCCCTTGACGGACAGCAGTCCGTGGTGGGCCAGGAAGCGGAAGAGGTAGCGGGCGGGGTACTGGAGGGCCGTGTCCGGCGCGCAGGACCAGACGGCGGCGACGAGCGGGATGGCGAAGTGGCCGACGAAGTAACGGGAGAAGCCGCGCCGGTCGAGGAACTCCCCCAGGGTCAGCCCGCTGTCGGGGGAGGCGAGCAGCCGCCGGGCGGCGCGGTGGAAGCGCGGCACCTCGGCGAGCATCCTCAGGTGGCGGCCGCGCAGCAGGTTGCCTCCGCCGAGCAGTCCGGCCGCGCCCCGGGCGCCGGCGTACTCCAGACCGCAGCCGTCGCACCGCACGGACATGCTCATCTCGGATTCCTGGGTGGTGACGCCGAGTTCGCGGAACAGCCGCAGCAGGTGCGGGTAGGTGCGCTCGTTGTGCACGATGAAACCGCTGTCCACGTGGACCGTTCCCGCGTCCTGGGTGGGCAGTTCATGGGTGTGGGCGTGGCCGCCGAGGCGGTCGTCCGCCTCGTACAGCACCACGTCGTACGTGCTCTGCAGGATGTGGGCGGCCGTCAGCCCAGCCACGCCCCCGCCCACCACAGCGACCCTCCGACGGTCCACGTCACTCAACCCCTCGCGCTCGCCTGCCCCGCACGGCCGGTGCGGGGCGTTTCACGGGTACTTCGGTGCCGGACGCCCCGCGGATGGGATCTTGTTCCGAGGGGTGCGCCGGGTACCGGCCGGCGCCCCCGATCCCGCCCCCGCGCGCCTCGCCACCGAGGCAGTGGCGCATCCGGTGCAGCCCGCGCCGGGCGTGGCTCTTGACGGTGCCCAGCGGCAGTCCGGTGCGCTCGGCGATCTGGGCCTGGGTGAGGTCCGCGTAGAAAGCCATGGCCAGCACCTCCCGCTGCGCGTCCGGCAGTTTGGCCAGTTCGCCGGTGACGAGCAGCCGGTCCAGGACGGTCTCCGGGCCCGCCACCGGCTCGCCCGCGGGGGGCAGGGCGGCCCCGGCGGCGGCGACCAGGTGGAGGCGCCGGGTACGGGCCGTGAGCGCGTCGGCGGTCTTCCGCCGGGTGATGCCGACCAGCCATCCGGGGAACGGGCCGCGCTCCGGCCGGTAGGTGGCGCGGCCCTGCCAGGCGGCCAGGAACACCTGCTGGCTGACGTCCTCGGCCTCCCTGGAATCGCCCAGGGTGCGGGCCGCCAGGGTGAGGACGAGCCCGCCCCAGCGGCGGTACGCGGCGCTCAGGCACCGCTCGTCGCCGCGTACGAAACCCTCGGCGACCTCGTGGTCGAGGAGCCGCTCCCGGGACGCGGACCCGGGGAACGGCCGGGCGGTGACACTCTGTGCGGTCATGGCGACTGCTCCTCGGGGCCGGGACCGGTTCCCGTCCAGATTCCGACCCACCCGCGCATCGATTCCACTCGCATCGATTGTGCGTCGCATGATGGATCCATGAACGAGCCCGCACAGCCCGCGGGGCGCGGCGACCCCGCAGACCCCACCGACCCCGCGCACGGCGTCACCACCGGGGCCGTGGCGCGCCGGCTGGGGGTCGCCCCCACGACCCTGCGCTCCTGGGACCGGCGGTACGGCATCGGGCCGGCCGCCCGCGAGGACGGCAGACACCGGCGGTGGACCCCCGGGGACATCGCCGTCCTGCAGGAGATGTGCCGCCTGACCGCGTCGGGGGTGCCGCCCTCGGAGGCCGCGCGCGCCGCCCGCGCGGGGTCGGTGGCGGCCGCGCCCCCGGCGGCCCCCTCCCCCGCACCCGCCCGTCAGCCCGGCTCGGGGAACGGCCTGCCGCTCGGCGATGTGCGCCAGGAGTGCCGGGGGCTGGGCCGGGCCGCCGTCCGCCTCGATTCCCCGACCATGGACGAGATGCTCGGCTCCCTGATCGGCGAGTACGGCCTGGTCACCACCTGGGAGGAGGTGATGGTGCCGACCCTGCACGCCGTCGGGCGCAAGTGGGAGACCTCGGGTGACCAGTACGTCGAGGTCGAGCACCTGCTCTCCTGGCACGTCTCCACCGCGCTGCGCCGCGTGAGCATCGGGGCGCTGTCCGGGCCCCGGGCGAGCGCTCCCCCGATCCTGCTGGCGTGCGTACCGGGCGAGCAGCACACGCTCCCGCTGGAGGCGCTCGCCGCCGGTCTCGCCGAACTGGGCCTACCCGCCCGGATGTTCGGGGCGGCCGTGCCGCCCGAGGCGCTCGACCAGGCCGTACGCCGGACCGGGCCCGCCGCGGTCGTGCTGTGGGCCCAGGCCCGCTCCACCGCGCACCACGCCCTGGCCCGGCATGTCGCCGAGACCGCCTGGGGCGTCAAGGGCGCCCGGGCGCGGACCACGGTCCTCCTGGCCGGCCCGGGCTGGGCGGGCCCCGCACCCGCCCCGGGCATGCTGCGCCCCGGCGGGCTGCGGGAGGCCCTGGGCCTGCTGCGCGGACTGTGCGAGGCGGCGACGGCCCCGGCGGGAGGCGGCGGCGCGGCTCCTCAACGCTCCTGACCGGCACGGGTCTGCCCGACCACGTCCAGGATCGCCCGCACGACGAGTCGCGGCTGCTCGACGGCGATGCCGTGGCCGCTGTCGGTGCTGGTGACGTGCCGGGCCCGCAGGTCGTCCGCCAGGCGCCGCTGGGCGGCCAGCCAGGCCGGCCAGGTCGATCCGCCTCCGACCGAGAGGTCCCACGGGTGGTCGGAGGTGAGCACGACGGCGGGCAGGCCGCGTGGCGGGGCCGGCGCCCCGCGCAGCTCCCGTACGGCGGCGGGGTAGTCGGGTCTTTCGAGGCCCTTCCCGGGGTCCGCGGCCCGGATCTTGTCCATCCACGCCGACCACTGGGCCGGTGTCAGGGTGTCCTTCAGGAACGGGGAGGCACCGTCGACGGTCACCACCCCGGCGGTCCGTGCCGGTTCGGCCCGCGCGAACAGCGAGGCGATCATCGCTCCCCACGAGGCACCGACCAGGACGTACGGCGGCTGCTCGCCGGCCGCGGCGAGCGCCGCCCGCAGGTCCCTGACGCCCGCTGCCGCCGAGGTGGGCTGGGTGACCGGCGTCGAGCCGTTGGGCGTACCGTCCAGCCTGGTCGTTCCGGGACGGTCGTATGCGCACACCCGCGTGAACCGGGCGACCTGCGGGAGCACCGCCGACGGATCCGGCTTCAGGCCGGACTCCGGACGCGCGGCGTCCGCGATGTGCGTCCACTCGTCCGACGCACCCCCGGCACCGGACACGAGCACCACCGTCGGGGACCCGGATCCGCGGCAGTCCAGCAGCACGCGGCGGCCGCCGCCGATGCCCACCGGGCGGGCGTCACCGTCGTCCCGGGCCGCCGCCCCCGCGCACAGCGCGAGCGAGACGGCGAGGGTGACAGCGGCGGCGGACGCGCGACGGGCCCGGACCAGGCGTCTTGCGAACACCCGTCCAGTCTGGCACCCGGCGGTGACCGCCGACAGCCGGTGGGATCAGGGGCCGCCCCTGTCACCGGCCGTCCCTGTCACGGGCCGTCCCTGTCACGGGCCGTCCTTGCCGCGGGCCTGCCGGAACCGGGCCAGCCCCTCCGGGAGGCCGACCAGGGGGTCCGGGTAGTCGTACCGGGCCCGTTCCAGGCCGGCCAGCCGCCAGGGCTCGTGGACCGAGGGGCCCGGCAGTCCGGCGAGTTCCGGGACCCAGCGCCGTACGTAGGCGCCGTCGGGGTCGTAGCGCTTGCCCTGGATCACCGGGTTCAGCACCCGGTTGGGGCGGCTGTCGGTGCCGGTACCGGCCACCCACTGCCAGTTGAGCTGGTTGTTGGCCACGTCGCCGTCGACCAGCAGGTCGAGGAAGTGGCGGGCTCCGGCGCGCCAGTCGATGTACAGCGTCTTGGTCAGGAAGGACGCGGCGAGCAGCCGGCCCCGGCCCGGCATCCAGCCCTCGTGGGCGAGTTGCCGCATGGCCGCGTCCACCACGGGGTAGCCGGTGCGACCCTTCTTCCACGCCAGCAGGTCGGCCTCGGCCGCCTTGCCGCGCCGCCAGCGGTCGTCCCGGGTGCGGTAGTCGGAATCGGCGGCGCCGGGGCGGGCCGCGAGGAGCTGGTACTGGAAGTCGCGCCAGCAGAGCTGCCGTACGAAGGCCTCGGCGCCCGCTCCGCCCCGGGACCGCGCCCGGTGCACGGCCTCGGCCGCCGAGACCGCGCCGAAGTGGATGTACGGGGAGAGGCGGGAGGTCGCGTCGCCGGGCAGGTCGTCGTGGCCCTCCTCGTACCGGTCGGCGTACCGCCCCAGCCAGTCCGTGAGCCTCTGCCGGCCCTCCGGCTCGCCCCCGGTGGCCAGGCCCTCCGAGACGGACGGCACCGCGGCGCGGGACGGGAGCGCCTCGGAGCGGATCCCGCCGGGCACCCGGACCTCGCGCGGCGCCGCCAGCGGCTCGCGCAGCCGCTCGCCCGACCAGCGCCTGAAGTACGGGGTGAAGACGGCGAAGTGATCGGATCCGCTGGGCGTCACGGCGCCGGCGGGCAGGGCGGTGACGACGCCGTCGTGGACGTACAGCCGCCGCCCGTCGGCCTCCAGGGCACTGCGCAGCCGCTGCTCTCGGCGCAGGGCGAAGGCGCTGCACCCGGCTGCCATGTGCACCTCGTCGGCGTCGGTCTGCCGTACGACGGAGCACACCTCGGCGACGGGGTCACCCGAGCGCACCACGAGCCGGCCGCCGCGCTCGCGCAGCCCGGAGTCGAGTCCGGTCAGGCAGTCCGCGAGGAAGGCGAGCCGGTTGGGCGCCGCGAAGCCCGCGCGGTCCACGGCCGGGTCCCGGACGAAGAGCGGGACGATCTCGTTCCCCTGCCCCAGCGCGGCGCGCAGCGGCGGATGGTCGTGGACGCGGAGGTCCGAGGTGAACAGGACGACCGGGACGTTCATGGTGCTGCTCCTGGCATCGGGCCACCGGACGGACTCGCAGGTGCCGCGCGGTGGTCGCTGGGCTGGCCTTGACCGTCATTCCGCGCGGGCGGCCGCCGCGGATGCAGCGGGCGGGCCGGATGCGGCGGCGGCGCCGGACGCGGTCGGGCCGCGGTCGTCGCCCGCCTCCGCCGTGCGCGCGATGTTGCGGGCCATGCCCCCGAAGACGACGGCGTGGAAGGGCGAGACGCTCCACCAGTACAGGTGCCCGGCCAGGCCGCGCGGGTGGAAGAGGGCCCGCTGCCGGTACCGGGTGCGGCCCTCCTCGTCCTGCTCGGCGTACATCTCCAGCCAGGCGAGACCGGGCAGCCGCATCTCGGCGCGGAGCCTGAGCAGTCGGCCGCGTTCGATCTCCTCGACCCGCCAGAAGTCCAGGGAGTCGCCGACCCGCAGGTGGGCGGCGTCCCGGCGGCCCCGGCGCAGTCCGACACCCCCGACGAGCCGGTCGAACCAGCCGCGGACGGCCCAGGCCAGCGGGAAGGAGTACCAGCCGTTCTCCCCGCCGATGCCCTCCACGACCCGCCACAGGGCCTGCGGCGAGGCTTCGACGACGCGTTCGCGCTCGTCGGAGTAGAGGCTCCCGCCGGCCCAGTCGGGATCGGTGGGCAGCGGGTCGCTCGGCGCGCCGGGCACGGAGGCGGAGGACCAGCGGGTGACGACCTGGGCGTCGCGGACCTTCTGGAGGGCGTAGGTGAGGGCCGTGTCGAAGTCCAGGGGGGTGCCGGGCGGGTCGGGCACCCAGGTGGCGATGTCGTGCTCGTCGCAGACGACCTCGTACTTGAGGGACTCGGCGAGGGGGCGGGCGATGGCGCGGGGCACCGGGGTGACCAGGCCGACCCAGTGGCTGGACAGCCGCGGGGTGAGGACCGGTACGGGCAGGATGAGCCGCTGGGGCAGCCCGTCGACGCTGGCGTAGCGCTGCATCATGTCGAGGTAGGTCAGGACGTCGGGGCCGCCGATGTCGAAGGCGCGGCTGACCTCGGCGGGCATGCCGGCGCTCCCGACCAGGTAGCGCAGTACGTCGCGGACGGCGATGGGCTGGATCCGGGTGCGAACCCAGCTGGGGGTGACCATCACGGGCAGCCGCTCGGTCAGGTAGCGGAGCATCTCGAAGGAGGCCGACCCGGAGCCGATGATGACGGCGGCGCGGAGCACCGTGGTGGGGACCCCGGAGTCCAGGAGGATGCGCCCGACCTCGGCGCGGGAGCGCAGGTGGGGCGAGAGGTCCCGGTCGGGGACCCCGTCGGGGGTCAGCCCGCCCAGGTAGACGATGCGGCGGACGCCGGCGGCGCGGGCCTGCTCGGCGAAGTTCCGTGCGGCGAGGCGGTCGGTGTGCTCGAAGTCGCGCCCGGTGCCGAGGGCGTGCACGAGGTAGTAGGCGACGTCGACGTCCCGCAGGGCGGGGGCGAGCGACGCCGCGTCGGTGACGTCGCCGCGGACGATCTCCGCCTGCCCGGCCCAGGGGTGGTCGCGCAGCTTCTCCGGGGTGCGGGCGAGGCAGCGCACCCGGTGGCCCGCGGTGATGAGCTCGGGGACGAGCCGGCCGCCGATGTAGCCCGTGGCTCCGGTGACCAGGCACAGCGTGCCCGGGGCCGGGACGGAGTCCGGAGGCGGGGCGGAGTCCGGAGCCGGCGCCGAAGGTCCTTGTGCGTCCGTCATGGAGTTGCTCCGATCGGGTGTCGCGGGCGCTCCCCCGGACTTCTTCCGGGGGCAGCGTCCCGCTGGATGCACGGACCGCCGCCCACGGACCGATCGTGTGGAGCGCGCCTACTTCGGCATGAGGACCGTGTCGACGATGTGGACGGTGGCGTTGGCGGTGGGGATGTCGCCGCAGACCACCTTGGAGGAGTTGTTCACCACGTAGGCGGTGCCCGAGCCCTTGGTGGTGATCATGCCCTTCTGGAGGGTCTGGAAGGAGCCGCTCCCCAGTTGCTCCCGGGTGAGCTTCTCGCCCACGACGTGGTAGGTGAGGATCTTGGTGAGCGTCTCCTTGTCGGCCAGGACCTTGTCCAGGTCTGCCTTCGGGATCTTCGCGAACGCGGCGTCGGTCGGCGCGAACACCGTGATGTTCTGCGCGTTGTTCAGCGTGTCCACCAGGCCGGCCTTCTTCACGGCCGCGACCAGAGTCGACAGCGCCGGGTTGTTCGAGGCGGCGGTGGCGACCGGGTCCATCGCCATGCCGTCGAAGGAACCCGCGCCGCTCTTCGGCACCGAGGCGCACGCCGGCCCGAACGGACCGCCCGCAGCCGCGCCGGTGTCGCCGATCGGCTCGGGTGAGGAGACCGCATCGGGCGCGGCCGCCCCCTCATTGCTCGTACTCTCCTCCGAACAGGCGGACAGTGCCAGCGGAAGCAGCACTGCGGCGGTCACGGCGAGGGCGGCACGGCGAAAGGTCTGAATGCTCATGGTCTCTCCTGCGTCTACGGGAGTCACCCATCGGTGACTCACGCCGCCCATTCGGCACGGGCTCAGGTCCGGATGGCCCCATCACCCGAACGAGTGGCGGCCTGCACAGGCTGCCGAACTTCGTTTCGGGGGCTGCCGGAGGCCGGGTCCGCCGCCGCCAATCCTCATCCCCCTCGGCTCCGAATGAGCTGTGCAACCGAGTACTCCTGGAGGACCTCCCCGGTGAGAGAGAACGTGCGCATAGGCCGGCATCCGTCGGCCGCTCCCGACCTGCCGGAACTGATGGGCCGGGTGGCCCGCGGTGATCAGCAGGCGTTCACGGTCGTGTTCGAGGCCGTGTCGGGCCCCGTCCTCGGCCTCGTACGGTCCGTGCTGCGGGACCCGGCCCAGTCCGAGGAGGTCGCCCAGGAAGTCCTGGTCGAACTCTGGCGGACCGCCGCCCGCTATCAGCCCGCGCGGGGCTCGGTGATGAACTGGGTGCTGACCCTGGCCCACCGGCGGGCCGTCGACCGGGTGCGCTCCGCGCAGGCGTCGACCAACCGCGAGAAGCGGGCGGCGCTGCTGGACCACACCACGGCCTACGACGAGGTGGTGGAACAGGTGGAGACCCGGCTCGAGCGCGAGCAGGTACGGCGCTGTCTGCACGGACTCAGCGAACTCCAGCGCCAGTCGGTCACCCTGGCGTACTACCGGGGCCTGACCCACCGGGAGGTCGCGGAGTTGCTGGCCCTGCCGTTGGGTACGGTGAAGACACGGCTGCGCGACGGGCTCATCCGGCTCCGTGACTGCCTGGGGGTGGGCGTGTGAACGCCGCTGATCTGCACACTTTGACGGGCGCGTACGTGCTCGACGCCCTGGAACCGGCCGAACGGATCGCCGTCGAACGGCATCTCGCCGACTGCCCGTCCTGCGCGCAGGAGGTCCAGGAATTCTCCGAGACCGCCACCCGGCTCGGGCTCGCCGTCGCGGCGCCGCCGAGTGCCGCGCTGCGCGACCAGGTGATGCGCCGGATCGCGACGGTACGCCAGGAACCGCCCCGGGCGGTGAGGGGCGCGCACAGCGCCCGCGTACGGCCCCGCTGGCGGCCGCCGTCGAACTGGGCCCTGGCGGCCTGCCTCGCGGGGGCGGTCGCGCTCGGCGGTGTCGCCGTGGCCCAGTACGAACGGGCCGAGGACGCCCGGCAGCAGGCGCAGCGGGCCCGGATCGCGAACGATGCCGTCGGCGCGGTCCTCGCGGCCGCCGACGCCCGGGTGACCACGGCGCCGCTGCGGGGCGGAGCCGTGGGCACGGTGGTCGTCTCGGCCGCCCGCAACCAGGCGGTCTTCGCGGCCTCCGGCCTGCCGGCGCCGCCCAGCGGGAAGGTGTACCAGCTCTGGTACAACGACGGCGGCGGGCGGATGCGTCCGGCGGGTCTGATGGACCCCGGCACCCCGGCGACGGCCACCCTGCTCGAAGGCCCGGTCGACACGGCGTCGGGGATGGGCGTCACCGTCGAACCGGCCGGCGGTTCGCCGCAGCCGACCTCGGCTCCGGTGGCCCTGCTGGGCTTCCCGTCGGCCTGAGCCGGGTGCCGGTCAGACGCCGGCGGACGCCCGGAAGCGGTTGCGGTACTCCGTCGGCGTCGTGTCCAGCTGTCGGCGGAAGGCACGGACGAGGGTGTCGGTCGTGTTGAAGCCGCAGACGGTCGCGACGCGTTCGAGGGTGTCGTCCGTGGACTCCAGCCGGTTGCGGGCCACTTCGACGCGGGCCGATTCGATGTAGGCGGCCGGGGTCTTCCCCAGTTCCGTCCGGAAGATCCGGGTGAGCTGCCGTTCGCCGACGTGCGCCTGTGCGGCGAGGTCGGCGACGGTCAGCTGTCCGGCGATGTTGCGCGTGATGTAGTGGCGCAGGTCCTCGATGCGCCGGGTGGTCGACACCGGTTCGAGGGGGACGCTGAACTGGCTCTGGCCGCCGGGCCGTTTCAGGTACATCACCAGCTGGCGGGCGACGCGCAGGGCGACGGCCTCGCCGAAGTCCTCGGCGACGAGGGCGAGCGAGAGGTCGAGGCAGGCACTGATTCCGGCGCCGGTCCACACGTCCCCGTCCCGGATGAAGATCGGATCCGCGTCGACCTCGATCGAGGGGTGTTCGTCGGCGAGTTGGCGCGCGGTCGACCAGTGCGTGGTGGCCCTCCTGCCGTCGAGCAGCCCGGCGTCCGCGAGGATGTGCGCGCCGACGCAGACGGATGCGACGCGCCGGGACGTGGCGGCGAGGGTCCGCACCCGGTCGACCACGGCGGGGTCCGCGAGGGCGCGGACCCGGCCCCGGTCGTCGGCCTCGACCGATCCGGGCACGAGCAGGGTGTCGATGCTCCGCCCCGCCACCTCCCGGAAGGTGGTGTCCGGCAGGATCCGGACCCCGGCGGAGGTGGTGACGGGGTCCGTGGTCTCGGCGGCCAGGGCCACCCGGTAGCCCGACGCCTCGCCCAGTTCCCGCCGCAGCAGGGCGAACACCTCCGGCGGTCCGGTGACGTCCAGCAGGTCGACGCCGTCGAAGAGGACGACGACGATGAACCGTCCGACGGTGCTCAAGGGGTCTCCGATCGGTGCGACGACGGCATTGTCGGGACCCACCGTATGTCGGTTTCTGCGGGTTGGATGACATTGCCGACATCCAGGGTCGGTCCCTAGCGTGGAGAGCACGGCCGCCGGTCCGCGGCCGGCATCTCCCGACGTGACACCCCAGGAGGGTATTCCCATGTCCAAGACGACCCTGCGCGAGCTGAGCGGCTTCGATCAGAGCCCGGCGTCGCCGGCCGAGGCGACGCTGATCCTGATCGACTACCAGAACACCTACACCCGGGGCGTGATGGAGCTGACGGGGTGGGAGGCCGCCCTCGGGGCCGGCGCCGCGCTGCTGGCCCGGGCCCGTGAGGCCGGGGCGAAGGTCATCCATGTGATCAACGACGGCGGCGAGGGAGGCCCGTACGACATCCGGGCCGAGATCGGCCGGATCCACCCCCGGGTGGCTCCGGCCGAGGGTGAGACCGTGGTCGTCAAGACGGTCCCCAACGCGTTCGTCGGGACCGACCTGGGCGACCACGTCGACGCCGCCGGCCACAAGGACGTGATCGTCGCCGGCTTCATGACCCACATGTGCGTGACCTTCTCCGCGGAGGGCGCTTTCCTGCGGGGCAACCGGCCCACGGTCGTCGCGGACGCCTGCGCGACGCGTCCGCTGCGGACGGCGGTCGCCGAGGTGTCCGCCGAGCAGCTCCACCGGGCCGCGCTCGCGACGATCGCCGATCTCTACGGAGTCGTCGTCCCGTCCGTCTCCTCGCTGGGCTGAGGCTACGTCCGGCCCGCCGTCGCCACGAGGCGCCGCAGCGCGGCCTGGGCGGGCGGGCCCCAGGTGGGCTTGCCTCCCGGCCTGCCACGGACGCCGGCCTCGCCGATGAGGATGCCGCCGAGGGCTCGCAGCACCGCCCAGCCGCGGGCACGGCGCAGGGTCGCCTCGTCCGGGGCCGGCCGGTAGGCGGCGTGGAAGCGGTCGGCCGCGCCGTCCGGCAGCAGTATCCAGGGGGCGGCGAGGTCGCAGGCCGGATCGCCCGCGCAGAGGTCACCGAAGTCGATCACGCCGCAGAAGGTGCCGTCCGCGGTGAGGACGTTGGCCGGGTGCAGGTCGCCGTGGAGCCAGAGCGGCGGGCCCGCCCAGACGGGCGCGCTCACGGCGTCCTCCCAGACCGCGCGGACGGCATCGGGGTCGGGGATCAGACCCATGCGGGTGGCCGAGGCGAGCCCGTCGGCGAACCCCTCGGCGCTTCCCTCCAGCGGCCCCGCGCGGCCGTGGGCACCGACGGGTGCCCCCTCGGGAGCGGGCCGGTGAAGGGCGGTCAGGAAGGCGGCCAGGGCGTCGGCCGAGTCCGGCCCGTTCGTGACGGGGGCGCGGTCGGCGGGCTCGCCGGGCACCCAGGTGGTGACGATCCAGGGGCGCGGAAACCGCTCGGTGGGCTCGCCGATGCGCTGCGGGACGGGAACGGGCAGCGGCAGGGCCGGGGCGAGGGCGGGCAGCCAGGCGTGCTCCTTGCGCAGCAGCGCGTCGGCGGACTGCGTCGCCCAGGGCAGCCGGACGGCGAGGTCGTCCCCGAGCCGCCATAACTGGTTGTCCCAGCCACGGGCGCCGAACCGCACGGGGCGGTCCGCCAGGTCGGGGTGCTGGTCGCGTAACAGGTCCCGGACCAGCTCCGCGGTGACCTCTATCTCATGGTGCGTCATGCGGACCAACCCTAGGGGGTCCTGCCGCGGCCGCCTCCACGCACCCGCCGGGCCTCAGAGCTCCTCGCCGAGCGGTAGCCGGTGGATACCCGGCAGGTACTCGTCGAGCTCCCCCGGGGTGAACCGGGACATGCCGACCACGTGCCAGAACTCGCCGGCCACGTCGCCCTCGTACTTGTACCCGCCGGCCGGTGTCAGCGCCGCCCAGCCGCCCGCCATGCCCATCAGCGTCGCGCGCAGGGACGCCGGTTCCCCGTTCGCCGGGACGTTCCAGAGCCGTACGGTGCCGTCCTCGGCACCGCTCGCCAGGGTCGTGCCGTCCGGGGCGAAGGCGAGCGAGAGCACGCGGCCGGTGTGCCCGACGAGGTCGGTGAGATGCTCGCCCGTCGCGGCGTCCCACAGGCCCACGGCCCGGTCGTCGCCGCCGGTGGCCAGCAGCGGACGGCTCGGGTGGGCGGCGACCGCCCACAGCCTGCCGCCGCGTCCGCGCAGGCGCAGATCCTCCCGCCCCTCCCTCCGGACGATGGCCGTGCCGTCCCAGCTCGCGCTGGCGAGCCAGGCGCCCCCCGGGCCGAACGCGACGCCGTAGACCCGGTCGGCATGACCGCCGAGCTGCTCCAGGAGGTCGCCGCTCCTGGCGTCCCACACCCGTACGAAACTGTCGTCGCAGCCGGTGGCCAGTACGTCGGCGTCCGAGCGGAAGGCGATCGAGCGGACCCGGCCCCGGTGCTCGGTCAGCGTCGACACGGGGGAACCCGTGGGGCGGAACCAGACGCGGACGGAATCGTCGTCGTTGGCGGTGGCGAGGAGGGTCCCGGCGGCGTTGAAGGCCTCCGCCCAGACGTGTTCGGTCTCGGCGTCGAGCTCCCTCAGGTACTCGCCGCCCACCGGGTCCCAGAGGTACATGTCGCCGTCGTTGCTGGCCGTGGCGAGGACGGCTTCGACAGGGCTGAAGGCCGCCGAGACCAGCCGGTCGCCGCGCCCGGTGAGCTCCTCCGTACGCCGGCCCGTGCGCGTCTCCCACAGCCGGACGACCCCGTCGTTGCCGGCCGTCGCCAGCTGTGTGCCGTCCGCGCTGAAGGCGACCCCGCTGATCCGCCGGCCGTGGCCGCGCAGGATGCGCTTGCCCTGGCCGGTGGCCGCGTCCCAGATCTGCGCGCCGCCGTCGTTGCCGACGGTGAGCAGCTGGCTGTCGCCGGGCCGGAAGGCGCACGCCCAGGCGGTACCGCGGTGCTCGGTCGGCTGCTGGGGGTGGAGGGCGACCGTGTAGCCGTGGGGGCGGCCGGTGACCGTCCAGAGCCGGACGGCGCCGTTGCTGTCGCAGGCGGCCAGGAGCTTCCCGTGGTCGCCGAAGAGCACCTGGTAGACGGCCCCGGTGCCCCGTTCGAGGATGCCGGCGGGGGTGCCGACCACCGGGTCCCAGAGCCGCACCTGGCCGTCGGTGTCGCCGCTGGCGAGGAGGTTGCCGTCGGGGTGGAAGTCCAGGACGTACACCCGGCCGGTGTGGCCGGTGAACTCGTGCAGCAGCCGCGCGTCGGCCGTCCGCCAGATCCGCACGGTGCCGCCCTGCCCGCCCCCGCCCCGGTCGGCGGTGGCGAAAATGGTCCCGTCGGGGCTGAACCGGGCGCGGTAGACGGCCCCTTGATGGCCGTCGATCTCCCGGACGCAGTGCCCGGTGCTCAGGTCCCACAGCCGTACCTTCGCGCTCGCGTCGCCCGTGAGCAGCAGGCCGTCCGGTCCGTAGACGGCGGTGTAGACGGGCGCGGTGTGACCCGGCATCCGGTGCAGGGGTTCGCCGGTGGCCACGTCCCAGACGGTGACCAGGCCCTCGCGGTCGCCCGTGGCGAGCAGGGTGCCGTCCGCGTCGAAGGAGACCGGCCACACCCCGTCGGGGTGGACCCTCAGGTGGTGCCGGCATGCCCCGGTCACCGGGTCCCAGAGCCGCACCGCGCCGTCGGAGCCACCGGTGGCGATGACGTCCGGCCGGAACTTCACGGCGTACACGCGCCCTTCGTGCCCCTGCAGGGTGCGCACGGCCCGGCCGTCGTCGGCTCCGCAGACCAGGATGGAGCCGTCCTCGCTGCCGACCGCGAGGAGTTCGCCGTCGCTGCTGTAGGCGATGGGTTCGGGGAGGCGGCTGGTGCGCATGCCGAATCCGTACGGGACGCCGACGGCGGAGGGCCGGAACCCGGCGTCCACGGGCATCCCGGGGGCGATCGCGGCGCTGCCGAGCTCGGGGGCCGACCGGACCCCGTCGTCCATCGTCACGTCGATCAGCGCGGCCCGGTTCCAGCGGCTGCCGGTCAGCAGGACGCCGCGCAGATCGGTCCGGGTCAGCCGGGCCCGGCTGAGGTTCGCTCCGGTCAGGTCGGCCCGGCTCAGGTCGGCCCGGTCGAGGCGGGCACCGGTCAGCCGGGTGCCCCGCAGCAGAGCGCCGGACAGGTTGGCGCCGATCAGCCGGGCGTCCGTGAGGTCCGCGTCGCTGAGGTCGACCCCGGAGAAGTCGCGGTGCGACAGGTCCTCGCCGGCCAGCCGGGCGCCGCGCAGGTCGGCGTTGGCCGGTACCCGCAGCCGGTCCGAGATCCGGACGGCGTTGGCGCGGCCGGCCTCTCCGGCGGCGCGCCCCGGGGAGTCGAGGACGTCGCGCACCCAGCGGGCGCACTGCTCGTGGTCGGCGAGGTCGCAGAAGAACTCGACGGCGAGCTGGCTGAACGGGCGCGCGAGGAGCAGGGTGTGCTGTCCGCGGGCGAGCTGGCGGGCGGCCTCCCGTGCCACCAGCCATTCGACGACGGAACCGTGGATGAACTGGAAGACCCCGTCGTCGCTGCGGACCAGCAGGCTGCCCGCGCCGACCGCCTGGGCGCGCTCGGAGGAGGTGAGCGGGGACTCGGTGAGTTCGCTGAGGGTGTCGGCCACGGTCTCGGTGAGCTCGTCGAGCCGCAGGGCGCTGCGGCCGCTCTCCCACAGCCGCCAGGCCAGCGCGGTGACCGCGGCCCACAGCTGCGCGATGGTGAGCCCGGGCGGCGCGCCCGGCCCGCCCTGGCCGCGCCGTTCCTCGTGGTCGAGCCAGGAGGTGAACACGTCCTCGTACAGCCGGGCGGGGCTGAGCGCCCGGCCGGCTCCGGCGACCGCGCGCAGCTGGTCCTGGCTCAGATCGGCGACGAAGGAGAGCAGCCGGGGGTTGCGGCAGAGCATCAGCAGGTCGGGGATGTTGTGCAGGAGCTGGTAGCGGCGGTCGGCGGCGCGCTCGTCGCCGTAGCTGCGTACGAGGTAGGCGCGGATCTGGGCCGGGGTGAAGCCCTCGACGGCCAGGATCCTGCGCTGCGGGAGCAGGCCGACGCGCTCCCCGAGCGCGGTGAGGACCTGGGCGTGCGACTTGAAGTGCTGGGTGCGGCTGCTGACGACGATCTTGGCGTGGTCGACGGCCGCGTCGAGGAGGACCTGGAGGTGGTCGGCTGCCCGGTCGTAGCTGACCCGGTTGACCAGTTCGTCGAAGCCGTCGAAGAGCAGGACGACCCGGCCCTGGGCGAGCATGTAGCGCAGGGCCCGCAGGTCGATGGTGTCGACGTCGTGGCCGGCCAGGTGGGCGGCGACCAGGCCTTCGAGGCTGTGCGCCCGGTCGAGGGAGTTCAGGGGGATCAGCAACGGCGTCAGGTGCGGGAGCTGTTCGGAGATGCGGCGGGCGAGCTCGCGCAGCGCGAAGGTCTTTCCGTGTCCGAAGTCGCCGAGGAGCAGCACGAACCGGCCCTGGTCCGACTCCAGGAGTTCCAGCAGCTCCTCGACGAGTCCGTCGCGTTCCTGGTCGGACCGGCCCTGGCCGTCGGAGCGGTCGGCGTCGCGGTAGCGCTGCGGGAGGTAGAGGCCGGGGGCGTACTGTTCGCTGCTGCTGAGCCGGGCCGTCTGCGCGGCGACGTAGCCCCGGAGGTCGAGCAGGCCCTGGAACTCGATGAAGCTGCGGACCCGGACCCGGACGCCGTGGGCGGCGGCCCTGCGGCGCAGCCCGCCGGCCGGGGCGTCGCCCGCGTACACCAGGACGGCCTCGGATCCGGTGTCGGTCGCGTGCACCTGGGCGACGAAACGGTCGAGTTCCTCCTCGGTGGGGCTCCCGGGGTGGACGGCTATGCGCTGCTGCCGGACGACGCCGTCCTCGTGCTCCTGCCAGGTGGCCATGATCTGCGCCATGTCGCCCGGTTCGCGGCGCGGGACGTCGCGCAGCCGTACGCCCTCCCGGCGCACCCGGCAGATCTCCTTGACGCGCTCGGCGAGCGAGGCGGCCGGGTCGTCCAGGGGGGCCCGGCCGGCGGCCGGCTCGACGTCGATGACGGAGGGGAGTTCCGGTACGGGGAAGACCCGGCGGGTCTGCCGCCATGCGGCGGGGAAGGTCGCGGGCTCGGAGGTGATCCGGTCGTCCCAGCGGGTCACGCCCTCCGCGCTGACCTGGAGCAGCTGGAACCTGGCGGGGGCCGCGGAGCCGAACAGGGGCAGCTCACCGGCCGCCCCGGAGGCCCCGGAGGCCCCGGCGAGCTGGGTGCGGCTGGGGGCCGAGCTGGTGGTGCGGGGGCCGCCCGTCGGCCCGTGCAGCAGCAGGTGCAGCCGCGGGGCGGCCAGCCGGGCGAAGGTGTCGCCGTCCCGGAGCCCGCCGGGGCCGCCGACGGCGTCGCCGGGGCGGCGGCCGTCGGTGAGCGGGTGGCGGAGCGCGCCGATGCGCAGCCAGCCCTCCTCCTCGTACCGGCGCATGGCTTCGGCGAACCAGGCGGCCTGGTCGCGGCCGATGAAGCCGTACTGCTCCTCGGGGCGGTGGCTGTAGGCCATGGAGGAGTTGAATCCGGCGACGACGGTGCTCAGTTCGGGCACCGGGAAGAGGGTCCAGGGCTGGTCGCTGTCGAACACGGTGTCCAGGCCGTGGTAGAGGCTGCGGAACAGCCGGGTGTAGTGGCGCCATTTGGGCCAGTACGGCGGCTGCGGTGCCACCTCGTCGGCCTCGCAGGTGTGGAAGTAGGCCTGGGAGGCGGCCTGGTTCACGTCCTGCGCGCCCGGTACGACCATCACCCGCTGGGGCGACAGGTCGAGCTGGGACCGCAGGGCGGTGAGGAAGCTGAGGGCCTGGTCGCATTCGCGCGGGCTGCCGGACGCGGTGAGGTCGCCGGTGACCACCATCAGGTCGGGTGCGGGTGCCCCCGCGTCCCTGAGCATGATGAGGTCGCCGCGGATCTGCCGGCTGAGGGAGTCGGGTTCGCGGCCGCGCCCGAAGTCGGGCCCGGCCAGGTGCAGGACGGTCACGGCGTCCTGGGCGCTGCCGCCGGCCGCGGCGGCCTGCGGGTAGAGCGGCGCCCTGGCGGGCCGCCGGCGCCCCGACCAGCCGGGTCCGGCGAGCGCGCTGGGCTGCGGCTGACCCGGATTGGGCTGCTCCGGGTGCCGGACGGGGCCCGGTCCGCTCCCCGGATAGCCGGGACGGCGGCCCGGGCGGGCATGGCCGTCGACGGCCTGTCCGACCCGGTTCAGCAGCAGGGAGCGGGCCGCGTCGATGTCCGCCACGCCGACGAGGTCGACGTAGGTGATCGTGGCGAGGAGTCCCTCGATCGGGATCTCGTCCACCCGGACGGTCAGCAGCCTCCGTTCGGGCGACTCGGGCGAGGCCCGGAGCGCGGCCTGCCATTCCATGCGACCGTAGGTGGAACGCTCGTAGTGGCGTGACAGTACGGCGATGACCGCCAGGGACTCGCTGACGCCCCGGTCCATGAAGTCTATGAAGTTGGTTCCCGGTACGAAGTCCCAGGCCTGCACCACGGTGCGGTAGCCGGCCTCCTCCAGGGTCCAGGCGATCCACGCGGCCCACCGCTCGTCGGCCGGGGAGTAACTGATGAAGAAGTCGAACTCTCTTGCGGGAGCACCGAATTGCCCGTCCGTCATCATGCGTCCATCGTAGGGCCGTGCCCCCGTCCGCAGGTTTGTCCCGTCAAGGACGAGGTGATCTCCTCCGGGGCGCCGGACACCCCGAACGGCCGGCCGTGTCCGATTCTGTCCGCCCCGTCTGATGCCGGGGCGTGTGTATGTGCGAACCTGTTCGCCGTGTCCCTCCTCAGGCGTCTGCATCCACTGGACTGGCTGGCCGGCGGCCTGCTCGCACTCGGTGCGCTGTGCGTCGCCACGGGCCTGCTGCCCACCGGACCCGCCTCGGACGTGCTGGAGCGCATCGGTCCGCTGGTGGTGTTCCTGGCGTCCGTCATCGTGCTCGCCGAGCTGACCGGCAAGGCGGAGGTCTTCGACGTCGTCGCCACCTGGGTGGCTCGGGCGGGACGGGGCAGGTACCCCCTTCTCTTCTGTCTCTGCGTGCTGTTCGCGTCCGTCACCACCATCACCCTCAACCTGGACACGACGGCGGTCCTGCTGACCCCCGTGATGCTGGCGCTGGCGACCCGGGTCGGTATTGCGCCCCTACCGCTGGCGATGACCACGGTGTGGCTGGCGAACACGGCCAGCCTGCTGCTTCCCGTGTCGAACCTGACGAACCTGCTGGCCGCGGACCGCATCGCCCTGACCCCGTCGGAGATGGCCGCCACCCTGTGGGCGCCGCAGTTGGCCGCGATCGCGGTCACGATGGCCTGCCTGTGGGGCTTCTACTGGCGCCCGGGGCGCCGCGGCGAGACCCGCTACACCCCGCCGCCCCTGCCGCGCCCCGCGGACCGGGTCCTGTTCCGGGTGAGCGCGGTGGCCTGCGCCGGATTCCTGCTGGCGATCCTGCTCGCCGACGTGCCGCTGTGGTCGGCTTCGACGGCGGCCGCGCTGGTCGTGGTCGTGGCCTTCCTGGTGCGCAGCCGGGAGACGCTGCGCCTGTCCCTGATCCCCTGGCGGCTCCTCGTCCTGGTCCCGGGCATGTTCCTGGTCGTGGAGACGGTCAACGCCCACGGACTGCACGACGTCCTCGCGACGGCGATGGGGTCCGACAACGGCGTCGTCGGCATGCTGAGGTCGGCGGCGGTCGGTGCGGGCTTCTCGAACGTGCTGAACAACCTCCCGGCCTACCTCGCGGGCGAGGCGGCCGTTCCGGTGGCCCATCACGAGCAGCTGCTCGCCCTGCTCATCGGCGTCAACGTGGGCCCGGTCATCACGCCGTGGGCCTCGCTGGCCACCCTGCTGTGGTTCGAGCGGTGCCGCTGGCACGGTACGCGGATCGGCCTGGGCCGCTTCCTCGGTACGGGGTTCGTGCTGGCGGTGGCGGGCACACTCGCGGCGACACTGGCGCTGGCGGCGACCACCTAGGAGACGTCGGGGGCTACGGCCCCCACCTCCCCCAGCAGGTACGCGAGGGTCTCGCCGCGCGCCGCAACGAAGCTGCGCCCGGTGTCGGCCCCGGAGAAGCCGGGTCTGAACGCCTCCCCGGACAGCGTGCGCAGCTCCACCCCGGCCTCGGCCGCGAGGAGCGCCCCGGTCGGCAGGTCCACGCCCTCGGCGCGGTAGCCGACGAAGGCGTCGATGGTGCCGCGCGCCAGCAGGCTCCAGCCGAGCAGCGGCGCCCACAGCTGCAGGACGCGCCGGCAGCGCAGCTCCAGCACGCCGCGCAGGGCCACCGCCGCCGCGTCGCCCCGCTGCACGGCGTACCCCTGGGTCCAGGCGACGAGCGGGCCGGGGCGCGGCAGGGTGAGGCCGGGGCCGGGCAGCGCACCGGACGGCCCGTGGGCTCCGTACCCCCTGACCGCGTGCCAGGTCTCCCCGGTCACCGGCTCGTGCACCACTCCCATCACCGGGGCGCCTCCCAGGCACAGCCCGATCCCCACCGCGTAGGTGGGCAGCCCGATCACGACGTTGTTGCTGCCGTCCAAGGGGTCGACGAGCCAGGTGCGTTCGCCCGCCGCGTCGAGGAGCCCGGCCTCCTCGGAGAGGATCCGGTCGTGCGGGAAGTGGCGCCGTATCCGGCTGAGCACGACCTCCTCGGCGGCGAGGTCGAGGTCCACCTGGACGTCTCCGGCCCCGCCTTTCGTACGCACGCACCGCGCCGTGCCGAATCGCCTGCGCAGCAGGCCGCCCGCCTCCTCCGCCGCGGCGACGGCCACCTGCCTCTCACGGTCGAAATCAGGCCCGCTGCTGGGCATCGATCCTCCTGAGGACGGTGTGGACGCTGCGCACGGTCTGCGCGGTGTCGCACAGCCGGCGGGTGGTGCGGCGGGGTCGGCCGTCGAGCGGGCCCAGCGAGCGGTCGAGCTGCCCGGGGACCGACAGGCCGTGCACGAGCGTGGCCGCGGGCTCCACTCCCTCCAGCGCGGTGGCGTGGAACTCGCCCGCCGGCAGGGTGTACGTCTCCCCGCCCGAGCTGATGTGGGCGGGGCCGGGCTCGCTCCGTACCAGGACGGAGGTCGGCCGGATCTCGTCCACGCCGTCGCTCCCGCTGAACACCTCGAAGACCCGGTGGGTGGCGCCCTCCTCGCCGTCCCGCACCACGCTCGTGCGTACGGGCAGGTTGGCGACCCGCCCGAACAGCACGCGGCTGCGCAGTTCCCAGCTGTGGGCGTGCATCGGTGACGCGTCCGGATCGGCACGGTTGCCGATCTCGAAGAGATGCACACAGATTCCGCGCGGCCCCTCTCTCAGCAGCGGCAGGCAGAGGAATCCGAGCGGATGACGGACTGCATGTAACTCCCGGGTCCCGGAGGCGATTTCCTCCAGGGTGACGAGAGTGCTTTCGAGGTCGCGGTCCATGGGCACGCGCCGGAGCGCATCACCTCCTGTAGGGGTCCTCCGCGTGCAGGGCCTTTTCGATGATCTTGCCGATGTCGCTGTCGGTGAAGACGCGCGGCAGTGGCAGCCGCAGGTCGTCGAAGAGCGTCCGCACCTCGTCGACGGTGGGCTCCAGACCGAGCGGGGAGGCGACGCGCAGGTCCAGCACGGTCGCCTGCTCGCGGCTCTGGTGCAGCTCGGTCACGTAGTAGTCGTAGAGCGGTTGCCCCCGCTCCACCAGCAGGTTCACCCGGGACTGGTCGTCCTGGGTGATGATCAGACAGGTCTCGGACAGGTCGAAGCGCAGGGTCGGCACGGCGGCCGACAGGTGCACGCTGATCTCCAGCGTGGTCAGCTGCCGCTGGTACCAGCAGGCGGCGAGGACGGTCGCGTACGACTCGCGGCGGACCCGGTCGGTGGTCCACACGTCGTCTCCGCGACGCTGTCCGCCGAACATCTGCCGGAACCGGGCGTACGCGGCGCAGGCCCGCTCGTCCGCCGGGCTGACGATGTCGATCTTCATGTTGAGCTGGGAGCGCTGTTCCTTCGCGGCGGCCACGCACAAGGGCAGCGTGACCGCCCGCAGGTAGGTGCCCGTACCGCCCTTGAAGTACCAGAGGTTGGTGTGCTGGCGGGCCTTGCGCAGCGCCTCGCCGACCTCGTTGCCCGAGAGCGAACGCACCATCGCGAGGTCTTCCAGGGCCTGCCGGGTCCCGCTCATCGCCTCCTGGATGCTCGCGGGCCGGCGTACGCGTTCCACGATCGAGCCGGTCGCGAGGAGGCCGAGGACGACGAGGGTGGCACCGGAGGAGACGTCGTCACTGATGACGTCTCCGAAGATGTCGAGGAGTCCGACCGCCATCGCGATGCCCAGGGCGACCACGACGTCGGCGTTGCGCAGCACCCATGCAACGAACCGTTCCAGCCGCCCCACGTGCGCTGCCATGAACGCACCCCCCTCCCCCACCCGTGTTCCGATGGTAGGAGATGCGCCGGTGGCGCCACCAGAGCGACTTCACGTCGCGCGGTGGCCCCCGCCGTCGCCGTCGCCGTCGCCGTCGCCCGTCAGCAGGCGGGCGCGCAGCCGTTCCACCGTCGGTTCCGGCAGCCCGACCCGGTCCGCGAGGTAGCCGTGCACGGATCCGTACCGGGCCTCCAGGTCCGCGATCACCAACTCCATGATCACGGCGGGGGCGCGGCCGTAGCTCGGCCACTTCATGACCCGGTCGGGGTTGGCGGCCCGCCAGTCGGCGGCGAGCCGCTCGGTGGCCCGTTCGGTGAGCGCGAAGTCGGCCAGGACGTCGGCCCGGCCGACCCCGAGCAGGGTCAGCAGGAAGACTCCGACGAGCCCGGTCCGGTCCTTGCCCGAGGTGCAGTGGAAGACCACGGGGCCGGGCGCGTGCGCGATCTCCTCCAGGACCTGCCGTATCTCCTCGGCCCCGTCCTCGGTGACCTCGGCGAAGCGGTCCGCGAGGTAGCGCCAGGGGTCGACATCCGGGTCGATCTCGGCCTGGTCGTAGGGCCGGTGCTCGATGCTCAGGTTGACGTAGCGGAACCGCTCCGCCTCGGGCACCCGCCCCCTGGCCTCGATCTCCCACGGATAGCGCAGGTCGACCACGGTCCCGATGCCGAGCCTCAGGAACCGCTCCCAGTCGTCTCCCGCCAGCTTGCCGAGCGAGTCTGCCCGGTACACGGTCCCCCACCGGACGGTCCGGCCGTCGGCGGACCGATAGCCCCCCAGATCCCGGAAGTTGTGCAGCCGCTCGAACGCGATGTGCCGGTCCATCGGATCCCTCCCCCGTCTTCGGATCCTCAAGCCAACACCATGCCCCGGGACGGCCGCCCGACGGGGTCGAGGCGGAACGGCCCTCAGCCCTCCGCGGCGGGGAGGAGGTACCCCCAGGTCTTGACGCCCACGATGCCGTCCGGGCCGCCGGTCTCCCGCGGGTACTTCGACTGGAACCGCAGCACGGCCGCCTCGGTCTTGGGGCCGAAGGCGCCGTCGACGAAGGTCGGGGCATCGGCGGAGTTCACGAACGCCGTACGGACCAGAGCCCATTGGAGCGCCCGCACACAGTCGCCGGAGGAGCCCCTGGCAAGGTCCACGGCCGGGACGGGCCAGCCGTTGGACGCCCAGCGTGTGCCGACCTGGTTCGTGCACGACTGCAGGTAGCCGGCCTGGGCCGAGGCCTGCGGGGCGGTGAGTCCGGCGGCCGCGAGCAGTGTCGCGCCCAGGACCGCGGCGCGGGTCGCCGTACGCCTGATGGTGTTCATGCCAGGGGTTTCCTCTCGGTGCGGGGTCGGCGTGCCGGCCTCGCGGGGTGGCTGCGTGGTCTCGTCCGGCAGGATCCGGATGGGACGGCCTAGTCGAAGTAGACGGTGGCGATCAGGTGGTGCCAGGTGTAGCGCCCGACCACACCGTCCGCGCCGCCCCTGGTCGAGCCGCTGCGCTGGAAGTTCACCACCGCGTTGTACGTCTTGGGGCCGAAGCTTCCGTCGACGAAGCCGGGCTGGTCCTCGCTCCGGACGGCGCCGGCCTCCAGGAGCTCCTCCTGGAGTTCCCGGACGCATACGCCGGACGAGCCCTTGGCGAGCACCACGGTGGGAATCTCCCAGGCCATGTAGTACTCGGCGCCGTAGGCGTCCTTGCACGCCTGCAGCTCGTTGCCCCAACTGGCCTGGGCGGGGGCGGTGGCCAGACCTCCGAAGAGGGCCGCGGCGGCCGCGACGAGCGCGCCCGCCCGGATCGTGCGCCTGCGCGCTGCCTTGTCCGTCATGGCGATCAGTCCGTGGTCCGGGAGATGAGCGCCTCCCAGGTCTTGGGGCCGACGACGCCGTCCACGTCCAGGTGGGCCTGGCGCTGGAACTCCCTCACGTAGTCGTCGGTCTTCGGACCGAAGAGGCCGTCGATGAAACCGGGCCAGTCGGCTTCGGAGACACCGATGGTCGAGGCGAGGTCGGACTGGATCTCGCGCACGCACACGCCCGACGAGCCGTACTTGAAGTTGCGTGCGGGGATGGCCCAGCCGTTCGCGGAGGTGCGGGTACCGACGCTGCTGTAACAGGCGTCACGGTAGTCACTCGCCGAGGCGGTGGGGGCGGTGACCAGCAGCGTGCCGACGGCACAAGCGGCGAGCGCGAGTGCCGACAGCGGGCGGATGCGGCGCAACGAGGACATGGAGGAGCGTCTCCTGACGATGAGGGAAAACAACGGAAGGAAGGTGCGCAGGGGAAGGCCCGCGAGAGGCCGGACGGGCTCAGCCCGTCAGGAGCCTCTCCCAGGTCCGCGGACCGACGATGCCGTCGGCGTCGAGGTTGTGGGTCCTCTGGAACCTGCGGACGGCCGAGTCGGTACGGGCGCCGAAGACGCCGTCGACGAAGGTGCCGTCGTTCTGCTCCCACGAGGTCAGGCCGAACTGCGCGACCAGCTCCTGGAGTCCGCGGACGCAGACGTCGGAATCGCCCTGGGAGTAGTTGAACCGCGGGATGTTGTAGCGCCCGCTCGGCGAGAGGCGCGTTCCGTAGGTGTCCTTGCAGATCTTGTACGAGGAGTCGTCCGCGTGGGCGGCCGGCGCGGAGACGAGCAGGACGCCGGCGGAGACCGCCGCGAGGAGGAGCGAGGTGACGCCCTTGGCGGGGCGGGAGTGACGCATGTCGGCAGAGCCTTTCGCTGGTGACAGCGAAAAGCTGCCACACGGCGCGCGGCCGCCTCCCGCGTCCCACCCGCACGGGACGCGAGGGACGGGCATCCGCCCAGCTCAGAGCCGCTTCCCGAGGCTCGTCCCAGGGACGTCCCGCGGCTTCGGGGGACGGGCGCCGCCCCGGTCGTCGTACCCCGCCCGCCGCGGGCGCCGGCTACGGCCGTGCGGCGTTCAGAACGCCAGCCGGAACAGCGCGCCCCCGCCCGGGGCGGCCTCGGCCGTCAGCTCGGCGGAGTGCGCCCTCGCGATCTGCCGGGCCATGGCCAGGCCGAGACCCGACCCCGGCAGGGCGCGGGCCGCCCCGGCCCGGTAGAACCGGTCGAAGATGTGCGGCAGGTCTTCCGGCGAGATGCCCGGGCCGTGATCACGGACCGTCAGCTCCGGTCCCCGGCCGCCCGGGACGCCCGACACCAGCTCCACCTCGACGGGCAGCCCGTCCCGGCTGAACTTCGCCGCGTTGTCGAGCAGGTTCCCCAGCAGGCGGCTGAGCCGCGCGGGTACCCCCGGCACCACGACGGGCCGGTCCGGCACCCGTACGTGGAAGGGCACGGCCGGCCAGTGCGTCCGCGCCGCCTGCGCGCAGTGTTCCACCAGCGCACCCAGCCGGACCTGTTCCACCAGCGGCTGCGGCTCCTCGTCGCGTGCCAGCTCGATCAGGTCGTTGACGAGCCCGGTCACCTCCCGCAGCTGCCGTCCCAGCGCGGCCGAGGCGCGGCCGCGCTGGTCGGGCGTGAGCCGATCGGCCCGGGCCAGCAGCTCGGCGTTGGTCCGCAGCGCCGTCAGCGGGGTGCGCAGCTCGTGGGAGGCGTCCGCGACCAGCTGGCGCTGGGCGGCGATCGACTGTTCGAGCTCGCCGAGCATGGTGTTGAAGCTCGCGGCCAGCCGGGTGATCTCGTCCTCCCGCCCCGGTGGCGGCAGTTCGATCCGGTGCCGTGCGTCGCGGGTGGCGGCGATCCGCTCGGCCGTCGCGGTGAGCCGGGTGACCGGGGCCAGGCCGGTCCGCGAGACCCAGGACCCCAGCAGGGCGGCCAGCAGCACACCGATCACCGCCGTCAGCACCAGCCACCCGGCCGCCTCCTCGATGCCGTCCTCCACGGTGTCGGCCCGCAGGGCCACCTGGAGGGCGCGCCCCTTGGCGTAGTCGGTGGTGAGCATCCGGGCGGGATACCCGGCCACCGTGATGTTCGTGTAGTACGGGGCCTTGCTGCCCGCGGCGACCTCTCGCGCGGCCGGGTCCACGGGCAGCAGTCCCGGGGTTGCGGGGTCCTTGGCCGGGTCGGCGGCCACCACCTCCGCGCAGGCGGGAGCCGCCAGGAACCGGCATTCCCCGGCCAGGGTGCCCGGCGCGGCCCCCGGGTTGCGCTGGGCGGCGAGCCGCGCGGACTGGGTGAGGCTGAGGTCGAGCTGCTCGTAGAGCGCGGACCGGACCACCAGGAACGCCGCCGCGCACACCCCGACGGCCACGAGGGCCACGGCGGCGGTGACGGACAGCGCCAGCCGGGTGCGCAGGGGGCCGCGCCTGCGCCAGACCCGGCCGAGCCGCCGGCGGCCGCCGCTCACGCCGCGTCCAGCCGGTAGCCGACCCCGTGGACGGTGTGCACCAGCCGGGGCTCGCCCGCTGCCTCCAGTTTCCGGCGCAGGTAGCCGACGTAGACGGCGAGGGAGTTGGAGTCCGGCCCGAAGTCCCGCCCCCACACGAGTTCGAGGATCAGTTCCCGCGGGAGTACCTGGCCGGGGTGGCGCAGGAGCAGTTCGAGCAGGGCCGCTTCGGTACGGCTGAACTCCAGCGGACGGCTCCCCCGGCGCCCGGTCCGGGTCGCGGGGTCGAGGACGAGGTCGGCGAAGCCGAGCGTGGCGGCGGCGCCGGCGGGTCCGGGCGCGGCCCGTCGCAGGAGCGCGCGGACCCGGGCGACCAGTTCGTCCAGGGCGAAGGGTTTGACGAGGTAGTCGTCCGCGCCCGCCTCCAGTCCGTCGACGCGCTCGCTGACGGAGTCGAGCGCGGTCAGGACGAGGACGGGGGTACGGTCGCCCACCGCCCGCAGCTGCCGGCAGACGGCGAGGCCGTCGAGTACGGGCATCATCACGTCGAGGACGACCGCGTCGGGCTCCCAGGCCGCGACCTGGGAGAGGGCCGCGAGCCCGTCCGGAGCGCCCCGGACCTCGTACCCCTCGACCGCGAGTCCGTCCTCGACGGCTGCCCGGACCTCGGGCTCGTCGTCGACGACGAGGATCCGGTGCCCGCCTGACCTGCCCGTACTGCCTGTGCTGTCCGTGGAGCTCATGGGGCAAAGCCTGCCAAAGGCTTCTGAGAGAACCTCTTAGAAGGTTCTTACGGCGCACCGGGAGTGTGCGCACATGACCACCACCACATCCCACTCATCCGCGGCGCTCTCCGTCGTGATCGGTGCGGGCGGCACCGGCGGCCACATCTATCCCGGTCTCGCCCTCGCGGAGGCGCTGCGTGCCGCCGTGCCCGGAGCCGTGGTCTCGTTCATCGGGACCGAGCGGGGCCTGGAGACCGAGCTGATCCCCGGCGCCGGCTACCGCCTGCACACCGTCGACATGATCCCCTTCGACCCCGCGCTGGGCGCGAAGCGGTACCTCCTCCCCGCGGCGCTGCTGCGCTCCGCGCACCAGGCGCGTGCGGTGATCCGGGCGCAGGGGGCCCACGCCGTCGTGGGCATGGGCGGATATCCGAGCGCCCCCGCCGTGCTGGGTGCCCGGCTGGCGGGGCTGCCGGCCGTGATCCACGAGTCGAACGCGGTGCCCGGGCGCGCCAACCAGTTCGCGGCCCGGCTCACCCCGCACGTCGCGGTGGCCTTCGACCGCAGCCGGGCCCACCTGTCGGGCGGTGCCCGGGCGCTGACCACCGGTATGCCGATCTCCGCCGCCCTGGCCGGCCTCGCCGGGCTGCCCGGACCGGACCGGGTGGCGCTGCGCGCCGAGGCCCGGCGCGCGCTCGGGGTGCCCGCGGGGCGCCGGCTGGTCGTCTTCAACGGCGGCAGCCTGGGCGCGGTACGCCTCACGCGGGCGGCGGCCGCGCTGGCCGACCTCTGGCAGTACCGGGACGACGTACAGCTGCTGGTCAAGACCGGTCCGGCCGCGCTGGCGGACACGGTGGCCGACCTGGTGTCGACCGGTGGGGAGCGGATCGCCCGGGCGCTGCCGTACCTGGACCGGATGGACCTCGTGTACGCGGCCGCCGACCTGGTGGTGTGCCGTGCGGGCTCCGCGACCGTCGCCGAGCTCGCGGCGACCGGGGTCCCGTCGGTCCTGGTGCCCTACCCGTACGCGCCCGGCGACCACCAGACCCACAACGCGCGGGTCCTGTCGGACGCGGGCGCGGGACTGCTCCTGCCCGACGCCGAGACCACCGCCGAATCCCTCGCCGGCCTCATCGGGCCGCTGCTGGCCGACCCGGCCCGGCTGTCGGCGATGGCCGGCGCCGCCGACCCCGGCCCGCACGCGCGGGCCGCCGAACTGCTGGCCGCCGAAGTCCTCCGCGTCGCCGGCCTCGTCCCCACCCCTCACCTGGAGCGCATATGAACAGCTGGACCGACCGCACCGTCCTCGTCACCGGCGCGGAGGGCTTCATCGGCTCGACGCTGGTGGACCTGCTGGTGTCGCGGGGTGCGCGGGTGCGCGCCTTCGTCCACTACAAGCCGTACGCCGAGAAGGGCCACCTGGCGCGCTACCTCGCCGACCCGGACGGTCCGGTGGAGATGTGGGCGGGCGACGTCCGTGACGCGGGCCGGGTCAGTGACGCGGTGGCCGGCTGCGACACCGTCTTCCACCTGGCGGCGCTGATCGGGATTCCGTACAGCTACGCCTCGCCGGGCGCGTACGTGCAGACGAACGTCACGGGCACGCAGAACGTGGCGGAGGCCTGCCGGCGGCACGGGGTCCGGCGCCTGGTGCACACCTCGACCAGTGAGGTCTACGGGACGGCACTGACCGCCCCGATCTCCGAGAGCCACCCGCTGCAGCCGCAGTCCCCGTACTCCGCTTCGAAGATCGGCGCGGACATGATGGCACTCTCCTTCCACCACGCCTTCGAACTCCCGGTGACGGTGGTGCGCCCGTTCAACACCTACGGGCAGCGCCAGTCCGCGCGCGCGGTCATCCCGACGATCCTGGCGCAACTGCACGCGGGTTCCCGGGAGATCCGCCTCGGCTCGCTCACGCCGACCCGGGACTTCACGTACGTGACGGACACGGCGGAGGGCTTCCTGGCGGTGGCGGAGTGCGACCGGGCGCTGGGTGAGGTGGTCAACCTCGGTACGGGTGAGGAGATCTCGGTCGGCGCCCTGGCCCAGGCCCTGATCACGGCGTCGGGCCGGGACGCGGAGGTGGTGGTGGACCCGACCCGGCTGCGCCCGTCGGGCAGCGAGGTCCAGCGCCTGCTGTCGGACAACTCCCGGGCCCGCGACTGGGCGGGCTGGCGGCCGCGGGTCGGCCTGGAGGAGGGCCTGAGCCGTACCTCGGACTGGATCGCGGCGAACCCGTCCCTCTTCGTCCCGGACCGGTACGCGGTCTAGGAGCTGTCCGGCGGATCATGCGCTAGCGGGCCGTGTTGCTGTACTTGGACGGTGCGGGCATCCGGAGTGCGGCGTAGATCACTCACGGCTTGTCTCCGTTCCAGGCCATTCCCGCCCGGGCTCTGCTTGGCTGGTGGCTCTGACGATCACAGGAGGTCGATACGTATGGCGCTCACACACTGGGGGTTCATCTACACGGCGGACGGCAGCGCGGCAGGTGGCGATGTCAGCGTCGTGGACACGGGTACGTGCCGCAGTGTGTTCGTCGGGGTGGGGAAGCCCGAGGAGGGCATCGAGGCCGCGCGCCGCCTCGTGGGCGAGGGCGTGCAGCTGATTGAACTGTGCGGGGGATTCGGGCCGGTCTGGGCCGGGCGTGTGATCGAGGCGATCAACGGCGCAGTCCCCGTGGGCGCGGTTGGCTACGGACCTGAAGCGGTCGATCAGGTCCACGCGATTTTCTCGTGACGGGTGCCGGCTCCTTCACTCCGCGCCTCGCCGCGTTGTCCTCGGTCGGCGACGCTCCGCGTCGCCTCCCTCGTCCGCCTTGCGATTCTTCCCCTCGGCCCTGGCGGGCCTGGGGAGACCCCACGGCACCGGCCACCGCTCCCTGATCCGCCCTGACCGGCAAGACACCCCCTAGGAGATCACCGGATAACCCGGTGAACCGGTGACCGGGCGCCGGATATCTTGGCCCGTCCAGCACCAGCCACGGAGGTCTCCCCGCATGAGCAGCACGACGCAGTCCTTTCCCGACCGGATCGAGCTGACGGGCGAGGGCCTGGTCCTGCGCGACTGGACGGCGGCGGACCTGGCGTCGATGCCCGGGCTCTTCGACCACCCCGACATCGCGTACTGGACGCCGATCGTCTCCCCCTTCGACGACGAGGCCGCCCGCAACCGGCTGGACCGGGCGCGGGAGCTGCGCAAGGAGGGTACGGCCATCCTGCTGGCCATCACCGTCGACGGCGGCGCCCCGCTCGGCGAGGTGATGCTCAAGCGCGCGCCCGAGGGCACGGAGCTCGGGTACGCGCTCGGTCCGGCGCACCGGGGCCGGGGGCTGGCCGCGCGCGCGGTGCGGGTGATGGCCGCGTACGCCTTCGAGCAGCTGGGGGTGGACCAGGTGATCCTGGAGCTGGAGGCCGAGAACGCCTCCAGCGTCGGCGTGGCCACCCGGGCCGGTTTCCGCCTCCTCGACGTACCGCTGATCACGGGCGAGGAGAAGGGCCGGCCCTACGCGCTCCAGACCTGGGGCCTCGACCGCTCCTGAACCCGGAGGGCCGGGCCCGAGGCCCCGACCGGGGCCGCGGACCGCGGCTCGGGGGCCGGGAGGGCGAAGGTCTCGGACAGCAGCTCGTAGGAGCGTCGGCGGTCCGCCGGGTCGCAGGTCAGGGTGTTGACGATCAGCTCGTCCACGCCGTGGCTCCCGGCGAGGGCCTTCAGGACCGCGGTCACCTGCTCGGGCGCCCCGGAGACGAGGGCCGTGCGGTGCACCTTGGCCCGTTCCAGCTCCGCGCCCGTCCAGCGGTGGCGGCGCGTGGTCTCGTACGACGGCAGCGGGCCGTCCTCGCCGAGGTCCTTGCGGGCGCGCCACAGCAGCAGGCTCTGGGCCAGTTCCTCGGCGCGGCCGGCGCTGTCGGCCGTGACCACGCGTACGGCGAGCGCGCCGCCCGGCCGGTCGCCCGTGGAGGTACGGAACTGGGCGCGGTAGTCCTCGAAGGCCTCCTGGCCGCCTACCGGGGAGAAGAAGTGCCCGAACGCGAACTCCGTACCCAGGAGTCCGGCCAGCCGCGCCGACTCGCGTCCCGCGCCGAGGAGCCACATCTGCGGCGGGACCGGTGCGTGCGGAACGACTCCGCCTTCGCCCAGCAGGGCGCGCAGTTGCGCCAGGCGGTGCGGGAAGTCGCGGGCGGGGCCGCCGGCCCGGCCGATGCCGAGGTCGACCCGCCCCGGGTGGAGGGAGGCCAGTACGCCGAACACCTCGGCCACCTTCGCCGGGTCGTAGCGCGGCAGCAGCACTCCGCCGGTGCCGATCCGCATCCGCGAGGTGTGGGCCAGCAGGGTGCCCGCGAGGATCTCCGGCGCGCTGCTCGCGAAGCCCGGTGAGTCGTGGTGTTCGGCGACCCAGTAGCGGGTGTAGCCGAGGGCCTCGGCGGCGCGGGCGAGGTCCACGGAAGCGCGCAGCGCCTGGTCGGGGGTGTGGTCCTCGCCGACCGGGGTCTGGTCGAGTACGGACAGTCGCAGCTTCGTCATGACGGGCCGCCTTTCAGTGCTGGTGGGCGGGGAGGCCGGTGGCGCCCGCCATGGTCGCGGGCACGATCCTGAAGTCCCGTTCGAAGACCAGGTTGTGGAGGTCCGCGGCGGCGATCGCGCGCAGGGTGGGCAGTTCGGCGGCGGCCTGTGCGCCGTCGAAGACGTTCAGCGGCCATTCGGAGACCGTCGCGCCCCGCAGGTGCGGGTGGTGGAAGGAGGCTCCGTAGTGCGCGTACAGCGTCACGGGCGGGATGTCGGCGGCCGACTGCTCGTCCCACCACAGGGTCCAGGCGTGGAAGAGACTGCGGTCGTCGGCGCGTTGGACGCCACTGGCGTCGATCACGCCCTGCCCGAGGAGCAGTTCGTCGTTGAGTTCGCCGAGCGCCTGGCGGGCGTACGGGTCCAGCAGGCGCGCGGCGGTCCGGAAGTGCTCCTCCTTGTCGGGGCGGGAGACGGAACCGCCGTGGATGCCGTCGCGCAGATCGGCGAAGTGGCGCAGCAGGGCGTCCAGGTTGGGGACGTCGGAAGTGGTCATGTCAGCTCCTTGGAAGGGAGTAGGGGAAGGAAGGACTCAGGCCTCGGCGTCGTCCGGTGACGTGAACCGGTGCAGGGCCTGCGCGAGCCAGCCGCGCAGCGACGCCGCCGGGTGCCCGCCCGGGTCGCGGCCCGGTTGCAGGAACGCCCCGTGGCCCGTCTGCCGGAACTCCCCCAGGGCGACCCGTACTCCGGCCGCCCGCAGCAGGCGCCCGTAGCGGTGCACGTCGTCGCTGACGGGGTCGAGGTCGCCGGTGGCCATCACGGCCGGTGCGAGTCCCCGCAGGTCGGCGGCTTCGAAGGGGGTGCTGTGGAGCCGCGTGCCGTCCGCGGCGACCGGCCGGCCCGGTTGCCGGTAGTCCTGCCAGGCCGCCCTCAGGTAGGAGGCCGTGGGGAACATGTCGGGGAAGCGGTGGTACGAGGCCGCGGCGCAGCCGGGGTCCAGCGGCGGGTACGCCAGTACCTGCGCGGCCAGCGGCATCCCGCGGTCGCGGCAGACGAGGGCGGCCGAGGCGGCGAGGGTGCCGCCTGCGCTGTCCCCGCCGACGGCCAGGACGGGCGGGCCGCCGACGGGCCCGTCCCGCTGTTCCCCGGCCCAGGTCAGGGCGGACAGGACGTCCTCGACCATGGCCGGGTGGCGTACGTCGGGGGCGAGCCGGTAGTCCACGCTCATCACGCCGAAGCCGGAGTCCCGGGCGAGTTCGGCGGTGGCGCCGTGCCAGTCCTGGGCGGATCCGGCACGCCAGCTGCCTCCGTGGGCCCACACGAGCCAGCCGCGCGGTGTTGCGGTGCCCGGCCGGAACACCCGGACGGCAAGGGGCCCGGACGGGGTGGGCACGGACACCTGCTCCCAGCTGACGACGGTGGGTGTGGCCATCGGGGTTCCTTTCCATCGGTAGCCGGCGCTCGCGCCGGGCCCGGGGCCAACGTTCGCGGCCGGGGCAGGGCTGTCACAAGGCGGAGTTGCCTTAGTGGAGGCGCGCACTTCGTCAGCTGGACTGCTTGGCGCGGAGGAAGAGGACGGTGGTGAGGATGCCGGCCACGACGATGGCCGTGTTCACGATCACCGCGGTCGTGATGCCCGCGTGGATGTCGGCGTTGGCAGCGGCCACCGCCGACATGATCGGCGTACCCATCGTGATACCGACCTGCTGCGTCATCGTCGCCAGACCGGTGGCCATACCCTGCTCATGGTCCGGCAGACCCGTGGTCGCGGTCACCATGAACCCGACGATCACCAGCATGTTGCCGATACCACCCGCGAACGTCGCGACCAGCAGCAGCCACATGCTCGCCGACGTCTCACCCAGCGCCACCAGACTCAGCGTCGCCACCGCCTGCAGCACCCCACCGATGACCAATGTGGCCCGCGTGCTCGTCGCACCGATCACGCGAGGCGCGATCGAACCGCCGATCACCGTACCGACACCCAGGACGCCGAAGGACAGACCGGCCGTCAGCGGCGAGAAGTCCAGCACCTCCTGGAGATACAGCGTCATCAGGAACACCAGACTGGTCTCGGTGAGGAACGCGATCAGACCCGCGATATTGCCCCACGCCACCGTCTTCTTCTTCAACACCGACACCGGCACCAGCGGAGCCGACGACTTCGCCTCGATCGCATAGAAAGCCACCAGCAGCACCACACCCGCCGCCAGCCAGCCCAGCGCACTGCCCGAACCCCAACCGTGCTCACCCGCCTGCGTCAACCCGTAGATCAACGCCAGCAGACCCAGCGTCACCGCCGTCGCACCGGGAACATCCAGCTTCGGACGCGACTGCGGACGCGACTCCTTGATCACCGTGGGAGCGATGAACAGCACCGCCAGAGCCACCGGCACGTTGATGAAGAACGCCCACCGCCACGACAGCAGATCCGTCAGGACGCCACCCAGAATCGCGCCCGTCGTGAACCCCGCGGACATCAGCGCACCATTGAGACCCAAAGCCTTCTGCCGCAACGGCCCCTCGGGAAACGACGTCGTCAGCAGGGACAGACCCGCCGGAGTCACCGCGGCCGTCGCCAGACCCTGGAACACACGCGCCGCGATCAGCATCTCCGGCGACGTCGCCAGACCACCCGCCAGCGACGACAGACCCAGCACCGCCAACCCCACCAGGAACAGCCGGCGCCGACCGAACAGGTCCGCCACCCGACCGAACAACAGCGTGAAACCAGCCGCGCAGAGCGCGAACGACGTCGCGATCCACTGCAGATTCGACAACGAGAAACCGAGACCGTCACCGATCACCGGCAACGCCACGTTCAGAATCGAGAAATCAACCGCCAGCATGAACTGCGCCACCAGCAGCACCACCAACACCAACTTCAGACGCCCGTCCAGACGAACGGGGTCCTCCGTTCCCGTATCGACCCGCGCACCCTCGACGACCGACATCACGAACCACATCCTCTCGACCACGCAACGAGCTGTTGCGTCATCGACTCTGGCCCGGTCGGAGAGGGTTACCCAGCCCCCTGGTTGTGCTGGCGCCGGGCAAGCTAGCACTCCCAGGGCCACCTTCACGGGCAGCGTTCGGCGACCTCCCCCGGCACACTGGAACGCATGGACACACCGACTGCCCTGGGCGAGTTCCTCCGCACTCGTCGCGCCCAGCTCCAGCCCGAGGACGTCGGGCTCCCCTCCCACGGCACCCGCCGACGCGTCCCCGGGCTGCGGCGTGAGGAACTCGCCCTCCTGGCCGGCGTGAGCATCACCTACTACACGCACCTGGAGCAGGGGCAGAGCACGAACGCCTCGGACAGCGTCCTCGACGCCCTGGCCCGCGCCCTGCGGCTGACCCCGGACGAGCACGCGCACCTGCTGAACCTCGCCCGCCCGCCGCGCGCCAAGCGGGCCCAGTCGCCGCGTCCCGAGTACGCCCGTGACACCACGCGCCGCCTGATCGCGGCGATGCCGCAGGTCCCGGCGGTCGTCCTGGACGGCCGGAACAACGTGCTCGCTTGGAATCCGCTGGGGCACGCCCTGCTCGCGGGGCACGTCGACGTCGCGAGCCCCGACGACCCGGCCGTTCGCCCCAACCTCACGCGGATGCTGTTCCTGGACCCGCACACCCGGGAGCTCTACACGGACTGGAAGAGCGAGGCCCGGGTCGCCCTGGCGGCCCTGCGCCTGGTCGCCGGACGCAATCCGGAGGACCGCGCGCTCGCCGAGCTCATCGGGTCGCTCATGCTGCAGAGCCCCGACTTCGCCTCGCTGTGGTCCAAGCACCCCGTACGGGACTGCACGGTCGGAACCAAGACCCTGCACCACCCGGTCGTGGGCCCGCTGACCCTCGATTTCGAGAACCTGCACCTCACCGACGGCACCAACCACCGGATGCTGCTCTACAGCGCCCCCGAGTCCTCCCCCTCCGACGCGGCGCTGCGCATGCTGTCGAGCCTGACCGCGGCGGCCACGGGGGCGGGGCACGACAGCCCGAAGCCCGCGTCGGCGGATGCGGACGCGGGCGCGGGCGGCGGCGGGGAGGCGTAGGGACTGCGTGGGGGCGGGTCGGGCGGTCAGCCGGTGCGGCCGCCGCCCGTCGCGGCGGGGACCGGGGCCGGGTCCCGGCCCTCGTACGGTGCGCCGACCGGGTCCGGGACGGACCGCGTACGGGGCCTGGCGCGGCCGAAGCGGCGCATGGCGGGCATCTCGACGAAGCGGAAGAGCAGCCAGCCGCCCAGCAGGGAGGCCGCGAGGAAGCCCGCTATCACCAGCAGGGCGACCGGGACGCTGTAGGTGTTCTCGCCCAGCAGCGAGCGGAGGTAGAAGATCGTGACGCCCTGGACGAGGTAGAACCCGAAGGACACCTCGCCGAGCCACACCATGGGCCGGCTGCGCAGGAAGGTGTCCCGGCCCTCCACGTCGGCCTGGGCCGTGGCCCCGATGAGTGCGGCCACCGGGACGATCGTCGCGACGACGAAGCCGTACTGGAAGGGGGCCACCAGCGCGGCGGCGTAGCCGAGCACGGTGAGGACGAGGGAGACGCCGAGGCCGACGCGGCGCGGCCAGTATCCGGCGAGGACGACGCGGGCGAGCAGGATGCCGAGGACGAACTCGAAGAGGCGGCCGGCCGGCATCAGGTAGCCGAACCAGAACTGCATACCGGAGATGGGCGTGATGGTGGACTTCGGGGTGTCGGGGACGAAGTAGGTGGCGATCAGCTGGACGGCGACCATTCCGGCGATCATGGCCGCGCTCCAGCCCCACAGGGCGGTCCGGCCGCGGAGCCGGCGGATCGGCACGATGAGCGCCGGGAAGAGCATGTAGAAGAGCAGCTCGCTGCCGAGGGACCAGCTGGGCGGGTTGACGCTGAGGTTGACGGTGGGCTGCGGCCACCAGGTGTGGATGAGGAAGAGGTTGGGAAGCCAGTCGGCGACGCCGGTGACGGCGGAACCGGCGAAGAGGATCATCGCGGCGGCGAAGACGACGAGGTGGTTGGGGAAGATCTTCAGCAGTCGGCGGCGGAGGAAGGCGCTCACGCGCTCTCCGGGCTTGGCGGCCCAGGCGAGGACGAAGCCCGACAGGACGAAGAAGAAGGAGACTCCCAGGTAGCCGGCCTTGCCGAAGGCGGTGGAGAACCCGTCGGCGATCGAGGCGTCCGCGAAGGGGTTGATGGGCGCGTTCGGCGGGATCGGGGAGTCGGTCAGGGACGAGTGGAAGAAGAAGACGGAGAGCGCGGCGAAGAACCGCAGGCCGGTGAGGGAGGGCAGCTTCGCCCGCTTCGCGGCTTCGGAGGGCGTCATGGGGGCCACAGGGAATCGCTCTTTCGGAAGTGGGGTGCGTCGGGGACGGCAGCCGGGACCGTGCTCCGCCGTGCGGTGCGCGGTCCCGGCGGCGCGAAGGGGCGTACGGGACTGCCCGGTGGGGGCGGGGCGGCGGCTACTGGTCGATCTCGTTGCGGTAGACCATGAGCTTGGCGTCCTTGGCCACGTAGTAGTTCTGGACCGAGTACGCGATGGTGGCGAAGTCGAGGCGGCCGTCCCCGTTGAAGTCGGCGGTGGCGATGCGGGCGACGGACTCCTCGGAGACCCGCCACTTGGCCCAGACGCCGTTGGCCGCGTCGATCGCCTTGTAGTACATGACGCCCTGCCAGGGCCACGGTCCGCGCAGGGCCACGAGGAACTCCTCGTCGCCGTCGCCGTCGAAGTCGGCGCAGACGATCTGGTGGCCGGGGCCCTCGCCGTTCTCGTTGGGGTCGCCGTACACGTCGAGGAGTACGCGGTTCCAGCCCTTGCCGTCCTCGGCCTTGGTGTAGACGGCCACCGTGTTGCCGTGGAAGGGCTCGATGGCGGCGACGTAGGCCATCGGGTCGTCGCCGAGCCGGCCCGCGTTGAGGTCGCCGCTGCCGCGGAAGCCGGTCTGCTCGAACTGGGTGAGTTCGCCGGTGCCGATGAGCTCGCGGACCCACTCCTGGCGGGCTTCGTCGAACCAGAGCCAGGTGACGCCCTCGTCGGAGGCCAGCAGCAGGGATTCGAGCGCGGAGCCGGGGACGAGGCCCTGCTTCTTCTCGGCGCCGTGGATCATCCGGAAGTGGCTGTCGTCGATGACGGTCATCGGCCACTCCTCCGCCGTGTGCACGTCGTCGGGCTGGGTGAAGAGCACGACGGGCAGTACGGCGTGCACGTCCTCCTTGGCGACGATCGGCAGGCCGATGATCTGGAGGCGGTCGGTGCGGGTGAAGTGGCCGGCGCGCAGGCGGTGCATACCGGTGGCCCGGCCGACGTAGTGGCGCTTCCAGCGCGATTCGTCCTTGTCGGGGGTGCCCGGGTTCTCCAGCCAGTCGATCTTGCCGCCTTCGGTGTTGGCGTCGTGGATCGTGCCGATGGGGCCGTAGAGGTCGTAGCAGACGATAACGTCGGGGTGTCCGTTGCCGCTGACGTCCGCGAAGTCGGCACCGACGGGCATCTTGATGCGGTCGGCTATCAGCCGGCGGGTCCAGTCGCCGTCGTTGGCGTACCAGTAGATCTCGCCGAGCCGCAGCCCGTAGCCGAACAGGTCGGGCCTGCCGTCGCCGTCGATGTCGGGCGCCTCCAGCCAGTAGCCGTCGCGGAGCTGGTCGGCCACGACCTCGGCGGTGAACTTCGGGGCGCGCAGGACGGAATCGGGGTTCTGGCCGGTGGTGGTCATGAGCGGTTCTCCAGGAGGGTCGGGAGGGGGAGGGTGCGCAGGGCGCGGGGTACGGGGTGGTACTCGATGGCGAGCCAGATGCAGTCGGTGTCAGCCCGGTACTGGTGCATCGGGTAGTGGTAGCTGCACTGGGGGCCGGTCGCGCAGAAGGGGTCCGGGGTGGTGTAGCCGGGGCTCATCAGGACGTCCTGGTAGAGGGAGGCCTGGTCCTGGTTCCGGAACCGCTGCATGCGCCCCAGGCCGTGCACCTGGGTGTGGACCTCGATGAAGTCGTGCTTGTTGTGGATGAAGCAGTCGGTGCCGGCGGGTGCGAACCACAGATTGGCGGATACGTTGAACTCCCGCTGGTCCAGCTGGGTCTCGCGCTCGCCCAGGACGTAGGCGGGGTCGAACAGCACCGTGTTGATCTCGTCCCGGGGGCTCCGGTGGAGGGGGGTCTCGCGGGAGAACTCACCGGGGTCGAGCAGGTCGGCGAGGTGCGACCAGCCGTCTTGCTCGACGATGCCGGCCATCTCGGCGTCCTCGGCGGCGGGGCGCAGCAGGAGCAGCGCGTCGGCCTTCTCGATACGGGTGTCGGCGAGCACCGTCGAGGAGAGCGGAGGGATCGTCTTGCGGAATTCCTCGGCGATGGTCACGGGCGTCACGCCGGGGTTGACCACGATGGTGCGGCCTTCGACGGTGTAGTCCACGGCGTCGCGCACGAGGTCGGCCCTCAGGTACGGGCTGCTGAAGTTCAGCGGGCGTTCGATGGCGGACGGGGTGGCGGTCATGCGGGCGTCCTCTCGGTCAGGTGCGGGCGAAGTCGGCCGTGCGGGCGAGCTCGACACTGAGCTCGTCCACGGCGCTGTCGGGGACGAAGGCCTCGGGCGCGGGGCCCAGGCCGAAGAAGTGGGCGATCGCGGCGACCGTGCGCTCGGTGGCGCGCCCGTCGCCGTACGGGTTGGCGGCGTTGGCCATCCGGTCGTAGGCGGCCCGGTCGCGCAGCAGCTCCAGGGTGTGGGCGACGATGCCCTCGGTGGCCGTGCCGACGAGGCAGGCGGTGCCGGCGACGATGGCCTCGGAACGCTCGGTGACGCTGCCGAGGACCAGCGTGGGCTTGCCGAGGGCGGGGCCCTCCTCCTGGCTGCCGCTGCTGTCCGAGACGATGAGGTCGGCGCGGCCCATCAGCTTGCAGAAGCTGAGGTAGGGCAGCGGGTCGGTGACGGTGATGCCCGGGTGGCCGCCGATGTACGGGAGGAGCGCCTCGCGGACGACGGGGTTGCGGTGCAGCGGGACGACGACCCGTACTCCGGGCTCGTCGGCGATGCGGGCGAGGGCCTGGCCGATCTGCGGCAGGTGCGGCCAGGCCTCGCGGCGGTGGGCGGAGGCCAGGACGACGCGGCGCGGGTCGTGGTCGAGGTCGGCCAGGGCCGGGTCGCCGTAGCTCTCGGCGCGGCCGCTGGCCCAGCGCAGGGCGTCGATGACCGTGTTGCCGGTGACGGTGACCGTGTCGGCGGCGATGCCCTCGCGCAGCAGGTTCGCCAGGTTGCCGGGGGTGGGGGCCAGGTGGAGGGCGGCGACCTGCGCGACGAGCCGTCTGTTGCCCTCCTCGGGGAAGGGTGAGCCGAGCCGGCCGCTGCGCAGTCCGGCCTCGACGTGGACGACGGGGATCCGCTGGTGGAATCCGGCCAGGGCTCCGGTGAGGGTGGTGGCGGTGTCGCCGTGGACCAGGACCGCGTCGGCGGGCGCGGTGGCGAAGTAGTCCTCCAGGCCGCGCAGCGAACGGTAGGTGACCTGGGAGAGGGTCTGCTTGGGGGCCATCACTTTCAGGTCGACGTCGGCGGTGAGGCCGAAGGCGTCGAGGGTCTCGTCCAGCATCTGGCGGTGCTGCCCGGTGGAGATCACGACGGGCTCGAAGCGCGGGTCGTCCCGGAGGGCGCGGATGACGGGCGCGAACTTGATGGCTTCCGGCCGGGTGCCGAGGACTACGGCGACGGAACGCATGGCTTCCTCTGCTTTCTGGTACGCGTTGGGAATCGAGCCGTGGCGGGGCGTGCGAGGGCGCGGCGCGGCGCTGCACCGCGGGCCTGTCGGGAGGTGGTGGCCAGGGGATCGGATCTCACTGCGAGGGGCTTTTCAGCTGCCCTCTTCCGGCCAGGACACAGCTTTCCCGGAGCCGGCCGTGGAGTCAACGAACGCCCCCGGCCACTCGAACGCTTGGCCGGGAACGACAGAAGCCCCGCACTCCGGAGACCGGAGTACGGGGCTTCTGACCAGGGGTTACGGGCAGGTCGGCATCAGCCTCGGGCAGGCTTGACCGACATGGAGTGACGGAAGAAGTCGGACGGGTCGTACTTCCTCTTCACCTGCTGCAGACGCGGGTAGTTGTCCTTGTAGTAGAGGGTCTGCCACGGCACGCCGGACCTGTTGCGGCGCGGATCGGTGATGTCGCGGTCGGGATAGTTGATGTAGCAGCCGTCGGTGCTGTCGTCGATCAGTGGTACGCCGCCGGTCGCCGAGAAGAAGTCCTCGTACAGGTCGCGCAGCCAGCCCAGGTAGTACCCGTCCTCGCCCTCGTCCTGCCAGAAGGTCTGGAAGCACATCTTGAAGATGGACGAGCGCTGCGCGTTGGCCGTCGCGTCGGGCGCGGCCGCGTTGACCTGCCCGCCGAAGGAGAAGAGCACCAGCATGGTGTCGGGGTTCTTGAAGTCGGGCCGGCTCATGTACCGGTAGAGCGCGGAGATCTGATGGTCGGTGAAGTTCTTGCGCATGTAGGCGGACTTGTGCGCGCCGCGTGAGGTCGGATTGGTGATGACGGGATTGTTGGTGCCGACCAGCCGGGTCGCCTGGAGCCAGGGAAGGGTCCTTGGTTCCGCGAACTGCGGCATGGCGGGCAGTTCACCGGTGGGCCGGGTGAGTGCCTTCGGGGTGACTCCGGTACCGGCCGTGATAGCCGCCAGGTAGTCGTCGAGCAGTTGTCTCGCGTTCGGCACGGTCGCGTCGACCTGCGTGAACATGCCCAGGCTGCCGTGCGCCTTGGAGCTGACGTTGAACAGGCTGGAGAGGTTGCGGTACGGGGAGTCCGGCGCGCTGTTCGCCGCGTGCCAGGCGCCGAAGTTCTTCAGCAGCCGGGTGAACTTCGCCTCCGTCAGCTGCTCCCAGGGGAAGTCGACGGCGCTCACCAGGACCTTCGACGGCGGGGATATCAGCTGTTCGGAGGGCTCGGAGCCCGTCGCCCCCGGTGAGCGGAACCAATAGCGGGTCACGAGGCCGAAGTTGCCGCCGCCCCCGCCGGTGTGCGCCCACCACAGCTCCCGGTTCGGGTCGTTCTTCTCCCGGGTGGCCACGACGGTGCGTACCCCGCCCTTTCCGTCCGTCACCACGACCTCCACGGCGTAGAGGTGGTCGACGACCAGGCCGTGGGCACGGGAGAGCAGGCCGTAGCCGCCGCCGGCTATGTGTCCGCCGGCTCCGACGCTGTAGCAGATGCCGCCGGGGATGGTGACGCCCCAGCCCTTGTAGAGGGCCTCGTACACGTTGATCAGGCGGGCGCCCGCCTCCACGACGAACGCGCGGAACTTCGGGTCGTAGCCGACGTGGGTCATCTCCGAGAAGTCGATGATGACCTGGGTGCCGGAGTGCGCGGCGAAGTCGGCGAAGCAGTGGCCGCCGCTGCGCACCGAGACCCGCTTGCCCGCCCGGACCGCGTCTCTCAGCGCGCGTTCGGCGTCCGCGGTCGAGCGGACCATCTTGATGTAGTCCGGGCGGGCCACGAAGCGCTGGTTGTTGCCGGTGGTGAGCATTTCGTAGCGCGGATCCCCCGGCCTGACGACGGATCCGGTCCCGGCGGCCGCGGCGCGGGCCGCTTCGCCGGAGGCGTCCGGGGCCTTGGCGGCGGCTGCCGCCACGGGGCCGGAGAGGGCGCCGGCCACTGCCGCTCCTCCGACGACGGCCGCGCTGCGGGCGAGCATGGTCCGGCGATCGACACCGTTCATGTGCGTCTACCTCGACTTCTGTTCGACGATGGGGTGGGTGCCGTTCCCGGCACCTGGTGCGGTGGTCAGTGGTGCGGTGGCGGGGAGCTCCGTGTCGGGGTGCGGGCGCGGCACTCCGCTCACGCTGCTCCTGTTCTTGCTCCTGTTCCTGCCGTCGAGCCGGCCGGAGAGCGCCGCGGTGCCCAGACCGGCCGCGGCCAGTGCGGCACCGATCCAGGTCGGCGAGGTCCACCCGAGGCCGTGGGCGACGGCGAGGCCGCCGAGCCAGGCCCCGAGGGCGTTGCCGAGGTTGAAGGCCGCGATGTTCGCCGCGGAGGCGAGGGCCGGGGCCCCGGCTGCCTGCTGCATCACGCGGGCCTGCAGCGGCGGCACCGTCGCGAATCCGATGGCCCCGAAGGCGGCCAGGGTGATCGCGGCGGGCACGGCGGCGTGCGAGGTGAAGGTGAAGATCACCAGCACCAGGCAGAGTCCGCCGAGGATGAGGTACAGGCTGGGCATCAGGGCCCGGTCGGCGGCCCGGCCGCCGAGTACGTTGCCCACGCACAGCCCTACGCCGAAGAGGACCAGGAGCCAGGCGACCGCGCCGTCGGAGAAGCCGGCCAGCTCCGTCATCATCGGCGCGAGGTAGGTGAAGGAGGCGAAGACACCGCCGAAGCCGAGGACCGTGGTGGTCAGGGCCAGCCACACCTGGGGCCTGCGGAAGACGGCGAGTTCGCCCCGCAGTGCTCCGCGTTCGGGCGCGGGCTGCGCCGGAACCAGGGCGATCAGACCGATCAGTCCGACGATCCCGATGCCGGTGACCGCCCAGAAGGTCGAGCGCCAGCCGAACTCCTGGCCCAGGAAGGTGCCCAGCGGTACGCCGAGCACGTTGGCCAGGGTGAGGCCGGTGAACATCAGGGCGATGGCACTGGCCCGCCGGTCGGGGGCCACCAGGTCCGCTGCCACGACGGACCCGATCCCGAAGAACGCGCCGTGCGTGAGGGCGGCGATCAGCCGCCCGCCCATGAGCGCGGTGTAGTCGCCGGCCAGGGCACAGAGCAGGTTGCCCGCGATGAAGACGCCCATGAGGACGGCGAGCATGGTCTTGCGCGGCAGCCGGGCACCGGCCGCGGTCATCAGCGGTGCGCCGACGACCACGCCGAGGGCGTAGCCGGTGACCAGCATGCCGGCGGAGGGGATGGACACGGACAGGTCGTCGGCGACCTCCGGGAGCAGACCGACGATGACGAACTCGGTCGTCCCGATGCCGAAGGCACCTATGGCGAGGGCGAGGAGGGAAGCGCGCATCGGCCCGGTCAGACCTGTCGCAGGGCGCCGCCGTCGACGCTCCACTCGGCGCCGGTGACCTGGCCCGCGAGGGGCGAGAGCAGGTAGGCGATGACGCCGGCGACGTCGTCGGGCGTACCGATGCGGCCGCTGGGCAGTCGGCGTACCTCACGGACGAAGTGATCGACGGCCTCGTCGGCCGGGAGGCCGAACCGCTCGCCGAGCTGCTCGGCGAAGCCGCCGGGAGCGTCGAAGAGCGCGGTCCGGGTCGGCCCGGGCGAGACCACGTTGGAGCGCACGCCGCGTACGCCGAACTCCGCGGCGAGGGACTTGGAGAGGGACAGCAGCGCCGTCTTGGTGGCGGCGTAGTCGACGATGCCCGGGTCGGGGAAGCGGGCGGCCTCGCTCGCGATGTGTACGAGGGCACCCGCTCCGGTGTCGAGGAGTGCGGGCAGGGCGGCGCGGGTCATGCGGACCGCGGAGTGGAAGTTGACCTCGAAGGTGCTCTTCCACTGCTCGTCGGTCACATCGAGGAAGCCGGTACGGGACTCCAGCGCGCCGACGTTGTTGACGAGGCCGTCGAGCCGGCCGTGGCGTTCGACGACCGTGTCGGCCACGTGGCGGGCGGCGGTGGGGTCGGTGAGGTCGGCGGCGACGGTGCTGACCCGGTCGCCGAGGGCTTCGGTGCTCCAGGGCTTGCGGGCGACGCCGACGACGGTGGCGCCTTCGGCGGCCAGGAGGCGGACGGTCGCCTCGCCGATTCCGGACGACGCGCCGGTGACGAGGTACACGCGGTCTTCGATACGGAGGTCCATCACGTTCCTTGAGGAGGGGAGACCTTGGGAAGGGGGAAGCGGCCCGGCACGGTCGGGGGTCCGGTGGTACCGGCCCGTGCCGGGCCGCTTCCAGGGGGGTCCTCGGTCGGGAACCGTCAGCCGGCGGCGGGGGTCCGCGCGGCCTTGTTCCGGAGGAAGAGGACGGTGGTGAGGATGCCGGCCACGACGATGGCCGTGTTCACGATCACCGCGGTCGTGATGCCCGCGTGGATGTCGGCGTTGGCAGCGGCCACCGCCGACATGATCGGCGTACCCATCGTGATACCGACCTGCTGCGTCATCGTCGCCAGACCGGTGGCCATACCCTGCTCGTGGTCCGGCAGACCCGTGGTCGCGGTCACCATGAACCCGACGATCACCAGCATGTTGCCGATACCACCCGCGAACGTCGCGACCAGCAGCAGCCACATCGACGCCGACGTCTCACCCAGCGCCACCAGACTCAGCGTCGCCACCGCCTGGAGGAGACCACCCACGATCAGCGTCGTGCGGGTACCGGTCGCACCGATCACGCGAGGCGCGATCGAACCGCCGATCACCGTACCGACACCCAGGACGCCGAAGGACAGACCGGCCGTCAGCGGCGAGAAGTCCAGCACCTCCTGGAGATACAGCGTCATCAGGAACACCAGACTGGTCTCGGTGAGGAACGCGATCAGACCCGCGATATTGCCCCACGCCACCGTCTTCTTCTTCAACACCGACACCGGCACCAGCGGAGCCGACGACTTCGCCTCGATCGCATAGAAAGCGACCAGCAGCACCACACCCGCCGCCAGCCAGCCCAGCGCACTGCCCGAACCCCAACCGTGCTCACCCGCCTGCGTCAACCCGTAGATCAACGCCAGCAGACCCAGCGTCACCGCCGTCGCACCGGGAACATCCAGCTTCGGACGCGACTGCGGACGCGACTCCTTGATCACCGTGGGAGCAATGAACAGCACCGCCAGAGCCACCGGCACGTTGATGAAGAACGCCCACCGCCACGACAGCAGATCCGTCAGGACGCCACCCAGAATCGCGCCCGTCGTGAACCCCGCGGACATCAGCGCACCATTGAGACCCAAAGCCTTCTGCCGCAACGGCCCCTCGGGAAACGACGTCGTCAGCAGGGACAGACCCGCCGGAGTCACCGCGGCCGTCGCCAGACCCTGGAACACACGCGCCGCGATCAGCATCTCCGGCGACGTCGCCAGACCACCCGCCAGCGACGACAGACCCAGCACCGCCAACCCCACCAGGAACAGCCGGCGCCGACCGAACAGGTCCGCCACCCGACCGAACAACAGCGTGAAACCAGCCGCGCAGAGCGCGAACGACGTCGCGATCCACTGCAGATTCGACAACGAGAAACCGAGACCGTCACCGATCACCGGCAACGCCACGTTCAGAATCGAGAAATCAACCGCCAGCATGAACTGCGCCACCAGCAGCACCACCAACACCAACTTCAGACGCCCGTCCAGACGAACGGGCCCCTCGGCTCCTCCCCCCTCCCCTGCACCCGCGTCAACACGCGCTCCCTCGACAACCGACATCGCCATACATCCTTTCGATCACAACTGAGGCCTTCCGGGTCGAAGGCCGGTACTCGCCGGGGAAGCCGGCTCAGGCAGGGGGCGGCGCCGAGGCACGGCGCCGGAGTTCTTCGGACAGTTCCTGCCAGTCCCGTGCGCACTGGGCGGCCGCGGCGGCCGCCGTCTCCACGCGGTACGGGGGTATCGCGGCGACGATCCGCTCCCACTGGCGCAGTCCGCTCACCTGGAGGTCGAGCATGCGCAGCAGGAGCCTTCCCGCGTCGCTCAGCCTGAGCAGGGGGTCCTTGCACAGGCTGGTGACCAGGGCGGGCAGTGGCTGCCCCCGGACCCGGGCGGGTCCCCGGGGCGGTGCGGGGGCCGGGGTGGTCCCGGCGCGCCGCTGGGCGGCCGGTACGGGATCGGCGCCCGCTCCGATCCGGCGCCGTACGTCCCGTACGGTCGAGGGCGCGATGCCCGCCTCCCGTGCGATCTGCCGCAGCGACGCGGTGGGACGGCCTGCCAGCAGCCGGGCCGCCTCCTCCCGGCCGCGGACGGGATCGGCCGGCCGGACGCGGCCGTCCTGGCCGACGCGGCCCGGTGGGGCGGGCCCCGGGACCTCACGGCGCCGCAGTGCCCCGACGGTCTTGCCCGCCAGGCCGGTCCGCCGCGCGATTCCGCGGTCGGACCAGTCCGGGTGGGAGCGCAGGATCCGTAGCGCCGCCGCGGTCCGTTCCGTGTGGGTCAGCGGGAGCCCGTGACTGATGTTGGCCTCGACCGAGAGCACGAACGCGTCCTCGGCGCTGCCGTCGAAGTACGTCACGTGCACCGTGTCCTGCCCGCGCAGCACGGCGGCCCGCAACCGGTGCGTGCCGTCGATGATCCGCATGGTGGGGCGGTGCACCAGCAGCGGCGGCAGCGTCCGGCCGGAGTGGGCGAGGGCCTGTGCGTGACTCTCGTCCACCTGGACGGTGCGGGGGGAATCCGCGGCGAGCAGTGCGCCGACCGGTACCTCGGCCGCGACGTCGGGGGGCGCCGTCGCGGGCCGCGGGTTCGGCTTGTCCATGAAGTTCACCTCCTTCTGTGCACTCGGCGCTTCGGGCGCCGCTCCGTTCGGTGGAGCGGCCCCGGGGAAGAAATTACGTAATTACCGTTCGGTAACCAACGTAGAGGGCCAACCCCGTTGAGATCTGGGCAAGTTGGCGAGGAAGTGCCAGGTGGGGTGGGCGACCGCGGAAGTTGCCCGGTCGCCCACCGGGCGGCACTCAGACCCCCACGAGCTCTTCCGACCGCACGAAGTCCCTTAGCCAGGACAGGAATTCGGGGCCCAGGTCCGGGCGCTCGCAGGCGAGCCGGACCGTCGCGCGCAGGTACTCGGCGCGGTCCCCGGTGTCGTAGCGCCGGCCGGAGAAGACGACGCCGTGCACGGGGCGTCCGGCCCGGACCAGCGCGCGCAGCGCGTCCGTGAGCTGGATCTCTCCGCCGCGTCCGGGGTCGGTGTTCCGCAGGACCTCGAAGATCTCGGGGTCGAGGAGGTAGCGGCCTATGACGGCCAGGTTGCTGGGCGCGGTGCCGGGTTCCGGCTTCTCCACCAGCTCCGTGATGCGCACGCCGTCGGCGCCCGCCGAGTCCTCCACCGCGGCGCATCCGTACAGGTGGATCGCCTGCGGATCCACCTCCATGAGGGCCACCACACTGCCGCCGAACCGTTCCCGCACCTCGGCCATCCGGGCGAGCAGGGGGTCGCGGGGGTCGATCAGGTCGTCGGCCAGGAGGACGGCGAAGGGCTCCCGGCCGACGTGGGGAGCGGCGCACAGGACGGCGTGCCCGAGGCCCTTGGGGTCGCGCTGGCGCACGTAGTGGATGTCGGCGAGTTCGGTGGAGGCGCAGACGCTTCGGAGTTTGTCCTGATCACCCCGGCGCTGGAGCGCCTCCTCCAGCTCGTAGTTGCGGTCGAAGTGGTCTTCCAGGGGGCGCTTGTTGCGTCCGGTGACCATGAGGATGTCGGACATCCCCGCCGCGACGGCCTCTTCCACCACGTACTGGATGGCCGGCTTGTCGACCACCGGAAGCATTTCCTTCGGGGTGGCCTTGGTCAGCGGGAGGAATCGCGTTCCGAGTCCCGCGGCGGGGATCACTGCTTTGGTTATCCGGTGAGGTGTGGAATTCATGCCACCGACGGTAAAGCTCCCGGCGCCCCCTCGGCTTGAACGAGCCGGCCTTTCTTCCTACTTGGGCATTTCCGGGTCCGCCGGAACGGCGGCGATGCCCCGCCGGACGAGCCGCCACAGCTCCCTGAGCTCACCGGTGACCGCACCGGGGCCCTCGCCCCGCCCCCGGCGCACCCGGGTGACGGCGCCGCCCACCAGATGCGCCGTCAGCAGGGTGACGGGGCAGGGGTCGACCTCGGGGTCCAGCTGGCCCTGCTCTGCGGCCTGTTCCAGCAGTTCCTTGACGTCAGGGAGCCAGCACCCGCACCAGTCGGGTCCGGCACCGACCCGCTCCTGGGTCAGCCGCGCCGCGGCGCGCACGGCCGCGTCCGTCTCGATCAGCCGGCCGAGAGCGAGGACCAGCGCGGAAACGGTGTCCAGGGCCGGGCCACCGCGTGCGGTCACCCCCTCGACCACTCTGCGGGTGGCGGCGCGCCCCGAATCCTCGACGGCCGAAGCCAGCTCCCCTTTCGCTGCGAAATGAAAGGTGAGGGCTCCGATCGAAATTCCGGCGGAGCGGCTCAGCCGGGAAAGCGAGGTCCCGTCGTACCCATTGCGGTCGAATTCAGCGGCGGCCACCGAGATCAGATGATTACGGGTGCGTACGCCGCGCTCTTGCTTCACCACTGCACTATCACTGCCATCCAGGTCGTTCCTCACTCGCCATTGCGCCCCGCACGGAGGTGGCGACCTCCAGCGTCGCCCCGGCGCCGGACGCCGACAACGCCGACTTGACGAAGAAGCGCCCATGACCTGCCCTCCTGCGGGTGGCCGGGTACGGCCCCCGCACGGACGCCGCAGACCTCCGCATCCAACGTGCCGAAGTCGTGGGCGGGGCGCCACGGGTTCGCTAGAAAAAAAACGAACGTTCTGTATTCTATGAGTACTACCGACGGCGCACGCCGACGTCCGCAGTGGAGGGGGAGACAGATGACGACACGGACGAGGACCAGATCCCTGACTGCCGGTGACACCGCCCTGGCCGGCTTCACGGAACGCCTCTTCGGTCACTTACCGAGAGCCGATCAGCGCCGCTGGGCCCGGGTCTACCTGCAGGGACTGCTCACCACCCCGGGGAAGAAGTCCGTACGCAGGCTCGCGGCGTCCGTCACCGAGTCGCCGACCGCCTCCCAGTCCCTGCAGCAGTTCATCAACGCGAGCCCCTGGGACTGGAATCCGGCCCGCACCGAACTGCTGCGCTGGGTGGAGGAGCGCCACCCCGTCCGGGCCTGGACGATCGGGCAGGTGTGCTTCCCCAAACGCGGCGAGCACTCGGTGGGTGTGCACCGCCGCTTCGACCCGGTCGCCGGGCGCATCGTCAACTGCCAGTTGGGCTTCTGCCTCTTCCTGTCCCTCGACGGCATGAGCGTGCCCGTCGACTGGCGGCTGGCACTTCCCGAGGCCTGGGTGGCGGATCCCGTCCTGCGCCGCCGGGCGCGCATCTCCCCCGAGGCCGTCCACCAGACCCCGGAAGCCCTCGTACTGGAGCTCGTCGACTCGATCGCCGCCCGCACCTCGTCGGCGCGTCCCCCCGTGGTCGCCGACTTCAGCCGCCTCGGCGGTGCCGCCGCGCTGATCGGCGTACTCGGCCGCCGCGGCCACGACTTCCTGGTCTCCGTACCGCCGACCCTCGCGGTCCGCACCGCCGCCCTGAACCACGGTGTGGATCCCGCGCGCACGCCGGGGCGCGGCGAGACCACCGCGGGCGACTTCGCCCGCCTGGGCAACACCAGCCACCCGTACACCACACCACTCGCCGGCCCCGCCGTGCGACCGCAGCGGCAGCGTATCCACTCGGCGCTGGTCGGGCTGCCGGACGGGGACCCGGCGGGGCGGGGGACGCAGCAGATCTACCGGCTCTTCGGTGAACGGCGGCCGGGCCGACGGGGCGGCGGGCCCGTCTGGCTCACCAACATGAACCGCCACCGGATGGACGACCTGCTGCACCTGGTGCGGCTCTCGGCCCGGTCCACCGCCGTGCTCGGCTCGCTGGCCGACGAGTTCGGCCTCCTCGACTTCGAGGGCCGGTCCTTCCCGGGCTGGCACCACCACATGACGCTGATGTCGGCGGCGTACGCGTATGCGTATGCGGTGCCGGGGCGAGCGCGGGAGCGGGAGCGGGAGGAGCGTGGGCGGCGGTCCGCCTGAGCGGGCGCGGGTCCGGGGGAACCCGGCTCCGCCGGGCACCGGGCCCCGCCCGGACCCGCGCCTCAAACGCCGGCGGGGCCGGGTGTGACCCGGCGCGGGAGCGCGTCAGGCGCGGATGAGGGCCAGGACCTCGTCGCGGACCTTGGCCAGGGTGGCCTCGTCACGAGCCTCCACGTTCAAACGCAGCAACGGCTCGGTGTTCGAGGCACGGACGTTGAACCACCAGTCCTCAGCGGTCACGGTCAGGCCGTCGAGCTCGTCCAGCGTGACACCCTCCGCGCCGCCGTAGGTCTCGCTCACCGCCGCCAGACGCCCGGCCTGGTCCGCGACCGTCGAGTTGATCTCCCCCGAACCCGCATACCGGTCATAGGAGGCCACCAGCGCCGACAACGGACCCTCCTGACCACCCAGCGCCGCCAGCACGTGCAGCGCCGCCAGCATGCCCGTGTCCGCGTTCCAGAAATCCTTGAAGTAATAGTGCGCCGAGTGCTCACCACCGAAGATCGCACCCGTCTTCGCCATCTCCTCCTTGATGAAGGAATGACCCACCCGGGTACGCACCGGCGTCCCGCCGTTCTCACGCACGACCTCCGGCACCGACCACGACGTGATCAGATTGTGGATCACCGTGCCCGACCCGCCATGACGGCCCAGCTCACGCGCCGCGACCAACGCCGTGATCGCCGACGGCGAAACACCCACACCCCGCTCGTCCACGATGAAGCAGCGGTCCGCGTCACCGTCGAACGCGATACCCAGATCCGCACCCTCCGCCAGCACCCGCGCCTGCAGATCCACCACGTTCTTCGGATCCAGCGGATTCGCCTCGTGGTTCGGGAACGTCCCGTCCAGCTCGAAATACATCGGAACCACGTCCAGCGGCAGACCCTCGAACACCGTCGGGACCGTGTGACCGCCCATGCCGTTGCCCGCGTCCACCACCACCTTCAGCGGACGGATCGACGCCACGTCCACCAGACCCTTCAGGTGCGCGGCATAGCCGGGCAGGGAGTCCAGCTCCGTGACCGAACCCGCCACCGTGCCCGCCGGAACGGCCGGAGCACCCTCGTCCGACCACGTCTCGACCAGCTCACGGATCTGCGACAGACCCGTGTCCTGACCCACCGGAGCAGCACCCGCACGACACAGCTTGATGCCGTTGTACTGCGCCGGATTGTGCGACGCCGTGAACATCGCACCCGGCAGACCCAGCGAACCCGACGCGTAGTACAGCTGATCCGTCGAGCACAGCCCGATCAGCGTCACGTCCACACCACGCGCCGCCGCACCCCGCGCGAACGCAGCCGACAGACCCGGCGACGAAGGCCGCATGTCATGACCGATCACGATCGCCGCGGCGGGAACGACCTCCACGAACGCCGCACCGAACAGCTCGGCCAGGGACTCGTCCCACTCGTCCGGCACGACACCACGCACGTCGTACGCCTTGACGATGTTCGAAAGATCGGGCATTTCCACTCCTTCAGGGGGTGACCGGCTGTGCTTCGGACGCTACCCGCCGCCCGGCTCGGCACAGCCCGCCCACGCCCCATCCCGCTGAGGCTTTGGCAGATCGCCATCACCCCGGGGCGACCCCGCCCCTCTCCCGGTACCACCGCGCCGCCGGCCCGATCCGGCTCAGCGGGCCGGGACCCGGCGCGATCCCGGCGAGTTCCCATGCCGCGTCGGCGCGGTACCAGTGGTCACCGGCCAGCAGCGTGAACTGACGCTCGCTCACCCACCCCGGCGTCGCGGCCAGGGAGTCCAGGCACCTGCGCCACGACCAGTCGGCGGCGGGCCGCGCCGACAGCACCCGGTGCTCGGCGAGGGCGTCCATGAGGTCCCGGTTGCGCACCGGCTCCGGGTGGTGGGCGTGCAGAACACCCGTGACACCGGCCCCGGCGCCGTCACCGAGCGCGAGCGCCACGATGAGCCGTGCCAGGTCGTCGACATCGACGAAGGAGGCGCGTCCCTCGCCCCCGTCCCACACCGCCGGTACGCGCCGGAAGGCGTCGACGAGTGCCGGTACGGCCCACCGGTCGCCCCTTCCCAGTACGAGCCCCGCACGCAGGACCAGTCCCCCCGCGTCGAGCACCGACACCTCCCCCGCCAGCCGGCTGCCGCTGGCCGCCGACACCGGGGCGGGCGTCAACTCGGCGACGTCCTGCCCACGGTGGGGGCCCGGTCCGTAGACCGCGCAGGTGGACAGGTGGATGATCCGCCCCACTCCGACCCGCCGGGCCTCGGCCACCAGGGCCGCGGTTCCGGCGGCGTTGACCGCGGTGCACCGGTCGGCGTCCGGTCCTACGTAGGAGGCCAGCGACAGCAGGACGTCCGCGCCGTCGCACACCCCGCGCAGGGACGGCCCGTCGGCCAGGTCGGCTTCCACCCAGCGCACCCCCGGTAATGCGGCCGGCGGCCGCGTACGGGACACCGCGCGTACCGTGGCCCGCTGGTCCTGCCCCGCCAGTCGGCACAGCACCGCCGACCCCACGAAGCCCGTCGCGCCGGTGACCACTACGTGACGGGTGCTCAAGCCCGCTTCCCCGGTGCCGACTTCGGCCGCGCCTTCGCTTCCGGCTTCGGCTCCGGAGCCGGCGCCTGCTCCGGCGTCTGCTCCGGCTCGATCTCGCTCGGCGGCAGCGTCAGGCGCAGCCCGCCGCGGATGTCGTCGGCGGCCACCGCGGGCAGCAGGTAGCGCCACAGGGAGGCGATCCGCTGCGGTAGGTCGGCCCGGCCGGTGGACGCCTGGGAGAAGAGCTGCGCCCCGGTGAAGGAGCTGACCAGCACCCAGGCCAGTTCGTGGTCGTCGACGTCCGGCTGGAGTTCGCCCTTGGCCCGGGCGAAGCGCAGCTGCTGGCGGAACTCCAGGACCCAGGCCTGGTAGGCCACGTCGTCGCGCAGCCCGAACTCGCCCTGTTCCACGGCCAGTCGGACACCCGCCCGGAGCACCGGATTGTGCCGGAGCTGCTCGGCGAGGTAGAGCGTGATGTCCACCAGGTGCTGCAGGCCGTCCTCGCCCGCGGGGAACTCCAGACCGTCGCCCTGGCCGACCATGACGGCGTAGGCGAGCTCCTCCTTCGAGCTGAAGTGGAAGTACATCCCGCCCTGAGTGACGTCCGCCCGCTTCATGATCTTGCTGATGCTGGCTCCGCTGAAGCCGAACTCGTCGAAGACCTCGGCCGCGGCACGCAGGATGGCCGCTTTGGTCTGAACTGCCCTGAGTTGCGGGGCGCGTTGCTGCTTTCGTTCTGACATGAGCACCTAACTAATCTCGACAAAAAAAACGAACATCCTTTATTTTAGGACCTGCGCCGAACAAGCACCAGCTCATGTCCGACGTCCAGGGGGGCTCAACCATGACTGTGTCAACTGATCACTCCGCCGCACCCGCCGCCGCGCTCAGCAGCGCCTTACCGCGGGAGTACGTACACAAGAGCGCACACTCGGAGGTGCTGCTCACCGGGTGGCACGCCGTCGCACCGGACGAGTACGTGGTCACCGCCCAATGGCCCCGCACCCACAGCTTCTACACACCGGACGAGGGTCACCACGACCCCCTGCTCCTCGCCGAATCGGTCCGCCAGGCCATCCCGCTCCTCAGTCACGTCGCGTACGACGTCCCCTTCGGTCACCGCCAGATCTGGGACACGTTCAGCTACTCGACGAACGCCGACGCCCTCGCCGTCGGTTCGACCCCGGCCGACATCTCGCTGCACATCCGCTGCTCGGGCATCTCGCGCCGCGGACGCAGACTCGCGGGTCTCACCATGCACGTGACCGCGACCCGCGACGGCCGACTCCTCGGCACCGCCGAAGCCGGTTTCACCAACCAGCCGGAGGCCGTCTACCAGCGCCTGCGCGGCCGGAACGGGGACCTCGACGAGGTCGCCGCCCGCACCATCCCGCTTCCGCCGCCGCTGACACCCCGCCGCGTGGGCCGCGACCGCTTCCACGACGTGGTCCTCTCCCCCACCAGCTCCACGCGACGTGCCCAGCTCCGGGCCGACGTCAACCACCCGATCCTTTTCGACCACCCCGTCGACCACGCCCCCGGCATGCTGCTGCTGGAAGCCGTACGCCAGGCCGCCTACCGTTCCGCCTTCCCCCGACGGGGAGTCCTGACCGATATGGAGATTCGTTTCTTCCGCTATGCGGAGCTGACCTCGGCCTGCTGGATCGAGACGCTCCCGAACCCGGAGGTGTCGACCGCGCCGGACCGTCATGCCGTACGCGTCGTCGCCCGCCAGGACGGCGAGGTCGCCTTCGCGGCCACGGCGACCATCGCCACCGTGTCGTCCGTCCCCGTCCACCTGTACGCCACGCGCTGACCGGCGCACGCCCGCCGGGGCAGGCCTTCGGCGATCCCCTCGGCCCATGAGCGCGCCGGCTCATGATCCGTCCGCCGGATCCGCTCCACCCCTGCGGCAGAACGACGAAGGCGCCTGACCGGGACCGTGCCCGGCAGGCGCCTTCGCGTTCCGCCGGCCGGTGGCCGGTGGCCGGGGCAGGACGGAGCAGGTCGGACCAGGTCGGGTCAGACCTTCCTGACCACGCTGGACTTCAGCTGCATCGAACCGAACCCCTCGATCCTGCAGTCGATGTCATGGCCGTCGACGCCTTCCACCAGGCGGATGTTGCGCACCTTCGTACCCGCCTTGATGCCGGACGGGCTGCCCTTGACCTTGAGGCCCTTGACCACCGTCACGGTGTCTCCGTCGGCCAGTACATTGCCGACCGCGTCCTTGATCACCCGCTCCTCGGAGGCGCCGGCCGGCTCACCGGAGGCGAGCGGCCACTCGTGCCCGCACTCGGGGCAGACCAGGAGCGCTCCCATCTCGTAGGTGTACGCGCCCGCGCACTCGGGGCAGGGAGGCAGGAGGTTCTCAGTCACCCCCACAGTATATTTCAGGGCCGTCGTCGCAGGTGGGCGCCCGATCGGCGGCCTCGCGCCGCGCCGGGCGCGAGCCCGCTCCCACCGCGTGGGCGGCGCGGACCGCCCCGCCCCGCCCCGAGCATGGGTGTACCGCACCCGGGCAGAGGGCGGCCTGGTTGCCGCCTCCCCGCGAGCCGAGGCTGGGGGTCCACCTCCTCCGGCGACAGGACCTCCGCATGCCCCGCAACGACACGACCGACGCCGCCGTCCTCGACCGGATCCGGCTCCGGTCCGGCGATCCCGGACGGCGCGTCGTGTTCACCGGCGCCACGATCGTCACGATGGACCCGGAGCTCGGCGTCCTCGACCACGCGGACCTGCTGGTCGTCGGCGATACCGTCGCGGCGGTCGGGCCCGGCCTGAACCGGGACGGCGCCGTGGTCGTCGACGCCACCGACACGATCCTGACGCCCGGCTTCGTCGACACCCACCGCCACGCCTGGCAGACGCAACTGCGCAGGATCATGCCCGACGTGGACGATCTCGGCGGCTACATCGCGTCCACCCTGGCCGGCTACGCGCCGGTCTACCGCCCGCAGGACATGTACGCCGGCACCCGCCTGGCCGCCCTGTCCGCCATCGACGGCGGCATCACCTGCATGCTGGACTTCTCCCACAACTCACGCACCCCCGAGCACTCCGACGCCGCCGTCCAGGCGCTGCTGGACACGGGCATCCGGGGCGTGCACGCCTCGATGGGGCCGCACTTCGGGGACTGGGACGGGCAGTGGCCCGGCGACCTGACCCGGCTCAGGGAACGCTGGTTCAGCAGCGACGACCAGCTGCTGACCCTGCGCGTGGCCGCGCTGGCCACCGAGGAGATCGCCGGACCCGCCCTCGCGTACGGCCGCGAACTCGCCCGGGTGGCCCGGGACCTGGGGGTCGGCGTGAGCGTGGACGCCGTCTTCGGTGCCGCTTCCTCCCGCGCGGTACTGGGGTGGGCGGCGGACGGTCTGCTCGGCCCCGACCTGACCCTCATCCACGCCACCGGCCTGACCCCGCCGGCGTGGCGGGCGATCGGGGAGAGCGGCACGACCGTGGCCCTGGCCCCGACCTCGGACGCGCAGATCGGACTGGAGACCGCGGTACCCGCCGTCGACGAGGCCCTGGCGGCCGGCATCCGTCCGGGACTGAGCATCGACGTCGAAGTCGCCCTGGCCGGGGACATGTTCACGCAGATGCGGGCCCTGCACACGGTCCAGCGGATGCGCGCGGTGCACGCGGCCTACGGCAGCGACCGGCGGCCGGTGCGCATCACCACCCGTGACGTCCTGGACTTCGCCACCCTCCAGGGCGCCCGCACCAACGGCCTGCACACGGTGACCGGCTCCCTCACTCCGGGGAAGAAGGCCGACCTGCTGGTCATCCGCGCCGAGGACCTCAACAACATGCCCCTCAACGATCCCATCGGAACCGTCGTCCTCGGCTCGGACGCCCGCAACATCAGCGCCGTCCTCGTGGGCGGCACGCCCCGCAAATGGAACGGTCGGGTCCTGGACGTGGACCTCGCCGCCCTGCGCGAGGAGGTCCGGGCGTCCCGCGCGTACGTGCTCGGCGCCGCGGGCGTCCCGGCCGCCGGGCGGTCATGACGTACGGCGAGGTCATGGCACGGGGCGGGGCCGTGGAGTCAGGCGGTCAGAACGCCCGGCGGGTGGCGTGCAGGCTGCCGAGCAGGGCGAGCCCCCGGGCACTCGGGCTCCCCGGTTCGGCCTGGTAGACCACCAGTTGCTGGCCCGGCGCCCCGAGCACGGCGAAGGACTGGAAGCCGAGCGAGAGCGGTCCGATGTCGGGGTGGTCGAGTTCCTTGCTGTCGAAGGTCTTGCCGCGGACCGTGTGAGCGGTCCACAGCGCCGTGAACTCCGCGCTGGACGCGCCGAGTTCACGTACCAGGGCGCGCAGCCGCGGGTAGTGCGGATCGAGGCCGGCCGCGTGGCGCAGGCCGGCCACCACCGCCTCGGCCGCGCGGTCCCAGTGGACGAAGAACGGGCGGGCCGCGGGGGCGAGGAACGTCATGCGCGCGAGGTTGTCCCGCTGCGCGAACGGGGAGAACAGCGCGTCGGCCATCGCGTTGGCCGCCAGCACGTCGGTGGCGGGGTTCAGGACGAAGGCCGGGCAGCTCGTGTACCCGTCCAGCAGCTGGCGCAGCGGGGCGCCGACCGACTCCCTCGGCTGCGGCCGGTCACCGTCGGGCGCGGTGCCGGCGAGCCGGAAGAGGTGGGCGCGTGCCGCTTCGTCCAGGCGCAGGGCGCCGCTGATCGCGTCGAGGATCTGCGGGGAAGGGCCGCGTTCGCGCCCCTGCTCCAGCCGGGCGTAGTAGTCGCTGTTCATTCCGGCGAGGACCGCGACCTCCTCACGGCGCAGTCCCGCCACGCGGCGGCGGCCGTAGGAGGCCAGGCCCACGTCGTCGGGCCGCAGGCGGGCGCGACGGGCGCGCAGGAAGTCTCCGAGATCACTGCTGGTCACACCTTCAGATTAGAGGGGGCCCCGGGCGGGTGCCTGGGTACGGCGCACCCGGGCACCCCGCCCGGGTGGCGGAACTGCCGTACCTCATTGGCGCGTTCCCGCTCATACCGACGGCCGATCCGCCCGATGATCTTGCGTAGGCTCATGCCGCCCGACCCGTACGCCCCCCACCGAGGAGCATCGTGCCCCTGCTCGTGAACCGACGTCTGGCCCTCAGTGCCGCCCTGCTGGCCGTGACGGCCGCCGTGGCGCCGTCGACCACCGCCCACGCCGCCCCGACCACCCCCGATCTCGAAGGGCTGACCCAGGCGCTGCGGAACACGACCGCCGCCGGCGCGCCGGGCGCCCTGGCCCGCTTCAGCGGGCCCGGCGGGGTCAGCGTCCGAACGGTGGGGGTGCGCGACAGGACCACGGGCTCGGCGATGGACCCGCAGGCCCGCTTCCGGATCGGGAGCGTCAGCAAGACGTTCACCTCCGTCGTCCTGTTGCAGCTGGTGGACGAGGGCCGGATCGATCTGGACACCTCCGTCAACCGGTACCTGCCCGGCCTGCTGCCCGACGACCGGATCACGGTGCGCCATCTGCTGAGCCACCGCAGCGGGCTGGCGGACTACACGGACGCCATGTTCGAGCACACCGTTCCGGGCTTCGAAGCCGTCCGCAACAAGGTGTTCGGCTACCAGGAGCTGGTGGCCCTCTCGCTGCGCGAACCGCGCACGACCGAGCCCGGCGTCGCGTACAAGTACTCCAACACCAACTTCGTCGTCGTCGGCATGCTCATCGAGAAGGCCACCGGCAACGGCGTGGCCAAGGAGTACGAGCGGCGCATCATCAAGCCGCTGAAGCTGCGCAACACCTCCTACGTGCACCCCGGCACACAGATCAAGGGGCTGCACACGCGCGGCTACCTCCACCCCGACGAGGCCGGCGCGCCGCTGGTCGACTCCACCGAGCAGACGGTGTCGTGGGCCCAGTCCGCCGGGGCGGTGATCTCCAACCCCGCCGACCTGAACACCTTCACGTCCGCGCTGCTCGGCGGCCGGCTGCTGCCCGCCGCCCTGCTGGACGCCATGCTCACCGTGACGCCGACCGACGCCACGAACACCCGGTTCTACGGGCTCGGCCTGCGCCGCTACGACCTGTCGTGCGGCACGTCGGTCTACGGTCACACGGGCACCGTGCAGGGCTTCTACACCTACGCCTTCTCCACCCGCGACGGACGCCGCTCGCTCTCCGCGATGGCGAACACCTCGAACAAGGGGGAGGCGAACACGGCCCTCGGCGGGACCCTCGAAGCGGCGTTCTGCGGCAAGCCGGCCGCGAAGGCCACGACGCGCGGATTCGGGTTCGCACCGGCCGAGGCGGACCTGCCGGAGCACAACGCGCGCTGACGTCACTCCGCGGTCCCGGGCGGGGCGCACCCCACGGGGCGCGCCCCGCCCACTCATGTGACGAGACATCAGGTCAACCGTCCCGGACTATTGACTCCGTCGACGGCAGTCGGGATTCTCGTCCCACTGTTTGTGTGGTTCATGACAAGTCACGCCTGTGGCCGTGACCCGTCATGCCCCGAACGGCCGGCCCCCCGACCACGCCATCCGGCTGACCTTAAGACGTGAGTGATGACCATTTCCCGACACACGCACCACAGGCGTAGGCCCCTGGCGGTCCTGTCATTGCTCCTCGCCGTGGTGGCCATGGTGCTCGGCCCCGTACCCGCTTCCGCCGCCGACCCCGGCTGGTGGAACCCGGTCGCGCGGCCCGCACCCGACTCCGACATCAACGTCACCGGCGAGCCCTTCAAGGGGACCGATGCCCAGGGGCGGGTCCGGGGCTTCGTCGACGCGCACGACCATCTGATGTCCAACGAGGGCTTCGGCGGCCGTCTCATCTGCGGCAAGCCGTTCTCCGAGGCCGGGGTGGCCGACGCGCTCAAGGACTGCCCCGAGCACTACCCCGACGGCACCCTCGCGATCTTCGACTTCATCACCAAGGGCGGTGACGGCAAGCACGACCCGAACGGCTGGCCGACCTTCAAGGACTGGCCCGCCCACGACTCGCTGACCCACCAGCAGAACTACTACGCCTGGGTCGAACGGGCCTGGCGCGGCGGTCAGCGCGTGCTCGTGAACGACCTCGTCACCAACGGCGTCATCTGCTCGGTCTACTTCTTCAAGGACCGCAGCTGCGACGAGATGACCGCCATCCGCCTCGAAGCGCAGAAGACCTACGACATGCAGGCCTACATCGACAAGATGTACGGCGGCCCCGGCAAGGGCTGGTTCCGCATCGTCACCGACTCCGCGCAGGCCCGCGACGTCGTCCAGCAGGGCAAGCTCGCCGTGGTCCTCGGGGTCGAGACCTCCGAGCCCTTCGGCTGCAAGCAGATCCTGGACATCGCCCAGTGCAGCAAGGCGGACATCGACCGGGGCCTGGACGAGCTGTACCGCCTCGGGGTCCGCAGCATGTTCCTGTGCCACAAGTTCGACAACGCGCTGTGCGGTGTCCGCTTCGACGAGGGCGCCCTCGGTACGGCCATCAACGTCGGCCAGTTCCTGTCGACCGGCACTTTCTGGAAGACGGAGAAGTGCACCGGCCCGCAGCACGACAACCCCATCGGCCTGGCGGCGGCCGCACCGGCGGTGCAGAGCAAACTCCCCGCGGGGGTGGCGGTCCCCTCCTACGCCTCCGACGCCCAGTGCAATACGCGCGGACTCACGGAGCTCGGCGAGTACGCGGTGCGCGGCATGATGAAGCGCAAGATGATGCTTGAGGTCGACCACATGAGCGTGAAGGCCGCGGGCCGGTCCTTCGACATCCTGGAGTCCGAGGCGTACCCCGGTGTGATCTCCTCGCACAGCTGGATGGACATGGACTGGACCGAGCGGGTCTACAAGCTCGGCGGCTTCATCGCCTCGTACATGAGCGGCGCCGAGGGATTCAGCGCCGAGGCGAAGCGGACGGACGCGCTGCGCGACAAGTACAACGTCGGCTACGGGTACGGCACCGACATGAACGGTGTCGGCGGCTGGCCCGGACCGCGCGGGGCGGACACCCCGAACCCGGTGCGCTACCCCTTCCGCAGTACCGACGGCGGGTCCGTCATCGACAAGCAGACCACCGGTTCGCGGACGTGGGACCTCAACACCGACGGGGCGTCGCACTACGGTCTGGTCCCCGACTGGATCGAGGACATCCGCATCGTCGGCGGCCAGGGCGTGGTGGACGACCTCTTCAAGGGCGCCGAGTCCTACCTGACCACCTGGGGGAACTCCGAGAAGCACAAGTCCACGGTGAATCTCGCCACGGGCTCCCCGGCCTCGGCGTCGAGCTCGGAGTGGTGGAACCCGTTCGTGAACTACTCACCGGGCCGGGCCGTGGACGGGGACTCGGGCTCCCGCTGGGCGAGCGAGTGGAACGACAACCAGTGGCTGCACATCGACCTCGGGTCCGCGAACCGGGTGGGACGCGTCACCCTCGACTGGGAGGCCGCGTACGGGAAGGCGTACCGCATCGAGGTCTCCACGGACGACACCAACTGGCAGACCGTGTGGTCCACGACCGCGAGTGACGGCGGCCTCGACACGGCCCGCTTCTCCGGGGTCCCGGCCCGCTACATCCGCGTCCAGGGACTCCAGCGCGGCACCAAGTGGGGGTACTCGCTCCACGAGGTCGGCGTCTTCAGCAGCTGATCCCGCCGAAAGCGAGTCCAGGGGCCGGGGCCGGCCGGATCTGCCGATCCGGCCGGCCCCGGCCGCCTTCGCCCCTCCCCCGGCCCTGCACCGCGCGCCACGCACCACGCACCGCAGCACGAACCGAAAGGAACGCCCATGGCACGGATGCCCTCGGCCGACCGGCGCCGGCAGCTGACCGAGGCCGCGATCCGCGCGATGACCCGCGACGGCGTCGCCGGGACGACGACCAGGTCGATCGCCGCCGAAGCGGGCGTGTCCCTGAGCGTCTTCCACTACTGCTTCGACTCCAAGCAGGCCCTGCTCGAATCCGTCATCGCGGCGATCACCGACCACAGCGTCACGCTGGTACGGGAGGCGATCCAGCCGAAGGCCACCCTCCGGGAGACCGTCCGGGCGGGCTTCCAGGCGTACTGGGACCATGTGTCCGCCCACCCGGGCGAACACATGCTCACCTACGAACTCACCCAGTACGCCCTGCGCAGGCCCGGCTTCGAGCACCTGGCGCGGCGGCAGTACGAGCGCTACTGCGACACCTACACCGAACTGATCGAGCAGCTACGGCACCACATGGCCTTCGAGCTCCGCGTGCCCGTGGGCGTACTGGCCCGCTATCTGGCCGCCATGACCGACGGGCTGACGCTGAACCACCTCGTCCTCGGCGACGCCGAGATCTCGGCGGACATCCTCGACATGATCACCGACCATGTCGCGGGCCTCGTCGGAGACGGCCACGCACCCGAGGACACCCCCTAGACCTCGGCGCGGACCTGGCGGGCCGCCTCGACCAGGTTCTCCAGGGAGGCCCTGGTCTCCTGCCAGCCCCGGGTCTTGAGGCCGCAGTCGGGGTTGACCCACAGCCGCTCGGCCGGGATGGCCGCCAGCCCCTTGCGCAGCAGCGCGGCCGCCTCGGCCACGGAGGGGATCCGCGGCGAGTGGATGTCCCAGACGCCGGGGCCGACCTCACGCGGGTAGCCGGCGCCCGAGAGTTCACCGGCGACCTGCATGTGGGAACGGGCGGCCTCCAGGCTGATGACGTCGGCGTCGAGGTCCTCGATGGCCTCCACGATGTCGCCGAACTCGGCGTAGCACATGTGGGTGTGGATCTGGGTGTCCGGGCGGACTCCGCCGGTGGTCAGACGGAAGGACTCGGTGGCCCAGGCGAGGTAGGCGGCGTGGTCGGCGGCCCGCAGCGGGAGCGTTTCGCGCAGGGCGGGTTCGTCGACCTGGATGACCGGGGTGCCGGCCGCCTCCAGGTCGCCCACCTCGTCGCGCAGGGCGAGCGCCACCTGGCGGGCGGTGTCGGCGAGGGGCTGGTCGTCGCGGACGAAGGACCAGGCCAGCATGGTGACCGGGCCGGTCAGCATGCCCTTGACCGGCCTGGACGTCTGCGACTGCGCGTACGTGGTCCAGCGCACGGTCATCGGGTCGGGACGGGAGATGTCGCCGGCCAGGACCGGGGGCCGGACGTAGCGGGTGCCGTAGGACTGGACCCAGCCGTGCTGGGTGGCCAGGTAGCCGGTGAGCCGCTCCGCGAAGTACTGGACCATGTCGTTGCGTTCGGGCTCGCCGTGCACCAGGACATCAATGCCGGCCTTCTCCTGGAAGGCCAGGACCTCCCGGATCTCGGCCCGGATGCGGTCCTCGTAGCCGGCGGTGTCGATGCGTCCGGCGCGCAGGTCGGCGCGGGCCGTGCGCAGTTCGTCGGTCTGCGGGAACGATCCGATCGTGGTCGTCGGCAGCGCCGGGAGGCCCAGGTGCGCCCGCTGGGCGGCGGTCCGCTCGGCGTACGGCTGGGGGCGACGCCCGTCCGCGTCGGTGACGGCGGCGGTGCGGGCCCGGACCGCGGGGTCGTGGGTGAGGGCGGATCCGGCGCGGGAGGCCAGGTCGGCCCGGTTGGCGGCGAGTTCGGCGGCGATGGCGTCCGTGCCCCGGGCCAGGCCCCGGGCGAGCGTGGCGACCTCCGCGGTCTTCTGACGGGCGAAGGCGAGCCAGCGCCGGACCTGCGGGTCGATGTCCCGTTCGGCGGTGGCGTCCAGCGGAACGTGGAGCAGGGAGCAGGAGGCGGCCACGTCCACCTGGTCGGCGAGTCCCAGGAGGGTGCCGAGGGTGGTGAGGGACTTCTCGTGGTCGTTGATCCAGATGTTGCGGCCGCTCACGACACCGGCGACCAGGCGCTTGCCGGGCAGGCCCCCGACGGCGGCGAGGTCGGCGAGGTGTGCGGCCGCGGCCCCGGTGAAGTCCAGGGCGAGCCCGTCGACGGGCGCCTTGGCCAGGACGGGCAGGGCCTCGCCGAGCCGGTCGAAGTAGGAGGCGACGAGCAACTTGGGGCGGTCGCCCGATCCGCCGAGCTCCCGGTACGCGCGGGCGGTGGCGCTCAGCTCGGCCGGGGTCCGGTCCTGTACCAGGGCGGGCTCGTCCAGTTGCACCCACTCGGCTCCGGCTGCGCGCAGGTCGGCCAGGACCCGGGCGTAGACGGGCAGCAGCCGGTCGAGCAGCGCCAGCGGGTGGAAGCCGGCGGCCACGCCCGGGGCGGGCTTGGCCAGCAGCAGGTAGGTGACGGGCCCGACCAGGACCGGGCGGGCGGTGTGCCCCAGCCGGAGTGCCTCCGTCAGCTCGGCGACCTGCCGGGTCGAGTCGGCGGTGAAGACCGTGTCCGGGCCGAGTTCCGGCACCAGGTAGTGGTAGTTGGTGTCGAACCACTTGGTCATCTCCAGCGGCGCCACGTCCTGGGTGCCGCGGGCCATCGCGAAGTACCCGTCGAGGGGGTCGGCCGCGACGGCGGCGCGGTGCCGCTCGGGGACGGCGCCGACCATCACGCTGGTGTCCAGCACATGGTCGTAGTACGAGAAGTCACCGGTCGGCACCTCGGTGATACCGGCGTCGGCCAGCTGCTGCCAGTTGGTCCGGCGCAGGTCGCGGGCGGTTTCCCGGAGGGCGTCGGCGGTGCGGCGGCCCTTCCAGTAGCCCTCGACGGCCTTCTTCAGTTCGCGGTTCTGGCCCTGGCGGGGGTAGCCGTACACGGTGGCCACGGTGGGCCGGCCGGCGGCGGGGGTCGTGCTGGTCACGGAACTCTCCTTCGCGAGCGTTCTCCTGTGGACCCGGTGAGGGGCCGAGGGCGCGAAGGGATGACGAACCGGGCGGATCCCGACCGGGTACGGGCGCGTGCGGCTGCACGTGCTCGCGGTCGTCCGCCTGATGTGTCGCCGACCCGCCCACGAGGTCACCGGGATTTCCGTGCGCGATCGGCCGCGCACGGGCAACGGGCAGGTCTTCGGACTCGCGGGCGCGTCCCGTCGTACGGATGCCGTACGAGACTCCTACTGGCCGTCGCTTCCCAGACCCGGCCGGGCCCAGTGCGTATGACGGCGGTCGTTCCCGCTCACCGCTGCGGGGCAGTCCCGGATTCCCACCGGGTTCCCTCTTACGACGCATCCCGCCTGGCGGACGGGGCGAACCAGCTGCCCGGCCAGAGTAGACGGCGACGCCCGGTGGCGCGCGGAGTTGTCCGCATTCCGGATGGCGGGGCGAGACGCACGGGGGCGAAATCCGGCCATTGAGTGAATTGCATCACTGAGGCGCGAGTTGTGTCCGGCTTGTCCGTTTACCGGATCAAACTGCCCGGTCAGAGCAGTACGTTGCAGCTCCCTGCATCGAGATCGCTCGATGACCACCGGAAGACCGAGGAAGTATGGCTGTACCGGTCCCGCGCGCCGCACTCGTCTGCGCCCTGGCACTCTGCTCGCTGACCGCCTGCTCGGCGGAGCAAGACACCGAAGGCATGAACTACACCGGGGACTACAGCAGCCACCAGCCGCTCTCCGTCGTCGGGTACCCCTCCACCGGATCGCTGGGCATCGCCCAGGAGGTGGTGTGGCGGATCGCCGACGGCGACGTCGACAGGCTGGCGTCACTGGTGTCCGACAAACAGGGCGAGGACATCCCCGAGAAGACCGCCGAGAACTGGGTCGCCGCGTTCCGCAAGGGCGCCGGCGGGAAGGTCACCGCGGAGTTCTACGACGAGGGGTCGTACCGGCAGACCGTCGTGCTCTACCTGCATGAAACCGGCCAGATCAAGGAGCTCTACGTCCGGGCCGTGATGCTGGACGGCAAGGAGGTCTGGCGGGTGGGGATGGCCGAGCCGGGCCCCGCCGAAGCCACCGCCGTGGAGCCCTGGATACCGAAGACGCCGGGCGAGCTCGGTTCGAAGGTCGTGCGATGAGCGCCCGCCCGAGGGCCGCCCTCCTCGTACGCGCCGGCCTGGTGTCGGTGCTGGCCTGGGGCACTCTCACCGCGTGCGCCGCCGACGAGGAGGAGCTGCGGTACGCGACCGACTACGCGAACCACGAGCCGCTCGGCGTGGTCGGGTACCCCACCTCCGCGTCCCTCCGGATCACCCAGCAGCTGATCTGGCGGCTCGCCGACGGCAAGACCGACGGGGTGGAGGCCCTCGCCGCCGACCCCGACGACGCGAAGGGGGACGTGGAGCGGACCGCCCGGAACTGGATCCGGGCCTTCCACGAGGGCGCCAAGGGGAAGGTGACCGCGGAGTTCTACGACGAGGGGTCCGTGCGGCAGCTCGTCGTCGTGTACTTCCACGACACGGGCCAGACCAAGTCGTTCGTGGTCCGCCTCACCGGACGCACCGGGGAGGACGGCTGGCGCGTGACCATGCGCGAGCCGGATCCGAAGCAGGCCTCGGCGACCCTCGACTGGGTGCCGAGGACTCCCGGGGGCCTCGGCTCGAAAACGGCACGATGACCCGGTGACGCGATGACCCGGTGACGGGATGACCCGGTCCGCCGTCGTCGCCAGGTGAAGGGCGCCGTCCCGTGGATCGCTCCACCGGACGGCGCCCTTCGTGCCCGCGGCAGGCGGAACGGCGACGACGGGACCGGTCGGCTCAGGACCGGTCCAGCAGCGTGGTCAGGACCTCGTGGAGGACCGCTTCCGGATCCGCCACCGCCTGCGGCGAGCGCCAGGCCACGAACCCGTCCGGGCGGACGAGGACCGCACCCTCCGGGGTCGTGCCGTGCACCTCGGTCCAGTCACCGCCGTTCGCCGGGATCAGGTCCGCCTCCGGCCCCGTGCCGATCGCGTACACGTCCAGCGGCAGGCCCAGCTGCTCGGCGACGGACCGCCCCGCGGCACGCCACGGCGCGTCCTCGGAACACAGCAGGACGAAAGAGCGCTCGTAGAGGTCCACCGTGGACTTCGGTTCCGGATCCCCCGGACCGCAGAGCCACATGTGCGGTGCGCGGCTGCCCGGATCGCCGCAGAGCCGCATCCGTTCGGGTACGACGGGTCGGTCCGGGTCGGCTCCCAGGACCGCGCCCCGGTTGTAGCGGTAGCCCATGGCCACGGAGAGGACCCCGCCCTGCCGGCCGGCGCCACCGGGCGGGGCCGGGTCGGGCTCGGCCCCGGGCGCGGCCCCGGCGGCGGACATGGGCTCGGGGTCGGGCTCGTATCCCGGGTGGCTGTGCTCGGCCGAACGCGCCGAGGCGCGCTCGCTCGTCGCGCGGGCCACCGGCAGCCGCTCGGCCTCGTAGGTCTGCAGCAGCCCCGGCCCGGCCGAACCGTTCAGCACCGCGGCGAGCTTCCAGGCGATGTTGTGCGCGTCCTGGATGCCGGTGTTCGAGCCGAACGCCCCGGTGGGGGACATCTCGTGGGCGGAGTCACCGGCCAGGAAGACCCGGCCGACCGCATACCGCTCGGCGACCCGCTCGGCGGCGTGCCACGGGGCCTTCCCGGTGACCTCGACGTCCAGGTCGGGGGAGCCGACGGCCCGGCGGATGTGCTCCACGCAGCGCTCGTCGGTGAAGTCCTCCAGGGTCTCCCCCCGATCCGGGTGCCAGGGCGCGTGGAAGACCCACCGCTCGCCGTTGTCGACCGGCAGCAGGGCCCCGTCGGCGTCGGGCTTGGTCAGGTAGCACACGATGAAACGCCGGTCGCCGACCACATGGGCCAGCATCCGCGACCGGAAGGTGATGCTCACGTTGTGGAACAGGTCCCCGGAGCCGCTCTGGCCGATCCGGAGCGCCTCCCGCACGGGGCTGCGCGGCCCGTCGGCGGCGACGAGGTAGTCCGCCCGCACCGTGCTGTGTTCGCCGGTCTCCCGGTTCTTCACGATCGCGGTGACCCCGCCCGGATCCTGGTCGAAGGAGAGGAGTTCGGTGGAGAACCGCAGGTCGGCCCCCAGCGTGGGGGTAACGGACATCAGGACCGGCTCGATGTCGTTCTGGCTGCACAGACACCAGGCCGCCGGACTGAAGCGCGCGAGCGCGCCGCCCGGGTCGATCTCCTCGAAGAGCCACTCCTGGTCGTCACCGGTCAGCGAGCCACCCTGCAGGATGCCGTGGTTGTCCGCCAGGACCGAGGCGGCCTCACGGATCCGGTCCTCGACACGGGCGACCCGGAACAGCTCCATCGTCCGTACGTTGATACCGCGTCCGCGTGGGTGCATCGAGGTACCCGCGTGCTTCTCGACCAGCATGTGTTCGATGCCGTGCCGGCCGAGGAAGAGCGAGGTGCACAGACCCACCAGCGAGCCGCCCACGATGAGGACCGGGACGTGGTGGTCGACGTTTTCCTTCATGGCTCTTCCATGCCCTGTACGAGGCCGGTTCCCTCGCCCGTTCACCCGCTTGGTTCTCTCCTCTCGCGCCGCAGGGATTACGGGACAACGATCGGTTCGGGTGGCGCCGCCCGTGGCGACCGTGTGGTCTCGAAGGAGTGTGAACGATGACAACCTTGTCGGAACGGATATCCCAGTCCGCCTTCGACGGCTCGAGGCTTCGGGTCGTGCTGCTGCTGGATCTGTACGACGGTGCGCAGAATCAGTTCCTGGAGGTGTACGAACATCTCCGCGAACAGGTGTCCTCCGTCCCCGGACACATCAGCGACGAGTTGTGCCAGTCGATCGAGAATCCGTCGCAGTGGCTCATCACCAGCGAGTGGGAGAGCGCACCGCGGTTCTTGGCCTGGGTCAACAGCGAGGAACACGTCGCGTCGGTGCAGCCGCTCCACGGCTGCGTACGGGACACCCGCTCGCTGCGCTTCAGCGTGCTGCGGGAGACCGGCAAGGGACCGGGCCACGGCTCACCCTCCCTCACCGGCCCGCCCTCCGCCGGCTCCGTCGCCGCCTCCGCCACCGCCTCGCCGGGCGCCGCGGACCGGGCCCCGGGCAGCCTCCAGGTCGCTCCGCGGCGCGGTGACGGCGTGGTCCGCCACGCGCTCACCTTCACCGTGAAACCCGGCAGCGAGCCGGTGGTGGCGGAACTCCTGGCCGGTTACACGTCCCCGCAGGCCCAGGTCGACGAGAACACCCGGCTGCGCCGCACCTCGCTCTTCATGCACGGCAACCGTGTCGTGCGGGCGGTCGAGGTCGAGGGCGACCTCCTCGCGGCCCTGCGCCATGTGGCCCAGCAGCCGGAGGTGCAGGCGCTGGAGGAGGCCATCAACCCGTACCTGGAGCAGGACCGGGATCTCAGCGACCCCGGATCGGCCCGGGTGTTCTTCACCCGTGCGGCGCTCCCGGCGGTGCACCATGTGGCGGCCGGCGGCCGCGAGTCCGCGGACGTCACGCGGCACGCCCTGTTCTACCCCGCGAAGGACGGGTGCGGCATGGCGCTCGCCCGGCTGCTCGCCGGGCAGGACGAGGCGGCCGTGGACGATCCGACGAGCCCCATCGAGGGCAGCACCGTCTTCCAGCGCGACGACATCGTCGTGCGGCTCCTCGACCTGCGCGGCCCGCTCGACGCGCGCCCCGCTCTGGCCCTCGGCGTCGAGGGCGGCCACAAGGCGGCGGTGCTCGCCCGGCTGCTCGACAGCGCCAAAGACGGCGTCCCGACCACCGACCAGGAGATCTCACGCTTCCTCGCGCGCTCTGAAATGCGCCTGATCACCGACCGGCGTACGCCGGCCCAAGCCTGAGGAGTTGTCCGTCATGACCGCTCGACTGACCATGGAAGAACTGGCCGCCCTGATGAAGAAGGGTGCGGGCGTCACCGTCGACCCCGCGGCCATGGCGAGCCGACCCGACTCGGGCTTCGACGAGTGGGGGCTCGACTCCCTGGGGCTCCTCGGCATCGTCGGTGAGCTGGAGAACCGGCACAGCCGGCCGCTGCCCGCCGACGCTGACCGGTGCAAGTCGCCGCGCGAGTTCCTCGACCTCGTCAACAACGCCCTGGCGGCCTGACACCGGCACCCGGGACTCCCGCAGGCGCCTTCGAGACCGGCTTCGTGCCGGTCTCGAAGGCGTTCGGCCCTATACCGGCGGGTGTCACCCGGGCACGGTGCACTCGAACGCGTGCAGGTACGCGTTGACCGGCCGGATCTCGCCGATCACCAGTCCGGCGTCCTCCATACGGGCGCAGAGGCTGGCCTTGGTGTGCTTCGCGCCGCCGACGTTGAGCAGCAGCAGCAGGTCCATGGCCGTGGTGAACTTCATCGACGGGGTGTCGTCGACCAGGTTCTCGATGATGACGACCCGGGATCCGGGGCGGGCCGCCTCGACGACGTTGGCGAGGGTCCTGCGGGTGCTGTCGTCGTCCCATTCCAGGATGTTCTTGATGATGTACATGTCGGCGTCGACCGGGATGGCCTCGCGGCAGTCCCCGGGGACGATGTCGGCCCGTGCGGCGAGCGGACCGTCCCCCCGCAGCCGCGGATCCGCGTTCGCCGCCACGCCCGGCAGGTCCAGCAGGACACCTCGTAGCGTCGGGTGCTTCTCCAGCAGGCTCGCCAGTACGTGCCCCTGGCCGCCGCCGATGTCCGCGACGACCGAGATCCCCGTGAGGTCGAGGAGCTCCGCGACGTCCAGCGCCGACTGCATGCTGGAGGTGGTCATGGCCCGGTTGAACACGTGGGCCGACTCGTGCGCGTCCTGGTGCAGGTAGTCGAAGAACCCCTTGCCGTACAGCTCCTGGAAGACGCTGCCGCCGGAGCGGACGGCGTCGTCGAGCCGCGGCCAGGCCTGCCAGGTCCAGGGCTCGGTGCACCACAGGGCGATGTAGCGCAGGCTGTGCGGGTCGTCCTCGCGCAGCAGGTGCGACATCTCGGTGTGGACGAACTGCCCGTCCTCGGTCTCCGCGAAGATCCCGTAGCAGGACAGGGCGCGGAGCAGCCGCTGCAGGGGCAGCGGCGCGGCGTTCACCGCGGTCGCGAGCTCGGACGCGGTGGCGGGCGACTCCCCGAGGGCGTCGGCCACGCCCAGGCGGGCGGCGGCCCGTACGGCGGCGGCGCAGGCGGCCCCGAAGACGAGCTCACGCATGCGCATGGCCGGCTGGGGGGTGTGCTGGGGGGCGGGGATCGGGGTCGAAGTGGGACTTACCGTGGTCATGAGGCCTCGATTCTGCTGATCAGGGAGGTCACGCGTCAGCACATCCCGGCCGGTACGGAGGATGCGCACCGGTTGTTGACGAACTGGTTGCCCGTTCCGGTCCCCTGGTTGGCCAGGTCCGCCGGCTTGTTGTCCCGCACCACGTTGTCCCGGATGACGTTGTCGGTGTTCGTCGCGCCCACGAAGCTCTTGAACAGCAGGATTCCGCCGGACAGCGGGGAGGCTCCGACGTTCCCGCGGATGTCGTTCGAACGCACGACCGTCTGCTCCGCCCCGGTGAGGACGATGCCGACGCCCTGGATGTCGGGGAGGCGGGTGTTGCCCTTGCAGAACTTGTTGTTCTCGTGGATCCGGTTGTTGCGGATGGTCATGTCCCCGGCTCCGGGCTCGCCCTCGTCGCCGACGACGAAGATGCCGCCGCAGTTGCCGGTGAGGGTGTTGCCGTAGACCGAGAGGTTGCGCACGCGCCTGACGGTGACGCCGATCCGGTTGCCGGTCAGCGTGTTCCTGCGGACCACGGCGCCCAGGGTGTCGGTGGCACCACCCTCCCGGTCGACGGTGTTGGCGATGAACAGGCCCGACTCGGTGTTGTCGCGGGCGGTGTTGTCGCGGAAGAGCCCGCGGGTGGAGCGCTCCTGGGCGATGCCCCAGGTGCCGTTCTTCTCGGCGATCACCCGCTGGACGCTCAGCCGGTCGGTGTAGGAGGCCCAGATCCCGTTGCGCTTGAAGCCCGAGACGGTGAGCGAGCGGATGTCCACGTCGACGACGGGCTGCTCCGCCGTTCCCATGACGCAGATCCCGGTGTCGGCCTGCGAGCAGGCGAGCGCCCGGCTGGACGGTGCCTTCCCGGCCGCACCGGTGGCACCGGCCGCGGCCGGTGCCACCGGTGCCGCGGCGGCGCCCGGTGCCGCCGCCGCGGGCGTGGGCGCGGGCGCGGCCGGCGTGACGGCCGTGACCGGCGGCTTGATCACCGTCCGGGCACCGAACCCGCGCAGCGTCAGCCGCTTGGTGATCAGCACGTTCTCGTAGTAGGTGCCGGGCATCACGGTGATGGTGTCGCCCGGCCTGGCGTAGTCCACCGCGTCCTGGATCGAGTCGCCCGGGTGCACTCTGCGTCCGGCCGCGGCGGAGGATGGCGCGAGCACGCCGAGACCTGCGGCGATGACGACTGCGATGCACGTGAGGGACTTGATTTGTCGGTTCGTCACGATTCTGAAGTTATGGGCGTTTACGACCAATCGCCACACCGTGTGAGCGGAAGGGCACATCCCGTGGGCAAACGGCCGCATTTTGACGTCCGGAGGAGTGGATAGTCGTACTCCGGGCGACGGCCGAACGGGGTGACGCCGGATCAGCTCCGGCCCCACGGCGTGTCGCCCGGCCCGGCCGGCCCCGGCGGCGCGTCACACGGCGGCGAGACTCGCCGCTCCGAAGGAGACGTCGAAGCGGTCGCACCAGATGGTGACGCTGCTGAAGTCGGCGACGTTCACGTCGGCGGGGACCGGGTAATTCTGGTCCCCCTTGTTGCCCTTGAGCTTGCCGAGGCTCGTGTGCTTGCCGTCGTCGAAGACGCGCCAGCCCGCCACGCCCTCCTTCACCGGGGCATCGGTCAGCCACACCCGCAGGTCCGGTCCGTTGCTGGTGTCGAGGTCCGCCAGGCGCAGCGTGTGGGACCCATCGGGGAGTCGGATGAGCTCCACCGTGCCGGTGGTGCTGTGCTCGTGGCTGATGAGCGTCCCGCGGGCGACGGTCACCGGGGCGGCCGGGGCCCCTCCCAGTACGGCCGCGGACGCGCCCGGGGCCGGCGGCGCGGCGGCGGCCGGGAGCGCTTCGCGGACGGTCTCGTCCTGCCACAGCTTCCACGGCTGCAGCCAGTACAGGGCCACCGCCACCACCACCGCCGCCGCGATCGAGGCTCCGCCCAACAGCCGCCCGCGCCGCCTTGTCCGTGTCACTGCCGTTCCCGCTTCCTCGTCTCGACCCCGTCCCTACGGATTCAACGCGGCCGGACCGCCGTGCGCCATGCCCGCGCCGATGACGAAAGTCTTACGCCGACCCGCGCGGGTGTTGCCCTCCGCTCCACGTCCTTGCTGGTGGCAGGAGGTTTCCCGGGCGCCGCGGGATGGGGCGACGGGCAACCCGTCGACCCCGGTGCGGGCCGGGGGCAGGCTGAAGCCGTCAGCACGAGGCAAGCACCACAAGGGGAAACCATGCGCAAGATGTTCCGCGGCGCCGCCGCGCTCGCCACCGCCGTCGTCGCCGTGATCGCCCTCAGCGGTTCGGTCGAGGCCAAGCCGGCCGACGCGTGGGCCGGCTGCCCGGACGGTGCGGTCTGCATCTACCCTCAAAACCAGAACCCCGCCGTCAAGCCGACGCACGTCTTCTACTCCTACGGGGCGCACAATCTGAGCAACCAGTTCGAGAACCACTGGGTGCTCAACAACCAGTACGGCGGTGCGACCGCAAATCTGTGCACGGGCTCCGGAGGCTCGGGCTGCGGCAGCCCCATCGCCGCCAAGACCGGTGTCTACGCCGACCTCACGCCCGTCAACTCGATCCGGCTCAACCCGTAGCCGCGCCCCCGTCAGGGCGGCGTGCGGAGCCGCCCGTCAGGTGGCTCCGCACGCTCGTATGCTGGTCATACCGGTCCGAGGAGGCGCTCGTCCGCCCCACCCCCGCTGTAGCCTGGCCGCTCCCGTACCGCTGCCTGGGCGCGCACTGCCATGGGGGATGTCTTGGGGGATCCGGACCACCGGCGCAAGACCGATCGCCAGCCCGAGTCCGAGGGCGCCGCGACGCACTTCCCCGCACAGCTGAGACGTCTGCGGGTGCAACGTGGCCTGTCCCTCGCGGACCTCGCCCGGCAGACGCACTACAGCAAGGGCTATCTGAGCAAGATCGAGACCGGCTCGAAGCGCGTCACCGTCGACGTCGCACGACGCTGCGACGACGTACTGCGGGCTGGGGGTGAACTGGTGCGGATGGTCCGGGAGACGGGGCCGCGCGGCTCCGACGGCGACGGTGCCGGCAGCGACGGCCCGGGCGGCGTTGCCGGTCCGCAGGTGGACGCCGAGTGTCCCTACCGGGGCCTGCCGGCCTTCACCGCGCGGGAGGCCCGCTGGTTCTTCGGGCGGGACCGGGCGACGGCCGAGCTGATCGAGCGGGTCTTCGAACGGATCGGCGACGGGCCGCTGATGCTGCTCGCCCCGTCGGGTGCCGGCAAGTCCTCCCTGCTGAACGCCGGTCTGGTGCCGGCGCTGCGCGCGGGCGACTTCCCGATGCCGGGCTCCGGCACCTGGCCGGTGCTGCGGTTCACTCCCACCGCGCACCCGCTGGAGGAACTGCTGGACTGCGCCGCGAAAGTCCTGGGCGGCGATCTCGGCGTCACCGCGGACGAGGTGCGCGCGCGGCCGCACGCGCTGCTCGGGGCCGTCCGGCGGCGCTCGGCCGGCCCCCCGGCGGACGGCCTCGACCGGACGCCGCCGCCCCCGCGCCCGGTACTGCTCGTCGACCAGTTCGAGGAGCTGTTCACGCTGTGTGCCGACGAGGACGAGCGGCGCGCGTTCGTCCGGGTGCTGTGCGCGCTGGCGGCCGCCCCACCCGAACGGGACGGTCCCGCAGCGGCGGGCCCGGAACCGGACGTCCCGGAACCGGAGGGCCTCGACCCCGCCGTCGTGGTGCTCGGCGTACGGGCCGACTTCTCCGGGAACTGCCTGGACCTGCCGGAGCTGGCCGCGGTGTTCACCCGAGGGCTGTTCGTGCTGCCCCCGATGTCGCTCGCGGAGCTGCGGGAATCCATCACCCGCCCGGCACACCTCGCCGGCCTGACCCTCGAACCGGGCCTGTTCCCGCTGCTGATGCGCGATGTCGGCCTGCGCGACGATCCGCCCGACCGGATGCCCTCCGGGGTGCTCCCCCTGGTCTCCCACTCCCTGCTGGCCACCTGGGGCCAACGCGAGGGCGCCACCCTGACCGTCGGCGGGTACGAGCGCACCGGCGGCATCCGGGGGGCGATCGCCCGCACCGCCGAGGAGGTGTTCACCCGCCTGTACCCGGCCGAGCAGAACACGCTCCGCCGCGTCCTGGTGCGGCTGGTGCACGTCGCGGACGGTACGGGGGCCACGCGCCGCCGGATGAGCCGGACCGCCCTGATGGAACAGCTGGCCGACGCCGGCCCCGCCGCGGCCGCGCTCGACACCTTCGTCCGGGCCCGTCTGATCACCATGGACAGCGACACCGTCGAGATCACCCACGAGGCCCTGCTGCACGCCTGGCCGCGGCTGCGCGGCTGGATCCGCGCCGACCGGGCCGGGCTGCTGGTCCATCAGCAACTGGCCCACGCCGCCGCCGAATGGGAGCGCGAGGGCCGCGATCCGTCGGCGCTGCACCGTGGGACCCGGCTGGAGAACGCCCGGGCCTGGGCCGACGAGCACGACGGCAGGGACCGGCTCGGCCCGCTGGAGGCCGCCTTCCTGCGGGCGAGCCAGGACGCGCAGGACAGCCGTGAACGGCAGGCCGGGCGCCAGGTGCGGCTTCGCCAGTGGACGCTGGCCACGCTCGTGGTCCTGCTGGTCCTCGCCATGGGCGCGGGCGGGCTCGCCTACCAGCAGCGCGCGGGCGCGCTCGGCCAGGAGCGCGTCGCCCGGTCGCGGGCGCTCGCCCTGCAGTCCGCGGCGCTGGCCGCGGGCCGGCCCGAGGCATCGATGCGGCTCGCCGGACAGGCGTACCGGACCTCGGCGACGGCCGAGGCCCGCGGGGCACTGCTGAGCACCCAGTCCCAGCCCTTCGTCGCCCGCCTGGGCGGACACGACGGGCCGGTGAACGCGGTGGCCTTCGCGCCGGACAACGGCACGCTGGCGACGGCCGGTTCGGACGGGACGGTGATCCTGCGGCGGGTGGCCGACCGCCGGACGATCGCGACGTTCACCCTGCCCGGGCGGGTGCGCGCGGTGGCCTTCAGCCCCGACGGCTCGACGCTCGCCGCCACGTCGACGGACGGGCCGGCGCGACTCTGGGACACCTCCGCCGGTGGGGGCGCCGGCACACCGCTCCCGGCGAGTACGGCGGGCGCCCGCGCCGTGGCCTTCGCGCCGGACGGGCGGAGCCTGGCCGTCGCCGGCGCCGACGGGACGATCGGGTTGTGGGACGCCGCCGGGGACCACGGCGGGTTGGCCTCCCTCACGGGTCACACCGGGCGGGTCAACGCACTGGCGTACGCCGCCGACGGCCGGACGCTGGTGTCGGCCGGCGCCGACCGGACCGTACGGCTGTGGGATCCGGTGGCGGCCGAGCCGCTCGCGGCCCTCACCGGGCACACCGACGAGGTGCTGGGCGCGGCCTTCGCCCCGGACGGCCGTACGGTCGCCACCGGGGGCGTCGACCGCACCGTACGGCTGTGGGACGTGGCGGGCCGGCGGACGACGGCCGTGCTCACCGGGCACAGCGACGACGTGAACGGGGTCGCCTACACGCCGGACGGGACGACGGTCGTCAGCGCGGGCGGCGACGGCACCACCCGGCTGTGGGACGTGGCCGGGGGCCGGGCGGTGGCGACGCTCGCCGGACACACCGACTACGTCCTCGGGGTGGCCGTGGACGGCCGGGGCGCCTTGCTGGCGACCGCCGGGTTCGACACGTCGGTGGTGCTGTGGGACCTGCGGGGCGCGGCGCTGACCTCCCGGCCGTTCACGGAGATCTGGGACGCCGCGTACAGCCCGGACGGGAAGCGGCTGGCGACCGCGGAGGCCGATCACGCGGTCCGGTTGTGGGACGTGGCGGAGCGCCGGGTCCTGGCCGTGTTCGAGGGGCACACCGAGACGGTGTTCTCGGTGGCCTTCTCCCCCGACGGGCGGACCCTGGCGTCGGCCGGTTCCGACGGGACGATCCGGCTCTGGGACACGGGGGCCGGCGGGGAGCCGGCGGTCCTCACCGGCCAGGGCGGGACCGTGTTCGCGGTGGCCTTCTCCCCGGACGGGCGGACCCTGGCCTCGGCCGGTTCCGACGGCGCCGTACGGCTGTGGGACGTGGCGGGGCGCCGCCCGCTCGCGATCCTGGCCGGTCACACGGACTTCGCGAACGACGTGGTGTTCAGCCCCGACGGGCGCACGCTGGCGAGCGCCGGGGACGATCTGGCGGTCCGTCTGTGGGATGTCGCGGGGCGTCGCCCCCTGGCCGTCCTCACCGGGCATCGGGGCGCGGTGCGCGGGGTGGCCTTCAGCCCGGACGGGCGGACGCTGGCGAGCAGCGGGAACGACGGCACCGTGCGGCTGTGGGACGCGCGGGGCCACCGCTTCCAGGCGGCGCTGGCCGGGCACACCGGCTCCGCGCGGGGCATCGCCTTCTCTCCCGACGGCCGCACGCTCGCGAGCAGCGGCAACGACCGCACGGTACGGCTGTGGGACGTGGCCGGGCGCCGGCCGGTGGCCGCGCTGTCCGGCCACACGAACGCGGTGTGGGGTGTGGTGTTCGCCCCCGACGGGCGGACGGTGGCCAGCAGCGGTACGGACGGCACGGTACGGCTGTGGGACCTGGACGTCGGGGCGCGCCTCGCGGTGGTCGACAGGCTGCGGGCGTCCGGCCCCGAGGGGCAGGACGGGGGTCCGTCCCTCGGGGTCAGGCGTTCGCGATGACGAGCAGGGTGCGCGCCGCGACCGGGCCCGACAGGCGGCAGCGGTGCGGGACTTCGCCCCGGTGGTGGGCGCTCTGGCCCGCGCGCAGGGTCAGTGCCTCCTCGCCCTCGACCTCCAGGACGATCTCGCCCTCCAGGACGTAGAGGAAGTCCTCGCCAGGGTGTTCGAACCAGCCGCGCTCGCCCCGGCCGGGCTCGAAGTGGTGCTCGTAGGCCTCCATCAGGGCGCTGCGCCCGCCGGGGATGAGCACTTGGGCGATCTGGCCCGCGGCCTCGTCCACCCGGATCACCTGCGGGTCGCTCTCGTGGCTGACGGCGCCGGGCCGGTCGGGCGGCCTCAGGAAGGTGCCCGGGGTGACGTCCAGGGCCTCGGCGATCCGGTAGATCGAACTGAGGCTGGGCGTGGCGAGTCCGCGTTCCAGCTGACTGAGGAAGGGCTGGGAGAGGCCTGAACGGGTGGCGAGCGCGGCCATGGAGACGCCGCGCTGTTTGCGGCAGCCGCGGATCACCCGTCCGACCTCGATCGCTTCGGGCGTGGGTTCTGGGCGAGACACGCAGGTGAACGTACCTCATGGGGTCCGGCGGGCCGGGGGGCCGCGGGAGGTTTCGCACTGCCGCAACACTCCCTTCATAAGCGTGGTCAATTATTGACCTCACTTATCAACACGTCGGAACGCGCCGGAACACGACGGAACGCGCCGCAACGAACGAGGAGCCGCCCCGTGCACGCCACCCCCTCACCCCCCGGCCGGGGCCTCGCCGGGCTCGGCCCGGCCCTGGGCGCGGCCGGCGTCGTACTCGCGCTCTGGTACCTCCTCGCCCACTCCGGCGGGGTCGCCCCGGGACTGCTGCCCACCCCGGGCGCGACCATGGCCGCGCTGGCGGACAGCGCCCGCAGCGGCACCCTGGCCACCGACCTCGGCGCCAGCCTGGCCCGGGCCGGACAGGGCTTCGCGCTGGGCGCCGTCATCGGCAGCGCGCTCGGCTTCACCACCGGCTACCTGCCGAAGGTGTCCGCGGCCGTCACCCCGGTGATCTCCTTCCTGCGGCCGATCCCGGCCATCGCCCTGGTGCCGCTCGCGACCGCCTGGTTCGGCATCGGCGAGAGCGCCAAGCGCCTGCTCATCGCCTACGCCGTTCTGCTCGCCGTCTGGTTGTACGTCCACGACGGGGTGTCCCGGGTCCCGGTCTCCCATCTGCGGGCGGCCCGGTCGCTGGGGGCTCCGCTGCACCGGCGGTTCACCGAGGTGCTGCTGCCCGCCGCCGCCCCCGCCCTGCTCGCGGCGCTGCGCTACGGGGCCTCGGTGGCCCTGCTCGCGCTGGTGGCGGCCGAACTGGGCGGCGCGGACAGCGGGTTGGCGTACCGGCTCCAGGTCGACGGGCAGTTCCTGCGGGTGGACCGGATGTTCGCGGGGCTGCTCGTGCTCGGGCTGCTCGGGGTGGCCGTCGACCTCGTACTGGCCGCCGTGGGCCGCCGGTTCGTGCACTGGAGCGCGTCATGAGCCTGGAGGTACGGCTGGAGGGGCTGTCGGCGGGCTACGGAACCGGCGCCCCCGTGCTGGAGCACACCGACCTGGAGTTCGCGGCGGGCTCGTTCACGGCGCTGCTCGGACCCAGCGGATGCGGCAAGTCCACGGTCCTCAACACGGTGGCCGGCTTCGTACGGCCCACCGCCGGGCAGGTGACGGCGGGCGCGGAGCCGGTCCGCGGACCCGGCCCGGAGCGGGGCGTGGTCTTCCAGCACTACGCGCTGTTCCCGTGGCGCACGGCCCGCGGAAACGTCGAGTTCGCCCTCAAGCGGCTCGGCCTGCCGCGCGCGGAGCGCCGCCGGCGCGCGCTCGCGGCGCTGGCCGAGGTGGGGCTCGCGGACGGTGCGGAGAAGTACCCGGCCCAGCTGTCGGGCGGGATGCAGCAGCGGGTGGCACTGGCCCGGGCGCTGGCCGCCGAGCCCGAAGTCCTCTTGATGGATGAGCCGTTCGGGGCACTGGACGCGCTGACCCGGACCCGGATGCAGACCCTGCTGCGGGAGTTGTGGCAGCGCCGCGGCACCACCGTCCTGTTCGTCACGCACGACATCGACGAGGCGCTGGCACTCGCCGGGCGCGTGATCGTCCTCGGCGGGAGTCCCGGGCGGGTGCTCGCCGACCACGCCGTGCCCGCCGGCCCGCCCGATCCCGACCTGCGCTCCCTGATCGCCCGCCACCTCGGCTCCGAGTGATCCCTGCCCTCCGCTCCCCTGCTCCCCCTGCCCCCCTGCCCCCCTCCTGTCCCCGGAAGGACTGTTCACCATGCTCAGACCCCGCGCGGTGACCGCCGTACTGCTCGCCGTCCTACTCTCCCCGCTCGCCACCGCCTGCACCGGCTCCGCGTCGGGCACCGCGGACGGCGCCCGCCCGGCCGTCACCCTCGCCGCGAGCGACCATCTCGGCGGCGCCCCCGTCTACCTGGCCGAGCAGGGCGACCTCTGGCCGGCCGAGGGCATCGAGGCCACCGTCACCTCCCAGCCCACCGGCCGGGACGCGCTGAACGCCGTGCTCGGCGGCCAGGCGCAGCTCGGCGTCGTCGGCGATCTGCCCGCCGTGACGGCCGCACTGGGCGGGCGCGAGCTGCGGGTCGTGGCCGACCTGTCCCGGTTCTCCGACTGGCGGCTGCTCACCCGTACCGACCGGCAGATCACCGGCTTCGCCGCGCTGAAGGGCCGCAAGGTCGGGGTCCCGCAGGGCACGAACGTCGAGTACGCGCTGTCGCGGATGCTCGCCTCGGCGCAGCTGACCGCCTCGGACGTGACGGTGGTCAACCTGGCCCCGAACCAGGTCACTTCGGCCCTGGCCCGCGGCGACATCGACGCCGGGGTCACCTTCCCCAGCTTCTACGACGCCGCGCGCACCGCCCTGGGCGCCGCCTACGCCGAGCTCCCCTTCACCGGATACACGGCCCGGACCCTCCTCGTCGCCGGTCCGTCCGCGAACGCGGAGAGCACCACCGCGGTCCTGCGTACGCTGCTGCGCGCCCAGCGGGAGCTCGAAGCGGACCCGGCCGGGGCGCGCAAGGCCGTACTCGCCCAGTCCAAGGGCGTCCTGCAGGCCGCCTACGTCGAGACCTACCAGCCCCGCTACACGTACGGCCCCACCCTCTCCCCCGAGCTGCTGGCGCAGCTGGAGGAGGAGGCCGCCTGGGCCAAGGCCGCCCAGAACCTGCCCGGCGCCGCCGACCGCGCCGCACTGCTGCGCTCCCTCGACTCCGGCCCCCTGACGGCCGCCGACCCGGCCGCCGTCACCGTCCGCTGAACCCGCACCCGCACCCACGCACACGCACACGCACACGCACCCAGGAGAGATCCCATGACCGTCGACCAGAACACCCTGCGCCGCCGCGGCGTCGGCCTGATCGCCCACGACCCCGAGCGCAGCTACGGCGGCCTCACCCTCTACACACCGATCACCAGTGCCGGCGAGATCCACCTCGTCGACATCGAGGGCCGACCGGTCCACACCTGGAACTCCCCGCACCCGCCCGGTCGCCAGGCGCAGATCCTGCCGAACGGCAACCTCTTCTACGCGGCCAAGGACACGAGCGGCCCCACCCTCTTCCCCATCTGGGACGTGTACCACGGCGGCATCTTCCAGGAGCTCGCGCCGGACTCCACGGTGCTCCGCGAGGTGCGGCACCCCTTCCACCACCACGACGCCTCGATCCTGCGCAACGGCAACCTGCTCATCGGGGCCGTGGAGCCCCTGGACCCGGCCGACGCGGCCCGGATCCGCGGCGGCATCCCCGGCTCCGAGGCGCCCGGCGGGGTGATCTACGGGGACGTGGTGTACGAGCTGACCTGGGACGGGGAGATCGTGTGGCGCTGGGCCGCCATCGAGCACCTGGACCCGGAGGAGGTACCGCTGAACCGGCACTTCGCCCGCAACCACTGGCCGATGGCCAACACCGTCAACGAGAGCGCGGACGGCTCGATCGTGGTGGGCTTCCGCAGCGCGTCGACCACCGTGTCGGTCGACCGCGCCGACGGGTCGGTGCGGTGGCGCATCGGCCCGGACGTGCTCGCCCAGCAGCACCATCCGCACGAACTGCCCGGCGGCACCCTGCTGGTCTTCGACAACGGCACCTACCGCGACACCACCTCGGTGCCGTACTCGCGGGTGCTGGAGCTCGACCCGTCCACCGGCAAGGAGGTGTGGGCGTACGAGGACAACCCGCCGCAGAACTTCTTCAGCCCGTACATGTCCAGCGCCCAGCGCCTGCCGAACGGCAACACCTTCATCGCCGAGGGCTCCTTCGGGCGGCTCTTCGAGGTGACTCCCGGCGGGGACGTGGTGTGGGAGTTCGTGGTCCCGCAGTTCCGGTCCTTCGGGGAGGGCGTGGGCCTGGAGTCCTCGGCCGGCGCCCAGAACTCGGTCTTCCGCGCCTACCGGTACGCCGCCGAGCAGTTCCCCTGGCTGTGAGGCACACACCCGACGCCCCATGCTCCCCACGCACCCCGCATTATTTCACCGGAAGGCGTTTCATGTACGGCTGATTACATTGCCGCACGCTTATCCGGATACCGATCGGAAAACGTTGACAGCCCTTATCCGGGCTGCCTAGCTTACGCCGCAGACAACGACATCGGCGGCCTCTTCTTTCCGGCATGACGGCTGCTTCTTTCGATTCTTCGATATGTCGAAGCTGCTGGAGTGCCCGTGACCGAATCCCTTGTCCTCGCCGCGCCCACCGGCCCGTCCGGCCCGCCCGCGCCAGCCGAGCGGGTCCGCCCGCTCCGCCGGCCCGGGCGGTGGCTCGCCACCGGCGTCGTGCTGGTGCTCGCCTCCCAGGCCGTGCACGGACTGCTCACCAATCCCTTCTACCAATGGCACCGCTTCGCCTACTGGTTCCTGCGGCCCGTCATCCTCGAGGGGCTGCTCATCACCCTCCAGGTGGCCGCGTACAGCGCGGTGCTGGGCCTGGTCGGCGGTGTTCTGCTCGCCCTCGCCAGGCTCTCCGCCAACCCGGTACTGAGGTCGGTGAGCTGGACGTACGTCTGGCTGCTGCGTTCCGTGCCGCTGATCGTCGTCCTCCTCTTCCTCTACAACCTCGGGGCGCTCTACCCCACTTTCGGCATCGGGGTGCCGTTCGGACCGGCCTTCCTCACCTTCGACGAAACCCGGCCGGCCCCGGACATGGTCATCGCGGTCGTGGGCCTGAGCCTGGCCGAAGCCGCGTACGCGGCCGAGGTGGTACGGGCGGGCCTGCTCTCCGTGGACCAGGGCCAGCACGAGGCGGCGGCCGCGCTGGGACTGCCCGGGCGCTACCGGTTCACCCGGATCGTCCTGCCGCAGGCGCTGCGGGCGATCGTCCCCTCGTACGTGAACCTGCTGATCGGGCTGGTCAAGGCCACCTCGCTGGTCTTCTACGTGTCCCTGCTCGACCTGTTCGGCTCGGTGCAGAGCCTGGCCGGCACCTACTCGGGCGACGTGGTGCCGCTGTTGCTGGTGGCGACCGCCTGGTACGTGATCCTCACCAGCCTGATCTCCGTCGTCCAGTTCTACGTCGAGCGGCACTACGCGCGCGGTGCGCTGCGCACGCTGCCGCCCACCCCGCTGCAACGGGTCCGGGTGGCCCTGCGCGAGCTGCGGGTCCGCTTCCGGAAGGAGACGGCTCGATGACCACGAACACCACCGCGGCCACGACCGACACGCTCACGCCGCGGCCCGCCGCGATCGAGGTCCACGACGTGCACAAGTGGTTCGGGGGCCGGCCGGTCCTGGACGGGGTGAACCTGACCGTCCCACCGGGCACGGTCACCGTCGTCCTGGGGCGCTCCGGATCGGGGAAGTCCACCCTGCTGCGGGTCATCAACCACCTGGAGAAGCCCGAGGCCGGGTACGTCAGCGTGGGCGGTGAGCCGATCGGCGTCCGGCGGCACGGAGGGCGGCTGAAGGAGCTGAGCGAGCGTGCGATCCTCGCCCAGCGCGGCCGGATCGGCTTCGTCTTCCAGAACTTCAACCTCTTCCCGCACCTCACCGTGCTGGACAACGTCGCCGCGGCTCCGGTCGCCACCGGGCGGCTCCCCCGCGACGAGGCCGAGGACCTGGCACGGGAACTGCTGGAACGCGTCGGGCTCGGGGACCGGACGGGCGCCTATCCGCGGCAGCTGTCCGGCGGGCAGCAGCAGCGGGTGGCCATCGCCCGTGCCCTCGCGCTGCGCCCGGGGGTCATCCTCTTCGACGAGCCCACCTCCGCACTCGATCCGGAGCTCGTGGGCGAGGTGCTGTCCGTGATCAAGGAGCTGGCCACCGGGGGCACCACGCTGGTGATCGTGACGCACGAGATCGGCTTCGCCCGCGAGGTGGCCGACGAGGTGGTCTTCCTCCACGACGGGCGCGTCGTCGAACAGGGTCCCCCCGAGCTGGTCCTGGACCGGCCCGCCCATCCGCGGACCCGGGAGTTCCTGAGCAAGGTCCTGTGACCCGCCCCGGCTCCGCCTTCCGCTCCTCCTCCGCCTGTCCGCCCCTCCCCCTCCCCCTCCCGCAAAGGAACGCCATGCACCACGAGCCCACCCTGCGCGTCAGACTCCTGCGCGGCCTCGGCGCCGCGACGGCCGCCGTGACCCTGGCCGGCGGACTCACCGCGTGCGGTGACGCCGAGGCCACCGCGACGCCCAGCGCCTCGGGCAAGGTCACCGTCGGCGCGGAGTCCAACGGCGCCGCCCGGCGGACGGAACTGTCCGTCCCCGTCGTCGAGTCGCTGCGCGCCCGGCTGCCGGCGGCCGTCCGCGAACGGGGCGAGCTGGTCGTCGGTGTCGGCGCGCTGCCCGCCGGCTTCCCGCCGCTGGCCTACGTCGGCACCGACCAGAAGACGCTCACCGGCGCGGAGCCGGACCTGGGCCGGCTGGTGGCCGCCGCCCTCGGGCTCAAGCCGGTCGTGAAGAACTCCACCTGGGAGAACCTCTTCGTCGGCATCGACAGCGGCAAGGTCGACGTGGCCTTCACCAACGTCACGGTCACCGAGGAGCGCAAGAAGAAGTACGAGTTCGCCTCGTACCGGCAGGACAACCTGGCCTTCGAGGTGCTGAAGGACAGCCCCTGGAACTTCGACGGCGACTACCGCAACCTCGCGGGCCGGACGGTCGCCGTCAGCTCGGGCACCAACCAGGAGAAGATCCTCCTGGAGTGGCAGAAGAAGCTGCGGGCCGAGGGCAAGGACCTCACCGTCAAGTACTTCCCCGACGCCAACAGCGTCTTCCTCGCCCTGAGCGGCAAGAAGATCGACATCAACTTCGCCCCGAACCCCTCCATCGCCTACCACGTCACCCAGACCGCGAACGGCAGCACCCCCACGCGCAACGCGGGGTCCTTCTCCGGCGCCGGCGAGTCCTTGCAGGGCCTGATCGCGGCGACCGCCAAGAAGGACAGCGGGCTGGCCGAGCCGGTGGCCGCGGCCGTCAACCACCTGATCGAGAACGGCCAGTACGAGAAGCTGCTGGCGGCCTGGAACCTCTCCAACGAGGCCGTCAAGACCTCTGCGGTCAACCCGCCCGGCCTGCCCCTGAGCAACTCGTGAGCACCCCCGCGCACACCTCACTCGACCCCCATGTCCTGGACAACCCGGCCTGGGCCGCCCTGTCCGGCGCGCACACCGCCTTCGCCGAGTACCCGGCGGGAGGCGGCGCCGTCGCGGCCCGCGCCGCCCGCTACTCCCCGGACGTCTCGCCCTTCGCCGCCCTCGCCGACCCGCAGGACCCGCGTTCCTGGGCCGACCTGCGCACGCTGGTCGGCGACGGCGAGGTCGCCTCGCTCGCCGGGGTGCTGACCCCGCCCGACGGCTGGGAGACCGTCGGGCGGATCCAGGGCGTCCAGCTCGTCGACACCTCACTGCGCGCCGAGCCGGCCCCGGAGGCGGTCCGGTTGGGCGCCGCCGACGTGCCGGAGGTCCTCGCGCTGATCCGGCTGACCGAGCCCGGGCCCTTCCTCCCCCGCACCGTCGAGCTGGGCACCTACCTCGGCATCCGCCGGCAGGGCCGGCTGGTCGCCATGGCCGGGGAGCGGCTGCGTCCGCCCGGCTGGACCGAGATCAGCGCGGTGTGCACCCATCCCGACCACCGCGGCCAGGGCCTGGCGACCAGGCTGGTGCGGGCCGTCGCCGCGGGCATCCGGGAGCGCGGCGAGGTCCCGTTCCTGCACACCGCGGCGGGCAACACACGTGCCGTCCGGCTCTACGAGTCGATCGGCTTCACCCTGCGCCGCCGGCCCTTCTTCCTGGCCGTCCGGGCCCCGGGCAACACCGCTGCCAACTTCTCTTAATATTGCGGTCATTGTATGGCACCGCTATCGGGCGTAGCGTTTTCGAAAGAAATTGATGACGGGCCGAATTCCCGATCCCGCATCGACTTCCCTTTTCCGTACGCCGAGCAGGAAGGCGCCATTCTCCGTGTCCGTTTCCTCATCGTCCCCGGCGCCCCTGCACCTGGCCGTCGCTCTCGACGGAGCGGGCCGGCACCCGGCCGCCTGGCGCGAGCCGGGTGCCCGGCCCGCAGAGCTCTTCACCGCCCGCTACTGGGCCGGTCTCGCCTCCGAGGCCGAGACCGGGCTGCTCGACTTCATCACCTTCGAGGACGGCCTCGCCCTGCAGTCCTCCTCGCCCACCGGATCCGACGAACGCACGGACCGGGTCCGCGGGCGGCTGGACGCGGTGCTCACCGCGGCCCGGGTGGCGCCCCTGACCCGGCGCATCGGGCTGGTCCCGGCCGTGACGGCCACCCACACCGAGCCCTTCCACATCTCCAAGGCGATCGCCACGCCCGACCATGTCAGCCGCGGCCGTGCGGGCCTGCGGATCCAGGTGTCCGGACTCGCCCACGAGGCAAGCCACTTCGGGCGGCGCACCGCTCCGTTCGCGGACGGGGAGCTGTACGCGGAGGCCGCCGACCACGTCGAGGTGGTCCGGCGGCTGTGGGACAGCTGGGAGGACGACGCGGAGATCCGGAACGTGGCCACGGGCCGGTTCGTCGACCGCGAGAAGCTGCACCACATCGACTTCGAGGGCCGCCACTTCAGCGTCAGGGGCCCCTCGATCACCCCCCGCCCGCCGCAGGGACAGCCCGTCGTCAGCGCGTCCGGCGCCGGCGAGGCCTCGTACGCGCTCATCGCCCGGTCCGCCGAGGTCGGGTACGTGGCCGCGCACGACGGCGACGGTGCGCGCGCCGCCGTGGCGGCGATCCGGCGGGCCCGGGAGGCGACCGGGGCCACCGCGGAGCCGCTGCACCTCTTCGGGGAACTCACGGTGTTCCTCGACGCGGACGCCCCGGCCGCCGCCGCACGCCTGGAGCGCCTCGACGCGCTCGCGGGACTCCCGCACGGCGACGGCGGCACGGCTTTCACCGGGAGTCCCGGGCAGCTGGCGGACCTGCTGCTGGAGCGGCGGGCCGCGGGGCTGTCGGGCTTCCTGCTGCGGCCGGGCGTGATCGCCCACGACCTGCCCGCCATCACCCGTTCCCTGGTGCCGGAACTCCAGCGGCGCGGGGCCTTCCGCCACGCGTACGAGGCGGACACGCTGCGCGGCCTGCTCGGGCTGGAGCGCCCGGCCAACCGCTACGCACGGCCCGCTGCCCGACCCGCCGCCTGACCCGGACCCTCCGGAAGGACGAACCATGAGCAGCAAGCCGCTCAAGCAGATCCATCTCGCGGCCCACTTCCCGGGCGTCAACAACACCACCGTGTGGAGCGACCCGGCCGCCGGCAGCCATATCGACTTCGACTCGTTCATCCACTTCGCGCGGACGGCCGAGCGCGCCAAGTTCGACTTCCTCTTCCTCGCGGAGGGCCTGCGCCTGCGCGAACAGGGCGGTGAGATATACGACCTGGACGTGGTCGGCAGGCCCGACACCTTCACGGTACTCGCCGCCCTGGCCGCGGTGACCGATCGTCTGGGGCTGACCGGCACCATCAACTCCACCTTCAACGAGCCCTACGAGGTGGCCCGCCAGTTCGCCACGCTCGACCACCTCTCGGAAGGCCGGGCCGCCTGGAACGTGGTCACCTCCTGGGACGCCTTCACCGGCGAGAACTTCCGGCGCGGCGGGTTCCTGCCGCGCGAGGACCGCTACTCACGCGCCCAGGAGTTCCTGGCCACCGCCACCGAACTGTTCGACTCCTGGGACGGCTCCGAGATCGCCGCCGACGCCGGGTCCGGCACCTTCCTGCGGAACGCGCGGGCCGGGGTCTTCGCCCATCGGGGCCGGCACTTCGACATCGAGGGTCGGTTCAACGTGCCGCGCAGCCCGCAGGGCCGGCCCGTGATCTTCCAGGCGGGCGATTCCGAGGAGGGCCGGGAGTTCGCCGCCGCCGGCGCCGACGCGATCTTCGGACGGTACGGAACCCTCGACGCGGGGCGGGAGTTCTACGCGGACGTCAAGGGCCGGCTCGCCCGGCACGGCCGGACGCACGACCAGCTGAAGATCCTCCCGGCGGCCACCTTCGTGCTCGGCGACACCGACGCGGAGGCCCGGGAGATCGCGCACGAGGTGCGCCGCCTCCAGGTCAGCGGGCAGACCGCGATCAAGTTCCTGGAGCACGTCTGGAACCGGGACCTGTCCGCCTACGACCCGGACGGTCCGCTGCCCGAGACCGACCCCCTGGTCGGGGAGAACACCATCGCCCTGGGGCGGGCGAGCGTACGGCAGTTCCGCGATCCGCTCGCCACCGCCCGGCAGTGGCGGGAGCTGGCCCGGGCGAAGAACCTGTCGATCCGCGAGCTGGTCATCGCGACCACCGCCGACCAGACCTTCGTCGGTTCGGCCGCCACCATCGCCGGGTCGATCGACGCGCTGGTGCAGGCGGACGCCGCCGACGGGTTCATCCTGGTCCCCCACATCACCCCGGGCGGCCTGGACGCCTTCGCGGACTCCGTCGTACCGCTGCTCCAGGAGCGGGGGGTCTTCCGCACCGAGTACGAGGGCACCACCCTGCGCGACCACCTCGGCCTCGCGGTTCCGGCCCCTGCCTCCACCCCTGCCCCTGCCCCTGCCCCGGTCTCGTGAAGTTCCTCGCCATCACCCTGATCACGGACTCCCCGGACCCGGTGACGGGAGGCCCCGGGCCCACCCGGGAGCGGTTCCGCGGGGTGGTCGCCGCCGCGCTGCGGGCGGAGCAGCTCGGCTTCGACGGCTTCGGCGTGGGAGAGCGCCACGAGCGGCCGTTCCTGTCCTCCTCACCGCCCGTGGTGCTCAGCCACATCGCCGCGCTGACCCACCGGATCCGGCTGTTCACCGCCGTCACCACCCTGAGCCTGCTCGACCCGGTGCGGGCGTACGAGGACTACGCGACGCTCGACCACCTCAGCGACGGGCGCCTGGAGCTGATGATCGGCAAGGGCAACGGCACCGCGCAGCGCGAGCTGTTCCAGGTGACCCCCGAGGACCAGTGGGCACGCAACGCCGAGGGCTACGAGCTGTTCCGCCGGATCTGGCGGGAGGACAAGGTCAGCGCGCAGCCGCGCTTCCGGCCCGCGCTGAGCGGTGCCGAGGTGCTGCCGAGGCCGTACCAGCGGACCCTGAGGGTCTGGCACGGCAGCGCCACGAGCCGGGAGTCGGTCGACCTCGCGGCGCGGTACGGCGATCCGCTGTTCTCGGCGAACGTCACCCACCCGATCGGCCCCTACGCCGAGCTGATCCGCCACTACCGGGAGCGCTGGGAGCACTACGGCCACGATCCGGCGCGGGCGGTGGTCGGCGCGGGCACGGCCGGCTACCACGCCGCCCGGACCTCGCAGCAGGCGGTCGCGGCGTACCGGCCCGCGTTCGCGCGCTACCTCGCCTTCCACGAGCAGCTGGGGACGGCCCCCGTCTTCCCGACCCTGGAGGACTTCGTCGAGCGGAGCTCGGCGCTGATCGGCAGCCCCCAGCAGGTCATCGAGAAGGTGCACCGCTACCACGAGGCCTTCGGTCACACGGCCCTGCATCTGCAGGCCGAGGCGGGCGGGCTCCCCGAGGCGGACCACCGCGCCTCGCTCGAACTCTTCCAGTCGGACATCGCCCCGGTGCTGCGCCGCGCGATACCCGACCCCGTCTTCCCCGACCCCGCCCTCCCCGACCTTTAAGGAGTCCGGCCATGCCCGGCATCCCCCTCGGGGTCCTCGACCTCGTCCCCGTCTCCTCCGGTTCCACCGCCACCGAGGCCCTGCGGCACAGCATCGATCTCGCCCGGCAGGCCGAGGAGTTCGGCTATGCCCGCTACTGGTTCGCCGAGCACCACCTCAATCCGGGGGTCGCCGGGACCTCCCCGGCGGTCGTGCTCGCGCTGACCGCCTCCGCGACCTCGACCATCCGGCTCGGCTCCGGCGCGGTGCAGCTCGGGCACCGCACCGCGCTGTCGACGGTCGAGGAGTTCGGCCTGATCGACGCGCTGCATCCCGGGCGCATCGACCTGGGGCTGGGCCGCTCGGCGGGCCGGCCCCGGCCGTCCGGCGGCCCGGACCCGCGGCCGCCGGTCACCCCGGTCGTCGACGGGTACGCCCCGAACGGCCTGCGGATCCCCGCCCCCTTCTCCTTCGCCGGTCTCCTGGACCATCCACGGGTGACCCTGCAGCAGAAGCTGCTGAACCTGCCGGGGGCCCGGCCGCAGGAGTACGGCGAGCAGGTCGACGACGTGCTCGCGCTGCTGCGGGGCCGAGTACCGCTCCCCGGAGGGGGTGGAGGCGCACGCCGTCCCCGGCGAGGGGGCCGACGTACAGGTCTGGATCCTCGGCAGCAGCGGCGGGGTGAGCGCCGAGACGGCGGGCCGCAACGGGCTCCGTTTCGCGGCGAATTACCACGTCAGCCCGGCGGCGGTGCTGGAGGCGGCCGAGGGGTACCGGGCCGCGTTCAAGCCGTCGGCCGAGCTGGAGCGGCCGTATCTGACGGTGTCCGCCGATGTGGTGGTGGCCGAGGACGAGGAGACGGCGCGCGAGCTGGCCACCGGGTACGGGGCCTGGGTGCGCAGCATCCGCACGGCCGAGGGGGCCATCCCCTACCCGACCCCCGCCGAGGCGCGGGCGCTGCCGTGGACCGACGCGGACCGGCAGTTGGTGGCCGACCGGGTCGAGACCCGGTTCGTCGGCTCGGCACGGACCGTCGCCGATCACCTGGAGCGGCTCCAGGAGGCGACGGACGCGGACGAGTTGCTGATCACCACGATCACGCACGGGCACGCCGACCGGGTGAACTCCTACCGTCTGCTCGCCGAGGAGTGGCACCGCCGGTCGGCGGCCTGAGGGACTCCCGTGGCGCTGAACCGCCTGGGTATATTCGTGCCCGATGAATATATTTCGGCGGAGGCGGCCGCCGGGCTCCGCGCCGCGCGACGGGGAGTCGAGCGACGGGGAGTCGAGCGACGGGCGGGCGAAGGGGCGGACGCCGACGCCGGCGGCCGTGCTGCGGGCCACCGGCATTCGCGTCACCTACGGTGCCGAGGCCGTGCTCGACGACGTGCACCTCGATCTGCGAGCCGGCCGCTGCCTGGCCCTCGCCGGCGCCAACGGCTCCGGCAAGTCGACGCTGCTGCGCGTCTGCGTCGGCAGGCAACAGGCGGACGCGGGCGAGGTGTTCTTCGCCGACCGGCCACCGCGCGAGGCGGACGCCGCCTTCCGGCGCGAGGTCGCGCTGCTGCTCGACGGGGCCGAGTGCTTTCCCGACCTGACGGTCGGTGAGCACATCCGCATGGTCGCCACCGCGCACGGCATGGGCAAGGACGCCGGGCCCGCGACGGAGCGGGTGCTCGCGGAACTCGGACTGGACCACCGGGCCGGCGCGTTCCCCGACGCGTTGTCGGCGGGACAGCGCCAGATGCTCCTGCTCGCCGCGGTCCTGGTGCGGCCGGCCCGTCTGATCGTCGTGGACGAGCCCGAACAGAGGCTGGACACCGGCGCCCGGCGTCGGCTCGCCGCCGCGCTGCGGGCGGCCAAGGTGCTCGGCACTGCGGTCCTGCTGGCCTCGCACGACCGGGCGACCGTGGAGGAGGCCGCCGACCGGGTCCTGCTCCTGGACCGGGGACGCGTCGCGGCCCTCGGCACGCCCTCCGAAGTCACCGGTGCGGCGGCGGCGTCGCCGTGGCGGTGACCACGGGCCTCGCGAGGGACGAGGAGGACGCCACAGCCGAAGCCATGGCACAGGCCGCGCGTGCCCGGCGGGCCCGCGGTCCGGGGCGGCCGCGCTTCGACGACGTGTGGGCGTGGGTGTGCGTCGCCGTCTCGACCGTCGTGGTGCTCGCCGGCCTGGTGCGGTCGGCGCCCGCCGTCGGTCACGCCCTCGGCGCCCCCGGAGGCGCCGCCGCCCGTACCGTCCTCGTCGCCTCGGGTCTGCTCCTGTGGGCGGCCCAGGCGGCCCTCTGCGTACGGCTCGGCCCGGTGCTGCTGGGCACGGCCGAGATCACCTGGCTCCTGCCGCTGCCCGGCGACCGGGGACGGCTGCTGCGCCCCCGCCTGACACGTGCCGTGGTCGTCGCGACCCTCGCGGGTCTGCTCACCGGCACCCTGGCGGCCGCCCTCGCGCTGCTGCTCGAAGGCCGTCCGCGGTTCGCGGTCCTGCCCGTGGCCCTCGGCGCGCATCTGGCCCTGGCCTGGATCGCGGTGGCCGTGGGAACGCTGATCGAGGTGCGGCCGGCCCTGGCCGGGCGGGCCCGCGCCCTCGGCACCGGTTCGGCCGTCATCGGCTGCGCGATCGTGTTCACCGGCCCGGCCGTTCCGTCCGTCACCCCGCTGGCCGCCTTGTGCGGCCCCGGGGGCTGGGCCGCCTGGGCGACGGCCGGCGCGGCCCAAGGGGTGCCGCTCGCCTGGTCGGTGGCGCTCGGCGCCCTCCTGCTGTGCGCGGCCGTCGCGCTGCGGGCGGCCTTCGGAGCGGCCGCGGCCATCCCGACGGCCGAGTTGCTCCAGCGCGGCCGTACCAGCCGCCGGGCGGCCCAGGGCGCGACCCTGCTGGACCTGCGCGCACTGACGCTCGTCCTGCAGTCCGCCGGCCGGCGCCGGGGCCGTCTGCGCATGCCGCGGTCCCGGTGGGCGGTGATCGTGTGGCGGGACGCCGTCGTCCTCCTGCGCCACCCCGGGCGGCTGGCCGCGTCCCTCGTGGCCCTGAGCGCAGGCGCCGCCGCGACCCACCTGGTCGCCCGATGGCTCACCGAGAGCCCCCACGGTCCGGTGGGGCCGCTCCGGTCCACGGCGACGGGCCTGATCCTGGTCGTACCCCTCTACCTGGCGGCGGTCGCGCTGGCCGAGCCCGCCTACCAGGACACCGACCGGCCACGGCGCGCCCTGCTGCTGCCCTTCCCGCCCGGCGTGCTCGCGGTCGGACACCTGGCGGTACCCGTGCTCCTGCTGTGGGCGGCGGCCGCGGCCGCCTGGTCGGTCGCGCACCTCCCCGGCACGCCCGCCCGTGACCTCACCGCCTACGCGACGGCCCTGCTCCTGGCGGGACCGTCGCTCGTGGGCAGCACGCTGGTCGGCGCCTATCGGGGCGCGCCCCGCTACGACCTGCTGGCCCTGTCCCTCGACTGGTACGCCGCCGTGCCCTTCGTCCTGTGGCGGCTCGCCCCGGCCCTGGCGGCCGGCTTCGTCGTCGCCCCGTGGCTGTGGCACACGGTGTCCGCCGCACCCGGCGCCTCGGACGGCTCCGCGGTCCTGTGGCTCGCCGCCCGCTCGGCCGCGGTGCTCGCCTGGTCGGCCCACCGGGTCGGCCGCCAGGCGCGTGACCTGTCCTGATCAGCGGTACCTGGCGGCGGGCGGGCCGTCCGTCAGCTGTCGCGGACCGCGACGATGCCGTTGAAGACGCCGACGTACGCGGTGCCGTCGGGGCCGAGGGTGATCGGCGCCCAGTTGTTGTCGTAGAGCGGGCCGGTGCCGGTCAGCTGCCGCCAGCGGCGCTCGCCCGTGCGGAAGTCCACGGCCGTGAGGTACCAGGCGTCGATGCCCCAGGCGTTGGGCTCCTTCTCGTAGAAGTAGAGCAGCCCGTTCGCGGTGGAGAGCTTCGGGACCACGGAGGGGGCGCGGATCGCGCTCTCCCAGACGGTGTCGCAGCCGCTGCCGTCGGCGCGGACGTCGATGCGGGCCACTCCGCCCACGACGGACTTGCCCAGCAGCAGGGTGGTGGGGTTCTCGTAGCCGTAGTTGTTCTCGACGACGATGCTGTTGCCCCAGGTGATGAGGGAGTTGTCGGTGGTCGAGGCACCGGAGCCGAACACCGGCACCTTGCAGACCAGTCGGCCGTCGGCGGGGACGTCCACCCCCCGCCGGTAGACCAGGACGTTCATCCGGTCGTCGGCGTTGTCGGTGATCGCGACGTAGCCCTGGCCGAAGAGGTCCGGGGTGGTGCCCGAACCCTGGTTGACGGAGCCGGGCTTGGCGGAGGTGCCCCGGTCGTACGTCTGGCGCCACTGCACCTCGGGGGTGCCGTCGGCGGCGGCGCGGAAGCTGTACAGCGCGTGGTCGGAGACGATGGAGACACCGTCCTCGGCGACCGAGAAGGAGTTCTGGATCTCCTCGCCCCGCAGGTGGACGGAACGGATCCGCGAGGTCGCCGGATCCACCGTGCCGACCCGGCCCTGCCGGGTGACCCACCAGATGCGGCCGTCCCAGTCGGGCATCACGGAGGTGACGGGGTCGCAGGTGCCGCTGGGCCACAGATTGGTCCAGGTCACGCAGTCGTGCGGGACCTGCCCGGTGAGGTCCCAGTCGTTGTCGACGGTGAACTTCCAGCTGCCGTCGGGGTTCTGGGAGTGGGCGAGGCGCAGGATGTGCTGGCGGGAGTCGGCCAGCACGGCCCGGTCCTGGTCGTCGAGGTAGAAGTAGGCGCCGCCCGAGGTGTCCTTGAAGATCTTCGCGAAGTCGAGCGTGGTGATCGCCTCGACCGTCGAGGAGCGCTGCGGGAGCTGGTGTTCCGCGAGCGTGGCGAGTGTCCGGGGGTCCAGGAGCTTGACCTTGAAGCCGGAGAAGGTGCCGCACACGGTGACGAGCCGGCCGGCCGAGTCGAAGGTCGCGGTCGCGCACTCGCCGCCGAGGGCGGCGATCTTCTCGCTGGTCACCTTCGGGTTCTTGCCGAGCGGCCCCGACCAGGGGGAGGTGGCGCTGCCCGCCGCGTCGGCGTGCATGCCGCTGCGGCCGTTGGGCGCGAGGAAGGGGTGCTGCGGCGGCGCCTCGCCGGGCAGCGGGGCGGCGGCCGCGGGGGCGCCGTCGTAGTGGGTGACCAGGCGGTGGCCGGGGGCCTTGGGTATCTCCTCGGCCTGGGCCGGCGAGCCGCCGTACATCACCGTCAGTGCGGCGACGACGGGTAGCACGGAGCAGTTCAGCGATCTCCGGAACATCCGGGCTTCCTCCATGTCTCTTCAGCGTTGTTGACATTGCGTCTGATGTCGCGCCGCCGCCAGACGCTAGATCGCACCGCTGAAGGAGTCCATGGAAGGGCCGGATGATTCACGAAGGCGCAACAGTCGATCAAGGATTGAGGCTGGACACCACGTTCGCGGTGGCCGTCAGGCCGTTGTGGATGGTCGCGGCCATGCTGCTGCTCGCGAGGTGGAAGCCGAGCAGCGCGCAGACCACGGCGTGGGAGAACTTGAGGCCGCCGCTGCGGAGGAAGATCCAGGCCAGGATGAGGAGCAGGACGACCACCGAGAGGGAAATCACCATCGAAACCTCCTTACTCGCCGCCATGGTGGCGCAGGAGGGGGTGCCTTCGGGTGAAAGACGTGTCCGCCGTACGGGTGTTGACCGTGTGTGACGGATGGCGGGGCCTTGGCGAACTCTCCGCGTCCCGGCCCCGCTTCCGACCGCGCGAACGGGGGCGGCAGGGGTCTTGCCGGGCCCGATCCCGCCGTGCCATATATGTCTAGACCATTAAGGACAGCCGAGGAAGGCACCCCGTGCGACGCAGCGCCCCCACGCTCGCCCTCCGCCTGGCCGTCGCGGGCCTCACCGGCTTCGCCGGCCTCACCGCCTGCACCGCGCCCGACACCGAGGCCCCGGCCGCCCCCGCCGGACTGACCGCCCAGGCCGGCAGTGCCACCAGCGCGCACGTCATGTGGGACGCGGCGGCGGACCGGGACGGGGTGACCGGCTACCAGGTCTTCGAAGCCGGCCGCCTGGTCCGTGAACTCCCCGCCGAGAAGACCATGGTGGACATCACCGGCCTCACCCCGCAGACGGCCTACGCCTTCACGGTCCGGGCCGAGGACGCCGCCGGGAACCTCTCCGGACCCGGCCCCGCCGCCCGGGTGACCACCCCGGCCGCCAAGGCCGAGGACCGCACGCCCCCCACACCCCCGGCCGCCACCACCGCCCGGGCGACCGGGCCCCGGTCCGCCCAGGTGTCCTGGACCGCGGCGGCCGACGACACGGGCGTCACGGCCTACGACGTCTACCAGGGCGGCGTCCGGATCCACACCGCCGGACCGGATGCGAGCGCCACGACCCTGGACAACCTCCGGCCGGACACCGTCTACACCTTCACCGTCCGGGCCCGCGACGGGGCGGACAACTCCTCCCCCGACGGCCCGGCGGTGGACGTGACGACCCCGCCCGCCTCCGGCGACGGCCCCGGTACGGCCCCCGGCGCATTCACCGCGACCGCCTCCCCGGGTGCCGTCACCCTGACCTGGACCGCCCCGGACACCGGCCGTGCGACCGCCGAGTACGAGCTGTACGTCAACGGACGGCCCACGACGGTCATCCAGTTCGGAGCGGGTGCGGTGCCCAGCGGCCGGGCGGAACACCGGCTCACGGTGACCGAGCCCCCCGGCACGGTGTGGGCCGTGAAACTGCGGGCCAGACTCCCCGACGGCAACTGGGGATCCTTCTCCGCGGAGCGGCGGATCACACTCATCGCGTGAAAGAAGCCACCGATCCGGCCTGAACGGCGCGGCCGGACCGGAAGATCGCGCACAATACATCCGTGTTCGGTGAGTACTCGTTCCATGACAATCAGGCAGACTCCGCGGACGGCGATCCCGGACCGGCCCCCTGCCCGGTGCCCGGCAACCTGCCCCCGGAACCCGCGAGCTTCGTCGGCCGGGAGCACGAACTCCAGCTGCTGGACGCCCTGTTGCGCGACCGAAGACTGGTCACCCTCACGGGCGTGGGCGGTGTCGGCAAGTCACGGCTCGCCCTGCGGGCCGTCGCCGCCGCCCGCCAGGCACGCCCCGACGGCGTCTGGTGGGCGGAGCTGTCGCCTCTGCGCGATCCGAGCCTGCTCACCGCCACCGTCGCCCACGCGGTCGGCCTCGCCGACCACTCCCCGCGCCCTCCCGACGAGGAGCTGTGCGCGTGGATGGCCGACAAGGAACTGCTCCTGGTCCTGGACACCTGTGAGCACCTGGTGGCCGACTGCCGTCACCTCGTGGGCGAACTCCTGCAGTCGGCACCGGGGTTGACGATCCTGATCACCTCCCGTGAGCCGCTCGACATGCCGACCGAAGAGGTCGTCGAGGTACGGCCGCTGCCCTGCGAGGGACCCGACAGCGACGCCCTCGCCCTCTTCCGGGCCCGCGCGCTGGCCGCGACCGCGCGCGCGGCGGCCGTCTTCGCCGACCCCGCGCGGGCGGCGGTGGCCGCCGAAGTGTGCCGGCGCCTGGACGGCATCCCGCTCGCGCTGGAACTCGCGGGTGCCCGGCTGCGGTTGTGGACGCTGGAGCACATGGCCGAGCGGATCGGCGCACGCTTCGACGTGCTGTCCGACGCCCGGGCCGCGCTGCCGCGCCGGCACCAGACGATGCGCACCACGATCGGCTGGAGTCACGAACTGTGCGAGCCGCTGGAACGGCTGCTGTGGGCCCGGCTCTCGGTCTTCACGGGTGACTTCGACATCGCCGCGGCGCGCGCCGTCTGTTCGGGCGGGCCGCTGCCCGCCGCCCGGGTGGAGCGGGTCCTGGCCGGCCTCGCCGCCAAGTCCGTGGTCCTGCGCATCGAGGAACGCGGGGCCGGATCCCGCTTCCGGATGCTGGACACGATCCGCGAGTACGGACACGACTGGCTGGGCGAGCTCGGCGAGGTGGGGATCGTCACCGACCGGCACGCCCACTGGTACGCGGCGCTCGCCCAGGCCGGCGACCGGGGCTGGATGGGCCCGGGGCAGGTGGACTGGTACCGCAGGATCACCGCCGAGCACGCGCAGCTGCGTACCGCCCTGGAACACCTGCTCACCGCCGACCCCACGGCGGCACTCGAGATGAGCGGGGCCCTGTGGTTCTACTGGTTCGCGTGCGGGCACGTGCACGAGGGCCGCGGCTTCCTGGAACGGGCCCTGCGGGCGGCTCCGCGCACCGCGGCCGCGTACAACCAGGCCATGTGGGCCCTCGGGCTCACCGCGATGCTCCAGGGCGACATGGACGCGGCCCGGCAGCTCGGCGAGGAGTGCACGCGCGACGCGGCCCGGCTCGCGGATCCCGAGCGGGAGCTGCGCGCGGCCTATCTGCACGCGGTCTCGGTCCTCATGCCCGGCGACCCCGTACGGGCCCTGAAGCTCGCCGGCCCGCGGGCCCGGGCCGGCCACGGCGGGCGGACCAGCGGCGCCGGCTGGCTCCTGTGCAAGCTGGCCACCGGCTACGCCCTGTGCGACCTGCGGCGTTTCGAGGAGGCGACGGAGGAGGCGCGGTCCCTGCGGGAGGCCTGCGTGGAGCTGGGCGAGCGCTGGCTGCGGGCCTACGCGGACTACGTCCTGGCGGTGGCCGCGCTGGGCCTGGGTGACCACGGGGAGGCGGCCCGGCACGTACGGGCCATGCTCTCCGGGAAACGGCTGCTCGGCGACCGCTTCGGCATCGCGCTCGGCCTGGACCTGCTGGCCGCCGCCGTGGCCGGGCTGGGCGACGGGGAACTGGCGGCACGGCTGCTGGGCACCGGGCACGCCTGGTGGCGCACGGTGGGCCGGCCGCAGATGGGCTCGCCCTCGCTGACGGCCCTGCGGGACCAGGGCGAGCGGCAGGCCCGCGCGGCGATCGGGGACACCGCCTACGAGACGGCGTTCCTGGGCGGCGCGGCCGCCCCCACCGGCTGAGTCTCGGCCGATGGGTTCGGAACACGGCCTAAATCCTGGGCTCCCGTCAGTACGGGAGGGGTCTGCCCGACGGTGTGCGCAGGTCCAGGTCTCGGGGGGCAGGCTTCGGGACGGGCTTACGGATCAGCTGCTGGCGCATGCTGCCTCCTCGCTCAGACCAGGGCCGGGCGGCGGGGTTCCACCGTGCGGCTGTCGGGGAGCAGTTCACCGGTGTCGTCGAACACCACGACTCCGTTGCACAGCAGGCTCCAGCCCTGTTCAGGGTGGGGAGCCACGATGCGGGCGGCGTCGTGATCGGCGCTGTCGGCGGTCGGGCAGGGTGGCTGGTGGGAGCACATGGCGCACCTCCTCGCGAAGTGGGGCGGGAGCGCCGGTGGTCACCCGGTCGAATCCGCGATCCACGGTGGCGGTGAGTATTACTGATCGCCGCCCCCGGACGGAACCCATTTCGGCCGTCCAGTTCACGGTGTGTATGCCCGCTTACCATGCGCTCATGCCCGCTATCCGGATCATTCACCGCACGTCTTTGCCGCCGGTCGAGGCGTGGCCGATGCTCACGGACTGGGAGCGCCACGGCGCCCAGGTACCGCTCACCCGGACGATCATCGAGACGGAGCCCCCGACCCACGTCGGAACGATCTTCACGGCGCGCACGGGCGTGAGGAGGATCACATTCGACGATCGCATGGAAGTCGTCGTGTGGCGGCCTCCGGCGGAGGGTCTGTACGGATTGGTCCGGCTGGAGAAGCGCGGCCGGACGGTGACGGGGTGGGCGGAGATCGAGATCCGCCCCCTCACCGCGGGCGGCTCGGAGATCCAGTGGCGTGAGGAACTGCGGCTGCGCGGCCTCCCCCGCGCCCTGGACCCCGTGGTCGCGGCGGCGGGCCGGCTCCTCTTCGGCCGGGCCCTGACACGGCTGCTGCGGCCCTGAGGAGGCCGGTGCGCCGTGGACGGTCACGGCTGCTGCGGCCCTGAGGAGGCCGGTGCGCCGTGGACGGTCACGGGGGCACGGGCTCGTACACGAATCCGTTCAGCGGCGCGAGGACCTTCCAGCCCAGCGCCTCGTAGAGCGCCCGGCCCTGGACGGTCGCGCCCAGGATGCCCTCGGACGCCCCGCTCCCCGCGGCCGCGCCGGTGAGTGCGCCCATCACCACCGTCCCGAGGCCGCGGCGCCGGTGGGCCGGTTCGGTGACGATCTGGTCGAAGACGCAGGCGGTACCGGTCAGACCCGTCCGGCCGCAGGCGGCCAGGTCCCCGTCGGCACTCAGGACGCGCACGTGGATGACACCGCCGGCGGCCTCGACGGTGACGGTGTACCCGTCCGGCACGTGCACGCGCGACGGGCGGAGATCGACGGCCATCAGGAAGCAGGGCTCGGTGGGCTCCCACGCGGACGAGAACCAGGGGTCCATCTCGCCCGCCGGGAGGAACGCCTTGACGCAGGTGGCGGGTTCGGTGATCGTGCCGATGAGCTCGCGGGCGGTCGCGGCGTCGGTGTCGAGCAGGACGTGACGGACCGCGCGGGACGGCGCTCCGGCCCCGATCCGCAGTCCCCACGGCACGTCCACCGGCGCGGGCATCCCCCGGCACACGGCCCATCCTTCGACCCACGACCGTGCGGTCTCCCACATCCGGCCACCTCCCGGGACACGCCTGCGGACATGAGGCGGGGAGTCCCCGGCCGGTACCCGAAGGCCGGCCCGGACTCCCCTGCCACCGCACTGTACGTGTCTGTCCTAGCGGATCGGCATCCCGGAGATCGTGCGGGCGATCACCAGGCGCTGGATCTCGCTGGTGCCCTCGAAGATCGTGTAGATGGCGCTGTCCCGGTGCATGCGCTCCACCGGGTACTCACGGGTGAAGCCGTTGCCGCCGAGGATCTGGACCGCCTGGGCGGTGACCTTCTTGGCGACCTCGCTCGCGAAGAGCTTCGACATCGAGCCCTCCGCCGACTCGAACGGCCGGCCCGCCACCGCCATCCAGGACGCGCGCCACACCAGCAGCCGGGCCGCGTCGATCTGCGTGCGCATGTCGGCGAGCTGGAAGGCCACGCCCTGGTTGTCGATGATCGGGCGGCCGAACTGCGTACGGGTCTTCGCGTAGTCGAGGGCCACTTCGTACGCCGCGCGCGCGGTGCCGACGGCCATCGCGCCGACCGCCGGGCGGGAGGCCTCGAAGGTGGCCATGGCCGCGTTCTTCACCCGCTCGCCCCCGCCGCTGCGGGCGCGCTCGTGGGCCCGCGCGAGGCGCTCGTCCAGCTTCTCCTTGCCACCGAGCAGGCAGGAGCCGGGGATCCGCACGTCCTCCAGGACCACCTCGGCGGTGTGCGAGGCGCGGATGCCGTGCTTCTTGAACTTCTGGCCCTGGGACAGGCCGGGGGTGTCCGGCGGGATGATGAAGGAGGCGTGCCCCTTGGTCCCCAGTGCGGGATCGACGACCGCGACGACGATGTGGACGTTGGCGATACCGCCGTTCGTCGCCCAGGTCTTGGTGCCGTTGAGCACCCACTCGTCCTTGGCCTGGTCGTAGACCGCGCGGGTGCGCATCGAGCCGACGTCGGAGCCCGCGTCCGGCTCGGAGGAGCAGAAGGCGGCGACCTTCACGTCGTCCGGGGTCCCGTACATCTGCGGGATCCAGGTGCCGATCTGCTCCTCGGTGCCGTTGGCGACGACGCCGATGGCCGCGAGTCCGGTGCCGACGATGGACAGCGCGATGCCCGCGTCGCCCCAGAAGAGCTCCTCCATCGCCATCGGAATGCCGAGGCCCGTCGGGTCGAAGAACTGCTGGGCGTAGAAGTCCAGCGAGTAGATCCCGACCTTGGCGGCCTCCTGGATGACGGGCCAGGGAGTCTCTTCGCGCTCGTCCCATTCCGCGGCCGCGGGTCGCATCACATCGGCGGCGAAGCCGTGGATCCAGTCCCGCACCTGCTTCTGGTCGTCGTTCAGCTCCATGGTGAACTCCGCCATGTCCCCTCCACCTGTCTGTACTCGTCCCTGCGGAAGTTACTAGCGGTAACCTACGCGAAGACCACAGTCTGTTACTGGCGAGTAAGCACTGTCAAGCACCGCCCGCACCGGCCGTGACGCGGACGGGGCGACCGCCGAGTCGATCGACAGGGTGTGCGGGGTGTTACGTTGCGTGGGCGTCACGCACATCGCAAGGGCGGGGAGAGAAACACGTCATGGAGACCACTCAGCAGGCCGGCGAGCCGGGAGCGGCCGAACGCCGCCGTCGGGAGCTGCTCGAAGCCGCCGACCGGGTCGTGCTCAGGGACGGCCCCAAGGCCTCCATGAACGCGATCGCGGCGGAGGCCGGCATCACCAAGCCCATCCTCTACCGGCACTTCGGGGACAAGGCGGGCCTCTACCAGGCCCTGGCCGTCCGGCACACCGACGCCCTGCTCGACTCGCTGCGGGCGGCGCTCGACGCCCCCGCCGAGCGGCGCCGCCGGGTGGAGGCGACCCTCGACACCTATCTCGCCGCCATCGAGGCCCGCCCGCAGGTCTACCGCTTCCTCATGCACCCGGCCGAGGACTCCCACAGCGCGGAACGCGGCTTCGACGTCGGCCTGCACTCGGCACCGCTGCTGCGCAGGCTCGGCGAGGAGCTGGCCGAGGTGATCGGCGAGCGGGTGGACCTCGGCCCGGGGGGCGAACGCCTCGCCCGGATCTGGGGCCACGGCATCGTCGGCATGATGCACGCGGCGGGCGACTGGTGGCTGGGCGAACGCCCCTGCGAGCGCGCGGACCTGGTCGCCGGCCTCACCGACCTCCTCTGGGGCCGCCTGGCCAACGCCGGCAACCGCGAGGACGGCCCGGGCTTCTAGCCAGACCCAGCCCCGCCGGCGTTTGAGGCGGGGTCCGGGCGGAGCCCGGTGCCCGGCGGAGACGGGTTTCCGGGGGCGCCGCCCCGGACCCCGCGCCTCAAGCGCCGGCGAGGCTGGACATACCCTTGGCTCCCCAGGGGGTCTTCCGGATGGCGCGCCGCAGGCGGCGGGCCCGCAGGCCCGTCACGCGGTCCGCGTACACCGTCCCGTCGAGGTGGTCGCACTCGTGCTGGAGGCACCGCGCGAAGAACCCCGTCCCCGAGATCCGCACCGGCGCCCCGTCCGACGTCACGCCCTCCACCACCGCGTGGTCGAAGCGGACCGTCCCCGCCTCCAGCCCCGGCAGGGACAGGCATCCCTCCGGCCCGCGGAACTCGTCCCCGTCGGCGCTCACCAACCGCGGGTTGACGATGTGCCCGACGTGTCGGACCTCCTCGTCGTCGGGGCAGTCGTAGACGAACACCCGCTGTCCGACGCCGATCTGGTTCGCGGCGAGCCCGACCCCCTCGGCGGCGTACATCGTGGCGAACATGTCCTCGATGAGCCGGTCGAGATCCGGGCCGAATGCGGTGACTTCCGCGCACGCGGAACGGAGCACCGGATCACCCAGCAGGCTCATGGTGCGGACGAGGCCGGTGGTACCGGGGATGAGGCGCTGTCGCATGGCCTCAACCCTACGACGGGCGACTATATGAGGAGATCCGCGGCGGGGCGGGGGCGCCGCGGTCAAGGCTCCGGCCGGTACTGGATAGGCTGGGGCCGACCGACGCAAGGAGGACAAGGGACGATGGCAGGCAACACGGAGCCGCTTTCGCCGCGGGCCAAGCTGGCCGTGACGGCGGGCAAGGCCGCGGCGGCGGTGTCGCGGGCCGCGGGACGCGGAAGCGGATCGGTGATCGGTGGCAAGGTCGCACTCAGGCTCGACCCCGATCTTCTCGGCGCGCTGGCGCAACATCTCGATGTCGTCCTCGTCTCCGCGACGAACGGCAAGACCACGACGACCCGGCTGATCGCGGAGGCCCTGCGGGCCAGCGGTCCGGTCGTCTCCAACGCCCTCGGCGCCAACATGCCGGCCGGCATCACCTCCGCGCTGGCCGGTGGCTCGGACGCGAAGTACGGCGTCATCGAGGTCGACGAGAAATACCTGGCCGGAGTGGCCCGGGACGTCACCCCCAAGGTGATCGCCCTGCTCAACCTCTCCCGCGACCAGCTGGACCGCGCCGCCGAGACCCGCATGCTCGCGGAGAAGTGGCGCGAGGGCCTCCAGGGCTCCAAGGCGGTCATCGTCGCCAACTGCGACGACCCGCTGATCGTGTGGTCCGCCTCCTCCTCCCAGAACGTGGTGTGGGTGGCGGCCGGCCAGGAGTGGAAGGACGACGCCTGGTCGTGCCCCTCCTGCGGTGGCGTCATGCAGCGCCCCGGCGACGACTGGTTCTGCGGGGAGTGCGGATTCCGGCGCCCGACCCCGACCTGGGTGCTCTCCGGCGACCACGTCCTGGACCCGCACGGCTCGGCCTGGCCGATCCACCTCCAGCTGCCCGGCCGCGCCAACAAGGCCAACGCCGCGACCTCGGCCGCCGTGGCCGCCGTCTTCGGCGTCCCGCCGCAGGTCGCGCTGGAGCGGATGTACCAGGTGCAGGCCGTCGCCGGCCGCTACGACGTGGTCACCTTCCAGGGCCGTGAGCTGCGGCTGCTGCTCGCGAAGAACCCGGCGGGCTGGCTCGAAACGTTTTCGCTGATCGATCCCCCGCCGACCCCGGTGATCCTCTCGGTGAACGCGCGCGGCGCCGACGGCACGGACACCTCCTGGCTGTGGGACGTGGACTACCCGCGCCTGGCCGGACACCCGATCTTCGTGATCGGTGACCGCAAGCTGGACCTCGCGGTCCGCCTGGAGGTGGCGGGCCTGGAGTTCCGGGTGTGCGAGACCCTCGACGAGGCCGTGCAGCTCGCGCCGCCCGGACAGATCGAGCTGATCGCCAACTACACCGCCTTCCAGGACGTGCGCCGCCGCGTCGGCAACTAGTACCCATAAAGGACAAGAGCATGAGCGACAACAGCCTGCGTCTGGTGTGGGTCTACCCGGACCTGCTGAGCACGTACGGAGACCAGGGCAACGCCCTCGTGGTGGAGCGCCGGGCCCGCCAGCGCGGCCTGGACGTGCAGCGCGTGGACGTGCGCAGCGACCAGCCGATCCCCACCTCGGGCGACATCTACCTGATCGGTGGCGGCGAGGACCGGCCGCAGCGCCTGGCCGCGGAGCGTCTGCTGCGTGACGGCGGTCTGGAGCGGGCCGTCTCGAACGGGGCGATCGTCTTCTCCGTCTGCGCCGGGTACCAGATCCTCGGCAAGGAGTTCGTCAACGACCAGGGCCAGCGCCAGGAGGGCCTCGGCCTGCTGGACGTCGTCACCCTGCGCGGCGAGGGCGAGCGGTGCGTCGGCGACGTCCTCGCGGACATCGACCCGCGCCTGGGCCTGCCGCAGCTGACGGGCTTCGAGAACCACCAGGGCGTGACCCACCTCGGCCCGACGGCCAAGCCGTTCGCCCGGGTGACCATGGGCCGTGGCAACGGCACCGGTGACGGCACCGAAGGCGCGTACAACGACACGGTGTTCGGCACGTACATGCACGGTCCCGTGATGGCCCGCAACCCTCAGATCGCGGACCTGCTGCTGAAGCTGGCCCTCGACGTGAACGCGCTGCCGGCCATAGACGACCGGTGGTACGAGGCGCTGCGCGCGGAGCGCATCGCCGCCGCGACGCAGCCCGCGTAGCGCCCCGCGGACCGCTCATCGGGGCGGCCCCGCCATCATCTGTTCGGCCCGGTTTTCCCTAGGGGGAACCGGGCCGACGTGGTTTCGCACGACGAGTACGACCAGCATGTGGAGGATGGTTCAGTCCACCTCTCCACCGCTTGTAGGGTGGCCGTAGTTCCAACCGGACGACGTGGTCCGGTCGTCGGCCCACGTTGCAAAGGTCCGTTCCTGCCATGCGCATAGGTGTGCTCACTTCCGGTGGCGACTGCCCCGGTCTCAATGCCGTCATCCGCTCCGTCGTGCACCGTGCCGTCGTCGACCACGGCGACGAGGTGATCGGCTTCCTCGACGGCTGGAAGGGCCTGCTGGAGGCGGACTACCGCAAGCTCGACCTCGACGCCGTCGGAGGCATCCTCGCCCGCGGTGGCACCATCCTCGGCTCCTCCCGGGTCCAGCCCGCGCACCTGCGCGACGGTGTGGAGCGCGCCCGCGGCCATGTCGCGGACCTCGGCCTCGACGCGATCATCCCGATCGGCGGCGAGGGCACCCTGAAGGCCGCGCACCTGCTCTCCGAGGCCGGTCTGCCGATCGTCGGGGTCCCGAAGACCATCGACAACGACATCGCCTCCACCGACGTCACCTTCGGCTTCGACACCGCCGTCGGGGTCGCCACGGAGGCGCTGGACCGGCTGAAGACCACTGCCGAGTCCCACCAGCGCGTGATGGTCGTGGAGGTCATGGGCCGCCACACCGGCTGGATCGCCCTGCACTCGGGTATGGCGGCCGGCGCGCACGCGATCGTCGTCCCGGAGCGCCCGTTCGACATCGACGAGCTGACGGAGATCGTCGGCGAGCGCTTCTCGGCGGGCAAGAGGTTCGCGATCGTCGTGGTCGCCGAGGGCGCCAAGCCCAAGCCCGGCTCGATGGACTTCGAGGAGCGCGGCAAGGACATCTACGGCCACGAGCGGTTCGCCGGCATCGGCAACCGGCTCGCCGTGGAGCTGGAGAACCGCCTGGGCAAGGAGGCCCGGCCGGTGATCCTGGGCCACGTCCAGCGCGGCGGTACGCCCACCGCGTACGACCGGGTCCTCGCCACCCGCTTCGGCTGGCACGCGGTGGAGGCGGCGCACCGGGGCGAGTTCGGCATGCTGACCGCGCTGCGCGGGACGGACATCGTGATGGTGCCGCTCTCCGAGGCGACCTCGACCCTCAAGACGGTTCCGGCCGAGCGGTACGACGAGGCGCAGACCGTTCTGTAACGCCCTTTCGCGTGTCCCTTTTGCCCTGGGCCGCCCCCGCGCGCACGAGCGTGCGGGGGCGGCACTAGTGTGGTGGGGCAGCACGGTCAAGGGAGTGAACAGATGGATCACAGCGGGCACGGCATGGACATGCACATGGACATGGACCTGCCGCCGTTCACTCTCGGGCGCGGGCTGGAGTTCTCCTTCGACGCCTTCTTCCTGATCGGCTCGCTGGCCGCGCTCGCCCTGTACGGGTGGGGCGTGCTGCGGCTGCGCCGGCGCGGGGACGCGTGGCCGCCGGGCCGGACCACCGCCTTCACCGTGGGCGTGCTGACCGTGCTCCTCGTGATGTGCACCAAGCTGAACGACTACGGCATGGTCATGTTCAGCGTGCACATGGTGCAGCACATGGTGATCAGCATGGTCACCCCGATCCTGGTGCTGCTGGGCGCACCGGTGACGCTGGCGCTGCGCGCGCTGCCGCCCGCCGCCCGCGGTCACAAGGGGCCGCGCGAGCTCCTGCTGATGCTGCTGCACAGCCGGTACATGAAGGTGATCACGCACCCGGCCTTCACGATCCCGATGTTCATCGCGAGCCTTTACGCCCTGTACTTCACGCCGCTCTTCGACTTCCTGATGGAGAGCCGGACCGGGCACATCGCGATGATGGTGCACTTCCTCGCCGTCGGCCTGATCTTCTTCTGGCCGATCATGGGCATCGACCCGGGCCCGCACCGGCCGGGCTACGTGATGCGGATGCTGGAGCTGTTCGCGGGCATGCCCTTCCACGCCTTCTTCGGCATCGCCCTGATGATGGCGAGCCAGCCGATGATCAAGACGTACGCGAACCCGCCGGCGTCCCTCGGCATCGACCCGCTGCTCGACCAGCAGTGGGGCGGCGGCATCGCCTGGGCCTTCAGCGAGATCCCTTCGGTCCTGGTCCTGATCGCCCTCGTCTACCAGTGGTACCACTCCGAACAGCGGGCCGCGCGCCGGTCCGACCGGGCCGAGGACCGCAGCGGTGACAAGGAGCTGGAGGCGTACAACGCGTATCTGGCGTCGCTCCAAGCGCGTGGCCAGTAGCGCGACACCGCCTTCGCGCGCCACCATGGGGCATGACCGGATCCGTTAAGGCGATGGCAGTCATGACCTTCGCCGCCCTGGTGGCCGTCGCCGCGTATTCCGTGGCCCTCGGCAGCAACGGCTGGCTGTGGTTCGGCTGGGTGGTGCTGGGGCTGCTGACCGCCGGGATGGCCGCCACGCGCAATGTCTGAGCAAGGTCCCCTCCGCCCCCTGCATCCCACGGCTCACCGTCCGTAAACTGGACGTGACAACGGGATATCGACGGGAGCGGCCTGGTGTTCTACCACTTGCTCAAGCACGTGTTGCTCGGCCCCCTGCTGCGGCTGCTGTTCAGACCGCGGATCGAGGGTCTGGAGAACATCCCGGCCGAGGGTGCCGCGATCGTCGCGGGCAACCACCTGTCCTTCTCCGACCACTTCCTGATGCCCGCCATCCTCAAGCGGCGGATCACCTTCCTCGCGAAGGCGGAGTACTTCACCGGCCCCGGGGTCAAGGGCCGGCTCACCGCGTTCTTCTTCCGCAGCGCCGGGCAGATCCCCGTGGACCGCTCCGGCAAGAACGCCGGACAGGCGGCCCTGCGCGAGGGCCTGGGCGTGCTGGCCAAGGAGGAGCTGCTCGGGATCTATCCGGAGGGGACGCGCTCGCACGACGGGCGGCTCTACAAGGGCAAGGTGGGGGTGGCCGCGATGGCCCTCGGCGCCGGGGTGCCCGTGATCCCCTGCGCGATGGTCGGCACCTTCGAGATCCAGCCGCCCGGGAAGAAGATCCCGAAGATCCGCCGGGTGACGATCCGCTTCGGCGAGCCGATGGAGTTCTCCCGGTACGCCGGGATGGAGGGCGAGCGCGCCGTCCTGCGGGCGGTCACCGACGAGATCATGTACGCGATCCTCGGGCTGTCGGGCCAGGAGTACGTCGACCGGTACGCGGCCGAGGTCAAGGCCGAGGAGGAGGAACAGCGGAAGAAGGCCCGGCGCACCGCGCGCTGAGCCCTCTCCCGCTCGTCCGCTCGTTCCCGCCGGTCCTTACCGGACGGCGGGGAGCTCCTCCGGCGCCGGGAGGACCGAGGACTCGGCCGGGGCGTCGGAGGACAGGGACTTCGCCGCGGCCGGGGCCGGTGCCACGGGGGTGGCGTGCGGGGTGCACGTCACGTCCTTGGCGTCGACCTTGCCGGTGAGCAGGTAGCTGTCCACCCGGGTGTTGATGCAGGGGTTCACCAGGCTGGTGACACCGTGCGAGCCGGCGCCCTTCTCGGTGATCAGACGCGAGCCGGCGAGGCTGCGGTGCAGCTCGACCGCACCCTTGTACGGCGTGGCCGCGTCCCGCTCGGACTGGACGATCAGTACGGGCGGCAGCCCGCGCTTGGCGCCGACGGCGATCGGGGTGCTCTGCTTGGCCTTCCAGGTGGCGCAGGGCAGGTTCATCCAGGCGTTGGACCAGGTCAGGAACGGGTACTTCTGGTGCAGCTTGGTGTTGTCCCGGTCCCACTTGGACCAGCTGGTGGGCCACTTGGCGTCGGCGCACTCGACCGCGGTGTAGACGGCGTTGCCGTTCTCCGCGGCCGCGTTGCCCTTGACGTCCGTCATGTCCGGGGCGATGGCGTCGACGAGCGCCTGCTCGTCACCGGCCTCGTACGCCGCCCAGGTCTGGGCGACGGGCACCCAGGAGGAGTCGTAGTACGGGGCGCCCTGGAAGAAGCCGATGAGCTCGGCCGGTCCGACGACCCCGCCGAGCGGGGCGGCCTTGGCCTTGGCGCGCAGCTTCTGGTAGCGGGCCTCGACCTTGGCGCGGGTGTCGCCGAGGTGGAAGGCCGCGTCGTTCTTGGCGACCCAGTCCTGCCAGTCGTTCCAGCGCATCTGGAAGGCGACGTCCTGGCCGAGGTTGGCCTCGTACCAGATGTTGTCCTGCGACGGGTCCACCACGCTGTCGACGATCATGCGGCGCACGTGGGTCGGGAAGAGGGTCGCGTAGACCCCGCCCAGGTAGGTGCCGTAGGACACGCCGAGGTAGTTCAGCTTCTTCTCGCCGAGGCCGGCCCGGACCACGTCGAGGTCGCGCGCGGTGTTCGGCGTGGTCATGTGCGGCAGCATCTCGCCGCTGCGCTCCTTGCAGCCGTCCGCGTACTCGGCGGCGAGCTTGCGCTGGGCGCGCTTGTCGGCCTCGGTGTCCGGGACCGGGTCGGCCTTCGGGGCCTTGACGAACTCCTGCGGGTCGATGCAGGAGATCGGCGCCGAGTGGCCGACGCCGCGCGGGTCGAAGCCGACGAAGTCGTAGGCCTTGGAGGTGTTGACCCACAGCGGGCTCTTGGTGGTGACGCGGCGCGGGAAGCGCATGCCGGAACCACCGGGGCCGCCGGGGTTGTAGACGAGCGCGCCCTGGCGCTCCTCCTTGGTCCCCGTGCTGCCGATCCGGTCGACGGCGATGTCGATGGTCTTGCCGTACGGCTTCGCGTAGTCGAGCGGAACCTTCACCCAGCCGCACTGGATGGGCTTCTCGAAGCCCCAGTCCGCCGGGCAGTCCTTCCAGTCGATCCCGGCACGGGCGGCGCGGGCGGCGGCGATCTGAACGCCCAGCGCCTCCGGCAGCCTGCCGTCACTGCCGGCGGAGGTCGCCGCGGCCGGCGGGGCCAGCAGCAGGCTCGCCGCGAGTGTGCCGGTGATCAGTGTGGCGGCGCTCCCCAGCGCCGCGTTGCGTATCACGTGGTTGTTCCCCCTGCGTCAGGTGCCGCCGTGGGCGGCCGGGTTGGTCGGGTTCGGTCGTCGGCGTGCAGGGGGATCCTGTCGTCTGGGCGGGACCCGGCGACAGGGTCGGATCGACTTCTTTGCCAACCCGATAACCGGCGAGGCGTGTACCGCTGAGCGGTGTCTGATGCGTCCCGCTTTCACCACCCGTAGGTACGGCAGGCCGCGTCGAGCAGCTCGCGCACCCGCAGGGCGTCCGCGGCCAGGGCCGTCACCAGGACGGCCGGACCGGCCAGCGGTGTCACCGCCGCGAACTCCCCCAGCACCGCCGCGGCGGGCGGCTGCGCGGCGAAGGCCGGGTCCACGACGAGGAGTTGGCCGAGCGCCCGGTGTCCGGCCAGGCCCGCCGGACCGTCCCAGCCGCCGGGCGCGCCGGGACCGCAGGCGAGCTCCTGGTCCAGCAGCGGGCGGCCCCCGCTCTCGACGGTGAGGCGGCTGCGCAGCAGGCCCGGGGCCTCCCCGGTGCGGCCCAGTACCTGCTCCTCGCGCAGCACCAGCCGTGCCGTGGGGGCGAGTCGGACGCGGGTGCGCACCCTCAGGTCGCTGCCGCGCACCGAGACCAGCGGCTCGGGCAGCCACCGCAGCGACGCACCGTCCTCCAGGGTGAGGTGCACGTCGTAGCGCGCGGGCTCGCCGGACCGGCCGGGCAGTGCCAGGGTGGCCGCCGCCGAGGCGAGGGCGAGGCGGGCCCCGGGACCGGCGGTGGCCTCGACGGTGAGGTGGTCGCCGCCGAGGGGGGCGGTCATCGCGCCGACCAGCATGACCCCGGCCTCCGCCCCCGACGACGAGCGGGTGCGGCGCAGCGCGAGCGGCCCCTCCCCGGCGAGCAGCGGCAGGGCGGTGCCGCCCCGCCCGTCGGCCACGGCGTGGATGCGGGCGGTGGCCCGCAGGCCCGCAGGGGGCGTCGGGGGCGTCAGAGGCGGCGGTGGCACCGGGGGCGCCGCGGGCGCCGGCGCCGTGCCGGTGCTGGTGGTCGTGCCGGTGGTGGTCGTGCCGCTCACCGCGGGGACCAGGCGGCGATCCGCTCGCGCACCCAGGCGGCCACCGGGCCGACCCCTTCGGGGCCGCGCAGCGACTGGAAGGCGACGGGGAGTTCGCCGCGCTGTGCGGCGGCGTCGCGGGCCATCCGGTCGAGGTCGGAGCCGACGTGGGGGGCGAGGTCGGTCTTGTTGACGACGAGGAGGTCGGCGGTGGTGACGCCGGGGCCGCCCTTGCGGGGGATGTCGTCCCCGCCGGCCACGTCGATGACGAAGATCTGGGCGTCGACGAGTCCGCGGGAGAAGGTGGCGGTGAGGTTGTCCCCGCCGGACTCGACGAGGATCAGGTCCAGTCGGCCGTTGTCCCGGAAGGCGTCCTCCAGTTCCTCCACGGCCTCCAGGTTGGCGGAGATGTCGTCGCGGATGGCGGTGTGCGGGCAGGCCCCCGTCTCGACGGCGGTGATCCGCTCGGGCGGCAGGACGGCCTCGCGGAGCAGGAACTCGGCGTCCTCGCGGGTGTAGATGTCGTTGGTGACGACGGCCATGGACAGTTCGGTGCGCAGCGCACGGCACAGGGCGGCGACGGTGGCCGTCTTGCCGGAGCCGACGGGTCCGCCGAGTCCGATGCGCAGGGCCCGCCGGGTGCCGTCCGGCCGAAGGGGATCGGCGCTGTGGGTGTGCCGGTGGGGGTGGGCCACGGCGTGGTCGAGGTGCATGGGGGGTGTCTCCTTCAAGAGGCCAGGAGGCCAGGAGGTCGGGACGTCGGGAGGTCAGGGGGTCAGGAAGCGAAGAGGCGGACCGGCCAGTCGGCATGGACCTCCGCCGAGATGTCCAGCAGCGGGGAGGAGGCCGCGGGCAGCGCGTCCGGGCCCTGCGAGCGGGCCCTCAGAGCGGCCCGCTCCGCCCGGGCCGCGACGGCGTCGAGCTCGGGGGCGAGCCGGGCCAGCACCCCGCTCGCCTCGAAGGGGTCCAGGCCCAGCAGCCGCACGGTCGCGGTGGCGGGCCCGCCGACGCTCTCGTACGCCGCCACGTGCGCGGCGTCCCCGGGCCCGAGCCCGGCCGCCCGGGCGGTGACGCCGAGCACCACGGGCTGGTGGGCGCCGCGCGGGAACGCCGCGGCCAGGGCGTCGAGTTCGGCGGCGGGCCAGGTGGCCCGGGCGGCGCGCATCAGCTGCCGCCCGAGCCGCCGGGTCGCGGTGCGCAGCGCCGGCGAGGGGGTACGGGCGTCGGCGGCGGCGTCGAGCACGGCCGGGTCGAGCCCGAGGGCGGCGGCCGCGGCGAGCGCGGCGGCGGTGAGGCCGGCGGTGTGCAGCCGGCCCCGGCAGAAGTCCTCCAGGGTGGCGGCGTCATGGATCCGGCCCGCCTTGCAGGCGGCCTCGGCCCCGCCGGAGTGGGCGTGGCCCCCGGCAGGGAAGCGGCCGTCGGCGAGGACGAGCAGCGCGGCGCGGCTCATCGGCAGGGACCTCTTCTCAGAACAGGAAATAGCGCTGGGCCATGGGCAGTTCCGCCGCGGGCGCCGGTTCCACGGCCTCCCCGTCGATGGTGACGGTGAAGGTGTCGGCGTCGACCTCGACCCTCGGCAGGGCGTCGTTGTTCCGCATGTCGGCCTTGCTCAGCTCGCGGGTGCTCTCGATGGCCACGAACTGCTTGCCCAGTCCGAGCCGTTCGGGCAGTCCGTCGTCGAGGGCGGCCTGCGCGGTGAAGTTCAGGGAGTTCAGGCCGGGCGCGCGGCCGTGGCTGCCGAACATGGGCCGGGGCAGGACGGGCTGCGGCGTGGGGATGGAGGCGTTGGCGTCGCCCATCTGCGCGTAGGCGATCTGGCCGCCCTTGATGACGAGTTCGGGCTTGACTCCGAAGAAGGCCGGGTTCCACAGCACGAGGTCGGCGAGTTTGCCGGTCTCGACCGAGCCGATCTCGCGGGCGAGCCCCTGGGCCACGGCGGGGTTGATCGTGTACTTGGCGACGTAGCGTCGGGCCCGGTGGTTGTCGGCGGGGCCGTCGCCGGGGAGGAAGCCGCGGCGCTTCTTCATCACGTGGGCGGTCTGCCAGGTGCGCAGCACGACCTCGCCGACGCGGCCCATGGCCTGGGAGTCGGAGGAGATGATCGAGATGGCCCCGAGGTCGTGGAGGATGTCCTCGGCGGCGATGGTCGAGGGGCGGATCCGCGATTCGGCGAAGGCGAGGTCCTCGGGGACGGCCGGGTTGAGGTGGTGGCAGACCATCAGCATGTCGAGGTGTTCCTCGACGGTGTTGACGGTGTGCGGCCGGGTGGGGTTCGTGGAGCTGGGCAGGATGTTGGGCTCGGAGACCACGGTGATGATGTCGGGGGCGTGCCCGCCGCCCGCGCCCTCGGTGTGGTAGGAGTGGATGGTCCGCCCGGCGATGGCGGCGAGCGTGTCGGCGACGAAGCCGGCCTCGTTGAGGGTGTCGGTGTGGATGGCGACCTGGGCGCCGGTCTCCTCGCACACCCGGAGGCAGGCGTCGATGACGGCGGGGGTGGCCCCCCAGTCCTCGTGGATCTTGAATCCAAGGGCGCCGCCGCGCAGTTGGGAGTACATCCCCTCGCGGGACATGGTGTTGCCCTTGCCGAGCAGGCCGATGTTGACCGGGTAGGCCTCCAGCGCCGCGAACATCCGGGCAAGGTGCCAGGGCCCGGGGGTGACGGTGGTGGCCTTGCTCCCTTCGGCCGGTCCGGTGCCGCCGCCGACGAGGGTGGTGATCCCCGAGGCGAGCGCCTCCTCGATGATCGTCGGGGAGATGAAGTGCACGTGGGCGTCGATGGCGCCGGCGGTGACGATCTTCCCGTTGCCGGCGATGATCTCGGTCTCGGGTCCGATGACCAGGGCGGGGTCGACCCCGTCCATGGTGTCGGGGTTGCCCGCCTTGCCGATGCCGCAGATCCGGCCGTCGCGGATGCCGAGGTCGGCCTTGACGATGCCCCAGTGGTCGAGGACGACGACCCCGGTGATCACGGTGTCGGGGGCGCCCTCGGCCCGGGTGGTACGGGCCTGTCCCATGGATTCGCGGATGACCTTGCCGCCGCCGAAGACGGCCTCGTCGCCGGCCCGCCCGGGGCCGCCGCTGAGGTCCTCCTCGATCCGGACGAAGAGGTCGGTGTCGGCGAGCCGGATCCGGTCACCGGCCGTCGGCCCGAAGAGGTCGGCGTACACCTGCCGGGAGAGCTCAGCCATCGAGCGGCCCTCCGGTCTCGCCGCGCAGCCCCGGCACCGTACGCAGTCCGCCCAGCGGTACGAGTTCCACCGCGACCGGGATGCCCGGCTCGAAGCGGACGGCCGTACCGGCGGCGATGTTGAGACGCAGCCCGCGGGCGGCGGGGCGGTCGAAGTCGAGGCCGGGATTGGCCTCGGCGAAGTGGTAGTGGGAGCCGACCTGGACCGGCCGGTCGGCGGCGTTGAGTACGGTGAGACGGGTGACGGGACGGCCCTCGTTGAGGGGTACCGGGCCGTCCCCGAAGGCGATTTCGCCGGGGATCATGCGGGGGTACTCCGTTTCAGACGATCGGGTCGTGGACCGTGACGAGCTTGGTGCCGTCCGGGAAGGTCGCTTCGACCTGGACGTCGTGGATCATCTCGGGGATGCCCTCCATGACCTCCTCGCGGGTCAGGACGGTGCGGCCCGAGGCCATCAGCTCGGCCACGGTCCGGCCGTCGCGGGCCCCCTCCAGGAGGTGCGACGTGATCAGCGCGACCGCCTCCGGATGGTTGAGGCGGACCCCGCGCGCCCGTCGCTTCTCGGCCACGTCCGCGGCCACGTGGATGAGCAGTCTTTCCTGCTCGTGCGGTGTCAGTTGCACTCGTATCACCAAGCTTCCGGGACAAGATCAACATGGAGCGGGGCGACCCTATCGAGCTTCAACACTTTGTTGACCTGCGCATATCCGAACCGACCGAGTCTTGCCCAACGCCGGGCAAGACTTTCCGCCCCGACCACCACGGCTTTACCGGATCATGGATGATCATTGGCGGTCGAACGTGGCCGCCACGCTAAGCGCTCTGCTTTACCGCTGAGTTAACCCACGTTTCGGGCAGGTACCCGGTTCAACTCCGGTGCGCCGCGGGCCCGATTCCGTATACGGCTCCGCACGCGGATTCCCCATCGAGGAGACAGATGTTCGTCAACCCCGTCCGGCACATCACCTTCGACGCCCTCGACCCCTACCGGGTCGCCGAGTTCTGGTCCGCGGTGACCGGCTTCACCTTCCACCCCGACGACGTCGAGGGGGACGACGAGGTCATGCTGGAGTCCGGCCGGCCCGAGGTGCCGGGCCTGCTGTTCATCCGGGTCCCGGACGCCAAGTCCGTGAAGAACCGGGTCCACCTGGACATCCAGCCGCCCGCCGGCACCCGGGACGAGACCGTCGAGCGCCTGATCGGGCTCGGCGCGAAGCTCGTGGACGACCGCCGCGACGCGGACGGTGTCGCGGGCTGGGTCGTGCTCGCCGACCCCGAGGGCAACGAGCTGTGCATCGAACGCAGCGCGGTCGAACGCGGCCTCGCCTGAGCGGCAGCCGCCTCCGGGGCCGAGCCCCCGTCCGGCTCCGGGCCTCCGTCCGGGTCCGGGCCGCGGTCCCGCAGGTCAGCGGCCGGTGGCGCTCCGCGCCGGGGCCCCGACGCTCCAGGGCAGCGCGATCCACACCGTCTTGCCGCCGTCCTCGGTCGGGGTGACCGAGAGCCGGCCGCCGGCCTCCGCCGTCAGCCAGCGGATGATGACCATGCCCCGGCCGTTGTCCTGCTGGACGGCGGCCGGGAGCCGCTTGGGCCAGCGCGGATGGCTGTCGGTCACCCCGACGCGCAACCACTCCTGGCGCTCCAGCCGGACGTCGACGGTGAAGGTGGGCGACTGGCCGAAAGTGTGCTGCACGGCGTTGGTGGCGAGTTCCGAGACGATCAGCCGGACGCTGTCCGCGGTGTCGGCGTCATCGGGGAGTCCCCACTCGCCCAGTACCTCCGCGACATAGCGCCGGGCAGTGGCGACCGAGGCGGGATCGCTCGGCAGAGTGACGGATGCTTCCTGGTGATCTGCCATGGCGACGGTCCCTTTCCCACCGGGGCGAAAAGCCCCGGATCTGTGCTGGACGCCAGAGTGCCACCCATCGTGCCGTCACATCTGCCTTTCCCCCAAGATATGCATATATCTGTCGCTCGTTGCGGTGAACTCTGCTACGGAAGAGCGTATTTGGACGGCAGACTGGTGCGAGCTGTGCCGGTGGAAGGAGGCGGGTGTGCAGCACGGTCCCGCGGTGCGCCGACGCAAGCTCGGCGAGGAACTGCGTGCCCTGCGTGACCGGTCCGGACTCACCAGTGGTGAGGCGGCCCGGATCATGGGATGGCACCAGTCGAAGATCAGCCGCATCGAGACAGGCCGCAGCGGCGTGAAGCCGGAGGACATCCGGCTCCTGCTCGACGCCTACGGGGAGATCGTGAGCCCGGAGCAGCGCGCGCTGCTGGAGGCGCTGTCGGCCTCGGCCGCCGGCCCCGGGCCATCGGGCGACACCGGGCGCGGGCGCCAGTGGTGGCACGACTACCGGGGGCTGCTGCCGCAGGAGTACCGGGACTTCATCAGCCTGGAGGCGGGGGCCAGATCGGCCCGCACGGTGGAGCTGTCCGTGGTGCCGGGGCTGCTGCAGACCCCCGGGTACGCGCGGGCCGTGACCCGGGCCGCGCTGGGCGGGCTGCCGGAGCCGAAGGTGGACGCGCTGGTCGACGTACGGCTGGCCCGGCAGTCGGTGCTGCGGGCCGATCCCCCGCTGGAGCTGAGCGCCGTACTGGACGAGGCGGTGCTGCGCCGGCAGATCGGCGGCCCCGGGGTGATGGCCGAGCAATTGCGACACCTGGCGGAGGTGTCGAAACTGCCGCAAGTACGCCTGCAAGTACTTCCGTTCAGCGTCGGAGGGCATCTCGGCCTGACCGGACCGTTCGTCATTTTTTCATTTCCGGACATCGCTGATCTGGATGTGGTGGTACTCGACCATTTGACGAGTAGCCTCTATCTGGAGCGGAAGGAAGACCTTGAGGCGTACGGCGCCGCGTTCCGCACCATCCAGGCGCACGCCCTCCCGCCCCAGGACTCGTCGGATCTCATCAGCTCACTCGCTGACGACGCGTAAGGAGGCACCCCCGTGTCCGCAACCCCCTTATCCAACAGCGGACTTCTGATCAGCGCGCGGTGGCGGCGGAGCAGCCGCAGCACCGGAATGAACAACTGCGTGGAAGCGGCCGTCCTGGACGGCGGTCTGCTGGCCGTCCGTGACTCCAAGCGGACGGACGGCCCGGCCGTGCTCTTCACCGGGCCCGCCTGGACCGGCTTCCTCGCCTCGGTACGGGCCGGCGCGCACGCGTAGCCCCGTCCGGAACCCCCCGGGAACGCCCTGGACCCGGGAACGCCCAGCACACGGGAAACGCCCGGGACCCCGGCCGATACGGCCTACCGGCCCTGGCCGTCCGTGGCTCCCGCGGGTGCGGTCGCCAGGATCGTCCCGACCGCCCGATCGATCTCGTCCCCCGTGAGATCGGCCCGGGCGGTCAGCCGCAGCCGGGAGATGCCGTCCGGCACCGACGGCGGGCGGAAGCACCCCACGAACAGACCCGCCTCGCGGCAGTCGGCGGCCCAGCGCAGTGCCGCCGACGCCGACGGGGCCCGTACCGACACCACGGCCGCGTCCGGCCGGGCCGCGGTCAGGCCGGACGCGGTGAGCCGCCCGAACAGCTGGGCGGCCACCTCGCGGGCGCGGTCCGCGCGCTCCGGTTCGCGCTGGAGCAGGCGCAGGCTCGCCAGCGCCGCTCCGGCGGCGGCCGGGGCCAGTCCGGTGTCGAAGATGAAGGTGCGCGCGGTGTTGACCAGGTGCCTGATCACCCTGGCCGGGCCGAGCACGGCTCCGCCCTGGCTGCCCAGGGACTTCGAGAGGGTCAGGGTGGCGACCACATAGGGCGCGCCCGCGAGCCCGGCCGCGTGCAGCGCGCCGCGGCCGCCCTCGCCCAGGACACCCAGCCCGTGGGCGTCGTCGACGACCAGGGCCGCGCGCTCGTCCCGGCAGGCGGCGGCGTACTCGGCGAGCGGGGCGGCGTCCCCGTCCACGGAGAACACCGAGTCGCTGACCAGCAGGGCCCGGCCCTCGTGCGCGGCGAGCGTCTTGCGGGCGGTGTCCGGGTCGGCGTGCGGGACCACGGCGGTCTCGGCGCGCGAGAGCCGGCAGCCGTCGACGATCGAGGCATGGTTCCCGGCGTCGGACACGACCAGCGTGCCCCGGCCGCTGAGCGCGGTGACGGCGGCGAGATTGGCCGCGTATCCCGAGGACAGCACGAGCGCGGCCTCGAAACCGCAGAAAGCGGCGAGCTCCCGCTCGAGCTCGGTGTGGAGCTCGGTCGTACCCGTCACCAGCCGGGAACCGGTGGCTCCGGCGCCCCAGCGCTCGGCCGCCTCCTGCGCTCCCCGGACGGTCTCGGGGTGCCGGGACAGGCCGAGGTAGTCGTTGCTCGCGAGGTCCAGCAGCGGCGACACCGGCGGCCGGGGGCGCAGCGTACGGACGAGGCCGGCCTCCTCCCGCGCGCGCTCCGCGTCGTCGATCCACGCGAAGACGTCCACCGGGTCGGGAGTGAGCTGGGGCATCGGCACGTCCTCGTGTTTTGTCGGCAGTCCACAGACCTGCCCCGACCCTAGCTCGCGGGGCCGCTGCGCCAGGTGTGGTGATACACACACACCCATCCGGCCATGTTGTGCGATCTCTCCTTGGCCGGGAGCGGGGGTGTGGGACAGGATCTGGTCCATGGACCTGCTGAACACCCTGGTGGACAAGGGGCTGCGGCGCGAGCTGCCGACCCGCGAAGAAGCGCTCGCCGTACTGGCGACTTCTGACGACGAACTGCTCGACGTGGTGGCCGCGGCCGGCAAGGTGCGCCGCCAGTGGTTCGGGCGTCGCGTCAAGCTGAACTACCTGGTCAACCTGAAGTCGGGCCTGTGCCCCGAGGACTGCTCCTACTGTTCCCAGCGCCTGGGGTCGACGGCCGGGATCCTCAAGTACACGTGGCTGAAGCCCGAGGAGGCCTCCCAGGCCGCCGCCGCCGGTGTCGCGGGCGGCGCGAAGCGGGTCTGCCTGGTCGCGAGCGGCCGCGGGCCGACGGACCGGGACGTGGACCGCGTCGGCAAGACGATCGCGGCGATCAAGGAGCAGAACGAGGGCGTCGAGGTCTGCGCGTGCCTCGGCCTGCTCTCGGACGGCCAGGCGGAGCGGCTGCGGGACGCGGGCGCGGACGCCTACAACCACAACCTCAACACCTCCGAGGCCACGTACGGGCAGATCACCAAGACCCACACCTACGCGGACCGCGTGGACACCGTCCAGAAGGCGCACGGCGCCGGTCTGTCCGCGTGCTCCGGTCTGATCGCGGGCATGGGCGAGAGCGACGAGGACCTGGTCGACGTCGTCTTCTCGCTGCGCGAGCTGGACGCGGACTCGGTGCCGGTCAACTTCCTGATCCCGTTCGAGGGCACCCCGCTGGCCAAGGAGTGGAACCTCACCCCGCAGCGCTGCCTGCGCATCCTCGCGATGGCGCGGTTCGTCTGCCCCGACGTCGAGGTCCGCCTCGCGGGCGGGCGCGAGGTGCACCTGCGCTCGATGCAGCCGCTGGCCCTGCACATCGTCAACTCGATCTTCCTCGGCGACTACCTGACCAGTGAGGGCCAGGCAGGTCAGGCCGACCTCGACATGATCGCGGACGCCGGTTTCGAGGTGGAGGGCGCCGGTACGTCGACCCTTCCCGCGCACCGCTCCGACGTCGCGGCCGCCGCCACCGGCGGGGGCTGCGGTTCGAACGGCGGCGCCTCGCTCTGCGGTTCGGGCGCGCCCGCCGAGGGCGAAGAGGCCGCGGGCTGCGGCTCGGCCTGCGGCGGCTGCTCCGGCCACGCGCCGGCGGCCCGGACGCCCGCACCGGTCCAGGCCGAGGCCGGCGAGGTCCGTCCGGAGCTGGTGGCGGTCCGCCGGCGCGGCGCGGGGACGGACGTCGCGCCCAATGCCTGACCAGCGTGCTCCGCTGTCGGCCGGCGCGGAACTGCTCGCGCTGGACCGGCAGCACGTCTGGCACCCGTACGGTCCGATGCCCGGGCGGCAGGAGCCGCTGGTCATCGCCTCCGCCTCGGGGGTGCGACTGCGGCTGGCCGACCCGTCCCAGGGACACGGTCACGAAGAGCTGGTCGACGGCATGTCCTCGTGGTGGTCGGCGATCCACGGTTACAACCACCCGGTGCTCAACGAGGCGGCCACCGCGCAGCTGGGTCTGATGTCGCACGTGATGTTCGGCGGGCTCACCCATGAGCCCGCCGTCCGGCTCGCCGCGAAGCTCGTCGAGATCACCCCGGCGGGGCTGGAGCACGTCTTCCTCTCCGACTCGGGCTCGGTGTCCGTCGAGGTCGCGGTCAAGATGTGCCTGCAGTACTGGCGTTCGCTGGGGCGGACGGGCAAGACCCGGCTGCTGACCTGGCGCGGCGGCTACCACGGGGACACCTGGCAGCCGATGGCCGTGTGCGACCCCGAGGGCGGGATGCACGAGCTGTGGCAGGGTCACCTCCCGCGGCAGGTCTTCGCGGACGCGCCGCCCGGCGGTTTCGACGCGCCCGTGGACCCGGCGTACGCCGACCACCTGCGCGCGACGGTCTCCGCGCACGCGGACGAGCTGGCCGCGGTCATCGTGGAGCCGGTGGTGCAGGGCGCGGGCGGCATGCGCTTCCACCACCCCGGCTACCTGAGGGTGCTGCGCGAGCTGTGCGACGAGTACGAGGTCCTGCTGATCCTGGACGAGATCGCCACGGGCTTCGGCCGTACGGGCGCGCTCTTCGCCGCCGATCACGCGGGGATCACCCCGGACGTGATGTGCCTGGGCAAGTCGCTGACCGGCGGCTACCTCACCCTGGCGGCCACCCTGTGCACGCCGCGGGTGGCGGACGGCATCTCCCAGGGCGAGGTCCCGGTGCTGGCGCACGGGCCGACCTTCATGGGCAACCCGCTGGCCACGGCCGTGGCCCTGGCCTCGATCGAGCTGCTGCTCGGCCGGGACTGGGCGACCGACGTCAAGCGGATCGAGGCGGGGCTGCGCGAGGGCCTGTCGGCCGCGGCCGGCATCCCCGGGGTGAGGGACGTACGCGTCCTGGGCGCCATCGGCGTGGTCCAGCTCGACCACGAGATCGACGTGGTGGCGGCCACCCGGGCGGCGGTGCGCGAGGGCGTGTGGGTACGGCCGTTCCGGGACCTGATCTATGTGATGCCGCCGTTCGTGACCGACGACGAGGACGTGGCCCGTATCTGCCGTGCGGTGTGCGCGGCGGCGCAGGAAGGCTGAGATGCTGCGATGACCGTACTGATGGTGTCCGGGACGGGCACCGAGATCGGCAAGACGGTGGTCACGTCGGCGATCGCGGCTGCCGCGGTCGCCGCCGGGCGCTCGGTGGCGGTGCTCAAGCCCGCGCAGACGGGTGTGGGCCCGCAGGAGCCGGGGGACGCCGCGGAGGCGGTCCGGCTGGCCGGGCCCTCCGTCACGGCGGTGGAACTGGCCCGCTATCCGGAGCCCTTGGCCCCGGACACGGCGGCCCGCCGCTCGGGGCTGGCGACGCTCGCCCCGGCGCAGATCGCGGAGGCCGCCCAACGGCTCTCGCTGGACCACGACCTGGTCCTGGTGGAGGGCGCGGGCGGGCTGCTCGTCCGCTTCGACGAGGCGGGCAACACGCTGGCCGACGCGGCCCGCCTGCTGGGCGCGCCGACGCTGATCGTCGCCCCGGCGGGTCTCGGCACGCTCAACTCCACCACCCTCACGGCGGAGGCCCTGCGGGCGCGGGACCTGACCCCGCTGGGCGTGGTGGTCGGCAGCTGGCCGCAGAGCCCGGACCTCGCGGCGCGGTGCAACCTGGCGGACCTGTCGAAGTCCTCGGGCCTGCCGCTGCTGGGCGCGGTGCCGGAGGGCTCCGGGAACCTCGCGCCGGACCGTTTCCGCACGGCGGCCCCGTCCTGGCTGGCCCCGACCCTGTCGGGCACCTGGTCGGCGGAATCCTTCCTCTCCACCTGGTCCCCCCAGCCCTTCACCGAACCCAGCCCCGCCAGCGTGTGAGGCGCGGGGCCCCGCTCTCTCAGCCCCGCCGGCGTTTGAGGGGGGGTCCGGGGCGGAGCCCCGAGTCCTTGAGGTGCGGCCGCCCGACCACGGACGGCCGCACCCACCGGCCCAGGCACGGGCACGGGCACGGGCACCCGCGGCTAGGTTCTGTCTCTTTGGTCAGCGTCGGGTCCAGATGAGGATGCCGGCGAGGTGGAGTGCGGCCTGGTAGGCGATGGCGAGCTTGTCGGTTCGTGTGGCCAGGCCGCGCCACTGCTTGAGCCGGTTGATGCAGCGTTCGACCGTGTTCCGCTGCTTGTAGACCTCTCGGTCAAAGCCAGGCGGGCGGCCGCCTCGGTGGCCTCGCCGCAGGCGGTGGCCGATCTGGTCGGACGGCTGCGGGATGACCGCGCGGATGCCCCGGCGTCGCAGGTGGCTGCGGATGGCTCGGGAGGAGTAGGCCCGGTCGGCCAGAACGACGAAGGGGCGGGTCCGCGGCCTGCCCGTGCCTCTGCGGGGCACCCGGATGCGGGCCATCACCGTCTCGAAGGCGGGTGCGTCACCGGCCTGGCCTGCGGTGACGGTGAATGCCAGCGGCCGTGCCCCACCGTCCGCGGCCAGGTGAACCTTGGTGCTCAGCCCGCCGCGTGAGCGTCCGAGCGCGTGATCGGAGGGCTCGCCGGAGCGGGCCGCCCCCTTTTGCGTGCGCCGGCCGCGTGCTGGTGGGCCCGGACGACCGTGGAGTCCACTGACACGGTCCAGTCGATGTCGTCGTCGGCGTCCGCCGCTGCCAGGACGGAGGCGAGGATTTTCTCCCAGGTGCCGTCGACGGCCCATCTGAGCAGTCGTTTGTGAGCGGTCTGGAACGACCCGAGCTCGTCGGGCAGGTCCCGCCAGGGCGAGCTCGTGCGGTACTTCCAAGCGATGGCCTCAAGGGTGCGGCGGTGGTCGGCCCACCGCCGGCCGCGGACCGGATCGGCCGGCATCAGCGGCTCGATCCGGCCCCACATCGCATCAGTGATCACTAATCGGACAGACACATCCGATCAACTGACCAACCCATCAAAGAGACACGCTCTAGCGAAACGGCTTCACCCACCGCGTCCACCGCTCCTCGGGCCGGTAGCCCCACCGCGCCGCGCACCCGGTGCACCCGCTCGTTGCGGCTCCGCCAAAAGAATGATCCGTTCCCTTTGCTCGTCCTTTACCATGTGGTGAAAGGTCCCTCTTGAGCGAAAGGTGTGAGCGTCCGCCCATGGGCGAGCCTCCCGGTCCACGACATACGCGTGCGCGACATCGCGCGGTCCCCCTCCTCCTGGCCGACCATGGGACGGAGGTGATCGACCGATGACCGAGGTGCTCCTGCTCGTCGTGGCACTGCTGCTCTGCCTTGCCTGCGGAGTCTTCGTCGCGGCGGAGTTCTCGCTCACGACCGTCGAGCGCAGCGAGCTCGAACGGGCCGTCGAGCGCGGCGAGCGCGGCGCCGACAGCGCCCTCGCCGCCGTCCGCACCCTGACGTTCCAGCTCTCCGGCGCCCAGCTCGGCATCACCGTCACCGGCCTGGTCATCGGCATGATCTCCAAGCCGTCGATCTCCGCCCTGCTCCAGGGCCCCTTCGAGGCGATGGGCCTGTCGGCCGGCACCGCCTCCAGCGCCGCCCTGATCCTCGGCACCGCGATCTCGACCGTCGTCCTGATGGTCGTCGGCGAGCTGGTGCCCAAGAACTGGGCGATCTCCTCCCCGCTGGCGATCGCCAAGCGCGTGGCGACCACCCAGCGGGTCTTCAGCCGGGCCTTCAGACCGCTGATCAGCCACCTCAACAGCACCGCAAACCACTTGGTGCGCCGCTTCGGCATGGAGCCGACCGAGGAGCTGGCCTCCGCGCGCACCCCGCAGGAGCTGGTCGCCCTCGCGCGGCACTCCGCCAAGGCGGGCGCGCTGGAGAAGGACACGGCCGAGCTGTTCGTCCGGACCCTGAACCTCGCCGACCTGACCGCGGAGAACGTGATGACCCCGCGCGTGCAGGTGACCGCCCTCGACGTGCAGACCACCGCCGAGGACGTGGCGAACGCGACGCTGGCCACCGGCCTGTCCCGGTTCCCGGTCTACCGGGGCAGCCTCGACACAGTCGTCGGCATCGTCCACATCAAGGACGTCCTGGCCCTGCCGGCCGCGGAGCGCCGCCGCCGTCCCGTGTCGCAACTGCTGCGCGAGCCCCTCCTCGTACCGGAGTCGCTGACCGTGGACCGGCTGCTGGACCGGCTGTCCGGCAAGCAGACGATGGCCGTGGTCATCGACGAGTACGGCGGCACGGCCGGAGTGGCCACGCTGGAGGACATCGTCGAGGAGGTCGTCGGCGAGGTCCGTGACGAGCACGACCCGCACGAGACCCCGGACCTGGCCCCGGCCGGTACGGACGACTCCGGGCGCCTGCTCTACGCCGCCGATGGCGCGGCCCGCACCGACCAGCTCCGGCGGATCGGACTGCGCGTGCCGGACGGTCCGTACGAGACCCTGGCCGGCCTGATAGCGACCGTGCTCGGCCGGATCCCGGAGGTCGGAGACCGCATGGACCTGAACGGCTGGCAGCTCGACGTGGTGGACGCCGGCGGGCGACGGGCCGCGCGGGTGCTGCTGCACGCCCCGGCCGAGCCCACCGCGGGAACGGAGGAGGCCCGATGACCGTCATCCAGCTGTTGATCGGCCTGGCGACCCTCGTCGTCAACGCCTTCTTCGTCGGCGCGGAATTCGCGCTGATCTCGGTCCGGCGCAGCCAGATCGAACCGTACGCCGAGCAGGGCGACCGGCGGGCCCGCGCCGTCCTGTGGGGCCTGGAGCACGTGTCGGCGCTGATGGCGGCGGCCCAGCTGGGCATCACGCTGTGCACCCTGGTGCTGGGTGTGGTGGCCGAGCCGGCCATCGCGCATCTGCTGACCCCGCTGTTCGACCTCGTCGGCGTGCCGACGGGCGTGACCCACGCGGTCTCCTTCGTGGTGGCGCTGACGCTGGCGACGTACCTGCACATGCTCTTCGGCGAGATGCTGCCGAAGAATGTGGCGCTGTCCGAGCCCGTACGCACCGCGCTGCTGCTGGGGCCGCCGCTGGTGACCCTCACGCAGGTGCTGCGACCGGTGATCTTCGCGATCAACGCCTTCGCCAACACCCTGCTGCGGCTGCTGCGGGTGGAGGTGAAGGACGAGGTCGCGGCGACCTTCTCGGACGACGAGCTGGCGCGGATGGTCAAGGACTCCAGTGACGCGGGGCTCCTCGACGACCGGGCGAGCGAGCGCCTGCACGACGCCCTGGAGCTGGGCCGGCGGCCCGTGACCGATGTGGTGCTGCCCGCGGACCAGGTGGTCCCGGCCCGTGAGGGCATCACTCCGGCCGGGCTGGAGCTGCTGTCGGCCGAGTCCGGGTACTCCCGGTTCCCGGTGATCGACGCGCAGCACAAGATCCTGGGCTACCTGCACGTGAAGGACGCCCTGGACGCGGACGACGAGGAGCGCGACGAGCCGTTCCCGGTGACGGCGCTGCGGCCGATCGCCCAGGTGCGGGCGGAGACCCCGCTGGACGACGTGCTGACCGCCATGCGCCGCAGCCGTACGCACCTGGCGGCGGTCCTCGGGGCGGACGGCGCCATGACGGGTCTGGTGACGATGGAGGACGTACTGCGGGAGTTGTTCGGCAGGCCCGCGTCCGCCTGATCCTTCGAGGCGTGGGGTCCCCGGCCCTGCGGGGCCGCGGTACCGCGCGGTAACATCACTGCGCCATGGAGATGAATGCCTCTTACACCAGTTTTGTCGCGGTCGGCGACTCCTTCACCGAGGGCATGTCCGACCTGCTGCCGGACGGCTCCTACCGCGGATGGGCCGATCTGCTGGCCGCCCGTCTCGCCGCCCGGGAGCCGGGCTTCCGGTACGCGAACCTCGCGGTCCGCGGCAAGCTGATCGGCCAGATCGCCGAGGACCAGGTCCCGGTGGCCGCGGGGATGGGCGCCGACGTGGTGACGCTCGTGGGCGGGCTCAACGACGCCCTGCGCCCCAAGGTGGACATGGGCCGGGTCCGCGCCCACCTGGAGTCGGCCGTGGAACTCCTGGCCCCCTCCTGCAAGCGCCTCGTCCTGATGCGCTCCCCCGGACGCAACGGACCGGTGATGGAGCGTTTCCGGCCGCGCATGGAAGAGCTCTTCGCCACCATCGACGAGCTCGCCGCCCGGCACGGCGCCGTGGTGGTCGACCTCTACGGGGCCCCCGCGCTCGCCGACCCCCGGATGTGGGACGTCGACCGGCTGCACCTGACCGCCGAGGGCCACCGCCGGGTGGCGGAGGCCGTGTGGCAGGCGCTGGACCTGCCCGCCGAGCTGGACTGGCGCACCGAACTGGCCGCCACCGCTCCCCCCGGCTGGACCGTACGCCGGGCCCAGGACCTGAGCTTCGCCCGGCAGCACCTCCTGCCCTGGATCGGCCGCCGCCTCACGGGCCGCTCCTCCGGCGACGGCCGCCCGGCCAAGCGCCCCGAACTGCTGCCGTACGGGGACACCGCCTCGTAGCAAGGCACAATCCTGAGTGGTGGCCCTACCTGCGTAAACACACAGCCGTGGCCCAAGTAGAATCCCTCCACGTGACTGCCAAGCCCCGCATCCCCAATGTCCTGGCCGGCCGCTACGCCTCCGCGGAGCTCGCCGTCCTGTGGTCCCCCGAGTACAAGGTGACGCTGGAGCGGCGGCTGTGGCTCGCCGTGCTGCGCGCCCAGAAGGACCTCGGTATCGAGGTCCCGGACGAGGCCCTCGCCGACTACGAGCGCGTCCTCGAGACCGTCGACCTCGCCTCCATCGCCGAGCGCGAGAAGGTCACCCGCCACGACGTGAAGGCCCGTATCGAGGAGTTCAACGCCCTCGCCGGTCACGAGCACGTCCACAAGGGCATGACCTCCCGCGACCTGACCGAGAACGTCGAGCAGCTGCAGATCCGGCTCTCGCTGGAACTCGCGCGGGACCGCACGGTCGCCGTGCTCGCCCGCCTCGGCAAGCTGGCCGGCGAGCACGCCGAGCTGGTCATGGCCGGTCGCTCCCACAACGTGGCCGCGCAGGCCACCACGCTGGGCAAGCGCTTCGCCACCGCGGCCGACGAGCTGCTCGTGGCCTACGACCGTCTTGAGGACCTGCTGGGCCGCTACCCCCTGCGCGGCATCAAGGGCCCCGTGGGCACCGCCCAGGACATGCTCGACCTGCTCGGCGGTGACGCCGCCAAGCTCGCCGACCTGGAGCAGCGGATCGCCGCCCACCTCGGTTTCGCCCAGGCCTTCACCTCGGTCGGCCAGGTCTACCCGCGCTCGCTCGACTACGACGTGGTCACCGCGCTGGTGCAGCTGGCCGCCGCCCCCTCGTCGATCGCCAAGACCATCCGCCTGATGGCCGGCCACGAGCTGGTGACCGAGGGCTTCAAGCCCGGCCAGGTCGGCTCCTCCGCGATGCCGCACAAGATGAACACCCGCTCCTGCGAGCGTGTGAACGGCCTGATGGTCATCCTGCGCGGCTACGCCTCGATGACCGGCGAGCTGGCCGGTGACCAGTGGAACGAGGGCGACGTCTCCTGCTCCGTGGTCCGCCGCGTGGCCCTGCCGGACGCCTTCTTCGCCTTCGACGGCCTGCTGGAGACCTTCCTGACGGTCCTCGACGAGTTCGGCGCCTTCCCCGCCGTCGTCGCCCGCGAGCTGGACCGCTACCTGCCCTTCCTGGCGACCACCAAGGTCCTGATGGGCGCGGTGCGGGCCGGGGTGGGCCGCGAGGCCGCCCACGAGGTCATCAAGGAGCACGCGGTGGCCTCCGCGCTCGCCATGCGCGAGCAGGGCGCCGAGCGCAACGAGCTGCTGGACAAGCTGGCCGCCGACGAGCGGATGCCACTGGACCGGGCCCAGCTCGACGCGCTGATGGCCGACAAGCTGTCCTTCACGGGCGCCGCGGGCGACCAGGTCGCGGTGGTGGTCTCCCGTATCGAGGCGATCGCCAAGCAGCACCCGGAGGCCGCCGGGTACGCGCCGGGGTCGATCCTCTGACGCCCGACGAGCTGAACGCCGCCCGTGACCGCGTCCTCCCGGACGTGGTCGCGGGCGGTCTGCGTGTGCTGTTCTGCGGGATCAACCCGGGTCTCCTCTCCGCCGCGACGGGCCACCACTTCGCCCGCCCCGGCAATCGCTTCTGGCCTGTTCTGCATCTCTCGGGCTTCACCCCCCGCCGGCTTGACCCCGCGGAGCAGGAAGAGCTGCTGACCTACCGTCTCGGCATCACCAACGTCGTGGCCCGGGCCACGGCCCGCGCCGACGAACTGAGCGCCGAGGAGTTCCGCGAGGGCGGCCGCATCCTGACGGCCAAGGTGGAACTGCTGCGCCCCCAGTGGCTGGCAGTGGTCGGTGTCACGGCCTACCGCACCGCCTTCGGCGAGAGGAAGGCGCAGATCGGCCCCCAGGAACGGACCATCGGCTCCACCCGCGTCTGGGCCCTGCCCAACCCCAGCGGTCTCAACGCCCACTGGACCGCCGAGTCCATGGCCCAGGAGTACGCCCGCCTCCGCACCGCCGCCGAAGCCGCCGACACCCCCGAAGGCCAGGCACCTTAAGGCGGGTCGGTGACGGTGACCCCGGCCATCAGCTGGTAGGCGCCGTCGCAGGCCCACTGCGCCACGTAGAGCACGATCCAGTGGGCGCCGGCCCGCCACAGGTGCACGTGGTCGGTGCTGCTGCCCAGCTCGTCCCACGGCTGCGGTATCTCCTCCCCGGCGAACCCGCGGTCCCTCAGCGTCCCCAGGCCGAAGATCTGCGGCTCCCCCCACCGGTCGGTCGCGGCCTGCGCGAGCGCCCCGTACTCGGCACCGATCTGGTCGGCCTCCTCGATCCGGCCCGCAGCACCGTCGTCGTCCCAGAAGTCCCGTGTCCGGGCGAGCTGGACCAGGTGGAATCCCGGGCCGCTGCTGCTTCCTCCGGTCCGGACCGGCTCGGGCGGGAACTCCTTCTCCCGGAGCCGGTCGATCGTGTCGAGGTGCTCTGCCGTGGTCATACCGTCAGTATCCCGAGGGGCACTGACAACTGGCCCGGCGTCATGCGTCCCGGCGGCACACCGCCAGCCAGCCGCCCAGAACCGCGGTCAGCGACCACAGCGCCAGCACACCCAGCCCGGCCCACGGACCGAGGTCGCCGTACTGCTCGCCGCGCATCATCGCCTGCCCGGCACGGTCCGGCATGAACCGACCCACCCCGGTCGCCGCCGCACCCACGATGAAGGACACCATGACGACGAAGGGTATGAGGATGCCCAGGACAGCCACCCCGCTGCGCAGCACCGCCGTGAGCCCGGCCGCGAACAGCGTCATGAGCATCAGGTAGAGGCCGCATCCGACGACGGCCCGCACAGTACCGGGGTCGCCCAGTCGCAGGGCGCCTCGCCCCATGACGGCCTGTCCGGCCACGAAGGTCAGCAGTCCGGCGAGCTGGCCGGCCACGAGGGCGAGCACGCCCAGCATCGCGATCTTCGACAGGTAGAACCGCGTGCGGTCGGGCACGGCCGTGAGACTGGTGCGCAGGGCTCCGTTGTGGAACTCGGCGGAGAAGGCGGTGGCCCCGAAGGCGATGGCCGCTATCTGCCCGAAGTTGAGTCCGTAGAAGGCCGCGAGGAGCGGATCCTCCCCCATGCCGTCCTCCTCGCCCCGGCCCAGGGCCGCCGCCGCCAGCACCTGGATGCCCACCGTGAGGACGAGCACGGATATCAGCGACCAGAGGGTGCCCCGGAGGGACCTGATCTTGATCCATTCCGAGTGCAGTACGGGGGTTGTGGGCAGAGCGGTGCTCATGGCGGATCCTCCTGAAGGCAGGTGAGCGGGTGGACGGTCAGTGGGCCGCGCTGAACTGCGCGTGATCGGCGGTGAGGTCGAGGTAGGCCTGCTCCAGTGAGGCGCGCCCGTCGGACAGTTCCAGCAGGGGAACCCCTTCGCGGGCGGCCAGGCAGCCGAGCTCCTCGGCCCGTATGCCCGCGACGGTCCATCGCCCGTCGTCCGCGGCCACCAGCTCGAAGCCGTCAAGGGCCAGCGCGGCCCGCAGCCGGCCCGGGTCAGAGGTCCGCAGGAGTGCTCTCGGGGTGCTGCGGGCGTCGATGAACTCCTCCATCGAGCTGTCGGCCAGCAGCTTGCCGTTGCCGAGCACGATCAGGTGGTCGGCCAGCGCCGAGGTCTCCGACATCAGATGGCTGGAGACGAGGACGGTGCGTCCCTCGGCGGCGAGGGAACGCATCAGCTCGCGGATCCAGATGATGCCCTCGGGGTCGAGTCCGTTGGTGGGCTCGTCCAGCAGGAGCACTCCGGGGTCCCCGATGAGCGCGGCGGCGATACCGAGGCGCTGGCGCATGCCGAGCGAGAAGGACGTGATCCGCCGCTTCGCGACGGAGGCCATGCCCGTCTGCTCCAGTACCTCGTCCACCCGGCGCAGTGGGATACGGCCCGCCGCGGCCAGCAGCCGGAGGTGGTCGTGCGCGGTGCGCCCGCCGTGGGCCGCCTGGGCGTCCAGGAGGGCGCCCACCTGGTGCAGCGGGTCCGGGAGGTCCAGGTACCGCCGGCCTCCGATGGTGGCCGTGCCGGACGTGGGCCGGTCCAGGCCCAGGAGCAGGCGCATCGTCGTGGACTTCCCCGCGCCGTTGGGACCCAGGAATCCGGTGACCCGCCCGGGCAGGACGTCGAAGGTGAGGCCGTCCACCGCATATCGGGGGCCGTATCGCTTGGTGAGTTCTCGGATCTCGATGCTGTTCATGGCTCAAGACTCGCCGCCGGCCCCACCCCCTTCCCTCCCCCGTGCGAGGGTGGCGTCTCCCCCACGTGGGGGAGACGGCCCTGGACGCGGCGCTGCCACCATGGGCTCATGAACCGACTGCTGCGCGCCCCGTTCCAACCGGTGACCTACTCACGCTGGTTGCACCTGTGCGTGCCGCTTCTGCTGCTTGCGGTATGGATGTTCATCATGCCCCGGTGGCCCTGGGTGCCACTGCTGCTCGTCCTGCCGTTCGGGCTGGTGCCCTGGGTACGGCTGGCGGAAGGTCTTCAGGCGCAGTTCCTGCTCACCCCGTACGACCGCGGCTCCTCCGACGGCGCCATAAGTCTCGCTCCGTCGGCGCACTGGGGAGACCGCTGGCGCACCGTGCTGTGGCTGGAGACACGGATGGTCGTCGCGGTCGGTGCATTCGGCGCCACGGTCTGGCTGTCGGGCATGGCTGTGGAGCTGGTGGCGATCGCGATCGGGCATCCCCCGGGGCCGGAGTACTTCGTGCCGTTCGTGCCCGGGCGCTGGGCCTCCGCGCTGCTCGTGCCCGTGCCGCTGGTCGTCCTCATCGCCATCGTGGCCCTGCTCGGCGAGTTGATCACCACGGCTGCCGGCCGCCTGCTCAGCCCGTCCGCCACCGAGCGGCTGACCGCGCTGGAGGCCCGTACGGAGCAGCTGCTGGAGCGCACCCGCATCGCGCGGGAACTGCACGACTCCATCGGGCACGCGCTCACCGTGGCCGTCGTGCAGGCGGGAGCGGCACGCGCCGCCGGTGATCCCGCCTTCACCGATCGGGCGCTGTGCGCGATCGAGGAGACGGGCCGGGCCGCGCTGGAGGATCTGGAGCGGGTGCTGGGGGTGTTGCGGGAGTCGGGACAGCGCCCGTCGCAGTGGCCGACGCTGGCGGAGGCCGACCGGCTCCTGGATTCGGCCCGGGCCTCCGGCTCTGTCGTGGACGCGCAACTGACGGGTCCGCTGGAGAAGTTGCCGGAGCCGGTCACCCGGGAGGGTTACCGGATCCTGCAGGAGGCGCTGACCAATGTGCTGCGCCATTGCGGTCCGGTGCCGGTGCGGGTGCGGGTGGAGATGACCGCGAGCCGGCTGGACCTGGAGGTGACGAACCCGCTGCCGGAACGCCCTTCGGTCACGGTCGGCGGCGGAAGCGGGCTGCGCGGGATCCGTGAGCGGGCCGCGCTGCTCGGCGGGGAGGCCGAGACCGGGCTGTGCGGGGGCGGTTGGAGAGTGCGCGCCCGGCTGCCGCTGGAGCGAATACGCTGACCGGATGCCGGTTACCGTACTGCTCGTCGACGACGAACCCCTGGTGCGTGCGGGTCTGCGCGCCGTCCTGGACGCCCAGCCCGACATCGAGGTGGTGGGTGAGGCGGCCGACGGGGCCTCCGTGATCCCCCTGGTCCGGCAGTTGCGTCCGGACGTGGTGGCGATGGACGTGCGGATGCCGCTCCTCGACGGGATCGAGGCGACCCGTGCGGTGCTGCGGACGGTGGACTCCCCGCCGAAGATCCTCGTGGTGACCACCTTCGAGAACGACGAGTACGTCTATCAGGCGCTGCGGGCCGGGGCGGACGGGTTCCTGCTGAAGCGGGCCAGGCCTTCGGAGATCGTGCACGCGGTACGGCTGGTGGCGGAGGGCGAGACCCTGCTCTTCCCGGCGGCCGTGCGGGCCCTGGCCGCGGAGTACGGAAACCGGCAGGCCCGGGCGGTGCTGGAGCGGGCCGCCCTGACCGAGCGGGAGGAGGCGGTCCTGCGGCTGATGGCACGCGGGCTGACGAACGTGGAGATCGCCGCCGAGCTGATCATCGGCACGGAGACGGTCAAGTCCCACGTCAGCGCGATCCTGGCGAAGCTGGGGGCGCGGGACCGGACGCAGGCGGTGATCACGGCGTACGAGTCGGGGTTCGTCTCCCCCGCATGAGGGAAGGTCTGCTTCCGGCCGATGGGGGCTGCTTCTCGCCGACGCACCGGGCGGGCAGTACGATCCGGCTGACAAGCTCGCTACCTGGGAGGACACACGTTGGGGCAGCTGACCGGCGGGGACCCCTCTCTGCTCCGGCGGATCAATTCCGCCGTGGTGCTGCGCGCACTGCGGACGGCCGGTTCTCCGACCCTCACCGACCTCACGCGGCTGACGGGGCTCTCCCGGCCGACCGTCGAGGGTGTCGTGGAGGGGCTGATCGCGACCGGGCTCGTCGTCGAGGCGGATGCGGAGGAGGGGGCGCGGCGCCAGGGCCGACCGGCCAGGCGGTTCCGCTTCCGCACCGAGGCGGGGCACCTGCTGGGCATCGAGATCGGCTCGCACCGGATCGCGGTGCTGCTGTCCGGGCTGGACGGCCGCGTCATCGGTGCCGGTACCAAGGACGTCTCGGAGACGGCGTCCGCCGATGAGCGGCTGGAGCGGGTACGGGCGGCCGTCGCCGACCTGCTGCGCCGCGCCGGAGTGCCGCGGGACTCGCTGCGGGCCGTAGGCGTCGGCAGCCCCGGGATCGTGGAGGCGGACGGCACGGTCCGTCTGGGCACCGCGCTGCCCGGCTGGACCGGGCTGCCGCTCGGAGAACGGCTGCGGCGCTCCTTCCGCTGCCCGGTCCAGGTGGAGAACGACGCCAACGCGGCAGCGGTCGCCGAGCACTGGAAGGGTGCCGCGCGGGACACCGGCGACATGGTGTTCGTGATGGCCGGGCTCAGCCCCGGCGCCGGCTCCCTGATCGGCGGCAGGCTGCACCGGGGCTTCGGCGGTGCGGCCGGCGAGATCGGCGCCCTGCACCTGCTGGGCCGCGAGGTCACGCCCGAGCGGTTGCTGTCGACCACCGGCGAGCCGCTGCATCCGCTGGACGAGGCCGCCGTGGCCGAGGTCTTCGCGATGGCCGAGCGGGGCGACGAGCGGGCGGTGGCCGCCGTGGAGCGGTTCCTGCAGCGGCTGGTACACGACGTGGCGGCGCTGGTCCTGGCGATGGACCCGGAGCTGGTGGTCGTCGGCGGCTGGGCGGCTGGCCTCGACGGGGTCCTGGAGCCCCTCCGCCAGGAGCTGGAGCGCTACTGCCTGCGCCCGCCGCGGGTGGCCCAGTCGATGCTCGGCGAGGCAGCGGTGGCGACCGGCGCCCTCCGGCTCGCGCTGGACCACGTCGAGGAGGAGCTCTTCGCGGTGGAGAAGACGGTCACGGCCCGCCGCTGACCCCGCCCCGCGCCTCCCGTACATGTGGCTGCGGCCCGGCCCCCCAGCTGCTGGGGGGCCGGGCCGCAGCCACATGTACGCATGGTCCGAGCACTCGGGGCCCGGGACGGCCCCGTGCGGGGTCAGGAGGCGACGCGCGGCTCGTGGGTGATCTCGACGTCGCCCGAGTCGCCGAAGGTGAGGCGGCAGGTGTCCGCGCGGTAGGTGGCCACCGAGACGGCCGCCGTGCCCGCGGTGGTGAAGTAACGCGTGGTGACCAGGAGCACCGGGGCGCCGGGCAGGCGGTCCAGTTCCTTGGCGTCGTCGGCCCGGGCGGAGCCGAGCTCCACCGAGCGGTCCTGGCCGTCGAGCACCAGCCGCTGCAGTTCACGCAGGACGGCGCGGGCGCGGGCCGGTCCGGCCGGGGCCTCGATGGCGGGGAGGCCGGGTACCGATGCGGCGGGGACGTAGAGCAGTTCGGCGGCGACGGCCTGGCCGTGGTTCATCCGGGTACGGCGCACCGTGTGCACCGGCTGGTCGGCGGCGAAGGCGCCACCGGTACCGAGGAGTTTCAGCACCGCGGCCGTCGGCAGGGTCTCGGCCGCGTCGAGCGGCTCCCAGCCGTCGACGCTCTCGCCGGGCCAGCTGTGCTGCGCGCTGCCCACGGCGACGCCGACGCGCGGCGGGGCGACGGTGGTGCCCACACCACGGCGGCGCTGCAGGCGGCCTTCGAGCTCCAGCTGCTCAAGCGCCTGACGCAGCGTCGCACGGGCGACACCGAAACGGGCGGCGAGCTCACGCTCGTTGGGCAGCACCTCGCCGACGGCGAAGTCCTGGTCGAGTGCCTCGCTGAGGACGGTCTTGAGGTGCCAGTACTTCGGCTCCGGTGCCGTTTCGAGCTGCGTGGTCCCCACCCTGACTCCTCCTGCCATCGCTGCACTCGCCGTGTGTTCCAGCGGCAGTTCCGCGCCTTTGTTTATTAAAGGTTCCTGCACTATCCCTGCGACGATAGGACGGCACACCCCCTTGGTCAAGACCAATGCTCGTACCTTTGCCGGGCAGAACGGGCATATGTATCAAGCCGTTCACGGGATGTTCTCGTGGGCACGGAAGGCTTGTAGTCAAGGGCTACCGGACGGTAATCATGGCGTAGGCATTACTGACATCCCGTCTCGCACGCGTCCAACCGACGAGGAGCAGCATGACCGCCACGGTCTCCTTCACGATCGATTCGCCGCTCGGCCCCCGCCCCACCACCATCGCCTACGAGCGCAAAGGCGCCGGCGAACCCCTTCTCCTGCTGCACGGCATCGGCCATCACCTCCAGGCCTGGCACCCGGTCATCGACATCCTGGCCGCCGAGCACGACGTGATCGCCGTCGACCTGCCCGGCTTCGGCGCCTCGGAGCCCCTGCCCCAGGGCGTTCCGTACTCCCTGGGGACCGTGGCCCCGGCCCTCGGGGCGCTCTGCACGGCCCTCGGCGTCGAACGCCCGCACGTCGCGGGCAATTCGCTCGGCGGTCTGCTCGCCCTCGAAATGGGCCGGAGCAACCTCGTCCGCTCCGTCACCGCCCTCTCCCCCGCCGGGTTCTGGACCGAGGCCGAGCGCCGCTACGCCTTCGCCACCCTCCTCGCGATGCGCGCCGGCGCCAAGGCGCTGCCCCTGCCGGCCGTCCGAAGGCTCTCGCGCACCGCCGTCGGCCGCGCCGCACTCACCGGCACCATCTACGCCCGCCCGGCCCGCCGCCCGGCCGAGGCGGTCGTCGCCGAGACCCTCGCCCTGCGCGATGCCACCGGATTCGAGGACACGCTGGCCGCCGGCAGCTCCGTACGTTTCGCCGACGACGTGCCCGGCCTGCCGGTCACCATCGCCTGGGGCACCCGCGACCGGCTGCTGCTGCGCCGCCAGGGCGTCCGCGCCAAGCACACCGTCCCCGGAGCCCGGCTTGTCCGGCTCCCGGGCTGCGGCCACGTGCCGATGAACGACGATCCGGCGCTCGTGTCCCGGGTGGTGCTGGACACGGCTCGCAGCGCGCGGCTCGTGACCGCCTGAAGGACGGACCTGATCCCGTGTCGGCGGGATCGGGTCCCGGATCGACCGGATCCGCCGCGCACACCGACCCTGAACGGACGCACAGGCGAACAGACGAACAGGCGAACGAATGAGCGGCTGACGGCTGTTCATCCGCGGTTCGCGTGGGCGACGCGGCCGGGCCGGTGTACGACGGCACGCTGGTCCGACCCGTCCTCGCCGGCCTCAGGAGACGTACCGATGGCATCGATCCCGCACACCCGACGATCCCTCATCGGCGGTTCCCTCGCCCTGTCCTCCGCACTGATCGCCGCCCCGGCGCTCGCCGTCCCCGCCTTCGCCCGCTCCGGCCGGCCGGACGCGCTCTGGGGCGTCCAGTCCGGCGAGATCACCGCCCACTCGGCCACCGTGTGGACCCGTTCCGACCGCCTGGCGCGCATGTACGTCGAGACCTCGCCGAGCGAGGCGTTCCGCTACGCCGTACGCCGCCACCGCGGCCCGCTGCTCGGCCCGTCCAGCGATTTCACCGGGACCACCGTGCTGCGCGATCTGCCGCCCGGCCAGCAGATCCACTACCGGGTCGTCCTGACCGACCCCGACGACCCCCGCCGCAGCTCCTCGCCGGTCCAGGGCACCTTCCGCACCACCCCCGTCTCCCGCCGCCACGACGTACGCTTCCTGTGGTCGGGCGACCTGGCGGGCCAGGGCTGGGGCATCAACCCCGATCTCGGCGGCTACCGCGTCTTCGAGGAGATGCGGCAGCGCAACCCCGACTTCTTCCTCTTCAGCGGGGACACGATCTACGCCGACGGGCCGATCGGCGCCACCGCGCCCCTGCGCGACGGCAGCCTCTGGCGCAACGTCACCACCGAGGAGAAGGCGAAGGTCGCCGAGACGCTCGCCGAGTTCCGCGGGAACTTCCGCTACAACCTGCTCGATTGCAACCTCCTCGGCTTCAACGCCCAGGTCCCGGTCCTCGCCCAGTGGGACGACCACGAGGTGCGCAACAACTGGTACCCCGGCCAGCTGATCGACGACCCCCGCTACACCGTCAAGGAGGCCGACATCCTCGCCGCCCGGGCCCGCCAGGCCTTCGGCGAGTACTTCCCCGTCACCGACCTGCGCGGAGGCCGCGCCGAGGGCCGGATGTACCGGGTGATGCGGTACGGCCCGCTGCTCGACGTCTTCGTGCTCGACATGCGTACCTACCGGAACGCCAACTCCCCCGGTACCCAGACCGAGGACCCCATCGGCATCCTCGGCCCCGAGCAGCTGGCCTGGGTCAAGCGCGAGCTGTCCCGCTCCCGCGCCACCTGGAAGGTCATCGCCGCCGACATGCCGCTGGGCATCGTCGTCCCCGACGGGGCCGCGAACTTCGAGGCCGTCGCCCAGGGCGACCCGGGCGCCCCGCTCGGCCGCGAGCTGCAGATCGCCGAACTCCTGAGGCACATCAAGCACCAGCGCATCACGGGCACCGTCTGGGTCACCGCCGACGTGCACTACACCGCCGCGAACCACTACGCGCCGGAGCGGGCGGCCTTCACCGACTTCGCACCGTTCTGGGAGTTCGTGTCCGGCCCCATCGGCGCCGGCGGCTTCCCGGCCGGGCGGCTCGATGCCACCTTCGGCCCGGAGACGGCCTACGTGCAGTCGGCTCCCTTCGCCAACATGTCACCGTCCGAGAACCCTCCGTACTACGGCGAGGTCGACATCGACGGCGGCAGCGGGGAGCTCACCGTCCGCTTGCGCCGCCAGGGAGGGGGCGTACTCTTCACCCGGACGCTCCAGCCCGGGCGTGTGGGCCAGTGACGCCCCGGCCGGACAACTGGATGAAATCGGCCAGATGGACACTTAACCAGGCGGTCACAGATCGTTCGTGATCACGCAACACCCCTGGGCCACAGTGGTGTGCATGACTGACCGTAACCCCGCCTCCGCCCACCCTTCCCACCGTCACCACTGGCGCCGCGACGTCGTCGAACTCGCCGCAATGTTCTGCGCCGTCGCGGTCGCCGACGCCATCGCCAATCTTGTCGTGCACGGCCCGAGGGGCCCGATCCTGCTCGTGGCCTCGGCCGTCACACTCCTGGTGACGGCGGCCTTCCACACCTGGTGGGCCCGGCGACACAGCCATGCGCCCCCGCCGCGGAGCACGGCCCCCACCGATCCGGAACCGCTCCCGTCGACGGGCTCCGACACGTCCACGTCCGCGACCGCGACCGCGAGCAGCACCACGCTCTGGCGGATGCGTACGACCGTACGGGACGAGCCGGGCTCGCTGGCCGCCCTCTGCACCACCCTCGCCCGTAACAGTGTCGACATCCTGACCCTCCAGACCCACCCGCTCCCCGAGGGCGGCACGGTGGACGAGTTCCTGCTGCGCGCCCCGCAGGAACTGCCCTCCGCCGACCTCACCCGGGCCGTCTCCCGGGCCGGCGGCCACAGCACCTGGATCGAGCGCGCCGACGCCCACGATCTGGTCGACACCCCGACGCGCGTCCTCGGCCTCGCCACCCGCACCGCCCTGGACGCCGCCGAGCTGCCCCTCGCCCTGCGCCAGCTGCTCGGCCGCTGCACGATCCACTCGATCCCGGCGACCACCCTCTCCGGCCGGCCCAACGCCGGGGCGGACGCCCCGGTCGAGGGGGTCCTGGAGGCCACCGTCATGCGGCTGCGCGACCCCTCCGGCGGTGCGATCACCGTGGAGCGGCCCTACCTTCCCTTCACCCCGACCGAGTTCGCCCGGGCCCGCGCCCTCGTCGAGCTCGATGCCCGCCTCGGCCCCCGGGTCCCGCGCAGCCAGGACGTGCTGACCCTGCCCGAGGGCAACGAGATCACCGTGCGCCGCGCCGACGGCTCCGACCAGGCAGCCGCCCGGGCCATGCACGACCGCTGCTCCGAGCGCACCCTGTCGCTGCGCTACCACGGCCCGGTCAACGACGCCGACCGCTACCTCGGGCACCTGCTCAGCCCCCGCTTCGGCCGTACCCTCGCCGCGACCACCGCCTCCGGGAAGCTCGTCGCCCTCGGCCACCTGCTGTGGGACGGCGACGAGACCGAGGTCGCGCTGCTCATCGAGGACGACTGGCAGCGCCGCGGCATCGGTTCCGAACTGCTGCGCCGACTCCTCGCGATGGCCGTCGAGGCCGGGTGCGACAGCGTGTACGCCGTCACCCAGGCCTCCAACACCGGCATGGTCGCCGCCATGCGCGGCCTCGGCCTCCCCCTCGACTACCAGATCGAGGAGGGCACCCTGGTGATCACGGCCCGGCTGGACGCGACCCCTGTCGGCTCGCGGCTGCCCTACGAGCTTCGCCGCGAGCTCCCGCACGAGCAGTCGGCCCCGCGGCACCGCCACTGAAGCCGTCCCCGGGGCGACCCGCCCGGACCGCGCCCCTGACCGGGTCCGGCCCGGGCGGGCTCCGCCGTACTCGACCAGGCCCCGCCGTACTCGATCGGGCCCCGCCGGGCTCCGTCGAAATCCAGCCAAGCTGCAACGCCCCGCCCCCGGGCGACCACCACCCTGAGTATGCGAATTCGCCTCTACAGCAGGGTCGTTGAGGATTTTCCGTACACAATACCGATGCCTCCCCAGCCCGCGTCAGCAGTCCGACGGCAATCGGTGATGACGAGAACCCGTCCCGCATACGAAGATGTCCGCATGTCAGAGACCCTCCACAACGGCAGTGCTCCGCGGCTGCCCCGCCAGGTGGCCGACGCGTACGTCGACGACCTCATCGCCCTCGACCCGATCACGGGCACCTACCTGGGTGTCGCCGCGAGTTCGAGCAAGCTCCCGGACTTCTCCCCGGCGGGCCGCGCGGCCGTGGCCGAGCTCATTCGCGAGACCCTCGCGCGCCTCGACGCCGCCGAGTCGGCGCCCGGCGCCGACAGCGACGCCGAACGCCGTTGCGCCCGGCTGCTGCGCGAGCGCCTCACCGCCGAGCTCGCCGTCCTGGAGGCCGACGAGGACCTGTGCGCGGTCAGCAACATCCACAGCCCCGCGCACTCGGTCCGTGAGATCTTCTCCCTGACCCCCTCCGACACCGACGAGGACTGGGCGGCGATCGCCGAGCGCCTGCGCGCCGTACCCGCCGCCTTCGGCGGATACCGCGAGAGCCTCGGACTCGGCCTGGAGCGCGGCCTGTACGGTGGCCCCCGCGCCACCGCCACCATGATCGGCCAGCTCACCACCTGGGCCGGCCAGGACGGCTCCGAGGCGGCCTTCTTCGAGGGCTTCGTCTCCGCCGGCCCGGAGTCCCTTCGGACCGAACTGGACGCCGCAGCGGCCGGCGCGACCGCCGCCGTCGTCGAACTGCGCGACTGGATGAGCTCGGTGTACGCCCCGGCCGTCGAGGGCAGGCCCGACACCGTGGGCCGCGAGCGCTACTCCCGCTGGGCCCGCTTCTTCAACGGCACCGACCTGGACCTGGAAGAGGCCTACGCCTACGGCTGGTCGGAGTACCACCGGCTGCTCGCCGAGATGAAGTCCGAGGCGGCCAAGATCCTCCCGGGCGCAGGCCCCTGGGAGGCGCTGAAGCACCTCGACGAGCACGGCACGCACATCGAGGGCGTGGAGGAGGTCCAGGCCTGGCTGCAGGGCCTGATGGACGAGGCCATCGCGAACCTCGACGGCACGCACTTCGAACTGGCCGAGCGCGTCCGCGAGGTGGAGTCCCGCATCGCCCCGCCGGGCGGCCCCGCGGCCCCGTACTACACGTCCCCGTCGGAGGACTTCTCCCGTCCGGGCCGCACCTGGCTGCCCACGATGGGCCTGACCCGCTTCCCCGTGTACGACCTGGTGTCGACCTGGTACCACGAGGGCGTTCCGGGCCATCACCTGCAGCTCGCGCAGTGGACGCACGTGGCGGACCGGCTCTCGCGCTACCAAGCCACCGTCGGCATGGTCAGTGCCAACGCCGAGGGCTGGGCGCTGTACGCGGAGCGGCTGATGGACGAGCTCGGCTACCTCAAGGACGCCGAGCAGCGCCTGGGTTACCTGGACTGCCAGATGATGCGGGCGGCGCGGGTCATCGTGGACATCGGCATGCACGTGGGCCTGGAGATCCCGGCGGACTCACCGTTCCACCCGGGCGAGAAGTGGACGGTGGACCTGGCGCAGGAGTTCTTCGGCCTGCACAGCGGCCGGCCGGCGGACTTCATCGAGAGCGAGCTGACCCGCTACCTGTCGATGCCGGGACAGGCGATCGGCTACAAGCTGGGTGAGCGCGCCTGGCTCCTGGGCCGGGACAACGCGCGTGCCGCGCACGGCGATTCCTTCGACCTGAAGGCGTGGCACATGGCGGCGCTGTCGCAGGGTTCGCTGGGGCTGGACGATCTGGTGGACGAGCTGTCGAAGCTCTGACGGCTCCGCCGCCGCCGGGCGGTGGACGACGGACGGGCCGCTCATCCCCCCCGGGGGTGAGCGGCCCATCCGTGTGAGCCGCGTACGGGGCCCGGCCCCGTAAGGCACGCACCTCAGCAGCCGCAGTCGTCCGAGTCGGTCGGCGCGGTCAGCGGGTCGGCCTCGGTGCGCTGCCGGCCGCCCTGCCAGGTCTCGACCTCGAAGCCCTCGCGGATCCAGTACTCGATGCCGCCGAGCATCTCCTTGACCTGGAAGCCGAGTTCGGCCAGGGCGAGGGCGGAGCGGGTACCACCGTTGCAGCCGGGGCCCCAGCAGTACGTCACCACGGGGACGTTCTTGTCCAGGAGCCGCTCCGCCTGCTCGGGGATGAGGGCGGTGGGCAGGTGGACGGCGCCGGGCACGTGGGCCTGGTCCCAGGACGGGGTGGAGCGGGAGTCGACGAGCTGGAAGCCGAGCTCGGCGCCGTGCTCGCGGTGGCCCTTGAAGGCGGCGGCGACGTCCGACACGTCGGCGTGGAAGGCCAGGCTCGCGGCGAAGTACGCGGCGGCCGCGGCCGGGGAGGCCGGGGGCACCCGGAGCACGGGGTTGGTGGTGGCGGCGGGGGCGGTGGAGGTGTTCTGCGTCGTCGTCATGGCTAGAAATCTACGATCTGTTGATCATCACCGGAAGCGACTTTCCCCGGCCTTTCCCTTGTCCGACCGGGGAATTCCCTGCTAGATCTGGACCATGACCGACTATTCCCCTGACGCCACCGACTGGCGGATCCTCGAAGCCCTCCAGCGGGACGGGCGCGCCAGTTTCACCGACCTCGCCCGGTCCGTGTCCATGTCCGCGAGCGCGGTCACCGAGCGGGTCCGCCGGATGGAGGAGACGGGCATCATCACCGGCTACACGGCGACGGTGGATCCGGAGAAGCTCGGCAAGTCGATCCTCGCGCTGGTGCGGCTGCGCTACCCGCACGGCAACTACAAGCCGTTCCACGACTTCCTGGAGTCGGCCCCCGAGATCCTGGAGGCCCATCACGTGACCGGCGACGACTGTTTCGTCCTCAAGGTCGCGGCGCGGTCCATGGGGCACCTGGAGGAGGTCACCGGCCGGATCTCGGGCCTCGGCCCGGTGACGACGAGCATCGTGTACTCCTCACCGCTGCCCCGCAGGCCGCTCAGCCCCTGAGCCCCGCAGGCCACTCAGCCCCGCAGCCTGCGCTGCCCCGCCGCAGCTCAGCCCACCGCGACCACGGTCAGTCCGTGAGCGCCGCCGTCCGGTGGCGCACCACGGAGCCGCCGCGCTGCTTGACGATCTCCAGCTGGGCCTGGACACGGGTCCGCAGGTCGGCGACGTGGCTGACGATGCCCACGCTGCGGTCCCGCTCCCGCAGCGAGTCCAGGACGTCCAGCACCTCGTCCAGCGCCTGGTCGTCCAGGCTGCCGAAGCCCTCGTCGATGAAGAGGGTGTCGAGGCGCACCCCGCCCGCCTCGTCGGTGACCACGTCCGCGAGGCCGAGCGCCAGGGCGAGCGAGGCGAAGAACGTCTCGCCGCCCGACAGCGTCGCGGTGTCCCGCTCACTGCCCGTCCACGCGTCGACCACGTGCAGTCCGAGGCCGGAGCGCCCCCGGCCGCCCGCGCGCGCGTCGGAGTGGACCAGGGTGTAGCGGCCGCCCGACATGCGCAGCAGCCGTACCGTCGCGGCGGCGGCCACCTGCTCCAGGCGGGCGGCCAGCACATAGGCCTCCAGGCGCATCTTGCGCTCGTTGTCGGCGGAGGTGCCCGCGGTGAGTCCGGCCAGCCGGGCGACCCGGTCGTAGGCCTCCCGCAGCGGGCCGAGCGCGCGCAGTTCCAGCTCGGCCTGCCGGGAGAGCCGGTCCAGCTCCGTGCAGCGCAGCCGGGCCGCGTCGGCCGCCGACCCCGCGGTACGAAGCTCCGCCGCGGCCCGGACCGCCCGCGCCTCGGCCGCATCCGGTGCGGCCGGGGGCAGGGCTGCCGCCTCGGCGGCGCCGGTCTCGCGGCGGCGGTCCGCCAGCAGGGCCTCCTCCGTCTGCCAGGCGTCCAGCCGGTGTTGGAGGGCGGTGCGCTCGTACTCGGGGAGCACGGCGTCGGCGGCGGCCTCGATGGTGTCGAAGCCGGCCTTGAACGCGGCGTCGGCGAGCTGGTCGTCGGCCTCCTTCAGCCGGGCCGCGGTGGTCTCGGCCCGGCGCAGCGAGGTGGCCGCGCCGGCGACCATCCGGACCCGGTCCTCCAGGGTGCGGGCGCGGGCCGCGACGGTCGGCGCGCCGTCCCGTACGAGGGTGAGTTCGGCTTCCAGTCCGGCCTGTTCGCGGTCCAGGGCCTCGCGCCGGGAGGCCCTGGCCGCGGCCCGGGTCTCGGCGCCCTGCCGGTCGGCGCTGCGCGTGGCGTGCTCCCGCTCGGCCCGGGCGAGCTGCTCACGGGCGGCGTGCAGGCCGGCGGCCGCGGCGTGGGCCGCGGCATGGCGGGCACTCAGGTCGGCGGTCAGGGCGAGGAGCTCGGCGGTGGTGGCGTCCCCGGCGGCGGCCTGCGCCTCGGCGCGGGCCTCCTGCGCGGCGGCGAGCCTGCGCTCGACGGCGGCCCGTGCCCGCTCGGCCCGTTCGAAGAGTTCGTGGGCGGCGTCCTCGGCCGCGCGGTCCACGTGGCCGGGGGCCGGGCGGGCCGGAGCGGGGTGCTCCGCGGACCCGCACACCGTGCAGGCCTCCCCCGCGACCAGTGCCTCCGCGAGCTCGGCGGCGATGCCGCGCAGCCGGGCCTCCTTGAGCTCCAGCCAGCTCTCCCGGGCGGCCGCCGACTCCTCGCGCAGGGTGAGCAGTTCCGCCGCGGCGCGCTCCGCGTCGGTGTCGAGCTCGTCCCGCCGACGGGCGGCGTTGAGCTGCATGCGGGCGGGTTCCAGCCGGCCCGCGAGCTGCTCGGCCAGGGTCGCGGCCTGCTGGGCGCCGTCGGCGCGTTCCTGCAGGGCCGTCCGGGTCGCCTCCCAGCGCTCCAGCCACTCGGCGGACTCCTGGTGCTGCTCCTCGGCGGCCCTGGACTCCCGTTCCAGGTCGGCCCGTTCACGGCCGATCTCGGCGCTGCGCTGCTCCGCCCGCTGCGCCGCGCCGAGCGCGCCCAGGGCCTCGCGCAGCCGCTGTTCGATGTCGGCCAGCTGCTCGGCTCCCGCCTCCTTCAGCGTGGGCGGGAGCTGCGCACGGGCGGAGGTCTCGGCGTGTGCGGCGGCGAGGTGCGCGGCGGAGGCGGCGCCGCGCAGCTCCAGGGCGGGGGCCACCAGGGAGCCGCGCCGGGCGCGGTCCAGCAGGCTCCGCACGCGGTCGCGCTCGGGCTCGGCCTCGGCGAGCCGGGCGGCCCGGGCGACGGTCTCCGCGTGCCGGCGCTGCAGCCGGTCGAGCTCCCGGGCGTCCTCCGCGGCGTGCCGGGCGGCGGCGTGCCGGCTCTCGACGGCGGCCAGCGCGTACTCGGCGACGTCGAGGCTCTCGCGGGCCGCGCACCGGGCGACGGCCGCCCAGGCCCGGACGGCCTCGGCGAGCCCGGGGTCGCCCGGCTGGTGTCCGGGCATGGGCCAGGCGCGCAGGTCGGCGCTGTCTCCCGCCGCCTGGGCGAGCCGCTGGGCGGTGTGGAGCACCTTCTCGTCGCCGGCCCGGACCCTGGCCTCGGCGGCCCGGCGGCGCTCGCCGAGCAGGGCTTCGACGGCGGCGAAGCGGCGGGTGTCGAAGAGCCGGCCGAGCAGGCGGCCGCGGGCCGCCTCGTCGGCGCGCAGGAACCGGGCGAACTCTCCCTGGGGCAGCAGCACGACCTGGCAGAACTGCTCGCGGCTCATGCCGAGCAGTTGCTCGATCTCCTCGCCGATCTCCTGGTGGGAGCGGCTGAGCGGCTCCCAGCCCTCACCGGTGTGTTCGCGCAGCCAACTCTGGGCCTTGTCCTTGGTGGTGCCGGTGCCGCGCTTCTTGGGGCGTTCCTGCTCCGGCCGCCGGGTGAGCTCCAGGCGGCGGCCGCCCGCGGTGAGTTCGAGGGTGACCTCGGTCGGGGTGTGGGCGGCGGCGTGGTCGCTGCGCAGGCTGGTGCCCGGGGCCTGGCGGGGGCCGGGCACGGAGCCGTAGAGCGCGTAGCAGACGGCGTCGAGCACAGAGGTCTTCCCCGCGCCGGTGGGTCCGTGCAGCAGGAAGACGCCGGCCTCGGAGAGGGCGTCGAAATCGATCTCCTGGGGCTCGGCGAACGGTCCGAAGGCGGTCACGGCCAGCCGGTGCAGCCTCATCGGTGGGTCTCCCGTTGGCTGTCGTCGGCCCGTACGTCGTCGAAGGCGCCCTGGAGGACGGCCCGTTCGGCCTCGTCGGCCCGGCCGCCGCCGCGCACGTGGGCGACGAAGTCCTCGGCGATCTCCTGGTCGCTGCGGCCCTTGAGACGCTGGGCGTAGGAGGCGCCGGTCTCCTCCTGGCGGCCCTCGGGGTCGAAGGCGAGGGTGAGGGTGTGCGGGAAGCGGGCGGCGAGGCGGGCCATGGGGTCGTCGGGACGGACCGGGTCGGTGAGGGTGGCCTCGACCCAGGCGTCCTCGTGCACCTGGTGCGCCGGATCCTTCAGCAGGTCCTCCAGCCGTCCGCGCAGCCGGGCGAGCCTGCGCGGTACGGGGGTGCCGATGCGCTCGGCGCAGACGATCTTCCCTTCCTCCCCCAGTTCGATCAGCCACATGGTCTTGCGGTGGTCGGCCTCGGAGAAGGAGTAGGCGAGCGGGGAACCGGAGTAGCGGACCCGTTCACCGATGGTCTGGCTGCCGTGGAGGTGGCCGAGGGCGGCGTAGTCGACGCCGTCGAAGACGGAGGCGGGTACGGACTCGACCCCGCCGACGGTGATGTCGCGCTCGCTGTCACTGGCCTGTCCGCCCGTGACGAAGGCGTGCGCGAGGACGACCGAACGGGTGCCGGGCGCGCGGGTGGCCAGGTCGGCCCGGATCCGGTCCATGGCGGCCCCGAGGACCGCCTCGTGGCTCACCTTCTCCGCGCTGAACTGGTCCTTGACCAGGGCGGGCTCCAGGTACGGCAGGCCGTACAGGGCCACGTCACCGTGTTCGTCGGCCAGGACGACGGGGTCGGCGCAGCCGGCGGGGTCGGTCCGCAGGTGGATCCCGGCCCGGTCGATCAGCCCGGCGCCGACGCCGAGCCGGCGCGCGGAGTCGTGGTTCCCGGAGATCATCACGGTGGGCACGCCGAGGTCGGCGAGACGGTGCAGGGCCCGGTCGTACAGCTCGACGGCGGGCAGCGGCGGCACGGCCCGGTCGTAGACGTCACCGGCGACGAGGACGGCGTCGACCTCGCGCTCACGCACGGTCTCGATGAGGTGGTCGATGAAGACCGCCTGGGCGCCGAGCAGGTTGACCCGGTGGAAGGCCCGGCCGAGGTGCCAGTCGGAGGTGTGCAGGAACTTCACTCGGCGGCCCCGCGCATGCCGTCTCCCCCTGGTCGTCTCCCGCTCGCTGAACCCCTCTACGCTAACCCGTCCCCGGGGGCGCTCAGGGCGCGTACGTCTCTCCGCCGAGCGTGAGACCGGCGCTGCCCGCGGTGGTGTCGGCGAGCCAGGCCTCGAAGGCGGGCAGGTCCGCCTCCGGGAGGGCCACCTCTATCTCGACCTCGGCGCCGTAGCGCAGGTCGACCACGGTCCGGCCGGTGGAGCGCAGGTCGTTCTGCGTCTTGCCGGCCCGCTGGTGGTCCACGGTGACGGTGGCCAGCCGGTAGCGGCGCCGGGTGACGGTGCCGAGCGCGTCGAGGGCCTCGCCGACGACCCCGCCGTAGGCCCTGATCAGGCCGCCGGCGCCGAGCTTCACGCCGCCGTAGTAGCGGGTGACGACGGCGACCGCGTAGCGGATGTCGCGGCGCATGAGCATCTGCAGCATGGGCACCCCGGCGGTGCCGCCGGGCTCGCCGTCGTCGCTGGCCTTCTGGACGGAGGCGTCGGCGCCGACCACGTAGGCGAAGCAGTTGTGGGTGGCGGTGGGGTGCTCCTTGCGGATGCGCGCGACGAAGTCCTGGGCCTCCTGCTCGGTCGCGGCGGGCGCGAGCGAGCACAGGAAGCGCGAGCGGTTGATCTCGGACTCGTGCATGCCCTCACGGGCCACCGTCACGTACTGGTCTGCCTTCACCTCACCACCCTAAGCGGTGCAGAACGGGCCCCCTCCCGCCCATGGCGGGGTCACAGCACCAGGGGGCGTCTTGCCGGTCAGGGCGGATCAGGGAGCGGGGGCCGGGGAATCGTGCCCGGGAGATTTCGGTTGACGGGGCTGAACGTCGGTCCCCGCGGTGGAGAAGCAGCGGACAGGGCCGGCGGGACGAGAACACCAGGAGGCGGCACACGTGTACGGCGATCCGGCAACCATCCGCAAGATCCTCACCGAGCTCGGCGACACCTGGGCCGTGGTGGGGCTCTCGAACAACCAGGACCGCGCGGCCTACGGGGTGGCCCGCGTGCTGCAGCGGTTCGGCAAGCGCGTGATCCCCGTGCACCCCAAGGCCGAGACCGTGCACGGCGAGCCCGGGTACGCCTCGCTGGCGGAGATCCCGTTCAAGGTGGACGTGGTGGACGTCTTCGTGAACAGCGAGCTGGCCGGCCCGGTCGCCGACCAGGCGGCCTCCATCGGCGCCGAGGCCGTCTGGTTCCAGCTCGGCGTGATCGACGAGGCCGCCTTCGCCCGTACCCGCGGGGCGGGGCTGTCGATGGTCATGGACCGCTGCCCCGCGATCGAGATCCCCGCGCTCTAGGGAGTGCCCGTCGCGCCCTGGTGCGTGCGCGCGGGGACCGGCGCCGATACCGGGGGGACCGATACGGCAAGGGTCATCTCCATCGGTACGGAGCCGTTGTTGCGGTAGGAGTGCGCGAGGTTCGCCTCGAAGGCGGCCGCGGCCCCGGCCGGGACGCGGAACTCCTCCTCGCCGACCACCAGGGTCAGCTCCCCGGCCGTGACGTGCAGCATCTCGATGGTGCCGGCCGGGTGCGCGACGGAGTCCGTCCCCTCGCCCGGCACCAGGTGCCAGGTCCACAGCTCCATGGGCCCGCGCTCGTCGGTACCGATCAGCATCGTCGTCGAACTGCCCGCCTCGCTGGACCAGATCCGCACCACCTGGTCCGGCGGGACGATCCGGACCTGCGGGCCCCGTTCGTGGTCGAGGAGCGCGGAGATGCTGACGCCCAGCGCGTCGGCCAGCCTGACCGTGGTGCCCACGCTGGGGTTCGTACGGGCCTGCTCGATCTGGATGATCATCCCGCGGCTCACTCCCGCGCGGGCGGCCAGGGAGTCCAGGGTGAAACCGCGCTCCCCGCGCCACCGCTTGAGGTTCCGGGCGAGCGCCTGGGTGAGCTCTTCGAGATCCGACACCATTCCGTCCAATATTTTGGATGACACAGTCCAACAGAGTGCACTAACGTGTTCTGTATTCGATGCTGCACTCCAGCGTTCACTGCACTGTACTGCGAGGCCCCATGACCGCCCTCTTCGCCCTGGCCACAGCCGTGCTGTGGGGGCTCGCCGACTTCGGCGGCGGGCTGTTGACCCGCCGGATCCCGGCGCTCACGGTGGTCGTCGTCTCCCAGATCGTCGCGGTCGTCGTGCTCGGCGCGGTGGTCCTCGGCACCGGCGCCTGGCGGGAGGCCGGTCCGCAGCTGTGGTTCGCGGTCGCCGCGGGCCTGGTCGGGCCGGTCGCCATGCTCAGCTTCTACAAGGCGCTGGCCCTCGGCCCGATGGGCGTGGTCTCGCCACTGGGCTCCCTGGGCGTGGTCGTACCCGTCACCGCGGGGCTGATGCTGGGCGAGCGGCCCGGCCTCGGCCAGTTCGCGGGCATCGCCGTGGCCGTCGTCGGCATCGTCCTCGCGGGCGGCCCGGAACTGCGCGGCGCACCCGTCCAGCGGCAGGCCGTCGTCCTCACCCTGGTCGCGGCCTTCGGCTTCGGCGCGGTCATGGCCCTGATCGCGGAGGCGTCCAGCACCGTCACCGGGCTGTTCCTCGCGCTGTTCGTACAGCGGGTCACCAATGTCGCCGTCGGTGGCGCCGCCCTGTGGACGCAGACCCGGCGCGGCATACCCGCCCTTCCGGCCGGCGCCGGCCCGAAGCTCCTGTGGGGGCTGCTGCCCGCCCTGGCCTTCGTCGGCCTCGCGGACGTAGCGGCGAACGGCACGTACTCCATAGCCGCCCAGAACGGCCCGGTCACCATGGCCGCCGTCCTGTCCTCGCTCTACCCGGTGATCACCGCACTGGCCGCCTTCGCCGTACTCAAGGAACGGCTGCGCACGGTCCAGGCCGCGGGCGCCGGCCTGGCCCTCGCCGGAACGGTCCTCCTGGCCGCGGGCTGAGCGACTCCGAGGCCTTGGGGCGTCCTGGCCCCTACGCGGGCTCGGCTTCCGCGAGCTCGGCCAGACCGCGTAGCTGCTCCGGCGTCATCCCGTCCGGAATCGGTACCGGTGCCGGCGTGCGCAGCGGCGGCTGCCAGCCCGTCTCCGGCTGCCAGCGCCGGACGACGCGCGCCGGCGCGCCCGCCACCACGGCGTGGTCGGGCACCTCGCCCCGTACGACGGCGCCCGCGGCCACCACCACGTTGCGACCGAGGCGCGCGCCCGGCAGGATCACCGCGCCGGTGCCGAGCCAGCATCCCGGGCCGATCTCCACGGGCTCGCTGCGCGGCCACTGCCGTCCGACGGGCTCGTGCGGGTCGTCGTAGCTGTGGTTGGTGGAGGTGATGTAGACGCCGGGGCCACAGAAGGTGTTCGACCCGATGGTGATGCGGGCGTCCGCGATGACATGGCTGTTGCGGCCGATGACCACCCCGTCGCCGAGGATCAGCATCGGCTCGGCGCCCAGGTCGAGGTCCGGCATCATCCCGGCGGTGAGGGTGACCTGCTCGCCGATGATGCAGTGCCCGCCGAGCCGGATCCACCGCTCGCCGAAGACCGTGCCCTGCGGGAAGGCGAGCCGGGTGCCGTCCCCGATCGCACCGAACCTGAGCCGCCCCGGGGTCTGCGCGGTGACCGCGCCGGCCCGCTGCATCCAGCGCCAGCCGGTGTGGACCACGCGGCTCGCCAGCCGGCGGCGCGCGGCCGTCAGAGATGAGAACGTGTTCTGTTTCTTCGGCACCCGGCCACGGTAGTGCGCCGGACCCCGCTCGCCCCGACCACACTCCTGTGATCTTCACCCCATCGCCGGTGCGGCGGCGCGCGTGGCCTACGGTGCCGTTAGCGCGGCAACCGGACGACAGACGGCAGAGGAAGAGAACATGACGTACCAGGCGGCCCAGGCACTCGTGGCGGGCGTCGGCGGCAAGAACCCGGACATCGACCCGACGGCCTTCACGGCTCCGACCTCGGTCGTGGTCGGCGAGGTCACCCTCGCCGCGGGCGCGAGCGTCTGGTACTCGGCGGTGCTGCGCGCCGACTGCGGCCCGATCACGCTCGGCGCCGACAGCAACCTGCAGGACAACTGCACGGTGCACGTGGACCCCGGCTTCCCGGTCTCGATCGGCGAGCGCGTCTCCATCGGCCACAACGCCGTCGTGCACGGCTGCACCGTCGAGGACGACTGCCTGATCGGCATGGGTGCCACGGTGCTGAACGGCGCGGTGATCGGCGCCGGTTCGCTGGTCGCCGCGCAGGCGCTGGTCCCGCAGGGCATGGTCGTCCCGCCCGGCTCGCTGGTCGCGGGTGTACCCGCCAAGGTGCGGCGCGAGCTGACCGACGAGGAGCGCGAGGGCATCAAGGTCAACGCCCTGATGTACGTGGAGCTGGCCAAGCAGCACCGCGCCTCGGTGACCCCGGACGCTCCCTAGACCGTCCCCCGGGAGTCCCGCGCGGCCAGGAGCAGGGCCCTGAGGGCCTCGTGGTCGGGGCGGCGTGTGCCGGGTGTCGCACGGCCGGTGAACCGCCGCCCCTCCCGCCGCGCCCGCCCGTCCCGCTCTTCCCGCAGGGTCCGCTCGGTGAGGGCGGCGCCCCGTGCGAGCAGCCGCTCCGCCGTGTCCGGGAAGCCGAAGCGGGCGGCCCAGTCGAGCGCGGTGCGCCCCCGCATCTCCTCCTCGATGTCGGCGCCCCGGTCCAGCAGCAGGTCGACCAGTCGCGGGTTCCCGCGCTCCGCGGACGTGGCCGCGAGGACCAGCGGTACGTAGCGCATCCGGCCGGCCGGGCCGCCCGGCGGGGCGCCGGCGTCGAGGAGGGCCCGGGCGACGTCCGTGTGCCCGTTCATCGCGGCCAGGGCCAGCGGCGTCGCCTCGCCGTAGGGGCCGGCGTCGAGCCGGGGGTCGGCGCCCGCCTCGACGAGGAGCCGGACGACCTCGGCGTGTCCGGCGCACGACGCCAGGTCCAGTGCCCTGCGGCCGCCGGGAACCCAGGCGTCGACCTCGGCTCCCCCGCCCAGCAGGCGCCGTACCAGGGCCGTGTCGCCGCGCTCGGCCGCCCGCCCGAGCCCGTTCACCAGTGGGTGGTACTGCTCCGAGCGGCCCTCGTCGGACCAGTCCGGCCCGGAGGTCTCCGCTGCCGTCACTCGCCGACGGTGGCCCGGGCCGTCTGCTGCGAGGGGATCTCCGCCCCGTCCGACCCGGCGGCCGCGGCCGCCTTCTTCATCCGGCTGCGCACCACCAGCGTCACCGCGAGGCCGAACAGCACGGCGAGGCCCAGGGCCAGCCAGGAGAACCGCTTCAGCCACGGCTCGGCGACGATCCCGACCGAGTAGATGACGGCCGTGGTGCCGCCGGCCCAGAGGATGCCACCGAGGACGTTGGCGATGAGGAAGCGCCAGTACGGCATGTGCAGCACGCCCGCCAGCGGCCCGGCGAAGATCCGCAGCAGCGCCACGAACCGTCCGAAGAAGACCGCCCACATGCCCCACTTCTCGAAGGACCGTTCCGCCACCGCCACCTGCTGGGGTCCGAAGTGCTTGGGGAAGCGCCGGCCCAGCCGTTCCAGCAGCGGCTTGCCGCCCCGGCGGCCGATCGCGTAACCGATCGAGTCGCCCACGATCGCCCCGGCGATCGCGCAGAGCCCCAGGACCACGGGGTCGATCTCCCCGTGCTGCGAGGCCAGCAGCGCCGAGCTGACGAGGATGATCTCTCCCGGCAGCGGGATGCCGAGGCTCTCCAGCCCGATGACCAGACCCACCAGGAGATAGATGCTGACCGCCGGAATCGTCTCCAGCCATTCCTGGATGTGCACCGGTACGTCCTCCCGTGTCGTCCCCGGCGCGCCCCCTGTGACACGCCGAACGGGCAGCCTATCGGCTCGTCACGACCGCCTTGGACCTCAGTGGCAGTTCACGTGACGAACGGCCCACGAACACCTGACGTCGGCCGGAACCCAGCACCCAGGCGTGCCGCTCCGGGTCCCACGACGACAGCGCCCGCGCGGTGATGTCGAGGGTGACCCGCTCCGCCCGGCCCGGTGGCAGGACCAGTCGCCGGTACCCGGCCAGTGCGCGCACCGGCTGGTCGAGCTCCAGCTCGGCGGACGGGCCGACGTACACCTGGGCCACCTCGGTGCCCTTGCGGCGGCCTGTGTTGCGGACGGTGAACTCCACGCGCAGCCCGCCCCGCTCCGGCCTCACGGTGAGCTTCTCGTACTGCCAGGTGGTGTACGAGAGCCCGTGCCCGAAGGGGAACAGCGGGGTCACCCGCTGGGCGTCGTACCAGCGGTGGCCGACGTGGACTCCCTCGGAGTACTCCTGCCGGCCGCCCACGCCCGGGTAGCGCAGCGGGTCGCCGCCGAACGGGGTCGCCTGCTCGTCGGCCGGGAAGGTCTGGGTGAGGCGGCCTCCCGGGTCCACGTCCCCGAAGAGCAGGTCGGCGGTGGCTCCCGCGCCCTCCTGGCCCGGGTAGTACATCTGGAGGACCGCTCCGGTCCGCGGGAGCCAGGGCATGGTCGTACTGGAGGAGGTGTTGAGCACGACGGTCGTACGGGGGTTCGCGGCGGCCACCGCCTCGATCAGCCGCTCCTGCCCGCCCGGGAGGGCCAGGGAGGTCCGGTCCCGGCCCTCGGTGGCGTCCTCGTAGGCGAACAGCACCACGCTGCGGGCCGCCTTCGCGGTCCTCACGGCCTCGGCGAGGTCCGCGGCGCGGATCGCCCCGGTGGTGTGCCGGATCCGGAAGCGCTGGCCCTTGTCCCCGCCCTCGGCGGTCACGGCGAGCCGGTGGGTGCCCGCCTTGAGGGCGAGGGTGCTGCGGCGGACGCTCATCCCGTCGGGTGCGGAGCCGAGCAGTCCGCCCGCGAAGTACTCGGCCACGCCCTGCCGGACGGGGAACAGCTCCTCCCCGTCGAGGCGTACGACGGGCCGTTTGCCGGTGTAGTGGACGAGCAGGGTCCATTCGTCGTCGGCCGCGAGGCGGAACTCCCCCTCGTGGCTCCAGACGCGCCCCGGTTCCACGGCCCGCCGTTCCATGTCGGCGGCCGGGGTCAGCAGCTTCGCCGGGAGCGGCCGCCCGTACAGGTCCTCACCGAGTGCGTAGCGGACGGTCGACCCGTTCCCGGCCCGTCGCCGGATGGCGGTGAGCGGGGCGGCCGCCCCGTCGGGGACCACGTGCGCGCTGCCGCCTCCGCCGACGAAGGGCACCTGGCCGGTCGGTCCGATCACCGCGATCGAGCGGGCGGCGGCGCCGGTCAGGGGCAGGGTGCCGTGCTCGTTGCGCAGCAGCACCGCCCCCGCGGCGGCCACCTTGCGGGCGGTCCGGGCCCCGGCCGCGGCGTCGCGCGCGGGCCGGGCTGCGGGCGGGGCCGCGAGCAGCCCGAAGCGGTCCATGGTGGTCAGGATCCGGTGGACGGCGAGGTCGACGGCGGCCTCCGGTACGGAACCGCCGCGCACCGCCTCGCGCAGCGGCCCGCCGAAGTGGGTGCCGCCCGGCATCTCCATGTCGAGGCCGGCGCCGATGGCGGCGACGGTGCTGTGGGTGGCGTCCCAGTCGGACATCACCCAGCCGTCGAACCCCCAGCTGCCGCGCAGCAGTTCGTCGAGGAGCGGTTTGCTCTCGCAGGCGTGGACGCCGTTGACCTTGTTGTAGGCGCCCATGACGGCGCCCGCGCCGGCCGCCACGGCGGCCTCGAAGCCCCGTAGCTCGGTCTCGTGGAGGGTCTGCTCGGCGGCGATCACGTCGACGGTGTCGCGGCCGTGCTCCTGGTTGTTGAGGGCGAAGTGCTTGACGGTGGCGATGAGGCCCTCGTCCTGGATGCCGCGGATCATCTCGCCCACCAGGTCGGCGGTCAGGCGCGGGTCCTCGGCGAAGGTCTCGAAGTTCCGGCCCGCGTACGGGGTGCGGATGAGGTTGACCATGGGCGACAGCAGGACGTCCTGGCCGAGCGCCCGGCCCTCGCGGCCGAGGACGCGGCCGTACTCGCGGGCGAGCGCCGGGTCGAAGGCGGAGGCGAGCAGGACCGGCGCGGGCAGTGCGGTGGCGGGCCGGGCCACGTGCACCCCGGCGGGCCCGTCGGCGAGGCGCAGCGCCGGGATGCCCAGGCGCGCCACGCCGGGTACGTAGCCGGCCTGGCCGAGGGAGGCGGGGTCGGGGGCTCCGTGCAGCAGGGCGGTCTTCTCGTCGAGGGTGAGCCGCTCCAGCAGGGCGTCGATCCGGGCGGCGCCCTTGCCCTCGGCGGCGGCCGGTGCGGCGGGCGGCGTCCCACGGGCTTCCGCGCCCGGCGGCACTCCGGGCGCGCAGGCGCCCGCCGCGAGAGCGGTGCCCGCCGTGCCCGCCGCCGCGAGCAGTCGCATCGCGGAACGTCTGGACACGGCCTCGCTCATGGGCGCTCCCTGCGGCGTGGGTCGGCGGGAGCGGCCCGCGCCGGACCGCTCCCGCGCCCACTGTGCGCCGCGCGCCCGCCGGGTCCGCCGAGACGCGCCACCGCGGCCTGGAGGTTCAGCCCTCCGGCAGCGGCGGCGCGCCGGGGCTCGTATCGGCGTCGAGGCTGATGTCGGCCTTGGCCGCAGGCGTTCCCTCCGTCGTCGTGCGACGGAGCCCGGGCCGCGGCGGCCGTCAGGCGCTACGCGTTCGGGCGCAGGGTCCAGACGACCGTCATCTCGCCCGTGACGGCCTCGTCCTCGCGCTGGATGGCGATGGTGACCGGGAATTCGGGGCGGCCGCCGGCGTCGAGTTCGGCGATGACCTCCGCGGCCGGGCGGCCGAGGGTGGCGGTGGCGGTCACGACGCCCTTGGCGAGCTTCTTGTAGCCGATCTCGGCCTTGACGGCGAGGGGCACGGCGCGGGAGAGCTGGTCGCCGAAGGCGGCCAGGACGATCGCGCCGCTCGCGGACTCGGCGAGGGTGAACATCGCGCCGGCGTGCGGGCCGCCGACGTGGTTGTGGTAGTCGGGCTGGTCCGGGAGCCGGACGACCGCGCGCTCGGGGGTGGTCTCCAGGAACTGGAGGTTCAGGGTCCGGGCCATGGGTACCGTCGCGGCGAGCAGTTCGCCCACGTTCATCTGATCTGCGCTCATGGAACGCGATGTTACCCGCGAGTAGTCCTCGTTGACCAGAGCTCCCAAGGGGGCGGCCGTGGCTCCCCGCCGCCACGGCCACTATCGTTACCGGCCATGTGGCCAGGACAGCAGCAGCCGCCCGGGGGCGAACAGAACCCTCAGGACGCGCAACAGAACCCGTACCAGCAGCAGCCGGGACAGCCGGGACAGCCCGGGCAGCCGAACCCGTACCAGCAGCAGCCCGGTTACGGATACCCGCAGCAGCCGGGGTACCAGCCGCCCCAGGCCGCGCCCGGCCAGCAGTGGGGCCAGCCCCAGCCGCCGCAGCAGCCCCAGGCCGCCGGCGGGGGAAGCCCGTACTCGACGAAGACCGTCGCGATCGTCGCGGCGGCCGCGGTCGTCGTGGCGGCCGCCGCGACCGGCGCCTTCGTCCTGACCCGGGACGACAAGAAGACGGAGGCCGACGCCAAGCCGGCGGCCAGCCCCTCCGCCCCGGCCACCGAGGCACCCGCCCCGGCCGGCAGCAGCCCGAACCCGCGGGCCGGCGGCAACGCCCAGCCCGTCGTCCCGGGCTGGAAGGTCGTCGTCAACACGAAGTACGGCGTCCAGTACGACGTGCCCCCCGAGTGGAACGTCAACGAGTCCGGCGTGATCCTCTCCTTCCACGACGAGGTCAAGAACGACGGCACGCCGATCATCACGATGAGCGGCACCGCCACGTTCAAGGAAGAGTGGTGCACGGTCGACAAGGACGCGGACGGCAGGGTCGAGAAGTTCTCGGCCGCGGACACCGGCATCAAGGGCGCCCAGGGCGCCAAGGACACCGCGCAGGTGGCGACCGACAACACCGGCACCTGGGCCTGGGCCGCCTTCGCCCAGAAGGAGCCCAAGGGAACGGTCAAGGTGGGCGCGCCGAAGGAGTACACGACCTCCTCCGGGCTCAAGGGCCACATCGTGGTGGCGACCGCGCCGGGCCTGAAGAAGGAGCACAAGTGCTCCACCGACGGCAAGACGGTCGGCTTCGGCTTCAAGAACGCCGTGGGTGACTTCGCCAGCTTCGTGCTCATCAGCGCGGCCGGTGTGAAGGACGAGGTTCCGACCGACGTCTCCGACAAGATCATCAGTTCCATCCGGCTCACCACGCCGTGATCCCCGCCTCCCGTGTCCCGGGCCGGCAATCCGTTTGGATTCTCGGCCCGGGGCGGGGATAGTCCCGGGGTGAGCTCTCCCCGCACCGCAGCACCCCGCACGCCCGCCGGCCGCCGCCGACCCGACTGGGCCGGCCGCAACTACAGCCTGCTCACGGGTGCGGCGATCATCACGAACCTGGGGAGCCAGGGAGCGCACATCGCGGCCGCCTTCGCGGTCATGCAGACGGGCGGGTCCGTCGGCGACGTCGGCCTGATCGCCGCCGCCCGCACGCTGCCCCTCGTCCTCTTCCTGCTCATCGGCGGCGCCGTCGCCGACCGGCTGCCCCGTCACCGCGTGATGGTCGCGGCCAACGTCCTGAACTGCCTCTCGCAGGCCGCCTTCGCCGTCCTCGTCCTCGCGGGCGAACCCCGGCTGTGGCAGATGATGCTGCTGACCGCCCTGTGCGGCACCGGTACGGCCTTCTTCAATCCCGCGGCCGAGGGCATGCTGCTCTCCACGGTCTCCGGCGAACACTCCAACCGCGCCTTCGCGCTCTTCCGCATGGCGATCAACGGCGCCGGTATCGGCGGCGCGGCCCTCGGCGGCGCGATGATCGCCGCGGTGGGCCCGGGCTGGGTCCTGGCCGCCGACGCCGCCGCCTTCGCGGTGGCCGGTGCCCTGCGGAGCTTCCTCGACGTCAGCCACGTACCCGACCGGGCCCCCGGCGGCGGCCTGCTGTCCGATCTGCGCGAGGGCTGGGTGGAGGTCCGGACCCGCCCCTGGCTGTGGAGCATCGTGCTCCAGTTCTCCGTCGTGGTCGCCGTCGTCGGCGCCGCCGACGCGGTCTACGGGCCCCTGGTCGCCCGGGACCAGCTGGGCGGGCCCGCGCCCTGGGGCGTGGCCCTGGCCTTCTTCGGCGTCGGCACCATCGCCGGAGCCGTCCTGATGATGGCGTGGAAACCGCGCCGACTGCTGCTCGTCGGCACCCTGTGCGTGTTCCCGCTGGCGCTGCCGTCGGCGGGACTGGCCGTGCCGCTGCCCGTGTGGGGGCTGTGCCTGGTGATGTTCGTCAGCGGCGCCGCGATCGAGGTCTTCGGCGTGAACTGGATGACCGCGATGCACCAGGAGATCCCGGAGGAGAAGTTCTCCCGGGTCACCGCCTACGACTGGTTCGGCTCGGTGTCGATGCTCCCGCTGGCCACGGCGCTGGCGGGGCCCGCCGAAGCGGCCTTCGGCCGCACCGACGCCCTGTGGGGCTGCGCGGTCCTGGTCGTCGTGCCCACCGCCCTCGTCCTCCTGGTCCCGGACGTCCGCCGGATGACCCGCAGGACGCACGGCAAGACGATCGCCACGGCGGCCCGTGACCAGGCCTCGGCTCCGTCCCCGTCCCTGGCCATGGCCCCGGCCCCGGCCGAGCAGGCCCCCGCCGAGACCGCCGGCCGCTGACACGCCGTCGGCGCCGCCCGCTCACCCCAGGCTGAACGCGCCCTCCGGCGGCGCCGGGGAAGGGGCCGCGTCCGCGTCGGTCACCGGCGCCGCGCCCTTCCTGAACCGGGCCAGCCCGTCCCCGTACTCCACCCTGGCGGGAAACGCGTCGGCCGCGCACCGGCGGGCCAGCGCCCCCACCTCCAGAGGCACGTCGGAGGCCAGCAGCACGGCGTTCCCGAACCGCCGCCCCCGCAGCACCGCCGGCTCGGCGATCAGCGCGAGCTCCGCGAACGCCTCGGCGAAGTTCGCCACCTGCGCCCGCAGGAAGTCGAAGGGCGCCCCGTCGGCCAGGTTCGCCGCGTACAGCCCGCCGGGCCGCAGCACCCGCGCGGCCGCCCGGGCGTACTCCACCGACGTCAGCTGCGCGGGCACCCGCGAGCCGCCGAACACATCGGCCACCACCACGTCCGCGCTCGCCGCGGGTGCGGCCTCCAGCCAGGCCCGGGCGTCGGCGGTGTGCACGGTGACCCCGGAGCCCGCAGCGAGCGGCAGGTGTTCGGCCACCAGCTCGACCAGGCCCCCGTCGAACTCGACGACCGTCTGCCGGGAACCGGCCCGCGTCGCCGCCGCGTAACGCGGCAGGGTGAGTGCGCCGCCGCCGAGGTGCAGGAGGTCCAGGGCGCGCCCCGGCTCGGCGACGCAGTCCAGGACGTGCGCGAGGCGGCGTACGTACTCGAATTCCAGGTGCTGCGGATCGTCGAGGTCCACATACGACTGCGGGGCCCCGTCGACCGTCAGCAGCCAGGCCCGGTCGCGGTCCACGTCCGGCATCAGCTTGGCGGTGCCCTGCCCCACGTCCCGGACGACCGGGATCTGTTCGTCGCTCACCGCTCCATTGTCCGGCAGCGGCCGGGCGGGCTTCGAACAGCCCTCAGACGGCCCCGCCCGACCAGACCGCCGCCGCCTGCGCCACATGCTCTGCGGCCTGCGCCAGGCCCGCCCGCGCCGCCGGGTCCCGCCGCGCCGGATCCAGCACGTTGCGGCCGAAGGCCTTGCGGGCGGCGGGGGACGGGGTGATCAGCAGCACGCGTGCCCCCGCCTCCCGCAGCCGCTCGGCCTGCGCCGCCGGCGAGGGGACCAGCCCGGAGCCGAGCGACATCGGCGCGATGATCACCACGCGCGCGTGGTCGGCGGCCAGGTCGGCGTTGGTGGCGGAGCGGATACCGCCGTCGATGAAACGGCGGCCCCCTACGGTCACCGGCGGCCATACGCCCGGCACCGCGCAGCTCGCCGAGACCGCGTCGAGGAGGCCGTCGCCGCTCTGCCGGTCGAAGGCCTTGAGCTCACCGCTGAGGGCGTCCACCGCCGTGACGACGAGCCGCCGTTCGGGCCACTCGTGGGAGACCAGCCGGGCGGCCAGGATCCCGCGCCGCTCGTCCTCCCCCACGGTGTCGGCGGCCAGCGCCATCGCGCCGACCCGCTGCCGGTAGGCCGTGCCGGTGCGCGAGCGCGCCATCGCGACGGCGTACCGGGCGATGAGGCCGGCCCCCAGTTTCGCCGCGGCCTCGCCCTCGGCCTTCCCGAGCTGGCGCTCGTACAGCTCCTGCGGCGTGAGCAGTCCGGACGTCAGCTGGGCCCCGACCACCGAACCGGCCGAGGTGCCGACGACGAGGTCCGCGGTGGTGAGGTCCACTCCGGCGCGGGCGAGGCCGTACAGGATTCCGCACTCCCAGCCGACGCCGGTCAGTCCCCCGCCGCCGAGTACCAGTGCCGTGCCGCCGCCCTCGCCGCCCATGTCCCGCCCGCCCCTTCGCGCATGCCTGTGGTGACGGCAGTCTGGCGCAGCCCGACCGCCGTCACCACAGAGGGGTCGCCGTCGACCCCGGTTCAGCCCAGGACGGCCGTCACCGTGCCCGCGCCGACGGTGCGTCCGCCCTCGCGGATCGCGAAGCCGAGCCCCGACTCCAGCGGGACGTCCCGGCCGAGCTCGACGGTCATCGTGACCGTCTCGCCGGGCCGGGCCACGGCGGCCTCGCCCAGGTCGACGTCCCCCACCACGTCGGCGGTGCGGATGTAGAACTGGGGCCGGTAGCCGCTGGAGACCGGCGTCGTACGGCCGCCCTCGCGCCCGGAGAGCACGTACACCTGCGCACTGAACCGGCGTCGCGGTGTCACGCTGCCGGGCGCGGCCACCACGTGCCCGCGGCGCACGCCGTCGCGCGGCACCCCGCGCAGCAGCAGCGCGACGTTGTCCCCGGCCTCGGCGGACTCCATCGGCTTCCCGAAGGTCTCCAGCCCGGTGACGACCGTCTCCGCCGGCTCGCCGTCGCCGCCGAGCACCGCGACGCGGTCCCCGAGGCGTACGGTGCCGCGCTCGACGGCGCCGGTCACGACGGTCCCGCGCCCGGTGATGGTCAGCACGTTCTCCACCGACAGCAGGAAGGGCGCGTCCGTGTAGCGCACCGGGGTCGGTACGTAGGTGTCCACCGCATCCAGCAGCGCCTGGATCGCCTGCGTCCACCGCGGGTCGCCCTCCAGCGCGCCGAGTCCGGAGACCCGTACGACCGGAGCGGCGTCGCCGCCGTACCCGTGCGTGGTGAGCAGCTCGCGGACCTCCAGCTCGACCAGGTCGGTGAGCTCCGGGTCCCCGGCGTCGGCCTTGTTGAGGGCCACCACGATGTGGTCGACGCCGACCTGCCGGGCGAGGAGCACGTGCTCGGCCGTCTGTGGCATGACCCCGTCGAGTGCGGAGACGACGAGGATCGCCCCGTCGAGCTGGGCGGCGCCCGTGACCATGTTCTTGATGTAGTCGGCGTGACCGGGCATGTCCACGTGGGCGTAGTGGCGGGTGTCGGTCTCGTACTCGACGTGCGTGAGGTTGATGGTGATGCCGCGCCGGGACTCCTCCGGAGCCCGGTCGATGCGGTCGAAGGGCACGAAGGAGGCGCCGCCGCTCTCGGCGAGCACCTTGGTGATGGCGGCGGTGAGGGTGGTCTTGCCGTGGTCGACGTGACCCATGGTGCCGATGTTGAGGTGCGGCTTGGTGCGCACGAAGGCCGTCTTGGCCATGGTTCATTCCCGTGTCTGGAAGCTGGAACGGGACCCCGAGGTCGAGCCGACCCTCCCCCTGCGGGGTCCGCCGGACGATCCGGGAAGGGTCAGCTTCGTGCGCCGTCGAATGCGGCGAAGACGGGTGCGTGTGCAGATGCGTACGCGTTTTCGGCAGCCTTCGGCGCGTCCGCGACTGCGGACCGCGCTGCGAGGAAGGCATACCGGTTCATGCCCCTGATCCTGCCGGACGGTCCGGGGCGCGTCGAACGAATTACGGCGTGGTCAGAGGTTCTTGAGCGCCTCGCGCGCGGACAGCGGGGCCAGGGAGCCGCGTTCGGCCTCGACGAAGGCGCGTACGGCGTCGGGGTCCGTCTTCGCGTACTCGCGCAGGGCCCAGCCGATCGCCTTGCGGATGAAGAAGTCCGGGTCCCCGGCCCGCCTGCGGCAGTATCCGAAGAGCCGTCCGGCGTCGGTGGCGGACTTGTGGCGGAGCTGGTGGAGCAGTGCGGTGCGGGCGAGCCAGAGGTTCTCGTCCTCGATCCACTCGTCCGTCACGGCCGTGAGTCCGGGGTCGGCGGCCACCAGCGGTCCGACCGTGTGCGCGGCCAGCAGGTCGACGGTGTCCCACCAGGGGACGGTGACGATCAGGTGCCGCACCACCGGCAGGAGGCCGGAGGAGCAGCGGCCGACGTGGCGGCGCAGGTAGTCCACCGCGAAGTACTGGTACTCGCGCTCCGGGAGGAGCCAGCAGCGCAGCGCGAGCGCCGCGCAGTCCGCCTCGGAGGGTTCGGGAGTGTCCTTGGTCACAGTCCTCGACGGTTCCCGGCGCTGCGGGGTGGGGATGCCGAGGAAGGGCGCGACGTCCTTCATGTACGCGGCCATGGCCTGGGCGCGTTCGGGGTCGGCGGCCGCCCCGTACGCCGCGGTCAGCCGCTCCAGGAGGGTGTCCGCGAGGGCGCTGGGGGGAACTCCGGGGGGTCGGCGGCCGTTCGACAGCATGAGGCCCAGATTACGGCGCGCTGCCGCATACCTGGGCTAGTCTCCCGGGATGCCCCTCCTCCTCGCGCCGTGGACCCGGCTGTCGGTGCTCGTCGTGCTGCTCGTCGCGGCCGGCGTGTGCGTGCTGCTGTACGAGCCCCAGCGCATCCTCTCGGAGGGCTGGCCCCCGGGGCTCCCGGTGGGCACCGCGGTCCTGCTGTTCGCAGCCGCGTACGGTGTGTGCGCGGCGGCCTTCGTCCCGCGTCCCCTGCTGAACCTGGCCGCGGGGGCGGTCTTCGGCACGCAGTTCGGCCTCGTCGCGGCGGTCGGCGGCACGGTGCTGGGCGCTGGTATCGCCTTCGGCCTGGGCCGGATCCTGGGCCAGGAGGCTTTGCGGCCGTTCCTGCGCGGGCGCTGGCTCCAGGCGGCCGACGGGCAGCTCAGCCGGCACGGTTTCCGCTCGATGCTCGCCGTCCGGCTCTTCCCCGGGATGCCGTTCGTGGTGGCCAACTACTGTGCCGCGGTGTCCCGCTGCGGCTGGGGGCCGTTCCTGCTCGCCACGGCGATCGGCGTCGTCCCGAACACCACCGCGTACGTGGTCGCGGGTGCCAGCGCCACCTCCCCCGGATCGCCCGCGTTCCTCATATCGTTCGGCTTCATCGTGGTGTCCGTGGTGGGCGCCGGAGTCGTCGCGTGGCTCAAGCGGCACCGGTTCGCGCCCCCTCGGAACCAGGCTCCGGTGCCCGAACCGGTGCCCCAGCACCCCCCTGTGGTCAGCGCCGCTTCGCACGGGCCCTAGCATCGGAGCGAACTGCCCGACGATCACAAGGACGAGCGCACCCCGACATGAGCTGGTTCGAATCCCTAATCCTCGGTCTCGTCCAGGGGCTTACGGAGTTCCTCCCGATCTCCTCCAGCGCCCACCTGCGGCTGACCGCGGCGTTCGCCGGCTGGCACGACCCAGGAGCGGCCTTCACCGCGATCACCCAGATCGGCACCGAGGCCGCCGTGCTGATCTACTTCCGCAAGGACATCGCGCGGATCGTCTCCACCTGGTTCCGCTCGCTGTTCGACAAGGCGCTGCGCTCCGAGCAGGACGCGAAGATGGGCTGGCTGGTGATCGTCGGCTCGATCCCGATCGGCGTCCTCGGTCTGGTCTTCAAGGACGCGATCGTGGGTCCGGCCCGCGACCTGCGGCTGACGGCCACCACCCTGATCGTCATGGGCATCGTGCTCGGCGTCGCCGACCGGCTGGCCGCCCGCGACGAGGAAGGCGGCCGGCACCGCGCGATCCGCGAGCGCAAGACGCTGCAGCAGCTGGGCGTCAAGGACGGTCTGATCTTCGGTGTGTGCCAGGCGATGGCCCTGATCCCGGGCGTCTCCCGGTCCGGCGCGACGATCTCCGGCGGTCTGCTGCTCGGCTTCACCCGCGAGGCCGCGGCCCGGTACTCCTTCCTCCTCGCGATCCCGGCCGTGCTGGCCTCGGGAGCGTTCGAGATCAAGGACGTCGTGGAGACCCCGGGGCACATCTCCTGGGGTCCGACGATCTTCGCGACCGTCATCGCCTTCTTCGTGGGCTACGCCGTGATCGCATGGTTCATGAAGTTCATCTCGACCAAGAGCTTCATGCCCTTCGTGATCTACCGGATCCTCCTGGGCATCGTGCTGTTCGTGCTGATCGGCACGGACGTGCTGAGCCCGCACGCGGGCGAATCCGGCAGCTGAAACCGGGCCACACAGGTAGCGCCATCTAGCATTTCCCAGCGCCTGATTGCAGCACCGCACCATGATCGTCTCCCACTCGTCTCCCACCCGGGAGGCCGGGAGGCGAGCAGCCAGAAGTGCGCACCTGCAAAGTCGGGAGCAGAAAGGAGGGCCCGGGTCAGTCGAGGCTGAGGCGGGTCGGCAGGCCCTGGACACGGCCGGCAAGCGCCTTCTCCGGGTGCCGTCGACCACCAGGACGGCGGCCTCGTCGAAGCCGCTGGGGTGGATCCCCGTATCCCCTGGTCCTCACTGGCGGGTATGCCGTGCGGGCGCACCGACTCGCGAACCGCCCCAGCCAGGACCTCGATGTCGCCACCGAGACCCCGGCGCCCATGGCCGACACCGCGGCCACACTCCGCGCCGGTGTGGAAGCCCGCGGCTGGAAGGTGCACGCGCTGGCGACCGCCCCGCTGTCCGCCCGCTTCACCGTGACCGACCCGGCCACCGGGCAGGACTGCGAGGTCGACATCCTCAAGGAGATCTTCTGAGGGCCGGTCGCCCAGAGCCCGTACGGGCGCGTCCTCGCGGAGGAGGACATGATCGGGACCAAGGTCCGCGCCCTCGCCGACCGCGGAGCGCCATGCCGTGCCGCTTGTGTTTTCCCGAGTAGTAGGGGGTGCCGGCGGCGTTCCGGTCGATCGGCAACAGCGTGCCGTCCAGGATCACGAACGCTTTCGTCCGGGCCGTCTCCATCGCCTTGGCCAGGGTCGGTGCGAGAGCGGCCAGGACTTCTATGGCCTCGCGGATGTACCGGTAGGCGGTCGCGATGCCGATTCCGAACCCGGCGGCAAGCTGAGCGTAGCCGGCTCACCCCGGCCCGGGTCCGCCAGGGGTTCAGGAACATCCGCTCTCACCTCGCCTGTCCGGCGAGTGTTCCCAAACCCCGAGGCGCCGGCCCAGGTGGGCTTTTCGTAGATTTACCTCCGGAGGAAGGTCCTTCTTCGCCACGGAGTGGCTGCGGTTGCAGCCGCCCCGAGGGACAAAGCAAGCACGGCGACGGCCCAGCTGAAGAAGTCGGTCGCCGAGTTCGATGTCCAGTCCCACCAATTGAGGGGGTACCAGATCAAGAAGAAGGCTGAGGCCAGAGGAATGATCCAGCCAAGTTGATGACCGAGGAGCCTCACCGACAGCAGGGCCAGACCGAGCCAGATCAGGAGGGATCGAATGAAGACGATCCCCGCCTCCGTGCTGACGGCGAGCGCCTCAGTGGTGAAAGACAAGGCACAAGCTGTCAGTGTCAGGCCAACGCAGTAGTGGAGACGAAACCGGTGCATCGCGGATCCACCGATTTCGTCATGTGCCGACATGGATCCGTCGAGAGCCGCAGTGAGGAAGACGGCTGACAAAAGTGGCAGTTCGTGTCTGAAGGGCACACCGGTGGTAACTCCTCCGCTCCCGATCGAAGGCAGGGCGATATGGGTGCCGCCAAAGAAGGCCGAGAGCAGGGCGACGGCAGCCGTTGCCGACAGGACGGCTACGCCCCGGTGGACCCTTGCGTAACGGAGCAGGTCAGAACCGGTCATCAGGCCTGCACCAGGAGGGATCTCGCATGATGTGGCTGCGCTCCTCGGCGAGCCACTTCTGCTGATCGGCGGCGGGCATCCGTGTGGCTTTGGTTGCTTCGCGTTGGGCGGCGGAGACACCCTCCATATGGAGTCCCTGGTCCGCGACAGCCGGGTCTTGGCCTGTGGAGCGGTACTCGAGCCATAGATGAATGTTGTCCATCGCCTGCCAGGCCCGGGTCTCGTTTTGAGGAGGTATGCAGATGCCCAGCGACTGGGTGAACACCTGGTCGGCCATGGCGATTGCTGCCGTGCGGACGTGCCCCTCGGCGATGTCGAATCCTCGGTCGCCCCACTTGGTCCGCCGCAGCCCGAACTCGTAGAACTCTTCGGGTGACTTCAACGAGGGTTGGACGGGCTGGCCCAAGCGTTGCGCCATGGCCGTCAATTCGGGCAGGTACTTGCGGTGCTCGGGCCACACGCACACCTGTGGCGCTCCCTCTTCGGCACGGTCGCACACCGGCGCCGTCGCAGATGCCGGGCGCTCGACTCGCAATTCTCCGCTGGACAGCAGCGCAGCCAGTGCGATGGAGGAGGCTGCTGTCGAACCGATTGCGGCACTACGGATGTACGGGGACGTTGCCCAGCGCGGCATTTGGCGCTCCGCGCTCGTGCGAAGTCGAGGTGCTGTCACCGCCAGTGTGGCGAGGGCGAGTGCAAACAGCATCCTCACTGCGACCGGAAGGGGGCGTAGGTGCTGGTCCGGCGGCCCCGCGAGGACGTTGAATTTGATGGGGAGTGCCAGCATGCTGATGAAGCAGCCCAGTGCGCAGACGATGGGAGTGAAGGTGGCGGAGGGCCACCAGCGGCCGGCCAGATGCCCCACCGACGCGAAGATGATCAGGGTCGAGGCGCCGAGCAGGAGGTAGGAGGGCCACAAGAAGCCAGGGCCCGCTTCGCTGAACGAGATGACCGCGGCGGTCAGGCATCCGATCGCGTAGGCGAGGAATCCGAGGGTGAGGGTGGCGGCCAGACGTGCGGCCTCGATCCGCCAGTTTGGTCGGGCGGCCGCGAGCAGGGTCTCGGGCATTCCTACGCGGGAGGAGCGCCCTGCCTGCCAGGCGGAGACGCCGGCGAGGACGGGTCCCAGGAAGAGTGTGACGACCTGGGCTGCCACGCTCGCTTCGGGCCATACGCCGATCCAGTACCGGGACCGGCCGAAAAGCACCAGCAGATCCACGCCGATCATCACGGGAAAGGCTGTCAGCAGCGGCGAGCGGCGCAGCTCGATGCGGTAGGCATTCAGCATGCGGCTCCCTCGTCGGGTCGGCGGTTGCCGAGTACCGTCATGTAACCGCGCTCCAGGGGGCTGTCGCCCGGGGCTTCGGGAGTTGCCGACTCTGCCAGTTGGTGAGGCGTGCCGCTGTGGCGGACCTGGCCGTCACTCAGCACGAGGACGGTGTCGCAGGCGGCGCCGACGTCCTCGACCAGGTGCGTACTGAGAAGGACGGCCGTTCCCGCGTGGGCGAGGGAACGGATGAGCTCACGGAAGTCGAGGCGCTGCGCGGGGTCGAGGCCGACGGTCGGTTCGTCCAGCAGAAGCAGGGAGGGAGAGCCGACGATGGCCGCAGCGATTCCGGCCCGGCGGAGCATGCCACCGGACAGCGACTTCATGCGGTCCCGGGCTCGGTCGGCCAGCCCCACGGCCGCCAGTGCCTCCTTGGTCGCAGAGTCGGCCTTATTGGAGGGGACCTCACGCAGCCAGGCGCAGTAGCGGACGAAGTCCGTTACGGAGAAGGCCGGGTAGTAGCCGAAGTCCTGCGGTAGATAGCCGATGCGACGCCGGACATGCCGCGCTTGCCGTTCGTTGGTGACGGGGCTGCCGAACAGTTCCACCTGCCCGCTTTGTGGCGGTGCGATGGTCGCGAGGGTACGGAAGAGCGTGGTCTTGCCCGCGCCGTTAGGGCCCAGCAATCCCGTGACGCCGGGCAGGATGGACAGGTCGAGATTCTCGATGATGGTTCGACCGCTGTAACCCTGCGTGAGGGCCGTCAAGCGAGCGACAGGGTAGGTCGTCATTGGCAGAATTCCCTGAAACGAAGGATGGGCCCGCCATTCAGGCGGGCCCTCCTTGACTAGAACCAGCTGACTAGACGGCGTAGGTCACGTGAGTCTTGTTGATCTTGAACGTGCACTCGTGGGTGTCGAACTTTCCCACATACCCTTGACTCAGGTGGTCCCAGTGCTCCGTATCAAGCTCGACATTGCAGTCGTACTGCGTAATGTATGTGTAGGACGGGTAGTTCGACGCGCTGGAGCAGTAGCCGTGGCCGGAGGTGCTGTACCAGTAGCCCCGACACCCCTGCTGCCAGGTCGACTCGTAGGACGCGCTCGCAATCGGAGCCGTCAGACCTATGGCCGCAGCCGACAGGGCGCCTATCACCACACTCTTGACAACCTTCGAACCGGCTATACGTGCCGCAAGAGAATTCACGGATTCCCCCCCTCGGGAATGGCATGACGGAGACGTGAAGGATCGCTCCGCCGTGAAATGTGAGGCCAACGAGCTGATCAATCTCAAGTCGAGTTGAAATGAAGGGCGCCCCTACGTCATCCCCCATCCCCACAAAGAGCAATCGAATTGAAGCAGGATTCCGCGAGAGCGTGCGATTCAACCACGATCCGAGCCCCAGGGGCCTCTAGCTCGGAAGATTGGCGAAAATGCCCACTCTCGATGGCGCGTTCGATCCGATCTACCGCAACTACTTCGCTGCGGGTCGGCTTCGCTGGTGGACAAGCCCTTCAACAGCGGTCTGTGCAACCCCGACCACCACGTGCAACGCGTCAGCAACGGTCGCCAGATCTGCCGGAGGAGGGCACTACGGCACTGGTCTGGGATCCACCACGACTGTCCCGGCCTTGACGAGATGGACTGCCGCCCCTGCCCCTGCTCGTGACCCGCGCTTCGACTCAGCGATCGACCGCACCGGATCTTTTACTCTGTCTGCCCCCGTTGACAGCGGTCCCCCCATCCTGCCCGCTCGGTCGGCTGCGATCCCGGCGTAGCGCGGCCGGTCGCGGGCACGGGTGGTCGGGGCCGGACCGGCGCCGCCGGTGTGCGACGAACGGGTTGGACGCAGCACGACTACCCCGGCAAGGTGAGGACGTCGGCCCGGTCGCACTCCGGATGCACGGTGCTCGCACCGACCGGAGCGGTCGGTGGCACATCCCTGGGGGCTAGCGCAAATGGATGCTGATACTTCGCGTGCGACCCCCCTGCCCCGCATCCGGCCTCAAGGCCTCCTGGGCATCGTGCTGTTCGTGCTGATCGGCACGGACGTGCTGAGCCCGCACGCGGGCGAGTCGGGTTCCTGACGGGGCCCGCTCCACCTCTTCGCGTGAACCGCAGGCCGTTCGGGAACGTTCCCGGGCGGCCTGCGCGTCGTTGTGCCTGAAGAGAGCGGAAGGCAAGCAGCAGGGGGTGTCCCATGGGTCGTGTGGTGCTGGAGCGATTTCCCGCCGGAAGTCCGCGGGGAAGCTGGCCCGCCGAGGAGTACGCCGCGCAGCGGATGCGCGAGGGGGTGCCGGCGGAGGTGGTCATGGACCTGGACAGCGACGCGTTCCTCGTCGTGGTCCGGCAGCGGGAGTCCCGTTCCGGTCATTGACCGCCCGCGGGAAGATCCGGTGGGCGCACGGCCCTTGGCCTCGCGCCCGCGCAGCCCCACACTGACCCGATGACTCAGCGTGTGGAGCTCGCGACGGTGATGGACCGGCTGGCGATCGACGATGTGGTCACGGGCTACGCGGTGGCCGTGGACGACGGTGACTGGGCCGCGTACCGGGACCTGTTCACCGCCTCCGGACGGGTCGACTACAGCTCGGCCGGCGGGATCGAGGGTCCGGTGGCCGAGGTCGCGGACTGGCTGGCGGAGACGATGACGCTCTTCCCCGTCCGCCAGCACCTGATCGTGAACCGGCTGATCCGGATCGAGGACCTGGGCGGGTCCCCCGGGGACAGCGCCGAGGTCCGGGCGGACTTCCTCAATCCGATGCGGCTGGCGGGGCCGGACTCCGACCCCGCGGTCACCGCGCCCAACTTCGTCGCCGCCGGGCGCTACGGCTTCACGCTGGCCCGCACCCCTGACGGCTGGCGGCTCACCGGCGTCACCGTGCACGAGAAATGGCGGCACATGTCCGCCTGAGCCGGGGCGGAGCCGCTCGACTGGCCCGGATGCCCGGCACTGCCACACTGGAAGCGGAGGCACGCCATGATCATGACGAGCATGCGGTGGTGGTCCCCTGGATGGCGTGCGCCCGCCGCCGTGGCCGCCGGGGCGCTGCCCGCCCTCGCCTTCCCCGCCCCCGCGCTCTGGTGGTTCGCCTACGCCGCCCTCGTGCCCTGGATGCTGCTGCTGCGGTCGGCCCCCACCGGGCGGCGGGCGGCGCTGGAGGGCTGGCTCGGCGGCTCCGGTTTCATCCTGGCCGTCCACCACTGGCTGCTGCCCAGCCTGCACGTGTTCCTGATCCCCGTGGCGGCACTGCTCGGGCTGCTCTGGATCCCCTGGGCCCTCCTGGTGCGGGAGCTCCTCGGCGGGACCCCGGCGGCGGGCCGGTCCTGCTGCGCGCTCGTCCTCGTGCCCGCCGGGTGGCTGCTGTCGGAGCTGATCCGGTCCTGGCAGGGCCTGGGCGGGCCGTGGGGCCTGCTGGGGGCGAGCCAGTGGCAGGTGGCGCCCGCGCTGCGGCTGGCCTCGGTCGGCGGGGTGTGGCTGGTCAGCCTGCTGGTGGTCGCGGTGAACTGCGCGCTGGTGCTGCTGATCGCGGTGCCGGGGGCGCGGGTCCCGGCGGTGGCGGGGATGACCGGATGCGCGGTGCTGACGGGAGCGGTGTGGGTGTGGGCGGCCCGGCCCGAGGAATCGGGCCGGCTGCGCGTGGCCGTCGTACAGCCGGGCCCGGTGGCGGACGCCCCGGACAGCGCGGAACGGCGGTTCGACCTCGGCGAGCGGCTGACGCGGCCGCTGGCCGGGCAGCGGGTCGATCTGGTGGTGTGGGGCGAGAGCAGCGTCGGAGCGGACCTGACGGCCCGGCCGGACCTGGCCCGGCGGCTGGCCGCACTGTCGGCGGAGGTCGGGGCTCCGCTGCTGGTGAACGTGGACGCGCGGCGGGCGGACCGCCCCGGGATCTACAAGAGCGCGGTCCTCGTGGGCCCCCAGGGCCCCACCGGCGACCGGTACGACAAGATGCGGCTGGTCCCCTTCGGGGAGTACGTGCCGGCCCGTGCGCTGTTCGGCTGGGCCACCTCGGTCGGCAGGGCCGCGGGCGAGGACCGGGTGCGCGGCGACACCCCGGTGGTCATGGACCTGCCCGCCCGGCCGGACGGGCCCGGTGGCGTCCGCGTCGGCCCGCTGGTGTGCTTCGAGTCGGCCTTCCCCGACATGAGCCGGCGCCTCACCCTGGACGGCGCCTCCCTGCTCGTCGCCCAGTCGGCGACCTCCTCGTTCCAGGACAGCTGGGCCCCGGCCCAGCACGCCTCGCTGGCCGCGCTGCGCGCCGCCGAGAACGGCCGCCCGATGGTCCACGCCACCCTCACGGGCATCAGCGTCGTGAACGGCCCGTCCGGGGCGCGGGTCGGCGCCGCCCTGCCCACCTCCGCGAGCACGGCGGCCGTGTACGAGGTGCCGCTCGCCCGCGGCACGACCCTCTACGTCCGCTTCGGGGACTGGCCGGTGGCCGCCGCCCTCGCCGCCCTCGCGGTGTACTGCGCGGTCGCCGGCAGCCGTACGCTCAGGAGGCCTGCTCCAGAGCCGAGCTCACCACCCGCTCGCACAGCTCGTGGGTTCGCAGGGCGTCGCGGGCGCTGAGCGTGGTGCCCGCCGCGACCGCCTCCAGGAAGTGGTCGACGACCTGCTCGATGCCGCGCTGGCGGGCGACGGGGACCCAGTCCCCGCGGCGCCGCACGGTCGGCTGGCCCTTGTGGTCGATGACTTCGGCGAGATTGACGACCTGCCGCTTGGTGTCCCGGCCGGAGACCTCCAGGATCTCCTCGGTGGAGCCGGAGAGCCGGTTCATGATGCCGAGGGCGGTGAAGCCCGAGCCGGACAGCTGGAGCACCACCTGGTGCATCAGCCCCTCGCGCACCACTGCCCGGACGTCGAAGTGGTCGGGCTCGCCGGGCAGCAGGAACCGCAGGGTGTCCACGACGTGGATGAAGTCGTCCAGCACCAGCGTGCGCGGGTCCTCGGGCAGCCCGACCCGGTTCTTCTGCATGACGATCAGTTCGCGGGCGTGGTCGGCGCACTGCGCGTAGGCGGGCGCGAAGCGGCGGTTGAAGCCGACGGCGAGGCAGACCCCGAGCTGCTCGGCCCGTTCCACGAGCTGCCGCGACTGATCGAGTTCGTAGGCGAGCGGCTTGTCCACGTACACGGGTACGCCGGCCTCCAGCAGCCGCGTGACGATCTCGGGGTGGGCCACGGTGGCGGCGTGCACGAAGGCCGCGTCGAGCCCCTGGGCGAGCAGCGCGTCGAGATCGGTGTGCCGGCGCGCGGCCGGGACGTGGTGGGTGTCGCCGACCAGCTCCAGGGTCGCGGGGTTACGGGTCTGCAGGTGCAGCTCGATGCCCGGGCGGGTGGTGAGGACGGGCAGGTACGCCTTCTGCGCGATGTCGCCGAGTCCGATGCAGCCGACCTTCACCGGGCGCCTCCAGGTTGGTTCCTTGTGGGATTCCCGCAGCTTAATCCCTGGTGGCGGGGGCCCGGTTCGCCGAGGATGGGCCGCATGACCACCAGTTCTGGATCACATCGCACCGAACCCGCCCCCACCGCCGACGAGCGGGAGATGCTGGACGGATGGCTCGACTACCACCGTGCCACCCTCGCCTGGAAGTGCGAGGGGCTCCAGGACGAACAGCTGCGCCGCACCCCGCTCGCGCCCTCCGAGCTGAGCCTGCTGGGCCTCGTACGGCACATGGCGGAGGTGGAGCGGTACTGGTTCCGGGAGATCATGCTGGGCGAGGACGTTCCCGAGCTGTACTGCACGAGCGAGGACCCGGACGGCGATTTCCACTTCACGGAGACCGCCACCTGGGCGGAGGCCGAGCAGGTCTGGCAGACCGAGGTCGAGCTGGCGCGCCAGGCCGCCGCGGGCCGTTCGCTGGACCTGCTCTCGCGGGCCGAGAGCCACCACCGCGGTGAGGTGTTCAGCCTGCGCTGGGTCTACACCCACATGATCGAGGAATACGCGCGCCACAACGGCCACGCGGACCTGGTGCGCGAGCAGATCGACGGCGCCACCGGGGACTAGAAGGCGTCCGGGGGCCAGTCCCTGGACGGCGGGTGCGGCCGTCACCCGTGCGGGGTGAATATCGGCTCCGGGTTTTCGCAACCGGGTCCTCGCACAGCAGAGTTGCGCGCGTGCATCCAACCCGAACCACGACAACGCTGCTGCTCGGAGTCGCCTGCGCCGTCTCGGCGGTCACCGGCTGTGTGAATGTGAGCCCCGGACCCGTGCAGCCGGCGGCGGCCCCCGCCACCGGGGTACCGCCCCGCCACGATCCGCGGGGCGGGCCCGGGGCCGCCCCCGTGGCCGTCCGGGCACCCGCCCTGGAGGCGCTGGAGGCGGTGGAGGCCGCCCCGGAGCGGCCCGCGGCCCCGGCGGCCCCCGCGCCCGCCCAGCGGTCCGCGCAGCGCCCCGTACCGGGCGGCTCCGGCGGGACCGCGCAGGAGGCGCCGCCGGTCCCGGACATCCCGGAGCCCCGGCGGCCCGCCGAGCCCGTCTCCGGGCGCCCGGACGGGCATCCGCGGCGTGCCCGGCCCGACGCCGAGGTGGAGCGTGAGCTGATCCGGAAGCTCCCGGTGCGGCCGGCCGATGTGTGCGCGCTGGGCCGCAGGCACGGCCACTGGCGCCCCGACAGCCCGGAGGCCCGTATCTGCTCGGGCGTGCACGGGGACTGACCGCACGCGGGCGTCCGGCCTACGGGGACTGCTCGGGGAACGGCTTGGGCCCAGGCCCATGTCCGGGTCGGGGTCCGGGTCGGGGTCCTGGTCCGGCGGCAGGACCGGGGCCGGGGCCGCTTCCCGGCTCCGTGGCCAGTCGCCGCTCCAGCCGGGCGATGGCGACCCGGACGCCGTTCCCGTACCCGTCGTCGGCCAGCGCCCCGGTGGCCGCGCGGGCCCGGGCCAGGTGGACCCGGGCCGCCTCCGGCCGCTGCAGTTTCATGTAGTCGGCGGCCAGGCTCAGGTGCAGGGACGGGTAGAACACGCGCATCGCCGGATGCGGCTCCCACCGCACGGGCCGCCCGTCCTGGGGCGGCCCGGTCCCGGGCCCGTCGTCCGGCCGGTCGGCGGCAGCGGCGGCCGTCAGGGCCCGCAGGTCCCAGGCCAGCTCGTCGGCCGGATCGTCCTGGGCGTCGGCCATGTAGTGGGCCAGGGTGCACCGGTGGAGGGAGTCCCCCTCCTCGCCGATCTCGGACCAGATCTCGCCGAGCCGGTTGCGGGCCTCCTCGCGGTCCCCGGCGTGCAGCAGGATGACCGCCTGGCCGATCCTGGTCATGACGGCGTCCTCCGACGCCTCCTGCTGCTCGGTCACGGCGGCCTCCGGCTTGCTCTGCCAGACCTGCTCCGGTCTGATCATCTAGAAGCTAGCCGGAGGTACCGGCAATGGCGCCGAGGCGCGGGGGGACGTCAGCCGAGGTCCGGGATCCGCCAGTCGATCGGCTCATGCCCCTGCGCGGCGATGGCCTCGTTGATCTGCGTGAAGGGCCGGGATCCGAAGAACTTCTTCGCGGACAGCGGGGAGGGGTGGGCGCCCTTGACGACCACGTGCCGCTCCTCGTCGATCAGCGGGAGCTTCTTCTGGGCGTAGGCGCCCCACAAGACGAAGACGGCCGGGTCGGGCCGCTCGGAGACCGCGCGGATCACGGCGTCGGTGAACTTCTCCCAGCCCTTGCCCTTGTGCGAATTGGGCTCGGCCTCCCGGACCGTGAGCACCGCGTTGAGCAGCAGGACGCCCTGCTCGGCCCACGGCATCAGGTACCCGTTGTCCGGGATCGGCAGGTCGAGCTCCTCCTTCATCTCCTTGTAGATGTTGCGCAGCGAGGGCGGGGTCTTGACCCCGGGCTGCACGGAGAAGCACAGACCGTGACCCTGGCCGGCGCCGTGGTACGGGTCCTGGCCGAGGACGAGCACCTTCACCCGCTCGAAGGGAGTGGCCTCCAGGGCCGCGAAAACCTGCTCGCGGGGCGGGTAGACCGGCCCGTTCGCCCGTTCCTTCTCGACGAACTCGGTGAGCTCTTTGAAGTAGGGCTGGTCCAGCTCCCCGCCGAGGACGGGGAGCCAGGACTCGGGCAGCATCTGGGTCACGACGACAACCTCCGGTACAAGTTCGTGCAACTGCTCCAGAACTTACCGGGGCCCACTGACAACGCGTCGGCCGCCCAGGGCGGCCGACGCGCCGGCGCCGGTACTACCAGCTGGTCTTGCGGTAGAACTCCCACATCTGCATGACGGTCTGCGGGTCCAGCGCCCGCTCGGCGCCCGCGATGTCCTCGCGCGCCGCGACGTACAGCTTGCCCTGCCACAGGGGCAGCAGCCGGACGTCCTCGGCGAAGATCTGCTGGGCCCGCTCGAACTCCTGGACACCGGCCGAGCGGTCGCCCTCGCGGCGGGTCTTGGGCAGCAGGTCGGTCAGGATCTCGTTGGGCTCGTACGGGGTGCCGACCGCGTTCTCCTTGCCGACGAACGGCGCGATGAAGTTGTCCGGGTCCGGGAAGTCGGGGAACCAGCCACGGCCGAAGATCGGGTACTCACCGGTCTTGTAGCCGGTCTGGAAGGTCTTCCAGGGCTGGCTGCGCAGAGTGATCCGGAAGAGCTGGCTCTCGTCCAGCTGCCGCTTGAGCTCGGTGAACTCGTCGGCGGTGGAGGAGCCGTAGCGGTCGGTGGTGTACCAGAAGGTCAGGTCGACCGGCTGGGTGATCCCGGCGTCCCTGAGGATCTTCCTGGCCTTGGCGACGTCCGCGGCGCCGTACTTGTCGTAGTACGGCGTCTTGTGGCCGACGACCCCCTTCGGGACCATCGAGTAGAGCGGCTCGGCGGTGCCCTGGTAGACCTTGGAGACGAGGGCGCCCCGGTCGACGATCTGGGCGATGGCCTGGCGGACCGGGAGCTTGGCGACGGCCGGGTCCTTGGGGTTGAAGACCAGGTAGCGGATCTCGGCGCCGACGTTCTCGACGACCTGGACGCCCGCGTCGTGCGAGGCGGGGGTCTGCAGGTCCGTGATCTCGGCGGCCGACAGGCCTCGGTAGGTGGCGTCGACCTCCTTCGCCTTCAGCGCGGCGACCATCTTCGGGGAGTCCGCGAAGTAGCGGATGGTCACCCCGTCGTTGGCCCGCTTGGCGAAGCCGGTGTAGTTCGGGTTCTTGTTGAGGACCGCCTCGGCGCCGTCCTTGTACGAGTCGAGCACGTACGGGCCGGAGCCGGTGATCTTGTCGCCCTCGCGGACCTTGTCGGCCGGGTAGTCCTTGGGCGCGACGAGCGAGGCGGCGGGCGAGCCGAGGACGTACGGGAAGGTGGCGTCCGAGGTGTTCAGGTGGAAGACGACCGTCAGCGGGTCCGGCGTCTCGATCTTGTCGAGGGTGCCGAAGAGACCCTTGGGGCCGACGTTGGAGCCGATGGTCTTGATCCGGTCGAGGGAGTACTTGACCGCCGCGGCGTCGAGGGGCTCACCGTTGGAGAACTTCAGGCCCTTGCGCAGGGTGCACCGGTAGGCCTGGCTCGCCGCGTCCGTGAACTCGCAGCCCTGGGCCGCGTCGGGCTGGGGCTTGCTGGATCCCGTCGGGAAGGCCAGCAGGGTCTGGTAGACGTTCCGGTACAGCTCCCAGGAACCGTCCCACGCGGCCGCGGGATCGAGGGTGCTCGGTGCGCTCGTGGTACCGACGACGATCCTCTTCTTTCCGTCGCCGTCGTCCTCCGACAGCAGGCCGCATCCGGCGAGCAGGGATATGGACGCAAGGGCCGCAGTGATCTGCAGGCATCTGGTCCGGTTGAACACGTGCACGCTCCTCGATCAGCCAGGGGTGCGGCAGACCCTACCGCAGTGCCCCACGAAACCAATGGGTTGGTTTCGTGAGGCACTTGACCGGTTCCGTGCATATTCGGTATGCATTTACCTCTCTTTCGGAGGCAAATATGTCCGATTATCGGTCAGTGGACCCCGGCATTGAGGAACATTCCTCCGTCGACGACGAGAGTTTGCCCAGTGATCCATTCCGCTTGTGCAGATGTGAGGAACGCCGCTGCCCCGCCGATGTCCTCCGGCAGCCCGAGCCGGCCGAGCGGGTAGGCCGCCGCCGCCTCCTGCTCCCGGCCCTCGTAGAGCGCCTGCGCGAACTTCGTCTTGACCACCGCGGGGGCGATCGCGTTGACCCGGACCCCGGGCGCCATCTCATGGGCGAGCTGGAGGGTGAGGTTGACCATGGCGGCCTTGCTCATCCCGTACGCGCCGATGAAGGGCGAGGCGGAGACCCCGGCGATGGAGGCGATGTTCACGATCGCGCCGCCGTTGCCCTTCTGCCAGGCGTGCCAGGTCCGCTGGGCGAAGCCGAGCGCCGAGATCACATTGGTCTCGAAGACCTTCCGCGCGACCCCGAGGTCCAGGTCCGCCATCGGCCCGAAGACGGGATTGGTGCCCGCGTTGTTCACCAGGAAGTCGACGCGGCCGAAGGCTTCCATCGTGCGCTCCACGGCGAGGGCCTGGTGGGCCTCGTCGTGCGCCTTCCCCGCGACACCGATCACCCGGTCCGCGCCGAGCCGCTCGACGGCCTCCTTGAGGGTCTCCTCGTTGCGGCCGGTGATGCAGACCCGGTCGCCGCGGGCGACCAGCGCCTCGGCGATGCCGTAGCCGATGCCCCGGCTCGCCCCGGTGATCAGTGCGACCTTGCCGCTGTCGCTACCGCTGTACGTCATGTCGTACGCCCTGTCTGTCGTGGGGTCGTCAGCTGAGCGGGCCGCCGGCCACGTACATGACCTGACCGGAGACGAAGCCCGCGGCCTCCCCCGTGAAGAAGGCGATGGCGTTGGCGATGTCGTCCGGACGGCCGACGCGCTGGACCGGGATCTGGGTGGCGGCGGCCGCCTGGAAGTCCTCGAAGCCCATACCGACGCGGGCGGCCGTCTGGGCGGTCATCTCGGTGACGATGAAGCCGGGGGCTACGGCGTTGGCGGTGACGCCGAACTTGCCGAGCTCGATGGCCAGGGTCTTCGTGAAGCCCTGCAGACCGGCCTTGGCGGCGGAGTAGTTGACCTGGCCGCGGTTGCCGAGTGCCGAGCTGCTGGAGAGGTTCACGATGCGGCCGAACTTGGCCTCCACCATGTACTTCTGACAGGCCTTGGACATCAGGAAGGCACCGCGCAGGTGCACGTTCATGACGGTGTCCCAGTCGGTCTCGGTCATCTTGAACAGCAGGTTGTCGCGCAGCACACCCGCGTTGTTGACCAGGATCGTCGGGGCGCCGAGCTCGCTCGCGACGCGCGCGACGGCCGCCTCCACCTGCGCGCCGTCGGAGACGTCGCAGCCGACCGCGAGGGCCTTGCCGCCGGCCGCCGTGATGGCCTCCACGGTGTCCTTGCAGGCCGCCTCGTCGAGGTCGAGTACGGCGACGGCCCGGCCCTCGGCGGCCAGGCGTACGGCGGTGGCCGCGCCGATGCCCCGGGCCCCTCCGGTCACGATCGCGACGCGCTGCTCGGTGGTGGACATGCTGGATCTCCTCGCCCTTGAGAGGCGGCCGCCCAGAGGTGAGCAACCGCTTAGTAGCTTCAGCTGAGGAGACGCTAGGAGCCCTGGCACCCGGTGTCAACGCCATGCGGTGCCGCCCCGCCGCACCGGCACCGCGCCGACCCCGCGGCGGCACCGCGCCGCTCAGCGCACCAGCAGGTCCAGCAGTCGCTCCACCTCCGCCGCCGGATCGGCCGTCAGGCCGGTGTGCACCGGACCCGGCTGCACGACGGTGCTCCGCGGTGCGATCAGCCAGCGGAACCGCCGCCCCGCGTCGTCACCCGCCGCCTGCCCCGCCCCGGCGCCGCCGCCGCACACGCCCTCGACGCCGCGCAGGGCGGCCCGTACCCCGGCCACGTCGGCCCCGGGGTCCAGCGCGAGGAGCTTCGCCTCGTCGAGGTGGGTGCGCGCGGCGACGTACGTGTGCGCCCGGCAGTAGACGATCACGCCGGCGTTGAAGCACTCGCCCCGTTCCATCCGGGGCACCACACGCACCAGCGCGTACTCGAACACGTCCCGCTTGGTCACTCGCTGCCGCTCTTCTTCTTGTGGGTCTTGTGGGGCCATTCCGGCAGGTGGTCGGTGAGCCAGCCGGGGGGACCGGCGGGCACCTTCACCTCGATCTCCAGCGAGATCCTCTCGTGGATCGTGGCCGCGCGCGGCAGCAGCGCCTCCACATAGGCGCGGCGCAGCGCGTCGGTGGAGTCGAAGCCCGGCTCGTCGACCAGCCATGCGTCGGGGACGTCGGCCGCGACCTCCACCAGCAGTTCCTCGGTCACCAGCGGCGCGAGCGCGGCGGCCGCGGCGGCGATGTCCGGGCCGACCGGGGCCAGTACGTGGTCGGAGGCGTTGTAGGGCTTGGCGGCCGCCGCCGTGGCGGTGGGCCAGTTGTGGTGCCAGATCATGGTGGCGCCGTGGTCGATGAGCCAGAGGTCGCCGTGCCAGACGAGCATGTTCGGGTTGCGCCACGAGCGGTCGACGTTGTTGACGAGGGCGTCGAACCAGATGACGCGGCCCGCCTCGACCGGGTCCACCTGGTACGCCAGCGGATCGAAGCCGATCGAGCCGGGCAGGTAGTCCATGCCGAGGTTGAGCCCGCCGCTGGCCTTGAGCAGCTCCTGGACCTCCTGGTCGGGCTCGCCAAGCCCGATGACGGGGTCGAGCTGCATCTGCACCAGCCGCGGGACGCGCAGCCCCAGCCGCTGGGCCAGCCGGCCGCAGATGACCTCGGCGACCAGGGTCTTGCGGCCCTGGCCGGCTCCGGTGAACTTCATGACGTAGGTACCCAGGTCGTCGGCCTCGACGATTCCGGGGAGCGATCCACCCTCCCTCAAGGGAGTGACATAGCGAGTCGCCGCCACTTCTGTAAGCATTTTCCCAGGGTATCCGTTCATTCAGCCTTGCGTTCAAAGGAACACTCTCCTCCTGCGTGTCCCTTCGGCTTGGCAGCCTCGGGCCCTGGGGAGAATCTGGGGAGTTTCCGTCAGTGTCCCGCTCCCCACCGGGTATCGGGGGGATCCCCGGCCAGGGTAGGTGTCGTGATCGTCGCAACCCACCGGGATTCCGGGCGCGCTGACGGCGTCAGGTCTGACAGACGGACAGCCCGGGCCGGTGTCGACGCCTGGGCAATCGACACGCCACCCTGAGGTCGGAAGCCGCTGCCCTGGCCTATCGGTCCGGATCCTGCTCCAGCCCTCCATGGAGCGGGAGGGGGTCGGGATCGGGGTGAGATGCCAGGCCGGGTGGGCGCGCGGGGTGGGGGCCGTCCCCAGGAGGAGGGTGGTGGGGTCGGTCTGGAGGCCGGCGCCGAGGTGGACCGGGTCGGCCGGGACCACCGGCCGGCCGCGGGGGCCGCCGCAGCCGACGCACGCGGCGTGGGTGACGGGTACGTCTTCGGGGCGCTCCCCGAGCCGTTCGCCCGGCAGGATCCGCAGCGCCACGTGCGCGGTCAGGTATCGGTCGCGGTCCGCCGCGGCGGCGAAGCGGGCCGGCCGGGCCCGCTCCGCCGCTTCAGGATCCCCGCGTGGCGCTCCGCGTGCGCCAGCCCGGGGGCCACCGGGGCAAGGTGGACGTCCGGCAGGCCCGTCGGCAGCGGCTCCGGCAGCGCGTCAGCCGATGACATGGCCCGGCGCGGCCACCGGCTCCGGCGACAGCAGGTGGACCGCGCCCTCCTCGTCGTATGAGCCGAGGATCAGGAACTCGCTGGTGAAACCGGCGATCCGCTTCTTCCCCAGGTTGATCACGCCGATGACCAGACGGTCCTTGAGTTCCGCGGGACTGTAGTTGGTGACCTGGGCACTGGTGGCCAGCACGCCGGCCGGGCCGAAGTCCGCCGTGATCTTGTAGGCAGGCTTTCGAGCCGCCGGGAACTCCTCGACCGTCAGGATGCGGCCGACCCGGATGTCGGTGGAGAAGAAGTGGGCCGGGTCCGTCTGGGGCTTGGGGGTGGTGTCGTCGCTCATCTGCTCGCTCTGTTCCGAATCGTCCAAAAGTCTGTGGGGCTACGGTAGTTCAAAGGGGAGGCGGATCCCGTCGAGCGTCTGGGCGCAGCGGCAGGTGCGCTCGGCCGGCAGGAGTTCCACGGTCTTCAGGACGATTTCGCGAAGCCGCTCGATGTTGGCGGCGAAAACCTTGAAGACTTCGTCCTGGGAGACGCTCTCGTCGGCGTCCAGACCCGCGTCCAGATCGGTGACGAGCGCCAGCGAGGTGTAGCAGACCGCCAGTTCGCGGGCGAGGACCGCTTCGGGGGCGCCCGTCATGTTGACCAGGGACCAGCCCTGGGCCGCATACCACTGGGACTCCGCGCGGGTGGAGAAGCGCGGGCCCTCGATGACGACCATGGCGCCGCCGGTGCGCACCCCGGAACCGCCCGCCTCGGAGATCGCCGCCGTGCCGTGCGCGCAGTAGGGGTCCGCGAACGGCACGTGCACCGCACCCCGGTCGAAGAACGTCTGGATCCTGCCGCTGGTCCGGTCGACCAGCTGGTCGGGGACGACGATGGTGCCGGGCGCCAGCTCGCGGCGGAGGGAGCCGACCGCGCAGGGCGCGAGGATCTGACGGACGCCGGCGGCGCGCATGGCCCAGATGTTCGCCCTGTAGTTGATCTCGTGGGGCGGGAACTCGTGGTCGTGGCCATGCCGGGGAAGGAAGGCCACCCGGCGGCCCGCCACCGTGCCGACCGAGAGTGGCGCCGACGGGTCACCGTACGGCGTGGTGACCTTGATCTGTTCGGCGCCGTCGAGCAGTTGGTAGAAGCCGCTGCCGCCGATGACGCCTATTTCCGCACCGATAGCGGCCCGGATGTCCGCCGGGGTATCCGGCTGCGCGGAGTCGGATGTCGTGTTCATGGTCGTACCACCTGGATCTCGGTCAGGGTCTGGACGGTGGGGTGAGGGCCGGGCTCGGCGACCGGCGGGTCCTCGGGACGGTGAACCCGTACGGTCTGCCAGCCGGCTTCGGCCGCGGCGGCCAGCTCTGCCGGCGCGTCGCTGAGGAAGAGGATCTGCCCGGCCGGGACTCCGAGAGTGCGCCCGATCCGGTGGTAGGAGCCCGGGTCCTGCTTGGGCCCGGTGTTCTCCAGGTCGAAGTAGCCGTCGAGGTGGCGGGTGAGGTCCCCGTACGCGGTGTGGGAGAACCAGTCGCGCTGCGCGGGACGGGCCCCGGACGAGTAGACCCAGCGGCCGATTCCCGCGTCGGCCCAGGCCGCGAGCGCGCCGGGCACGTCCTCGTACACGTGCCCGTGCAGGCTGCCGTCGGCGTACCCCGCGGCCCAGATCAGGGCCTGGACCGCCTTGAGCGGGGCGGCCTTGACGTCCGTGTCGGCCCATTCGGTCAGGATGCGTACGGCATCCGACTCCTCGGCCGCGCCGGTCGCCCGGACCAGCTCGGCGTGGCGCGCCGTGCCCCTGTGCACGGCAAACCAGTCGGCGATCCGCTGTCGGGCGTAGGGGAAGAGGACCTCGCGGACGTGCGCGGCCGAGCCGGTGGTGCCCTCGATGTCGAGGACCACCGCCCCGGCCGTGAAGGTGGTCATCCGGAGGCCGCCAGCAGGGCGTCCAGACGGGGGAAGCGCTGCGCGATGGGGTCGCCCGTGAAGTCTCCGACCCAGCCGTCCTCGCGTTCGAAGAAGCGGATCGCGCAGAACTCCGGGACCGGGCCCATGTCGAACCAGTGGGTGGTGCCCGCCGGTACGGACAGCAGGTCACCGGCCTCGCACACGACAGCGAGCACCTTGCCGTCCAGGTGGAGGTAGAAGCAGCCGGTACCGTGCGCGAAGAAGCGGACCTCGTTCTCGGTGTGCCGGTGCTCCTCCAGGAAGGTGACACGTGCGGCGGCGGCCTTCTCCCGCCAGGCGTCGGAGTCCTCGGGGTGCAGCTGAACGATGTCGACGAGGCTCAGCGACTCGGCGGTGGAGAGCGCGTCCACCTCGGCGCGGTAGCGCTCCAGTACCTCGGCGGGGTCGGTGCCCGGGAAGACCGGGCCGCGCACCTCCCAGTGGCGCAGCACGACGGAGTGCTCGCGCAGGGCCGAGGCGATCTCGTCGGCGTCGCGGGTGCGCAGGAGCACGGTGTCCGGCGCGTCGTCCGGCATCACATGGAGCAGGGTCATCGAAGGCCTCCTTGGGCGTGGACGGGGGCGTGGGCGCCGGCGAGCACGATCTGGTGGCAGATGGACTCGACGCATTCGAGCCGGTTGCGGGCCTGGGACAGGTCCTGGCCCCAGACGGTCACCCCGTGCCCGGCGATCAGCAGGCCGGGTATCCGCTCCGGGCCGGCGTCCGGCACCGGGGCCCTGAGGTACGCCTCCACCTCGGCGGCGATCCTCGGTACGTCGGGGTGGTTGGGGAAGACCGGCAGGGCGGCGCGGGACGGGTCGGCCAGGCCGAGCCCCTTGAGGAGCTCCCACCCGGCCGGCTCGACCGTCCGCGGACCGTCGGCCGAGCCGGTGGCGGTGGCCACGGCGGTGGCGTACGGCGCGTGCACATGGATGACGGCGCCCGCGCCGGTGGCCCGGTAGACGGCGGCGTGGATGGCGGTTTCGGCGGAGGCGCGCAGCGCGCTCTCCTCGGTCTTCTCGCCGGTCCGGGCGTCTACGAGGACTGCGTCGGTGGCGGTCAGGTCACCCTTGTCCCGGCCGCTGGCGGTGATCAGGGCGTGCCCGGATTCACCGGGCAGCCGTACCGAGAGGTTCCCGGAGGTGCCGGGCATCCAGCCCCGTTCGTAGAGCTGCCGGGAGAAACGGGCCAGTTCCGTGCCGAGCCGCTGCCGGGTGGCGGCCGGGCGCATGGTCTCCTTTTCGGTGACCACGGCGGTGATCAGCTCGCCCGGGGTGACGTCGAAGGCGGGGTTGTACGCGCCGGCCCCGGCGGGGGCGACGGCGGTGCCCGCCACGTGGGTCACTTCGTGTGCGGACCGCTCTTCGATGACGATCCCCGAGCCGTCGGGAAGCGCCGGATCCCGGGTGGACTCGGGCGCGACCACGATGAAGGGGATGCCGTGGCGGGCGGCGGCGACCGACAGTCCGTACGTGCCTATCTTGTTGGCGACGTCCCCGTTGACGGCGATCCGGTCGGCACCGACCAGGACGACGTCGACCAGGCCCCGTGCCATCGCGGCGGGCGCGGCGGAGTCCACGCACAGCCGGTAGGGGACGCCTGCCTCGGCCAGCTCCCAGGTGGTCAGCCGGGCGCCTTGGAGCAGCGGCCGGGTCTCGTCGACGAGGACCTCCTCGACCCGGCCGCGTTCGGCCAGTTCGACGATCGTGCCGAGGGCGGTGCCGAGGGCGGCGGTGGCCAGCCGTCCGGTGTTGCAATGCGTCAGGATCCGCAGGGGGCGGTCCGGGGTGAGGGAGAGCACCAGGTCGGCGGCCTGGTCTATGGCGGCCCGGTTGACGGCGATGTCCTCGTCCAGCATGGCCAGCGCCTCGTCGAGCACAGCCTGCGCGCCGCCGCCGAGCACGCCGAGGACGCGTTCCACGGCCCAGGCCAGATTGACGGCGGTGGGCCGGGCGGAGGCGATCCGGGCGGCGTCGGCACGGACGGCCGACTCGTCCAGTCTGCCCGTCCGGGTGTGCCGGAAGGCGGACATGGCCACGCCCAGCGCGCCGGCCAGGCCGATGGCGGGGGCGCCGCGCACGGCGAGCGACCGGACGGCGTCGACCAGCTGGTCGACGGTCTCCAGCCGTAGCTGCCGGTACTCGTGCGGCAGGGCCCGCTGGTCGACGACGAGCACCGCCCCGTCCGACCACTGGAGTGACGGGCGCGGCGAGCGGGCGGTGGCCGTCGGTTCGGGGGTCATCTCAGTCCTCCGGATCGGTATCGAGCCGGCTGCCCAGGCGTACGGTGACGCACTGGCCCAGGCGGTTGCCGGTGCGGTTCAGGACGGTCGCGTCGACCGTGCCGAGCAGTCGGAGCAGCCCCTCCTCGCTGAAGGACTGGGAGGCGAAACCTCCGTCGCCCCGGAAGACGACGCCCCCGTACTCACCGGCGGTCTCGTCCAGCCGCTCGATGCCGCAGGCGGTGTAGTAGGCCCGGCGGACCTCGTGGGTCCAAGGCTGCTCGTTGAAGACGGAGATCACCCCTACCCCGCCGACCGCGGCGATGCTCGCGAGCACCTTCTCGGGCTCGGCGAAGTTGCCCAGCAGGTTGAAGGGAAGCAGCTGGAGCGGGCGCCGGCCGACGACCTCGGTGACCCAGGAGCCGTTGTGCAGGATGTCGCCGACGAGGGCGCGAGCCTGGCCGTTCAGACCCTCCGCGCCGACCCGGTGGGCCAGCGCGGCGATGGCACCGGGGCTGATGTCGATGCCCAGGTAGGGCAGGCCGGCGGCGCGCGCGACCTCCAGGGCCCGGCCGTCGTAACAGCCGTGTTCGACGAGGCTGTCGCAGCGGTGGCGGGTGGCGGACTCCAGGGCCGCGAGCCCCTCCATCTGAAGGTAGGACAGCAGTTCGTCGGGGAAGTGGGCGGCGCGCATGATGGCGGGCGCGCCGCCGTCGCGGTAGAAGGAGCCCACGGGGAGGGTTCCGCTCGTGCCACCTTCCACAGCTGCTGCGAATGCGGTGGATTCCAAAGCTATTTCACCTCTCGGAAACGCCCGGCGCCGGTTGGCTCGTGGGTCTCACTGCTCGGGTCGGCTGGGTTCATCGGTCCGCTCCGTCGGTGCGGGGCGGAAGCGGTTGATCGCGTCGAGGTGTCGGGCGCGCATCTCGTGGTCGCGTATGCCCAGGCCCTCTTCGGGGGCGAGGGCGAGGACGCCGACCTTGCCCTGGTGGAGGTTGCGGTGGACGTCGTAGGCGGCCTGCCCGGTGTCCTCCAGGGAGTAGACCTTCGACAGGGTGGGGTGGATCTTGCCCTTGGCCACCAGGCGGTTGGCCTCCCACGCCTCGCGGTAGTTCGCGAAGTGCGAGCCGACGATCCTCTTGAGGGACATCCACAGGTAGCGGTTGTCGTACTGGTGCATGTAGCCGGAGGTCGAGGCGCAGGTGGTGATGGTGCCGCCCTTGCGGGTGACGTAGACGCTCGCGCCGAAGGTCTCGCGGCCCGGGTGCTCGAAGACGATGTCGATGTCCTCGCCGCCGGTCAGCTCGCGGATCTTCGAGCCGAAGCGCTTCCACTCGCGCGGGTCCTGGGTGTTCTCGTCCTTCCAGAACTTGTAACCCTCGGCCTTGCGGTCGATGACCGCCGTGGCGCCCATGGCCCGGCAGATGTCGGCCTTCTCCGGGGAGGAGACGACACAGATCGGGTTGGCGCCGCCGGCCAGGGCGAACTGGGTGGCGTAGCTGCCGAGGCCGCCGCTGGCGCCCCAGATCAGGACGTTGTCGCCCTGCTTCATGGCGGCGCCGTTGCGGGAGACCAGCTGGCGGTAGGCGGTGGAGTTGACCAGGCCGGGGGAGGCGGCCTCCTCCCAGCTGAGGTGGCCGGGCTTGGGCATCAGCTGGTTCGACTTGACGAGCGCGATCTCCGCCAGGCCGCCGAAGTTGGTCTCGAAGCCCCAGATGCGCTGCTCGGGGTCGAGCATCGTGTCGTTGTGGCCGTCCGAGGACTCCAGCTCGACCGAGAGGCAGTGCGCGACGACCTCGTCGCCCGGGTTCCAGGCGTTGACGCCGGGGCCGGTGCGCAGCACGACGCCCGCGAGGTCGGAACCGACGACGTGGTACGGCAGATCGTGGCGGCGGGCCAGGTCGGAGGTGCGCCCGTACCGCTGGAGGAAGGCGAACGTCGGCACTGGCTCGAAGATCGAACTCCACACCGTGTTGTAGTTGACCGAGGAGGCCATGACGGCCACCAGGGCCTCGCCCGGGCCCAGTTCCGGCACCGGGACCTGGTCCAGGTGCAGGGACTTGCGCGGGTCCTTCTCGTGACTGGGGATGCCCTCGAACATGGAGGCGTCCTCGGCCCGCAGCACCATGGCCCGGTAGGACTCGGGCAGCGGCAGGGCGGCGATGTCCGCCGGGGTGCGGTCCGCGGCCAGGAGCGCCTCGCGCACGTGCTTCACGCGGCCGCCTCCGTCGTGCGGGCGGTCACCCGGACGCGGAGCGGACCGGCGGGGCGCAGGGCCATGCCCAATGCGACGGGGGTGGTGTGGCCGGGCGGGTCGTAGGCCTCGACGTCGTAGCGCTGAAGGACGGTGGCCAGCGCCACGCACGCCTCCATCATCGAGAAGTGCTGGCCGATGCAGGCGCGGGGGCCGCCACCGAAGGGGAACCAGGCGTAGCGCGGACGGGCCGCCTCCTGGTCCGGGGTGAAACGCTCCGGGTCGAACGTCTCGGGCCGCTCCCAGTAGTCCGGGTGGCGGTGCGTGACCCAGGGCGTGAGGTAGACGTCGGCCCCGGCGGGGATGCGGAATCCGCTCACGTCGGCGTCGGCGAAGGCCCGGCGGCCGATGATGGGAGCGGCCGGGTAGAGCCGCATCGTCTCCTTCAGCAGCTGGTTGAGGTACGTGAGCGCTTCCGTGTCCTCGGCCGTCACGGGCCGGCCGGCCAGGACGGTGTCCACCTCGGCGCGGGCCCGGGCCCTTGCCTCGGGGTGGCCCGCGAGCAGGTGGAGGGCGAACGCGAGGGAGGTCGCGGTGGTGTCGTGCCCGACCAGCAGGAAGATCAGGATCTGGTCGCGGACCGCGTCGGCGGTGAGCCCGGAGCCGTCCTCGTCACGGGCCCGGACCAGCAGGGAGATCATGTCGTCGCCGTCGTGCTCGCCGTCGGCAGCGCGCTGGGCGATGATCCGGTCGCACACGTCGTACAGCTCCCGCTGGGCGGCGATGGTGCGGCGGTTGGCAGGGGTCGGCCAGGTCCGGGGCAGCCGGACCGGGGAGACACCGCGGCGGAGCACGCTCTCGCCGATGACCGGAAATCGCCGTCGTATGACATCGATCGCGGTGTCGATGTCGGCACCGAAGAGGATGCGTGCGACAGCCCGCAGTCCGAATTCAGTCATTTCCGACGACACGTCCACGACGCCATCGGAGGATGATTTCCAGCCGGCCACGGTCCGAACGGCCTCGGCGCGTACGGCGGTGGCGTACTCGTCCACCCGGCGCCGCGTGAACAGCGGCTGGACCATCCGCCGCTGGAAAACGTACTCGTCGTCCTGACTGGTGAGCAGGCCGTTTCCGACGGATTCCCTTATCTCATCATACGTCGGATTGTCCTTGCGGAAATTCGCGGCCTGCGATCCGAGCACCTGCTGGACCCCGTCGGCCGAGAAGACACCGTAGACCTCGGTACGCAGGCCGGGCGGGCCGGCCTGGAACCTCACCACGTCACCCACGGAGCGCTGGGCCCGGAGGTAAGCCGCGAGGACATCCTCCCGCAGCTCCTTGAGCGATCCGAGAAGAGGGTGTCCGGCAACCAACGGTACTTCCCTGCTCATCGAGTTCCTTTCCGGCCGACGGATCTGCGGTGCGACTTCAGGATTCTTGCCACGGAAAGGACGCCTCCGCCAGGGGGGTTTACAGAGTGTCCGCATTTTTCTGGATCATCCAGGGACGGAATTCCCTGGTGTTCCGAACCGGGTGATGCCGCGCCTGGTACTGGGAGTACCAGGCATCTGGCTTTCTGGATGGCCCGGACCGTGTCTGTGCAGGGTGTGACCTGCAAGTCCATGTCCTGAGAACGACTGAGCAGGGGAACCGTGAATTCATCCGTGTGGTCACCGTTGACGGCCTACCAGCGAGACATCTGGGTGGCGAATTCGCTGTTCCCGCGGTTGCCGCAGTTCAATCTGTATATTTCACGCCGGTTTGCCGGGCAGGTGGATCCGGCGGTATTCGCCGCCGCCCTCGGTTCCGCCGCGGCACGGCATGACGCGCTGCGGCTGGAGTTCCGCGAGGTGGACGGAATTCCGCAGCAGCGGGCCGGCGCGGTCGCTCCGCGGGTCGAGGTGCTGGACTTCACCGGCGCCGGGCCGGATGCCGGGGCCCGGATCACCGAGTGGATCGAGGCCTCGTACGACCGGCCGTTCACCCTCGGCGAGGGCCCGGCCTGCGAGCTGGCGGTACTCAAGGAGGGCCCGGACGCCGTCCACGTCTTCGTCAAGGCGCACCACATCCTGGCGGACGCCTGGGCGCTGAACCTGCTGCTCGCGCAGACCGTCGCGGTGGCCGCGGGCGAGGAGCCGGACCGGGAGCCGGAGCCCTCGGCCCTTGCCGCGCTGGAGGACGAGGAGCGCTACCGCGCCTCCGCCCAGTACGCCAAGGACCGGGAGCACTTCAGTACCGCGCTGGCGGGCGTCGAGCCGCCGCTGTTCACGCGCCGCGCGCCCAGCGGGCAGCGCACCTCGGCCCGGCACTCCTTCGCCCTGCCGCATGCCGCCGTCGCCCGGATCCGGGAACGCGGCGAGTCGCCGTTCGCGTTCATCGCGGCGGCGTTCGCCGTGCACCTGTCGCGGACCCACCTGACCGAGGACGTGGTGCTGGGCGTTCCCCTGTTCAACCGGCGGGGCCAGGCCCAGCGTCGTACGGTCGGCCAGTTCGCCAACACCCTGCCGATGCCCGTGCGGGCCGCCGGCACCGACACCTTCACCGAGCTGGTCGCCGCCGTGCTGCGCGGCTCGCGCGAACTGCAGCGCCACGAGCGGTTCCCGCTGGGCGAGGTGCTGCGCGAGGTTCCCGCGGTCGGCGGCGGAGCCCAACGGGCCCTGTTCGACGTGACCCTGTCGTACGTGCAGTGGCCGGCCGCCCGCGAACTCCCCGGCACGACCGCGCAGACCACCGGCGCCACCCGCGCCCACGACCACGACGTGCTCGCGGTGGTCGTGAACGAGATCGCGGACGGCGAGGACGTCCTGGTCGAACTCGACTACGCCACCGACGTCTTCGACACCGACTTCCCGGTGGAAGCGTTCGGCCGGCACGTGCGGAACCTGGTACTGGCCGCGCTGGAGGCTCCCGACCGCCCGGTCTCCACGCTGACCGCACTCGACCCCAAGGAATGGGCCGAGCTGGTCGAGGGACACAACCGCACGGCTGCCGAGTTCCCCGAGGACGCCACCCTGCACGGCCTGTTCGCCGCGCAGGCCGCCCGCACCCCGGCCCGGACCGCCGTGACCGGCCCGGGCCCCGACGACCGCCTCAGCTACGCCGAGCTGGAGGACCGGGCCGCCCGGCTGGCGTACGCGCTGCGCGGCGACGGCGTGGAACCGGGTGACCGGGTCGCGGTCCTGATGGAGCGCTCGCCCGCGCTGCTGCCCGCGATCCTCGGTGTGCTGAAGGCCGGAGCCGCCTACGTGCCGGTCGACCCGGGCTACCCGGCCGACCGGATCCGGCTGCTGCTGGAGGACAGCGGGGCGCGCGCCGTGCTGACCGGCCCGGGGGCGCCCACGCTGCCCGAGGGGCTCGGCACCGTCGTCCGGCGGGCCGACGAGGTCCTGCCCGAGGTGCCGGCCGGGGCGCTGCCGGAGCTCGCCGGTCCGCGCAGCCTCGCGTACGTCCTGTACACCTCGGGCTCCACCGGCCGTCCCAAGGGCGTGATGGTCGAGCACCGGTCGGTGGTCAACCGGCTGAACTGGATGCAGCGCTGCTACCCCGTCGGGGAGGGTGACGTACTGCTCCAGAAGACACCCGTTTCCTTCGACGTGTCGGTGTGGGAGCTGTTCTGGTGGCAGCTGGCCGGGGCCGGGCTGACCCTGCTCGCGCCGGGTGCCGAGAAGGACCCGCTGGAGATGCTGGGCACGATCGAGGCCCGGACCGTGACCGTGATGCACTTCGTGCCGTCGATGTTCGGGCAGTTCCTCCAGCTGCTCGGGGACCGGCCGGAGCTGACGGGGCGGGCCGCCTCGCTGCGCCGGGTCTTCTGTTCCGGCGAGGCATTGCCGCCGGAGCAGGTCGAACGCTTCAACCGGATCTTCGCCGCGGCCGGCCTGCCGGTGCCGTCGCTGGTGAACCTGTACGGGCCCACCGAGGCCACCGTGGACGTGTCGTACTGGGACTGCCCCGCCGACCCGGACGTCGCCCTGGACCGGGTCCCGATCGGCCGGCCCATCGACAACACCGAACTGCACGTGCTCGATCCGTACGGAAACCCGCAGCCGGTGGGCGCCCCCGGCGAGCTGTGCATCGCCGGTGTCGGCCTCGCCCGCGGCTACCTGGGCCGGCCCGAGCTGACCCACCGGGCCTTCATCGAGCACCCGTTCACGCCCGGCGCGCGCCTGTACCGCACCGGGGACCTGGCCCGCCGGCTCGCCGACGGCACTCTGGAGTACCTGGGCCGGATCGACGGCCAGGTCAAGATCCGCGGCAACCGCATCGAGCTGGGCGAGGTCGAGCACCGCTTGTCGCTCGTGCCCGAGGTGCGCGGCGCAGTGGTGCTGCACCGGGTCACGCAGGACCGCGGCGGCTCCCTGATCGGCGCGTACGTCGCCGACACCGAGCTGGATCCGGCCGGTCTGCGCTCCGAACTCGCCCGCGGCCTCCCCGATTACATGATTCCGGCCCGGTTCGTGCGGATCGACTCGATCCCGCTGACCCCCAACGGCAAGGCCGACCGGCGGGCCCTGATCCGGACGGTGCCCGACCAGACCACCGGTGCGGCCGCGGGACAGTACACCGCCCCGCGCGACGCGACCGAGCAGGCCCTGGCGGAGATCTGGTCCGAGGTGCTCGGCGTCGAGCGCGTTTCCGTCCACGACGACTACTTCGTGCTCGGCGGCGACTCCATCACCATGCTGCGGGTCCGGGCGGCCGCCGAGAAGCTCCGCCTGGCCGTCACCCTCCCCGACATGGTCCGGTACACCACCATTGCCACGCTCGCCCCGCAGGTCCGCCCGGTCGATGTGCAGGCCGCGGCCCAGGCCCCGGCGCCCGAGCCGTTCGCGCTCGTCACCGGCATGGACAAGGCCCGACTGCTGGGCCTGGGCGCGGTCGACGCGTACCCGGCCACCCGGCTGCACCTGGGCATGCTGTACCACGGCAGCGAAGAGGGAAGCACCACCGTCTACCGGGACGTCTTCCGCTACCGGCTGCGCGTCGACTGGGACGAGCAGGCCTTCCGCGCGGCGTACGGCCGGCTGGTGGAGCGTCACCCGGTGCTGCGGTCCTCCTTCTCCCTCGGCGGGTACACCGAGCCGCTGCAGATCGTGCACCCCCGGGTCACCGGCGCTCTCGACGTCACCGACCTGCGCGGCGTGACCGAGGAGGCGGCCGAGGCGGACGTTCTCGCGCACATCGAGGAGCGCCGCCACCACCCCTACGACTACGAGCGTCCCGGACTGCACCACACCCGGGTGCACGCCCGCGGGGGCCTGGTGGACCTGGTGCTCAGCTTCCACCACGCGATCCTGGACGGCTGGAGCGTCGCCAACCTGATGAGCGAGCTGCTCCAGGACTACCTGCACGGCCTGGGCGCGCCCGTCGAGCCGGTCCCGGACCGGGCGCTGCCGTCCACCGCCGAACACGTCCGCCAGGAGCGGGCGCTGCTGGAGTCCGCGGAGGCCAAGGAGTACTGGGGCACCCTGCTCGACGGGGCGGAGCTCGTGCAGCTCGACCCGTTCGTGCCGTACGAGGCGCCGAACCCGGGCGAAGGCATCGTCCACCACATCGAGCTGCCCGCGGATCTCGAGCGGGGGGTACAGGAGTTCGCCCGGGAACACGCGGTGCCGCTGCGGCTGGTGCTGTTCGCCGCGCACTGCCTGACCCTGCGGCTGCTGTCCGGCTCCGCGGACATCACCACCGGCCTGGTCACGCACGGCCGCCCGGAGGTCGCCGATTCCGACCGGCTGGCAGGACTCTTCCTCAACACCATGCCGTTCCGGCTGGGCGGCGGGCAGGCCAGTTGGCTGGAGGTGGTGCGGGACGTGGTCCGCCAGGAGCGGGACTCGCACCCGTACCGGGCATACCCGCTCAGCGCGGTGCAGAGCGACCGGGGCGGCGCCCCCCTGCTGGACACCGCGTTCACCTTCGTCCGGCTGCACAACCTGGAGACGGTGCTGGGCACCGACCGGCTGGAACTGCTGGACCTGACCACCTACGAGGAGACCAACTTCGGTCTGCTCACCAACGCGATCGTGGACCCGCGCGACGGTCGGGTCCGGCTCCGGCTGAACTGCGCGGGCCGCTCCTACACCGCCGTGCAGGCCGCACTGCTCGCCGACGGTTTCACCGCCGTGCTGCGCCGGATCGTGGAACACCCCGAGGAGGCGCCGGGCTTCGACTTCCTGACGGCCGACGGCGAACTGCCGGCGAACCCGGCCCCCGAGCCGGCGGACGTGATGAGCCGGTTCACCGCGATGGCGGCCCGGCAGCCCGACGCGGAGGCCGTGGTCTTCGGCGGCGTCTGCTGGACCTACCGCGACCTGGACCGGGCCGCCGCCCAGGTCACGGCCCGGCTGCGGGAACTGGGCGCACCGGCCGGGGTCGGCGTGGGCATCGCGCTGGACCGCTCCCCGGAGATGATCGCCACCGTCATCGGCGTACTGCGGGCCGGTGCGGCCTGCGTGCCGCTCGACGTGAGCTATCCGGCCGAGCGGATCGCCCGGATGATCGAGCGGGCTGAGCCGTTCCGGGTGATCACGCACGCCGCGCACGCGGGCCTGGTGCCGGACCCGGAGCTGGTGCTGCCGGTCGAGACGATCCCGATGCCGGGCACGGACGGATTCGACGAGGCGGCGGCCGCCTCGGCCGAAGCCGGGACGGCGGCCGGACCGGATGCGCTGCCGCTGGACAGCCTGTGCCTGATCCTGTTCACGTCGGGCTCTTCCGGCGAGCCGAAGGGTGTGGAACTCCCGCACCGCCTCTGGGCCAACTACACGCAGTGGCAGCTGCGCGCCGAGACCAACGCGCCCGGCGCCCGCACCCTGCAGTTCGCCCCGCTCAGCTTCGACGTCTCCTTCCAGGAGATCTTCTCCACGATGGCGTGCGGCGGCACCCTGCACCTGGTCTCCGACACCGACCGCCGTGACCCGGCCGTTCTGCTGCGGATTCTGGACGAGCAGGCGATCGAGCGCTGGTTCATGCCGTTCGTCGCGTTGCAGGCCGTCGCCGAGGCCTCCGACCTGCTGGGGCTCCGGCCGCGCGCGCTGCGCATCCTGATCTCCTCCGGGGAACAGTTGCGCGTCACCGAGGAGCTGCGCCGATTCTGCGCCGTACGGCCCACGCTGCTCGAGAACCAGTACGGCCCGACCGAGACCAACATCGCCAGCGCCTACCTGCTGTCCGGCGACCCGGCAGGCTGGCCCGCGTTGCCGCCGATCGGCACGGCCATCGACGGTGCCGAGATCCACGTGCTGGACGACGGGCTGAGGCCGGTGCCGACCGGGGTGCACGGGGAGGTCTACCTGGGCGGCGCCTGCCTCGCGCTGGGCTACAAGGGCCGTCCGGACCTGACCGAGGAGCGGTTCGTACCGCACCCGACCCGGGCCGGGGCGCGCCTCTACCGCACCGGTGACGTGGGGCGGGTGCTGCCCGACGGCGACACCGTGTGGCTCGGCCGGGCCGACAACCAGGTGAAGGTACGCGGATTCCGGGTGGAGCCCGCCGAGGTGGAGATCGCCATCACCGCCCTGTCGGAGGAGTTCCCGGGCATCCGGAGCGCGGCCGTGGTGGCCCGTCGCCGGGGCGAGGGCGGGGACTCCTTCCTGGTCGGGTTCCTGCTCGGCGAGGAGGGCTCGGCCGACCTGGACGAGATCCGCAGCCGGCTGCGGGCCGTACTCCCCGAGTACATGGTGCCCGCGCACCTGGTGTGGCTCGACAAGCTGCCGATGACGCCGAGCGGCAAGCGCGACGACGCGGCGCTGCGCAGCAGGGAGCTGGACACCGGTACCGCAGTGGCACCGACCCCGCCGCGCGACGCGTTGGAGCAGTCCCTCGCCGCGATCTTCGGGGACATGCTGAACCGGCCGGGGATCGGGGTGCACGACGACTTCTTCGCCGCCGGCGGTACCTCGCTCACGGCGATGCGGCTGATCGTCACCATCGAGAAGCGGTTCGGGGTCCGGATGCCGCTGACCGCGTTCGTGGCCGCGCCGACGATCGCGATGCTGGCGGACAAGCTGCGCTCCGGCGAGGCGGTGGCCGCCTTCGACCCGGTGGTGCCCATCAAGACCGGGCCGGCAGACGGCTCCGGCCGTACCCCGGTGTTCCTGGTCCACCCGCTGGGCGGCAACGTGCTCTGCTACGTGCGTCTGGCCCGGCACCTGCCCGACGACCAGCCGCTGTACGCGCTCCAGGCCGCGGGCGGCGAGCCGGGCACGGTGCCGATCACCACCATGGCCGGGCTGGCCCGCAGTTACCTGGATGCGATCAAGCGCGTACAGCCGGAGGGCCCGTACCGGATCGGCGGCTGGTCCTTCGGCGGGTTCGTGGCCTTCGAGATGGCGCGGGAGCTGCGCCGGACCGGGGAGGCGGAGCTGGCGCAGCTGATCCTGCTGGACTCCATCGCACCCGACCCCGGCGAGCGGCCCGAGGTCGCCGAGCAGGCCATGATGGAGTGGTTCTTCTGGGAGCTGATCTGGGTGGACCGCGGCGGCAGCGCCCCTGTGGACCGGATCCCGGCCGAACTCACCACGGATGACGGGCGGCTGGACTACATCGCCGAGCGCGCGGCGGCCGTGGGCATCGTCCCGGTGGCCACCGCCCAGACCGCGATCCGCCGGCTGTTCGAGGTCTACAAGGCGAACTGGAACTCCCTGCGCGACTACAAGCCCGCGCCGGAACCGATCAACCTGACCCTGGTCAAGGCGACCGCTCCGCTGCCGGACGTGCTGAAGCCCATGCACGGCGCCGCCCGCACCCTGCACGCCGCACCCGCCAACGGCTGGGCCACTCTCACCGGCGGCCGGGTCGACGTAGTGGAGGTGCCCGGCGACCACCTGCTGCTCCTGGACGAGCCGTACGTGCAGACCGTCGGCCAGGCCATCACTCCGCACGACACCACCGAGATCGAGCACACCCCCCAGGAAGGAACGGCACACTGATGGCCGGCAAGAACATCAAGGCGATCGTCGTCGGGGCGGGTATCGGCGGACTCACCGCCGCCGCCACCCTTCGCAAGGTCGGTCTGGACGTCGAGGTCTACGAGCGGGCCCGGGAACTGAAGCCGGCGGGCGGCGCCCTGTCCTTCATGACCAACGCCGTGCTGGCGCTGCGCACCCTCGGCATCGATCTGCGCATGGAGGAGCACGCGGAGATCCTGGAGGAGCTGCACTTCCTCACCACCAAGGGCAAGGTCATCCGGACCCTGCACTTCAAGGAGCTCTGCGACCGGCTGGGTGCGCCCAGCTTCGGTGTCTCCCGCACGCTGCTCCAACAGCTGCTGCTGAAGGAGATCGACGACTGCCCGCTCGTCCTCGGCGCCGCCGCCACCGGCTACGAGCAGGACTCGGACGGGGTCGTCGTGCGGTTCCAGGACGGCCGGGAGGCACGTGGCGACCTGCTGATCGGCGCCGACGGCTTCAACTCGGCGATCCGCGCCCAGGTGGCCGGGCCGGAGGAGCCCCGGGAGACCGGCTACCTGTGCTGGGTCGCCACTCCGGACTTCACGCACCCGCGGGTGCCCAAGCAGTACGGCGCCCACTACTGGGGGCGCGGCAAGCGCTTCGGCATCGCCAACATAGGCGCCGGCCAGGTCTACTGGTGGGGCACCAAGAACATGCCGGTCGAGCAGGCCCGGGACTGGCGTGGTGGTAAGGAAGAGATCCTCGCCGCCTACGCGGGCTGGGCGCCGGAGGTGGTGGCGGCCGTCGAGGCCACTCCGATAGAGGCGATCTCCGCCTTCCCGGCGCGCGACAGGCCGTTCCTGGAGCAGTGGGGCGACGGTCCGGTGACCCTGCTCGGGGACGCGGCCCACCCGATGATGACCAGCTTGGGGCAGGGCGCGTGCATGGCCGTCGAGGACGCGGTCGTTCTCGCCCACCACCTGCGTGACGCCGTCGCCGCCGGCGACGACCCCCGCCGCGGACTGCGCGCCTACGAGGCCGCCCGCAAGCCTCGTACCCGGAAGATCGTCGAGGGCGCCCACGCGCTCAGTGGCCTGGAGCAGACCGAGCAGGCACTGCGCATCCTCGGCCGCGACCTGTTCTTCCGGTTCGCCCCTGCGTCGGTGCTGGACAAGACCAATTCCGAGTACCTGGACTTCACCCTGGAGGTACGGTCATGAGCCAGTGGAACGCGACGGCCGGAGCCGCCGGAGCCGAAGAGGCGGACCGCCCGCTCAGCCCGCTGGAGCGGTGGTACTGGATCTGCGACCAGATCTCCCCGCTCTGTGTCCTTTCCCACGCCCGGCTGCACGGGCCGTTCGACGCGGAGCTGGCCGCACGGGCACTCGCCGCCCTGCAGCGCCGCCACCCGCTGCTGCGGGCATCGATCGCCGCCGACGCGCAGGGCCGCAATCCTCGGTTCCGGCCCGCGCCGGGTCGTGAGATCCCGCTGCGAACGGTCACCGTCTCCGCCGAGAGCGGCGACGCCGGCGAGCGCTGGCACAGCGAGGCGAACACGTACGAACTGGTCACCGCCGTCAACTGGCGGACCGGGCCGCTCGCCCGCGCCCTCATTGTCACCCGCCCCGGCACCGGCGGTGGCCCGGACGTCCACGACCTGGTGCTGACGCTGCCGCACTGCATCGCCGACGGCACCACCGCGCTCACGCTGCTCCGCCAGTGGATCGAACTCGCTGCCGAGATCGCCTCGTACGAGGACGGATCCGGCGCCGGCCAGGGCGCGCCGGAGGTCCGGTCGGTGCGGATGCTTCCCGCCCCCGAGCAGCTGCTGCCCGCGAGCCACCGCGGCCTGGCCGGCGTGCGCAAGATCGTCGCCCAGCAGATCGCCGACCAGGGCGTGGCCAAGCGGGTCCGGCCGCGCCGCTTCGAGCCGACCCTCCGGGTCCCGTTCGAGGAGCGCGTCACCCAGCTGCTGCCCCGCTCGCTGCCGGCCGACCAGCTGGCCGAGCTCGTCGAGGCGTGCAAGCGCGAGCAGACGACGGTCCACGGCGCGCTCGCGGCCGCGCTGGCCACCGCCGTCGCGCAGGATGCCGGTGACCGGCCCGGTCCGCTGACGATCGGTTCGCCGATGACCTTCCGGGACGAGCTGGTGCCGCCGGTCCGCGAGGACGAGATCGGCTCGTACGTCGCCACCGTGCCGACGGTGGTCGACTACCGGCCAGGCGCCTCGCTGTGGCCCATGGCCCGGTCGATCAGCCGGGACCTGGCCCGCGCGCGGCGGCGCGGCGCGCCCCTCACATCGGTCGCCACGCTGCGTCCGGTGGCTCCCAAGTCGGTCGCCAGGAGCGAGCGGTTCCTGCGCTTCATGGAGGACAAGGGCCCGATCACGCTCTGCATCTCCAACATCGGCCGTTACGACTTCCCGGACACCGTCGGCCCCTGGCAGGTCTCCTCCGCCGAGTTCATCGCGGGCCTGTCCGTGAACGCGTACTACGCCGCCGCGATCAACACCAGCCACGGGCGCCTGGCATGGAACGTCACCCATGTCGAGGGTGCCGTGTCCGCGGAACGGGCCGAGCGCCTGGCCGACGCCTCGCTGGAGACGATCCTCACCGCCGCCAAATCCTGACGGCCCCTCACTTTCAGAAGCCTTCTCGAACCGGAGAACCACTGTGCCCAACAGGACGCCCCTGCTGTCCCCCCAGGGGAAGGCCGTCGTCATCACCGGAGCCTCCTCCGGCCTCGGCGAGGCCTGCGCCCGCCACCTCGCCCGCGTCGGCTTCCAGGTCTACGCCGGGGTCCGGCGCACCGAGGACGCCGAGCGGCTCGCCGCCTCCGGGGCCGCCCGGCTCACCCCCGTCGTCCTCGACGTCACCGACGAGGCGACCGTCCGCGACACCGCGGACCGGATCGCCGAGGAGACCGCGGACGCGGGTCTGTTCGGCCTGGTCAACAATGCGGGCATCGCGGTGACCGCACCGCTGGAGTGCGTCGCCCCCGAGCTGCTGCGCCGCCAGCTCGACACGAACGTGGTCGGGCAGCTGTCGGTGATCCAGGGGCTCCTTCCGCTGCTGCGGACCGGCGCCGGACGGATCGTCAACATCACCTCCGGTCTGGGCAATGTGGCCATCCCCTACATGGGGGCGTACGCGGCGGCCCAGTTCGCCAAGGAGGCCCTCAGCGACGCGCTCCGGCGCGAGCTGGCGCCGTTCGACATCCCGGTGTCGGTCGTTCAGCCGGGCGCGATCATGACGCCGATCTGGGACAAGATGTCGCTGGAGGCGACCCGCACCCTCGACGATGCCCCGGAGGCGGTGTCGGAGCTGTACCGCGACACCTTCCTGCGCTTCCTGGAGACCAACGAGCATGCGGCGCGCACCAGCGGCACCACCGCCGACGACGTGGCCCGCACGGTGATGCGGGCGCTGGTGAGCAAGCGGCCGCGGACCCGGTACGGGGTCGGCAAGGACGCCACGGGCGGCCGGCTGCTCGCCCGGCTGCTGCCGGACCGCGCGATCGACAAGGTCTTCGGCGGCATCGTCACCGCCGACGCTTCCTGAACGGCCGCTCGCCCGGCCGGGCGGCCGTTCCGCCCGGATCCCCACTGTCCCCTGCGCAACCCCTCACAGAGAAAGAGTCCCTCCATGACCACTTCCCCGCAGGACCTCAAGGACCTCTTCCGCCACAGCCTGGAGCTGCTCTCCAGCGGGCGCGTCGAGGAGTGGGTCGGCCTGTTCGCCGAGGACGGCATCCTCGAATTCCCCTACCCCGCCTGGGGTTTCCCCGGCCGGATGCAGGGCCGTGAGCAGCTGCTCGGCCAGATGGCCATGTTCGGCCAGCAGCTGAAGGTGGAGTTCTCCGAGCCGGAGTTCTACGCCACGGCCGAGGACGGCCTGGTGATCGCCGCGTTCACCGGCGAGGCCACCCTGCTGGCCACCGGCGGCCAGTACACCCAGACGTACCTGTCGGTGGTCCGCTTCGAGGACGGCAAGATCAAGCTCTACCGCGACTTCTGGAACCCGTGGCTGGTCATGGAGGCCGCGGGCGGCGAACTGCCCTGGAAGCAGGCACTCCAGGCGCTCGCCGGCAACGCCGCCGCCTCCTGACCCGGCCGTAGGCCCGGCCCCGGTCCCCCGGTCCCCCCGGTCCCCCACCCTCCGGTCCCCCACCCCCCGGCTCCCGGCCCTTCGTTCCGGCAACACCGCCCTTTCGTACCCGACAGGAGACAGGCTCCACATGATCAACCAGCACGGCATCGGCAGCAGCGCGGCGGCGGACACGGACCGGGCTCCGGACGGGCCGATCGCGGTGATCGGCCTGTCCTGCAGGTTGCCCGGGGCCGACGGGCCCGCGGCGTTCTGGGAGCTGCTCGCCTCGGGCCGCGACGCGATCGGTGAGGTTCCGCAGGGCCGGTGGGAGCCGGGGGCCGGCGGCACGGTGGAGCGGCGCGGCGGATTCATCACGGACGCCGAATCCTTCGACGCGGCCTTCTTCGGCATCTCGCCGCAGGAGGCCCTGGCCATGGACCCGCAGCAGCGGCTGGTCCTCGAACTGGCCTGGGAGGCCCTGGAGGACGCCCGGATCCTGCCGGGCAGCCTCGACGGCAGCAGCACCGGCATCTTCGTCGGCGCCATCTGGGACGACTACGCCAAGCTGCTGCACGAGTACGGCGCCCCCGCCATCAGCCAGTACAGCGTGACCGGCACGCACCGGGGCATCATCGCCAACCGGGTCAGCCACGCCCTCGGACTGCGCGGGCCGAGCATGACCCTCGACACCGCCCAATCCTCCTCGCTGGTCGCTGTGCACGCGGCCTGCGCCAGCCTGCGCAACGGCGAGTCGACCACCGCGCTGGCCGGCGGGGTCAACCTGAACCTGATACCGGAGAGCACCCTCGCCCTGACCCGCCTCGGCGCGCTTTCCCCCGATGCCCGCTGCCACGTGTTCGACGCCCGCGCCAACGGGATCGTGCGCGGCGAGGGCGGCGCCCTCGTCGTCCTGAAGCCGCTGTCCGCGGCGCTGGCCGACGGTGACCCCGTGTACTGCGTGATCCGGGGCAGCTCCGTCAACAACGACGGTGCCACGCCCGGTCTGACCACCCCGGGCGAGGAAACCCAGAGCGCGGCGCTGCGGGCCGCCTGCCGACGGGCCGGCATCGACCCGGCCGACCTCCAGTACATGGAGCTGCACGGCACCGGCACCGCGGTCGGCGACCCGGTCGAAGCTCGTGCGGTCGGCGCCGTCACCGCCCCCGGCCGGGCGGACGACCGCCCGCTGCGGGTCGGTTCCGCCAAAACCAACGTCGGTCACCTGGAGGCCGCCGCGGGCGTCGTCGGCCTGCTGAAGGTGGCGCTGAGCATCCATCACCGGGCGTTGCCGCCCAGCCTCAACTACGAGATCCCCAACCCGGCGATCCCGCTGGACGAGCTGCGCCTGCGGGTCCAGGACGAGCTGGCCGACTGGCCGCACGAGGACGCCCCGCTGCTGGCCGCCGTCGGCTCCCTCGGCCTGGGCGGCACCAACTGTCACATGGTCCTGGCCGAGGCCCCGGTCGGGTCCGACGCCGAGGCCGATACGACCGCCGAGGCCGACGCAGGGCAGGAGCCGGGCACCGCGCTGCCCTGGGTGCTGTCCGGCCGCACCGAGGCCGCCGTACGCGCCCAGGCCGGCCGGCTCGCCGACCACCTGGACGCCCACCCCGCCATCGGGACCGCCTCCGCCGGTCTCTCCCTCGCCACCTCCCGCACCGCCTTCGAGCACCGGGCCGCGGTCGTGGCCGGTTCCCGGGCCGAGCTGCTGGCCGGGCTGCGCGCCCTGGCCGGTGGGCTGCCTTCCCCGTACGCCGTCGCCGGTACCACCCGGCCGGGCCGTACCGCCGTACTGTTCGGCGGCGGCGGCAGCCAGAGCGTGGGCATGGGCCGGGACCTGTACGCGGCCCACCCCGTCTACGCCGCCGCCTTCGACGCGGTCTGCGACGAACTCGACCGGCACCTCGACCGGCCCGTCCGCGAGCTGATCTTCGCCGCGCCCGGCAGCCTCGAGGCCGAGCTGCTCGACCGTACCGACTACGCGCTGCCCGCTCTGCTCGCCGTCGAGGTCGCCCTCTACCGGCTCTACGAGAGCTGGGGCGTGACCCCCGACTACGTCACCGGCCACTCGATGGGCGAGCTCGCCGCCGCACACGTCGCCGGAGTGCTGTCGCTGCCCGACGTGTGCACCCTGGCCACCGTACGGGCCCGCCTGATCCAGTCCCGGGCGGGCGGCGCGATGGCCGCGGTACAGGCGGGCGAAGAGGAGGTCCTCGCCTCCTTCGGCGAACTCGCCGGGTACGCCGGCGCCGTCGGCATCGCCGGTCTCAACTCCCCGGACGGGACCGTCGTCTCGGGCGACGAGGACGCCGTCCTCGCTGTGTGTGCGTACTGGAGGGAGCGGGGCCGCAAGACGAAGCGGCTCGCCGTCACCGTCGCCGGGCACTCCCCGCACATGGACGCGATCCTGGAGGAGTTCCGGCGGACCGCCGAGAGCCTCCGCTACTCCCCGGCACGGATCCCGGTTGTCTCGAACGTCACCGGAACGATCGCCACCGACGAGCAGCTCACCGACCCCGGTTACTGGGTCCGGCACATCCGCGCCACCGTGCGCTTCGCCGACGGGGTGCGCGCGCTGCGGGACGCCGGGGTCACCACCTTCCTGGAGCTGTCCCCCACACCGGTGCTCACCCAGGCCGTCACTGCCACGCTCGAAGGCGCCGAACCGCGCCCGGCAGCCTTCGCCGCGATGGTGCGCGACCGCGACGAGCCGCAGTCCGTGATGGCCGCACTCGCCCAGCTGCACACCGCCGGGGTGGCCTGCGACTGGCACACCGTATTTCCGGCGGGGACACCGCTGAGCCCGCTTCCGCCGTACGCCTTCCAGCGCAAGCGCTACTGGCCCGACCCGGCCGGCCGCACGCGGGCGAACGGGTCCGGCTCAGACGGGCTGCATGCACTCGGCACCCCCGGCACCGATGAGGACAGCGGGCCGACGGCCGGGCTGCGGCGGCGTCTGGCCGCCCTGTCCGAGGCCGAGCAGGAACGTTCCCTCCTGGAGTTGGTCGGCGCGGCCGCCGAGGTGGTGCTCCAGCAGCCCGGTGGTGAAGGCCTCGACCCGCAGGCCGTGTTCTCCGAGCTCGGGTTCACCTCGCTGCGCGCCGTCGAGCTGCGCAACCACCTGGAGACGGCAACCGGACTGCGGCTGCCCGCCTCGCTGCTGTTCGACTTCCCGACCCCCGCCTCGCTCGCCGCCCGCCTGCGGACCGAGCTGACGGCGTCATACGACGTCCAGGGCGTGCCGGAACAGCGGGAGCAGACGCCGGGCGCAGGTGCCGACGCTGTCGTTGCCGCCGACGAGCCGATCGCGATCGTCGGTATCGGCTGCCGCTTCCCGGGCGGGGTCACCGGTCCGGAGGGGCTGTGGCGGCTGGTGGCCGAGGGCCGCGACGCCATCTCCGGCTTCCCGGAGAACCGGGGCTGGGACCTGGAGTCCCTCTACGATCCCGACCCGGAACGACGCGGTACCTCCTACACCCGTCATGGCGGGTTCCTCCACGACGCGGACCGGTTCGACGCGGAGTTCTTCGGAATCAGTCCGCGCGAGGCGCTCGCGACGGATCCGCAGCAGCGGCTGCTGCTGGAGACGGCGTGGGAGGCGTTCGAGCGGGCGGGCATCGATCCGGCCAGCCTGCGCGGCACCCGCACCGGCGTGTTCACCGGCCTGATGTCCCCCGACTACGGGCCGCGGCTGCACGAGGCCGTGGAGGACACCGACGGCTATCTGCTGACCGGCAGTTCCAACAGTGTGGCCTCGGGCCGGGTGGCTTACACCTTCGGGTTGGAGGGGCCGGCGGTCAGTGTCGACACAGCGTGTTCCTCGTCGCTGGTCGCCATGCACCTGGCCGCCCAGGCCCTGCGCCAGGGCGAATGCTCCCTGGCGCTGGCCGGCGGCGTGACCGTGATGTCGACGCCGGGCACGTTCGTGGAGTTCAGTCGGCAGCGCGGGCTGTCCGAGGACGGGCGTTGCAAGGCCTTCTCCGACGACGCCGACGGCACCGGCTGGGGTGAGGGTGCGGGTCTGCTGCTGCTGGAACGGTTGTCGGACGCACGGCGCAACGGGCACCAGGTCCTCGCGGTGATCCGTGGCAGTGCCGTGAACCAGGACGGGGCGAGCAACGGCCTGACCGCACCGAACGGACCTTCACAACAGCGTGTGATCCGTCAGGCACTCGCCTCGGCCGGACTGAACGCAGCTGACGTCGACGTGGTCGAAGCCCACGGAACGGGCACACGACTGGGTGACCCGATCGAGGCCCAGGCCCTGCTGGCGACCTACGGTCAGGAACACAGCGACGACAACCCGCTCTGGCTCGGCTCCGTCAAGTCGAACATCGGTCACACTCAGGCCGCGGCAGGAGCCGCGGGTGTGATCAAGATGGTCATGGCGATGCGGAACCGCACCCTGCCCGCGACCTTGCACGCCGACACCCCGTCCACCCGCATCGACTGGCAGGCCGGCGCGGTGAGCCTCCTCACGCAGGCACGCCCGTGGGAACCGGCCGACCGGCCCCGCCGGGCCGCCGTCTCCTCGTTCGGCATCAGCGGCACCAACGCCCACATCATCATCGAAGAACCCGAAACCGAACCCGCACCTGTGGCCGTGGCTGTGGTGGAGCCCGTAGCCGAGGGCGCCGGGCGGCCCGCGCTGTGGCCGCTGTCGGCCTCCGGGCTGCCGGCGCTGCGCGCGCAGGCCGCCCGGCTGCGGGACCTGCTGGCCGGGCAGCCGGACAGCGATCCACTCGCCGTCGCCCACGCCCTCGCCACCACCCGGGCCGCGCTCAGCCACCGTGCCGTGGTCGTCGGCACCGACCGTACGGAACTCCTCACCGCACTCGACGCGTTCGCCCAAGGGGACGATGTGGCCGGTGTCCGGACCGGGGTGGCCCGGCATTCCGGTCGGCTCGCGGCGGTCTTCTCCGGTCAGGGGTCTCAGCGGGTGGGTATGGGACGGGAGCTGTATGCCGCCCAGCCTGGCTACGCTGCCGCGTTCGATGAGGTGTGCGCGGCGTTGGACGTGCACCTCGACCAGCCGCTGGCCGGGATCGTGTTCGCGGAGGCGGACTCCCCTGAGGCGGCTCTGCTGGATCTGACCCAGTACGCCCAGCCTGCGATCTTCGCCTGCGAGGTCGCCCTGTACCGGCTCCTGGAACACTGGGGCATGCGCCCCGATGTCCTGGCCGGACATTCGATCGGCGAGGTGACCGCCGCCTATCTGGCGGGCGTGTGGTCATTGGAAGACGCGGCCGCTCTGGTGGCGGCGCGTGGGCGGCTCATGCAGTCCGCACGTCCGGGCGGAGCGATGGCCTCGGTCCAGGCCCCGGAAGCCGACGTGGCCGCGGCCCTGCCGGAGGGCGTGGACATCGCGGCCGTCAACGCCCCCGACGCGACCGTGGTTTCAGGCGACGAAGCGGCAGTGGCCGCCGTGGTGCAGCAGTGGAAGACCCAGGGCGTCAAGGCGACACGGCTGCGCGTGAGCCACGCGTTCCACTCGGCACACATGGACAGCGTCCTGGCCGATTTCCGTGCCGTGCTGGAGACACTGGCCTTCCGTGGCGCGGACGTGCCGGTGGTCTCCAACCTGACCGGTGAACTCGCCACCGACGAACAGCTCTGCGACCCCGGCTACTGGGTCGACCACATCCGCCAGGCCGTCCGCTTCGCCGACGGCATCCGCACCCTGCGCAGCCAAGGCACCACCACCTACCTGGAGATCGGCCCCGACGCCGTCCTCACTCCGGCCGTCGCCGCGACCCTGGGCGATGACGAGCGGGTGCGGGTGATCGCGGCCCTGCGGCGCCAGGCCGGCGACGAGAGCATCTCGGTGCTCTCCGCACTGGCCGACGCCCACGCGTGCGGCGCGCTGTCCGTCGACTGGCAGTCCCTGTCCGGCCCCGCCCCGGCGAACCCGCTCGCCCTGCCGACCTACGCCTTCCAGGGCGAGCGGTACTGGCTGGAGCCGGCCGCGACGGCCGGTGACCTGGGCCGGCTCGGCCTGGACGGCGACGGAAGCCACCCGCTGCTGGCCGCCGCCGTCGAACTGGGCGACGAGCAGGGCCTGCTGCTCACCGGCCAACTCTCGCTGCGCACGCACCCGTGGCTCGCCGACCACGCGGTCGGCGGGCAGGTGCTGCTGCCGGGCACCGCCTTCGTGGAGCTGGCGCTGCACGCGGGAGACCGGTCCGGCTGCGGCGTACTGGACGAACTCACCCTCGAAGCACCCCTCTTCCTTCCCGAGCGGGGTGCCGTACAGCTCCAGGTGGCGGTGAAGGCTCCGGAAGCCGACGGCCGGCGCACGGTGACCGTGCTGTCCCGGCCGCACCGCGGCCCGGGGACGAGCGGCGTCGACGCGCCGTGGACGCGGCACGCATCGGGCGTGCTCGCCGAGGAACCCGTCGGCTCCGAGACCGCACCGGCCGCCGCGTCCGGGGCCTGGCCGGTTCCGGGTGCCGAGGCCGTGTCCCTGGCCGACGCATACGCGGTGCTGGCCGGACTGGGATACGACTACGGCCCGGTCTTCCAGGGCCTGACCGGCCTGTGGCGGCGGGGCGAGGAGCTGTTCGCCGAAGTCCGGCTGCCCTCGGAGGCCTCGGGCACCTCCGCCGGTGCATTCGGCCTGCACCCGGCGCTGCTGGACGCGGCCCTGCACCCGTTCGTCCTGGCGGACGCCACGACGGCCGGAGCCGGCGGGGCGCCCAGGATCCCGTTCTCCTTCTCCGGCGTACGGCTGCACGCCGTCGGCGCGGACTCGCTGCGGGTGCGCATCGCCCCGACCGGCGACAGCACCGCCACGCTGACGCTCACCGACGGTACGGGCGCGCCGGTGGCCGAGATCACCGAGCTGATGTTCCGGCCGCTGGCCACGGGGGCCCGGGCCGACAGCGGGGACCGGCTGCTGGCCCTGGAATGGGTGCCGCTGCCGCTTGACGCGGCAGCCGGCGAGGAGCCGGTCGCGTGGGCGGAATACCGGGTGACCGGGCAGTCGGTCCACGCGACCGCCGCGGCGGCGCTGTCCCGAATCCAGGAGAGGCTGGGGGAGGACGACGAGGGAGTACTGGTCGTCCGTACCCGGGATGCGGCCGGTGACCTGGCGGGCGCGGCCGTCCAAGGGCTCGTACGCTCCGCGCAGGCGGAGCACCCCGGCCGGTTCGTGCTGCTGGACACCGACGGCACGGACGTCCCGGCTGCGGCGGTGGCCTCGGCCGTGGCGGCGGGCGAGACCCAGCTGGCCGTGCGCAACGGGGAGTTGTCCGCGGCCCGGCTCGTGCCGGTCGCGGTGGAGGGTTCCGGTGTGGGAGACCGTTCGGTGTTCCGGGCCGGGGGCACGGTGCTGATCACGGGCGGTACCGGGGCGCTGGGTGCGTTGTTCGCGCGGCACCTGGTGACCGAGTACGGCGTGGGCCACCTGCTGCTGGTTTCCCGACGCGGAGCGGCTGCGGCCGGGGCCGGCGAGCTGGCCGAGGAGCTCGGCGCGCTCGGCGCCCACGTCACGGTCGCGGCCTGCGACACCGCCGACCGGGAGGCCCTCGCCGCGCTGCTGGCGGGCATCCCGGCCGCCCACCCGCTCACCGCGGTGATCCACACGGCCGGCGTGCTGGACGACGGCACCCTGGAATCCCTCACCCCGGACCGCCTGGCCCGCGTCCTCGCCCCCAAGGCCGACGCCGCCTGGCATCTGCACGAGCTCACCCAGGATCTGGACCTCGACGCTTTCGTCCTCTTCTCCTCCGTGGCGGGCACCTTCGGCACGGCCGGGCAGGCCAACTACGCGGCCGCCAACGCCGCCCTGGACGCGCTCGCCCGGCTCCGGCACTCCGCCGGACTGCCCGCGACCTCGCTGGCGTGGGGTCTGTGGGCCGAGGCCGGCGGGATGACCGGCGAGCTGGCCGACGCCGACCTGGTCCGGATGCGCCGGGCTGGTATCGCCCCGCTGCCGAACGCCGAAGGGCTGGCGTTCTTCGACGCGGCCCTCGCCGGGACGGCTCCTGCCATGGTCGCGGCCCGCCTCGACCTGGACCAGCTGCGCGGGCGGGCCGGGAACGGCACTCTACCCTCTCTCTTCCGCCGACTGGTCAGGGTTCCGGCCCGCCGCCGGGCCGCCGCCGGCCAGGGCGCGGCAGGGGCCTGGGCGGAGCTGCTGCGTACCCTGCCGGCCGCGGAGCGCGAGCAGACCGCCCTGGCCCTGGTCCGGGCACAGGCCTCGGCCGTGCTCGGGCACTCCGGCCCCCAGGCGGTGCCGACCGACCGGGCGTTCCACGAGCTCGGCTTCGACTCGCTGACGGCCGTGGAACTCCGCAACCGGCTCAACCAGGCCACCGGGCTCAAGCTGCCCGCCTCCCTGCTGTTCGACTTCCCGACCGCGGGCCTGCTCGCCGCCCACCTGCTGGCCGAGGCCGTCGGCACCGGCGAGGACGGCTCCGGCGCCTTGGACGGGGCCTCCGTCACCTCCTCCATCGCCGCCGACGAGCCGATCGCGATCGTCGGTATCGGCTGCCGCTTCCCGGGCGGGGTCACCGGTCCGGAGGGGCTGTGGCGGCTGGTGGCCGAGGGCCGCGACGCCATCTCCGGCTTCCCGGAGAACCGGGGCTGGGACCTGGAGTCCCTCTACGATCCCGACCCGGAACGACGCGGTACCTCCTACACCCGTCATGGCGGGTTCCTCCACGACGCGGACCGGTTCGACGCGGAGTTCTTCGGGATCAGTCCGCGCGAGGCGCTGGCGACGGATCCGCAGCAGCGGCTGCTGCTGGAGACCGCGTGGGAGGCGTTCGAGCGGGCGGGCATCGATCCGGCCAGCCTGCGCGGCAGCCGCACCGGCGTATTCACGGGCGTCATGTACAACGACTACGCCTCGCGGCTCCAGCCGGCGCCCGAGGGGTACGAGGGCATGCTGCTCGCCGGGAACACCGGCAGCGTGGTCTCTGGCCGGGTGGCTTACACCTTCGGGTTGGAGGGGCCGGCGGTCAGTGTCGACACAGCGTGTTCCTCGTCGCTGGTCGCCATGCACCTGGCCGCCCAGGCCCTGCGCCAGGGCGAATGCTCCCTGGCGCTGGCCGGCGGCGTGGCGATCATGTCCACCCCCAACACCTTCATCGAGTTCAGTCGGCAGCGCGGGCTGTCCGAGGACGGGCGTTGCAAGGCCTTCTCCGACGACGCCGACGGCACCGGCTGGGGAGAGGGTGCGGGTCTGCTGCTGCTGGAACGGTTGTCGGACGCACGGCGCAACGGGCACCAGGTCCTCGCGGTGATCCGGGGCAGTGCCGTGAACCAGGACGGGGCGAGCAACGGCCTGACCGCACCGAACGGACCTTCACAACAGCGTGTGATCCGTCAGGCACTCGCCTCGGCCGGACTGAACGCAGCCGACGTCGACGTGGTCGAAGCCCACGGAACGGGCACACGACTGGGTGACCCGATCGAGGCCCAGGCCCTGCTGGCGACCTACGGTCAGGAACACAGCGACGACAACCCGCTCTGGCTCGGCTCGGTCAAGTCGAACATCGGTCACACTCAGGCCGCGGCAGGAGCCGCGGGTGTGATCAAGATGGTCATGGCGATGCGGAACCGCACCCTGCCCGCGACCTTGCACGCCGACACCCCGTCCACCCGCATCGACTGGCAGGCCGGCGCGGTGAGCCTCCTCACGCAGGCACGCCCGTGGGAACCGGCCGACCGGCCCCGCCGGGCCGCCGTCTCCTCGTTCGGCATCAGCGGCACCAACGCCCACGTCATCATCGAAGAACCCGAAACCGAACCCGACTTGCCGCCGCGGACGACGGACGGCCCCGGCAGCGGACAGCCGGTGCCCCCGCTGGTGCTGTCCGCCCGCGCCGGGCAGCCGCTGTCCGAGCTGGCCGCCCAGCTGCGCGACCTGCTCGCAGCCGACGCCCCCCACTCCGTCGGCGCGGCGGACGTGGCCTGGGCCCTGCACACGACCCGGGCCGTCTTCGATCAGAGGGCCGTCGTGACCGCCCCCGACCGCGACGGCGTACGAGAGGCCCTGGCCGCCCTCGCCGACGGCCGCCCCGACCCCCGCGTGGTCACCGGCGGCGCCGCCCCCGGCGGCCTCGGCGGCACCGTGTTCGTCTTCCCCGGCCAGGGCTCGCAGTGGGTGGGCATGGCTCTCGAACTCCTGCAGACCGCACCGGTCTTCCGGGAGCGCATGGCCGAATGCGAAGCCGCGCTGGCCGAGTTCACCGACTGGTCGCTGTTCGATGTGCTGCGTGGCGAGCCCGGTGCCCCCGGCTATGACCGCGTGGATGTCGTCCAGCCCGTGCTGTTCGCCGTCATGGTGTCGCTGGCCGCGCTCTGGGAGTCGTACGGTGTCCGCCCGGCCGCCGTGGTCGGGCACTCCCAGGGCGAGATCGCGGCGGCCGCCGTCGCCGGTGCGCTCACGCTCCAGGACGCGGCCCGAGTGGTCGCCCTGCGCAGCCGCGCCCTCGGCGCGCTGGCGGGCACCGGCGGCATGGTGTCCGTCCCGCTGCCGTACGAGGAGACCGAGCAGCGCATCACGGCCTGGCCGGGCCGGCTGTCGGTCGCCACGGTCAACGGGCCCGCATCGTGCGTGGTCTCCGGTGACCCGGAGGCACTGCAGGAGTTGCTCGACGCTTGTGCTGCCGAAGAGGTCCGGGCCCGCCGGATCCCGGTGGACTACGCCTCCCACTCCGCGCACGTCGAGGCGATCGAGGAGGAACTCCTCGGTCTGCTGGCGCCCGTCGTGCCCCGCACGGCACGCACGCCGTTCTACTCCGCCGTCACCGGCGACCTGCTGGACACCCGTCAGCTCGACGCCGCCTATTGGTACCGCAACCTGCGGGAGACCGTGCGCTTCGACCTCGCCACCCGGGCTCTGCTGGAGCACGGACACGGAGCGTTCGTGGAGGTCAGTGCCCACCCCGTGCTGGCCGCGGCCGTGCAGGAGTCGATCGCCGCGGCAGCCGACGAGCGGCCCGGAACGCTCGGAGCCGAGGCGGTGGCCCTGGGCACCTTGCGGCGGGACGAGGGCGGTCTGGACCGCTTCCACGCCTCCGCTGCCACCGGTTACACGGCAGGGCTGGCGGTGGACTGGAGCCCCGCCTTCGCCTCCGCCGCGGGAACCGGATCGGGAGAACGCCCGTACCGGCATGTCGAGCTGCCCACCTACCCCTTCCAGCACGCCTCGTACTGGCTGGAGGGTGTCGCCCGCACCGGCGACATGAACACCGCCGGGCTGCGCCCCGCGGCGCACCCGCTGCTCGGCGCGGCCGTCGAACTCGGCGACCGAAGTGGCCTGCTGCTCACCGGCCGGCTCTCGCTGCGCACGCACCCGTGGCTCGCCGACCACGCCGTCAGCGGCACGGTGCTGCTGCCCGGCACCGCCTTCGCCGAACTGGCCCTGCGGGCGGGGCGCGACGCGGACTGCCCGCACCTGGAGGAACTCACCGTCCACGCACCCATGGTGTTCGCCGAGGGCGCCGCGCTGCGCCTGCAGGTCTCCGTGGGCGAACCGGACGCGAAGGGCCGCCGCGACGTGGCCGTCCTGTCCCGGACCGACGACGAGGATCCGCACGGCACGTGGACCCGACACGCCAGTGGCACCCTGAGCTCCGGCAGCCAGAACTCCACGGCCGGTTCCGTCGGCTCCGCCGATCCGCTGCCGGCCGCATGGCCGCCGCCGGGCGCGGTCCCCGTGGATCTGGACGGTGCCTACGAGCGGCTCGCCGCACAGGGGTACGAGTACGGGCCTGTCTTCCAGGGCCTGCGCGCCCTGTGGCAGCTCGATGACGAGGTGTACGCCGAGGTCGCCCTGCCCGCCGAGGCAGGCGCGGACGCCGGAGCGTTCGGGTTGCACCCGGCGCTGCTGGACGCGGCGCTGCACCCCGTGGTGCTCGGTGCGCTCGGCGCAGTCGAGGAGAGTGCGCTGCCGTTCTCGTGGAGCGGGGTCACCCTGCACGCGGAGGGTGCCACCGCCCTGCGGGTCCGGCTGCGTTCGGCCGGCCGCAACGAGATCTCGGTCTCCGTCGCCGACGTGCTGGGCGGCGTGGTGGCGGACGTGGCCTCGCTGAGCCTGCGCCCTGTGGACAAGGAGCGGCTGCGGACGGCCGGGTCCGGGCGGGTGCCGCTGCTGCGCGTGGACTGGCAGCCGTACTCCGGGTCGTCCGGCACGGGCGGCGAGTTCGACGTTCTGGAGCCTGTGACCGGGAACGGGACCGTCGGCTCGGTGCTGGCGGAGGTGCTGGCCGCGCTCCAGGCCCGGGTGGCCGCCGAGACCGCCGATCCGCTCGTCGTGGTAACGCGGCAGGCCGTGGCCGTGCCCGGGGCCGGTCCGGAGCAGCCGGATCCGGCGGCGGCGGCCGTCTGGGGGTTGGTGCGTTCGGCGCAGACCGAACACCCCGGTCGGTTCGTACTGCTGGACCTGGAGGGGGGCGCGGAGGTGCCCGCGCTGCTGGAGGACACCGCCGAGCCGCAGTGCGCGGTCCGCGGGGGGCGCTGGTTCCTGCCGCGGCTCGTGCCGGTCGCGGTGGAGGGTTCCGGTGCGGGAGACCGTTCGGTGTTCCGGGCCGGGGGCACGGTGCTGATCACGGGCGGTACCGGGGCGCTGGGTGCGTTGTTCGCGCGGCATCTGGTGACCGAGTACGGCGTCAGGCACCTGCTGCTGGTTTCCCGACGCGGAGCGGCTGCGGCCGGGGCCGGCGAGCTGGCCGAGGAGCTCGGCGCGCTCGGCGCCCACGTCACGGTCGCGGCCTGCGACACCGCCGACCGGGAGGCCCTCGCCGCGCTGCTGGCGGGCATCCCGGCCGCCCACCCGCTCACCGCGGTGATCCACACGGCCGGCGTGCTGGACGACGGCACGCTGGAGTCCCTCACCCCGGACCGCCTGGCCCGCGTCCTCGCGCCGAAGGCGGACGCGGCCCGGCATCTGCACGAGCTCACCCAGGACCTGGACCTCGACGCTTTCGTCCTCTTCTCCTCGCTCGCGGGAACGCTCGGCACGGCAGGACAGGCCAACTACGCGGCCGCCAACACCTACCTGGACGCACTCGCCGCCGCGCGGCGAGCGGCCGGGTTGCCCGCGACCTCGCTGGCGTGGGGCCTGTGGGCCGAGGCGAGCGGGATGACCGGTGAACTCACCGGCGCCGACCTGGCCCGCCTGGGCCGCTCCGGCGTCGCACCGCTCGCCGCCGGCCAAGGGCTCGCCCTGTTCGACGAGGCCGTCGCCGGGACGGCTCCCGCCGTGGTCGCAGCTCGCCTCGACCTGGCTGCCCTGGCCCGGAGCAGCGCACCCGTTCCCGTACTCCTGCGGGGCCTCGTACGGCCCGTCGCGCGTCGGGCGGCGGCCGGATCCGCAGCCGACGGCTCGGGCGGCGGTGGACTGGCCGAGCGGCTGCGAAGCCTGTCGGGAACGGACCGGCAGCGGCTGCTGACGGAACTGGTCGGCGCCCAGGCGGCGGCCGTACTCGGCCACGCCGACCCACGCGCTGTGCCGGTGGACCGCCCCTTCATCGATCTGGGCTTCGACTCTCTGACGGCTGTGGAACTCCGCAACCGGCTCAACCAGGCCACCGGGCTCAAGCTGCCCGCCTCGCTGGTCTTCGACCACCCGACCGTCAACGTGCTCGCCGTTCACCTCGCCGGTGAACTCCTCGGCGGTGAAGCGGCCGACACCACTCTCAGCGCCGACGTCGCCGTCGCCGGCCTTGCGGCTGACGAGCCGATCGCGATCGTGGGCATCGGCTGCCGCTTCCCGGGCGGGGTCACCGGTCCGGAGGGGCTGTGGCGGCTGGTGGCCGAGGGCCGCGACGTCATCGGGGACTTTCCCGAAGACCGCGACTGGGACCTGGCCGCACTGCGCGACCCGGATCCGGAGCGCAGCGGCACGTCCTTCACGCGTCATGGCGGGTTCCTGTACGACGCGGACCGGTTCGACGCGGAGTTCTTCGGGATCAGTCCGCGCGAGGCGCTGGCGACGGATCCGCAGCAACGGCTGCTGCTGGAGACGGCGTGGGAGGCGTTCGAGCGGGCAGGCATCGATCCGGCCAGCCTGCGCGGAAGCCGCACCGGCGTGTTCACGGGTGTCATGTACAACGACTACGGTTCGCGGATCACTCGGGCACCGAAGGAGCTGGAGGGCTACCTGGTCAACGGCAGTTCCAACAGTGTGGCCTCGGGCCGGGTGGCTTACACCTTCGGGTTGGAGGGGCCGGCGGTCAGTGTGGACACGGCGTGTTCCTCGTCGCTGGTCGCCATGCACCTGGCCGCCCAGGCCCTGCGCCAGGGCGAATGCTCCCTGGCGCTGGCCGGCGGCGTGACCGTGATGTCGACTCCCACCACCTTCATCGAGTTCAGTCGGCAGCGCGGGCTGTCGGAGGACGGGCGTTGCAAGGCCTTCTCCGACGACGCCGACGGGACGGGGTTCGGTGAGGGTGCGGGTCTGCTGCTGCTGGAGCGGTTGTCGGACGCACGGCGCAACGGGCACCAGGTCCTTGCGGTGATCCGTGGCAGTGCCGTGAACCAGGACGGGGCGAGCAACGGTCTGACCGCACCGAACGGACCTTCACAGCAGCGTGTGATCCGTCAGGCACTCGCCTCGGCCGGACTGAACGCAGCCGACGTCGACGTCGTGGAAGCCCACGGAACGGGTACACGACTGGGTGACCCGATCGAGGCCCAGGCCCTGCTGGCGACCTACGGTCAGGAACACAGCGACGACAACCCGCTCTGGCTGGGCTCCGTCAAGTCGAACATCGGTCACACTCAGGCCGCGGCAGGAGCCGCGGGTGTGATCAAGATGGTCATGGCGATGCGGAACCGCACCCTGCCCGCGACCTTGCACGCCGACACCCCGTCCACCCGCATCGACTGGCAGGCCGGCGCGGTGAGCCTGCTCACGCAGGCACGCCCGTGGGAACCGGCCGACCGGCCCCGCCGGGCCGCCGTCTCCTCGTTCGGCATCAGCGGCACCAACGCCCACGTCATCATCGAAGAACCCGAAACCGAAACCGACTTGCCGCCGCGGACGACGGACGGCCCCGGCAGCGGACAGCCGGTGCCGTGGGTGGTCTCCGCGCCGACCGCCACCGGCTTGCGCGCCCAGGCAGCGGCCCTGGCCGCGCATGTCGAGTCCCGCCCGGAGGAGTCCGGTGCGACCGAGACCGGCCTGGCCCTGGCGACCGGCCGTACCGCCTTCGGTCACCGTGCCGTGGTCGTCGGCACCGACCGGGAGGATTTCCTGACCGGGCTGCGGGCATTGGCCGAAGGCCGTACGGTGTCGTCCCTGGTCCAGGGGCGGCCGGTGGCCGGGTCCCGGCTCGCCGTGCTGTTCGCGGGTCAGGGGTCTCAGCGGGTGGGTATGGGACGGGAGCTGTATGCCGCCCAGCCTGGCTACGCTGCCGCGTTCGATGAGGTGTGCGCGGCGTTGGACGTGCACCTCGACCAGCCGCTGGCCGGGATCGTGTTCGCGGAGGCGGACTCCCCTGAGGCGGCTCTGCTGGATCTGACCCAGTACGCCCAGCCTGCGATCTTCGCCTGCGAGGTCGCCCTGTACCGGCTCCTGGAACACTGGGGCATGCGCCCCGATGTCCTGGCCGGACATTCGATCGGCGAGGTGACCGCCGCCTATCTGGCGGGCGTGTGGTCATTGGAAGACGCGGCCGCTCTGGTGGCGGCGCGTGGGCGGCTCATGCAGTCCGCACGTCCGGGCGGAGCGATGGCCTCGGTCCAGGCCCCGGAAGCCGACGTGGCCGCGGCCCTGCCGGAGGGCGTGGACATCGCGGCCGTCAACGCCCCCGACGCGACCGTGGTTTCAGGCGACGAAGCGGCAGTGGCCGCCGTGGTGCAGCAGTGGAAGACCCAGGGCGTCAAGGCGACACGGCTGCGCGTGAGCCACGCGTTCCACTCGGCACACATGGACAGCGTCCTGGCCGATTTCCGTGCCGTGCTGGAGACACTGGCCTTCCGTGGCGCGGATGTCCCGCTGGTCTCCAACCTGACCGGTGAACTCGCCACCGACGAACAGCTCTGCGACCCCGGCTACTGGGTCGACCACATCCGCCAGGCCGTCCGCTTCGCCGACGGCATCCGCACCCTGCGCAGCCAAGGCACCACCACCTACCTGGAGATCGGCCCCGTGCCGGTCCTGACTCCCGCGGTGGAACGGGTGCTCGACGAGTCGGCGAAGGACCGCCCGGTCGCGGCCGTCGCGGTACCGGACCCGGCGGGTGCCACTGCGGCCATGGCCCGGCTCCACGTGACGGGTGCCGCCGTACCGGAGTGGAAGGCGGTGTTCCCGGCGGCGACGCGACCGGCAGCCGTACCCACGTACGCCTTCCAGCGGCAGCGCTACTGGTTGTCGCCGACGCCGGAGACCCGGACCGCTCCCGCACTGCCGGGGGCCGGGGAGCACCCGGTACTGGGCGGCGGTCTGGACCTGGCGGACGGCAGTACGGTGCACACGGCCCGGCTGTCCGCCGCCACCCATCCGGAGCTGGCAGACCGGGAACTCGGCACGGACGGCACGCTGCTGGGCTGGACACCGCTGGTGCTCACCCGGGAGGCCTCTCTGCGGCTGCCCGCCGAAGGAGCGCTGGACGTGCAGCTGGCGCTCGCTCAGCCGGACCGGCACGGGCATCGCGCGGCGATCCTGCACGCGCGGCCGGTGCCGGCGGCGGGCGGGGCGCCCGGCGCGTGGCAGCGGCACGCAGAGGGCGTGGTGCCGGACGTGGCGGGCTGTGCGCCGGAGGCCGCGCTGTACCGGGTGGACTGGATCCCGGTGCCGCCGGCGGAGGGCTTCGACGGCCAGGGCGACCCGGGCGACCTGCTGGTGTCGGTGCCCGCCCGGGCACAAGCCGCGGCCCGGGAGGCGTTGTCGCAGGTGCAGCGGCTGGCGGCCGGGGCCGACCCCTCGGTACGGCGGCTGGTGCTGGTCACCGAGGGCGCGTGCACGGTCGCGGGTGAGCCGCTGGCTTCGGATCCGGGAGGAGCGGCGGCCTGGGGCTTGGGCCGCAGCGCGCAGTCCGAACTCCCGGGCAGGATCGTGCTGCTGGACACCGACGGGACGCCCGCCTCCCGGGCGGCGCAGTCGGCGGCGCTCGCGCTCGGCGAGCCGCAGCTCGCGCTCCGGGAGGGGACGGCGTACGTGCCGCGCCTGGTCCGGGCCGGGGAGCTCGGTGCCGGGGAGCGTCCGGTCTTCCGGGCCGACGGTACGGCGCTGATCACGGGTGGTACCGGAGCGCTGGGTGGCCTGATGGCCCGGCATGTGGTGACCGAGTACGGTGTGCGGCGGTTGCTGCTGGTTTCCCGTCGGGGGCCGGCTGCCGCCGGTGCGGCGGAGTTGACCGCCGAGCTCGAGGCGCTCGGTGCCCAGGTCACTGTCTCGGCGTGTGACATCGCGGACCGGGATGCTCTCGCCGCGTTGCTGGACGGCATTCCGGCCGCGTATCCGTTGACGGCTGTGATCCACACAGCGGGTGTGCTGGACGACGGCACCCTGGAATCCCTCACCCCGGAGCGTCTGGACACGGTCCTCGCGCCGAAGGCGGACGCGGCCCGGCATCTGCACGAGCTCACCCAGGACCTGGACCTCGACGCGTTCGTCCTCTTCTCCTCGCTCGCGGGAACGCTCGGCACGGCAGGGCAGGCCAACTACGCGGCCGCCAATGCCTACCTGGACGCGCTCGCGGAGCACCGGACAGCTCGGGGGTTGTGTGGCGTCTCATTGGCCTGGGGCCTGTGGGAGGGCGAGGGCATGGGCGGGACGCTCGGCGAAACCGAGCGGGGCCGGCTGGACCGGGCCGGCGTGCGGGCGATGACGGCGACGTCGGCGCTGTGCCTGCTCGACGCGGCGCTGACGCGCGGTGAAGCGGCGCTGGTCGCGGCGGACCTGGACGAGGCGGCGCTGGCGGAGCGCGCGATGGCGGGGGCTCTGCCGAGGGTGCTGTCCGCGCTGCCGTCCGTGTTCCCGGCCGTCGATGCGGCCGGCGAAGGGCGCGACGGTGAGGAGGCCGGCGGTGCGGCGGGCGCAGTGGCCGGACGACTGGTGCTGGACGCGGAGCAGTCGTACGCACTGGTGCTGCGCAGTGTCGCCGAGGTGCTCGGGTACGACGACCCGGATGAGGTGGAGGTCGAGGAGGAGCTGCTCGACCTCGGCTTCGACTCGCTGATGGCGGTGGAACTGCGCAACCGGCTCAACGCCGATACCGGTCTGGTGCTTCCCAGTTCGCTGGTGTTCGACTTCCCGACGGTCGGGAAGCTGGCGGACCACCTTGCGGAGCAACTGGCTCCGCGTACCGGCGACGCGTAGCCAGCGGTGCGCTTGCGCGGTCCGGCCCACGGCCGGACCGCGAAAGCGCGCTGTCCTAGGCCGCGGCGACTCCCAGCTGTTCGGCGGCAAGCGGAGTGTGCACGATGAGACGGACGGTCCCGTTGGGGTCCTCGTGGAGCAGTTCGACCATCCGCACCGGGACGACGCCGTGCTCGGGGTGCCGCATGCGATGGACCCTGGTCAGCGGCCCGGACACCCGGTGCTCGTCCCACCACTCCCGGAACTGGGAGCTGCGGCGGGAGAGTTCGTGGACCAGCCGGTGGGTGTGGGGAAGGGCCCGCCAGTCGGTCAGCTCGGCCCGGAACCGGGCGACGACGTGGCGGGAGGCGCTCTCCCAGTCGACGAAGCGCCGGTGGGCCGCTTCGGAGGTGAGCATCCACACGAGCACGTTTCGGTCCTCCTCGGGCAGTTGCCCGAAGTCCGTGAGCCACGCCGGTACCGCTCGATTCCAGCCAAGCAGATCGCCGGAGGGCGAACAGATGTAGGCGGGGAACGGGTACATGTTTTCCGCGACCGCCTTCAAGTACTTCCAGGAGTCGGACGGTCCCGCGGCGAGCGCGCAAGCGTCCGGTTCGCGGGACAGTGCGAGCAGGTAGTCGCGTTCGAAGACCGACAGCCCCAGCACACTGGCGAGGCCGTCCAGCACGTCCGGCGAGGGCGAGACGTCCCGGCCCTGCTCCAGATACGTGTACCAGGTGGGGCTCACCCCGGCGAGGACGGCGACCTCCTCGCGGCGGAGCCCCGGGGTCCTGCGGCGAACGCCCTGCGGCAATCCGACTTCGCAGGGCAAGATACTTTCACGCCGTTTTCTTAAAAAGTGTGCGCGTTCCAATCGCCTGTGCTCACCGATACTCACGTTCCACCCCCGTGTGAACTGTGCCGAATGATCTTTGCATCTAACCACAGGCGAACGACGGGCAGGCGCCTAGGGGAATGCGCCGCACTCCGGCCCCCACGTGCGCTCTCAGCGAAACGATTTGCTGGTGGGACGCGGTTCCGGAAATGATCGTGCTACGGTCCGATGAGTGAAGATCGGCAAGCGTCACGGCAGTTGGGCGCCCCGATCGGATCGACGGAACCGGAACAGCACGGAAGTATCGAACGGTGGCGGTTGCTGCCGGTGGATCCACATGGGGGTTCAGTGACTCGTCAGGATGATTACCAGGCAGCGGAATTCGGCCATTCTGCGCCGCGTATGGACAATGGAGCCAGCCCGCCCTGGGGAATGGGCGATCAGGTATTCAGCAGCCTCCTCAACCACCGCATCGTCTTCCTTGGTCAGGCTGTCGACGACGACATTGCCAACCGCATCACCGCGCAGCTTCTTATGCTCGCGGCCCAGACCGAAGAAGACATCTACCTGTACATTAATTCGCCGGGCGGTTCGGTGACCGCCGGTATGGCGGTGTACGACACGATGCAGCTCATCAAGAACGACGTCGTCACCATCGCCATGGGCTTCTGCGCCTCCATGGGGCAGTTCCTGCTGACTTCCGGCGCCCCCGGAAAGCGCTTCGCCCTGCCGCACGCGAAGATCCTCATGCACCAGCCTTCGGCCGGCTTCTCCGGCTCGGCCAGCGACATCCGCATCTACGTGCAGCATCTCCTGAAGACCAAGAAGGAGATGGCGCAGCTCATCGCACAGCACTCCGGGAACGACGTCGAGCGCATCACCAAGGATTCCGACCGCGACTACTGGTTCTCCGCTCAGGAGGCCAAGGAGTACGGCCTCATCGACGACGTGATCCAGTCCACCCCGTCGATGCCTGGCGGCGGCGGACTCGCCGCGCGCTGACCGGCGACTCTGCAGCGCCGGCGCGGTGAATGACGGTGTGTCACTCACCGCGCCGGCGTCGTCACCTGCCGCTCGCCCGCCCGATCCCATCCGAGTCCCGGAAAGTACGGAGGCTGCCTTGCCCATGCACGAGTACGCGCCCCAGGCCCGTTACGTCCTTCCCCGCTTCGTCGAGCGCACCTCTCAGGGTGCGCGGGAGTTCGACCCCTACGGCAAGCTGTTCGAGGAGCGGATCATCTTTCTCGGCTCCGAGATCGACGACACCTCCGCCAGCGACGTCATGACCCAGCTGCTCTGCCTGGAGTCGGCCGACCCGGACCGCGACATCTCCATCTACATCAACTCGCCCGGTGGTTCCATCACTTCACTGCTGGCCATCTACGACACGATGCAGTTCGTCAAGCCGGACATCCAGACCGTCTGCATCGGGCAGGCCACCTCGGCCGCCTCGGTCGTCCTGGCCGCGGGTACCAAGGGCAAGCGGATCGCCCTGCCCAACTCCCGGGTCCTGATGCACGCCCCGGCCAGTCCCGGTCAGCAGGGCCAGGTGTCCGACCTTGAGATCCAGGCACTGGAGATCGAGCGCATCCGGAACCGGATCGAGGAGATCATGGCCCACCACACCGGTCGCGACAAGGAGCAGATCCGCCAGGACCTGGACCGCGACAAGATCCTCACCGCGCAGGGCGCGTTGGAGTACGGGATCGTGGACCAGGTGGTTCATCCGCGCGGCAAGAACGGTTCCTGACCGGACATGACCGTCTCCCATGCCGCGGGCAGCTGGTTCCGACGGTTCTCCACCGGGACCGAGGACGGGATGACGCTGCTGTGCTTCCCCCACGCGGGGGGAGCCGCCAGTACCTACTTCCCGATGTCCAAACTGCTTGCCCCCCGGATCGGCGTGTACGCCGTGCAGTACCCCGGGCGGCAGGACCGCCGGAGCGAGCCGCCGCTGGACGAGCTGACCCAGCTGGCCGACCGCATCACCGAGGCACTCACCGAACTCGCCCCGGACCGTCCACTGGCCCTGTTCGGACACAGCATGGGCGCTCTGCTGGCGTACGAGGTCGCGCGCCGGCTGGAGACCACGGAGCGACTCCGGCCGATCCGGCTGTTCGTGTCCGGTCGGCGCGCCCCCGGCCACGCCGCCACGCGCCCGGACCTGCACGACCAGGATGACGCGACGATCCTCGCCGAGCTGCGCCGGCTGAGCGGCACGGACGAGGCGGTGCTCGCCGACGACGACTGGTCCGGATGCTGCTGCCGACCCTGCGCAGCGACTACAAGGCCGTCGAGTGCTACGTGGGGCCCGGACCCGGGGAAGGCGTACTGTCCTGCCCGGTATCGGTGTTCACGGGGACCGAGGACACCCATGTGACCCGCGAGGGCGCCGAGGGCTGGGCGGCGTTCACCTCCGGTCTCTGCGACGTGGAGTCCTTCCCCGGCGGCCACTTCTTCGTCAACTCTGACCGTGAGGCTGTGGCTTCGGCCCTCGCCGCCCGGCTCGACGGCGCGACCGTCGGATAGCCGAGCAGGCCCATTCAACCGTTCGCTCTTCACATCCCGGGGGAAGCCATGCCAGTGCGTGGGTTGCACAAACCCTTGACGTACCTGGTCGCCGCGATGGCCGTCACGGCCGTGGTCAGCCTGGTCGGCCTCGTTGTCGACGACCGTGTGCTGGCCGGTGAACCGATTTGGCTCAAGCCGCTGAAGTTCGCGGTGTCGCTGGGTGTCTACGGTGCCACCCTGGCATGGCTGCACTCGCTGCTCAGTCGGGGCCGGCGGGTCAGTTGGTGGGCCGGGACGGCCATCGCGGCCGGCTCTTCCTCCGAGATGGCACTCATCGTCACGCAGGTGGTTCGTGGCAAGCGCAGCCACTTCAACCAGGAGACCCCGCTGGACGCGGGCGTATACGCCGTCATGGGCGTGATCGTGGCCGTGCTCTGGCTGGCCACCGTGGTCATCGCCGTGCTGCTGTACAGGCAGCCCTTGCCGGACCGGGCGACTGCCTGGGCCATCCGGCTGGGGGCGGCCATCTCGGTCGTCGGACTCGCGCTCGGCTTCCTGATGAGCATGCCGACGGCGGACCAGCTCGCCGATGGGGCCTCCGGCATCGTGGGCGCGCACAGCGTAGGCGTGCCGGACGGGGGGCGGAACCTGCCGGTGACCGGCTGGTCGGCCGAGGGCGGCGATTTGCGCATCGCCCACTTCATCGGCATGCACGCCCTCCAAGTGCTGCCGCTGCTGGCCCTCGCCCTGTCCCGCCGGGCATCCGGGGCGGGCCGGCCGGCCGACGGCACGGTCCGGCTGCGCGTGGTGATCGTCGCGGCGGCAGGGTACGCGGGGCTGGTGGCCCTGGCGGCCTGGCAGGCGCTGCGCGGGCAGCCCTTGACCCAACCGGACGGGCCGACCCTCGGAGCGGCTGGCGGACTGGTCCTGGCCTGGCTGACCGCCACCCTGCTGGCGCTGCGCACCCCGCGCACCCCGCGCACCGGGCCGTCGGTCCAGGCAGAGGCCGGCGCCGGTGCGCGCGAGGCGCGGGTGGGCACGCCTGGTCCGTGAGTGACGGCCGGGACCTGCTGATCCCGGGGAGCGAGCCGCCCTCACGCAGAGGCACGACGTAGCGGGACCCACTGCGCGAGGAGTTCTCCGGCCGTGGTGATGGACGCGACCAGGGCGAGGGAGTTGCGGATCACCTCGGCCGTGCAGGAGGCGGGCACCCCCGCGATGGCGTCGGCCGGGACCACCACCCGGTAGCCGAGGTTCACGGCGTCGAAGACGGTGTTCGGGACGGCGATGTTGGAGGAGACGCCGGTCACGACGAGGGTGCGGATGCCGAGGTTGCGCAGCAGGGGGTCCAGATCCGTGCCGGCCATCGGGGAGAGCCCGTGCAGCCGGCGGACCACCAGGTCCTGCCCGGCCACCACGATGGGCGCGGCGATCTCCACCGCCCGGCTCCCGCTCAGCTGGCGCACCGGCAGCTTCTCAGCGGCCCGGAACAGCCGCGCGTTGGTGTTCGCCCCGAGCCCGTCGGGCCGCCGCTCGGCGACCGCGTGCAGTACCTGTACGCCGGCCCCGCGCGCGGCGTCGACCAGCGCGGCCACCCTCCCCAGCATCCCCGAGTCCCGGGCCTCCTTGGCCAGTTCGGGCAGCGCGCTCTCCTCCCCCACGACACCGTTCTGGCACTCGACGGTGAGCAGCGCGGTGGTGGCGGGATCGAGATCCGGCATGGCTCCCCCTGGCGTGGCGACGGAAGAGCCCCCATGATTCCTGACACACAGTCAGGTGTGAAGGGGTGCAGGACGGATGGACGTGGACAGGTCACGAACCGGAACCTCGCCGCGCTCGCAGCGGCGGGGCCGGCGCATCATGATGAGCGACGCGGAGGTGGACTCCTTCCTGCGTGAGCAGAAGACCTGCCGGGTCGCGACGGTCTCCCCCGACGGGCGCCCGCACGTGGGCGCCCTGTGGTTCGCGTGGGACGGCAGCTCGCTGTGGCTGTACTCGATCACGCGCAGCCGCCGCTGGTCCGACCTGAGGAAGGACCCGCGGATCTCGGTGGTCGTGGATTCCGGCGAGTCGTACGACGAACTGCGCGGGGTGGAACTGTCCGGCAGCGCGGTCTTCGTGGGCGAGGCCCCGCGCACGGGCGAACCCTGCCCCGAGCTCGCCGCGGCGGAGCGGATCTTCCCGGTCAAGAACTTCGGCATCGAGGAGATGCCGCACGACGGGCGGCACGCGTGGATCCGGCTGACCCCCGACACGGTCGTCTCCTGGGACTTCCGCAAGCTGTAGGGCCGCGGCACGGCGGCGGGCCATCGGCGTCCGGCGGCGGCCTATCGAAGTCCGGCGGCCGCCTCCCGCAGGGCGTCGGCCGCGGCCCGGACGGAGGGCCGCCGGTCGGCGTCCGCGCGCCAGACGGCGTACACGTGGCGGCGTACGCTGTCGCAGACCGGCAGCAGCCGCACGCCCGACGGCACCGGGCCGCGGCCCAGCTTCGGCGCCACGCACACCCCGAGTCCGGCCTCCACGAAGGCCAGCTGCGTGTGGTGCTCCTCGGCGATGTGGGCGATACGCGGCTCGATTCCCGTACCGCGCAGGGTGAAGACCAGCCACTCGTGGCAGAACTGGCCCTCGTTCCAGGAGATCCAGTCGTCGTCGCCGAATTCCGCGAGGGAGATCCCGGACGCCCCCGGGCCCCCGGTCCGGTCCGCCAGCCGGTGGCCTGCCGGGACCGCGATGTCGACGGTGTCCTCCAGCAGATGGGTGCGGGTGAGCTCGGCGGGCACCGGCATCCGCTTGTTGTGCCAGTCGATCGCCAGCGCCAGGTCGAGGTCCCCGCGCACGACGGCCGCCATGGCCTCCTCGGGCTCCTGCTCGCGCACCCTGACCCGCAGCTCCGGATGCCCGGCCCGCAGTGCCGCCAGAGCCTGGGGCAGCAGTCCGCGCATGGCGGTCGGGAAGGCGCCGATCCGCAGCTCGCCGACGGCGCAGCCGCGCTGGGCCTCGACGTCGGCCTGGGCGAGCTCCACCTGGGAGATGATCCGGGCGGCGTGATCGGCGAGCAGCCGTCCGGCGTCGGTGAGGCGGACCCCGCGCCCGTTCTTCGCCAGCAGCGGCTGGCCGACCTCGCGCTCCAGCTTGGCCATCTGCTGGGACACCGCGGAGGTGGTGACATGGAGGCCGTCGGCCGCGCCGCTGACCGAGCCGTGGCGGGCGAGGGCGTCCAGGGTGCGCAGGCGCTCCAGGTTCAACATATAAGCAATGCTACGGCGTCACTCCGAGAAACTCTCGCTTGTCCTACGAAGTTGATACGAGGACAGTAAGGGGCATGAGCGCACCGACCACCTCCGGGCCGACCCTCCCGGCGGCCTCCCCTACCCCGGCCTCCCCTGCCACGACCGCCGCCACGACCGCCGCCACGACCGCCGCCGCCTCCACCACCGGCCGGCGCCGGGGCGGCCTCCTGGACTGGCGGGTCCGGTTCGCGATCCTCTCGGTGATCTGGGGCTTCAGCTTCCTCCTGATCAAGGTCGGCACCGAGGCGTACGCGCCTTTCCAGGTGGCACTGGGCCGGGTCCTGTTCGGCGCGCTCGCCCTTCTCACCGTGCTGCTGGTCCGCCGCGAGCCGCTCCCCAGGGGTCTGCGCACCTGGGGTCACCTGACCGTGGCCGCGCTGCTGCTCAACACCGCCCCGTTCTCGCTCTTCGCCTACGCGGAGCTCAGCATCCCCTCCAGCCTGGCGGGCATCTGCAACGCCACCTCGCCGCTGTGGGGCATGGCCCTGTCGCTGGTGGCCCTGTCCGAGGACCGCCCGACCCGCCGCCGCTTCGCCGGGCTGGGGCTGGGCTTCCTCGGTGTCCTGACCGTGCTCGGTGCCTGGCAGGGCTTCTCCGGTGTCGACGCCAAGGGCACCGCGTTCGCCCTGCTGGCGTCCCTCTGCTACCCCGTCGGCTGGATCTACGTCCGCCGCACGCTGGCCGGGACGCCCGGCTCCCCGGTGGCCCTGACCGGCGGCCAGCTCATGATCTCCACGCTCCAGCTCGCGCTCGTGAGCGCCGCGTTCACCTCGGCGCCGAGCTCGTTCCCGCTCTGGCCGACCCTGTCGGTGATCGCGCTGGGCGCCCTGGGCACGGGCATGGCCCTGCAGATGCAGTACGGGCTGGTGACGGAGGTCGGCCCCACCACCGCCCAGATGGTCACCTATTTCATCCCGGTCATCGCCACCACGGCGGGCGTCCTGGTCCTCGGCGAGCAGCTCCACTGGAACACCCCGGTCGGCGCCGCGATCGTCCTGGCCGGCGCGGCGCTCACACAGACCCGGCCCGGGGCCCGGAAGCCCGCCTGAACCGGCCTGAACCGGCCTGATACCCTCCGGGCGATCATCACATCACCGGGGGGTATTCCATGGGCGGAGCCATCGTCCTGCTGACCGTCGGACCCGCGGTCCTCCTCGCGGGCAGCTGGGTCGCACTGAACATCCGCGGCTCCGCCGGCGCGCTGGAGCGCCGGGCGGCCGCCGCTGCCGAGCTCGCGATGCACGCCCGGGGCGACCTCGGCCCGGCCCGCCGGGTCGCCTCCGCGGCGTTCTACCGCTTCGCGGGCTCGGTGCTCGCGCTGTGCGGGATCGTCCTCACCCTGGGCGGCCTGCTGGAACTCGCCTGACGGGCCGGGCGTCGGGTGCCGCGGTCAGTCGGACCGGGCGCCCGCCCCCACCCGGGCGGCCGCGGCCACCGCGTCGGCCAGGACCGGCACCTCCTCCACCGTCAGCTGCGACACCGTCAGCCGCACTCCCGGTCCCGACTCGACCCGGAAGACCGCACCGGCGCACACTCCCCATCCGGCGGACAGCAGCCTCGTCACCACCACCGTCTCGTCGACCACCGGGACCCAGACGTGCAGGCCGCTGCGCCCGTGCGCCCGTACCCCCCGCTCCCCCAGCGCCTCGACCAGCGCGTCCCGTCGCGCCGCGTACGAGCGGGCCACCGCCGCCGGATCCACCGCGCCCGAGGTCCACAGCTCCACCACCGCGTACTGCAACAGGCGGCTCACCCAGCCCGGCCCGAGCCGCTGCCGCCCCCGCAGCCGGTCCAGCGTGACCGCGTCGCCGGTCAGCACGGCGAGCCGCAGGTCCGGCCCGTACGCCTTCGCCGTGGACCGCACCAGCACCCAGTGCCGGGTCACCCCGCCCAGCGGGTGCAAGGGCAGGTCGACGATCCCGTTCCCGTGGTCGTCCTCGATCAGCAGCACCCCGGGGTGGCGCGCCAGCAGCTCCCGCAGCTCCGCCGCCCGCGGTGCGGACACCGCGGCCCCGGTCGGGTTCTGCGCCCGCGAGGTCACCACCAGCGCCCGCGCCCCGGCCTCCAGCGCCCGGGCCACCGCGTCGGTCCGGGGCCCTTCGTCGTCCACCGCCACGGGCAGTACGCGCAGACCCAGCGCCGGCACCAGGTCCAGCGCTCCGCCCCATCCGGGGTCCTCGACCGCCACCGCGTCGCCCGCCCGCAGGTGGGCGGTGAGTACGCGTTCGATCCCGTCGAGCGCACCCGAGACCACCGCCACCGGCCCCGACGGAACCCCGTCCGCGTCGAATCCGGCCCGCGCGAGGCCGGCGAGCTCGGGGGCGACCGGGCCCGCCCCGTAGAGGGTCGGCCGCTGCGCGTACCGCCGGGCCGCCGCGGCCAGCGGACCGTCGAGCGAAGGCAGCAGCGCCACGTCCGGACTGCCCTCCGCCAGGTCCCGTACGCCCTCCGGCACGGTCATCCTCAGCGCGTCCCGCGGGGTGCTCGAGGGCCGGGACCGCACGCGGCTGCCGCGCCGCCCGTCGGTCTCGATGACCCCGCGCTCGCGCAGCGTCCGGTAGGCGGCGGCCACCGTGTTGGGGTTCACGCCCAGTTCGCCCGCCAGCTCCCGCATCGGCGGCAGCAGTGAGCCCGGCGGGAGCGCGCCCGATGCCACACCCGCTTCCACGCCGGCCGCGATATCCGCTGCGCGCCGGCCTGTGATCCGATAGTCTCCTAGCACAAAGCTTATTATGCACTAGTGCAATGGAGTTCGCACGATGACCGCCACCGACAGCTACGAGCCCACCGCCCTCACCGTCCCCACCCGGTCCCGCGACCGGGCGCGCTACGACCACGAGACCGTGCACTCGATACTCGACGAGGCCTACATCTGCCACCTCGGCTTCATCCGCGACGGCGCGCCCGTGGTCCTGCCGACCCTGTTCGCCCGGGTCGGCGAGTCGCTCTACATGCACGGCTCCACCGGTTCGCGCCCGCTGCTCGCGGCCGGCCGCACGGACCCGGGCCTGCCCGTCTGCGTGACCGTGACCCTGGTCGACGGACTGGTCCTGGCCCGCTCGGCCTTCCACCACTCGCTCAACTACCGCTCGGTGGTCGTGCACGGCACGGCCCACCAGGTCACGGACGAGGCGGAGTGCCGCACGGCCCTCGCCGCCATGGTCGACGCGGTCGCCCCGGGCCGCGCGGCGGACAGCCGACCGCCCACCGCCAGGGAACTCGCCGCCACCTCGGTGATCCGTGTGGACCTCGCCGAGGTGTCCGCGAAGATCCGCAGCGGCCCGGTAAACGACGGGGCCGAGGACCTGGACCTGCCCCACTGGGCGGGCGTGGTCCCGGTGGCCCCGGTGTACGGAACCCCGGTGCCCGCCGCGGACCTGACCCCCGGCATCGCCGTCCCGGACTACCTCACCGCGCTCTGAGGAGTCCTCCGTACGACGGTGGGCGCGGGGGTCGCGGGCCGCCGCGACTCCGCGACGATCAGCGCGCCCACCGCCGTCAGCAGCAGTACGGTGCCCAGCACCACGGCGCCGGTCAGCCGCTCCCCGAGCACCAGGACGGCGATCGCCGCCGCGCTCACCGGCTCGATCAGCATGATCACCGACACGGTCGCGGCCCGCACCGCGGCGGCGCCCGTGAAGTAGAGCGCGTACGCCAGCGCGGTCGGCACGGTGGCGACGTACACCAGCAGCCAGAGCACCCGGCCGAGATCGGCGGTGTGCGGCAGCAGCCCCTCCACCGCGGCGAGCGGCAGCAGACACAGCGTGCCCACCGCGACCGACCAGGCGGTGGTCACCAGCGGGTCCCCGCCGGCCCCGCGCTGCCCGAGCCACCGGGCCCGCAGGGTCATCCCGGCGTACCCGGCGGCGGACACCAGCGCCCAGCCCACGCCGAGCGGGCGCACCTCACCGCCGCCGCTGCCCAGCACCAGGACGGCCAGTCCGGCCAGGGCCCCCAGTACGGCGACCACACCTCCGAGGCCGAGCCGCTCGCCCATCCAGTACCGCGCGCCCAGCGCGATGATCACGGGCCCGGCGCCGAGCGTGACCACGGTGCCCACCGCGAGGCCGGTGGCCTGCACGGAGGCGAAGTAGGCGGCCTGGAAGAGGGTGAAGAGCAGACCGGTCCCGATCAGTGAGGCCGCCGAGGGCCGCACCCGCACCGGGCCGCGCCGGGAGCCGCGTACGGCGAGCACACCGAGCAGCACCAGGAGCCCACCCGCGCACCGCCAGAAGGACAGGGCGAGCGGGCCGAGGTCACTGGCCAGGAAGAGGAGGGAGGCGGCCGCCCCGGCGGTGCCCCAGGCGGCTCCGGCGATGACGAGGTACAGCAGACTGCGCCCGGCAGCGGGCGAATGGTTCGACACGAGATGTCTCCGCGCATGCGTGAAGGATGAAGGAAGCAGGTCATCGCTTCGCGGGCAGCACGGACCCGCCCGGGAGACCCCGGGCCGGGTTACTGCGAGGTGTCGCCGCCCGCGCTAGGCGGCCGGCGGCGAAAGCACGGTCAGGTACATGGCCGCCACCCTAACCCTTGGCGGCCGGGGACGGCTCGCGGTCCGGGGCGGCCCGATCGTGCTCGGTCGCCGCCACCGCCGCGGCCGGCGCGGTCGCGGGCGCCTGCCGGGAGGACTGGGCGATGAAGGCGCCGCCCAGCACCAGCCCGCCGCCGACGATCTGCCAGGTGGAAAGGTGCTCGCCGAGCAGGATCCAGGCGAACACGGTGGCGACGACGGCCTCCAGGAAGGCCACGACGCCGGCGATCTGGGGCGAGAGCCTGCGCACCGAGACCACACCGGTCAGGTAGGCGAAGACCGTCGCGACGAGCACCACCCAGGCGAGCAGCACGGGCGCGGGCACCATGGTGCCGCCCACGGAGGCCTGGCCGCCCAGCACCTGCCAGTCGATCTCCCAGGGCCGGGCGATCACGGTCATCACCAGGGCGCCGACGAGCATGCCGTACGCGATCACCCCGAGCGGGTCGGGGGCGTCGTCCGCGTCGGCGCCCTGGTCGGCGAAGACGAAGTAGAAGGCCTGGCAGCAGGCGGCGGCGAGGCCGAAGAGCACGCCGAGCGGGTCCAGGCTCAGCCCGGCCCAGATCTCGACCACGCAGGCCAGGCCGACGACGGCCACGGCCGCGCCCGCCGCGGCACCGCGCGTCACGGGCTTGCGCTGCACGAAGCGGATGTAGCCGAGCAGCAGCGCCGGGCCCAGGTACTCCAGCAGCAGGGCCACGCCGACGGGGATGCGGGACAGGGAGGCGAAGTAGAAGGCCTGCACGCCCGCGACGGCGATCAGCCCGAAGCCCGCCAGCAGTGCGGGCCTGCGCAGCAACAGGCCGCGGTGGCGCCAGGCCAGCGGGGACAGCACGAGCGCCGCCCCGGCCACCCTGAGCCAGACCATGTGGAGGGGATCCAGACCCGCCTCGATCAGCGGCTTCGCAGCCACTCCGGAACCACCGAACGCGAACGCCGAGACGAGGGCGAGGCCCAGTCCGGCATTTCTCCCTGACGCTTGCATCCAGCCATCATGACAGGGGTGGTCAGGAGCGTCACGGGGGTGACACCTGTTGAGACGGAGTCGAGATCGAGCCCGCCATCACCGGCCGGATCTGACAGGTCGTCAGTATTGAATGTTCCGCCCGCCGGGGCTACCTTCCGCCGCACGTACCCGACGAGAAGGGGTGGCCGCATGGCCGAAGTCACCGCGGAATCACGCATCGAGGCGTCCGCCGCGCAGCTCTGGTCCCAGCTGACGGACTGGGACGCGTACGGGCAGTGGAGCATGACCCACACGAACTTCCCCGCGGGCGGACCCGAGACCCTCGCGGTCGGCGCCACCTTCGCGGAGAACATGAAGATGATGGGCTTCCCGGCCGAGGTCGTGTGGACCGTCTCGGAGCTGGAGGCCGAGCGCCTCTTCGCGATCACCGGCAAGGGCCCGATGGGCGTGGCGGTCCTCACCCGGTACACCCTGACCCCGGACGGCGAGGCCACCACGGTCCGCATCGACGGCGAGTTCACCGGGGCCGCCGTCTCGCTGATGGCGGGCAAGCTCAAGGACTCGGCCACCGCCGCGCTGAACGAGTCGCTGCGCAAACTGGCCGGCCTGGTCGTCTGACCGCCGGACCGCCGCACCGCCGGCGACGCGCGGCCGCCCGGCGGCCCGCACCGAACGCGACGGCGCGCCCCGCGAGACGAACGCGCGGGGCGCGCCGTCGCGTGCCGGGGCCGGCCGGGCTCAGTGCTCGTCGGCCAGGATCAGGTAGAGCTTCTTGCGGGCGTCGTTGATGACCGCGAGCGCCTTCTCCCGCTGCTGGGGCGAGCCGGTCTTGAAGACCTGCCCGAAGGCTTCCATCAGCCCGAACCCGGCCGTCCGGACCTCCTGCATCGCCTCGAAGTCGAAGCCGCGCCCGGCATCCGCCCAGGGGGCGTCCGGACCCGACTCGGCCTCGGCGCGGCCGGCGTCGGTGAGCGTGAACAGCTTCTTGCCGCCCTCGCTCGCGCTCTCGATGAGCCCCTCGTCCTCCAGCAGCTGCAGGGTCGGGTAGACCGACCCCGGGCTGGGCTTCCAGGCCCCGCCGCTGCGCTCGCCGATCTCCTGGATCATCTCGTAACCGTGCATCGGCCGGTCGGCGAGCAGCGCCAGGATCGAGGCGCGCACATCGCCGCGCCGGGCCCGGCCCCGCGGTCCGCCGCGTCCGCCGCGGCCGCCGAAGGGACCACCGCCGAAGGGCGGCCCGAACGGGCCGAAGGCGGCGCGCCGCCCCTTGAAACCCTCCCGACGATCGGGCCCGCAGTGGTCGTGGCCCCGTCCGCGGTCATGTCCGTGGTCGTGTCCGTGCTGTCCGTGTGAACGCATGACTGCGCTCCTTTCGTCACGTTGTCGTTGCTTCATCGGTTGTCCGATGTCTCCACTATCGGCGACGGCTCGCGATGTGTCAACGATATATCGGAACGCATCGCCGACACGCGCTATCGACATGCGTCACGGCCGGCGGAACGGAACGCGGCCGCAGTCAGCCCCGCGGCGCCGCTCCTCGTACGGCCCGGCTCGGCCACGGCCGACGGCTCCGGGCGCTCCTCGGGAACCAGCTCAACCTGGATCAGTGCGCGTACCTGCGGACCTGACCGCCGACGCCGCCGACACGACAGGGCCGGTCCCCGGGCCGGCCTTTGTCGATGATCAAGAAATCGTCCTACCGTCGGGGCATGCGCATCCGAATCGTCGACGCCTTCACCGACCGCCCCTTCCACGGGAACCCCGCCGCCGTCCTGCTCCTCGACACCGGGTTCCCCCCGGACGCGTGGCTCCAGCAGGTCGCCGTCGAGATGAACCTCTCCGAGACCGCCTTCGCCCACCCCCTGCCGCCCGGCGGGGACGCCGACTGGGCGCTGCGCTGGTTCACCCCGGCCGCCGAGGTCGACATGTGCGGCCACGCCACCCTGGCGACCGCGCACGTACTGGCCACCAGCGGGCTGGCCACGGGACTGATCCGCTTCTCCGCGCGCTGCGGCGTCCTCACGGCCGAGACCGCGGACGACGGCACGATCACCATGGACTTCCCGACGTCCTCGCTCACCCCGGTGCCGGCGCCGGCCGCCGTGGACCACGCGCTCGGCGGGCCTCCGATCCTCTCCGTGCACGACACCGCCGACCACATCGGCGACCTTCTCGTCGAGCTCGCCGACGAGAAGACCGTCCGTGAACTGGAGCCGGACCACGCCGCCCTGCGCGCCTTCGCCCGGCGCGGGGTGATCGTCACCGCGCCCGCCGAGGACCCCTCCCTCGGGTACGACTTCGTCTCCCGCGGCTTCTTCCCCGCCTTCGGGATCGACGAGGACCCGGTCACCGGGAGCGCCCACACCGCGCTCGCCCCGTTCTGGGCGCGGCGGCTGGGCCGCACCGAGCTGACCGGGCTCCAGGGCGGTGCGCGGCGCGGTCTCGTACGGGTGACCCTGGCGGGTGACCGCACCCTGCTGACCGGCCGGGCCGTCACCGTCGTGGACGGCGAGCTGCTCGCGGCCCCGCCCGGGGGCGGACGGGCGAAGTGACCACGGGGCGCGGACGCGGGCAGCGGGACCGGGAACCCGGCCGGGCACCCGGGCGGACCGGCTCAGCCCGCGGACCCGCCCCCGTCGCCCTTCCCGTCGCTCTTCGCCTCGCCCTTGGACCGCTCGTTCGCATCGGCCTTCGCGCGTGCGGCGGTCCGCCGCTTCTCCTCCTGCTCCATCCAGGCGTCCGAGTCGATCCTCTTGCGGTAGACCTGCTCCGGCTCCGCCGCGCCCAGGTGCACCGTCCACCCCCACAGGACGGCCGACACGAGGAAGAAGACGCCCGCCACCCCCAGGTAGGCGCCGATCTCATCGGCCTCGGAGGCCCCTTCCTCGTGCATGAAACCGGGTACGCCGCGGATCAGCGCGTTGACCCACCAGGCGAGAGCCACGTTGAACAGGACGAGGGAGACCCAGTAGGCGACCCTCATGCTCTTCGCGGCGCCGCTCGCGTCCCCCAGCAGCAGAAGGCGCCGCAGCGAGACCGGCCCCGTCCGGTGGCGGCCGCCCGTGTCCGCCTTGGCGCGGCGCACCGAGGCGTAGCACTCGTCCAGCCAGCGCCCAGGCTCCGGCTCCTGGGCCGGGGCCGGGGCGTCGGTCGGTGCGAGCTCCTTGGCCTGGAGCCAGGCGATGAGGAACTGGACCTCCAGCTGGGCCTTCTCCAGCCGCCGGCGGTAGTGGTGGTCGGAGCTGCGGGCCTCGCGGCGGTCCCGGATGAGCAGGCTGATGCCGCCCACCAGGCCCGTGACCACGGGCACGAAGAAGGGCGCGAACGGTACCAGGGTGTCCGTAAGAGCCACCGGGCGCGCCTCCTCACTCGCTCCCAGCCTCGCACCGCACCGACGTCCGCCACCGCCCGGAAGGGCCGATCGGGTGGGCCGGAGCCGGCCCCGGGTCACGGTGTCGGCAGCCAGCCCACCTTGCCCGCGAGCAGGGCGTACCCGCCGAAGGCCACGATGTCGAGGAGCGCGTGTGCGGCGACGAGCGGTCCCACCCGGCCCCAGCGCCGGTAGGCGAGGACGAAGACGACGCCCATCACCATGTTGCCGATGAAGCCGCCGATGCCCTGGTAGAGGTGGTACGAGCCGCGCAGCACCGAGCTGGCCAGCAGCGCGGCCATCGGCGACCAGCCCAGCTGGCCGAGCCGGCGCAGCAGGTAGGCGAGCACGATGACCTCCTCCACCACGGCGTTCTGCAGCGCGGAGAGGATCAGTACGGGGAACTTCCACCACACGTCGGGCAGCGCCTCCGGCACCACCGTGAGGTTGAATCCGCCGGCCCGGGCGCCCAGGTAGAAGGCCAGGCCGGCGCTGCCGATCCCGGCCGCGACGAGAGCGCCCCGGCCCAGGTCCCACCAGGGCCGGGTGCGGTCGAAGCCGATCACCCGCAGCCCGGGGGCGCCCTCGCGGGTCAGCAGGTGCGCCACCAGCAGTACGGGCACCAGGGCGCTCGCGATGCCGAACAGCTGCCAGGCGAGGTCCAGCCAGGGCCGACCGGGGGCGTAGGAGCCGTTGAGCGTGGCCGCCTGGTCCTTGAGACCGCCGGGCTTGGTGAGCGAACCGATGAAGCTGATCAGCGCCGAGACCCCGCTCGCGCCCAGCGACAGCGCGAGGACGAGCAGCGTCTCGGTACGCAGCAGGCTCCGCCGCCCGTCCTCGTCCAGTCCCACGAACACCGGTTCCGGCTCCGTCCGCACGCCCGACTCCGTCCTGCCATCCCGTTTGCGACCACCCCATACTGCCCCCTCGGCGGACCGCGAGGATCACCGAGGGGCTTGTACGGGGAGCGCCGGACGACAGACGGAGGCCCGCGCCGCGGCCGGTCAGCGCACGACGGGCACCGAGGCGCTCACCTCCTCCGTCAGCCCGACCGGCCAGGTGTGCACCGGGTCGCCCTTGTGCATGAGCTCGCTGTAGCGCCGGGTCGTCGCGGCCAGCGCCTCGTCGCGCTCCAGTCCGGCGGCGAGCGCCCGGTGGTAGGTGTCCACCTGCCAGGTCGCCCCGTTCACCCGGCGCCGGCAGCGCTCCTCGATGATGCCGAGGTAGTGGTCCCGGTCCGCGGGCTCGATGCCCCAGGCGTCCAGCCCCGCCGCCGCCATCGGCAGCAGCTCGTCCAGGACCAGCCGTACGGCGGGCACGCTCGCCAGCCCCCCGGCCCGGCCGCGGCGCGGCCACCGCAGCCGCGCGTCGATCCCGTACCGGCAGGCCGCGTCGAAGTTCGCCTCCGCCTCGGCGAAGGGCAGCCGGGTCCACACCGGGCGCGGTTCGTCCGCGAGGGTGCGTACGAGTCCGTAGTAGAAGGCGGCGTTGGCGACGACGTCGGCGACCGTCGGCCCGGCCGGCAGCACCCGGTTCTCCACCCGCAGGTGCGGCACCCCGTCGGCGACGCCGTACACGGGGCGGTTCCACCGGTAGACGGTGCCGTTGTGCAGGACCAGCTCCTGCAGTCCAGGTACCCCGCCCTCCGCGAGCACCCGCAGCGGTTCCTCCTCGTCGCATATGGGCAACAGGGCGGGGAAGTAGCGGACGTTCTCGGCGAAGAGCTCGTACGCCGAGTCCACCCAGCGCTCCCCGAACCAGGTGCGCGGCCGCACGCCCTGGGCCTGCAGCTCGGGCGGCCGGGTGTCGGTGGCCTGCGTGAACAGCGGAGGCCGCGACTCCCGCCACAGCTCACGCCCGAACAGGAAGGGCGAGTTGGCGCCGACGGCTATCTGCACCGCGGCCACCGCCTGCGCCGCGTTCCACACCGCCGAGAAGCGGGCCGGCGTCACCTGCAGATGCAGTTGTACGGAGGTGCAGGCGGCCTCAGGCACGATCGACCCGGAGGTCCAGATCAGCCGTTCGACGCCGTCGATGTCGAGCGTGAAGTCCTCCCCGCGCATCATCAGGATCTGTTCGTTGAGCAGCGAGTACCGGTCCACCGCCGAGAGGTTCGCGGTGACCAGGTCCGCGCGGGAGATCGTCGGCAGAATACCGATCATCACCACCCCGGCGTCGATCTCCGCGGCCTGCCTGTGGGCATAGCCGAGGCCGGCACTGAGTTCCTCGGCGAGCTGGTCGAATACCCGGCCTCCGAGCCGGTGCGGAAGGACGTTCACCTCCAGGTTGAACATTCCCAGTTCGGTCTGGAAATCGGGACTCGCAATCCGCTCCAGCACCTGTGCATTCACCATTCTCGGCAACCCGTCGGCACCCGCGAGATTCAGCTCGATCTCCAGTCCCATCATGTTCTTCGGACGATCGAACCTCTTCTCCGCCAGGAGCCGCTCCAGTCCCTCCAGACACTCGTGAAGCTTCCTTCGATACCGCTGCCGATCGGACAGGTCGAATCCGCCTGCCACGACCTTCTCCCCCATCGAAGCGTCCCTCCTCGAGTGGGCCTGGCCCGTGACACCCAGGCGCGCGTTACGGTCGATGATGCCCCGGCAGCGTGATCCATAACGCGCTGGGGGCGTGCGTGGCGAGGAGCGCGCGCCGGTTTGGCCGAAGGGCGCTTCGGCACATTCACCTGGCAAGTCGTCGTCTGCAAATTCCGCTTCGACTTTGCCTTGTTCGGATAACCGACGCTTTCCAGCCGAGCCCCCGTCCGGTAACCTCCGAGGTCAGCGCGACATGTTCGCGTGCATCCGGCATGAAAGCCATGTCAGCGGGTCCGGTAAGCGCCTTGTCGGCGATAGGCGGGACAGCTAGCCGAAACACTGCGTGAACACATGTCGTATAAACTCCGCAAACGAGGCAGAGAGTTGGCGCGCGGCCATTGCCCCTCGGCCCCCCTCTGGCCCCAGAATGCGAGTCCGCACCTGCCCCCTTTCCACCGGTCTCCCAAGTGAGAGGCGACCCACCATGCCGCTGCATGTCCCTCCGGCTCCCGCGCCCGCCCTGCGCAGCGTCCTCGCGGCACTCGGTTCCCCCACCGCCGTCCATGAGGCACACACCCCGGCCCTGCGCGCGAACCAGGGGCCGCTGACCGCCGAACTCCCCCTTCCGGTCCACGTCCTCGACCGGCTGGGCATGTCCAACCTCGCGGCCGGCGGCAGGCCGCCGCGTACCCGGCTCACGGGCTGGCGGTTCCTGATCCGCAGCGGTGACCGGTACATCGCGGCGGCCGACACCCGGCTGACTCCCGACGGCTGGGTCTTCTCCCACTTCTTCGAGGGCCCCTATGTCGCGGCCACCGAACGCGCCCTGCGCCAGGCGGAGTCCCTCACCACCGGCTACCAGCCGCGGCTGCTGTCCGTACCGGAGCTCTACATGCTGACCCTGTGGCTGCACGGCGCGGTGGGCGCCGACGCCGACGCCGGGCTGCCGGCCGGCGAGGACCTGCTGGTGCCCCTCGCCCCGGCCCCGCCCGGTATCGCCGCGTACCGGCCGCATCCCGTCTCCGAGCTGCTGCCCGTACTGACCCGCCGGCTGACCCCGGCAACGGCGGCGGCCCCTCCCACGCTGGCCGCGCCCGCCGCCTGACCCGAATCACCCATTCGGCCTAGTCCGCCCGGGCCACTTGCTAACCATCCGAAATGACAGGGGAGTTGGCCTGAACCGCCCGCACGAGTGATGCGTCATCAATCTGTGAGGACGGCTGCCGGGAAATACCTGCGAAGCGGCTGTCATGGAGGAAGACTGATGACACGCTCCCCGCGGGTGCGGGGATGACCCAGGGGGACGGCCATGAATCACGCATCGAGCCGTAGCACACAGACCACACCGCAGCGAAAGAACGCATCCATGTGCCAGCACCAGCCTGCCTGCCCGTCAGCCGAATCCGCCGACCGGGAGGCCGCTCGCCCGGTGGCCAACCACCCGGAGCAGGGCTGGAGCCTGCTGTGCAATGGCGTCCTGCTCTTCGAGGACACCGGTGAACTGCTGCCGGACGGCCAGATCATCGCCCCGCACCGCCCGCTCGCGGCGGCCTGAGCAACCGAGACGTCCGGCCGACCGTAGCAAAAGACGAAGGGGCCGGTCCGGGAGACTCTCCCGGACCGGCCCCTTGTTCACGTCGTACGACCGTCATACGTGAGTCGTACGACGGCGTTCACCTCAGGCGTCGTACTCGTCCAGCGGCGGGCAGGAGCACACCAGGTTCCGGTCGCCGAACGCACCGTCGATGCGGCGCACCGGCGGCCAGTACTTCTCGGCGGCCGTGACGCCGGCCGGGAAGACGGCCTCGTCCCGGGAGTACGGGTGGTTCCACTCGCCGCCCAGCGCCGCCGCGGTGTGCGGGGCGTTGGCCAGCGGGTTGTCATCCAGCGGCCACTCGCCACCCGCGACCCGCTCGATCTCGCCGCGGATGGCGATCATCGCGTCGCAGAAGCGGTCGATCTCGGCGAGGTCCTCGGACTCCGTCGGCTCGATCATCAGCGTGCCGGCGACCGGGAAGGACATGGTCGGCGCGTGGAAGCCGTAGTCGATCAGTCGCTTGGCGATGTCGTCCACGCTCACGCCCGTGGCCTTCGACAGCGGGCGCAGGTCGATGATGCACTCGTGCGCGACCAGGTTGCCCGGGCCGGTGTAGAGCACCGGGTAGTGCGGCTCCAGGCGCTTGGCGATGTAGTTGGCGCCGAGCACGGCCACCTGGGTGGCGCGCTTGAGGCCCTCGCCGCCCATCAGGCGCACGTACGACCACGAGATCGGCAGGATGCCCGCCGAGCCCCACGGGGCGGCCGAGATCGGGCCGACGCCCGTCTCCGGGCCCGCGGTGGGCTGGAGCGGGTGGTTGGGCAGGTACGGGGCCAGGTGGGCCCGGACACCGACCGGGCCGACGCCCGGGCCGCCGCCGCCGTGCGGGATGCAGAAGGTCTTGTGCAGGTTCAGGTGCGAGACGTCGCCGCCGAAGTGACCCGGCTTGGCCAGGCCCACCAGGGCGTTCAGGTTGGCACCGTCGACGTAGACCTGGCCGCCCGCCTCGTGCACCTGGGCGCAGATGTCGGCGACGTGCTCCTCGAACACACCGTGCGTCGAGGGGTACGTGATCATCAGCACGGCGAGCTCGTCGCGGTGCTGCTCGATCTTGGCGCGCAGGTCGGCCGCGTCCACCTCGCCGTCGTCGGCGGTCTTGACGACGACGACCTTCATCCCGGCCATCACGGCGCTGGCGGCGTTGGTGCCGTGCGCCGAGGACGGGATCAGGCAGATGGTGCGCTGCTCGTCGCCGTTCGCGCGGTGGTAGGCACGGACGGCCAGCAGGCCCGCGAGCTCACCCTGGGAGCCGGCGTTCGGCTGGATGGAGACCTTGTCGTAGCCGGTCACCTCGCAGAGACGTTCCTCCAGCTCGGTGATGAGCGTGAGGTAGCCCTCGGCCTGCTCCACCGGCGCGAAGGGGTGCAGCTGACCGAACTCGGGCCAGGTCACCGGCTCCATCTCGGTGGTCGCGTTGAGCTTCATGGTGCAGGAGCCCAGCGGGATCATGCCGCGGTCCAGCGCGTAGTCCTTGTCCGAGAGCTTGCGCAGGTAGCGCAGCATCGCGGTCTCGGAGCGGTGCTGGTGGAAGACCGGGTGCGTCAGGTACGCGTCCGAGCGCAGCAGGCCCTCGGGCAGGGTGTCGGCCGTGTCCGCGTCCAGCGCCTCGATGTCCGCGGTGACGCCGAAGGCGGCCCAGACGGCCTCGATGTCGGCGCGCAGGGTGGTCTCGTCGCAGGCGACGGAGACCAGGTCGGCGTCGGCCTGGAACAGGTTGACGCCGCCCTCGCGGGCTGCGGCGACGACCTCGGCCGCACGGCCCGGGACGCGGGCGGTGATGGTGTCGAAGTACGAGCCGTGCACGATCTCGACCCCGCCGGCCTTCAGACCCGCGGCGAGCAGGGTGGCGTAGCGGTGGGTGCGGCTCGCGATCGTCCGCAGGCCGTCCGGGCCGTGGTAGACGGCGTACATGCCGGCCATGACGGCGAGCAGCACCTGCGCGGTACAGATGTTGCTGGTGGCCTTCTCACGGCGGATGTGCTGCTCACGGGTCTGCAGCGCCAGGCGGTACGCCTTGTTGCCGTCCGCGTCCACGGAGACGCCGACGAGGCGGCCGGGCAGCGAGCGGGCGTGCTTGTCCTGGACGGCCATGTAGCCGGCGTGCGGTCCGCCGAAGCCCATCGGGACACCGAAGCGCTGGGTGGTGCCGACGGCGATGTCCGCGCCGAGCGCGCCCGGGGAGGTCAGCAGGGTCAGCGCGAGCAGGTCGGCGGAGACGGCGACGATGGCGCCGAGCTCGTGCGCCTGGTCGATGACCGGCTTGATGTCCCGGACGGCACCGGAGGCACCCGGGTACTGGACCAGGACGCCGTAGATGCCGCGCTCGGCGACCTCGGCCGGGATACCGGCGGACAGGTCCGCGACGACGACCTCGATGCCGATCGGCTCGGCGCGGGTCTCGATGACGGCGATGGTCTGCGGCAGCGCGTCGGCGTCCACCAGGAAGATGTTGCCCTTGGCCCTGCCCACGCGGCGGGCCAGGGTCATGGCCTCGGCGGCCGCGGTGCCCTCGTCGAGCAGCGAGGCGCCCGAGGTCGGCAGGCCGGTCAGCTCGGCGACGACGGTCTGGAAGTTCAGGAGCGCTTCGAGGCGGCCCTGGGAGATCTCCGGCTGGTAGGGCGTGTACGCCGTGTACCAGGCCGGGTTCTCCATGACGTTGCGGAGGATCACCGGCGGCGTGAAGGTCCCGTAGTAGCCGAGACCGATCATCGGCGAGAGGACCTGGTTGCGGTCGGCGAGCGAGCGCAGCTCGGCCAGCACCTCGGCCTCGGTGCGCGCCTCGGGCAGGTCGAGCGCCTCGGCGGTCTTGATCACATCCGGTACCGCGGCAGCGGTCAGTTCGTCCAGGGAGCCGTAGCCCACCTGGGCGAGCATCTTCGCCTGCGCCTCGGCATCCGGGCCGATGTGGCGCTGTTCGAAGGGGATGCCTCGCTCCAGCTGGGAGAGCGGAATGCGGTTGGCGGTCATGTACGGAGGCCTCCTGGTCGTATGACCTGCGAGGGGCACCACGGCGCTGGCACCCGGACGGCCTCCCCCTCTGTCATCTGCACCTGAGAGTTTCACCGGAGTCACGGGGGTCGCCCGAGAGGTCCGGCTTTCACCGTCGGTGAGGAGGGGGACCGGCACTGCGCGCCCGGTACCCGCCCTGCTTTCCAGAGTGGCCTCGTCCGTGCGGTACGTATGCCTGAGAGATTCCGGGGAGGATTTGCTCCTTCGGCGCCTCCGTCTCGTTCACTCGGAGGACTCTCCCGCACAGGGTCGACAGCCGTTCACCAGCGTACCAGCGAGGATCTGGACCCTCCCCCGAGTGGCCTCCGCTGCGGATATGCACTTCTGTAGTCATTACGGAGCAGTTGCGACCTTTTGGAGGGACCGTGCAGACCGACATCGATCCGCGCAGCCTGATCGGCCGCAAGGCGTTCGACCGCAATGGCACCAAGATCGGCACGATCGACGAGGTCTACCTCGACGATGCCACGGGCGTGCCGGAGTGGGCCGCGGTCCGGACGGGGCTCTTCAGCCGGGACGCCTTCGTCCCGCTGGAGCCGAGCGAGCTGGTGGGCGACACCCTCCGGGTGCCCTTCGAACGCGCGCTGATCAGGGACGCCCCGGACTTCGGCGTCGGGCGCCACCTCTCCCCCGAGCAGGAGCTGCAGCTCTACCACCACTACGGGCTGGACACGACCCTCCCCGCGGACTTCAACCGCGATTTCGGCCGCCTGGCGGGTGACGAGAGCTAGGGGGTGTCTTGTCGATCAGGGTGGATCAGGGAGCGGTGGCCGGTGCCGTGCATGGCAAGGCGGACGAGGGAGGCGACGCGGAGCGTCGCCGACCGAGGACAACGCGGCGAGGCGCGGCACCGGCCACCGCGAGCCCGCCCTGATCGGCAAGACACCCGCTAGGGGGTGTCCCCCACCAGTGGGAGCGGATCGGACGGCTCCAGCTCGGGGTCGTCCACCCGGAAGGTCCGCACCCGGCCGGGCTCCGATCCGGGCTGCTCGAACCGCACGGTCACCCGCCCGACGCCACTGCCCTGCACCCATCCGGGCCCGTACACGGAATGCCGCACGTCGCTCCCGGCCGTCCAGCGGCGTTCAGGGGCCGGTTCGGGCGCCCCTGGCGGCCCGGCCGCCTCCTGGGCCCCCTCGGTCTCCGCCGGGGCGGCAACGGCCGCCGCCTGCCCTCCGACCCCGCCCGCTCCGTCAGCCCCGCCCGCTCCTTCCGCTCCGTCCGATCCTTCCGCTCCGTCCGATCCTTCCGCCACGTCCGGCTCAGCGGCGAGCGACTGTGCGAACAGGTCCTCCTGCGTGTAGTCCGCCAGGCCGCTCACCCCCACGCCCAGCAGCCGCACCCCACCCGTGGTGTCCACGCCCTCCAGCAGCCGTGCCGCCGCCTCCCGCACGACCGCCGGGTCGTCCGTGGGCCCGCGCAGGGTCTCGGACCGGGTCAGCGTGGAGAAGTCGTACCGCCGCACCTTGAGCACGATCGTGCGCCCCGAGTGCCCCGAGCCCCGCAGCCGCTGCACACACCGGTCGGCGAGCCGCTGCACCTCCCCGCGGATCCGTACCCGGTCGTGCAGGTCCACGTCGAAGGTGTCCTCGACCGACACCGACTTGGCGTCGCGCTCCGCGACCACCGGCCGGTCGTCCAGCCCGAGCGCCATCCGGTACAGCCCGGCACCGGCCGAGCGGCCGACCATCCGGACCAGCTCGTCCTCCCCGGCCTCCGCCAGCTCCCCCACCGTGGTGATCCCGGCCCGGCGCAAGTGCTCGCCCGTGGCCGGCCCCACCCCGGGCAGGGTCCGCACCGACATCGGCGCGAGCAGCTCGCGCTCCGTCCCCGGCTCGATCAGCAGCAGCCCGGCGGGCTTGGCCTCCTCCGACGCCACTTTGGCCAGCATCTTCGACCCGGCCAGCCCCACCGACCCGCTGAGCCCCGTCACGGCCCTGATGTCGGCCCGCAGCCGCTCCCCCGTCTCCCGCGCGCTGCGCGAGTCGAAGGCCACCCCGCCCGCCTCCAGGTCCACGAAGGCCTCGTCCAGGCTCAGGGGCTCCACCAGGGGCGACAGTTCCCGCAGCATGGCCATCACCACGTCGCTGACCTGCCGGTAGAGGCTGAAGCGGGGAATCAGGTACGCGCCGTTCGGGCAGAGCCGCCGTGCCTGCCCCATCGGCATCGCGGAATGCACGCCGAACCGCCTGGCCTCGTACGAGGCGGTGGCGACGACCCCACGGGGCCCGAGGCCGCCGACGATGACGGCCTTGCCCCGCAGGCTCGGCTTCGACGCCTGCTCCACGGAGGCGTAGAAGGCGTCCATGTCCAGGTGCAGGATGGTCGGCGCGGCTCTCACAGCCCGATGCTGCCCTACGCCACTGACAACGCCGGGGCTCGGGTCAGACGGCCCGGTTGCGGCGGGCGGCGAGCTCGTCGGTCGGGTTGTGCCGGACGAGGGTCTCGCCGGTGTCCACGCGCTCCCCGTGCAGCTGCGACAGCGCGCTCTCCACGTCGCGCCACACCACGCCCACGGCGATGCCGAAAACGCCCTGACCGCCCTGGAGCAGGCTCACGACCTGGTCCGGCGAGGTGCACTCGTACACGGTGGCGCCGTCGCTCATCAGCGTCATCCGTTCGAGGTCCGCGAGGTCCCGGTCGTGCAGGTGCTGCACCGCCGTGCGGATGTTCTGCAGCGCCACCCCGGTGTCCAGGAAGCGCTTGACGATCTTGAGGACCATGACGTCGCGGAAGCTGTACAGCCGCTGCGTCCCCGCCGCGTGGGCGGCCCGCACGCTGGGCTCCACCAGCCCGGTCCGGGCCCAGTAGTCGAGCTGCCGGTAGGTGATGCCGGCCGCGGCGCACGCGGTAGGCCCGCGGTAGCCGATCTGCTCGGGCTCCGGGTCACCGCTCACCGGTCCGACGTGCGTCGACTCCGGCTGACGGCGCGCGGCACCGACCGCCCCGCCGTGCAACGGGTACGGCCCAGCCTCACTCCGTGCGGGGGTGCCCCCGGTCGTACCGTCGCCCGTGATCCTCACGCCGACCCTCCGTCCTTGACCTGCCCACCTCGAAGGTAGGCAGTCACCAGGGGTGCGTCAACGATCGCCACACTCGGCACGCCGAGTGATAATCACCCTGAGAGTGGTTTCCCGTATCCCTTTGCGGGGAAAGGCTAATCGAATGGGCGGAGGATCCCCGAGGACGACGCGGCCGACACCTCACTGCGGGCCGGTACCGAAGTCCTCCGGCGAGATCTGGTCGAGGAACTCGCGGAACTTCTCCACCTCGTCCTCCTGCTCGTCCGGAATGGCGATTCCGGCGTCGTCCAGCACGCCGTCACTGCCGTAGATCGGCGTCCCCGTCCGCAGGGCGAGAGCTATGGCGTCCGAAGGCCGCGCACTCACCTCGACCCCGCTGGCGAAGACGAGCTCCGCGTAGAAGACACCCTCCCGCAGATCCGTGATGCGGACCTCGGTGAGCTCCTCGCCGACCGCCTCCAGCACGTCCTTGAACAGGTCGTGCGTCAGCGGTCGGGCAGGGGCCATCCCCTGCTGCGCGAAGGCAATGGCGGTCGCCTCCCCTGGACCGATCCAGATGGGGAGGTACCGGTCGCCTCCCACTTCACGCAGGAGCACGATCGGTTGGTTGGAGGGCATTTCCACCCGGACACCCACAACGTCGAGCTCGTTCACACAGCAACCCTAGGACCTGCTCGGCAGGTTTGGGTAGTCGGGCCCCTCACCTCAGGGCAGCCGAACCCCGAGAGCGGTCTGTACGAGCGCCTCGTGGAGCCGTACGGAAAGCCCCGCGAGCTCCTTCAGGGTGGCCTCCGCATGAGCCCGGGTCTGCGGGTTGCGATGCCGGCGCAGCGGTGCCACGACCTGCTCCACCAGCCCCGCCTCGCGGTCCGCGGCGGCCTTCATGGCACGCAGGTGCCGCGGCTCCAGCCCGAAGCGGCCCAGATCGGCCACCAGGCGGGCGACCGTGACCGCCTCGGCGTCGAACCCGCCGTCCGGGCCCTCGGCGAGCAGCCCGTACGACTCCCACTCGACCAGCTGCACCTCGTCCACCCCGGCGGCAGCGAGCAGCTCCGCCCGGCCGACCCGGGCCGCGGTGGCCCGTTCCCGCCCGACTTCGCCGTAGACGGCCGCCGGTCCGGCGGGATCGGTGGAGTCCCCGTGCGCGGTGGGCGCCGGGATGCGGATCTGCTCCCCGCGTGCGAGCGCGTCGAGCTGCTCTCGGATGACCTTCAGCGGCAGGTAGTGGTCGCGCTGAAGACGCAGGATGCGAGCGAGCCGTTCCACGTCCTCGGTGCTGAACTTGCGGTATCCCGAAGGCGTGCGCCGGGGCTCGACGAGCCCTTCCGCCTCCAGGAAGCGGATCTTCGAGATGGTGACGTCGGGGAACTCGTCACGCAGCGTGGTGAGCACCGTGCCGATGCTCACCAGCCGCCCGGCCGGGCCGGCGGTGCCGCTTCGCGGGGCACCGCCGGTCGGGGTACGCAGCATGGAACCTTCCCTAAAAGGGTCAGATGCCCCGCAGGCTCGCGTAGAAGACCAGCCGGTACTTGCCGATCTGCACCTCGTCGCCGTTCTGCAGGGCGACGGAGTCGATCGGCTCACGGTTCACGTACGTGCCGTTGAGGCTGCCGACATCGCCGACGGTGAAGCCGCCGTCCTGGCTCCTGCGGAACTCGACATGGCGCCGGGAGACGGTGACGTCGTCCAGGAAGATGTCGCTCTGCGGGTGGCGGCCGGCCGTGGTCAGCTCACCGTCCAGCAGGAAACGGCTCCCGGAGTTGGGGCCTCGTCGCACGATGAGCAGAGCGGAACCGGGGGGCAGCGCTTCCACCGCGGCCTGGGCCTCGGGGGACAGCGAGGAGGACGACACGTGCGGCTGTCCCGACACCTCGGCCTCGTAGGCCTCAAGGCCCGAGATCGAGATCGTGGACGTGGTCTCCGAGGCACGCTCCGGCGTCAGACCCGCCCGCAGCGGCGCGCCGCAGTTCGAGCAGAACCGACTGGCCGCATCGCTGCGGTGTCCGCACCTGCTGCAAATCTGCTCGGCCGACATGGACGGCTCCTCGCGCCGCGGCTGCCCCGCGGATGCATTGGTGGCATACGGGTCGGGGGCAAACCCTCCACCCGCACTTGAGGTTGATGGTTCACCGAAACCTATGCGGCCGGTACCAGCAGGGTCAACAGCCGACGCGCCGGTCCCACCCGGAACATCGCCCGCGCCGGCGACCTCGTCGCGGAAGAGCGGCCGGTCGCCCTGCCCTTCCACGTCCCCGTGCCCGGCGCGGTGCCGTGCCGCGCCGCCTTCCTCGCGGTTCTTCTTGCCGAACAACTTCTCAAACAACTTCACGGGCGATTCCCCTTGACCGAAATAGACCCGCCCGTGGGGCAGGACGAACTCCGAATGCAGACACCTGCCGACCCGGACATTCTCACAACGTCCGTAACCACCAGACAGTTTCCACCACGCACCGCGACTTCGGTGCGCCGACCCCCCGCAGGCATCCGCCCGCGTGGACCGCACCACTCTTCACTCCGATTCATCACGATGACGACCGAGCGTAGTCAGGCTGCTTCGCTGCCCGCAAGGCATCCACAACGATCTTCGCCGACCGTGTGACGGCGACGGTGGCCTGCTCCTTCTCCAGCGTCTGGACGACACCGCCGGGGATGTTCAGCGCGGGCTCCAGATCCTGTGGCTTGCCGATCACCCTGAACTCATAGGGTTGTGTGATCTTCTTACCGTCGATGGCGACCCCGCCGTCCTCGTCCGAGAAGTACGAGCCCGCCACGATGCGCACCCCGTTGATCTGGATCGCCTCGGCCCCGGCCGCCCGCAACTCCTGAAGGGTGTCCAGCAGCTGGTCGGACTGCACCTGACCCGTGGGATCCGTGATCCTCAGTGTGATGCCCGGCCCCTGGGCTGCCACCGTACCGGCCAGGATGCCCAGTTGGCGTTCCTTCTCGACGGTCTGCTTGCGGGCCTCCTCGGCCTGGTTGGAGCTGTTCTCCAACTCCTTGCGCTGGTCCTCCAGGCGCTGCTTCTCGTCCTCCAGGCGCTTGGTCCGCCCGTCGAGCTCGTCGAGGATCCGTACGAGGTCCTCCTGGCGGGCCCCGCGCAGCGCGCTGGAGTCGCTGTTGGACCGCACCTGGATCGCCAGACCCAGCCCCAGAACGAACAGCAGCAGCGCCACGATCAGTTGGGCCCGGCTCACCCGCGGGGGCCACAGCCCGGCCGCGAGCCGCTGCCGACCGGTCTCCTCGGGCTGCCCCGGCACCTCCTCGGACGGCTCCGCGGGCTCCGGCGCCGGCGGCCGCTGCGCGGGCTCGGCCGGCGGTACGGGCTCGGCGGACCGCGGGGGCTGCGCGGGCTCCGGGGAGCGCGGCGCCTCCGGGGGCTCCGGCGGCCGTGCCGCGCCCTCCGGCTCCTCGGGGCTGTCGTTCGCACTCATCGGCCTCACGCCCGGAACACGTGCCGGCGGATGGCCGCGGCGTTGGAGAAGATGCGGATGCCGAGGACCACGACCACACCCGTGGACAGCTGCGAGCCGACCCCGAGCTTGTCACCGAGGAAGACGATCAGCGCGGCCACGACCACGTTCGACAGGAACGACACCACGAAGACCTTGTCCACGAAGATGCCGTCCAGCATCGCGCGGAGGCCGCCGAAGACCGCGTCCAGCGCCGCCACCACGGCGATCGGCAGATATGGCTCCACCACGGCCGGCACTTCGGGCCGGACCAGAAGTCCGGCCACCACTCCGGCCAAGAGGCCCAGTACCGCGATCACGATGCACCCTTCTGCTGCTCTGCCGGTGTAGCTGTACGTACGGTCAGGCTCGACGCGGCCGGCAACCGCAGGTCGTCCGCCGGGGACAGGCCGTAACGGATCCCGTAGCTCTCCTGCAGCACGTGCAGGTACTGTCCGTCGGCCGAGTCCTGGAAGGCCGTGCCGAGCCGCTTCTTGTCCCCCACCGCCAGCACTTCGTACGGCGGCACCAGCGGCCTGTTGTCGACCAGTATCGCGTCACCCGCGGCTCTGATCGCCGACAGTTCGGTCAGCCGCTGCCCGTTGATGGAGATGGCCTCCGCACCCGACTGCCAGAGCCCGTTGACGATCTTCTGCATGTCACGGTCGCGGAGCCGGCCGGTGTCCGAGAAGCCCGAGCTCTCGCGCGGTTTGCCACCGCCGCCCGTCGAACTGCCCTTCGCGTCGTCCACCGTCAGCTTGATCCCCGGCCCCCGGACCTCCGTGGCACCCGCCAGGAGGGCCACGAGCTCGCCCTGACCCCCGCCGGGCTGCTTCAGCGCCGCACGCTGGCGGGCCGCGACATCGGTCCTGAGGCGGTCGATGTCACGCTCCAGGCCGTGCGCGCGGTCGTCCGCCCGCTCCACCCGGTCGATCAGTTCCTGACGCTCCTTGGCCAGCACCGGCGCGGCCACCCGCGCCTCGGCCGCACCGAGCGTGACGACCATGGCGGTGACGACGAGGCCGGCGGCGAGCCCCAGCTTGGCCTTGAGGGTGCGCGGCAGGCCCGCCGTGCCCTCCGCCTCGCGCCGGGCAGCGGCCTCCGCGTAGCCCTCGTCGAGACTGTGGTCCATCACGTGCGTCAGCAGCGACATGGAAGCGTCCGGGCGCGCGGGCACAGGAGACGCCGGCGTCCGGTTGTGGGGCGGCTGCGACATGCCGCACATCGTCGCATGTCGGCGGCGCAGTCACCGAATGCGTCCATCCGGTGGGCCGGGCCGGCACTCCCCGCACCCGGCCCACCGGACTTCCGGCCTACGTCGTCGCAGGCCCGGGACTCACTGCCCGGCGCCCTCCACCACGCCCGCCCACTCGTCGAGCAGGGCCTGCGCGGTGGCGTCGTCGGGGCCCTCGGCCCACAGGTGGGTGACCGCTTCCGCCGGATCCGGCAGGACCAGCGCCCACCGTCCGTCGGCCTCGACCACCCGTACCCCGTCGGTCGTGTCGACCTGCCGGTCGCCGGCCACCTCCACGACCCGCCGCATGACGAGCCCCTTCACGGCCCACGGCGTCGAAACGTCCCGCCTGAGGACATGGGCCCGCGGGATCCGGGCGTCGATCTGGCTCAGCGTGAGCTGGGTACGCGCCACCAGCCCGAGCAGCTGCACGAAGGCGGCCGAACCGTCGAAGACGCTGCTGAACTCCGGAACGATGAAGCCGCCCTGGCCGTCTCCGCCGAAGATGGTGTTCTCCGCCCGCCCCACCCGGGTCAGGTCGTCGGGCGAGGTCGTCGTCCACTCGACCTGCGTACCGTGGTACGCCGCCACCTGCTCGGCCACCCGCGTCGTGGTCACCGGCAGCGCGACCTTGCCGCTGCGCTTCTCCGCGGCCACCAGGTCGAGCATCACCAGCAGTGCCCGGTCGTCCTCGATGATCCGGCCGCGCTCGTCGACCAGGGAGATCCGCTCGCCCACGGGGTCGAACCGCACCCCGAAGGCCGCTCGCGCCGAGGCCACCATCTCCCCCAGCCGCACCAGCCCGGCCCGCCGGGACTCCCGGGACTCCGTCGGGCGGGACTCGTCGAGCCCCGGATTGATCGTCAGTGCGTCCACACCGAGCCGGCCGAGCAGGCTGGGCAGAACCAGGCCGGCGCTTCCGTTCGAGGCGTCCACGACCACCTTGAGCCCGGCGTCGCCGATGCCGGTGGTGTCCACCCGCCGCAGCAGCGAGCCGGTGTAGGCGTCGAAGACACTGCCCGGGAACTGCAGGTCGCCGATCTCACCGGGGAACGCCCGCCGGTACTCCTGGCGCGCGTACACCCGGTCCAGCTTGCGCTGCCCCTGCAGGGAGAGGTCCGCTCCCCGCTCGTCCAGGAACATGATGTCCACGGAGTCCGGCACGCCCGGCGACGTCCGCAGGACGATCCCGCCCGCGCTGCCGCGCGCGGTCTGCTGCCGTGCCACCGGCAGCGGTACGTTCTCCAGGTCCCGTACGTTGATGGCGCTGGCCTGGAGCGCGGAGATCACGGCCCGCTTGAGCGCCCTGGCGCCTCGCGAGTGGTCACGGGCCGTGGTGACGGTCGCCCCCTTCTTCAGGGTCGTGGCGTACGCGCCGGCGAGCCGGACCACCACCTCGGGAGTGATCTCCACGTTCAGGATCCCGGAGACCCCGCGCGCGCCGAACAGATGCGCCTGGCCGCGGGACTCCCAGATCACCGATGTGTTGACGAAGGCGCCGGCCTCGATGGTCTTGAACGGGTAGACCCGCACGTTCCCCTGGACGATCGATTCCTCACCGACGAGGCACTCGTCGCCGATGACGGCGCCGTCCTCGATTCGCGCGGCCCGCATGATGTCGGTGTTCTTGCCGATGACACAGCCGCGGAGGTTGCTGTGCGGCCCGATGTACACGTTGTCGTGGACGACGGCCCGGTGCAGGAAGGCCCCGCTCTTGACGACGACGTTCGACCCGATGACCGTGTGCTCCCGGATCTCCGCCCCGGCTTCGACCTTGGCGTAGTCCCCGATGTACAGCGGCCCGCGCAGCACCGCGTCCGGGCTCACCTCGGCACCTTCGGCGATCCACACCCCGGGCGAGATCTCGAAGCCGTCCATCTCGATCTGGACCTTGCCCTCAAGCACGTCGGCCTGGGCCTTGACGTAGCTCTCGTGCGTGCCGACGTCCTCCCAGTAGCCCTCGGCCACGTAGCCGAAGATCGGCTTGCCTTCCTTCATCAGCTGAGGGAAGACGTCGCCGGACCAGTCGACGGATACATCCGGGGCCACGTAGTCGAAGACCTCCGGCTCCATGACGTAGATGCCGGTGTTGACGGTGTCCGAGAACACCTGTCCCCAGGTCGGCTTCTCCAGGAACCGCTCGACCTTGCCCTCCTCGTCCACGATCGTGATGCCGAATTCCAGCGGGTTCGGCACCCGTGTCAGGCACACCGTGACGAGCGCGCCCTTCTCCTTGTGGAAGCGGATCAGATCGGTGAGGTCGAAGTCGGTGAGCGCATCGCCGGAAATGACGACGAAGGCGTCGTCCTTGAGAGCCTCCTCGGCATTCTTCACACTGCCGGCGGTCCCGAGTGGCTTCTCCTCGTGGGCATAGGTGAGCTCCATTCCGAGCTCTTCGCCATCCCCGAAATAGTTCTTGACGAGTGACGCCAGGAACTGCACGGTGACCACGGTCTCACTGAGTCCATGCCGCTTGAGCAGCCTGAGTACGTGCTCCATGATCGGCCGGTTGGCCACCGGCAGGAGCGGCTTGGGCATGCTCGAAGTCATGGGGCGAAGACGCGTGCCTTCGCCACCGGCCATCACGACGGCCTTCATGTCGGAAGAGTCCTCCTTGGGAGACGACAGTCGTGCCGACCCTCACCCGTCTCGGGCGGTGACTCCGCAACTCCTCCGTGTCATCCGGCGCCGGACGGGCTCAATCGGCCGTGGAGTCGGCCTTCACCAGACGGCGGACCTGAACCACGTAAAGGATTCCTGCCCACCAGTAGAGGGTTGTACCCCATACGGCGAACGCCCATCCGAAAACTGCGGCCAACCAGGCCAACCAGCCGCTTCCATCACTGAGCAGCAGCAAGGGAAACGCGTACATGAGGTTGAAGGTGGCGGCCTTGCCGAGGAAGTTGACCTGCGGCGGCGGATAGCCGTGACGACGCAGGATCCACACCATGACCAGCAACATCAGCTCGCGCGCGAGCAACGCTCCGGTGAGCCACAGCGGCAGAATCTCGCGATAAGTCAGACCGAAGAGTGTCGACAGGATGTAGAGCCGGTCCGCGGCGGGATCGAGCAGCCGGCCGAGCTTGCTGATCTGATTCCAGCGCCGTGCGAGCTTCCCGTCGAGGTAGTCACTGATCCCGCTGAGCATGAGGACGGCAAGGGCCCACCCGTCGTACTCAGCGAGGATCAGCCACAAGAACAGGGGCACGCCGGCCAGGCGAGCCATGCTCAGGATGTTGGGAATGGTGAAAATTCGGTCAGTCTGAACCCGAGTCTCCTGGACCTCCACCCGGGGGCCTCCACTGTGACTGTAGAAATTGGTCGTTCGATGCCCCCTGACCCTACAGGAGACCGCACACGTGTCCCGAACGCAGAAAAGCCCCGCACCGAACCCGAAGGTTTGGTGCGGGGCTTCCGCAATGATTGTTCGGCGGCGTCCTACTCTCCCACAGGGTCCCCCCTGCAGTACCATCGGCGCTGAAAGGCTTAGCTTCCGGGTTCGGAATGTAACCGGGCGTTTCCCTAACGCTATGACCACCGAAACACTATGAAATTTGAACACGCTGGCATGGACACAGCTGTTCGTTATTTCAGAACTAACACAGTGGACGCGAGCAACTGAGGACAAGCCCTCGGCCTATTAGTACCAGTCAGCTTCACCCGTTACCGGGCTTCCACATCTGGCCTATCAACCCAGTCGTCTACTGGGAGCCTTACCCTCTCAAGGAGGTGGGAATACTCATCTTGAAGCAGGCTTCCCGCTTAGATGCTTTCAGCGGTTATCCCTCCCGAACGTAGCCAACCAGCCATGCCCTTGGCAGGACAACTGGCACACCAGAGGTTCGTCCGTCCCGGTCCTCTCGTACTAGGGACAGCCCTTCTCAATATTCCTACGCGCACAGCGGATAGGGACCGAACTGTCTCACGACGTTCTAAACCCAGCTCGCGTACCGCTTTAATGGGCGAACAGCCCAACCCTTGGGACCGACTCCAGCCCCAGGATGCGACGAGCCGACATCGAGGTGCCAAACCATCCCGTCGATATGGACTCTTGGGGAAGATCAGCCTGTTATCCCCGGGGTACCTTTTATCCGTTGAGCGACGGCGCTTCCACAAGCCACCGCCGGATCACTAGTCCCGACTTTCGTCCCTGCTCGACCCGTCGGTCTCACAGTCAAGCTCCCTTGTGCACTTACACTCAACACCTGATTGCCAACCAGGCTGAGGGAACCTTTGGGCGCCTCCGTTACCCTTTGGGAGGCAACCGCCCCAGTTAAACTACCCATCAGACACTGTCCCTGATCCGGATCACGGACCGAGGTTAGACATCCAGCACGACCAGAGTGGTATTTCAACGGCGACTCCACAACCACTGGCGTGGCTGCTTCAAAGTCTCCCACCTATCCTACACAAGCCGAACCGAACACCAATATCAAACTGTAGTAAAGGTCCCGGGGTCTTTCCGTCCTGCTGCGCGAAACGAGCATCTTTACTCGTAGTGCAATTTCACCGGGCCTATGGTTGAGACAGTCGAGAAGTCGTTACGCCATTCGTGCAGGTCGGAACTTACCCGACAAGGAATTTCGCTACCTTAGGATGGTTATAGTTACCACCGCCGTTTACTGGCGCTTAAGTTCTCAGCTTCGCAACCCCGAAAGGTCACTAACCGGTCCCCTTAACGTTCCAGCACCGGGCAGGCGTCAGTCCGTATACATCGCCTTACGGCTTCGCACGGACCTGTGTTTTTAGTAAACAGTCGCTTCTCGCTGGTCTCTGCGGCCACCCCCAGCTCACGGAGCAAGTCCGATCACCAGTGATGGCCCCCCTTCTCCCGAAGTTACGGGGGCATTTTGCCGAGTTCCTTAACCATAGTTCACCCGAACGCCTCGGTATTCTCTACCTGACCACCTGAGTCGGTTTAGGGTACGGGCCGCCATGAAACTCGCTAGAGGCTTTTCTCGACAGCATAGGATCATCCACTTCACCACAATCGGCTCGGCATCAGGTCTCAGCCTTAATGAGGGACGGATTTGCCTACCCCTCGGCCTACACCCTTACCCCGGGACTACCACCGCCCGGGCTGGACTACCTTCCTGCGTCACCCCATCGCTTACCTACTACAAGTCTGGTTCGTCGGCTCCACCACTTTCCTTTCCCCGAAGGGTCCGGAACGGCTTCACGGACTTAGCATCGCCTGATTCGATATTGGGCGTTTCAAAGCGGGTACCGGAATATCAACCGGTTGTCCATCGACTACGCCTGTCGGCCTCGCCTTAGGTCCCGACTTACCCTGGGCAGATCAGCTTGACCCAGGAACCCTTAGTCAATCGGCGCACACGTTTCTCACGTGTGTATCGCTACTCATGCCTGCATTCTCACTCGTGAACCGTCCACAACTAGCTTCCGCTGCTGCTTCACCCGGCACACGACGCTCCCCTACCCATCACAGCGGGCGTTGGCCCTATTGCTGCAATGACACGACTTCGGCGGTACGCTTGAGCCCCGCTACATTGTCGGCGCGGAATCACTTGACCAGTGAGCTATTACGCACTCTTTCAAGGGTGGCTGCTTCTAAGCCAACCTCCTGGTTGTCTCTGCGACTCCACATCCTTTCCCACTTAGCGTACGCTTAGGGGCCTTAGTCGATGCTCTGGGCTGTTTCCCTCTCGACCATGGAGCTTATCCCCCACAGTCTCACTGCCGTGCTCTCACTTACCGGCATTCGGAGTTTGGCTAAGGTCAGTAACCCGGTAGGGCCCATCGCCTATCCAGTGCTCTACCTCCGGCAAGAAACACACGACGCTGCACCTAAATGCATTTCGGGGAGAACCAGCTATCACGGAGTTTGATTGGCCTTTCACCCCTAACCACAGGTCATCCCCCAGGTTTTCAACCCTGGTGGGTTCGGTCCTCCACGAAGTCTTACCTCCGCTTCAACCTGCCCATGGCTAGATCACTCCGCTTCGGGTCTAGAGCGTGCAACTCAATCGCCCTATTCGGACTCGCTTTCGCTACGGCTTCCCCACACGGGTTAACCTCGCTACACACCGCTAACTCGCAGGCTCATTCTTCAAAAGGCACGCAGTCACGACCCATTGGGTAAACCCAATGAGCGACGCTCCCACGGCTTGTAGGCACACGGTTTCAGGTACTATTTCACTCCGCTCCCGCGGTACTTTTCACCATTCCCTCACGGTACTATCCGCTATCGGTCACCAGGGAATATTTAGGCTTAGCGGGTGGTCCCGCCAGATTCACACGGGATTTCTCGGGCCCCGTGCTACTTGGGAGATTCTTAAGCAAGCCGCTGATGTTTCGTCTACGGGGGTCTTACCCTCTACGCCGGACCTTTCGCATGTCCTTCGACTACATCAACGGTTTCTGACTCGCCGACCGGCCGGCAGACCGATCAAAAGAATTCCCACAACCCCGCATGCGCAACCCCTGCCGGGTATCACACGCATACGGTTTGGCCTCATCCGGTTTCGCTCGCCACTACTCCCGGAATCACGGTTGTTTTCTCTTCCTGAGGGTACTGAGATGTTTCACTTCCCCTCGTTCCCTCCACACTGCCTATGTGTTCAGCAGTGGGTGACAGCCCATGACGACTGCCGGGTTTCCCCATTCGGACACCCCCGGATCAAAGCTCAGTTGGCAGCTCCCCGGGGCCTA